>NZ_FOPH01000039.1 GCF_900113415.1 Oribacterium sp. WCC10 | reverse complement strand
CCGAGATCGTTACTTATACTGTACAAGGCAACGATGACCGGAAATACTATGTTGATGATTATGCACCTGAAAGCTACCATGAACTTAATTCAAATATTTGCTTTCCGGTATATATCAAGACCTATATCCGAAAGAACGGAGAGGCTTCATATACTATCAATATCCAGAAAGTCGAAGCAGGCAAAGGTGAACATTTCTGATTATTACAACCTCACGGCTGTGGATGCATTTTTCTTAGGATGTATTCATGGCCGTTTTCTTTTCCGAAACCACTTTTATATCTGACATACAGACGCTTTACAGTCTAGTGGGCTCCCATACTAAGACCAAAAGAAGCTTTTGACGAAAGTCCGATACTTCTTAGCATTGAGGATGCTGTATTGTTAAAAACTACCGGAACTCCTCCGAGGACTACCACAAAAAACATATACTGACGAGCGTACTCGATTATTCTGTCACTTGCTCCAAGAAGTGTGAGTAATGGAGTCATCACAAAAAAGCAAAGAATCGAAAAAAACATTCCTGCGATGATGGCCATCCACATACAAATTTCGGAAACTCCTGATGCTTCTTCATCCTCTCCTGCGCCTATAAGTCTTGCTATGAGAGTTCCTCCGCCAACCCCGAAGACATTGGAGACAACTATGGTGAACATAAACACCGGAAGAACCAGCGAACATGCTGCCACCATATAGGGATTATTGGTCCTTCCCACGAACCATGTATCTGCCAGATTGTAAATTAAAGTTATAAGCTGACTGGCTATAGCCGGAAGCGCCATAACCATAAGCGCATGTGATACTCTATCCTTTTCAAAAAGAAACTTTTTATCTGATTCTGCCATAGTCTCTTGCCACTATTCCTTTACATAAACTATTTATAATTGATGAATACAAGTCCAATCAGGCAAATTGACATCCAGCATGTTGCCAATGACTGTGACCGGTTCTGTATAATCCTTCACTTTGCGCTTCAGCACCGAGTACCCGTTCTCAGGATTCTGCAAAGTTGTCCATACCCGTAGCCAGTGTACAGATATTTCGCTCACAAATTTTATTGACTAAACATATATATCTTACCATACTCTCACTCACAAGAAACTTGCCAAAATTCTTTCTATATCATCCAAACTCCATATATAATCTCAACTATGATGTGAAAGGATCTCAAAATTGCTTTGTTATATAACAAAAAGCAGATCAGTGATTTTCACCAACCTGCTTTGCTTCTCCAATAATTCAACTAACTTGCAAACAATGTTCCTATGTAGAAGCTTTGAAATTATAAACTGGCTTCATGACCTCAATAACATCTACAGATTCTGTAATGACATCAATTATGTCCGTTAAAGACTTATATGCCATGGGTGCCTCATCAATAGTTGACTCATTTACTGAAGTAGTATAGACATCTTTCATGGCTTCTTTATACTCCTCCATAGAAAGATTGTTTTTTGCAACTGTCCTGGACATTATTCTTCCTGCACCGTGGGGTGCGGAGAAGTTCCACTCCGGGTTTCCTTTTCCTACAGCAAGTATTGAACCATCACGCATGTTTATAGGAATAAGGACCTTCTCCCCCTTATGTGCAGCGATGGAACCTTTTCTCAGTATCATCTCATCCGTATCTATATAATTATGGATTGTATGAAAAGACTCACCCCCGGAAAGACCTGTCCTGTCAAGTATTATCTCTGCCATTTTTTCACGGTTTCTTTTTGCAAACTTCTGGCAGATTTCAATATCATGAAGATAATCCTCCAGATATTTTCCTGACAAGTAGCAAAGATCCTCCGGCATGGATGATGGATGCTCGGTATACTTTTTGTCATAAAGTTCCTTCAGCGCTGTCTGTATCTCAGATCTTCTTCCCTGCTCTTTGTATGTTCTGATCAGTTCCTCCCTTGCTGAAAGATAATCTCCTATTCCCTTGGCAAGATCAACTGCCAGAGTCTGATATAACTCTGCAATCTGCTTTCCGAGATTTCTGGAGCCTGAATGTATGACCATGTAATTGTTTCCGTTTGAAGCTCTGTCTATCTCTATAAAATGATTACCACCGCCTAATGTCCCAAGGGATTTCTCAAGTCTTTTTGTCTCTTTAAGCTCCCTGTAGCACTTAAGTCCTGTAAGGTCAAAACGCTCTGTTCTTCCTTCCCAGACATCCCTGCCGGAAGGAATGTAATGTGCTGCTTCGTCAAACTTCGCGAGATCTATATCCTGTTTGCCAAGATCCACTGTAAACATTCCGCATCCAATGTCTACGCCCACAACATTCGGAACCACCTTGTCAGCGATAGTCATTGTGGTTCCTATGGTACAGCCTTTTCCGGAATGAACGTCAGGCATGATTCTTATTTTAGATCCCTCTGTCATAGGGAAATCACACATTCTTCGTATTTGTTCTATCGCCTCTACCTCCACTACCTTTGCATAGCAGACAGCTGTATTTACTTTTCCTTTTATCTCTATTGTATTCATGCTTTTTCCTCTCAGATCCGGAAGTTTTTTCGCCCTCCGGACCTGTTCTCATTACGCAACGATCCTTTCGTATCGTTCTGATGAAAGGACACTCATCATAAACTTGTATGGTTCCATATTACCGTCTTTTAACATTGAAAAAATCTGTGTATTGCATCCTGATACAAGTGCTGCTCCCTGATCATTCATCTTTACCGGTTGCTGACGGTTACGGCTGTTTACATTCCAGAAAACTACCTGGGGCAGTCTATAATGATTATGGAAAGCACCGGTATTCTTCTCAGCAAAGTAGACACCCAGGGACTGGGCTACGGCTGCATCAAGACACATATCCTTTAAGGATATTCGGGATTTGAACCCAGTCCGGACCAAGTGATCCGGTGCTGACCATTAAGCTCTGTAATTGCTGTGTGTGTCTTTATGTATATATAGTAATGCTTTTAATTGGAGATTTATACCTTCAGTATTCTATTAATCAGAAACCCCTATTTATATTGTATTTACGAGGTCTTTACATTATTATTGTGGTATATCACGACCCCATATAAGAGGTGGACCATGACTGAAAAATATAAAATATATCTATCCGAAGATATAAAAACCAGACTCACTAATGATGCAGAACTTTTTGAATTCTATAAGAAAGATGGCTCTGTTAATCTGAATGCCTTCCTGAAGATACTGATAGTAAATTACTTTGACCAATACAGGAATGAAAAAGAAAAACTCCTAAACAGCATACGTCAGGATATTTCCAACATAATATCTATATCTGACAAAGACTCTGAGAAACTTGCTGACAGAATAGTTAATACCTATCTAAAAGGGGATTTTGAAAAAGCAGAAAAGAGCACAGCCATTACATTGACTGTAAGCGGAGAATCCTATGACATTATAGGAATCATCGAGAATAATTTACTAAAGGACTCTTCCCTCTCCGGATACTTAAAAGACATGTTTGTTTCATATCTGTCTATACCTCGAAGCAATAGAGAGATTATCATTTTTAAAGATATACAAAAGGCTATTACAACCGCTATTTCTGAAAAAAGGATCATTACCTTTTCAACCACAACATCCGAAAAGAATACCACTTTTACGGTTGAGCCATATTTTATTGCTCCTTCGAAGGAAGAACAATGTAATTATCTGATATGCAACGACGTCAGAGCCCACATCCCAAGAACCTTCAGAATATCCAGGCTTACCAGCATTTTTGTCACATCCGCTGATTTTATTTTTGATGATACTCTGTACAAAGAATTACAGGACAGGGCCCTCAGGAGTCCTCAGTCTGTATCCAAAACCGTACAGGCCATAGTGAAAATGAATTCATTTGGAATCCGAAAGTTCAAGGTCGTTACAAAAAACCGTCCGGACCTGCTTAAGAAAGAAGGAGATCTGTATTACTTTGACTGGTCCGAATTACAGCTTGAAGAATACTTTAAACGCTTCGGACGTGATGCCATAGTTCTTGAGCCAAAGTCATTAAGGGAACGTCTGAAAAAATACTACAACTTGGCCGTAAAGGCTTATACTTATTGATTAACTATTGCTCTTACAGTGGTCTTACCATTCCACACTATATCATTTTTATATCAAGCTATCTTGCCGCCTCAAGTTCCTTTAGCGTAAGCTTCCCTTCCTTTATACTGTACAAGTATAAAGGAAGGGAAACACATTAATCAGCGTATAATAGATATCCCATCATACGTTTACATTTTTCCGGTAATTAATACGTCAAAACTATATATTTCAAGTGTGGTTTTACCTGACTCAAGTTCTCGTATTATCTCTTTTTCATGCTCGTATTTTTTACACGCTTTATCAAATACCTCATCTTCTGCGTTTTGAGGTATAACAACCACGCCATCACAATCGCCAAATATGATGTCTCCCGGATTCACCTGCACTCCTCCACAGCTTACAGGTATATTTAACTTTGCCGGACTCTCTTTTACTGTTCCTGAAGGATTAAATCCCCTGGAAAAAACCGGGAAACCAAGCTCACGTATATCCTCTGAATCACGGCAGCTTCCATCTATCACGACTCCGGCAAGTCCCCGTAGCTTACAAGCTGTTGCCATTATGTCACCAAAGTGTCCTGCCTGAGAATACCCGTTAAGATCAAGTACAAGTACATCCCCCGGCTGTGCTCCGTATATAGCCTGATGCAGTGCCAGATTGTCTCCCGGATAGCACTTTGCAGTATATGCTCTTCCTATCATTTTCATTTTAGGACTTACAGGCTTGATGCCTGTATCCATAACGCCTTGATTTGACACTGAATTATTATTGTCAGCGATATTACCTGTAGGAAGTTTTAAAAGTTCGTTTCTTATTTTTTCTGTAAGTTCCATGTGTTTTTCCTTTATTTATGACTAATCATTTGAAACAGTTTATGAAAAATGTGATGATCAATGGGTTTGTAATATTGATAAAAATTACAGTTACAACAGGAAGCACAAACCATGCTGTTGGCGCAGGTCCATTCTTCTCTATAACTGCAGACATATTTGCAACAGCGTTTGGAGTCTGTCCCAATCCTACTCCACAATGTCCGGCAGCCATTACTGCTGCATCATAATCTTTGCCTGTGGTATTAAACGTTACAAAAGTTGCCCACAATGCCATGACTATGGCCTGAGATATTAGTATCACAATCATCGGAAGTGCAAGATCAACAAGTTTTGCTATATCAAGTGACATGAGAGCCATTGAAAGGAAAAGATTAAGCGCGATGTTTGATATGGTATCAATTTCATGCATTCTGAGGTCAAGACCTTTGGCATCCGCAATATTTCTTACCAATGCTCCTCCGAAAAGACATCCAACGTAATACGGGAATGAGAGTCCGGTCTGCTTAAGTGCAGCTGAAATATAAGATCCGATAAATGCAGCAAGAAGAAGCAGTAAAACGCTGTCAAACAGACTCTTTTGATTCAGTTCAAAAACCTTCTTCTTTTCTTCTGCCATTACCTGTCCTGAGCTCTTAAGATCATATTTTTTTATTAGTCGTTCAGCAACAGGACCTCCTGTTATGCTTCCTAATAGAAGACCAAAGGTTGCTGCCGCAACACCTATGGTTGTACCGCCGACAGCACCCAACTCCTCAAGAGTCGGTCCAAAAGATGCTCCTGAACCTACACCACCGGACATTGATATGGATCCCATTGCGATTCCCAGCAATTTATTGATTCCGAAAACCTGACAGAGTCCAATTCCAACCAGATTTTGAACGAACAAAAAGATCACTGCACCTATAGCAAGCTTAGCTCCTAATTTTCCGGATTTTTTCAGCACAGCCAGACTACATGTAAAGCCGGTTCCGGTAAAAAACAGGTTCATGAAGAAGTCCTGCAGAGTACTTGTCATCTCAATATTAAATAATCCTGTAAGCTTACCTATAAAAATCAAAATGCTGCATATTAAGCCGCCAATTACAGGAGCCGGAATAAAGTATTTCTGAAATACACTTACTTTACTCTTAATATACCGTCCAAGCATATATACCAGAACCGCAAGTCCAGTCGTTTGAATTAGATCAAATTGAATTATCATTTCTATCTCCCTTTTATCACGAAGCATTTTCTACATTATTGCTAGTCTTGAACCGGTTCTTTATTATCTATAACCAATCTATCATTCCCGGATAAAGTTGTAAAACAGATATATTTGATTTAAAATATCTGCATATTCGATATTTTACAGTACAATTTTATTAACACTTTAGTTTATTTGATCTGATTTGGAGAATACCATGACCTATGAACAGATAGAAACTTTTCTTATCGTTGCGACATATAAGAATATAACCGCTGCATCAAAATACCTTTTTGTATCTCAATCAACTGTTTCTTCCAGACTTCAACAATTAGAAGACGAATTGGGTGCTCAACTCCTCATACGACACAAAGGTCAGAGAAATGCTGAACTGACAAATTACGGCACAGCATTTATACCCATTGCCAGTCAATGGGCATCACTATGGAATGATACTCAGCATCTTAAATCCCTTCCCGATATAAAATCATTGAATATTGCCAGCGTTGATGCCGTTAATAACTACACTTTGGTTCCGATGTTCCAAAAACACCTCGAAGAGCATCCCAGAATCAAGCTGTCAATCATGACCTATCATTCCAATGAGATATATTCCCTGGTTCAAAACCGTACAGCTGACATTGGCTTCGCATTTTCTTCAATTTCTTATCCTGATGTTATTGCAATTCCTATATATAGAGAATTAATGTATCTGATCTGTAACAAAAAGAGTAATTACGGTGATAATATTTCCTGTAAGGATTTACCCGTAGATAAAGAAATATATCTTTGTTGGGGATCTGACTTCCAACAGTGGCATGACAGACATTGGAGTCCTGGAATCTATCCCTTGATTTCAGTTAATACCGGCTCCATGCTCCAACGATATCTTGATCATCCGGATCATTGGGCTATAGCTCCCATGTCAGTTATCCAGGGTGCAATGCGTTCCAATCCGGAACTGACTTTTTACAGCCTAAAAGAACCTCCTTCTCCAAGAATATGCTATGAGATAAAGAATCGTTTCCCTAATGTTACACTTTTGGAACCAATATCTCTTTTGGAAAAAGAGTTACATGACTTCATAGAAAAAGATAAGAGTATATGTTCCTTTGAAAGCTGGATGCTTAATAGTTGACTAATTTATATCCAAATCATCCAGCCTGCTAGTCTACTTAAATAAAGAACGCACGACCAGAAGAAGCAACGAAGAATGGTTTAGTATCATTCAGGATGACAAATCCAATAGCATGAGTGATTTCCCATATCAAACTCATCCCGACATATTGACCATTCTCTACGATTATTCATATAATCACCACTACAATCTGATCGCCGGAATACAGTACAATATCTCCATAGTCCGTCGTAATCTGCTCATCATTTCTTGGAAGACTCTTCCCTAAAGGTCTACCTGTTCAAATCCTCCGTAAATAGACATTTTGACGGTAAGCGGATACAGTTTCTTCAATGCCTCTACAGTTTCGTTATCTTCCCAATGGACCGGAATTCGCTATCGCTATCACTTTTCATCAACATAATCCAACGCATTAAAAGTCTCTTCCGTACGCTGTTCTCCATCTGTTATGCCCTTTACAAACTCTGTGACATATGTATCTCCCGAAACGGAATCAATATAGTAACGAAGCTCAGCACCTGTATACGACCTGAAGAGCACAACAATCTCGTTGTCTGTAGATGATTCTATCTCCCAATAGATAGTGTAATCACCGGATTTTACCATATCCTCAAGTTCTGGATTATTGGCTATACAGTAGTTTTTTATGGCTGATAATGCCTGATCATCTGTCTCAATTTTTCGTAATGTTTCTGAAGTATCTGTTGAAGACTCTTCAGAAGAGCTCTCAAACTGTTTTTCAGTAGTAGCCGGATCTGTCTGAGGAGGTATATTTTTTCCGCAAGCTATAGTTAAAGTTGTAAAAACAATGCCTAATGCAATAGTCAGTATTGTTCTCTTCATAATCAATCCCTATGTCGTCATAACCTGCCGATTTATTTCACTCCCACTTCTTCCACACATCCGGCTGATATCCGATCGTAGAAAGCTTTCCATTTCTGACAATAGGAGTCTTGATCACCTGCTGGTTCTCGAGTATCTTTTCCAGCTTGTCTTCATCGGCAATATACTTTATCAATGCCAGAGTGTCCTTATCCTTGGCATCTGGATCAATCATGTTCTCAATGCCTCCATTAGCCTGCGCAACGGATGTAAACTCTCCCTTGCTCGTCTCCGCTCCGCTTCGGTCGGCGCAAAGCCGATGTCCACTGGACATCGTGCGCCCTTTTCTTTCATATCAACGAACTGAACTTTGATGCCACGTTCTTTAAAAAATCTTTCCGCTTTCTTTGTGTCATTGCACTTCTTCGTGCCGAAAATCTGTATATTCATTATTTCATCACCTTATCAAACCAATTACAACAAATATAGACTTCCTTGATATTTCATCAAAATGAATTGATGAACATCCGGAAATCATATTAGACCCTTCAAAAATATATTTTCTTAAATTATCTTTATTGTATGTGCGGTCGCCTGAAAGTACTATTGGAATCATGAAATTATTTGAATAGTTTCCAATGAAACTACAACATACTCCTTATCTTCTTTTTTTCTGAGACCTCTTCCCAGCTGCTGTATAAATACAATCGAACTCTCCGTTGGTCTAAGCATCACCACCTGATTTATTTCAGGAATATCCACACCTTCCTCCATACTATCTACGTTGATACAATCCTATCTTTTATGTATCAAAAGGGTTCGCGTGAGCCCAAGTTTTTAGGGTAGGTGTTCACTTCACTATATCAAAAATAGTCATCTCAGACACGTTCCTTCTATCAGCTAACTTGAAATAATCAAAACGGTTTACTCATGTATTTCCAGAGGAAGTCCGTCTGGGTCACGGAAAAACGTCATTTTTTCACCCGTGAAAGCATCCAGTCGTATCGGTTCACAAGGTATACCCATAGACTCCAATTCTGCGACGACCTCATCCACGTTATCTACCCGGAAAGCGAGATGGCGTAATCCATAAGCTTCGGGAGAAGGACGAAGTGGATGATCCTTCATAATGAAAAGTTCAATTTCACTTTCACCGAGCTTAAGATCAATCTTCCAATCATCCCTTTCTGATCTATAGTTTTCACGAAGAATCTGAAATCCAAGCTTTTTATGGTAAAAGTCCAGTGCGGTGTCTTTATCAGAACATATCACAGCAATATGATGAATACGATTCAAGTTCATGAAGTGCCTCCTAGTTTTAACCAAACAAATCTGAAGTTGCCGCGCTCTTTCTTTAGCAAAAGAGCCATACAAACTGCCGATTTGTTTATTAACACAATTCTACTTTCTTTGAAAATAAAAATAAAGCCCGCATATACATTTGTAATATCTGCCGGATATTGTGTAAAATTATTGTCAGTAACAAATATTCATGGAGGAAAAAAGCATGCCTAAGGTAAGCATAATTGTCCCTATTTACAATGCCGAAAAAGCCGTCAGGAAATGTATAGAGAGCATAGTGAACCAGGAGTACAAGGACTTTGAACTTCTTCTCATGGATGACGGAAGTAAGGATTCAAGTCCTTCAATCATAGATGAATATGCAGAAAAAGATGACAGAGTGAAAGCTATCCATAAGAAAAATTCCGGAGTTTCCGATACAAGAAATCAGGCCATAGATATGGCAGAAGGTACTTACATCCAGTTTCTTGATGCAGATGACTGGATAACTCCTGATGCCACAAAACTTCTGGTCCGTGCTATAGAGGATGCAGAAGCGGACATGGTCATCGCGGATTTCTACCGCGTTGTGGGAGAACATCTTTCGAAAAAAGGAGACATTGACACCGACCGGATTCTGACAAGAAAAGATTATGCGGATTATATGCTATCTAACCCCGCGGATTACTACTATGGCGTCATTTGGAATAAGTTTTACAAGAAAGAACT
>NZ_FOPH01000037.1 GCF_900113415.1 Oribacterium sp. WCC10 | reverse complement strand
GCTCTGAATTTTCTTTTTCAAAGAATCTTCAGGGTCTGTGTATTAATCGATCTTTGATTTTCAAGGTTCTAATCGCTTCGTTTGAAGCTTTTTGTTTGCCGCTCTCTCGAGCGCTCAGTTAATATAACAGTTATGCTTTTGAATGTCAAACACTTTTTGAAATTTTTTATAATTTTAAATTCAAAGTGAATTCATCAAGCTTTTTCTCTCTGTATTTTTATATATTTTTATACAAATTTAACCGCACAAAAAAGAAGAGGAGCAGACCATCAGTACTACTCCTCTTCTTATATACATTTACTTTTGACTTCCTAGTATAAAATCAAATTTTGTTATCACTCCATTGTCATCTGTCGTGGCATTTAACAGACCCATATACGGAAGGAATGCATATGCATCACGGACAGGTATACTGCCGTAATCATAATCAACATAATGCAACCATGCGCTATTACTGATTTTAATATTCACAGTCTTCGAATCCCCAACAGGCTTGTCGCTTTCATGATTATGATAAACTTCAGCAGGGAATACAGAATACTCACCCATGTCCTGTCTATCCTTAACCTGAATAACTGCCATAGTATCCGGATATGATGCATATTCGGTTGCAAAGCTGAACTCAGCATTGTCATCTGCAGACTCTGATGTCTCATCAATCTCTGCACTTTCAGTTGTCTCTTGAACCGTCTCTGCAGGAACTATACTAAGTGTAAATGTCACAGACTGAACAGGTCCAACATAACCGTCTGTAGTTTTGCAGTAAGCATCTATCTTATATATTCCATTTGCATCCAAGGTAATTGGAGTTTCGTACTTGGTTTCTTCACCCGCCACACCATCAAAATTAACTGTGTAGAAGATTTCACCTTCCCCAGCCGTGGACATTTCTACATTCACAACCTCGGCATAGGCTCCACCCGTAGGGGATATTTTAATCACCGGATACAATTTATTAAGCAGTCCTGTAAGTGCGCTGTCATTAGGATAATGTTCTAACGCCTCATTCAGGATACTTACTGCATGATCATGATCCCCTGCATTCATATATGACTCTGCATAATGAATATAGGAGTCTGACCCCAGCGTTCCGTACTCAAGAAGTCGAGTATAGGCCTCTTCCGCTTTGGCATAGTCCGCAGAAGCATAAGCCCCTTCTGCCGTAGCCAAAAGTCTTGCCGCCTGTCTTGACGGTGAATTATTCCAGATTATAAATCCAACCGCACCAACTGCTATCATTGCAGCGAGTACTATAACGCCAATAATCGGGAAACTCCCGTGCTTAAGATTTTCGTTAACCGGCTTTGCAGAATCATTATCATGTGCATCATCGCCGAATCCGGCATCATCCCTTTTCAACAATTCTTCTACTGCATCCGGTTCAGAGTCCATCTCATAAGCCAATCGCGCCTTCTCCGAATCATCAAAGTTCGATTCCTCTGACTTTTCTTCTATCACAGATCCTTCGGATATCGCTTCTTCCGCAATCTTTTCTGCTTCTGAAGCGCCTGTCTCCTCTAATTTGAGTTCTGTGCTTTCTTCAGCTTCTTCGATCGCCACTTCTTCTGACGTTTCTTCGTCATCAGACAATTCCTTTTCCGTCTGCTCTTCTACCGGCTCAGATGTCTCTTCTGTCTTTCCTTCCGCACTTTCTTCCGTTTTTTCTTCTATTTCAGCGGCGCTTTCCTCGGACTTCTCTTCTGACAATGTACCTTCGGATATCGCTTCTTCCGCAATCTTTTCTGCTTCTGAAGCGCCTGCCTCCTCTAATTCGAGCTCTGTGCTTTCTTCTGCTTCTTCGATCGCCACTTCTTCTGGCGCTTCATCGTCATCGGACAATTCCTTTTCCGTCTGCTCTTCTACCGGCTCAGATGTCTCTTCTGTCTTTCCTTCCGCACCTTCTTCTGTTTTTTCTTCTATTTCAACGGCGCTTTCCTCGGACTTCTCTTCTGACAACGAACCTTCAGTTATTGTTTCTTCCGCAATTTTTTTTGCTTCTGATGCATCTGTCTCCTCTAACTTAAGCTCCGTGCTTTCTTCAGCTTCTTCGATTGCCACTTCTTCTGACGTTTCTTCGTCATCAGACAATTCCTTTTCCGTCTGTTCTTCTACCGGCTCAGATGCCTCTTCCACTGCTTCATCCGGCTTTTCTGATTCATCCGTTTTTTCAGAAGTCTCTTCATCTTCATCTCCGAATACATAATCCGAAGAATCATCCTCTAATGGATTTTCTGATTCATCTGCTTTTTCAGAAGCCTCTGATATGGTTTTTTCTGTTGTGACAACCTCATCCTCTTTTTCAGGTTCCTGTTCAGCCTGAGTTTCAAGCTTCACATCCTCCTGTATAAGGTCTTCCTCATTTGTCTTATCAAGTTCTTCCTTGGAGATCACTTGTTCCTTGACCAGCTCTTCGGCAACAGCTCTGTTATGCCTTTCCTGATCAGCCATGCGCTTTTTAAGCTCTTCCTCTGCCTGTTTGCGAGCCAATTCATCTGCTTTTCTGGCTCTCTCCTCAGCAGCGCGCTTCATCTCGGCTACCTTCTCAGCTCTCTCCAACTGTAAAGCTCTGGCATAAAGCTTATCCAGACGATCAAAATCCTCCTCGTTTGAAGACTCATGATCTGCTACATTATCAACTATCTGATTATCCTTGCGGATGATCGTATTATTATGTCTCTCAGCTACAGCCTGTGCCTTTTCCGTCTCCAGCATCTTTCGGAAGGTATCAGCGTTATAAACCGGTAGATCATCTTTATGAAATGTGCCCGATTTGCTTTCAGGTGCAGACACGACAAACAGCATTCCGCAATTAGGGCAGAATGCTGAATTATCCGCTATTTCATTTTTACAGTTTTTACAAATCATGCCACAGTATAAAGTAAATGGTAATTTACACCCAATCCGAAACCTTCGAATCGACTTCTCCTTAGATATATATGTTATATGCTACTAGTCATTTAACAAAATAGCAATAATTTTTTATTAAAAAACCATTTATACGGGCAGAATATACCATCTTTTTGTTCCCAAAAGGTCATTTCTGCTGGCTCAAAAAGAAGTCATTAACTCTGGAAACGAGCTGCTGCTGATCAAGCGTTTTTAGTAAGTATCCATTAGGTCTCATCATCATGACACGCATGATACTTTCTCTATCGCTCTTGCCTGTGAGAAAATATACCGGAATATTCTTTGTACGCTCATTTTTTCTCAGCTTCGCCAACACAGTCGGTCCATCCATCAGCGGCATCTCATAATCCAAAAGAATAAGTTCCGGTGTAAACCTGTCCAGATAATCAATTGCATGTGGTCCGGAATTAACAATTGCAACTTCATACTTTCCGTACTTTTTGAGCCATCCGCTTGAAACCTGAAGAAAAGTACTGTCATCATCAACAAGAAGTATCTTATGCTTTTTCTCGGCATTTACACTCTCATCGTTTATTGTACGTTCTCTTCTTAACTGATCTATCAGTATCATGACATTGGCAGGATGCGGCATCTCAATGTTAACGAGATTCTTGGGGAAAATTCTATAGAACTCCTTATATTCATTTGGTTTTCCCACAGCACATACTATCCTGTTATTGCTTAATGTCTGAATATATTCGAATATTTCAGTATCACTAAACGGCATACTGTCCAGATATAATATAAGCACTCCGGCATTATCAGATTTTTCTGCGATTTCATCATGATTCAGTCCGCACGTAGTTATGTTATATCCGTTATTCATGAGAATACGGATCATGGCCTGCGCCATAAAATTTAAATTGCTCCCTATGATCAAAACATTGCTGAGATACACTGTTCTTCTCCAATCTTTTTTACGTTTGACTTATCTAATCGCTACCAGTTCGGCCAGTTTGGTCCAATCCGGCCCTTTCGATGCTTCCTTTAACTCCTGATATATAGACTTATGTTCCCCTGAAAGATGATATGCCTTCATCATTTCGAGCATCATATTCAGATCATCGATATCATATGCATCGACAAATCCACTCAAAGAAATAATGAAATCATTCCATTCATCATCAGAAAGTTCCGGAAGATCTGAAGTATCCTCTTCTTCAACTTTAAAACATCTCTCCAAAGAAGTATACAGATTCTCCGCCATACTTATAAGTTTCGGAGTATCGTTAATGATGACCGTCATATCTTCAGCGTCACCTGCCGCCTCAAGATCCTTGGCCAAAAGTGAAAGTTCATTGGCACCGATAATCCTTGCGGAACTCTTCATAGCATGTACTTTTATCGTGTAGTTCTTTATGTCAGCATTATCAAAGTTTTCCTGAATGATCCTTATATTATCCTTAAGGCTGTCATAAAAACTTGACAAGGCGCTCATGAAGCCTTCAACCGAACCACAATGCTGTAATCCGTCATCCACTGAAATCTCGTCTATCTCACGAATCTCCGCCGGAATTTCCGTCGAATCGTCTTCTGTCTCTTCTATTGTCTCAGCTTCTGTTATATCGTCGCCTTCATGGATCAACTCCGGTGACAGATAGAATCTCAATTTCTTTTCAAGCAGTTCGGAATCTATCGGCTTAGTGATAACATCATCGAATCCTGCTTTCATGTACTCTTCTATTGCTCCTGTAACTGCATTGGCAGTCAGACAGATAATAGGAGTATACATACACGGATCGCCCTCCAGTTCTTTCATCCTGTGAAGTGTCTCTATTCCATCCATAACCGGCATGCGATAGTCCAGGAAAATGATGTCATAATGATTCTTCTTTACGTATTCGATAGCTTCCTGTCCGCTCTCTGCAGTATCAACATTTATCTTGTTCTGCTTAACAAGAGCCTTGATGACAGTAAGGTTCAATACCGTATCATCAACCGCAAGTATTCTTGCATCAGGTGCAAGGAATGCCGCCCCTTTCTTTACGTAGGATTCCTTACGCTCTTCTATATTCACCTTACCCATAGGAGACGGTGAACGTACTTCCTGTGTAAGTATGAAGAAAAATGTTGATCCCTGCCCATAGATACTTTCGACTTCAAGTGTGCTGTTCATCTCTTTCAGGAGCTTTTGAGTAATGTTCATTCCGAGACCTGTTCCCTCGATAGTACGGTTGCGTTTTTCATCAAGTCTTTCAAATGCCGAGAAGAGTTTTGCTTTCTCTTCCTCCTTGATTCCTATACCTGTATCCTTGACTGAAACATTGAGCACCACTTCCTTTGGATTAAGGCTCTCTATCTTTATCCTGAACCATATCTTTCCCTTTTCGGTGTACTTAACTGCATTTGTGAGAATGTTGGTGATGATCTGCTTGATACGTATCTCATCTCCAAATAGAATCTCAGGTATATCCGGATCAGCCTCCAGAATCAGTTCCAGGTTTTTATCCTCGGCACGTTTCTTTATCATATGATAAAGGTCTCTCAGCATGTCCGCAGTCTTGTACTCCATAGGAATGACTGTCAGCTTTCCTGATTCTATCTTTGAAAAATCAAGGATATCGTTAATGATTCCCAAAAGTTCGATTCCGGCATTTCTGATATCTACCGCATAGCCTCTGACAGTTGAATCAACGCCCTCTCTCAGGATCATCTCATCCATACCGAGAATCGCATTGATAGGCGTACGTATCTCATGGGACATATGAGAAAGGAATGAAGACTTTGCCTTATTGGCACTCTCTGCTTTTGATATAGCTTCGTTAAGATCTTCTGTGATTGCCTGTAAAAATGTACTTGTTCTGTCAGCAAGCGGCAAAACCCCTTCTGTCTCGGCCGTTACAACCACATCCGAAAAATCAACATGAACCACTTCCTCGGGCACTCCTTCTCTTATCCCCAGAATAACACTGGAAACATTATGTGTTCCGCCTCTTCCATCATGGAAAAGGAACTGGCCCTTGCCACGTATATACTGAATGTTTTCATCTATATTCTGAAACGATTTCAGTTCCTTATATTCAGGTACTATAAATGTCTCTCGCGTATCACTCCCAAACAGAAAAGATCCCTGTGGAACAAAATCCGCAAATCTGTTAACCTTATATGCTATTTCACTGAAAATACTACTCTTATTTCCAGATGAAAAACTGATGATATCATCCGCTCTGAAGTCTCCCAGAAAATAAAGCTGACCTGCTGCATCATATCTGTAAGGACTTCGGCTCAATATTTCATTATCTCGTTTTATAAGGAATGGAAACTCTCTGATATTCTCAAGGAAAGCATCATTAGGCTTTATATTGAGATATCTGTGATATATATCTGTTGCTTTTTTTCCGTTGATTTTCTTAACTATGGTCTCACCTATTCCGATAGATGATCCCTTTTTTCTGAGCTCAATATCAAAGTTTTTTCCGAGAGGTCTCCAGCCTGTCAGAAGTTCTGTATGAACCAGCAGTTCTTCGCCTGACAGTATTACTCCCACCATTCCTCTTTTTATCTTTTCATTCTGCCAAACATAATGAGTATCCGACTCGGCATTATCAAAATCAGCCGACCATATTCCGGCCACAGGTATCTGATATTTCTTTTCAAATACAGATAACGGATATGACACCTTTGCAGAACTGCCCGCAGCAAAAACAAGTATACATGCAGGATTCTTTATATGTCCTACTCTCTCCGATAAATCCGCGACAGCACTTTCCTCATCAATGTCTCTGAATGAAAAAGAAAACGGCGTAACAACAGACTTTTCCATGAGACAGAAAGAAATTCGCAGAAATTCACTGTACTTGTGCGAAGCTCTCTGGTATAGTCCCAGCATATTAATGTTGGGATATTTTTTCATGACAAGAGCAAGCACATCCTCAAGCTTATCTTCAGACAACCCATTAACAGTAAACACGAGAAACATATTGCCTCTTGGTTTATCCTGAATAGTCTGTTCCCACTCCTGGAGTACCGACCACATCTCATCTCTTCGGGATAATACAAATGTTTTTTGTATCATAGCAAGTCACCTCTTAAATCCAAGCAATTTCATCTTCCATTCATATCAATATTAATGATTCCCGAAAGCAACATTTCCTTCCCATCCAGATTTATAGGCAGGAGGACATACTCTTTCTCAACATACTGCCCATTATCCATCTGTGTCTTGAAAATCCTGCTCATATGCTTGGATCTAAGCTTCGAAATCTTATTCTTAACATTATCAATATCCATGAAATCTCTGAATTCATCTCTCTGCTCCGGATATATTGCATCCCTGCACCATTCCTCCACGGCTTCCATTATAGAAATCCCTTCTGATATGCAGCCATAGTCTGTGGTATTGATAAATGAATTCTTTATAATCCTGTCTTCAAAATCCACAAGATCAAATCTGTCAAAAATAGTATGAATCTCTCTCATCGCTCTAAGAAAAGCCTGCCCCCTGTTACGGTTCTCATCATGCATGATGAATGCATAAGTCGCTAAGGCTATGGCATTGGTCTTTGGATTTCTGGCTATAAACTTCGCTCTGAGATTAACTATATTCCCTCTGTACATATAGGAAAATTTCAGATTCTGTCTTCCTTTTTCCAGATCCTTGATAAATGGACGCAGTTTCTCCTGAAGAACCCCCGATTTCTGGTTAATGACCCGTTCAGCAGAAAGACTATTCAGTTCTCCGATGAACTGAAGGTATCGTTTATTGGCTTCATTCTGATAAATATACGAAAAATGCTGATCCTTGTACTCAAAAAGCGCCATAGCTTCAACATTATCGATTCCTGAATCAGACATGATATATCCGTTATCGATCTCCATCTGACCTATGGCATTATAATAATCCCTCTCATCTCTTGATTCGACTTCAAACCCCTGCTTTTCGAGATCTTTAAGCATCATCGGTCTTGAGAAGAAATATCCCTGTATCATTTCACATCCCAGATCTTTGAAGAATTTATATTCCTCTTCAGTCTCTACACCTTCAATCAACGCACTGAACTTAAGTCTTTTGACCATATTGATCGAGTACGCGATTATGGTCCTTGCCCGGTTGAGTTCCTCTTCTTTAAGTCCATGAAGAGATCTCACATCAAACTTGATCACTTCATAATGTCTCTTCAGTGCACCAAAAGATGAATTGCCATACCCGAAATCATCAAGCCACTTTTCGTGACCTCTTTCAAGAAGCTTATGAACTGTTTCCTGTATTTCCTGATTATCCTTCAGTATTCCCTCACTGATTTCGATGCTGAGATACTTTGCAGGAACACCGCTGTCCTGTTCAACCTCTTCAAAGACGTTATATATATCACAGTTCAGGAAATCCGCTTTGATGAGGTTTATAGATACTGTGAATGGTTCCTCGCCCTTATCTATCTTGGCTTTGATATCTTTACACACTGTCCTTATGACATAGGTATCCAGAATGTGTATCTTTCCGGCATCCTCAAGCGCTTTTACAAATGATGCCGGACTCAAAAATCCATATACGGGATCATCCCATCTGGTCAATGCCTCTGCCGCACATATTTTTCCCGTCATTGTACGTATGATCGGCTGATAGAATATCTTGATGTGATCATTCTTTATAGCCTCTTCTATATTATCAACAATATACTTTTCAAGATCGCCCGCAGATACTGTTACGCCCATAGCTCACCTTTCCAAATAATATTTTTAAGTTTTGACTGTAATATCTAAACATTAATAATGTCTACACCCGTTTTTTCTTTTTCATCACTACGGGAAGCGCGAACAAAAGATCCAGCGCCAAAATAAATGCCAGAATTCTAAAAGAACCTGTAAATCCGATTGCGGTTTCCAAAAATCCGAATATAGCAGATACTACCGTTCCTCCTACACCCGTAGCCACTGTTATGGCAGCTGTAACGGTTGCTGTACGGGTTCCACTGAAATCAGCCGCATAAGTTAAAACATTTGGATATACCGCTCCACAGAAAAATCCAAGAATAAACACTATTACAAATGCAACATATTCATTGGTTACCGCAGACAGAATTGCAAGGAGTATTGCAGCTCCTGTAGGTGCCGCGCAAAGCAGAATATGTCTGTACTTACAAAAATATCCGCACAAAACTCTTGAAGGAATCATTGCCATCCAGAAAAGCGACAATGCTATATATCCCCTTGTAGAAGCTACCTTGTCATGCATAAAGCCGTTCAGAAAGAAACCGACACCATTCTCAACACCGACATAGATAAACATTATCATGCAGAGAAGCGCAACTCCGGTAATGTAGATTTTGCCTCCTGATCCGGTCACTTCATCATCAGTCGTCTCACCGGCAGGAACTTCCTCCCTTGGCTTAAAACTGATCTTCCAAAGCATAACCGCAAGTACGAAAGATATAATGCAGTCCGATCCAAAGAAACTCTTCCATCCGAACGGAGTTTTAATCGCCATACCAACTATCAGCGGCGCTACAACCGCTCCGAATGCATACATTGCAGTTATTCCGCCCATCCTCTTGTGTCTGGTTACCGGATAAGCATCATCCATTTCCGCAATTGCCACATACTGAATGATACTTGTTGCAAAGCCGAGAATAAAAACGCCTACAGCAAAAGGAACCGAGTTGGTGGCCATAAGTATGATGAAACAGGACAATACTCTCATTGCCGTAAACAATGTAAGCATTATTTTCTTTCCTACCTTGTCCGCAATGGAGCCTAAAAGTATCGGTGCAATCATTGTTGCGAAAAGCTCAACGGATGCGATAACCCCCTGCGCACCATGATCAAGAGAGTATTCTTCTCCTATATATAGAAGTGAAGCCTGGTATCCTCCGGTTTCAAACCCGTTCATAAATATGGAAGCCAGTAACAGAATCGATAAGTCATTAATATTCTTTTTGTGTTCTTTCATTTTTCTTCCCGTTTATTTTGATGGCACAAAAACCTTGTGCAGGCTATATATCGAAATTGCAGCAAAAAACTATACCGTTCTTTCTTTTTATCGGCATTAATTCAATTTATAAAATAGCAGGAGAAGCTTTTTTGTATGACTGCATACTGATACCGCTTTTATGGCCTCTATAATTGACAAACTTGGACAATAAAAATATAATGTAGACGTTTGTAAAAACATCATTTTGGAGGGGATAATTATGGCAACTAAAACAACAGGCGTTAAGTCTACAATCACTTTACAGCTCAATGGCAAGGATTACGATTTTGATAAGATTGCTAAGGATTCTGTAGCTGCTGCACAGAAGGTTAACAAGGCTGTTAAGGCTGTTAATGTTTATGTAAATGCTGCTGATTCCGCTGCTTACTTCACAGTAGACGGTGCAGGAAGTGCAGATTATAAGATCGAGCTTTGATTGACAGTTCATCTGTAGACGTAAAAGTATTTCATAAAAGAGAAGGGGCTGTCGCACTACGACGGTCTCTTTTTGTGTTCGCCCACCCCGATCAACGTATAGGCTTGCACGTTGATTTGAGACTTTTGACCCTTACATCATCATATGAGTCGCCCGACAAATGGGGCGCTAGAACCTTAAAAACCTAATACATTACCTTTTCTAAATAGTATAATAGAGATAGGATCTGTTGGAGGTATAGTTTATGTCATTTGCAACAAATTCATCTCAGCAAATCAGCTTGTTTGATTCTACTTCTAATTTAACCCAAAGAGAAGTAAAAATGCTTGAAAAATCATGGGCTAAATTTTTTTCTGAAAATATTTTTCCAGCTATAGATGAAGAGCCTTTCCGAGTATTGTACAGTGATCAGCCTTCACGCCGTAACACTCCGATTAACGTAATTATAGGTGCTCTTATTATAAAGGAGATGTTTCAGCT
>NZ_FOPH01000033.1 GCF_900113415.1 Oribacterium sp. WCC10 | reverse complement strand
GTGGTATTAAGGATACTGGAATTGATCAGGAAAAGAAGGAAAAAGGAAATAGATCTCGCCGGGTATCTGGGCATACCAACCGGATCCATGGCTAAATGGAAGTATTACGGAAGTACATCGTACCTGAGATATGTAGAGGAAATATGCATATTTCTTAACACGACACCGAATTATCTTTTCCTTGGGCATGAAGAAACAGTAGAAAGTCTGTCATTTGAAGAAAAAGATATAATTCGAATGTATCGTGACCTGGATGAAGGAAGAAAGAACTGCATCAAGGAAACTTTACGATATTTAACATAAATGAGATAGATTAATACGAAGTGGTAGAAAAACCACTTTTATAGAGGAGGTCTGTGTGAAAGGCTCTGAAAGGAGTAACCACCGTACAAGGAAACGAGGCGGTGCTGAACACGCAGAAGTCAGCAGAAGTCATAGTAGCCGAGAGGCGAAGGACCGAATCAGTAGGAGTCTTGAGTATGACTGAGAAAGGAGGAATGACTGTTTATGGCAGAAAACATTGGAAACAGTGGCTGTTCACATGGGGATAGTGCGGAACACGAAGGACATGTGAAAGCGCGTAGGTCATTCAATCGGATATGGAAAGAAAGAGACAGTGCACAGCCGAAGCTCTTGGAAGCGATACTGCATAAGGACAACCTTAACAGAGCGTATAAGAGAGTCAAGGCAAACAAGGGAGCGCCTGGAATTGATGGCATGACCGTCAAGGAAGCACTTCCCTATCTTCGGGAACATCAGCAGGAGTTAAAAGACCGCATATATCGTGGGAAATACACTCCGTCGTCAGTCAGGCGGGTTGAAATTCCGAAACCTGATGGTGGTGTGCGAAAGCTTGGCATACCAACAGTGATAGACCGAATACTCCAACAGGCAATAACGCAACAGTTAATGCCTATCTATGAACCGCTGTTCGCGGACGGAAGTTATGGCTACCGTCCGAACAGAGACGCAAAAGGTGCAATTCTCAAGGTTAAAGAGTACGCGGAACAAGGCTACACATTTGCTGTAGTTCTTGACCTATCCAAGTACTTTGATACTTTGAATCACGAGATTCTTATCAACCTTCTCCGGAAGAATGTAAAGGACGAACGTGTAGTGCAGCTGATTAAGCGTTACCTTAAAAGTGGTGTAATGGAAAACGGGGTGGTCATTGGCACAGAGGAAGGTTCACCGCAAGGAGGTAACATATCGCCATTACTTGCGAACATCTACCTCAATGAGTTCGACCAGGAATTCTTGAAGAGAGGTGTTCCATGCATCAGATATGCAGATGACATCGTGCTCCTAGCCAAAAGCAAGCGGGCGTCTGAGAGACTCTTGGAAAGCAGTACGCGATATCTTGAAGAGAAACTGAGACTCACAGTCAACAGAGAGAAAAGTCGTACTGTTAGCGTGTTTGCAATCCGAAATTTTAAATTCCTTGGCTTTGCGTTGGGAAGGAACAGAAGTGGCATATTTGTCAGAGTTCACACGAAGTCATGGAAGAAGTTCAAGCTGAAACTGAAGGACTTATCTTCCCGTAAGTCGGTGCAGTCCATCAAACCAAGCCTAGAGAAAATACGGGTTTGTGCCAGAGGCTGGCTTAATTACTACGGCATTGCAAGCATGAAGAACAACATCGACGAGCTTAATGGATGGCTCTATCACAGAATTCGTATGTGTATATGGAAACAGTGGAAGAATCCAAAAACGAAGGTTCGAAATCTTTTAAAGATGGGTGTACCTGATGAATTGGCTCACATGGCTGGTCACAGCCGACGTGGTTACTGGTTCACGACACACACAGTTGCTATTAACATGGCAATGACAAAAGAAAGACTGATAAAGAGTGGCTTTTACGATTTAGCCACTGCTTATCAGTCTGTGCACGTCAACTATTGAAAGCGCCGTATACCGAACGGTACGTACGGTGCTGTGAGAGGACGGCGGTTTGTCACCGCCTCCTACTCGATTTGAAAGGGTAATCTTATATCGAAGAGAAAACATTAGTAATGTGGGTATTATAATGCACTTCATTGATATCTATATAATGTCTAATCAATTATCGAAGTTGTGAGTGGACATTTTAATTCCATTCTGTTTCTCCTGATAAAGTAAAAAGACCGAGTATAATCCTCGGCCTGGTCCCCAATGCAAATGACTGGGCAACTCTATTGTCGTAATTTTATCAAAAAAAGTGAATAAATCAAGTACTATATATTGAAACGAGAAGATAATGTACGCTATATATTGAATCATAGTCAGCTTATAGTGAAAAATCATGCAGTTTCAATTGACTGATAATGTATAAAAGATTCTAACTAAGAGAGAATAAACTGTTGCAAAAATCGTCTACATTGTGGTTGCAAGACGTATGACACGATGTATCGTAGAGAAATTCGTCTAATTGACAAGGCGAACGAAGGACATTAAACTATATTAGTTAAACGAGTGCCATGAGATGGATACCAAGGAGAAACATTGTTTATAGAATTATAATTGTTAACTGTGCTTTATTAAGGTATATAAGTATTACGGATTGGAAGAGTAGGCATTTAAAAGATATTGAAAATGAAACAATATGCATCAAATCTAAGGTGAATTTTGATGATGAGTTGGCATGGACATATGAGATGATTTTTGAAGATAATCCTGTATACGATGAAATTGAAGGGGTTATCAACTGGATAGCAGAAGGAATGGCTAAGAGAGTATTTGGGGATTACTCAAACTTCATTCGTTTTTAGTTTAGGAGTCTTTCTGCAACAGATGATGGTGCATAACTGTACATGTGGAAGAATGAGTTATCAGGATGAAAGGGATTAGGATTATATTTTTTAGAATACAGAATGCAACTAGAATCAGTTTGATAAAGTAGTTCAAAACAGTATCTTTTCAAAGATCTTTAGAAATTAGTTTTGCAAAAAAATGGATTATAGGAAAGAATGCGAAATTCGGTATGTTAATCGTAGGCAAAGGCAAGAAGTTAATGAGGAATATAAATTAGTGACAAGCACAAATTCTGAGGAGGTTTAAATGAATATATTGATTTTAGGAGCTTCCGGATTTATCGGGACAAATCTTACAATCAAATTAGCAGAAAATATAAACAATAAAATAACTCTAGTGGACAAACATATGGAGTATTTTTCTAACATAAAAAAATTTAATTTTTCTAATGTTAGAATTATAGAATCGTCTTTGGATCAGGATGAGAGCTTTAACGTGTTGGAAAATCAAGATGTTGTCTATCACCTTGTGAGCACAAATGTTCCTACAACTTCGAACCAATATATCAGCTACGATATTCAGGCAAATGTTCTCTTTTCTGCTAATTTATTTGATGCTTGTGTGCAAAAAAAAGTAAAAAAGGTTGTTTTTGTTTCATCTGGGGGGACAGTATATGGTAAAGAAGCAAGTTGTCCATTACCTGAGAATACACCTACGAATCCTATTACATCGTATGGTATACAGAAAATCACAATAGAAAAATTGTTGTATCTATATAACTATATGTATGGACTAGATTACAGGATTATTCGTTTAGCAAATCCATATGGACCATATCAAAGACCCAACGGAGTTCTTGGCGTAGTAACTACTTTCACGTACAAAGCACTTAGAGGTGAGGAAATATGTGTTTATGGAGATGGCTCCGTTATTAGAGATTTTATTTACATAGACGATGCCATTAGAGCGATGTTGAATATTGTGAATGGTGAAAACAAACATCGTATATTTAATTTGGGATGTGGATATGGGGTATCCATAAAGGATGTAATTGAAACGATTGAAAAATCTCTAAATCTAAAAGTAAAGGTGATATTCAGAAATGCAAGGTCTGTAGATGTTCCAATAAATTACTTAGATATTACTAGGTATGAGAAGTATTACGGGAAATTAAATCCCATTTCTTTGGAAAATGGGATAAAGAAAACAGCGGAATATATGAAAAGGGAACTATTGTAATGGAAAGAATAGCAGTAATAATGGGTAAAATGCATTCGGGGGGGAAGAAAAATCTCGTCATGGAGTATTATCGCCACATAGATAGGACAAAGATACAGTTTGATTTTATATGTGACGATGACTCAAATGCAATTCCTGTAGAAGAAATTGAGTCATTGGGAGGAAGAGTATATATAATTCCTCGTTATCAGAATATTTTTGCTAATATAAAGGCAATTAAGAAGATTTGTAGAGAAAATAACTACAGAATTGTTCATGCATATAATGGGACGATGAATGTATTTGGTCTTTATGCTGCATGGCGGGAAGGCGTTCCGATAAGAATAAATGAAAGTATTTCTATGGCTCATAAATCAGATAAAAAGACAGTTATAAAAAATATACTTAAACCATTTTCAAGATGTTTTTCGACCCATTATATGGCTAATGGTGATGAATGTGGGAAATGGCAGTTTGGAAGATTGTATGATGAAGGTAAAGTCACAATTTTCAAGACTGTGATTAATACAATTGATAATACCTTTGATTTAAGGGTAAGAGAAGAATGCAGAAAAAAATATGGTATAGAAAGTAATATCGTAATTGGACATATTGGAAGATTAACTGCTCAAAAAAATACGCTTTTTATCATTGAGATATTTAATGAAATTTTAAAACTAGAAAACAAAGCAAGGCTTATTCTTATTGGTGATGGAGAATTGAGAGAAGCGATGTTGGAAAAGATAAAGAGGCTTGGTATTAGCGAAGAAGTTCTTTATTTGGGACGTAGAGAAGATATAAAACCATTTTATAATGCAATGGATTGTTTTCTATTACCATCGCTTTATGAGGGACTTCCTGTAGTTGGAATAGAGGCAGAATCATGTGGACTACCAATCTTTTTTTCTACGGAAATACCTAATGAATCTAGTCCTTGTGCGGATTTGGGGGAATTTATTGATTTGAATATAGAAGCAGATGAATGGGCAAGGAGAATTTTAACAAAAATCAAAAGCACAAATAGAACTGATCATAGTCAAGAAGTGAAGTTGGCTGGGTTTGATTCTGAAACAGAAGCTAAAAAATTAATTATGTATTATGAAGGGCTGAAGTGATGAAGAAGATTCTTGTGATGATGTCAACTTATAATGGGGAAAGGTATATTAGAGAGCAACTAAACAGCATCATAACACAAATAGGTGTTGATGTTAAAATACTTGTTCGAGATGATGGTTCAAATGATAGAACAGTAGACATAATAAAAGAATTTGAACAGGTTGACATTATCGAATCGAAAAATGTAGGGGTTAAAGAGAGCTTTTTTGAATTGATAAGCATGGCAGGCAAATATGACTATTATGCATTTGCAGATCAAGATGATGTGTGGGATGAGAATAAGCTAAAAATAGCGGTTGACAAATTAGAAGAGGTAAAGAAACCTGCAATTTATTCTAGTAACACGACGCTGGTTGACGAGCATTTGGAGTGTATAAAAGTGGAGGCTCTTAGACCGATTACGACATTGGGATCGGCTATTGTGAAAAACTACGCTACTGGGTGTACAGTTGTGTTTAATTCATTACTTATGGAGTATCTAAAAGCATATAGACCACGATATGTGTCATTTCATGACTGGTGGGTAAATCTTGTTTGTTTGTCGATAGGTGGGGTGTCATTATATGACTATGAACCACATATGAAATATAGGCAACATGGAACAAATGTTGTTAGTGGAAATAGTTCTTTTCTAAAAAAATGGATCTCTAGAATAAACAAGTTTTTTAATACAAAGTACAATAGAGACAAAGTCGCGCTTGAAATACTTGAAAACTATTCTGATAGTATAAAAGGTAATAATCGTTTGGTTTTAGAAGCTATGGTAGATAATAAAGCTGTTGCAGAAATGAGTTGTGGAAACTTCTTGGATGATTTTTTGTTTAGAGTGTGCTTGATTTTTGGAAAACAGTAACGGTTTCATGTAGGAGTTCACTATTTTATTGTGGATTTAGTGGGGGAGAAGGACCAATATGATTCAAGCGCTTTAGATACGTGTCATAGTAGTAAAAATATAGTATCAATACAATAATATTATTCCTATAGATGAATTAGACTTTTTAGTAAATGTTGTCAATGGGAAATGAGATAATCGACCGAAGATAGATGCATGGTCGGTTTGTTCTTCGAAAGCTACGTAATTGAGGGGAAAATGAGGTGATGAGATTATGATACCAAAAGTGATACATTTTTGTTGGTTAAGCGGAGATCCATATCCGGATTCTATAAAAAAATGTTTGGAAAGTTGGGGGAAATTGCTACCAGATTATGAAATAAAATTATGGAGCAAGGATACATTTGATATAAATAGTGTTCAGTGGGTAAAGGAAGCATACGAGGCAAAAAAATATGCTTTTGCTGCAGATTATATACGATTTTGGGCGTTATATAACTATGGCGGTATTTATCTTGATTCAGATATTGAGGTTTTGAAAAGCTATGATACTTTTCTGAATCATAAGTGTTTTATGGGGTTTGAATACTTAGGAATTCCTGAAGCAGCAACAATTGGAGCAGAACCAGGATTAGATTGGATAAAATCATGTCTTGATTATTACGAAGGAAAATCTTTTTATGATAGTGACGGAAACATGAGAGTTGATGCGGTCCCATATTTAATAAGGCTTGTACTAAAAGGTAAATACAAGAGAGAATTAAGAGATAATGGAAATGTATTGAATTTGGGAGAACTTGTTATATATCCCTATCAAGTATTCTCTCCAAAAAACTATTATACGGATGAAATACAATCGAATGATGATACCATAAGTATTCACAGATTTGCAAGTGCATGGGGACCAAGAGCAAAGCGTAAATGGGTAATGCAGTTGCATGTGATAATGATAAAACTAATTGGGAAAAGAAATCATGATAGGCTTTATAGGTCATTAAAAAAATTTCCGGATAAGTTTAATGGAATAGAGGTTTGAAGTGTTGAATCCCAAAAAAGCTGATTGGAATATCTTTGTTATATCTTTTGCTGTTGTTGGAGTAACGGCATTCATATACTATTCATATTATGGGGTGGGAAATAATAGACTGTTACTGGCGATTCTGCACTCCTTTTGTAGTAGCTTAACAATGGTATATGTATTAGCAAAGGTAGAGAAATCTTCGCAAAAAAAAGGCTTTTCGTTAGTTGCAGTTTTATTGATTGTGATGGTACTGTATAACCAAAACTCAGTCACAAAGTTTTCAGTACGTTCATTATTTGAAGGTTATACCGATAATAACATGATTAGACTTTTGGGTGGAGTGTATGTTGATGTTATTATAATTATTACTACATTTTTTTGGTCTAGATATCGTCAAAATAAACTGAGGAAGAGTTTTAATGTATTCACTGGTGAAAAAAAAATAATCCATATTAGTTCTTATGTAATGTACGGAATGGTGACTGTTTTGTTCTTGATAAGCCAGTTAGCATCTAGTGTATATACAATATCACGATCACAAAAAACATTTGTTGAAGCGATATATTATGTGACATGCGCAACTGAAGTGATCTATGTTAAAAATCGTGAAAATAAAAAAAGCTTAAGAAAGTATATACCATTATTACTTGTTGGAGTGCTGCGCGTTGTAGAAGCAATGACTCATGGTGGAAAGTCAGCTATTGTTAAGTATTTACTAATAATAGCATTGGGGCTTTGGTACATGGATGTGTTGAAATTTAAATATATTAAATTGGCTACATGCATTTCGCCAGCTGTACTTCAGTTGGTAACAATAATAACAGAAATTGTAAGCAATAGAATGGTGTATTTTAATGAAGAGTGGGTGATGAGGTATCATGCGTTTAGATATGATTTATCGGATTTTTCAATAACAATTGCTTTGAAAAGTGATTTTTCATATGGATTCCGGCTTATAAGAGATGCAATAGTTTTTGCTATTCCGGGATTTGATATGCAAGAGAAGAATAATATTTTATATAATGGTGCTTATAGAAAGCAAATGGCATCAATTGGACTTTCGGCTGTGGACATGACAGGAAATCTTGAAGATTTCAATGATACATTATTTTCGATAGGAGCAGAAATATTTGGTATTATAGGAATGTTCTTGTTTTTTGCATTTACTGTTGCTTTCTTTGAATGGATTAGCAAAAAACTATTGAAATCAAAAGTTGGGTATATGCTATTGTTGGTATTGATTGGCCCCGCATGTCTAGTAGAATGTGATCTTTTAACATTTGTTTACACTATCAGGGATAGTGCATTGATTTGCCTTATGGCATACTATTCATTCAAAATAATAAAAATATTGCAACATAGGGGAATATATGGTAGATGAGTCCAAAATAATAAAAATGGAGTCGTTATGAAAGCGGTAATAATAAGTACATATTATAACTATGGTGGGGCAGAAATTCAGGCATTACTTGAGAAGAAATACTTAGAATCGTCAGGGTATCATGCACTTCTTCTCACGTTTGACCCGAATATTCAAAATACAGAAGATAAAAATCATATAAATATTGCTAGGAGCAAATCTGGAATTATAAAGAGACTTAATGATGTTTTTATTAATCCAATATTAATTAAAAAAATACGAAAAATAATTAAAGAGTATAATCCGGATTTCATACATATGCATAATGTTACATTTGCATATAAATCGATATTGGATGCTACCAAAGAATACTACACTATTCAAACAATACATGACTATACGTGGTTATGCGATAATAATGGATGGTGTTTATGGCCGGATTTGACACCGTGCAGAGATATGAATCCAAAGAATTGTTGGAAACATTGTAGTGGTAGTGGTAGCATCCAAAAGATTCGGTATCTATATAGATGCCTTCTCCGAGCTTCCATACATAAGTACAGAATAAAAAACGTGGATTGTTTTATAAGTCCTAGTAAAATGTTGAAATACTATGCAACTAAGAATGGGTATAAAACCGTACATATACCAAATGCCATAGAAATAAAAACTAACATAAGAAGTAATCAAAGGATAGTTGGAGAAAATGATGTTCAAAATAGCATTAATTCTTTCGGAAATGAACAAGCAAGAAAGAGAACCGTCCTTTGTTATGGGAGAATGGATGAAGGGAAGGGGATTTTTCGGCTTTTGGAAGTGCTGAAAGATAATTCTTTCCCAAAATTAAAATTTGAATTTATTGGCCCAATAGCAAATGATATTGACAAAGAGGCATTAGTTGATGAGATTCAAAGGTGTGGTGCACATTATTGTCAACAAATTCCACATGAAGAAATTATGAAAAAGGCCATTGACGCATTCGCAATAATTATTCCATCACTTTACATGGAAAATTATCCAAATGCAGCAATAGAAGGGTATCTAACAGGATGTTTAGTTTCTGGAAGCAATAGAGGTGGGATTAAAGAATTGGTAGTAGACGATAATCTGTTGTTTAATGTGCTATCCAATGACGAAATTAAAGATTGCCTACATTACCTTGAGAATATAAATAATGTTGAGGCAGAAAGAATTCGAAGACTACAGATGGATCGATATAATGAAAATAATGTTCCGAAGATTTTTGTTGATAACATAATAAGACTTGTCAACTCTAGAGAATATTTTAAAGACTAAAGACTGTAGCGAATAGCTTTTAGGAGAAGAATCAGTGAAAATACTATTATACAAATGTGAAGATGAATTGGCTCCAGTGGGTGGTCCTTTTGGATACCTTTATAATGTAAAAAAATATCGTGACGAGATAGGTGATAATGAGATTCTCTTTAAAAAAAATGTATGGAAATATAATAAAAATTTTTTTGATAAAATAATAGGAAGATTAGAATTCCCTCATAGCGCACATGCGAGACATATCTACTCGATATTCAAAAAGAAAGTACCTAATATGCTTACAGAATTTAATAATTATGATATTGTACACTTTCATACTACGGAAGATATGTTTAGAGAACGGGAAAATTTGAAGTCGTATAATGGTTTGGTTGTGCTGACATCACACTCCCCGAAAGTTACATATAAAGAGTATATTGAAGATATTATAACTGAACAAGAATACTCAATGTATAAAAATTTATTTGATAGTGCAGAACAAATAGATGAATATGCATTTAAACGCGCAGATTATATCTTTTTTCCTTGTATGGGCGCTGAAGAACCTTATTATCATTCTTGGCCTAAATATAATCTATTAAGAGATGAATCAAAAATAAGATATGTACCAACGGGGATTGTGCCGGTGGCATGTAAAAAGTCTCGTGAAGAAGTGAGGAAAGAATTAAATATACCTGAAGATGCGATACTTCTATCTTTTGTTGGAAGACATAACGAAGTTAAGGGATATGATATTTTACAGAGTATTTTTTCTAAGCTTGAAAATATATTTATTGTTTGTTGTGGAAATGTGGGATCTATTCATCCGCCAAAATCTGATAGATGGATTGAGATAGGGTGGACTGCGGATCCTTATTCATATGTAGGAGCCTCAGATATTTATATGCTTCCAAATAGAGAGACCTACTTTGATATTGCTATGCTTCAGACCTTATCAATTGGTAAATGTTCGGTTATAAGCAATACTGGTGGAAATAAAGAGTTTATCAATACACCGGGAGTAAAGTTGTTTGATACAGTTGATGAAGCGGTGAACAGCGTAAATTATTTTATTAATATGAAAAAAGATGATAGAAGTACATTAGAAAGTTATCAGAGAGGGGAATTCAAAGAGAAATATAATATTGATGTGTTTTATAAAACATATAAGAAAACATTAAATGAATTGTTAGGAAAGGACGATGAATAGTAAGTCTTTAAGTAAAAATGTTCTTTATAACATAATTTATAAAGTTCTAAATGTTGTGTTCCCATTAGTGTCCACGGCTTATATATCAAGAGTTTTATTGGCAGAAGGTGTTGGAAGATTTGCTGCAGTAAATAATAATGTTTCTTATTTTCTAATTTTGGCAACATTGGGAATTCCTGTATATGGTTTACGTGAGATTGCTAAACTTAGAGAAAATTATATTGAAAGAAGTAGACTATATAGTGAGCTGTTTATTTTGAATTTTATTTTATCGATAGTATCTTATATATTGTTCATTTCCATTATAATAATAAACCATTATTTTAAAAAAGAATTAAGACTGTATTTTATAATGGGATTGACTATTCTGCTTAATATACTCAATGTGGATTGGCTTTTTCAAGGTCTAGAAGAATATGGCTACATTGCTGCAAGAAGCGTTATGATAAAACTTGTATCTCTGTTTACTTTATTTATTTTGGTGAGAAATAAAGATGATATATATATATACGCTATAATTCAAGTAATTGCAGCATCAGGTAATTATTTATGTAACATTATTAAATCTAGAGAATTGGTCAAGTTTTCTATACATGATATACGACTTAAGTTGCATATTAAACCACTTGCTTACCTTGCCTTATGTTCGATATCTACAGAATTGTATGCAAAAATGGATATATCAATGTTGGATATCATGAAAAGTAGTGATGTTGTTGGTTATTATACTAGTTCACAAAAAATAATTAATTTAATTGTAACAACAATGGTGGCGGTGACTGCAGTTTTTATGCCAAGACTAAGTTATTTATATGATAAAGATAAGAATGAATTCAATCGCATTCTTAAGATAGGATTTGATTTAATGGTAACGATTTCGATTCCTTCTTTTTGTGGGTTGATTGTAGTCTCGAGACCATTGGTTTTGTCCTTCCTTGGAAAGGATTTTTTGCCGGCTGCAAAAACAATTTCGATACTATCTGTTATGGTGCCATTGAAGTGTGTGGGTGATATGATATGTTTCCAAGTAATGATGTGCGCAAGAAAAGAAATCTTATTAATGAAATCGTATTTTATTACAATGTTGGTAAATCTTGTGAATAATCTTCTTCTAATTCCTCGATTTGGGGCTGAAGGTGCATCGATAGCGTCTGTTGTTTCTGAAATACTAGCGTTTGGGTTTGTTTTGTTTTTTTCAAGAAGGTTTTTTTATATTGAGAATATTAACACTACATTACTAAAAACTGTAATATGTACATTTATTACAGTATGTTCGATTTCTCCATTTTATTATATTAACTGTTCATGTTATATGAAGTTGTTTATAGAAGTATTTGTTGGAAGTTTAGTCTATTTGTTTGCGTGCTTGTTGATCAAGCATGAGGTTGTTTTATATTATGTTCATGCTATAAGAAGTAGGATCAAAAAATGATAAATTACTCAAACTTCCCACACCCAAAAGGTGTGATGTATCTTGAAAACTCTATACTTCAGACAATAAAAAAGGCATAGGTCGCTTTCAAATAAGGTATAATGGATTTGCGACAAAACATTTACCAAGAAAGGACTTACGCCATATGCATATCTTACCACAGGGACAGCACACAGAGGAAGAAATTAATTGCTCAATTTCGGTAGTGTAAAAAATTCTGTGTAAACAGATTGAATTGATGATAAAATTTCGTTTTGATTTAATCTATTAAAGATTATTGAGAGAGGCAGGCGGCATGAAATGCTGTTCTGCCTCTTAGCTATTGTCTACCACTGAGATGGATGTATGTCAAGGGCGCCCGTTCCTAACGGGCGTTCATTTTACCCTTTATATACAGCCTGATCAGTGGTTATTCAATGTCTTCCGGGGTGATTCGATCACTGAAATATATACAGAGCTGATCAAGTGTCTGTCCCCATTCCCATGACTTTCCGGTCCATTTTTTTGTTGCATCCGTCATCGCTAGATAGAGCATCTTGAACAGGGCATCATCTGTCGGAAAGATCGTCTTGGATTTGGTCACTTTACGCAGCTGCCGGTTAAAATTCTCAATGGAATTCGTTGTGTATATCAGT
>NZ_FOPH01000031.1 GCF_900113415.1 Oribacterium sp. WCC10 | reverse complement strand
ATGCAAAACGACTACGTTATTCGTGTTCGGGCGGGTCATAAAGTCTCAAATCAACGTGCAAGCACGTGATTTGGTACTTTTGACCCTTACATCATAATATGACGTGATAAAAAATCAGCATATGCTGCGTCATGAAGACTTAAGCTCTCTTGCAGGAACCTTTTCTCTTATTATCTGTATGAATCTTTGGTCGGCTCTTGAGAGGAAAGCCCCCTTTAAGGTAGTTATGCATAAACTCCAGTATGCTGAATACTTATCGTCTATGGAGAGAAAAGCAGGCGGGTTATCGTATTTGTTTACATTGACGTAGTCGGAAGGAAGCAATGTGAATCCAATGTCTTCTGCGGCAAGTTTCTCGAGAGTCATATAGTTTCTTGATACGAATTTGATTTCAGGATGGATGCCAGCCTTTTTCAAAACAGAGTCTGTAACATGACGTATACGCTGCTCTTTATGAAGTGTGAGCAAAGGCTGGTCACCAAGGAGCTTTACATCAAGTACAGGATATGGATAGCCCTCAGTGACAACGGCCTGCTGAACCAAAGGGTTGTTCCTGGATATGGCTACAAGGAAAGGATGTCTTGCCAGAATTTCATAATTTAATGAAGGGTTACCTTCTGATCCGTCAACAGGGGCATGCATTACAGAAAAATCAAGGTCTCCTGCGATGAGTTTTTCTTCCTGAAGTTCTGTGGAACCTTCAAATATATCAAAGTCTATACCGGGACATTCCGTCTTGAATTCAGGTACCACAAGAGGAAGTGTAATAGCGCCGAGGTGATTGGTGATACCAAAGCTTATATGTCCTGTACGAAGATCATTCATATCACTGATTTCGGCCTCGAAATCATCATAGATTTTCAGAATCTTACATGCCATCTGATAATACTTCTCTCCGGCATAGGTCAATTTCAGACCATACGAACCACGTATGAAAATCTTTGTGCCAATGCTTTCCTCAATACGTTGAAGAGACTGGGAAAGAGACGGCTGAGCAACGAAAAGCTGCTTTGCTGCCTTTGAAATATTGTGCGTGTCCGCAACGGTTTTTACATATAAAAGTTCTCTTGTGGTCATAGGTTTTACCTTCTCTATCAATACATATCATTGTGGTGACCTATATTCTAACATGAACATGCGCCATGGAAACGTAAAATTAATTATAAAGTTTATAAAATTTGTATTATGATATAAGTGATATGAGCGAACAGCCGGCCTGAACAGATTCAATTTATTCACTTCGATAAGGGAGGAAAGAGATGTTAAGAGATATTATCTTGAAAAACAGAAGCTACAGAGGTTTCAATGAAGAAAGAAATGTCACAACGGATGAACTTTTCAGTCTTGTGGACGATGCGCGTGTTACAGGATCCGCTGCCAACAGACAGCCCCTTAAGTATTACATTTCCAATGATTCTATGGAAGTTGAGGAGATATTAAAACACACCAAATGGGCAGGAGCTCTTCCGGAATTACATCTTCCAAAACCGGGCACACATCCTAAGGCCTTTGTGATCATGCTTCAGGATAAAGATATTCAACCCAATACGCAGGCTGTACTCATTGATGTGGGAATTGCAGCTCAGACGATACTTTTGTCTGCGACAGAAAAAGGTCTGGGAGGACTTATGATAAGAAATTTTGGACCCGAGCCGCTTTCAGCACTGCTGGGACTTCCGGATAATCTTACGCCTGTTATGGTCATCGCTCTGGGTGAACCTGCCGAGACGGTTACGCTTGTTGATATTCCAAAGGACGGAAACATTAACTACTATCGTGATGAGAATGGAACACACTTTGTTCCTAAGCGAAGACTTGAGGACATAGTGCTATTGAAAAAATGAGGAATTCGGCATGAAGATATATAAGGATACGAAGGTATACGTACAATGTGCAGCGGGACTTGCCACAGGCGGCCCCGAGCTGTTACATCAGTTCGCATCATATCTTATCAGCCGTGGCGTATCGGCATATATGCTGTATACAGGAAAAAAATGTGAGGATCCCGTATGTGACTGCTATAAGCATTATCACATTCCGTACACGGATTCTGTTGAAAATGATGAGAAAAATATACTGATAATATCAGAGACTGCAACAGATGTTCTTTATCATGATGATTTAAAGCCGCGGAAGATCATATGGTGGCTCAGTGTCGATAATTTTTTTAAGTTCAATGCTGCAAACTATATTAAGATTTCAGAAGCGGCACTGGAAAAAAAGTTTATCAGATACTATGCATTTGAACCGGAGATGAGAGTGGAGCATTGGGCTCAGTCTGAGTATGCAAAGCAGTTTCTTATGTTTAATGGTGTGCCGGAAAGTGATATTAAGATGGTTACGGATTATCTTAACCTGATATTTCTTGATGATCTTGTGGCGAAGCGAGGAACTCATGAAGAGATATTAAAGGAAGACATGGTCCTTTTTAATCCCAAGAAGGGACTTGAGTTTACTCAGAAACTCATGGAATACGCTCCTGATATCACGTGGAAACCTATCATCAATATGACGAGAGCCGAGGTCTTGCAGAGCCTTTACAGAGCAAAGGTTTATATCGATTTTGGCAATCATCCCGGCAAGGACAGGCTGCCAAGAGAAGCTGCGGTTTCAGGTGCAGTTGTTATTACGGGAAAAAGAGGTGCGGCAGGCAATTCTGTCGATGTGCCTGTTTCTGACAGCTATAAGTTTGAAGACTGCGATGAAGCGATACCTAAGATCGTAGAAAAGATACGTTATGCTTTTAAGGAATATGATAAATGTGTGCCTGATTTTTCGGATTATATAGATTCTGTATTCAGGGAACCGTTGAAGTTCAGAAATGAAGTTGACAGTGCACTTCAATTCGATACAGAGGTTGCAAAGCCCACAGTATGTATCATGAGCTGTTCAAATGATGATATGCTGAAAGCTGCATTGTGGCTGAAAAACGACGGCCGCTATAAAACAGAGTATGCTCTGAATGACAATCTTAACGGAAAGAGTATTGACTTCATGCAGACGGATATATGCTTCATAGATACAGGATATGCCCGACAGCTCTATCTGGAAGGACGCATAAACAGGTTTGTTTGCGGCCGTGAAATAGAGAATGATCAGGCATATTACATTGATCTCATAAGAAAGATAGGTATAGACGATGAAGACTGGGAGATAATTCCCACAGGCATCTGAGAAGATTTCATCAGGGTACAAATCTATAACCAAGTCCACGTACAGTTAAAATGTGCGTGGGCTTTTTTGAATCTTCTTCTATCTTACTGCGCAGCCTGTTAATGTATACCATGATAGCATTGTCATCAACAGCTATGGAATTGCCCCATACATGATCATATATAGCATCCTTATTGAAGACCTGCTGAGGATTCTTAAGGAATAAAAGCAGTAGAGCGGATTCCTTTGAGGAAAGGAACAGTTCTTCCTGTCCTTTGTAGAATCTCATGGAGGAAGTATCATAGGAGAATTGTCCTACTGAAAGAGTATTGCTACTGACAGTGGAGTTCTCTGAGATAGCCTGTCTGTTACGACGTATAAGAGCCTTAACCTTGGCACCGAGGATCATAGGGCGGAAAGGTTTTGTGATGTAGTCATCGGCACCTATTGAAAGTCCGTAAACAGAGTCATAGTCTTCATTTCTTCCTGAAATAATGACTATAGGGGTTGAAATGTGATCGGCCCGTATCTTTCTGATCACATCAAAGCCCTCCATATCTCCAAGAGTGACATCCATAAGGATGAGATCATATCGATTGAGAGTAATTTTGTCCAAAGCTTCCTGTCCGGAATTTGCCGTGTCCGAATCAAGTTCATTGCTTCGCATGACTTTTTCTAAAAGTCTGCAAATGTTTATATCGTCATCAACTATCAAAACTTTATCTGCCATTCTTTATCTAACCTTAACATAATATGCGAAATCTTAATAAATATTAATGTTCAATTCTAGATTATATGTTATAGTTCGTCAAATAGAAGAAATTCATAGCGTTGATAAAATTTTTACAAGGATTGGCATGGATACATATAAGGACACAACATTAAAAAGGCACAAAACAGAGCCGGATATACTGGATATAACAAAGATCGACTGGAAATATAAGCTGCTTGCTTTTATCGGGATAATAACCACCTGCTTCCTTCTGGTGACAGGAGTTGCGATATTCCACGATTACAGAAATACTCTCATGAAGAATCAGCAGGATCAGCTTCTACTGATGGCCAAAACACTAAGCCGCAATATGAGCGCGGATATGGATAACTACATAAGAGAGCTGGGATTTTTTTCATCAATAGTCGGCGACGATTCAAATGATGCAATATTAAAGGAGTATCTTGATATGGAGCTAGACTGTGCGGTTAATGTCTTCATAGAGGATTCTGCGGGACAAATTTTAAAGTCAGCATTGCCCATGAACATTGCGTATGCTGAAGTTTCCGAAGGTGAGGATGCTTCTATAGGTGATATGACTCTTTACGGCCTTCAGAAGATTTCTGATGTCGGGAACGGCATAACCATCTGGCAGGGCAAAAGAGCAGAGGGGAATGTACTTGTCTTTAAGAAGAGGCTTTCTTCAGAAATCATTTTTGATACAGATGGTGTTGCGATAATGCCTGTTTATGTAGGTTTTGTCATAGATGAAGACAGATACTATGAGGACGTCGTGGCCGATACACACATTGGCACAAACGGTTATATAGTTGTCAAGAATTCCGGTAACCTTATGCTTATGCATCCCTCTAAGGAACAATGGGGAATCAAAGTAATATCCGGTCGTATGGAAATGTTTCCTGATCTTGATTATCAGAGCCTTGAAAGACTTCTTGAAAAACAAAACCACGGTGAAGAGGGCGTTGCGGATTACTATTCCTATTGGTGGATGGAAGAAGGCGTTCCGAGAGTACGAAAGATTAGCGGATACAGTCCGGTGAAGATAGGAGAGGACTTCTGGATAGTCAGCGCAGTTGTTGATTATGATGATTACTATAAACCGATTCTCGAAGGTTTTCAGGGAATAATCCTTGTGTCTTTAGGTATTCTTTTGGTATTCATATTTGCATTCGTGGGTATTTTTAAGTTGATTTTTGTAAATAACAGAGCATCCAGGGAAATTAATTATCTGAAGAATCTGAACGAGGTTCTGGAGGAGATGCACAGAAGTGAGAATGCCATCGCCCATCAGCAGCGTTTACAGATCATGGGAACAATGACCGGTGGAATCGCGCATGAATTCAACAATTTTCTTACGCCGATAATGGGACATGCGGAACTTCTTATGATGTCTCTGCCGGAAGATTCTGATGAATATGACAGCGCAAAGGAGATCCTTCTAGCCTCAGAAAAGGCAAAGGATGTAGTACATCAGATGTCAGCAATGAGCAGAAAAAATGTTGAGACGGTATTTCGCAATCTTGATGCGGAAAAGCTGGTTAACAGATTCTTCCGTATGGCAGAATCCATATGCCCGGAGAATGTAGAGGTGAGAAAACAAAAGAACGTAGAGGAAGAATACATTCTCGGAAACAGTACACAGATAAATCAGGTGCTTCTTAATATTACAGTAAACGGTATACAGGCTATGAGGGAGCGGGAGAACGGTATTCTCGGACTGAAAGCTTACACTATGAATCAGACGGATATAAAGATAAAAGAGATGTCGAAAGATAGTCTGTTTAAAAAATATCTTGTATTTGAGATAAGTGACAATGGGACCGGAATGAGTAAAAAGGTCAGGAAGCAGATATTTGAACCTTTCTATACTACAAAGAAACCGGGAGAGGGAACCGGTCTTGGCCTTTCGCTTGCCGAGCAGATAGTTGAAGAGCATAAAGGTATCATCCACATAGACACTGAGATAGGGAAGGGCACCACATTTTATGTTTATTTTCCTGTGGTGGAAGTGCAGAATGCAGCATCTGCAGAACATGATGAGATAAATGTAATAGTAGTGGATGACAATCACAAGATATTATCTCTTTTGAAAGACGGTCTTAATGCGAGACCATCCATCAATGCGGTAATGTGCGATTCTGCCGAAAGCCTTCATGATGCACTTAAAGATATGACTCCGGATATAGTACTTATAGATGAGAGCGTAGGAAATAATTCCGGTATAGAGATCTTCATGTCAGAGCTTAATGACAACAGTACAGCATTAAAGATGATAATGGCAGATGCTATAGACAGAGAAATCGTTGATGCAAAGAAGAGGGGACTTATAAACGGATATATGGAAAAACCGGTATCGGAAGCTGAAATCATCAAGCTTGCTGAACAGATTGTCAGAAATATTACAAATCTTAATGAACTGTAAGGTTTGTGTTAATGAATATTAATGTATACATGGTGAAGGATTAAGATTTGTTTAATAAGATAACTTCCGCTAAAGGCGAATGCGACAAAAGTATAGAAGGATCTCTGCTTGCATTCGTTATTTTTTACTATTAAGGGGAGATTATCAATGAGTACAACTGTAGTTGGTATACTTGGATTTCTGACGATCGTTGCGATCGTTGTGACACTTTTCAAGAGCAAAACGATTCCCAGTATAGCGTTTATCGTATTCCCGTCTATTCTTGCACTGATTCTTGTGCTTGGCGGATACTATAACATCGCACAGATCGGAAAGCTCATCAAGGGGGGCTTCGGAAGCACCGGAGCAACTGCTGCGCTGTTCGTTTTCTCAGTGCTTTACTTCGGAATCATGACAGATGCCGGAATGTTTGATGTTATCATCGAAAAGCTCATGAAGCTTGTTGGTGACAATGTAATCGGTGTTACTGTTATGACTGCTCTTATCGCTCTTATCGGACACCTTGACGGAGGCGGAGCTTCAACATTCCTTATCGTTGTTCCTGCCATGCTTCCTGTTTACAAGAAGATGCACATGAGAAAGACAACACTGTTAAGATGTGCTGTTCTTTCAATGGGTGTTCTTAACCTTATGCCATGGGCCGGCCCTACTATGAGAGCTGCTTCTGTACTTGGTGTTGAGGCAGGTGCTCTTTGGAGAACCATTATTCCTATACAGATTTTTGGCATCGTTCTTTGTCTTGGACATGCAGTTCTTGCCGGTATTCAGGAGAAGAAGAGAGGTGCCGGACTTCACGGAAAGCTTGCCGAGGCCGGTGTTTCTGAGGATTCAGATGATGTTCAGCAGACAAAGGAAGAAAATGACCTTGCAAGACCTAAGCTTTTTGCATTTAACATTCTTCTTACAATCGCTGTAATCGCTCTTCTCGTATGGGATCAGTTCCCAAGCTATGTTCCATTCATGCTTGGTGTTGCAGCAGCTATTCTTGTTAACTACACACCTGTTAAGATGCAGAAGAAGATCATCAACCGTCATGCAGGTCCTGCCCTTATGATGTGTTCAACACTTATGGGTGCAGCAGTACTTATGGGTATCCTTGTTTACGGTTTCAATGCTGACGGTGCAGCTGCTATTGCCAAGCCGGGTGTTGAGATGATGAAGACATCTGTTGTTTCAAACATGGCAGAGATCATCACAATGATTCTTCCTGCAACACTTGGAAATCATCTTCCACTTGTTATTGGTGTTCTATCTGTACCTCTTGCTCTTGCATTTGATACAGATTCATATTTCTACGGTATGCTTCCGGTTATGATCGCTATAGGCGCTTCATTCGGACTTGATGCAATGCCTATCGCTATTGCTATGGTAGTATGTCGTAACTGTGCTACTTTCATCAGCCCTATGGTACCTGCAACACTTCTCGGTGTTGGTGTCGCTGAGGTTGATATCAAGGATCATATCAAGGCATCCTTTGGATATGTATGGGCGTTCTCAATCATCTGTATGCTTTTCGCTGTAGTGATTGGCCTTATGCCACTTTAATGATTACTGCAAATGCAGACTAAATCATATATTTCTCTTTGATTCATGTTACTCTTTGGAACTGTTCACAGGGGGAACGAACAGTTCCTGAGTATGAATCGTGGTGTTTTGCCAGTATGCCACGATAGAGATCAAAAATGAAAAGAGACACTTCTTAGATTCGGAAGTGTCTCTTTTTTATATAGTCAATTATCATATGGCATCACTTTTTGGAATGACGTTATTTTGTTATTATATTTCATCCTACGAAGTCGAAGCATGTAAAATAAGAATATGAATGATGAATATACTGTCAGGAGGATTATGTATGGGAGAGTCATTGACAAGAAAGATAATCAAGTCACATTTGGATTCCGGTTCCATGACACCGGGAAAGGATGTTTTTGTAAAGGTAGATCAGACATTGACCCATGATATTAATGCTGTCATGACTTATTTGGCATTTGAGCAGATAGGACTGAAAAGAGCCCGCACGGAGATTTCCGTATCAAATCTGGATCACAATCTTCTTTATATAGATTTCAAAACACCTGATGATCATATATATTTAAGGACTGTAGCGGAGAAATACGGAGTTTATGTTTCAAGACCCGGAAACGGAATCTGTCATATGGTTCATACCCAAAGGTTTGCAATTCCAGGCAAGCTTCTCATGGGAGGTGATTCACATACACCTTCAGGGGGAGCGGTAGGCATGCTAAGCATAGGAGTTGGCGGAATGGATGTGGCTACAGCCATGACCGGACTTCCCATGAGACTCACCATGCCTGAAATTGTTAAGGTTAACCTCACAGGCAGACTTCGTCCCGGTGTAAATGCAAAAGAAGTTGTACTTGAGATGCTCCGTCGTGTGACTATCAAGGGGGGACTTGGAAAGGTATTTGAGTATGTGGGACCCGGGGTTGAAACTTTAGAGGTTCCGGAACGTTTAACTATTGCCAATATGGGAGCTGAAATGGGCGCTACTTCATCCATATTTCCGGCAGATTCGGTTGTGAGGAAATTCATGGAGGCACAGGATCGAGGTGATCAGTTTGTTCCCATGGCACCGGATGAGGATGCGGAGTATGACGAAGTTATGGAACTGGATCTTTCTTCCCTTGAACCGCTTATAGCACTACCTCATCAGCCGGACAATGTCGTACCCATAAGCTCTCTTACTGAGCATCCGGTAGTTCAGCAGGTCTTCATGGGTTCATGTACCAACGGTTCATATTCTGATTTTGCAAAGGCGGCACTTGTTATGCAGGGGCACCATGTGGATGAAAATGTTCAGTGTACTGCCGGAATCGCAAGTAAGCAGATATATAAGCAGCTTATGAAAGACGGTTATCTCGATATGCTTATAGATGCCGGAGTTCGTATAATGGAGCTTAGCTGTGGACCGTGCTGTGCAATCGGACAGGTTCCACCTACAAACGGTATAGCTGTACGAACATCAAACCGCAACTTCCGTGGTCGTGCCGGTTCTCCCAATGCCAATATTTATCTGGTTTCACCTGAGTCAGCAGCGGCAACCGCAATTAAGGGAACATTTGCGTCAGCTTGGGATATCATGGGGGAAGATGCTAAGAAGCTTTGGGAGATACATGAACCGGATCACTATTTTATTGACGATTCCATGCTTATAAAGCCACTTCCGGAAGAAGAAGCTGAGAAGGTTCAGGTCATCAAGGGACCTAATATCGCATTCCTTCCTGTTCCGGAAAAGCCGGAAAAGAATCTGCAGTGCAGAATCTCACTTAAGGGGCGTGATAATATATCAACCGATGATATCACACCTGCCGGGGCGGAGTTTTCGTCAATGCGTTCCAATATTCCGCTTATGTCCAAATATTGCTACAATCGTTATGATCCAGAGTTTTCGGAAAGGGCAAGGGAGTTGGTTAAGTCAATCATAATAGGAGGAGAGAACTACGGCCAGGGATCATCAAGAGAACATGCCGCTATCAATCCAATGTATCTTGGCGTAAAATGTGTCATCGCCAAAAGCATTGCCCGCATCCATAAGGGAAATCTCATGAATCATGGTATAGTGCCCATGCTTTTTGAAAACCCGGAGGATTATGACAAACTGGAACTTTTGGACGAACTTGAAATAGAGAATTTCCCGGAGCAGATCAAAGCAAGAAAAGTAACTGTCCGTGACAAAACCAAGGGTTTTAGCTTTGACTGTAAACTTGAGATATCAGATGCAGAGATGGAGATTATCCTTGACGGAGGACAGCTTAAACACCTTAAGAAGCAGCTGATTGAAAAGGGTATCATAAAGGAATAAAGGATGATTTATCCCTGAAGTAAAGAAGATTGAATGTATTCTTTGCTTCAGGGATTTTTGTGCCATACCTGAACATACATGTTATGATTATGTTCGGAGGAATACTTATTATTTCTGAGTTTTCTCAGAGTCTCCGGCATCGGGTTACGGATTTTCGAAAGAATTGATGCTTTGCATCGAAAATCAGGTCAGTGGAACGCTTTAATCAGTGTTTCCTTATAGATGTGAGATGAAGAAGATCTTCTTTTAAGTTTAGATAGATTGGGGTTTTTATGAAAGACAGCGATTGGAGAATAATCAACTCATTACATGAGACACAAAGTATAACTAAAATTGCTGCAATGATGTTTAAGTCACAGTCAGCCATAACCAAGAGACTTCAGATAATGGAACAGGAACTTGATTGCAGGATAGTGGAACGAACGCCCCAAGGAGTCGTGTTTACAAAAGAGGGAGAATTTCTGTACAAAGAATCTGTAAAGCACCTGGAGTTCGAAAATGAGGTTATGGAGGGTTTAAGAGCTATCAGGGAACAGACAAAAGAAAACATAATCATAGGCGCTGCATATACCTATGCAAAATACTCTTTATATGATGATCTCGACAGCTTTATAAAATGTCATCCAAATGTAAGCATTCGAGTAGTAAATAAACAGAGTAATCTTTTATATCACATGCTCATGGAGGGAAAGCTTGATGTGGCGTTTATACGTTCTGATTATATAGATAATGTTTATCACGAACTAATAGATTACACCGCGGGATATATAGTTTCCAAAGAGCCAGTGAAAACAGAAGACCTTCCACGAATGGAACGAATTGCCTATCAGACAAACAGTAAAACCGAGGAGAAGATTGCAGACTGGTGGCAGGGACAGTTTGGAACCATGATTCCTGAAGCAACAGAAGATGTGGGGTATATTGAATTTGCATTCAGAAATATTGCACATGGAAATAAATATCTTCTTTGCTTTCTTCCTGATAATTTTGTTAACGAATACAATCTGTCCTTGCAACCCATGCTAAAACCGGACGGCAGCATAGTATCCAGAAAGACCTGGTTCATATATAAAAAAGAAAAGAACAGAAGAGCTATAGTTGATGAACTTATAGGTTATATAGACGAAAGAATAAAGATAAAAGGATAATTACCATGATCTGCGAGCGAAAACGCGATTATTATCATTTGAAAATGGTTTATCCTGTGTTGGATTATCGGGAATAGACTATTAATGTGAAGTGTATACCTGGAAAACACTGATTAGGGCAGTGTTTTCCCAAAACCTACGGCGACTGGATACGGATTTTTAAAGGAAAATGATGCTTCGCGTCGAGAATCCGTCCAAGGGAACACTTTAATCAGCGTTTCGTAATAGTTTTTTTGACCGGATAAAAGAAGATTATTCAGGATAAACGACATAGAAATAATCGTATGCTGTACATATCTATATATATATTTTACTTTATGCTCTTTTCCCACATATAATTACCTCATAGACAACTGCTTGATGACGAAATACTCGTTGAACGGCAGAAAAAGTTGCACCGATGGCAGTGTATAAATCATCAGGATGGTGTTAATACGTGATTTGAAATGAGACATAATTCTTTTCGGGGTTATGAAACTGTCGGCATTGGAAAATGTTTTGAGTCAGAAACAATAAAGGAGAAAAAGATGGGTACAGAAGAACAGATCAAAGCAGCTGAAGCTAAGTTTGGAGATTTAATCAGAGCTGAACTTGCAAGAATCGAAACCATGAAGGAGGATAGCGAGATCAAGGATTTTTCGAAACTTGATCATATAAAAATAGGTATACTTCCGGGAGATGGAATCGGACCTATCATCATGGAACAGGCCCTAAGAGTTGTGAATGAACTGCTTAAGGATGAGATAGCATCGGGTAAGGTTGAGATTCATACTATTGAGGGGATGACCATCGAGAGGAGATCAGAACTAAATGAGTCGTTGCCTCAGGATGTTATGGATGAGTGCAAGAAGTGTGACGTGCTTGTAAAGGGCCCGTTTGTGACACCGCGTCCGGGAGACCCATGGCCTAATCTTCTTTCCGCTAACTCTCTTCTGAGAAGAGGGCTTAATCTCTTTGCGGCGGTTCGTCCTATCAAGATGCCGGACAAAAACATTGACTGGACCTTCTTCCGTGAGAATATCGAAGGAGAGTATATTCTCGGAAATAAGGGTATTGAAGTTAACGAAGACCTTGCCATCGACTTTAAGGTGCTTACAAAGCCAGGAGCTGAAAGAATCGCAAGAGCTGCTTTTGAATTTGCCAGAAAGAACGGTAAGAAGCATGTGACAGTAGTTACAAAGGCAAATATCGTGAAGCTTGTTGATGGAAACTTTGTTAAGACAGTACACAGAATCGGAGAAGAGGAGTATCCTGAGATTGAAGTAAATGACAAGCTGGTTGACGCAACGGCTGCAAAGATGTTGGATCCTGAGTTTAACAAGGATATGGAAGTCGTGGTTCTTCCTAACCTTTACGGTGACATAGTAACTGACGTAGCAGCTGAGCATCAGGGCGGTCTTGGTACAGCTTCAAGCTCTAATATCGGAAATAAATATGCACTCTTTGAGGCTATACACGGAACTGCACCATATCTTATGAGTCACGGACGTGGACATTATGCAAATCCCTGTTCGTTAATTCGTGCTATGGGTGAGATGATGGCTCATATCGGGTATGCGGACCGTAAGGCTATTCTTGAGAAAGCACTTGATATTACAACAGTAACCGAGAGAAAAGTTGTCCTTACCACTGAAACAAAGGATGCCTCTACAGCTGAGTTTACCGATTATCTTATCGATACAATAAAAGGACTTGAAATTTAAACAGAATAGAGAGTCAGATGGATTCGTATCTGTTTTTAAACATCAAAAAGAGATTTGTGAGAACAGCCTGTCTTACAAATCTCTTATTTTGATATTAGAAATTAACCAAAGAAAATACGGATTTATGCTATTTGTGCTTGAGATGATTTATGTGGCACAGAAATATCTACCTAGATGATATTGCTTATGCGGATAATTTTTGAAACAAACAGACAGCATAAGGTTTTTGTAAAAAAGCATCTGGTAGTATTCATTTGATGATTCTATGTTTGATTCGGGTTGTCATATTTTTGCGTCTATCGGGGAGATCTTCAGCGAAAATAAAATGTAATCCTTTTTTGATATATGAAGCCAATATAAGAATGGTGATGACAAAAAATGAGTTCATGATAAAGTTTTCCATAAGTACCTCCCTGTTAATTATGATGAATAAAATGTGTGACAATTTTTGCCTTTGTTTTTTGAATCATAAAGCGCTTTATCAGCGTTGGCGTAAGCTTCATGAAAATCGTGAGAATCAGGTGGAGACATTACGATTCCCATAGAAAAAAACAGTTTATAGTTATCTTTGATTTGAATCTGCTCAACCTCTTTTTTCAGTTTCTCGACAAAAGTGCATACGGTTTCGCTGGTGACATTTTTTCTTAAAATAATGAAAAACTCATCGCCGCCAAGACGCCCGAAATAGTCATTTGCGTTGTTGGAAAGATCGTGTATTACTTCAAGAGAGTCCGGTTTCAGATTAAGGCATTTCATGATGGATTTACCGAGCTCTTCGATGACATAATCACCGGTCTCGTGTCCATAATTGTCATTTATGAATTTGAAATTATCCAAATCAAGAAGACAAACCGCAATGGTATCATGCTCCATGGCGAAGACCCGGTTGGTTAATGTAGTAAACGCTCCTCTGTTTAAGGCTCCTGAAAGCCTGTCGTATGTTGCGGCAATAGATAAATCTCTTTTGGCTAAATCAAGCTTATAATGAATAAAAAAGCGGGATAATCTCGTTCTTTGAAAGTAGTAATGCATGACTATGGAAACACACCCGAATGTAATGCCGTTAATGATATCTCCGTGAACAATCATGGGCTCCTTGTGAATCATTGAGCTATGAATAAATAAATACAGACTTACTATTATCATAGTTGTGTACTCAAAGAATGAACCTGCACATAGTGTTGAGCTTAGAATGAAAATTGGAAGTATAGCCGTGGCTACAACAAAAGGGTCGTAGACTGACTCAACTATTCCAAATGCTATAATAAGTATAAGTAAGTATTTGATTGATACAGGCATGTACGAAGTATTGGTCTTATCCCAAACGTAAGTTATAAATTTATGTAGCAGTGCAAGAAAAAAGAATAATAAGTACTTCCTCATATATCGTTCAGGAACATAACCCATGAAAGAAACTATAGTAAAGATAAACATAAAGATAAGAAATACAGTAGCATAAGCTTTAGAGTTCTCGTAATCAGCTTTACGGATCATTCCATTGAATGTGTTAAACTCATCACTTGTATATCCATAGTGATTAAGCTTATATAAAAAAGCTTTAAAACATTCATCTGACTTAGAAACGTCATTGTTTATATTCTGTTGTGTTCCTGAAGCAGTTGCTTTTTTATTCATGGTTGCTGTATATATGCTTAAAAAAGTTTTATATGTGGTTAATCCTGTTTGTTAAAGATATAGAAATCAATCATATTGATTATCGACAAACGAGGGGGATACAATAAGTGATTAATAGTTGCTAATGATAGGGAAAATGCGATATATATTATGTCAAGTGACTGGGATTGTATGAGAAACGATACATTTAAAAAATATTTGAAAAAGTGTTTGACATCTTTGCCGTGAATTGTTATTATAACTGAGCGCTCGAGAGAACAGGAACATCAGTTCTCCGAAATGAGCACATTAGAACCTTGAAAATCAAAGATCGATTAATACACAGACCCTGAAGATTCTTTGAAAAAGAAAATTCAGAGCGGAAGAGTTCGAGAGAACTCGGAAGCAAACGACCTAATGGTCAAGCGAATTTATTCGCAGTAAAGAAACGGACAGAACGAAAAGCCAAGCTTTAGTTTTGAGTTG
>NZ_FOPH01000029.1 GCF_900113415.1 Oribacterium sp. WCC10 | reverse complement strand
GACAACCCTACCACCGAGATCGTTACTTATACTGTACAAGGCAACGATGACCGGAAATACTATGTTGATGATTATGCACCTGAAAGCTACCATGAACTTAATTCAAATATTTGCTTTCCGGTATATATCAAGACCTATATCCGAAAGAACGGAGAGGCTTCATATACTATCAATATCCAGAAAGTCGAAGCAGGCAAAGGTGAACATTTCTGATTATTACAACCTCACGGCTGTGGATGCATTTTTCTTAGGATGTATTCATGGCCGTTTTCTTTTCCGAAACCACTTTTATATCTGACATACAGACGCTTTACAGTCTAGTGGGCTCCCTAAAGCTGACTGGTTAAGTGTTATTCCAAAAGTGAATATCATGATATTTATTTTATTCATTAGCGAAAACCTGGTCAAGGATTTACTATGAAATCAGAAGGAGCAAAAAAGATGGATACAGAAAAGATTCTTGTAAGCCTTTCAGACATGGGCTGCAATGAGAAAGAAATAAGCTTTATGAAAAAGATGTATGAAGAAGGGGATACCGATACGCTCCTTCGAGATCTCAGGAAATGCCGTTGTCACCTTATGGATGAACTTCATGCCAGCCAGAAAAAAGTAGATAACATGGATTTTTTGATAAGACAGATTCAGAAAGAAAAATGATTCAGGAGGATAGCAAAATGATCAGAAAAGAAGATTTAAACCTTGTAACAGAGTGGGATAAGACTTTCAAGAAGAGTGATAAGGTAGATCACAGCAAAGTAACATTTGTAAACAGATATGGAATCACCCTGGCAGCAGATATGTATGTTCCTAAAGATGCAGAGGGTAAGCTCCCAGCCATTGCAGTATGTGGACCTTTTGGCGCAGTTAAGGAGCAATGTTCTGGTCTTTATGCTCAGACAATGGCGGAGAGAGGATTTCTGACAATAGCATTTGATCCTTCCTTTACGGGAGAGTCCGGTGGAAATGTAAGATACATGGCATCTCCTGATATCAACACAGAAGACTTTATGGCGGCAGTAGATTTCCTTTCTTTAAATGAAAAGGCTGATCATGACAGAATCGGAATCATTGGTATCTGTGGATGGGGCGGAATATCAATTAACACAGCAGCTCTTGATACAAGGATCAAAGCGACTGCAGCTATGACAATGTATGACATGACAAGAGTAAATGCCAAGGGATATTTTGATTCAGAGGACAGTGAAGAAGCAAGATACCAGCATAAGGCAGCTATGTGCGCGCAGAGACTGGAGGACCTTAAGGCTGGTGAATATAAGCTTGGCGGCGGAGTAGTAGATCCACTTCCGGAGGATGCACCTTTCTTTGTAAAAGATTACTATGACTACTACAAGACCGACAGAGGTTACCACAAGAGAAGTCTTAATTCCAACGGCGGCTGGAACGTGATCGGTTGTGAGTCTTTCGTTAATCAACCAATCCTTAAGTACAGCAATGAAATCAGAAGTGCAGTTTTACTTGTCCATGGAGAAAAGGCACACTCATGTTATTTCTCAAAAGATGCTTATGCAGATATGATCAGAGACAGCAAGTATGCAGATAATAAGGAACTTATGATAATCCCTGATGCTGTACATACAGATTTATATGATGGCGGAGATAAGGATTATATTCCTTTTGACAAGCTGGAGAACTTCTTTAAGAAGAATCTGAAATAATGATAACGGTTGAAGAAATACTGGAATATCTTAATTCGGACAGAATAGAGGATATGACAGAAAAGAAATAAAGGATGGGATGATATGAGCAAAGTATTAGTAATTTCAACAAGCCTTCGTGCAAATAGCAATTCAGATATACTTACTGAAAAGCTTATAGAAGGAGCAAAAGCATCAGGACATGATGTGGAGCATATAAGTCTTAAAGGGAAGAGCATAGGCTTTTGTATAGGATGTCTGGCATGTCAGAATACTCAGAAATGTGTCATTAAGGATGATGCTGCTGAGATTGCAGAAAAAGTAAAGAATGCAGATACCCTTGTATTTGCAACTCCGATTTATTATTACGAGATGAGCGGCCAGATGAAAACTCTTTTGGACAGGCTCAATCCGCTGTATCCTTCAGACTATAAGTTTAGGAATGTATATATGCTCTCTGTTGCGGCTGAGGATGAAGAGTTTGTGCCTGAAAAGGCTGAAAGCGGACTTCAGGGATGGGTTGACTGTTTTGAAAAGGCTGAGTTTTCCGGTTCCTTATTCTGCGGTGGCGTAGGCGATATGGGTGAGGCATCGAAAAAAACTGAAGAGTTAAACGAAGCCTTCGAATTTGGTAAAGCTCTAAAATAAAGGAAGTCTGCGATGAAAATGAAAATGATTTTTCTGGCATTCTGTATGACCATAATGTTTTGCATGAGCGCCTGTGCAGGGACAACCAAAAACACAAGCTCAGATCTGGGTGCCGTAACTGAAATATCAGCATCAGAAAATAATGAAACGGAAAGTCCGGAAGAGAATGTTATGTCGGAGGGAACAGCTATGTATCAGCTTGCCGCAGAAAATGAATCAGCAGAGGATGAAGCTATTGAAGATAGTTCTATGACAATGAAAATCGGCGATACAAAAGTTAATGTGGATTGGGAAGACAATCAGGCTGTAGAGGCATTGAGGAATATGGCTGAAGACGGTGATGTTACAATTCAGATGTCAATGTATGGCGGTTTTGAGCAGGTGGGATCTATAGGTCAGAGTCTTCCAAGAAATGACAAACAGACGACAACATCATCAGGGGATATAGTTCTTTATTCAGGGAATCAAATGGTTGTGTTCTATGGGTCTAATAGCTGGTCATACACACGGTTAGGTCACATATCTGATAAGGATGAGGCTGGCATGACTGAGTTGCTTTCAAATGGCGATGTTACAATAACTATTAGCATGGGATAGGGATTATTAAAGTAGAAATATATTGGTACAAAAACGGTGACTATAAGTCGAAAGATTTATAGTCACTATTTTTTTAAAAAAATTATTTTGATGTAACTATTGGCATTACATCTATGGGATGATATATTTGCACTATCGGATGAAACCACAGAGGTTACAACAATGGACTTTTTAACATTCGAGGATAATTACCTCGCAGGGCAGAGCCCGGAAAGGAAAATAATCATGACAAATAAGGAAAAAGCATTAGCACTCATCGGTACATTCGTATCAGGAGATACAGCAAAGGCAAAGGAACTTCTTGCACCAGGTTATATTCAGCATAACCTCGCATTTGGAACAGGGGCAGATGCATTTGTAGCAGCAGTTGAAGGACTTGCACAGGCACCTGTAAAAACAACAGTTAATAACATTCGTGCATTCGAGGATGGAGATAAGGTTTTCCTTCAGACAGTATATAATTTTGCAGGAGCAGGAGAGCAGGTCGGATTCGATGTTTTTAGATTCGATGCAGACGGTAAGATTGCAGAGCACTGGGATAATCTGGCAGACAAGGCAGCTCCTAATCCTTCAGGACATACTCAGATTGATGGAACTCTTGAGAAGAAAGATGTAGATAAGGAAGAGACACGTAAGGTTGTTGCCGGATTTGTAGGCGATGTACTTCGTGGGGAGAATCCTGACAAGCTCACTTCTTACTACGATGGAGATAAATATATTCAGCATAATACTTCAATTGCAGATGGTCTTTCAGGTCTTGGAGCTGCACTTGAAGCTATGGCTAAGCAGGGAATCTCAATGGTTTATAACAAGACTCATATGGTTCTTGCAGATGGAGATTATGCACTTGCCTGCTCGGAAGGAACCTTTGGCGGTGTACCTACAACCTACTATGATCTGTTCCGTGTTGAGAACGGATTTATCGCAGAGCACTGGGATGTAATGGAGACATTAGCTGATAAGTCTACATGGGCTAATGAAAACGGAAAGTTTTAATGTAACCATTGCAACTACATCTGCCACGAAGTAAAATGGTGACAGGAGGGCGCAAATCGTCCAGTGGATGATTGTTCTGCGCCGACCGAAATGGAATGGAGAGATTAAAAATGCAGATATCAAGTAGATTTACGGTTGCACTTCATATTTTTACATGTGTGGATACATTTAAGGATGAACACAAGGTAACGAGCGATTTTCTTGCAGCCAGTATAAATACGAATCCTGTCATCATTAGAAAGATACTTACTCAGCTTAAGAACGCAGGGCTAATAAATGTTATCAGAGGAACAGGCGGAATAGAGCTTACAAGAGATCTTAAAGATATAACTTTTTATGATGTGTATCAGGCAATTGAGCCTTTGGAGGATGGAGATTTATTTAGATTTCATGAATCACCAAATCCAGAGTGCCCTGTTGGTAGGAATATCCATTTACTTTTGGATGATAAGTTGAAAAGCATCCAGGAAGCGATGGAATCCGAGATGAAAAAATACACTCTTAATGATTTAAGATCCGGAATGCAGGAACTGTTGGCAAAAGAAGCTTAACAATGAGACTCTGAGGTGTTTACTTCAGAGTCTTTTTTTAGAAGGATGTGTAATATGGAAACTAAGGCTAAAAAATCAACACAGGAAGAACGCCTTGATTATCTCGTAGAAGAGTTTAAGGCAGATTCTGCTGAATATAAGGATTTAAAGACTCCAAATAGTACGGAAGATAAAAGACGAATCTTAAGGTCACTTATGAATATTCGTATGCCAAAAGAATTATCTTCTGAGGTCATGAAAGTACAGGATGAATATCTGACTGAAAGAGCGGCTGAAAAGGGTGTGGTGAATCTGTCAGACATTCCGGTTATCAGGGACGGACTTTCTATCTGGCAAGGAGATATCACAAGACTTTCGGTGGATGCTATTGTTAATGCCGCTAATTCGCAGATGCTCGGTTGTTTTGTCCCGATGCATACTTGCATAGATAAAGCGGCACCTACCTCAATCACACAGGTATACAACAAAAGAATGGCAAGGTGCTCGTAAACCTTGCATTACCTGTAGAAAAGCCTTCTGAAGATGCTACTCCTGGAGAAATTCTTTTGTATCATAGAGTGAACCGTGGAATTAGTCATCAGGAATTGGCAGATAAACTTGGATATAAGAGGGCATATGGAATAGTGGATTTGGAGAGAGGATTCAATCCAATTCATTATAAAGATGCAGTCAAGCTTGGCAAAATTCTCAATATTAGTCCGGATGAACTTCTTAATGAGCATACTCGATTTTGCAAACCTGGTTATGGTATTTGCATTGCAAAAATACGAGAGATGTATGGTATGACTCAACAAGAGTTTTCAGATCTTATCAGTGTAACCAGAAGCAGGCTATCAGCATGGGAATCTGAATGCACGGGTTTCCATCCAAACGAAGAAAGTTTCAATAAGATAAAAAATCTTGCAGTGGGCATTGGAGTTGATTTTAATAGGCTGATGGATAATCCTGCTGAATATAGAGATGAGTACAATATTTTTGTTGAAAGCAATTGGGGTCTGAAGATTAAACAAATTAGGTTAGCACATGGTATGCTCTTGGAAGAATATGCATCAGTGATAGGATGTGACAAACAAACTCTGGAGCATTGGGAGATAGAATGTGTAAGACCTTTAAGAAAGTATTTTCCAGCTATAAAAGAAACTGCTATCGCCTGTGGTATTGAACTTGATAGATTAAATGCAAATCCGTCCTATTTTGGGAGTGATTTTCAAAGATTTATAGAGAAAGACTGCAATAAGAAAATAAAGAGTATCAGAATGGCATATGGAATGACAACCTATGCTTTGGGAAATCTTATTGGGTGTACTGGAGAAGCAGTCTGTAGATGGGAAAGAGGTATTTGTACTCCAGAGCTTAAGTACTTCAAAACTATAGAGAGAATAGCTAAGGAAAAAGGAATTACCATTGCGGAGTTAAATGAGACTCCGGAATTGATTGGTGATGATTATGAGCTATTCTGTAATAGTGGATATAGTAAAGTAATAAGAAGTATACGAAAACAATGCGGAATGCTACAGGGAGAATTTGCTAAGGAATTGGATGTGTCAAGATCATCTTTAGCTAACTGGGAGCAAGGAAGGTTTATTCCTAGCAGAGATAATTACAATATATTAAAGAAATATGCGGAAGAAAGGGGACTATCTTTAGATGAATCATGATGAACAAAGAATTTGGTTGATACAGGAATTACAGAAAGAAGATAGTCAGCTTAGCAATTATCCAATACCTAAGGACAAACAGGGGCAAAAGGATTTGCTGCGCGGACTTATGAATATTTGGATTCCAAAGGATTATGATGACGAGTTTTGGAAAATTCATGACGATTATTTATCTGAGGAAAATAGATTAGCTGGCATAGTTGATGTACATAGCTTACCACCTATAAAAGGTGATGATAGAATCATTCTTTGGCAAGGTGATATGACTACGTTAAAGATTGGAGCTATCGTAAATCCTGCGAACAGTGGTCTCACAGGATGCTGGCAAATTCTTCATTCCTGCGCAGATAACATTATTCACTCGAAAGCTGGGCTTGGCCTCCGCTACAAGTGTAACTGCATAATGGAAAAGCAGGGGCATCCTGAACCTACAGGTCAGGCCAAAATCACTCCGGCATATAATTTACCTTGTGATTATGTTATTCATACAGTAGGTCCTATAGTTCAAGGACCTCTGACTAAAAAACATGAGGAACTATTGGCATCCTGCTATAAATCATGCCTTGATATAGCAGAAGAAAATGGCGTAAAGAGCATTGCTTTATGCTGCATTTCTACCGGTGTTTTCATGTTTCCTAATCAGAGAGCTGCTGAGATTGCTGTAGAGACAGTTAAAAACTGGCTTGATGAGACAGGCAGTGAGATGAAGATTGTTTTCAATGTATTTAAGGACCTTGATTTTGAAATATATGAAAAACTGTTAAATGGTTAAGCTATAAGGAGTGTTTTATAATGACAACGGCTAAGATCAGATTGTTTCAGCCAAATGGATATCAAGAAACAATAAAAAAAGGTTTAAGTGCCATACATAGCTTTAACAGCGGTATGTCCCTTGGAAAAGATGATGATACAGAGCAGCTTGACAGATTAAAAGAAGAAATAAAGACAGCTGATGCTATTGTTATTGGAGCCGGGGCAGGACTTTCTACTTCCGCAGGGTTTACGTACAGTGGAGACCGGTTTAAAAAGTGGTTTTCTGATTTTGAAGGAAAATATGGTTTTCAGGACATGTATTCAGGCGGGTTTTACCCATACAAAACCAAGGAAGAGTTCTGGGCATATTGGTCAAGGTATATCTACATCAACAGATACCTTGATGCACCTAAAGATACTTATACAAAACTTTATAACCTTGTTAAGGATAAAGATTACTTTGTGATTACAACAAACGTGGATCATTGCTTTCAGAAAGCAGGCTTTGATAAGAAAAGATTATTTTACACTCAGGGAGATTATGGTCTGTTTCAAAGTTTGAATCCGGCAATTAGGAAAAACTTTGATAATGAAGACTGGGTGATGAATGCCATGAAATCTCAGGGATTTGTTAAGGATGGGAATGGAATTTTTGCAATACCATCTGGCGGCGTGGTCAGAATGGAAATTGACAGCAGTTTGATTCCAAAGTGTCCGATTGATGGAAGTGATGTCACCATGAATCTTAGAAGTGATGATACATTCCTTGAAGATGGAGGCTGGCATAGAGCATCAGCGGCTTATTCTGATTTCCTTAGAAGACATGAAAATCTGCATGTGCTTTTCCTGGAACTTGGGGTAGGCAGCAATACACCAGTAATAATTAAGTATCCATTCTGGCAAATGACAATGGAAAATGAAAAAGCTACATATGCATGCTTGAATTACAAAGAGGCATACTGTCCCAGAGAGATAGAAGATAGGAGCGTATGCATTAACTGTGATATAGATGAGCTTTTGGATAATCACAGGTGGCGTGATTATTGGAAGTTATGATATGTGTGCTTGACAAAAATACTCCTATATCGTAGCATTAAACTACGATATAGGAGTATTAAATTATGAAGGCAAATGGTGGATTTCTTGTTACAAAAATAAAACAGCTGGGTGATCGTATATTTGAAAGGATACTGGCAGAAAAAAACATTGATGCATTTAACGGAGCTCAAGGAAGGATTCTTTATGTCTTATGGCAGGAAGATGGTGTTCCTATTAAAATTATTTCCGAGAAAAGCGGACTTGCAATTACTTCACTTACAACCATGCTTGAGCGGATGGAAAAAAACGGACTGATAAGCCGCAAAACTGATGAAGCTGATAAGAGAAAAACTCTTCTGTTCCTCACAGATAAAGCCAAAGAACTTAAAGAAGCTTATGACTCCGTATCCAATGAGATGGGGAATATTTATTATCGTGATTTTACGGATAAAGAGATTCTTCAGTTTGAAGAGTATCTAAACCGCATCAGGGTAAACCTTGAGGAATGGAGTGACAAATGAGTATCTGTATTAAAGATCAGATTCAGAACATGAATCTTGTTATAGGGTGCACTGTTGGATGTCCGTACTGCTATGCCAGAAACAATACGAGGCGTTATCACATCATAGATGATTTTGAAAAGCCACAGTTTTTTCAAGGAAAGCTTCGTATGATGGAAAAGAAAAAACCGCAGAATTTTCTGCTGACCGGCATGAGCGATCTTTCGGGCTGGCATGAGGAATGGAGAGAGGAAATCTTTAAAAAGATAGCAGAGAATCCTCAGCACCAGTTTCTTTTTCTTACCAAACGACCGGATCTTCTGTCTTTTGAAACAGATCTTGATAATGCATGGTTTGGCGTTACAGTTACGAGAAAGTCTGAGTTATGGCGTATTGATGCACTGCGGAGCAATGTGAAGGCAAAAAAATATCATGTTACCTTTGAGCCTTTGTTCGATGATCCGGGTAAGGTTGATCTTACAGGCATTGACTGGATTGTGGTGGGAACCATGACAGGTGCAAAGAGCAGGACTGTTAAAACAGATCCCGGGTGGGCTTATTCATTGACAGAACAGGCTCATGAACTGAACATTCCTGTATTCTGGAAAGAAGATCTTGTTCCGATTATGGGAGAAGAAATGATACAGGAAATGCCGGATGCTTTTAACAAAGTGCTGGAGGAACAGAGGATATGGAACAACCAGAAATCAAAGTAAATCATATAGAAACAAAAAGTGTAATGACAAAATCGAATACTCCTATTGGAGGATATTCGGTGAATCCCTATGTGGGGTGTCCCCATGCCTGTAAATACTGCTACGCATCTTTTATGAAACGCTTTACAGGGCATACGGAGGAATGGGGAACCTTCATGGATGTGAAAGACTGGCCTGAAATAAAGAATCCAAAGAAGTATGCCGGCCAGAAGGTAATCATTGGAACAGTTACGGATGGTTATAATCCGCTAGAGGAAACATATAAAAATACAAGAAGACTTCTGGAAGAACTAAAGGACAGTGGTGCGGACATACTTATCTGCACAAAGTCAGACCTTGTACTAAGAGATCTGGATCTGCTAAAAGAGATCAATGAAAATAGCAGACTTACAGTATCATGGTCAATCAATACTCTCGATGAAGAGTTTAAAGATGATATGGATGCGGCAGTAAGCATAGAAAGAAGGCTTGCTGCAATGAAAGAGGTATATGCGGCAGGCATTCGTACAATTTGCTTCATTTCACCCGTTTTCCCGGGGATTACGGATATAGAAGCAATCATAGACAGGACAAAAGATCAGTGTGACCTTGTATGGCTTGAGAATCTGAATCTTCGCGGAGGTTTTAAGGCAGATATCATGAAATACATTTCCGATAAACATCCGGATCTGGTGCCGCTGTATGACGAAATTTATAACAAAAAGAACCGCAGCTATTTTGAAGCGCTGGAAAAGAAAGCAGAAGAGCTGGCTAAAAAGTATGATTGCAGGTTTGTTGATAATGAAACTCCGTATGAGAGAGTAGAGAAAGGACATCCAACAATCGTAGATTACTTTTACCACGAAGAAGTAAGAGGAACTGCCAATAGTGGAAAGAGAAATGTAATACATAATTCTTGATGGAAGAATAAATCAGAAGTTAATCGCACAACTTCCAGTTGCGGAGATAAAGATGGTAATAATTATAACGGGAGCATCCCATGTCGGGAAAACGATTCTGGCACAACGGATGCTTGAGAAATACAAATACCCTTATTTTTCAATTGACCATTTGAAAATGGGACTTATTCGTAGCGGCATTACTGATTTCACCCCAGAAGACGATGATGAACTTACAGACTATCTTTGGCCAATCGTTCGAGAGATAATAAAGACTGCTATTGAGAATGAGCAGAACCTTATTGTTGAAGGCTGCTATATACCTTTTGATTGGAGGAATAGTTTTGGGGAGCAGTATCTTCAGTCGATAAGATTCATCTGCCTTGCTATGTCAGATGAATATATAGATTCGCATTTTGAAGAAATAAAATCACATGGCTCTGATATCGAAACAAGGCTTGAGGATTCTAATTGTTCAGCTGAGCAACTGAAACAAGATAACCACCAAATCATAGAGGGGTACCAATCTAACGGAGAACAGATCACTCTAATCACAGAAAGCTTCGATGATTCGATAAGGGGAGTATTGGATTAGCAAATTTGAAATAAACCATTTATCTACCACTTATGACATATTTTACTGTAAAAACAAACAAAACTATTACAATATTGTATAGGTGTATATTACTGTTTTGTAGATTTTATTTAAAATGAACAAAACCTTACAGAGCCAGTAATAGCAGGGGGTTATGGGTCAAAATAATTTTGTTTAAAAATTTTTGGTTTTACCAAAAAAATTTTTTTGACGAAAAATCCAAAAAATGAACAAAACCCTATCTTGTTCAAATAACATTGCAATATGGGAAAAGGTCTCTAATCAATCGAAATGATTAGGGACCTGTCGTTTTATGTGGTTATGTCAAACAAACGGTTTGCTGTTGTATAATGGAAGTAAAGGAAACAAATAGCCATAAATCTTAACCGAACGTAAATCAACATGGAAGATTATTATGTCGTATTGATTGGGCTCAGGAGGATTAAACATGAATTTCCCAGCGAGATTTTATTTTGATAAAAGAACACAAGAAATACTGGAAAGTCTTACCATCCCGTTTGCGGTTTATCAATATATTGATAAACGGGTGGTGACAGTTGCGCTCTCAAAAGGATTCTGCGATGAATTTGGATTCAAATGTTTAGAAGACGCATATGCAGCCATGGATAATGATATGTATCGCGCCACCCATCCTGATGATAAGACCAGGGTTGCAGATGCTGCTTATCGTTTTGCCGCTTTTGATATTCCGTATGACATTGTATATCGTACCCGCACTTTAAAAGATCCAGACTATATCATCCTGCATGCATATGGAAAGAGCATCTATCCGAAACCGGATGTGCGCTTATGTCTGACCTGGTATGCCAACGAGGGACATTTCTCAAATGAACAGGGAACTTATGAAAGTGTCCTCAATCAGACTTTAAGACGTTTTCTTGAGGAAGACAATCAGTATCGTGGTGCCTACTATGATTATATGACGAGACTTCCAAATACGGTTTATTTCTATGAACTGGCTGAAGCGGGCTGTAAAAAGATGCAGGAACAAAATATCGATTCCGCGATACTATTTTTTGATCTGACCGGCTTAAAGCATTTTAACCGCTGGCATGGATTTGAAGAGGGAAATCGTTTGATCTGTGCTGTGGCAGATATTCTTGCCAAGCATTTTAGCAGCGAAAGCTGTGGCCGTTTTGCCCAGGATCATTTTGTCGCATTTGCTCCGGAAGAGGGATTGAAAGAGCATCTTGACGCAGTGATAGCAGAGTGTGCAAAAGTTAACGATGGAAAAAACCTTCCTGTGCGCATCGGTATTTATCCAAACCGGATTGAATCAGTACAAATCAGTACTGCCTGTGATCGTGCCCGGATGGCAGCTAATGTCCGAAAAAAGAATAATGAATCCTACTATGCGCTTTTTGACCTGGATATGATGTCTGAGGAGAAAAAACGCCAGAGTATCATAGACAATATTGATAAAGCCATCGAAGAAAAATGGATCAAAGTGTATTATCAGCCAATCGTCCGAACAACCAACGGCAAGGTTTGCAGTGTTGAGGCACTGGCACGATGGGATGACCCGGTGCTGGGGATGTTATCGCCCGCAGCATTTATTCCGGTTCTTGAGGATACCGGTCTGATCCATAAACTGGATATGTGTGTGGTGAGACAGGTTCTGGAAAATCTGAAATCAAACAAGAAGCTCTATAATCAAAATGTTCCTGTTTCTATAAATTTTTCCCGTGCTGATTTTGAAGCTTGCGATCTTGTTAAAGAGATCTGTACCCTTGTGGATGAAGCCCAAATTGACCGGAAGTTTATCAATATCGAAATAACAGAAAGTATGGTGGGCAGCGATTTCGACTATATGAAAGGACAGATCGAACGTTTCCGCTCACAGGGATTCCAGGTCTGGATGGATGATTTCGGAAGCGGCTACTCGTCACTGGAAGATCTTCAAAGTGTTAAGTTTGACCTGATCAAGTTTGACATGGGTTTTATGAGAAGGCTTGATGATGGAGAAGAAGGAAAAATAATACTGAAAGAGATGATGAAGATGGCGACATCTCTAGGGATTGATACGATCTGTGAAGGCGTTGAAACAGAGCGTCAGGTCCGTTTTCTTCAGGAAATTGCATGTTCTAAACTTCAGGGATATTATTTTATGAAGCCGGTTCCACCTGAACAGATAGTAGAAAAGTATACTGTAGAAATACAAAACGGGTTCGAAGATTTTGATCAATCCGAATACTATGAAACATTGGGAAGTGTCAATCTCTTTGATCTTTCATTTCTTTCCAACTTGGATGAAAGTGTCATAAAGAATACCTTTGATACAGTTCCAATTGGTATTATGGAAATTAACAGAAGCGGTGAAAAAGTAAGGTATGTACGCACCAATCAGTCCTTTAGAGTTTTTATGAAACGTGCTTTCGGATTTGACCTGTCAAATCCGGAAACAGAATATCCGGTTCCGAAGGAAGGCCCCGGATCTTCATTTATGAAGGCTATTGAGCAGTGCCGGAACAATGGCAATCGAGCATTTGTAGATGAAGAAGTTAAAGACGGTTCAATAGCCCGCTCATTTGTAAGGATAATCGCTGAGAACAGTGTAACAGGAGTGGAGGCGGTTGCTATTGGTGTTCTTTCCATAACGGAACCTAATGAAAGCACCACCTATGCGGATATAGCCAGAGCACTTGCGGCTGACTATTATAATCTGTATGTGATCGACCTAGATACAAACGACTACACAGAGTATTATTCGAAGGTCGGCGGCGAGGAAATGACAATAGTACGTCATGGTAAGGAATTTTTTGAATCTGCCAGACGAGATACAATGACTCGAATCTATGAGGAGGACAGGGAGCCATTCCTTAAATTATTCACCAAAGAGAATGTTCTACATGATCTGGATGCCCAGGGTGTATTTACGACCACATACCGGCTGATCGATACAGGAACACCGGTATACGTCAATATGAAGATCACAAAGATGAGGGGAGGAAATCGCATAATTCTTGGTATCAGTATCATTGACTCTCATATGAAACAGAAAGAATCATAATTTTTTTAGGCAGCTAATAAGGTTTTGTAGATTTTATGTAACATGAACGAAACTCTATAAAGCCATTAGTTATAAGGGTTTATAGGTTAAAATCTAAATGTTCATTATTTTTTGGTTTTGTCTAAAACGCTTTTAATACCAAAAAAATTTTTTTGAGCTGCCTGTAATAATTGCAGGCGGCTTTTTTTGAAGATGGAGATCGTTATGGACAATGGTAAAGTAGCTGTAATTACAGGTGGTGCTCACGGCATTGGAAAAGCTGTAGCAGAATCGTTTCGTGCTGATGGTGTTACCGTGCACATTATTGATAAAGCATCCGGGGACTGGTTTGTGGGTGATATAGGAGATAAGGAAACATTAGAGAGATTTGCAAAACAAGTCATAGAACAGTCCGGGCATGTAGATTACATCATCAACAATGCCCTTCCAATCATGAAAGGAATTGATGAATGCAGTTACGAGGACTTTCAATACGCCCTTTCCGTAGGTGTGACCGCTCCGTTTTATCTCACAAAGCTTCTGATACCTGTATTGTCAGACGGAGCATGTATAATCAATATTTCTTCATCCCGTGACAGGATGAGCCAGCCTAAAACAGAAAGCTATACTGCGGCAAAGGGCGGGATAGCTGCATTAACACATGCCCTAGCAATCAGCCTTGCAGGAAAAGCAAGGGTGAACAGCATTTCTCCTGGATGGATTGATACGACCGATACTGAGATCACAGGGGCAGATGCCTTACAGCAGCCTGTAGGACGCGTCGGAAAGCCGGAAGATATCGCTGAGATGGTAAAGTTCTTATGCTCTGATAAAGCCGGATTTATTACGGGCGAGAATATCTGCATAGACGGCGGCATGACAAGACAGATGATCTATCATGGCGAACATGGATGGACATACGATGTTTGAGAATGTTAAAAAGGAGCTTAGATCATGATACGTAAAGCAGTGAAATCGGACCTTGATGCAGTAGTAAATATCTATGATGAGATCCATCAGGCAGAGGAAGCAGGGATAATTTCTGTTGGGTGGATCAGGGGGATATATCCTGTAAAAGAGACGGCAGAAGAGGCTTTGAAAAGAGATGACCTTTTTGTTATTGAAAAGGACGGCATTGTCCTTGGTTCAGGAATCATAAATAAGGTTCAGATGGATATATATAATAATGTCAAATGGGAGCATGAGGTGGAAGATGATAAGGTGTGTGTGCTGCATACACTTGCAATATCACCTCGATCGGGAAAGATGGGACTCGGCAAGCAGTTTCTCGGATTTTATGAGGATTATGCATTACATAATGGTTGTTCCGAACTTAGGATAGATACAAACGAACGAAATATTATTGCACGAAAAATGTACAGTAAACTTGGATATAAAGAGCTTTCTATTTTACCTACAATCTATAACGGTTTACCCCATGTAAATCTTGTGTTGATGGAAAAATATATCGGAGGACATGCATGACTCTTTCTACAATTTTGTCTTTACTTATTACGGTTTTAGTATGCGGAATACTATATTACAGGATGCTAAAAAGGGAGATACCTAAATCTATTGGCTGGATACAGGCACTTGTTCCGGTTGCATTAGGGATGGCTACGATGGAAATCTCCGGATTTATAGGAGTTAAGCTCTTTTTTGCAAATGCGGCATTGAGGACCGAAGTTGATCAAATGCCTTCATTAATGGGTTCGGTTGTAAGTGCATTTATGGTCGCCGGCATGCCGGAAGAAGTTATCAAGTTTATTGCAATCATCTTGTTTGCCACAATCTTTAAACCAAGACTGAAAAACGTTTATGAATATATAGTTTTAGGAGCAGCTGTTGGATTTGGATTTACGATAATGGAAGAAATGGCATACTCAGGTGATGATACTTGGATGGAGATTATATATATGCTCCTTAGGAAGGTATCAGTTCCTGCTCATATGGCTCTTAATATGTTAATGGGCGAGTTTATCGGAATTGCAAAGTATAGGAAGGCTCTAAATAAAGGTTCGTTGGCCAGCCGTTATTTTATCGCTTTATTCGTTCCGATGCTTATACATACGCTGTATGATGCCTTCACAGCTTTAAACAGGCTTGTTGTAAACCCTGATAGCTTTGTCTCCGGAATTATATTGGTTCTGATAGGTTTTATAGGATTCCCGGTGTGGATCATATATATGCTGATAAGATACAAGAAAAAGACAGGAGAATTCTGCAGCATGAGTCTGTTGCCGGAATAGATTATAAATAAGCATAAGTTTGGATTTGGAGGTTTTGATATGAAGAAGTTATTGGTTTTTGTGGCTCTTTTGAGCTTACTTCTTCCAGGATGTAACAGAACACTAGTAGATACTACGTGGGCATATAAATATGCTGACATTAATGGCGTTGGAACCGTAGAAGTTTCTTCGTGGACAGATTATGAGAATTCGGACATGATTCAGATAAAGGCTTCCGACGGAACTGTATATCTTACACATTCAGTTAATGTGGTCCTTAGAACAAAATGATGAAGGATCGGAATAAGGAAAAAGGAAAGAGTATCGGATGATTTATAGCAAGAAGATAATTCTTAAAAATGGACAGGAAGCATTACTTAGGAATGGTGATGAGCCGGACGGTAAAGAAGTCTGTGACGTTTACAATAAAACCCATGCCGAAACTGATTTTATGATCGCATATCCCGATGAAAATTGTTTTGATCCTGAAAAAGAAGCTAAGTTTCTTTCAGATACGACGAAGAGTCCTAATGATATAGAGATTGTTGCTGTTGTAGATGACAAAATCGTAGGGACTGGAGGCATTCAAGCAATAGGAACAATACATAAGCTAAGACATCGTACTGACTTTGGGGTATGTGTACTTAAGGAATACTGGGGGATTGGCATTGGAAAAGCCATTTCGGAGGCTTGCATAGAATGCGCCAGAAACGCCGGATTCGTGCAGATTGAATTAAATGTTGTTTCGGACAATATAAAGGCAATTGAAATGTACAAAGCTATGGGCTTTGTGGAATTTGGACGTAATCCCAGGGGCTTTAATTCGAGGATAAGCGGATATCAGGAAGTGATTTCCATGTACAAGTGTCTTTAAATAATCATATCCTTACGGGGCGTTTACTATGGACAAGAAAGAAAAAGAGTTAAGCAAGTTCCTGAGTCTTATTCTTAGGCATAAACCGGAGACCATAGGTATAAGCCTTGATGAACATGGATGGGCAGATGTCGGGAAACTTATTGCCGGGATAGGAAAAACTCATAAGTTCGACAAGGAAATGCTTGAAAAGATAGTGGCAGAAGATGAAAAGAAGAGGTATTCGTTTAACGAGGATAAGACGCTTATTCGCGCAAATCAGGGGCATTCTATTAACGTGGATGTGGAACTAATAAAGACCATTCCTCCTGAAATCCTTTGGTACGGTACGGGCGAAAAGTATGTTGAGTCCATACTTGGGAAGGGACTTATCCCTAAATCAAGATTATACGTCCATTTGTCAAAAGACTATGAAACAGCGATCAAAGTAGGAAGCCGACATGGAAAACCTGTAGTATTCAAAGTGTATGCCGGAAGAATGGCAGAAAATAGTTTGAGAATAGCTGATGATTAGTATATCACACCTTGGGGACAGGTACCATGTACATTTTATGAACTGTTGTTAATAATTCTTTTACAGTACCTGACCCCAAGGTGTGGGAGGAGAAGGAAGAGGATGCTTTTGATATGGAAATGAAGAATTTACTGAGGCGGATAACAGATGATAGGGTAAAGGCAATATTTGTGGCACAGATAAAGGCAGTAGCAAATATTTAAAATTGTACAAAAAAATTTGTGTCAGATACACCGCATAGTCACACAAAAGTATCATCGATGATACTATGTTTAAAAAAACTGCGTACTTGTGAGGCTTTGTATATTTCCTATATCATATGCATTGTAACGAAGAGATATGTGTGAAATATAGGAGATACTAATAGATGAATACAATAATTGAAAAATTCATGGCACAGGTAAATGAGAATAAAGATGCTTTAGCAGTTTTTGATAATGAAAGAAATCTTAGCAGAAAGGAACAGCTTTTACTGGCAGATACAATAGCTGAAAGACTTCCCAAAGGATGCAAAAGAGTAGGTATAATGATGAATCATTCAGTTGAAATGATAGCATCAATATTTGCAGCATTGCGGGTTGGGGCAGCATATATACCTGTTGAACCATTTTTTCCAAAAGAAAGAATCAGATACATGATGGAAGAGGCTGAGGTGAGCGTGCTTATTACGAACAGAGAGTATGCAGACAGATTTCCCAAGTTAACAAATATAATTGTAGACAAAGGATTAGCTATAGAGGAAACAGCTGTATGTGATGCTGAATATGACGAAAGGGATTTGGCTTATATCCTTTATACATCAGGAACTACAGGGAAGCCCAAGGGTGTTTCTGTAACGAATGCAAATGTATGTCATTATGTGAGAGCATTTTGCAATGAGTTTCACCCAGCATGTGGCGATATAATGCTTCAGCATTCGGTATGTTCTTTTGACATATTTGTTGAAGAGGTATTTACAACTCTTTTATCAGGAGCAGCTCTGGCAATTCCTTCTGATGAAGAAAGAGCAGATGTTAAGAAGCTTATCGGATTTATCAAAAGAAATAATGTGACTATGCTTAGCGGCTTCCCATATCTTTTACAGGAAATCAATGACCTTCCAGAAATACCTAAGAGCCTGAGACTCCTCATAAGCGGCGGAGATGTTATAAGAGCTTCTTATGTAAAAAACCTTCTTGGAAAGGTGGAAGTTTACAATACTTATGGTCCTTCCGAGACCACAGTGTGCGCTTCTTATTGCAGATGCACAAAGGATAATGTCCTTGAAGATGGCACATTCCCTGTCGGAAAGTCTGTGCTTGGAACAGAGATCAAAGTCATGGATGAGGAAGGAAAAGAACTTCCGGATGGAGAAGTCGGAGAACTCTGTATCTTCGGAGGCGGAGTTTCTAACGGGTATATAGGAAACCGTTTTGAGGAGAATAAAGCATTTGTAAATACTGCAAACGGAAGAATGTATAAAAGCGGTGATCTTGGTTACTATCTGCCAGATGGCAACATTGCTTTTCTTCACAGAAAAGATACCCAGATAATGATTAATGGAAAAAGAGTTGAGGTGAGTGAAGTTGAAAATATCCTTACCAAGTCAGAGCTTATCAGACAGGCATATGTAGCACCAAAAGTTGATGACAATAATCTATCCTACATGGTTGCCTATGTGGTGCCGGAAAAAGAGAACGTCAAACTTACGGATATTACAGATTACATGAAGGATTATCTGACAGATTACATGATTCCGGAATATTTTGTTGAACTTAAGAGCCTTCCCCTTAATGCAAACGGTAAGGTTGATAAAACAGCACTCCCAAACGTTTTAAGGAAGGTGGCAGCGTGACAGATAATAATATAGCGTTAAAAGAGCTTAAGGCAGATGATATGGAACTTTTGCTTTCACTTAGAATGGAGGTTTTGTCAAATGTCTTTTTTCAGGAAAAAGAAAAGCTCTCGGATGCTGAGTGGAATGATATCAGAAAAGAAAATGAAGAATATTATCAGGAAGAGCTTAAAAAGGGCGGTCATGTGGCTTGTGCAATATATGTGTCAGGAGAACTGGCGGGATGTGGCGGAGTTTGCCTGTATAGAGAGATGCCATCTCCGGACAATAGCAGCGGTAAATGTGCCTATCTTATGAATATATATGTCAGGCAGGAGTACAGAAGGCAGGGACTGGCAAAGGAGATATGCAGATATCTTATAGAGAGGGCGGCAGAGAAAGGTGCTGAAAAGATCTATCTTGAGAGCTCCGATATGGCCGTTGAATTATACAGATCCCTTGGATTTGAAGACATGAATGGCTACATGAAATTAAATACGATAAAATAGATTTATGTAATATCGTAATTTTTGTTTGGAACGGAGGTAGTATATGTCACAAAAAAACGAAGACTATATGTCATATGATGAATATCTGGTAAGGGTTAAGGAAGGAATACTAACAAAGGATGGGCATTGCCCCGTTACACCTCTTCTTGAGATGCTCTCGGGGAGATGGAAATCACAGCTTATGTATGAACTTTGCATCTATGACAGTGTGAGATTCGGACAGCTAAAGAAAGACCTGTCGGGAATCACAAATACCATGCTTACTAAGAGCCTTAGGGAGCTTGAGGATGACGGTCTTGTTACAAGGGTCCAGTTTAATGAAGTCCCTCCTCATGTGGAGTACTCACTTTCTGATATGGGGAAAGATCTTTTCCCTGTGTTTTATTCAATCATGAACTGGGGCTTTAAACATGAAAAAGAGATATATGAAACAAAAGAGGATAAATGAAGGAAATGATAGCTGAGGGAAAGCATGTTTATTTATATGGTGACAGAGATGAGGCTGCTCCGCTTGTGATTATTAACACATTTCAGGGAAACGGTAGCAGCATTTACAGTGCGCTTTGCTCAATGACAGATAAGAAAGCGAATCTTGCTGTCATCAGTGACATTAATTGGGATGATGAGATGTCACCGTGGGAATGTCCGCCTTTAAGTAAAAATGACATTCCATGTACAGGGGGTGCAGATGAGTATCTTGTAAATCTGACAGGCACCATTATCCCGGCAATAAAGAAGGAACTTGCTGTTGAACCTGAATATATAGCTATAGCTGGTTATTCTCTGGCAGGGTTGTTTGCTATCTATAGCTTGTATAAGACGGATATATTTTCAAGAGTCGTAAGTGCATCGGGGTCCATGTGGTTTCCTGATTTTGTGGAATATGCCAGCAAAAATGATTTTGTGAGAAAGCCTGACAGGGTATATTTCTCTCTTGGAGATAAAGAGGCACGAACAAGAAATAACCTGCTAAGCACGGTTGAGGATAAAACTAAAGAGACTTATGAGCATTACAAAGACAGCGGTATAGATACGGTTTTTGAGTTGAATCCGGGAAATCACTTTAAGAATGCTGATATTCGGCTTGCTAAGGGAATCGCCTGGATTTTGTGACAGATGAGGTCATGAACTGGATTCATGAGAATCATCCGGAGCTTGATGAATTATATCATCAGATTTATTCAAAAAAGAGCAGGGAGTACTGGAGTGAGCTAGACATTAAGCTTCGGAAATATGCAGAAAAGAATCATATGCCTTACGTCAGGGATGATGATTCTAAAATGTCAGACTTTGGAGAGCCGCCTATCATGGCAAACTATTTTTATCATGAGGAGGTAAAAAAGTCAGCAAAAAAGAAATGAGTATAAGAGGTGACAATCAGTATGCATGATATCTGGAACCCCTGGCATGGGTGTATAAAATGCAGTGAGGGATGCCAAAACTGCTATATGTATTACCTGGACAGCCTAAGAGATAAAGACGGCTCGAATATTTACAGAACCAAAACAGGGTTTAAGTATCCATTGTCAAAAGATCGTCAGGGAAATTATAAAGTAAAAAGTGGAGAGATGCTAAGGGTATGCATGACCTCTGACTTCTTTTTAGAGGAAGCAGATGACTGGCGGGACGAAGCATGGTCTATTATAGAAAGACGACCTGATGTTAAATTTTTTCTACTTACAAAACGTCCTGATCGCGTAGCTGAGCATTTACCCTTTAATTGGGGTGGAGGTTGGGAAAACGTTTTTTTCAATGTGACATGCGAGAATCAGAAAAGAACTGATGAAAGAATACCTATATTACTGGAACTACCATTTAAGCATAAAGGAATCATGTGTGCACCTTTTATCGGACCTGTTTCTATAAGTAACTACCTTAAATATGGTCAGATTGAACAGGTGTTGTGTGATGGTGAAAATTATGGCGGAGCCAGACCCTGCCATTAACTTAGAAATAATATGATTATTTTCAGCCTTAATTAAGGTTAGTGTATTATTATACTAATCAGCGAATGGTAGCTCGCTTTATAAAATACTCCACTATTGAGAAAACATAATACCCCAAAGGAGAACAAGTATGATGAAGAAATTAAAGTCAGTTACTATTTTAATGTCTGTTTTCATGAGTGCCACATTAGCAGCTTGTAATAGTACAAGCATCCCATTAAGCAGTAGTGCCGAAACAAAGCTTACCATGGAAGCTATAAGTGATGTGGATGAGAACGAAAGCACTTATGAAGAAACAATTGAATCTGATACTCAGGAAGATGTCTCATTCGATGATAGTAAAGCCAGAGGTCCAATGGACAGAGGCGGAATGATGAGCACTTCAAATGATCCGGAGATTCAGGCGGTTCTTGATGAAAATTCTGAAAAATTCAAGCAGTTCACATATAATGATGAAACAACCGGCATCACACTAGATTACAGTCTTTATATCCCGGAAAACTATGACGAATCACAGAAGTATCCGCTTTTAGTGTACATTCCTGATTCAACAGGAGCCGGAAAAACTGCTTCCGAAATAGTTGAGGAATACTATGGAGCTACAGTCTGGGTTACTGATGAAGATCAGGCAAAACATGCATCATTTGTTCTTGTTCCTGCATTTTCTGAAACAGTAGTGAATGATAATTGGGATGTTTCTGAAGAAGTTAATGCTCTAGTAAACCTTCTCTCGCAGCTTCAGAAAGATTACTCAATAGACTCAGACAGACTCTATACAACAGGTCAGTCAATGGGCTGTATGACATCTCTCTATCTTAATAGCAAGTATCCTGATCTTTTTGCTGCAAGCTTGTTTGTATCCGGTCAGTGGGACATTTCTGTACTGGAACCTCTCGAGAATGAGACATTCTTCTATATGACAGCAGGAGGTGACGAACGTGCTTCAGGTGGACAGGATGAAGTAATGAAAATGCTTGATACAGATGGTGTAGAATACACTTATGGCACATGGAATGCACAGAACAGCGAAGATGAGCAGAACGCCGCAGTTGAAGAACTTCTGTCCGAAAATCTTCCGATCAATATGATTAGATTTGAAACCGGTACAGTATTTAAAGAAGGCCAAAGCGGAATGGAACATATGGCTTCATTTAACTATGCATATAAAATTTCAGCAGTAAGAGATTGGCTGTTTGAGCAATAATATATAGACCGCAATGATGCGAACATCGATAATGTCCACATCATTGGTGTCTACTTTTAGCTTACCGAATTATCTACATATTTTTTCTGCTATCATATCCGATAATGCATAAGGAATGATTTTATCCGGATTTGATGCAGGACTTATCCATTCATCTATTCTCTCTTTTGGCAGCATAAGGGGCATCCGATCATGGATTTTTGAGAGTTCTGTTGTAGGTTCTTTTAGAGATTAAAGAAGGCGGTAGAAGAAGCTGATGCTGTTGTGATCGGGGCAGGAGCAGGTCTTTCGACTTCCGCAGGATTTGTTTATAACGGTGAGAGCTTTGAGAAGCATTTTTCGGATTTCGGAAAGAAGTATGGATTTAAGGATATGTACTCCGGTGGGTTCTACCCTTATGAGATTTCGGAAGAGATGTGGGCTTACTGGTCGAAGTTCATCTTTGTAAACAGATATATGGATGCACCAAAGCCTGTTTATGAGCAGTTGCTTTCTTGGGTAAAGGATAAGGATTATTTTGTCATCACAACGAATGTGGATCATTGTTTCCAGAAGGCGGGTTTTGATAAGAATAGACTTTTTTATACCCAGGATGATTATGGGCTGTTCCAGTGCAGCGAACCGTGCTCGGATGTGACCTATGAAAATGAAGAGATGGTCAGAAACATGGTGGAGCAGCAAAAGGATATGAAGATTCCGAAGGATCTGATCCCGAAATGCCCGAAGTGTGGGAAGCCTTTTACTATGAATCTGAGATCGCAAAACAGCATGACATGATCATCAGACCGTGTGCTGAGGGAAATGATCTTGCATCATATGGTGCAGACTGTTCCGGCTGTATGACGGTAAAGACTTTTGAGACTGCTCTCCATGCAAGACTCGATGTTACTAAACGAAACAGGAATCAGAGGAACAATGAATGCGCCTGCCTTTTGGGTGCAGATATCGGAGCATATGATACCTGTGGACATCTTTGCAGGTACTGTTATGCCAATACGAATGCAGCACTTGTGAGAGAGAATATGACGAAGCACGATCCAAAGTCACCTTTCCTGATCGGGAACAGTCAGCCCGGTGATGTAATCCATGAGGCAGAGCAGAAAAGCTGGCTGGATCTGCAGATGAGACTGGAGATATGATGGTATATTATATCGGAAGATAAAACGATAACGGATGGTAAAGTAAAATCTGATATTGGAGATGGAACCCCAAATACAGTGGTTATGAGAGAAATCTTGTAGCCGCTATTTTTTTACAAAATAATAACTTGACACTGTGTCAGAATGCCGATACAATTTATGTTGACACGATGTCAGAATAAAAATATAGGGAGGAAGGATATGCCAAAAGGATCACCGGAAAGAACGGCAGCAAGGAAAGAAGAGATAATAAGTGCCTGTGAGAAATTGTATCAGACCATGAGTTTCAAGGACATTACCCTTAAGGAGATTGGAAGCGAGACATCATTTTCAAGACCGACCATCTACAACTACTTTCAGACGAAGGAAGAGATTTTTCTGGCACTTTATGAACGCGAGTATGATCGCTGGAATATAGAACTGACAGACATACTAGAGAATAATGATACTCTTACGAAGGAGCAGATAGCTGAAAAAATTGCATCCTCGATAGCAAACAGACAGCAGCTTTTAAAGCTTCTTTCCATGAACAACTATGATATGGAAGCAAACAGCAGAACCGAGCTTCTTACCTCTTTCAAGGTGGCTTATGGAGAGTCCATGAAGAACGTATGCAGGATTCTTACTAAGTTCTGCCCGGAGAAAACGGTCCAGGACATCCAGGATTTCATATATGTTTTCTTCCCGTTTATGTTTGGAATATATCCCTACACTACCGTAACGGATAAACAGCGGGATGCAATGAAGCAGGCAAATGTGGACTATGTATACCAGTCCATTTTTGAGATAACCAATAACTGTCTGCTGAAGCTTTTATAAAGTGAGGCGGACCGATACAAAACAACAAAGTTAAGGAGGATAACTACAATGGCAAATTTACCTAAAATCGCTCTTGGTGCATGGGCATGGGGCAATGATGGAACTTTTGGAAACAATCTGACAGCAGAGAGTCTGAAACCTATTTTTGATACTGCAATGGAAAATGGGCTTAATCTCTGGGATACAGCCTATGCATATGGCATGGGAACATCAGAGAAGGTGCTTGCAGGATTTCTTAAAGGACTGCCAAGGGAGTCCTATCTTATTTCCGATAAATTCACTCCACAGTGTGCTGATGCAACTTCAGCTACTGCGATGAAGGATATGATCGAGATGCAGCTTGGTCTTATGGACCTCGATCGATTTGACGTTTATTGGATTCACAATGTGTCCGGGGCTCCCAAGTGGACAGAAGAGCTTGCTAAGTTTTTCGAGGGAAAAGACAATGTTCCTCTCCTCGGAGTATCAAATCATAATCTGGCAGAGATCAAGCAGGCAAATGAAATCCTTAAGGCTCACGGACTTAAGCTCTCAGCAGTACAGAATCATTACAGCCTTATCAACAGATCATCAGAAGATTCGGGAATTCTGGATTACTGTAAGGAAAATGATATCCACTTCTTTGCATATATGGTTCTTGAGCAGGGAGCATTATCCGGAAAGTATGATACAAAACATCCTATGCCGGAAGGATCAGCAAGGGCAGAGACCTATAACCCTGTACTTGATAAGCTGGAAATATTAAACGGTGAACTGAAAAAGCTTGCTGATAAGTATGGCGTAGGTATGGCACAGATTCCTGTAGCATGGGCAATTGCAAAGGGTACTCTTCCGATTATCGGAGTGACAAAGGAAAACCAGGTACTTGATGCAGTAAAGGCAGCAAATATCACACTTACAGAAGAGGAAGTATCCTCACTTGAAAAAGTGGCTGACAATCTTGAACTTAATGTAATTCGTTTTTGGGAAAAGGAGATGAAATAATATGGCAAAGAAAAATATCGGAGCAACACTGGCATTATATCCATGCCCTGTAATCGTGGTTGGGGCAATGGTAAATGATAAACCCACATGGACCCTGGTGGCACATGCAGGAACTGTGGCACACAGCCATCTGATGGTGTCTCTGGTACAGGTTCACTATATCAATAAGGGTATCCGTGAGAATAAAAAGCTTTCCGTAAATGTGGTAGATGAGTCATGGCTTGCAAAGGCAGATAAGATGGGAACAATCAGCGGAAACAAAGAGGATAAGTCTGAGGCTTTTGCCTGGACAATGGGCGAAAATGGAGTTCCTCTTATTGACGAGGCTAAAGTTTCAATTGAATGTGAAGTTGATGGCAACTATGAACTGGAGAACTTCGACCACTTTATCTGCAAGATCCTCGCCACTTATGCTGATGAAGCAGTTTTAAACGAGCAGGGCAAGATTGATTACCATACCTTTAAGCCGGTACTGTTTGAATTCCCGACCTACGAGTATTTTGTTACCGGAGAAAAGGTCGGAAACTGTGGAAAGATGAACTGATTTTTCAAGTCTCTGGCCTACAAAGGTCAGAGGCTTGTTTTGTATAAGAAGAAAGGATAGAAAATGGCAGGAAAAACTTTAGTAGCTGTGTTTTCAGGAAGAGGTGTAGGAAGAAGTGATGAAGAACTTCATAAGAATGTAAAGGGTGATGTGAAGTGGGAAAAAGGTACACAGATTAACCGCCCTGATGAAGCCATCATTAAAAAGTGGCTTGATGAAGTACTGTAAACGGAAAGGAGTCAGGCAATGAAATATACAAAACTTGGAAATTCTGATTTGAATGTATCCCGTATCTGTATGGGCTGTATGGGATTTGGTGATGCCCAAAAAGGACAGCATAGCTGGACGATTGATGAGGAACATTCCAGAGAAATTATAAAGAGAGGTCTTGATCTTGGAGTTAATTTCTATGATACGGCGATAGCATACCAGAGCGGAACCAGTGAGCAGTACGTAGGACGTGCACTTAGAGATTTTTCAAAGCGCAAGGATGTGGTTGTTGCGACTAAATTTCTTCCGAGAACACCGGAAGAGATTGAAAAAGGAGTTAGTGGTCAGCAGCATATAGAAAATATGATAAATACAAGCCTTCAAAATCTTGGAATGGACTATGTGGATCTGTATATCTATCACATGTGGGACTGGAATACAGATATCTACGATATCATGGATGGCTTAAATCGCATCGTGAAAGCAGGCAAGGCAAGGTATATCGGCATTTCAAACTGTTTTGCATGGCAGATTGCAAAGGCTAATGCTCTGGCAGAAAAAGAAGGCTTTGCAAAGTTTGTTTCAATCCAGGGACATTATAATCTGATCTTCCGTGAAGAAGAGCGTGAGATGGTGCCTTATTGTGAAGAAGAGAATATCGCACTGACTCCTTATAGCGCATTGGCAAGCGGAAGGCTTTCCAGAAAGGCGGGCGAAGGGGATACCAAAAGAGCTGTTGAGGATGTATATGCGAAGTTTAAGTATAATGCTACAGCGGATCAGGATGCTGTGATAATAAACCGTGTGGCAGAACTTGCCGAGAAACACGGTGTGACCATGACAGAAGTATCCTTGGCATGGCTCCTTACCAGGGTGACGTCTCCTGTGGTAGGTGCGACCAAGCTGCATCATATAGAAGGGGCAGCAAAGGCTGTGGACATTGAACTTACGGATGATGAACTGAAGTATCTCGAAGAGCCATATGTGCCACATCCGCTTGCAGGTGTTATGGCACAGAATAAGAGAAGTGATGCTTCAAAGAAACATGTATGGTCTACCGGAGACCAGAAAATTGGAAAGTGAGGTAAAACGCAATGAGCGAGAAAATTGTACAGACAGCAGGAAGAGATCAGCTTGGTGAGTTTGCTCCGATGTTTGCACACTTAAATGATGATGTACTCTTTGGTGAAGTGTGGAATGAGGAAGCGATTGATGTTAAGACCAAATGCATTATTACAGTGGTTTCACTTATGGCATCAGGCATCACAGACTCATCGCTTTCATATCACCTTCAGAATGCGAAGGCTCACGGAGTCACAAAGGAAGAGATTGCAGCCATCATAACCCATGCCACCATGTATGTAGGATGGCCAAAGGGATGGGCAGTATTTCGTCTTGCAAAGGAAGTATGGAATGAAGAAGTACCAGAGCTGACAGAAAAGGACAGGTATCAAAATTCGATTTTCTTCCCTATCGGAGATCCGAACCCCTATGGAGAGTTCTTTGTTGGGCAAAGCTTCCTCGCTCCTGTTTCAACTGAGCAGGTGCCTGTCTTCAATGTAACTTTTGAGCCGGGATGCCGTAATAACTGGCACATCCATCATGCAAAGAATGGTGGCGGTCAGATGCTGATCTGCATCGGTGGAAGAGGATATTATCAGGAATGGGGTAAAGATGCGATTGAGATGACACCCGGTAAAGTAATAAACATTCCTGCTGAAGTAAAACACTGGCATGGAGCAGCACCGGATTCATGGTTCTCACATCTTGCAATCGAGGTTGCCGGGGAGGAAACAAGCAACGATTGGCTGGAAGCTGTATCGGATGAAGACTATGGCAAATTATCATAAATGGTTAACAGGAGGAAACAAAAGATGTTTAATACTACGAGCACATTATCAAATGGTGTTGTTGTTCCGCAGCTTGCACTTGGAACATGGCTTATAGATAACGATAAAATTTGAGCGGTAAGGACAGTGATTATTGTCAGATTGGTTATGGAACAAACCCGGATGGAATGGGTTTCGTTTGTAATGAGACCTATATGTCCGGAGTTGCTCCTGAAATGCTTGATTGGTGGTTTCCTTGGCATAGTGTAGGTTCTGATCTAAGATATAAAATTTGGGATCCTGAAGATCATTATTTTGCAAGAGCTGATAGAGCTGATTATGTGGTTGACCCTTCAGTTCCGATTAATCAAAAAACATGGAATGTAAGTCATTACATCTTGGAAGATACAGGTTTTGGTCCGGATTTCATTAAACTCAACTTTAAAAGACCAAGAGACTTTGGATATGATGAATCTTTGATCGGAACCGAAAAATGTGCATCTATGGTATGTGCCATTGGAGAAGGGAATTGTGCTGCTGCTATGACTCACAAATGGTATCCACACAAGGATGGTGTAATGCTATGTTCAAGATTTTGGATTGGAGTAAAAATGTCCGAAAGTGGCGAGCTTATAAAAGGTTTGCCTGACGGTATTAGCGTTCCTGAACAGGTTTCAAAGAATCTTTATGCCCATAATATAAAAGAATTTACTAACTTAGCTTCTTTCCTTCCACAATTGTATTACGATAATAAAGATAATTTCTAACCCCCAAAATTGTCAGTAGGGGGCTAAAGAGTTCTCTACTGACACAATGTAAAAAGCAAGTAGAAACATACATGGACAGCATTAAAAAAATGGAATGATTGATGTTCTGGAGGTGTAAAGAAGTTTTTAGAAAGCTTAATGCACTTGCGCATGAACTCTATAACACATATTTTTACTGTAAAAACAAACAAAATTATTATAATATTGTATAGGTGTATATTACTGTTTTGTAGATTTTATTTAAAATGAACAAAACCTTACAGAGCCAGTAATAGCAGGGGGCATGGGTCAAAATAATTTTGTTTAAAATTTTTTGGTTTTATTTTTAAAATTCTTTAGAGCTGCCTGTAATAATTGTAGGCGGCTTTTTTGAAGATTGAGATCGTTATGACCAATGGTAAAGTAGCTGTGACCGCTCCGTTTTATCTCACAAAGCTTCTGATACCTGTATTGTCAGACGGAGCATGTATAATCAATATTTCTTCATCCCGTGACAGGATGAGTCAGCCTCAGACTGAAAGCTATACTGCAGCAAAAGGCGGAATAGCTGCATTAACACATGCCCTAGCAATCAGCCTTGCAGGAAAAGCTGGAATGTGATTGTGAGTGGTACTATCGTGGAACAATGACAGGGGATGGAAATCCACGTCATCCGTCATACATTAAGAGCGGAGATGAGTATAAGTGGTTTCCTGTGTGTGATTATGCGGCTAATTGGAGATATGCGGATGTCTATTTCTGATAATGTTAGGATACGTAAAGCAAATAAATCTGACCTTGATGCAGTGGTAAATATTTATGATGAAATCCATAAGACAGAGGAAGAAGGGATAATATCTGTTGGATGGATCAGGGGAATATATCCTGTAAAAGAAACGGCGGAAGAGGCTTTGAAAAGAGAGGACCTTTTTATTATTGAAAAGGACGGTATTGTGCTTGGCTCAGGTATAATAAATAAAATCCAGGTGGACGTATATAAGAAAACTAAATGGGAGCATGAGGCGGAAGACGATAAAGTATGTGTACTCCACACGCTCACCATATCTCCCATGGCTGGAAAGCAAGGACTGGGGAAAGAGTTTATAAAGTTCTATGAAAACTATGCATTGGAAAACGGCTGCTCAGAACTTCGGATAGATACTAACGAACGAAATATGGCAGCACGAAAAATGTACAGTAAACTTGGTTATAAAGAGGTTGCCATTGTGCCTACAGTTTTTAATGGTATACCTGATGTTAATCTTGTTCTGCTGGAGAAATACTTAGGGCAAAACGCGTAAGGAAAAAGGATAGTATGAACATTAGAAAAGTTGTAAAAGAAGATCTTAACAGGATAATGGGAATATATGCTTCTTGCGGCGAAAAGCGTAGGGGTTGAAAGCTGCTGGGTGAATTTCTTTGATCCTGACAAGGTAAAGGAGGCTTTCAATCTGCCGGAGAACGAAAATGTATTAACATTTGTAGATCTTGGATATGCAGCTGATGGTGCGGGACCTTTGGCAAATCATGACAGTCGAAAATCTTTGGAAGAGACTGTGAGCTATATTTAAAACAGGCATTGTTTTCAGAATATGCGTAGTGCAAGAATAACGGTGGTATAAAACATGATTAAAAAAATAATTGGTGTAGTGTTGATACTCACAGGCGGATTCTTTACGTTTGCAGCCGCAAAAGCTGTTTTAACTAATCCTTCGACTATGAATCAGCTGGAAGAAGCTCCGTTCATAACGGACGGCAAGGTGGATCCGGCCAATGAGGGAAAAGATGTTATATTGCTGGTATCAACTGATTTAATAGAGAATGCGGAAGATTACGAACTTGGTCTGAGATTTGAATATCCGGTGATCCACCGTGAAGTTGAAGAACTGAAATATGACGGTGTAGATCAGATCAAATGGGAACGTTTATATAGTTTTAACGATGAAGAAGAATTAACTGATGAGGTTTTCTTCGGAAACATAACCGGTCTTGAGTACGAGGTTGACAGCAGTTTGTTGATCAGTCTTGGAGGAAATTCAAAACAACTTCAAAGAGCTGATTACAATAATGAGGATCTTCAGGCTCTTTTTGATGAAATTCAGGGTCTTCGTGCCGAAGAATATAATGATGTGCTCTATATAACAGACACTGATTCCAGGTATTTTAAAAACTGCGATGGGAAAAAGGCTTCTGATTCATTGTGGAATGATTATTCCGAACAGGTAGGTGCCATAAAGATAAGCTACCGTGGAACCGTAGTTGATAATATTGATTCAATTGCCCTTGTTGGCAAACAGGTAGGTAATCGACTTGAAAAATCCGATGATATCGATTCTATATCATGTTTTGAGAATATTCATAGTAAAGAGGAGCTTATGAAATCGTATAAGAAAACTTCTGCTTCTGGCATTGGATTTGGTTTAATTGTGAGTTTAGCTTTATTGTTGTCTGGGGTATTCCTTGTTGTTAAGAGTTAACCTGAAAAATCGGATGTCTTTTATGATCGGAGGCAGCATAGGAGCTTTTTTGGGAATGCACTTCTTTCATCATAAAACCAGACACTGGTATTTCAGATACGGTATCCCTGTCATAATGATCTTGCAGATCATAATAATTGCAGTTTTGGGAGCAAAATATTTATAGATATAGTACTGTAGGTTTTGTTGGGATCACCGATCTCACCCGTTTGCCCTGAGAAAGTTTTTGATATTTTCAACAGTTCTTTTTTCCAGGTCTTTGAGTGTGGTTATCTCTTTTTCGGAAAGTCCCTGATATCTAAGGGTGTCATAATCCTTTAAAGCTTCATCAAGCTGATCTTCTATGCGTTTTGCGTCATCTAAAACATAGTATGCGCGGTATCTTTCCGAGAAGGAGGCATTGGCATCATCCTGGGTAGGACGAATGCTTTTTATGAAATGTCTTGATTTCATTTTCTGAAGGGATGCAACAACCGTAACAAGCGGAAGTCTGGTGTAATCCATTACCATCTTTTCAGTCACCGGGCTTCCTGTCAGGTGCATGTAAAGCAGTATCCGCACATCCTCAAACTTTAGATCATTCTGTAAAGAAATGGGATTAAGATAGTATTCAATAAGCTTATCCTTGTAATAGTTGTCGGAAAAAACAG
>NZ_FOPH01000052.1 GCF_900113415.1 Oribacterium sp. WCC10 | reverse complement strand
ATGAGTCGCCCGACAAATGGGGCGCTAGAACCTTAAAAACCTAATACATTACCTTTTCTAAATAGTATAATAGAGATAGGATCTGTTGGAGGTATAGTTTATGTCATTTGCAACAAATTCATCTCAGCAAATCAGCTTGTTTGATTCTACTTCTAATTTAACCCAAAGAGAAGTAAAAATGCTTGAAAAATCATGGGCTAAATTTTTTTCTGAAAATATTTTTCCAGCTATAGATGAAGAGCCTTTCCGAGTATTGTACAGTGATCAGCCTTCACGCCGTAACACTCCGATTAACGTAATTATAGGTGCTCTTATTATAAAGGAGATGTTTCAGCTAACAGATGAAGAGATGGTTGAAACTCTTCCTTTTGATGTTCGTTATAAATACGCGTTGCATACTACAAGCTTTGAGGAGCAACCGCTAAACGATAGAACTTTTGGTAGATTCAGAGCCAGATGCAGTGCTTATGAAGAGCAAACAGGTATTGACCTTATTCATCAATGTATTGTTAAGCTTTCATCTCAAATTTCAAAGATGATGAGTTTAAATACAGGTATGAGACGCATGGACTCACTCATGATTGCTGCCAACATCAAAAAGATGAGTCGTCTTGAACTTCTTTACACATGTGTTGCCAATCTTGCAAAGTGTATGGAACGATCAAATGATGATTGCTTCCCGGAACCCCTAAAACACTATATTGAAAAAGATGATCATAATAGAGTTTTATATCACAATCGTAGTGAAGATAATGACAGCAAACTATCCCGTGTATTGAAAGATGCAGCTCTGATCATTTCTGCTTGCGGAAGCAGGTATGATGATAGTAGTGAATATCAATTACTTATACGTGTTATCAAGGAACAGACTGACAAAGACAATGATGGAAACCTGATACTTAAAAACAAACAATCCGGGATGGACTCCAAAATACTACAGAATCCAGCGGATCCGGACGCGACATTCAGATCTAAGGCCGGCAAGGAAAACCGAGGTTATATTGCTAATGTCGTAGAGACATCAGATGGAAATAATTCTGTGATTTCGGACTATCAGTTTGAACAAAATATTTATAGTGATAGTCAATTTCTCAAGGATTATTTAGCTTCATGTCCAAAATCTGATACCCCTATCACAATGGTGACAGATGGGGGATATTGCGGTTATGAAAATGTTAAATCAGCAAAAGAAAAGAATATCACACTTATCACTACTGACTTGAAAGGTGCGGATGTTGCAGATATATATGCGGATTTTATTTTCTCGGAAGACGGAAAAGAAATACTAATGTGTCCCGCGGGAAACAAACCCAAATCCAATGTATACAATAAGAATGATGGTAAATGTAAAGCATCATTTCCAATTAATACATGTAAGAACTGCCCGCATTTTTCTGAGTGCAACCCACAGATGCATGTGAGGGTTGCGACACTTAAGTTAGCTAAAAAAGCCGCATATCATGCTGAACAACAGCGCTTTTATAAAACTGAGGAGTTCAAAAAACATGCTCGATTCAGGAATGGTGTAGAAACGATTCCGGCATCATTAAGGAAAAGGCATAATGCTGATAAAATGCCTGTAAGAGGTCTGATAAGGAATAGGCATTTCTTCGGTTTTAAAGTTGCAGCACTAAATACGATTAAGCTAATCAAATATATGGTTAGCTTGGATAAGTGTGTCCAATTAGCATAAGGAATGGAAATAGGATGCTAATAATCCTCTGATTTTAGGTACGCATGTGCATCTGAAATCGTATTTTTTATAAAAAAGATAGTGTATTAAGTTTTCAAGGAACAATATATCGAAAATGGATGTGATATAAACGTCCATTTGTCGGGCGACTCAT
>NZ_FOPH01000028.1 GCF_900113415.1 Oribacterium sp. WCC10 | reverse complement strand
CGTAAAAAAGACATTAACTTATCTTTTTTAATTATAAACGAAATAGAACTCATTTCTATAATGGTGGCAGTATTTTTTATTTTACTTCATAGCATTTTTCAACATTTCCATGTACTCTTCCCGAACGTTCTCAGGTCCGGAAATCCTGATACCTCCAGCAAACTGGAATACCCAGGCATAAAATGTTCGGCTGACTGATACTTTTACAGTTGCTCGAAATGTTTCTTTTGATTCTGGCCTTACGGTAAAATCATCTCCAAAGTGATCCACAAGATTTTTCATCAAAGCATTGTCACAAATCAAATCCACTTCCTGATCAACACCGTCATACATCTTAAAGACCTCTTTGGTAAATGCCGTAAGCTCACATCCATCAGGAAGTGGAACATATTCTTCTGGACAAAGTTCTACACGAAGCATGCGGTCTATACGATATGAGATTACCTTTTCATGTTTCTCAGAATAACCTAAAAGATAGTAATTATCATTGTTCCATAAACAGCAATATGGGCTGCAATAGTATATCTCACCATCGTTCTTAAGTATCTTTTCCTTCTCGGGTGAATAATCAATGTACTGAAAAGAAACTACACTCCTTTTTTCAATAGCTCTTTCAATTACATCCACTACCAGATGAAGATGATTATTATCCGACTTGACCCGGTCTGAAACAAAGATTCGCGGTGACATATGGGATCGCTGATATCTGCTCGCCATAGACCCGATCTTTGATATCATCTCCTCACTGGAATCTGCAGAAATGAATTTAGCTGAAGAAATCGCATCTATTAGCATCTTAAGCTCCGGAAGCTGAAATTTCCGTTCTCCAAGGAAATAAGTATTCTCATGAGACTTTGAAATAATGATATCGGCCTCAAAACTCTCAAGAACCTTAATGTCGTCATCCAATGTATTTCTGGTAATAGAATATCCTTTATCCTGAAGGGCTTTCATTATGGTTTTCTTATCTGCCGGATGTTCCTCATCTGTTTCATCCTGTAGATATCGTAATAGGGCTAAAATACGTCCTTTGGAATTTGGTTTTTCCATTAATTAGCAGCCTCCCTGGTTTACTATATGAAATCATTTTGTCGAAAAATAAAAAATATTTTCATGTTGACTCATTGTACAAAAACCGATACAATGTAGACAAGTCAAAGAGATGTGGCGAGTGCTTCACAGATCTGAAACGATTCGTGATGAAACTAAGAACGGTAGATGAAATGGCGTGTGCTTCATGGATTCGAGGTTCTTTTTTTGTTGGATTCATCAGTTACATACCTAGAAGCTCATCATCGTTACTGCTCATACTTATGGATTCTTCACCACTTTCTTTTTATTCAACCTTTGACTAACAGCCGGTTCATATACTTCTATGAATTCCTTAGGAATATATTTAGCCAGCCATACACCATTTTCCGATATAAAAAACTCATATCCCCCTTCTGCCATCCTTCCGGCATATATCTTGAATACAACCGGTTTCCCATGCCGACTCCCCACTTTAACCGCGGTATCATAGTCTTTTGACAGATGAACATATAATCTTGATTTAGGGATGAGACCATGATCAAGTATAGATGCGACATATTTTTCACCAGTCCCATGCCAAAGTATTTCAGGAGGAGAAGCGTTCTTTAATTCTACATCCACATTTATGGAATGCCCCTGATTGGCACGTATCAGAGTTTTATCATCGTTAAATGAATACCTTTGCTTTTCATCCTCTGATACTATCTTTTCAAGAATTTCCATATCAAGCTTATGTGTTTTATCTATCCCCTTAATAAGTTCACTGACATCTGCCCATCCATGTTCATCAAGACTTATCCCGATGACCTCCGGTTTATGCCTTAATATCAGACTGATGAATTTACTTATTTCCTTTTCTTTCTTATCCATTTTGATCACCTATGTAGTGACAGCCCTCGTACTAACCGTACAAGTTCATGCTCCCAATCCTTATTCTTATCATAATGAACTGAACCCAGTATTCCGGGAATTTCATAATCAACAGTAGAACAAACTATGATAGGAATGTTCCATCCTTTTTCATTCACAAGTTTAATAATCTGCTTACCTGAAGCAGATTCTGCCTCTTTATTTCTTTCTGGATACCACATGTCAGTGATTATAATGTCGTATAGTCTTCCTGCTTTTATCTGTCTTTCTATATTCTTAATGCCATCACTAAGATTATTTACATGATCCAGCTTAAAATCAGAAAAGCAGGCATCTTCCAATGCTCTTTGGATATGGTACTGCTTAATAATGTCATCTTCTAAATGAAGTATATACATCTCTATATTCCTCTTTATTAATTGAATACATCCATCATACCATACCCTGACTCACAAAAAACTTGCTAAAATTCTTTCTATATTATCCAGGCTCCATATATATCCGGAGGGCGTCGTTAATGATGTGATATATGCTGCAGATATCATCATTCCCACAGTCATCAGCAATTCATTTATCAATCCACGTGAAGAACACAGTTTTAAGCTGAAACTTTTCTTCATAGGCCATAGTAACCTTTCACCACGCTTGTTGAGAAGATCTATCACAAGATGTGAGGCAAATCCAATCGCAAAGTAAGGTGCTACTGTTGGAAATATCACTTCAACACAGGAAGTAAACAGAAAAAGTGCAAGAAATGAATGCATAAAGGATCTATGCGGCTGCTTCATACCAAAGATACATAGCCCGATAAATACTGAAAAACCGGAAAGTATACGATATACATTGCTGTCGCTTAAAAGTCTGTTATAAATTCCAAGATGATAATGATATTCTCCAAGAACTACTGCTGCCAGAGCCAGGACACTGGACATAACTATCTTATCTGCTTCCTGATGTGCCTGTGAAGTTCCTGAATCTATATCACTGATAACACCTCCGATGGCAGTTGCTCCCATTCCAGGAACTAAAAGAGACTTCGTCTCCGGTCTTAATATAATAAGTGCTGTTGCAGCACCAACAAAAAAATGGGTCCGTCCAAGCATACTCGTGCCCTCCTTATGTTTATTCCCAGTTGCAATCACACGAAATACGCTCATACGTGCATATTTCAAACTTTTATCTTCAATTATTATACTCGTCATTACCGCATTTACAAGAACATTAGTTTTTACAAATATTATAACTTTAAACACGATTTCAAAAAAATAAGAGGGCAACTGCAAATCATCGCCCTCTTTGATCACGTTTGCGGGTGGATTCGAACCACCGGTGCGGTATCACCGCACACCTCCTTAGCGGGGAGGCACCATCAGCCACTCGGACACGCAAACATACTTGGGTAGGTTGATACTCAAACTGACGCAGACCGAAGTCGCTGGATTTACATCCAGAATTTCCGTCATTTGACCTACCCATAGTGCTCATATCAGGGCGCATACCGTCCAGTGGACGGTAGCTTTGCGCCGACCGGAGTGGAACGGAGATCGAACCTGAATCAATCGATTCGTAGTCGATTATTCTATCCTTTGAACTATACGAGCATGATGGGACCGGCCTTACCGATCCCTGTTTTGTTTTCTTTAAGCGCTAATCTGCATTCTTGCATCAGCTTCTACAACAATTATGTCATCCATAGATACTCCAAAGATCATCGCCAAGGCAACCAAGTTGTCAATTGTAGGCATCGCCGCACCATGCTGCCACTTGTAAATCGCCTGAGGAGTTGTAAACCCAAAGAAATCCTGCAAGTCCTTTACAGACAATCCTGCCTTCTGTCTCAACATTGATATATTTTGTCCTGTTGCCACCATATCGATGGCAGGTAAAGTAATCATTTTATACTCCTGTTCCGGCACTCCGACCAGAACAGGTAGTTCATTAGTCGGATGCCTTAAAATTGTAAATCGGTTTTAGCACTTCAATGACATCTACTGATTCTCTAATCACATCAATGATGTCTTCAAGACTCTTATATGCCATCGGTGCTTCGTCTAATGTATTCTCATTGATTGAAGTGGTGTATACACCCTTCATTGTTTCTCTGTACTCGTCCAGGCTGAGGCTGTTTTTTGCCTTTGTTCTGGACATAATTCGTCCGGCACCGTGTGGAGCTGAATAGTTCCACTCCGGATTCCCTTTACCAACTGCAAGTACACTTCCATCCCTCATATTAATTGGGATCAGTACTTTTTCACCTTCATGGGCAGCTATAGCGCCCTTTCGTAAAATCATTTCATCTGTATCAATATAATTATGAATGGTGTGGAAGCTCTCACCTGCCGTCATACCGGTTCTTTCAAGTAAAATCTCTGCCATCTTTTCCCGGCTTCGTTTAGCGAATGCCTGGCAGATTTCTACATCTTGAAGGTAATCCTCCAGGTATTTTCCCTCCAGATAGCAAAGATCCTCCGGCATACTGGCTTCACTCTCATAAACCTGCCAATGGAGCTGTTTTAACGCCTCTTGTATTTCATTCTTACGTCCCTGCTCCTTGTAGGTTCTGATGATTTCATCACGCTTCTCCAGGTAATCACCATAACCTCGATTCAGATTTATTGCGAGTTTCTGATAATGTTCTGCAACCTGTTTTCCAAGGTTTCTGGAACCAGAATGTATAACCAGATATTTAGTTCTGTCCGCAGATTCATCAATCTCTATAAAATGATTTCCTCCTCCCAGAGTTCCAAGAGATCTTTCCAATCGTTTTGTATCCTTAAGTTCCCTGTAACATGCAAGACCAGAAAGATCAAATCTCTCCTGACGACCTTCCCAGACATTCATACCAGATGGAATGAAATGTGCCGCCTCATCCACTTTTTCAAAATCAATATCGCCTTTTCCAAGATTTACCGTATACATTCCGCATCCGATATCGACGCCAACCACGTTAGGAACTGCCTTGTCAGCTATAGTCATTGTGGTTCCTATGGTACATCCTTTACCTGCATGAACATCCGGCATGATTCGAATCTTGCAACCTTCCGTCATGGCATAATCACACATACGTCTGATCTGCTCGATTGCTTCATCCTCAACAACTCTGGCGTAGCAGATTGCTGTATTTACTTTTCCTTTAATCTCTAATACGTCCATTGTCATTTCCTTTCTCTCAATACATTATGCCCCGCAGGTCGCACGACGTCCGGTGGACGTCGGCTTTGCGACGACCGAAGCGGAGCGGAGACCTCGAACCCCCGACCATCGGATTAAAAGTCCGGTGCTCTACCAGCTGAGCTAACGGAGCATTAAAAAACCGCCTACCCTCATACAAGGTAAGCGGTTTGCAAAACATGTTTATCTATCTGCTACAATCCTAATACTCCCGGATCTTTGCTAAAACAACAATTTCTCGCATTTGCTTAGTCTTATATGAGCGTACCAAAAGAGCTCTACTCTCGAAACGTTTTACGAGTGTAGATTCAGGTCGAGTACTATTCAGACTGTATATACGATTCATTGTTGCCATTTCTGTTTATCCTTTCCGGGAGTATTATTCATTGCTCCGCCTATCTCTTTATATATCGGATATTAACACTAAATTCTTTAGTTGTCATTACATTACGAGTATAAAGACAGTATCACGAAACTCAAAAAGACTCTGTAGCTCTCAGCATTTTTAGCTCGCCGATAATACAAGTACAATCATAAAAATTAATCCCATGAACCCAAACATAGATCCTATACTACTATCAGAATCATTATTTAATTCATCATACTCCACCACCTCTGATGAATAATCATCTTCAGAATCTTTATCTAAATAGGTAGTCTGTCACCAATGGTAGGTAGTTTTTGACAGGCACCTATGGTTTATATTTCTTGTTGATTTCAAAGAACAAACGTGCTATAAATTAATTAATGCCGTACATTTGTTCGGCTGTAAAATCTTTATGCAATAAATCTGTCCGGGAATCGTATTTTGGAAGCTTTTGAACCAAAATTTGCTTTGTTTTACTTAGATAGATAGCGTAAAAAACACTTTTCATACTATTGTGCCGTCTTTTTAGGCGGCGGAATGGAGATTTTATGGATTACATGATCATTGCCGTGGATTTCGACGGGACACTATGTTACAGCAACTGGCCTGAACTCGGAGAACCCAATATACCACTGATAGAATACCTGAAATCTCAGCGTGAATCAGGTAACAAACTGATATTATGGACCTGTCGTGCCGGTGAGGCATTGGATAAAGCTGTATCATGGTGCAGGGAACAGAATCTGGAATTCGATGCCATAAATGACAACCTTCCGGAGATCATAGAGAAGTATGGCAACAACTTCCGTAAGATCACCTGTGATTACTACATCGATGACAGGGCTGTCTTACCGGAAAATGTAAGTGCCTGACTGATATGAAGCTGCAACGTGTTTATATCGCTATAGATATGAAAAGTTTTTATGCATCTGTTGAGTGTGTGGCAAGAGGCTATGATCCGCTGAAAGCCAATCTCCTTGTTGCTGATGCCAGCAGGACTGATCAGACCATCTGTCTCGCTGTATCTCCGGCTTTAAAGGCAATCGGTGTGCCCAGCCGTCCAAGGTTATTCGAGGCAAAGCAGGCCATAAAGAAATATGAAGAACTCCATCATACAAAGGTACTATACATCATTGCTGTACCACGTATGCTTGAGTATGAAAAGATCTCTGCACAGATTTACGGCATATACCTTAAATACGTAGCATCTGAGGATGTTCATGTATACAGCATTGACGAGTGTTTCATCGACTGTACACCATATCTTCATTTCTATGAGACAGCTGCAAGGAGATCCGGAGAAACACCTGCCCATGTCATGGCACTGACCATGATCCGGGATGTCTTAAAAACAACAGGCATCACAGCAACTGTTGGAATAGGCACCAACCTTTATCTTGCAAAGGTCGCCATGGATATCGTCGCTAAAAAGGCTCCGGCAGACAAAGATGGTGTACGTATAGCATCACTTACGGAAGATTCTTACAGATATCTTCTCTGGGATCACAGGCCTCTCACCGATTTCTGGCAGATAGGTCAGGGTAAAGCCAGAAGACTTGAACGTGACCATATGTATACCATGGGAGACATAGCAGAGAGGACTCAGTGGGATGAGGAATGGTTCTATAAGACCTTCGGTATAGATGCCGAGATACTTATCGACCATGCCTGGGGTATCGAGCCTGTCACAATGTACGATATCAAGCATTACAAGACAGACACTCATTCCCTTTCCAATGGTCAGGTACTTCCAAGACCCTATAAGTATGATGAAGCCTGCATTGTATTCAAGGAAATGATCGATATCCTTTGTGCAGACATGTATCGTAAGAATCTTGTGTCACAAAGGTTCACCTGGTGGATAAGCTATGATTACAAGAGTCTTGAATACTTTCCGGGATATGATGGAAAGCTGGCCATTGACTGGTATGGGCGGATTCATCCTGCTCATTCAACCGGTACTGTAAATTTAAGAACCGCGACCAATACTTCAAAACTTGTTATTGGAAAGATTATGGATGATGTCGCAAAAAAGAGTGACCACAGGATACTTCTGCGGAGACTTGGTATATGTGCCTGTGATGTGGTCGATGATAAAGGTATGTATCAGATGGATCTCTTCACAGACTACGAAGCTGAGGATAAGGAACGGAAATTACATGCCGCACTGCTGGATGTCCGTACAAAGTATGGTGCCAACGCCATGCTGAAAGGTATGAACCTTCTCGAAGGTGCTACTACCATCGAAAGAAATAACCAGATTGGTGGACATAAGAAATAGCCATCCTGGTTATTTCTTATTATGTAATATACTTATATCAAACGGAGAACTACCATGGATAGTGAAGATAACCTTATTCCGACTCTCTCCTTCCGATACAAGCATGTCTATGAGAAAGGGAAGCCGGTACATAACAAAACAGACAGTTTTACCTTAAAACATCCTCCCATGGATCTGGGAAGACGTGCAAAGATCTTCAGTCCTTTTGATGCTCTTAAGGGATTTAGTGAAGAACTCATACGGACTGAGACAGAAATCGAAGATATATACACAAACCATGAATTTGAGCCTATAGTAGAATTCCCTTAATAGAATCCTATAGTAAGGAATTTCTTCTATACCATCATGAGGAGATACCATGTGCACACGATACGCTTTGGAGAAAGATCTTCCCGAATTAGCTGACATAACTGCATTCGTGTCAAGATTCCTGCTTACCCAGAAATTTATAGATACACACGCGAGACCATTGATCACCAATGGTGAAGTCCGCCCTACTGATATCGTACCGGTCATAGCTCCAAATTCCAAAGGTCAGAGAAGTGCTTTTCCAATGCAGTGGGGATTTCTTGCAAAAGATAATAAAAGGACTCTCTTCAATGCGCGGGTTGAGACAGCCGGTATCAAACCGACCTTTAAAGATGCATGGATGTCCCATAGATGCATCATCCCGGCTTCCTACTACTACGAGTGGGAACACATGAAAAGTATCGATGGGAAGGTGAAGACAGGACAAAAATATGCCGTTCAGCCTAAAGGGCATACCATTACCTGGCTCTGCGGACTATACAGAATTGAAGAAGGATACCCTGTTTTTGTCGTATTAACAAAAGAACCAACTGCAGAACTTGCCAAGATCCATGACCGTATGCCGGTCATGCTTCCGGAAAACCTGATAAACGATTGGATTAATCCCTCGTCAAATCCTGATGAGATAATACGGTATTCACTGTCTGATATGGTCATAGAAAAAGCTGATGGATAGTTAATTGCCCATCAGCTTTTCATCATGTACAATATTTATACTGTTTCTGACTCACATATATTTCACAACCTCCCCGCCATATATATCTCCAATGCCTTACCAAACTCCTTAAGTACCGATACTTTGATATCTATCTTGTCTGTTTCATATGCAGATATCATTTGCTTGGAAGTGAACATCTTCTCAGCCAGATCCTCCTGACTCATCCCTTTTCTCTTTCTGATGATCCTGATTCTCTTTCCTACAGAAAATGTGCTGTTTGTGTCTTCTTGTCTCATATTTCCACTCCTTTTACGGAGTCCTTCAAACGGAAATACAACCACGCCAGGAGCCAAAACAACAAAAATGAGTCTGCAAAACTCAATAAAACCTATAAACCCATATGGATTTATCAGTTATATATCTCCGTTTTGCAGACTCCATGATGATTCCCGGCCAGCATTAAGCACGCCTTCGTCAAATTGGTTCTTTTTGCCTTATAGTAGTTCTCAAATAAATATTCTGTGGATTTTTTTATAATATAAATATGTTCTACATACTCTTCTGAATTTCCAAAACATAATCCAGTGAAAGCTTATAAGAAGCTGATATGTACACATATCTGTCATCTCTGTTTATTCCGTTTGAATTGTAATTGATAGAACGTTTCGGATTTTTTTCGTTCATGCGTCTTTGATTGTTTAACTGTACTATGACTGTATTTTCGGTCGTTTCTAATGTTTATTCGGCAAAAATTTTTATGTTTTTTTATGAACCAGATTTATGACAGCTCTCTCATTGCTTCTTCCGCCTTCTTCTGTGCTTCTGACAATGCTTCTTCCGCCGGTATATTCTCCAGCTCCACCTGATCAGCTGCGATCTTTAGTGCATCGTAAATCTTTCCTCCTGTTGGGTCTATAGGAAGCACTGAAGCGTGCTGTGATTGTTGGAGTGGAACTGTTATCTCAGGATGCTCTTTCACATAATTATGATAGCTCTCAACACTATCCATATTCTTGCATACGGGTACATATCCAGTTCCCATTGACCATACTGCCTGCTGTTCAGGGCTCGTAAAGTACCGTATAAATGCTGCAGCTCCGGTCTTCTCCTTCTCACTTGAGGATTTGACGATAACAAAATCTTTGGCCTCTGCTGTCGGGCTGGAAGCATTGGAACCGAAACCCGGCTGCTCCAGAGCGCCAACAAGAGTGAAATCCAGATCTGCCTGGTCTCCGGAGGAACCTGTATAACCTGCCGCCGTTCCGGACAAGGCATCATCCATAGTCTTGTACCAGTACTCCCAGCCTTGTCCACCGGAATGAATCTTCATGATTTTGTCCTCATGGATCCACTTCCTAAAAGCTTCAAATACCTGGATCCACTCCGGGGAATCGATGGTGACTTCCTTGCCATCCGAACTAAACATGGAAGCTCCGTTGGAAAATGCTACATCAATGAGGTTGTCCGGTCCCCACATAGGCTCCCAAACGTACTCTATTCCGGAAGATGTAAACCTCTCTTTTTGATCCGCCAAATCCTGCCAGCTCTTGATGGATTCCGGATTCACACCTGCTTTCTCAAAGGCTTCCCTATTATAATAAAACACCTGTGTTGTTCCGTATGCCGGAAACATATAGAGCTCATCCCTATCTCCTTTACAGCTGTCAATAAATACATCAATGTAGTCATCAAGTGAAAATGAAGGAGTGGATTTTAGCTGCTCTCCTACATTTTCCAGAATCCCTTTTCCTGACAGATAATGAGAAGCTTCCGTTTCAAGAAGCACAAGATCAGGAGAGACATTTCCGGCCAATGCTGCCTGCAATCCCTGATAGGTTTCATCATAGCTTGCTTTAACCACAGGTTTTATCACATACTCATCCTGGGAAGCATTGAAGGAATCAATGATGTCAGCCATGACCTTTACTGCTGTTTTTCCGCCGGCATACCAGTATTCAATCTCTGTCCTCTCCTTTTCTGCCTTTGGAACCTGCGAAGCATTTTCTCCGGAACATCCGGAAATTGCAGTTATGACTGACAGGATAATCAAGGGACTAATGAAACGTTTAATGTTGTTTTTAAGACTTCTTATTTTTATACTGCTTATCTTCATGTTATTAAACTCCTTTTCATATATGTAAGTGCGGCGATGTCCGGAATACGCTGCATTACGATCAATTTTTTAAGCTGTCACACCCATGAGTCTTTGAGTATTTCTTTACCCCTTTACGCCGGAATCACCTGATATTCCATGTATGATGACATGAGATGCACAGATATACATAAGGACCAGCGGCAGGATAACGATGGAATCTGCAGCCATTATCAAAGGCCATTTTGTTCCGTAAGCCCCATCGTCTATAAAGAAGCTCCGCACTCCCTGGGAAACCTGATAAAGTCTGGAATCAGTAGTAATAAGCGCCGGCCACATATAGTTGTTATATAGACTGATAAAGGAAAGTAAAAAGAAGGTGATAAATCCAGATCTCGCCAAGGGGAAAACCACTTTCCAGAGTATTTTCCAGTCTGTAGCCCCATCAATTTTTGCTGCATCTACAAAGTCCTTCGGTATCTCAAGGAAATTCTGTCTGAGGAGAAATATACCAAAAAGACTGACTGATTGAGATAATATAAGCCCTTTGTATGTATTCAGAAGATTAAGTTTTGAGAGAACTATATATGAAGGTATATATGTAGCTGCTGAAGGCAGCATATACGTAAAAAAGATAATGTAGTACAGGAGCTTTTTACACCTGAATTTTAAAAAAGTAAGTGCATAGGCAAGCATTGCCCCTGTGATTATCTGGTATAGTGACGTAACTACAGAGATAAGCATGCTGTTTTTTATATAAAGTGGTACCGGTGATTGGAACAGTACATATCCTATATTCTCCAATGTGAAAGAAATACCTTTTCCATTGCCGGGCACAAAAGTCATAAGATAATCGTTTAGTCCCGACAGGAGCATCCAGATCAGCGGGAATACTGCGATGAAAGAACCTATGGATAAGATTACCCTTCTCACCATGTTTTTAACCTGCGACATCAGATCACCTCCCTTATCGACTGCTCTCCTTTTTTGACAAAATCATGAATTGAACTGCTGATATAGAAACTGTAATTATGAGGATAATTATGGCTGTGGCTGAGGCTTTTCCTGTATCGAATTCCTCAAATCCCAGTTGATAGAAATAGTAGATCAAAGTTCTGGTGCTCCCGGAAGGTCCGCCCTGGGTGAGTATTTGGATCTGATCATAGGCCCGTATTGAACTAACGGTTCCTGTAAATATCAGAAACAGAATCGTGTTCCGTATTTCCGGTAATGTGATGAACCATATTTTCTCAAGTGTCCCTGCACCATCCATAGAGGCCGCTTCAAACAGGCTTTTCGGTATCCTGTGTAAAGCTCCCAGAAAGATCACCATGGCATAACCTGCTGATTTCCATACTGTTACAAGCATCACAGATATCAATGCCACTTTGGAGCTGGTTAACCATGGAACTTTAGAAACATTGAGATATGATAGGATTTGATTTAAAAAACCCTGATCCGTGTCAAAAAGGAAAATCCACACGATGGATATAGCTACGGTGGGTGTCACCCAGGGACTGAACAGAAGTATCCTGAATATAGGATGCTCTTTTTTGTGTGAATAAATAAGCTGTGCTAATGTAAATCCGATGAGCATCATAGGCAGGACCGTGCCTATTGTGAATGCCAATGTATTTAAGAGACATTGATAAAACCTGATATCTTTGAATATTGAGATATAGTTTTTAACTCCCAGAAACCTGATCCTGCTTAATTCTGTCATATAATCCCAGTTGGTAAAGCTGATTCCAAAGGTTACAAAGATGGGTATAAACCAAAACAGTAACATCGGTATACATGCAGGAAGGATATACAATGATATTTTGATAGGAATAGTTTTGTTCATCATGTTCACATTTGCTTTTCTTGTTCATTTTTAGTACCGTATTGCGAATTATGAACATTATATGCATAATGAAAAACTTGTCAATCATTTTCTTTGCAATTTTTGACATTTTGATCCGCCCTATTGACTCCAGTAACTTTTTTAATTGTTATTTTAGAATGGAATATAGATAAATTCATTGTATAAATATAGACCGGTACTGCCTAGAAATATCCAGTCAGTACCGGTCTTATTCTGTAAATCCATTTTTTATGGAGCTGAGCCAATTTCTTAAGGAGAATGATCCCGAGACCACCGCTATCAGAAAAGCTAAAGCGAAAGCAGAAGAAATCAAAAACTCTGCCTATGCACTTGGAAAAGCTCCGGAGAACCTTACTGAAAAACAGCAGTTACGATTAGAGATGATTGCCCAAAATAATGACCGTCTCTATCGTGCTTACCGGTTAAAAGAAATGCTTCGTTTACTTCTCAAAATCAAGGATGTTGATGAAGCTGAAGCAACTCTTAAACGATGGCTGTGGTGGGCATCCCATAGCAGGATACCTGCTTTCAAAGAACTGTATCAAAAAATCAAACGGCATAAAGACCACATTTTAAATGCCATAAAACTGGGTATGAGTAACGCACGCATTGAAGCAACTAATAACAAGATAAAGTTGATTATCCGTAAGGCTTATGGATTTCGAAACATTCAAAATATGTTGGATATGGTATACCTTGTTTGCTCAGATTTAAAGGTTCCACTTCCTAACAGAAAACTTAAAGCCGCATAATCAGCACAAATACTGGGGTTGTGGGTATTTTTTACCCACCATTACCCCTGAAGAGCCGGATTTCTTAACCTTTTCCACCTCAAAGCCATCTTTCTCACATATACTCGATATCCATTCAAAATCTCTTGTTGCCAATTGAATCATTCCTCCACATAATCTTCCCTCACAAACAATTATGAAAAGAACCAAGATTAAAGCTTTCGCAATAATCAAAAATCCAGTATGCTTTTATCAAGAAACAAGATTGTCACTTAATTAACATACCACTGTATAATAACAGATTTCGCGGAGATAAATAATCTGGGGTCGGTTGAGCCACCTGTCCGGAGTTTGAGAGCCACCATTCCGATACTTGAGAACCACCCGCCAGCAGTTTATTCCACGGTGCTCTTGACATGAGCCTCCATCACACATGATTGTCCGGCAATGCGACAAATAGGCGCTTTGAGCTCTATTGCCAAGGCAAATAGCCTATCATGTGTTACTCATATCAAGAGCCTTTCGCGAAATCCGTACCTTGGGATTTCGCGAATAATACCAATCTTTGATCAATACCCAACCTTTTGTAATACACCTTATACTGTTAAGATTGAAATTACCAAAAGGTTGGGATTAGTCTTTATGATTAAAGGCCGCAAGCTGCTTTTAATGTACCGTCAGGATTTATCCATTTTGGCATTGTTGTTCTGTCTTCATCGCTTTGTATAGCCAGCAATGCCTTTGCCTCCATCTCGATGGAAATATCAAGATACCGCATCGTTACTTCCAGACTTTCATGTCCGAGCAGATGTGAAATCTGCACAATGTTGATCCCTTCGTCAAGCCAATGGGATGCTCTTGCATGACGGAATTGATGGGCATGTAAATCCAGCGGAACATCATTGTAAGCCTCATGGGCAATGGCAGCATATTTATGGAGTGCTTTCTGCACAGCAGTCTGGCTAAGCTTCGCCTTGCTTCCTCCGTTTCGGGAAAAGAAGAAGTATCCATCGGCTCTTTCTGATTTAAGGAAGATGTCTTTGTACTTATCAAGGTAGTCCGCCGCTTCCTTAAGCAGGTAGACAGTGCGTGCTTTAGCACCCTTACCTACAATCGTTGCGTGGGGGTGCACATCATCCAGATGGAGGTTCTCTGTCTTGAGCGATAAAGCTTCATCAAGTCGTGCACCGGTTGCGTAAAGGAATACGATCAGTGTGAAATAAAACTTTCCGGACTTTGTCGATGTATCTACTGCATCCAAGATAGCTGAAATGGCATCTTTTGTCAGTCCTTCAATCTTGTGTTTTTCTGTTTTCAAGAGCTCAACAGATTTGGCTTCAGAATACAGATACAGGTACTCTGGCTTTCTTTCGGACAGATATTTTATAAATCTCCTTAAAGAACCTAACCGTACGTTGATGGTGCTGTTTGATGCGTTTCGAACCTCCTTGAGCCATTTGATCCAGTCCTCGAGAAAAGGTTTTTCAAAGCATTTTTTGCTGAAATTTCTGAAATGGACATCTTTTCCATCTTCGAGGTATTCCAGATACAAAGCAAGGGCCAGGCGATATGATTTCAGTGTGTGAACACTGCCTGTCAGATATAATTCTGCATATCCGTCCAGAAATTCAGAAACATACTTTGACAGCTCTACGGCTTCCTTATCACCCCTTTTCATAACCGGCCGCCCCCAATCGTTCTTTTGAAGGCATTACCGGACTGGGCTTCAAGTATTCCAGCCAGGTTCGGGACCAGGGAGTAATAGTAAGATGTCGAATCTACACTATAGTGCCCCATAGATCTGGAAAGATGAACAAGGTTATCATTAAGGGAAAACCCTTCATCGATCCAGGAATTGATATTCATAGTGGCGTAATTATGTCTGATGTCATAAGCAACTGCTTTAACACCTGGATTGGCTTTATTCCAGAGAATTTTGAAAATGTCGGATACCCATTGTGTACGGAGAAAAAGGCCTTGCCTATTTGGGAAAAAGGCAACTCGTTCTGGCATGACTGCATCCATGGCACGGCTATACTCCCTGAGCATTATCGTCATGGAATCATGTAGAGCTACATAGTGCTGGTCATAGCCTTTTGAACGTTTGATCTCCAAGACCCCATTTTCAAGGTCTGCATCATCACAGGAAAGGAGCCTTGCTTCTGTGGTTCGTATCCCCGAACTATAGAGTAGTCTAAAGAAAACGGGGATGATCAGGCTGCGCCTGAGAGAATCATTTTTCATTAACCCGCCAGATATGGGGATGTTATCGCATTCATAGAAGAACCTGTGAAATTCCTCCTCCGTGAAGGAGTGTGGTATATAATTACGCTTGCCGTGCGGTGGAGCCTCAGGCGGCGTTATGCCGGAGATCCCTCGGGCATTAAGATATTTAATAAAAGCGATCACCGCCTTTATACGGGTATGCCTTGATTGTGCGTTCTCGCTGCTTCTCTTGTTACACCATCCATCCACCATGTCATTGGTAAGGATTGTAGCATCCGGATAGTTTTTTGAGAGAAACAAATCAAACAGATGAAGATTTTCATCGTAATTATTACACCAGCGATCGGAAGACTCCATAAACGCCACGAAATGGTTCATAAGTTCCTTCATAAAGGATATATGCTCTTTCATGGTTAACAGCCCTCCCTGCGGATTGGAAACTGCGAAATATCCAGAGCGCATTTCCGAAGGTTTTCGATGTCTGCATGCAGATATGGTGTCAATGAATCTGGGCAGCTGTGACCGACTGTCTGGCTAATCGTTGCCTGATCCGTACCGTTTGAAAGCAATGCTGTGACAAGATGGTGCCGAAAAATATGCGTTCCCTTACGGTCCCCTTTTGCATTGCGTACACACGAGGCTTTATAAATAACGTAGGAAATACTACAGATGGAAACCGGTGCGAGCCCCTCGGCAGAAAAGCTGTTGAGAAATAAGTAGTCACAACTGCTCTGAGGGCGCTCCTTATCAAGATAATCATAGATAGCATTCCCGATAACTGGCAGGAGTGGAAGATTCAGTGGCACACCGGTTTTCTGCTGGATACAATGTATCTTCCCGTTATGCCAATCGATATCTTCCAACCTGAGTGAAGAAATATCGCTGGCACGCATTCCTGTATACACAAGGAGGAAACCTATGGCGCGATCTCTTAAAGAAAGATTACCTTCTTTATCCTTAAGGGCGTGAAGAATCTTTGCTATCTCATCATCTGTAAGAAACTGAGTATTCTTATGATGATACTTAATCAAAGGAATGAGTGCCGATAATCGTTTACATTCCGAGAATCCGGTTTTTTCAAGGAGTGTAAGGGCATGGCTGATAATGCGTTTGGCTGTATATCCGCGCAAGACAGCGCCGTTTTTATCTCGGAAATAGCTTATCGAATCTGCTTCGGTTACATCACACGCCCTCTCACATCCTCTGGATTGAAGATGCTGAAGGAATGATCGAAAGCAACGATTATTCTTAGTAACGGTGACGAACTTCAACGAGCGCTGTGTTTCCATTGCTTCGAAAGCTACGGCCATTTTTTTAAACTCAGCATTGAGCTCCTGAGGAGTAGTGTTGCCCTCAGGATGTCTGGTTCTGTTAGGATAAACGGAATCTTCTTCAAACCGTCTGATTACAGTAAACAAGGTTTTTTTATTGGTGAAATTCTTCTTGTCACAAGCAAAAGCACGATCTTGCAGCGCTTCCTCATAAGTGATCCATTTGTGACTATTTTTGTTTTTCAGTAACCAACGGATTTCCCGTTGTATGGCCATGATGTAGGAGCTGCTGTAATTCATGGTCACCATATATTCGACAAGCGAATCCTGACTTAATGATAGGTTTTCAAGGTTCATGATATACCATCCTTTCTCTGCTTTAGTTGGATAAGGATAGTATATATTGCCAGGACTTAATCCCAACCTTTTTATGACGAGGACCTATATTTGTAAGCTTAGTATAAAAGGTTGGGTATGGACAAAAAGTTGGTATTATTCGCGAAATCCGTACCTTGGGATTTCGCGAAAGGCTCTTTACATGAGTATATTGATTTACACTTAAAACTGACTCTTAGCAAACAAAATATCTACTATTTTTTTTGCACCTGATTGGCTTGATGAGATTGATTCCACACGAATATCTGAAAAATTTAAAGTACCTAAATATTTAGAGTATATTGACTCATATTGCTCTACCAATGCTTTTCCATCAAACTCCTCATTATTCATATTCTGCCCTGAATAGCTTCTTTCCCCTGTAAAAGAAGCTACTAATTCATTAAAAGCAATTTGAAGCGTTTTAGTGCCTGCAACAAATCCTATAGTTTTGTACATAATTGAATTTCTCGAAAAGCTGCATAAATCCAACTGTTTGATCCATGCATTGAAAAAAGCAATGCAATGAGCTTGCATCAGTACCAGTTCATCATACGCGTAATAACGTCTAAACACTCGTTTTTCATCACCTGCTTCAAATCTAATCATTTGTCCTTCAGATGTCAAAAGGTTGTCTTTTGTTGAATCCTTCGTGATTAACTTCATCAGCTCACTCATTAGTGAGCCTTGAGAAACAAGTTGAGGAACCAACTCTCCGCTATCATTATAATTGTCCGTCTTATATCCGAGCATTTTGATACAATACTGCATAGAAGAATATTCTAATGAATTCATAGCCTTTACTACTTCATGAGCAAATCTCTCAACCGTAGGGTTATCATTTAATCCGTACAAATCATATACAAGAGATTTAGAAACTTGCTTTTGATTTCTATTAATAATTGAAAAAATCTCCGCATCTTGCGCCGCCTCAGTATCAAAAACAAACATAACTAGTAAATCAAATTTATTAGCAAGTCCTGATTCACTTATTCCTGCTAATCTGTGCTGTCCGTCCACTATTGATAAAAATCGGTGATCCCTTATTATTGCGTCAGAATCAATAGTTAAATATCCTGCATCTAAATTAGCATACTCTACATCTTCTATATTTTTTTCAGTCAATGAATAATCTGTTGATAGTCCCTTATAAAACCTAAAATATTTACTATCTCCAGACAAAATTATAGGTGTCGGAAACATCGCTTCTGTTCCCTTACAATATGTTGCTATTGAAGACACTCTATCTGATAGTAACATTCTTTGAATGCCTGTTGTGTTGTATGGAGTTCTTGTTTGTGACTGAGATATGGGAATTAGCACAGATGCATTAATCGTTGTCACATAAAACCTTCCTGCCGGCTGATCCACTGTAATAAACATATATGGTTTCATGATAAATCCCCCTCTAATGAGCTCTGTATGCTCTGGCATATTTTTAAGTATTTACCAAATACATCTCTTTGATCACCAAATACATTTTCTAATGTTTCCAATTTTGCATCTTCTGAGGTGTTACTACCTTGTCCTTCAGACACCACAAAATACTCATTCGGAATAATCTCCCTCTCAAAGAATTCTTTCATGAAATCAAATTCTTCTTTTCTTAAAACATAATCATTATTATCATCAACGTAATCGGCCAACATGCCTAAATTACCATCCGTATCACATATTTGCCCTTTGACATAATCAAATGTTTGTAAATAAAAATCCCTTAAAGTATTAAATTCGCTCTGGCATTGATTTACCATTGAAGGTGATATTTCAGTCTTATTTCTTTTATTGCGGATATAAGTCTTATATTTTTGATAATTATTCCTTACTTGGCTCAGGCTGTCATCAAATACTTTTTTTACCTCCTGCTGACGTTGTCTATTTATACTTTCAGTCAATGTTTTTTTCTTGTGATATGCTTCTAAATTGCCACGTGATATTGTTACAGCATTAATCACAAAGAACGAAATAATGAAAGCTGGAAGCGCTGTGATATTACTTATAGCCTCTACAAGTGACTGATTTATAAAATATAAAACAACCATTACTATTGTAATTCCCACAACAAGAAGCATTACCCTCCAATTCATCACCCAAAAATCTTTTAATCTCTTTGGTATTCCTTCATTTTTCTGCAGATTCATTTTGTTTGTGCCCCCATTTCTTCAGCCTCTTTTATATTTCAAAACAATGTCTTTCTTTTAAGATATCAATTCAATCATTTTTTGTTCTTGCGTTGTTTTATTCGCCATCATCGCTAAGCATCCAAATTCTTTTAAGTGGAATATCTGCCTGAATTTCAGCGCTTAGTTTATCATAGTTATCGAAAATTTCCTTAATAACATCGTTTGAATTCCACAACCGAATCCTAAAGAACTGATTACCACGCTCCTGCTCGACGCTACTCTTAAACCCACTCCACGATACAAGAAGACCATATTCGGCCCCAACCTTAGACATAACCCCTCCAAGCTGATCTGATGTAGCTCTATCTATAGGAGAATCCTGTGATTTAACTTGTACACATATCTTCGGTGAGCCAAACCCCATTTCTCCACCAGAAGCAAGTAGATCTTTCCCCCCATCTGCACCTTGCTTACTATGATATACCGTAAGCCCTTTGGCCTTAAGAATCTCAGCTATAAGCTGTTCCATTTTATAACCCTGAAATTTCCGAATAATATACTTTGAAATAGAATCATTTGCAGCTTCTTCAATATTCGTAAGCGAATGACTCTCAGTATCATCAGCATCGGCAAATACTTTTATTGGTCCGCTTTTGGTTTTCCAATTGTTCTCAGCCATCTGCTTAATGCGATTTTCTGCATCATTCCTAGTAATCTTACATACTGTCATAAACGCGCCAAACGAATATAGCAAGTCTTGATCAAAGTTATTTCTTGGCACATCTGTAGCAAACCATTCTACATCTCTAAAATGATAGTATGGATTATCTGCATCAGCGTCAAAAGAATAACCTCCCACAACTTTTCCAAAATGAATTGTACTGGACAGTTTACTTGGCAAAACTATCCAATCACCTTTTTCTATACGATGTGCAATGGGATATATCTGGGAAGCCCAATTTCTTATAGTATTTGTCTTCTCTCCAGAATATAATTCCTGAAGTTTTTCTAACAGTTTTTCTCTATCTTTGTATTCTGAAAGATTAATGTTTAATCCATCCCATGTAAGATATATTCTTTTCTCATTCAAAAACTTAGCTTCAAACTCGCCATTTTTTCCCGCTCTAAAAAGCCAAATACTCATTTTCTTGCCCCTTTCCCACACTAATATTTACTCATAATCAACTCCATCAAATAATACCTAGCCCTGGTATATGCTATATAGTTGGAATTATCTGTTGAACCATTCGCATGAACATACACTATCATATCTGATTCAAGTCCCTTAAAGTCCTCCACTGAAGAAACCTTTATCTCATCAATCTTATCTGTATATTCTTTTACAAATTTCCATTTCGCTATTGAAGTCCCACATAAATCAATGAAATTGTCTGCGTTCTCCGTCAGTATTACTAATGATGAACTATCCAAACCTTCATCCTCTAAAAACTTGTTGAACAAGTTTTCAAGGCGATGCTTCAGATGTTTTATATCATTAATTTTTTCAGAAACTGGCCAAGGTCCTTCAACTGGATTTACAATCACATCTGTGCCAAGTTCTGTATTCTCCATCGCCCAACTGTATATATTAGCTGTATTTCTTATATTTTCATGTAAAAGAAATGGTGGAGTAGAAATCATAAAAGCATCACCAAAGCTGTCCTTTCTAAACACTTGTACATCATCATAAAAAACACCAAGCCTTGATTCATGCTCATCAACTAACAACGCTTTTGTCAAAAAAGCCAAATCCTCAGAAAAATCTTGCGCCTCATCAATAAAAATCGCGTCGAATTTATCTGCATCTTCCCTGATAGAATCGTTGATTCCCTCATAGCGTGGCGCCTGGTAGTTTTCAGGATTCAACGATATTTTTTTTATAAGTGTTTTTATGTCATACACTTCTATCTTATTTGAAAGTCTTTCTCTCACCATCTTTGCCAAGTTTGGTGAAGCACACAAAAACATAACAGATTTATTTGGATCACCTGCCTCTAGTTCAGCGAGCTTCATTGCAATCCATGTTTTTCCTGTACCAGCTCCACCTCTAATATAAAACTGCCTAATATTAGACAAAAAATAAACATAGCCGTCCTGTACTTTATTAACCATTTTAAACTGTCGCTCTTTATACTTCACAAGAGCTCCTGCTGCCGCGTTAATAGCTATTCGTTTTCGAATAATTTCTACAAAGGATTTATGCTGATTTTTCTCATAGAGCTTAAATCCATATGATGAACCACCCCAGAATTTAAACATCTTTTTAATTCTGTTATGTAGATCATTCATTCCAGTACTATCAATGGTACAAACCTCAGAACGATTGCTTAATTTCTCGATTTCATTAACTTTATAAAATGGAAATACTACGCCAGCACCATATATTCCTTGGTAATCCAAGTTATATTCATTAGAATACGCTTTCTGAAAAAAATACATGCTTGCTTCTGCTTGTTCATAAGGAGATCGTGTCAGCTTTCGATCACCATGAGTACTATCTAAAATAGTCCACTCATTATCTTCAACCCTTATTCCATTCCCTCCTTTCACTTCCAGGCATAGAAATCCATAATTAGGGCTGACAACCACAAAGTCGGCTTCTGATTTTTCCTTTTTTCCATTCTTCGTGTATGTCCAGGATACTGAATAAAAGACTTCAAATGTATCCGGCAACTGTTGTTGTAATTCATAAAACACCAATTGTTCAGACTCAGTAGGCGCATACTGTGCTATATCTTTTGGATACATTATTGCCATAATCACATCTCCCAGAAACCAATAAGTGGTTCTTCTAAAGTATCTATCGTGTACATGTATTTTCTACCAAGACCATTGTTGAAATGGTTACATGAAATCTCAGGAATAATCAAGCATGCACTGCAGCTAGTATCATCTCTTTCAGAGCATATTGGATCAAACACACAGTTTCTCGTATCTGTGTATACCTTGTTAAGAAATTGTGCATAATTGTTCTCTGCCATACCAGACAAAGCTCCCAGCGGAACTGCTTGCGTAGTCTGCGCATACATAAATATGCTGGCAGTTTCAACTATTATTATTTCTGTTAAAGAGTTACCTGCCAAACCGCTCATCTCTCCAGCAGTCTTAATAAATGCATGTGACATCGAATGTAGCAAAGAAAAAACGTATTTAGTTATTTGCTCAGCGTCTTCTATTTCTCCAAAAGCAGAAACCAACTCGCCTTTTACATTTTCAGCAAACCATTTCTTTACAGATAACTCGTCATCAAGATCTGGAAGCTGCTCTTCTTTAATAACTTTATTAGCATATAACCATTCAATAATTTTTCGCTGACTTATCTCAAATAAAATGCCTTCTGTTTCTAACTCTGCACCGTAAACAAGATTCGCATTTCCATCTTTTGTCTTATCGTAAGCATTGAGTTTTAATCTGCACTTCGAATTTTGCTTTTGCGCTATAACAGGATCTGCTGTTTTACGTGTGTAGCCATAAGTACAACTAATAACATCTATATCACAGGAAACCTGCATATTTGTTATGCCAAGTTTCTTGTTCATTAATAAAATATCATCCGGGCTATCAATAAACTCTAATTCAATCTGTTTTTCAATAGCATCCTGAAGAGTGTATACTTGCTTCGCATACTTGATAGTGTCATACTGCATCAACTTATATGAATAACTGCTAACCCATTGCTGATATACCTCTTCATTAGCCTTTTTCATAGTTGAAAACAAGTTATCACATGCTGCTGCATATTGTTCTACTCCACCATTTTTTTGCTTTGTCGCAAGCATGTTACTTACAAATTTGTCGAATTGATCTTGAGTTATGAGTCCTGCATCAACCATTCCTTGAACAGTTACTTCCGCTTCTTTTCTTTGCTCATCGCTTCGCATCATGTCGCTAAATGCAACCGCGACATTATCCAGAATCTTTTCGTAATCTTCTTGAGATAACTTTCCAAACCACTTTGCTATAACAATCTTCTGAGCCTCTTCTCCCTTTTCAAAGAAGTCTCCGCTTCTTTTATCAACCAAATTGATAATTCTAAGAGAAAATGGCTTATAATTACGACTTGACTCTGCGTTGTCAGGAAGCAGTCTTGACTTACATGTAGGACACGGAATTACAAACTCGGCGGCCTTTTCCGCATTGCCTTGCTTGTAATACATCTTATTTGGATTGATATTAGGCTTATATAGTAAGTCCTTAACACCTTTTACAAAAGGCCTCTTAATAGGCTCCGCATATCCACATTCACATGTATAAACCATTTGTAACTGCTTTATAGACTGTTTCTCACAATTAGGGCATTTCCAAGTACGTCCATCAACCTGGCTTGCATTGTTTTTTTGAAACGTATAATGGCATGAACTGCAATAAAACAGTAATGGAGACATTGTTCCAATAATATCAGGAACGCCATCAATACACGCTGGCTCGACAACCATAAAGCAATTATCACCATTTAGATTAAACGCGTTTATATCTCCACCGCGCTTTCCAAATAGTTCTATTTGCCTCTTTATCTCGCCTTCTATGAAGTTATGATGGATATTCTCCATCTTTCTATTATTCCAGTTATTGATTTGAGCTGTTATTGCTCGCCCTGCGTCATTTTTTTCAGATACCCACATTCCCGGCAGGAATTTATATACAGCCTGGCTTTTTCCTCTTTTCATGTGTGCTTACCTCAAATCTTTATTTCAATCTGTTCTTCAGTATCACGTAAACTAATCATTGGTCGCTTCTTGCCATGAGTGTATTTCGCTATTGCATCACTAAGGAAATCATCCTTGGTGAAATTTCCATTAGCAATACCATCCAAAACTTTATGAACTTGTTCTTCTATTACTTCCTTGTAAGCAAGAGATAACTTTTCTCTTCCATTACATGCATATGCGCCAACAAGATGTGAAATAACCTCGTCTTCTCTGATTTTTCCTTCAAGGAGTAACTTTTTTAAATCAACAGCCTTGTACATCGAATCTAAGCCATTTTCAATCGTGTAATACTGCATCAAGATTGCAGATAAAACACCTGGTAATGTACTGTATATTGCATTCTTTGCCCATCTGTTAATAGGCACTCCCTCAACCAAATCATCTTTATTTTGATGGAACACAACAAAGTTTTTCAGATAAGAACGATCTCGTATCCTCATGAGTCTGATGATATCAATAACAATACCAGTATATTTTCTACCAGTTCTTGAATATGCCTGTATATATTCAGCGTTATTATTAGGCATACCAAAGAAATACATGATGTTAAACGAATCCTCATCGACACCATGAGATATAGTGCTAGTCGCTAAAATGAGGTTTGTACTATCCAAGTTTTTTCTATTTGCCTGGACATCAAACAGTGTTTTTCTTACATCTTGGAAATCCACATCACTTGTCATTTGTTTTGGATTAAATAGTGGAATGCCTTTTTCTTCGAGGAAGTTGTTTGCCTGATTCCTAAATGAATTTTCAAGCTCCATTGCATCCTGTTTTCTGTTGTTATATACAAGTTCAATCCAATAATCGTAAAGCATCTCTTGAAGCTCTTCCTTTGATCCTTCAAATCCTGCTTCTACAAGTTCTCTGTAAGTATCCTCTATATTAGTCATTAACGAATACAATATCGTTCTCATCATATAGACAGATTCCCACATTCCATTAGTAATAGATCTTCCATATGGAGCGTATCCAAGAATAATTCTTGTAACATCATTATTATCCGTATATGAATAAAAATCTCCTCCCGGAGTCATGGATGGATATTCACACGGAAATCTTCTACCTGCCATATGATACAGATGTTTAATATGCTCTTCATACATAGAAATGGTAGCGGTAGCACCTATAAATCTAATCTGTTTCCTCTGATTCTCCGGCACCAGATTCTTGGCATAATAGTTTGCAAAAGATTCATAATGTGCGTCAAAGGTTCCCAGACTCTCTTTTACCAAGTGCATTTCATCCTGGATAAACAGTGTTGGGACTGGATCCTTTAACTCATTAATTTGTCTAAGGCTTTCACTACATCCCTCACGTTCAACCAAACACCTTGATTGGCAGCTAAATCCATGAACAGGGCACCATTTCTTAACCTGACCAAACAACATCTTAAACTCATTCGTTGTACCGAGCATTGCCATTTTATCAATAGTACTTACTACTATTGATGGCAAATAACGATATATTTCATTATCGACAATCCGCAGTGGTAGCTCATCAACCTTACACTCTGGATTATCACAATAATGCTCCAGTTTCCATGTTGTTTTGTTAAAACGCATACTAATATGTTTCTTGCCACAGATAGGACAAGTATCTATAAACCTATAGTATTCATTTAAAGTTTCTTCATCACTTTCTAATATGAGTCCCCTTGAGCCATGGCTACTATCCCCCCTATCACTTAGTTGTTCTCGGGAAGAGATAGAATTTGGTGTATTAGCTTTACCTACAAAGAAACCAACCTCGAATCTTGGAGTATTCTTTATTTCAGCTATTGACTCCCTGACAATATTAGCTTTCATCACAACTACTAAAACACGTTCCAACTGTTGTACAGCCAACAGACGTAATGGATATTTTAGCAACGCTGTTATTCCATAATTTTTTCCGCGTAGTCTATCAAAGAACATCGAGAATACACAACATCCCAAAAAGGCTTCTGTTTTTCCACCACCTGTAGGAAAATACAAAAGATTTGCAACCTCAATATCCGTCTCTGCAAGAGTAGAATCGTCCTTATATTCACTTCTTATCATTTCACTAATCAAAGAAACTATAAATACAATCTGAAACAGACGCCAACCTGGATAACTTCTACCAGTCCCAATTTCAGTGCTAAAGGTCTGATTCATATAAACAAATGCTTTTTTTACCCAATCCTTAAACTCAATTTGCTTAATTCCCTTTTCAAATCTGCTAATTTCTTGCTGATATGTATTTAAATCTTTTTGAAATTTCATCTTGGCTGCCGGACTAGAGAATGTTGTGTTAAAAAACTCCTGCTCTCTTTTCTCATAATCCTTCATCATTTCAGAATGTATCATTCTAAGGTTTTCAACAGGATTGGAAATCAGTCTTTCAAAAGTAATATACTGATTGAATTGATCCTTAGTCCTTAAACGGTCCTGATAATAGATTGGTATATTATCTGTTTGAATAGCATTTTCATCATCCAAAAATTTCGCAGATGTATTCTCGGCAATAGCATATATCGGTTGTCTAGCTTTATAACTATTTTTAAAATAATCAAGCTCTATGTCCTGAAATACTATGCCTTCATCACCGACAATCTTAATTCCAGCATTAAAAATCTTAGGAACATAGCCAGTATCCATGTTATCGCTTGTTACAGTATTGTTTACCATCTGGAGAAGAAAACGATAAGAGTCTTTCTCCTCTGTTATGCTGCATAATATATCGATAGTCCAATTGGGATGAGATATTCCTTCTTTAGCAGAACTTTTGGCTTTAAATCTATCTTTATCGGCAAGATCAAAAAAAGAAATGCTCATATCAGGAATCATACGTATTTCATTCATAATTCTATCTGTGAGAGCACTAAGTTTTGCACTAATTTGCGACTCCAGACTTCTTTTTCCCGTCTTAAAATCCTGAGCCTGAAGTTCTATTCCTTCACCCATAAATTCAGCAATATCAATTGATTTATAATTTCTGGGAAGTGGAAACTTCTGATCAGCATAAACATCACACAATTCCTGGATATTGGCATAAACATGTCTATCCTTCTCTGAATACGTCTGTAAAACATACGCTAATGTTTTTTCATAATCCGCAGCCACTGAATAGAACAACAACCCTTGCGGAATAATATGTAAGGATCCTTTAGCCTCTTTTTTCACAACAAATGTCACACTGATAGAAGGCACACTTTCAAAACGTGTTTCAGAATTTTCCTTGTATCCACCAGTCAATGAATTTTTAACCCTATTCTCAGCCAGCATACCTACCATAACTCTTTTGGCAGGCTCTTCTCCAATTAAATAGCCATTGATGTCGCTTCCTGAAACCCTACGTGAATACTTTGAAACGATGTGTTTGGCTAAAATATTATAATTATTTGCCATAATTCTACCTCTCTGCCTCAACTATGATATTTTCTAATGGGGACCCTTGTTTTAAGTCGCTTACAACATAGAGGATTTCTCTAGCTCTTGAGCATGCTGTATATAATTTCCTAATCTGAACTTGAACCTTTTCCTGATTGTCTTCATGCATATTGCTTATCTGTTGCCATGATGTAATATCAAATCTTTGCCCTCTATCACGGAAAATAAAATTATAAGGATAAAGCCCACTGACAATAACCGCCTTGAAGTCTAATCCCAGCGACGAATCAATTGTTGAAACGACTACACCATTTGTTTGACTATATTTCACTTTAGTTGGCGTTCCATCAATAGATGGCGTTATAAGAGAATATGGGATATCTTCCTTATCCATAGCCGATGTAAGCCAGTACATGAAATGATAATTCAATGTTTTATTTTCCTTGTAAGGGAACAAAACTGCTATTTCTGAATACCCCACCTTGTATTTGTTAACAATTTCTTTGATTGCAGATAGCACAGCGGACTGTATCTGTGTACGATTGATACCAGTCTGAATTTTCAGGGCCACTCCCTCATGGTCTCCAGACTCAAAAGAATCATATGCAAACTCCTTTAGGCTAATCATATTCATTCGCTCCATTTGATCGTTCATATAATGAAGCATACGATTTAAGTAATCTCCTATTTGCTTGCTATTTCTATAATTCTTCTCTATATATTTCACTCTACCTGTGAAATCTAGATTAACCCCGTTTATCTTTTTCCAAGGCGCATCTCCTCTGCGGCTTTGAGCTCGTACTGTTTGATTTAGATCGCCTGCCATCAAAAAGGTTGCATCCTCGCTTTTTTCAAGAAGAGCATAACAAAGTTCTAGATATATTGGCTCAAAAATCTGCACTTCATCAATAAATATCGCCTTAAATCTCATTTTTATTTCGCCAGAACGAACCTTGTCTAGACATTCCTGTATTTCTTCCGGAGTTGCTATATTTGAATCGCAATGTTTATGTAAGCAGTCTTCAAATAAACGCTTAACCAACTTATGAAGCGTCATAATATACAGATTTCTATTTTGCCCGAAATTAGCACAACTCTTTTTAAATAAATAAGAATCTGCCAGATTACTATTAAAGCAGGTTAATAGTACTTTTGATTCTTTGAATAAACTTGCATACTTGAATGCTTTAGATAATAAGATTACGCTTTTCCCAGCTCCAGGATTGGCCAATAGCACTCTGTGCCCGCGGCCCATATCATTAACTAATCCAACCTGATATTCATCAAGAAAAAATGTTTTATACTCTGCTTCCTTACCCGTAATTCTGAAATCTTCGTCAGAGTGTATCTTTACCGTTTGCTCTATCTGAATATTCTCTTTTTCATGGATGACAACTGAATACTCTGGGGCCAATCTTTCAAATATGGCTCTGCTTTCTAAATCAGATATTGACTTAAAAGTGGGATCATACGGAATCCTACAACCATTTGCGAAGTCTGTATTTATAACTTTTGCCACTAGTTTTCTTTTGGCCAACGGATATAAGAACTGTGCATAAGCATATGCCTCTAACCGCCTTGTTCTATCGTCTTTAGCGCTTAATACCCCAGTTCTTTCATTTGCAAAGATAATCATATGCCTATATGGAAATTTTAGATATTTTCTATCGCCATCTCTTACTATCAAAGATTTAGAATCTAGAAGCCTCTGATGAATCATTGACTCTATCATAGTCACATATTTTTCATATCTTTCGATGTTATCGATATTGATAGATTCAGTATAGATAGAAAATGATAATAACCCTTTTTTCGGAGCAATATAAAATCCCATTTTGACAAGATCTGAACTTAATCCCAGAAAGTCTGTCCCCACAACAAAATGACCTTCGCCTAAGTTTTGTGTGGCACTTCTTAACAAAGCTTTTTCTTCTTTAGTAAATTGTTCTTTTCTTTCAAAATCACTAGGCCATAATCTTAGCGCCATAAAAACACCTCAATATCAATAATTCATCACAATAACTTCATCAATCATATGTCTCTTTGCCTTATCAGCACTCACGCTTCTACGGGCCTGAACAATATGAATGTTGTAATCCTTATATAATTCTTTAATAAAACTACACGACGAATTAGATAACATAAACTTCACGCCTTTATCAGTCAATCGATCACATATACGCTTTAATTCTATTTGTTTATCTTGCCCAAAGCCATCAACCGTATACTTTGTAAATGTTTCATCCCCATTCTCAGGTGGCATATATGGTGGATCAAAATATACAAAAGCTCCAGCTCTTATATGTTTTAAGGCATCTTTATAATCTCCACATCGAATTTCTATCTTGTTTTGAGATAAGTACTCATGAATAGCCTTTATCCTCTCTTCAAATACAATCTCTGGATTCTTATATCTACCACATGGTGTATTAAAATAACCGGATTGATTAACTCGATATAATCCGTTGAAGCATGTCCTATTTAAGTATATTGTCCTAGCTGCACGCTTTATATCTCCTAATTCCTTAAACGCTTCCTCATCACGATCCCATGCCCTTACTTCGTAATAATATTCAACAGTATTCTTTTCTTTATGCAGCTTAAGTTCTTTAATTAGCTCTCGTGGGTTATCCCTAATTACCTTATATGTATTAATAAGTTCTTCATTATAATCATTAATAACTCCATACTTGGGTAGAAATCCTAAAAGCACTGCCGCTCCACCTATAAATGGCTCATAGTACCTTGTATGGGAAGGAATCAGTGGCAAAATCTCATCAAGAAGTTGCCTTTTGCCTCCTCCCCATTTCAAGACAGGAGATATTTTTTCTCCGTTTTCAATCATATAAATCTCTCTTTCAGTTAATTTATTTCAATCCCAAACTTTTTCCAAGAAGGACGTATAATTCCTTTGCCTCTTGCTCCGTGAGGGTTATTCCTCTTCCCATTTTTTCATGTTCTGGTGCCCAATCACGAATATCGTACTTTGCTGCACCATTATTCCATGAAACGAGATTTATTTCTTTTGTCCACCCCTTTGCATTCTCAGCTAGGATCCCTATTTTTTCTTTTATTTCAAACTTTATATCTGACATTTTTTTATCTCCTGCATGATTTTTATAGTTTCTCCAATGCAATATTGCATATTTCTAAGTTGCTTTATTGAAGCTGTATCAAAAACCATACCTTTATTGTCTTTTAACCATTTCTGAATTGGTTGATATCCACACATAATGAATTCCCAAATTTCCTTTGATATACCATCAAAGCCGTCTGTTTTATTGATATAGACAGTATTATTAGCATATTTCACTTTTTCTAATGTCTTACCTACTAGGCTCGAATCTTCATAACTTGATTCAGGTAAATCATGCATCAGATGTATATTCACTAGTTTTCTTCCCAATATAACAAGCTTAGAAAACACTTCCCTATCAGTTGGAAATGGAATTCTGGGAAAGGAGGAGTTTATAAATTCTTTGTATTTTTCTCTATATTTTTCAGAATATACAACCGCATAAATATACGATAAAATATCTTCCGGTTGAAGCTTCTCTGCTTCATGGTATCCTAATGATTCTTCTATTCTTTTAACAATTTCACTGTTTAGATTTAGTGTCTTTTTTCTACTACCAAACTCATCATAGTACATGTACAATGGAAACAATGCTGATTGGGTTGTTCTCTCTCCACATTTAGCTTCAGACATGACATCTGTAACCAAAAATTGAGAACAATCATCCCCTTTATTACTTCTGGCCGTAATCAGACCTACATTGTCCTCATAGAACGAACTCATTATGTTTTCTCTGCTTCTTTCCAAAAGTTGAGTGTCATAATAAATATATTGCTTAACCAATGGTCTATAATAAATTGGAAAAATCTTAGACTCATCAGCTATAATTTTATAGTACTCACAAACATTATTTTTAAGTTTTTCTCTATCAGAATTTATTAGGATTTTATCTTTTGCTGTTACAACTCCAACAGAATATTTCTTAAATAATTCATCCACCGCAAAGCCTTGCATATACTCATTTTTTAATCCTATATCTGTTGGTTTAAAATTGTATTCTGGTGCAACTACATCAACTTTCTCAAACTCAATGTTGTCTATACAATGATGCAATAAATAATCGTATTTGAAATTTCTCATCCCCCAAAGATCTGCATGATATACTTCAGCCATCATATTTCTTCTCTTCTTAGATTTAATAAAGAAATTAATGCTTACACCCTGTTGGATATCAAAAACATTCTCATCTTTACTACCATCAGGACACTTTTCTTTTCTATTACTATTGCCATGAAGATCCAAAATATAGATAGCATCAAACTTTCTTAGTAAATTCCACCGCATACCCCTGAAAGTTGGATTATCTATAAAGCCATGAGGATTAATAAAAGCAACAATTCCTTCACCATTTTGGGTAATATAACCTTCACATAACCTAATAAACTTGACATAATCATCATTTATCCATTTGGGATTTTTCTCATCTAGCTTTTGTATTCCGCCAGGCTCCATCTTATATTCTTGTATTAAATCCATTATCCATTTTCCAGAGTTTATACTTGCAGCATTATAAGGGGGATTACCTATGCATACATTTATACATTCTTTCTTTTTAACTTCATTAGCAGCAACTGACTCATCCGCCAATGGATCATAGAATAACGACATCTGCGCTTCTGAATTCCCGGGTTCTTCTAGTGAATTAGTCAAAAATACATTCAATCTATTAGTTCCCTTAAAATTGTATCCTGTTTTTTGTAATAGCATTGCCAATTTCATATGCGCAACTGCATAAGGAGCCATCATAATTTCATATCCATAGATCCTTGGCAGTAACTGTTTATCGACATATTCATTCCATTGAGTATAAAAGTCTTCCTTAGATACGAATTTGCCTTCCGTACGAAATGTATGATAAATCTGCAGAATAACCTGTCGAAGAAACGTTCCAGTTCCTGTTGCTGGATCCAATATTTGTACTATAGGAGTTTCTATTCTCTGTCCATTAAGAGATTTTTGGCCGTTTTTCTTCATCTTTTTCACTGTTATTGTTTTGGTAACAGTGGAGGCCATTCCGTTTTTTATATCAAATTCGCTTCTTAATAAGCTATGAACAGATCGCACCATAAAATTAACAACCGATGCCGGTGTATAATATACCCCACCCCTCTTTTTCTGTTCTTTTTCATATGCATCAAGAAATCCCTCATAAAAATAAATAACAGGATCCTCTTTTCCACCTCCGGTTTGTCTATTGAAATCCTGAATAATTAACTCTGTGTTTGTATTACTTAATAGCTCTACTATATTTCCTATTTCCAATTCATCAAACGATAACGCTTCGCCATTATGATTTTCAAAGCACTCCCTTAGCAAACTTTTTAAAAATGGGTTTGTATTAGGAATACACTCTATTGCTTCTTCAGCACTAAAATCATTCTGTGTATTATCCATGCAACGAGCCGAAAACAAACCATAAACCACTGTTTGAGCATACATATCCGCAAACTGATCTTCAGTCATGTCATAGACTAAATTATTTTTGAATTTTTTAAATAGCTTATGTACATTTCCAGCTTCAGTTTCTACATCTAGAACGTTTTTTATTCTTTCCTTAATATTTCTCGCTTCGTTTGCTAATTGTTGTGTTAATGACTCAGAGTCATGAACATTTTGCAAGTATTCCAACAGAAATGCGCTTGACCAAGATTTTCTCCATCCTTCAATATCATTTGTATTATGAGGCCAGGAGAGACTACGCAATCTCTTCTCAAAGAGCTCTATTTGATCAAAGTCCTCAAGTGCTGGCGCGCAAGAAATCATTTTTATTTGCGGGAGAGATCTTTCCTTATCCTCAAAATGCACAATCCCTACAGTTCTATTATTTCCTTCTCCCCACGTGCATAGAAACAATAAATCTTGTTTATCCCATACTGCATGATTTGCAGAATTCCTTTTTTTGGGAATTAAGCCAGATAATATTTTTTT
>NZ_FOPH01000026.1 GCF_900113415.1 Oribacterium sp. WCC10 | reverse complement strand
GAAATATCAATTCCAGCAAAGAACATAGACATTAGATAAAACCTCCTGACTATTATAGTTGGCACTGTTGTCTACCACAGAGAGATCGACTGTGTAATCACGTAAATCTAAACGTCAAGCGTTAACAAACTAATTACCAGTATTAGACGACAAGCTGTGGTCTGAGTCACCTCCTACCAGTCAAAGCTGTAATTAATGAAAAACAAATCCACAGTGCCTAGATAAATATATCAGAAAAGGATTAGAAATAGCCCAGAGAACCTGGGAGAAAGGAAGAATCCAATCACTTTTCTAACATGATTGGATTATACGTACTATATGAAATTACTGATCATTCGACATGGAGACCCGGACTACGAACATGATTCACTTACGGAAACCGGTTGGACAGAAGCAGCACTTCTTGCGGAACGTCTTTATAAAACAGAAGACATCAGGGAATTTTATGTATCACCAATGGGGCGTGCCCGGGCTACTGCTTCACTTACTTTGAAAAAATTTGGAAAAGCTGCAGTTACACTTCCCTGGTTGCGAGAATTTAATGAAGCTTTGATCAACAGGCCGGACGTAAAAGACCAAAAGAAGATCTCATGGGACTGGCTGCCTCAGGACTGGACACAGGAACCTCTTTTTTACGATGCTGATCATTGGTTGGATGCCAATGTTTTCAAAGAGAGCTCTGTCCCTGAAGCATTTCAAAAAGTCACTTCCGGTTTGGATGAACTTCTTTTAAATCATGGCTATCGTCATGACAAAAATTTGTTTCAGGTTGAAAATGCCACTACGGATACTATAGCTTTATTCTGTCACTTTGGCGTAGAATGCGTTCTTCTGGCACACCTTCTTCACATCTCTCCCATGCAGCTTTGGCATGGATTTTGTGCAGCGCCCTCTTCTGTCACCGTGATATACACAGAAGAAAGACGTAAGGGGATAGCTCAGTTCAGAGTATCTTCATTTGGAGACATCTCACATCTTTATGCAGGTGGCAGGTCTTCCAGCTTTGCTGCACGATTTGCTGAAGTATATGGTAACGGAGACCGCTTAGACTGATTTATACTTTGTTGAATTTTTCTTTGCCCTGACTTTCTCAAACGCCGCCTTTATGGGTTTTCCTCTTATAGCGGCACTCTACGGTACTGAGGGGTTACTTTACGCGAGCTCTTACAATACGGTTTTCAACATTATCATGTGGACCTACGGATACACCATGGTTTCAGGAAAAACTAAAGTCAAAGACATCATCCGGACTCTCTGTACAACTCCGGCCATCATCGCAGTGCCTATAGGTCTTTTCATCTACCTTACCGGTTGTCATGTTCCTGAAGTCATTAAACAGCCCATAAGTCTTATAGGCGGTATGAACACACCTATAGGAATGATAGTCACCGGAATGGTGATAGCCACATATTTAATTACTGCATTCGTTCACTGATCCACCAACCATATCCAAAGTTATATGATGACGTGAGTGTCAAAAGTATTTGCCACTCACTGATGATGCGCAGCACGCACACATTCGTGTGCAATGTGCTACTGAACACTCATAACTCACGTCCTTTTGCTATGCAAAACGACTACGTTATTCGTGTTCGGGCGGGTCATAAAGTCTCAAATCATCGTGCAAGCACGTGATTTGGTACTTTTGACCCTTACATCATATGATCACATAACAATAATGTATATTAAAAATGAAGCAAATACATTGTGTTTTAAAGGTCTCTTCATATAATGAAATTATAAGACCATGACAAAGATAGGAGGTAGTTCTATGAATGCAAATGATTTTACCAACACAAGGCCTGAAGATGCCTGGAAACTGATCCGTGAAGGAACCATAGACTTTCCAACTGCGGGTATGTGCGCAGGCTATGCCCAGGCCAATCTCGTGATTCTTCCCAAACAATATGCAGATGATTTTAAGATATTTGCATCTAAAAACCCAAAGCCATGTCCTATCCTTGAGGTCGTGGAAGGAACTCCTGATGTCCATGATATGGGCGAAGGTGCCATCATCACCAGTGATGTACCGAAGTATCGTATCTGGAAAAACGGCGAACTGATAGATACCGTAAAGGATGTTACTTCATACTGGAAAGAAGATTCCGTGGCATTTTTGATAGGATGTAGTTTTTCTTTCGAGGAAGCCCTAATAAAGAACGGTGTTGATGTTCGTCATATATCACTCGGCTGCAATGTTCCGATGTATAAAACAAATATCCAGTGTGAACCAGCCGGAGTTTTCAATGGCCCGATGGTTGTCAGCATGCGTCCCATGACTCCGGATGATGCTGAGATTGCGAAACGTATTACTGATGCATATCCAAATGTTCATGGAGGACCTATACAGATTGGTGATCCGGAGGCAATCGGAATCAAGGACATCATGCATCCCGAATATGGTGATGCGGTTCCCTTCAAAGAAGGCGAGATTCCTGTATTCTGGGCATGCGGTGTTACTCCTCAGGCAGCAATTGAAAATGCAAAACTTCCTCTGGTAATTACACATGCACCGGGGCATATGTTTATAACCAATGTTCTCAATAAAGATTTAAACGATTATTTGGAAACAAAAAAAACTAAATCCTGAAAAGTAAAAACATCCGGTGATGTATGGACTCAGTTCCACACTTCACCGGATGTTTTATCTATTTCAATGCCGAACTGATCATACAGGTCATATGTACCTGTAAACAGTACATGAACAATAAAACCTATAACGAACTGGAGCATGGCCACTCCTAGAGAAATGAAAAAGAGGGGCAACGCATTTTTTATAATCTGCTTATCAGATTCTATTCCCGTATTATTGTGAATATGCAATCCCAGCGGAACTCCTGCTACTATGGGCACTATCAATACCCCGGGGTAAAGAGAGTAATACTCATACCATGCAGACGGAATCCCGTGATATAAAAAGAAAAACATATCATGACGTGTGTGTCAAAAGTATTTGCCGCTCACGTATGACCCTTACATCATATCATAACATCGGTTCTGACCGGCAAAATAAAAAATGCGGCCAAAACCCGAATACATCGGATTTTAGCCGCTTAAGTTATAGTATGATGTAAGGATTAAAAAAGCTTACCTTTTACCTTATGTATACATACCCGTCCATTATTCGTCTGGCTGTGCGGGTGACTCCGCCCTTCAGCACTTTCTCGCCGTCCATCTTCATATCAACTTCGGTTACTCCTGAAGAGTGTCCGAGACGAATGATATCTCCGGGTACATCTTTCACGATTTCATTTACGATGGTTCCCGGTATCTTGGCTGCAGCTCCTGTTGCAACGGCAACCGTCATTGGATATGCCTTGTGAAGCTGTCCGACGGAAATGGCACGTACACAGATATCCATTTTTTCACCGGAAACATCAGCGCCGTCCATGTTCACATAATCCTGAGCTTCGCTTATGATGGATACCTTCGGAGCAGAAGTAGCCTTTGTGCGGGCTTCCATGAAGTCTTCAACAAAACCGAATTTCACAGCTGCCATACCTCTTATTCTCTCGATATGCTCCATGACATCTTTGTTGCTGTTCAGCTCAGTGAGTTCGGTTCCTTTAATCCCAAGGTCGGATGCCTTGATAAATACCACAGGATTTGAACAGTCAATGACTGTAACTGTTGCGGGACCGTATCCCGGAACATCAAATACTTCCTGCTTTGCTCCTGTCGGGAAAAGCATTCCGCTGCGGGAACCTGAAGGATCTTCAAAGTACATGTCTATACGGGAACCTGTTCCCGGAACACCCTGAATCTCCTCGTCTCCGTACATGCAGGCATGCCCGTCCTTGACTCTTACATGTTCCTCTATTACCTTGTCAGTGTTGGTGTTATATACACGGACTATAGTGACAGGCTCCACTGCTTCTACCAGTCCTTCATCTATAGCGTATGGTCCTACTGCAGAAGAAATGTTTCCGCAGTTTGCAGACCCGTCAACTCTCGGAATCTTGATGTCTACCTGTCTGAAGGTATAATCAACATCAATTCCCGGACGGTCTGATTTCTTTATTACAGCTATCTTTGAGGTTGACGAAACGGTGCCGCCCATTCCATCAATCTGCTTCACATCCGGCGTGCCCATGACCTTCATAAAAATCTCAGGCCACTCTTCCTCATTTTCCGGAAGGTCCTCCTGATGGAAGAACACTGCTTTACTGGTGCCTCCCCGCATATATACACATGGAAATCTGCGCTGCTTCTGATCTGATGCTGACATTTTCAGATACCTCCTCATCTATTATCGCTGTATTACAGCCGAAATATCTCATATACAGATGTCAACTGATGCTTAAATTAAAATACAAGCTTATTACACCCTTTCGTATGGGTTCTACTCAACACCGGTGAACCCCTCACTTTTATAATTACATCATCATATGTGTTGATCTATATAAATCTGTTATCCAGCAACCGGAATCGCTTCCAGTTCATTCTCCTTATAGAACGGCGCCTTTTTAACAGTTATATGAATCCTGAACCCATTGATCTCCTCCACAAGGAAAATCAGCTTTATGGTCTTTCCGTCTGCATCATAACGTGCAGTATCATAGTCCATGGTATAACCTTTTGACTCAAGATACTTAATGGCAAGAGGCATATCATTAACAAAGAAACCAAGATGTCCCATGGTGCCCTTTCCCATCTTTTTCATGAGTTCCATCTTATTGTCTTCAGTGAAATATGAAGCAGGTATCTCACGATAATTCTTATATCCAAACACATCCGTAAAAAATGCTTTCATCTTTTCGCCTTCTTCAGGGCTCTGTGCGTTAATGCCTACATGTCCGAATTCAAATTTCAGATCATTGAAATCCATAGCCTTCCTCCTTGATCAATTTTTAGTTAAAATAACATCACTGTAGATTACTTTGGAAATCCCCATTACGGAAGATCCGTTACGAAACATTGTTCTCAATTAAATTAAGTATACCATATAATGATGAAGCATTATCATCAACAAAAGTGATTTTTATCTACTCTATTTATCTGATAAATACTTAATTTTTAAAGATAACACGAATCCGGATCTGTCGTGATGGCAGACCCGATATTCTTTCTATATGATAATGTTTATTTTGGGGGATTTGATAAACGATTATCTCGGTTGTGAAAGTACAGTTACCTGTTTGTTGCTACCTGTCACCATTTCATGTGAGATATGTGAGGTCTTACGTAAATCTGATTTCTCATAAGCTCCGATTATAACTGCGATGATTGCTAATGTGATGATAGTTGACATAGTGTATACCTCCTTGTGGTTATCTAAAAATTCATTTGTACTGAGATTTTTTTCTGTTTATATTTTTTATTTTTTCTTTCTCTTGACACTTCAGATGATAACACTGATACATTCATGCGTAAAATTCACATATTTCCTGTTTATACATTCCATATGGGCATGTATAATTATATTGTTACCAGGCTATTTCTAGTTATAGCCACATATACTCCGTATGTACCTGTAACTAATTTACGTTAGAGAATATAAATAAATATCTGTATGAAGGATATAAAGAGAAGAAACGGCTTTTCTCAAAGGAGGCGCCAGAGCTATGACAGACAAAGATATAGAGATACTTAAGGACCTTTCCGAAACCCACAACATCACAAAGACTGCAGAACGGCTGTACACCACCCAGTCAGCTCTTACAAAGCGTGTCCAAAGTATCGAACAGGAGCTGGGATGTCAGCTGTATATCAGATCAAAAAAAGGTCTTGTTCCCACTCCGGTTTCGGAATCTATCCTTCCGTATATAAAGAAAATACAAAGTGATATGGAGCGTATACGAAATCTCGCAGGAAATCCTGACGGGGAACTGAGCGGCACACTGAAAGTTGGTGTGGCAGTGAACTATGCCCGTTACAGGCTTGCGGAGATATTGGAACACTATATAGAAAAATATCCGAAGGTTGATATACAGCTAAGTGCCAAAAGAAGTCCGGATTTATACAAGGAACTGATATCCGGAGAAATTAATGCAGCTATCATCAGGGGAGACTATCCCTGGGCGGAAGGCGACGTGGTACTTTTTGAAGAAAATGTCTGCCTTGCAATGAATGAAAAAATGAAAGGCAAAGACCTGAATGAAATACCTTTTCTGGATAGAACTTCAGATGTCAGCTTTGAAGCTGATTTGAGTAGATGGATGAATGAAAATAAAATACGCCGGCATACAGGACTTCAGATCAACGACGTTGAAACCATCATGCAGATGATAGAACGCAATATCGGCTGGTCCATACTGCCGGCAATATGTCTTTCGGAATTAAAGGGGATTACAACGCCTTTGGCGTTTCGCTCAGGTGAACCTTTTCTACGTAAAACTCATCTTCTATACCGGCCGGAATATATCAAACTCCCTCAGGTGCAGGCATTTATTGAAACGGTTAAGTCTTGCTGAGGGTTCACTCTGCACTCATTGCACAGGCACATGATTACGGTCTTTCCGTAATCAATTTCTATACCGTAGTTTTTCTTCATCTTACTAGCAGCATCCGAAAAAATAATGTTGTCAAGATGGAATATCTTTCCGCAGCCTGTACACTCCGCATGTACATGCTCGCGACAGGAACCATGATTTTCAGAATACTGGTAACATGTTGCATTTACATCACTTTCCTTGTATTTTACAAGCTTACCGTCTTTGCACAGACGCTCAAGATTACGGTAAACTGTGGATCTGTCAAGGCCGTCACCATCTGATTTCAGCGCATTCAGTATATCTCTTGCAGTGAAACGCCTGTCTGCATTTTCTTTGAGATATTCCATGATTTCAGTTCTTGGTTTTGTTTTGTAACCGATTTTCATTCGTTCCTCCGAAAGGAGGCGGAACGGGTCAGGTATTATCCTAAGCCGCATCCCGCCACCTGCCAAGATTAAAAATTCATTTATTATGATAGTTTACTTTGAATTCAAGCACTTTCTATACACTCGTACAGTAACCGCTCAATTTCACATTTCTCATATCCTTTTCCGATGAAAACCACCTGATTACATCTGTCGCCATATGTCTCATCCCAATCTTCCTTTATATCCGGAAAGTCCTCTATTACAGGAGCAAGCTCTTCCTCCGGCCATGCAGATACCCATGGTGTGAGCTCAGTTATGGACGCATTTCTTCCGGCCTGCTCAAAAAGCTGCACATGCTCCCAATCATCGGAAAACCATATATATCCCTTTGATCGTATCAGTTTTTCCGGGTACTCTTCAACCAGTCTGTTGAATTTTTCTCTGTTAAAAGGCCTTTTTTCTTCAAACACAAAAGATGTTATGCCATATTCATCCACACATGCTTTATCTTCATCGTGGGCATTTAAAGTTTTCTGCACCGTACTGTACGACTCTACTTCATCATAGTCAAAATCCGGACGGTCAAGCAAGATATCAAGGTCAACTTCTCCATGAGTACAAGTGAGCATTTCAGCTTCCCGCTGAATATTACGAAGACCGGACGTTACTTCATCAAGCTGATCTTCGCTTAGCAGATCTGTTTTGTTTAGTATCATCAGATTACAGAACTCTATCTGATCCATTATAAGATTGATGATGTCTCCATCCTCTGTATCCTCAGAAGGATCAAGGCTGTGCAAAAATTCACGATATATTCTGTCAACATCAACAACAGAAACCACTGATTTCAGGTAAACTCTCGTATCTTCTGTTGTTTCCTCATAGTTCACAAAAGCACCGGCTATGGATGAAGGTTCGCTTATTCCTGATGCTTCAACAAATATAGCTTCGATACTTCTGTCAGCAGACAGTCTTTCAATTTCAGCCATAAATTCATCCCGAAGCGTACAGCATATACAACCGTTCTGCATCTCCACCATTTCAATCTGGGAAACCTGATTTCCTGTTTTATTCAGAATGGATGCATCTATGTTTATACTGCCCATATCATTAACTATGAGGGCTATCTTACGTTTCTCCTGTTTGAGTATATTCTGCATAAGGGTTGTCTTTCCCGATCCGAGATACCCGGTAATGATAACTACAGGTAATTCTTTCTTTGACATTATGATTCTCCTTTTTTCAATAAAAACATCGGCTTTGGGAAACGCTGATTTAATCAGTGTTTCCTTAGTTTAAATCTTCCTGACAAGAACCGGCTTTAAATGTCAGTTTTAGGGAAGACTGACTCAATCAGTAATACAAAAATATATCTTCAGGTGCTTTGACAGTTTTAAGCTCGGCTATTTTCAAAAGAATAATCTGATACCTTCCATCTATAAGCCCCTTTTCAATCTGCGCGTCCACTTCTATCCAGTCACCTTCAGTTGGAACTTCACCTTCATATTCAGCAATGAAACCGACAAACTGCGCATCTGCAGCACAGCAGATGGCGGCATACCTTCCCACATAAAACTGATTATCATCGAGATCCTTTCCTTTCGTTACTACGCCACTTAAATGAACCTTTTTCCCATAGTACTTATCTGGATTTTCCAGGCAATCCACAAACCATGAACAGAATAAATCATCAGTAATGTTGATACTGTTATCTGTATCATCTATAAGCAGTTCATCTTTCCCGTCAGCAATTTTTCCATCAAGTCCGGAAAAGTAAATCGCAGCTCTGCTGTTTAGAAGCATTATGGATCTTCTCACATTTCCCTTTTTGAAATCTTCTCCACATCTGTTAAACAGAATCACATCCGATTCTTTCAAGGGTTCCATTATTGTCTGTCGCATATTTTTCAGGTAAAGCTCATATGTACCTGCATCAACGAAGCTGAAAACATTGGCAACATACCAGTTTTCAGGTAAATCCATCTCGAGAAAGGTCTTTAGACTCCACATACCATTGAACTCCACGAAAACTCTCTCGGGCTTGTACTTATCTGAAATCCCGGAAAGAAACTCCACTGTAAGATCCGATTCGTTCTCTAAGAAAATCTGATCAATATTCAGCTTAATTAATTCATCTGTTCTGTATTCTTCTTCACCCTCTTCAGTACATATGATGATGGTTTTACCGGAATTAACATTGCTGTTTTTGATAATGCTTTCCTGAAGCGCTGTGGTTTTTCCACTGCCCAGAAAACCTGAAAATATAAAAACTTCGGTTTCGATATGTATCACCTCTCTTCTGATAATTGCAACACAGTCGCAGTTTATAATAATCGTGCATGTTTACTCTGTCAATGCTTTTTGCGACAATGTTGCAATTATTCTTTTGGTTAATTATTCATATAAAAAATAAGCGTTAGCCCTCGCGAAGCGCGCTTAAGTGGTCTGATGTTCACAATGGGCACATTGCATGAATTGATCCAATATCTACTTTAACCAATCTCATTTTTTTGTATGAAAAAAGAACCCGGTACTTCAATATAATGAAGTCCCGGATTCTTTCGTATACTATTCAACTATTTATTTGAAAGCGAGAGGTTTTTTTGACTTTTCCAGTGCCAAAGCTGTGGTTTTTCAATTACTAATGGTGAAGTAATGTAACTATATTTTAACTTATCTCAGTATTTCATCAATTGTAGAAACTGCCTCTTGGTAACTCACCATTCAGTCTTAATATGAAAGACCCGGATTGAAGAATCCAAGTACTACACCTGCGAAGGCGATAACCACAAGGAGAAGCATAACCTTGATAGGGCTGAACTGCTTCTTGGCCATGAGCCACCAGCAGAAGATTACTACGATAGCTGTAAGCACTCCCGGGAATACTCCATCGAGTTTCTCCTGGAGAACCATGTAAGCCTCACCGCTTGCATTTACGAGATGGAAGCTGGTCTTTACACTGACCCATGTGGCACTTACCGCACCTATTACTATACCGCCGAGTGTTGTGACTGCCTCACGGATAGCCATTCCTATATCGCCTACAAGGAACTCAACAGCTTTTGTACCCATCTGATAACCCTTGTTATAGATGAACTTCATTCCGAAGTAAGCGAACAGGTTCCAAACCAGCATGTAGAATATAGCACCCATCGGAGAGCCGCCGCCTGACATACCCATGGCGATACCGAGAAGGATCGGGATCACAGTTCCTACTACAAGTGAATCACCGATACCGGCGATAGGTCCCATGAGACCTGCACGGAGACCGTTGATAGTCTCTGAGTCTACCTCTTTATTTCCATTGGCTCTTGCCTCCTCAAGTCCGGCTGTCACACCGACTATGATTGCACCGAGCTGAGGCTCTGTATTAAAGAAAGCACGGTATGTATCCATTGCCTCAGCCTTCTTGTCTTCGTCATCATAAAGCTCATCTACTATAGGAAGCATGGAGCAGAGATAGCCAAAGGTCTGCATGTGCTCCTGAGAGAAGCATGTCAGGTTACCGTAATACCAGTTATGAAAAGCTTTTGATAATGTCTTCTTCGATATTTTCTTCTCAGCCATTTTAAATGTCCTCCTCGTCATCATCCCAGTTATTGTTTGAAGCATTGGCTGCTGCAGGCGCTGCCTTCTTGAGCTGAAGCATCTTAAGGTTGTAGATAACAATTGCAAACATTGCCGCAACAACTGTTGCACTTACAAGATTAAGACCCATAGAAGCTGCCAGTGTAAATCCGAAAAGATATGGTACGAAATCAATTACCGATCTGACGATCTGCTTTAAAAGGATTGCGATTCCGACGCAGGGAAGGAGTGCACCAACCGTGAAGAGTGTCTTCATCGGGATTCCATCCATGGGAAGTGATGTCTTGATGAGATTAACAACAGGCTCACCGAGGAGACACATAACTACTGTAGGGATAAGTGAAAATGTGATATGTGAGATCCATGGAAGAACCATGTCTACAAGATAAAGCTTATGATACTCTCTATTGTCAACCCACTTCCAGCCCATGTGCTGCCAGATGAGGTTCATAGTTGCAGTCCCGTAGAAAAGAACAGTTCCGATAGTACCTACCATGGTTCCGAAGGAGGTTGCAAGAGCGATTCCTTCTGCCGAATCAGCAGCAAGTCCGTAGCTCTTTAAGGCAAGCATGGCAAGAGGAATACCGATATAAGATACGGCACGAACGTCTGCGGAAACTGTTCCGCCCGGTGTTACAAGTGCGATATAAACAACCTGCATCGCGCATCCCACCAGAATACCGGTCGGGATATCTCCTAAAACGATACCGCATATAAGTCCGCCAACCAGAGGACGTCCCAGTGTGTAGTTACCGATAGATGTTCCGCCAAGTCCCGGCATACTTGAAAGAGATGCAAACAAACCGAGAATTATAGCCTGAATAATACTTATGTTCATGATTAATCTCCTTAGTTTATCAATTAGTTAAAGCCAAACTGACCTCTGAACTTGTTCCAGTTACCGATAGATGTTTCTTTGAGAAGTGAGAACTCTACTTCATAGCCTGTGTTTCTGATATCTTCAAGAGCCTGTGCCTCTTCCTGCGTGATGGACTGGTTGTTGCCCAGTTTAACGGCTCCCGGTCTGTCGTTGCATGGTCCAACGATAACGGTTTTAACATCCCCCGGTACAAATCCTGCATCAACAAGTATCTTCTTCATATCGATCGGATTTTTTGTGATAACGAAGTAACGTGTATCGGACTCGATTACCTTCTTGCTCTTAGCGATGAACTCATCTACACCCCATACAAATGTCTTCTTGTCAGAAGCACTCTTATAAGCAGCCTTCAAAACAGGACTTGCTGCCGCTGCATCATTAACTGCGATGAGTCCGTCACAAGGGTACTCAAGTGCCCATCTTGTCACCGTCTGTCCGTGGATCATTCTGTCATCAATTCGTAAAAATGTTACTGCCATATCTTCCTCCTCTATAAAGGCATGTTTTTGCCGTTTATCTCTGCCATAGAGCTGCAGATCCAACCGGCTCATATAATTTAAAGTTCTTCTTCCTCATCCTCTGCTTCAATCCTGAACTCGTGCAATTGATCTCTTGCACCCTCCAAAGCATCGGCCAGAACTTCATCAGTTTCTGCATCATCTTTGCCTATCACCGTTGTGATAACCAGCGGAAGATTCATTCCTCCAAACATTCTCGTCCTTCCGAGAAGCCCCAGCTCAGAGATAACATTGGCTGCATTGGTAAGTGGTGAACCGCCGATCAGATCACCAAAAAGTATGATCTCATCTTCTTCCTTTACTACCTTGAGCATCTCTCTAACGTTCCCGCAAAACTCATCTGCACCCATGCCGTCCTTAAGACTTGTTGCCAGAAGATCTTCCCTGTCTTCTCCGGCAAGCATGCAGGCCGCACTCCTCAGCCCCGGAGCAAATTCACCGTGACTGACCAGTACAACATATTTCATACATATACCTCCCCTTTGAGAACCCAGCCCATTACACACTTTCTGTAAGAGCTTAAGTTACTTACAACAGTTACTTCAAATCATCAGCTGCCCGGCCCGTAAACCGGAGCCACGTTCTGTCTGATCACACAGATACTATAACGATTTCAAAACATTAAATCAGGTAACATGCGTCACTGATTTAACAAGTAATTTGTACTCCAAAGGACATGACATTTGTCATTTGTAAAAAAAGAGTTCTCCGCAGCAAGTGCAGAGAACTCTTTAACCTTAATATTTAATAGCTCAATTTCTTTATGTAATTGTTGATCCTTCGGTTCCATATGATCTGTTCCATACGGATATTGGACTTATCCTCAAGAATCGAGTCCACCGCAGTGGTCACCTCAGTCTCCAGCTCCTCATAATCGGGAAAGCGGTTTTCATTTTCCGCTCTTTCCATGACATAAGTAATCACATCTCTGTCCAGAACCACTCCGTAACGGTCCAGCACATACTCTTCCATCGCAGGATCTTCCGTAACTGACTTAAGGGGTGACAGCCCCTCTGAATAGTCATATATCTCTTTTTGTATGGCCTCAGTCGCTGTAAGGGTCTTTATGAACCTCCAGGCATCCCTTTTACTGTGTGAATCAGATGACATGGCAACAGTGAGTGTGTCCAGTCGCGAAACATTGTCACCTGCAGTACCTGCCGGCATGGATGTATAGCCCCACTCAAAATCCGAGTAGTTCTGATAGCTCAGGTCATTCTGGACCCTCGCCCTGTATGTTGCAAAGGACATCGGCTCGAAGGCAACCACTCCCTTATAGAAATCACCGGCGGAGATCACCTTGCCTTTCGGAAGCTTTGACAGCTGCTCCAAAAGTATCAATGCCTCATTTATGTTATCTCCTGTAAAGTCACAGGCTGTACCCTTGTCATTGAAAAGCTTTACCCGGTTTGCTGCAAAGGCATCCTTCCAGCTGTAATCTATGACCCCATACTGCCCGGAAGCCTCTCCTTCAGACACACCTGTCATCCTGCAGGCCTCATAAAACTCATTCCAGGTCCAGTCCTTCCGAGGTTCCGGAATGCCGTTGTCCTGAAGCAATGTCCTGTTCATGACCATAATTACGGGTGAACATTCATACGGAAGTGCGTACAGCATATTTCTGTATCGTCCACTCTGAAGAGCCTTTTCATAAAACACATCCTCGGAAAAATCATTGTCATGCTTTATGAAACCATCAAGGCTCTGCATCGCACCTATTTCCGCAAAGCTTTGGAAACTATCTGAGGGAACCAGAAAAACATCCGGCATCTTCCCCTCTGCCTTCTTCCCGGAAAGCCACTCCTGATACTGGTCTCTCGTGATTCCGCTCACATATTGAACTCTGACTCCCGGATTTTCCTTTTCGAAAAGATCGATGGCATCATCAAGTATCTTGTAGGAATTACCATTCTGCAGACTCCAGTAACTTCCCGCAAAGGCTCCAACTGTGAGCACATTCTGACTTCCGGAACTTAGAGGAAGAAAGCCATATACGACAAGTACGGCCAAAAATACCAGCACAGCGCTTAGTAGTAATCTGTATCTTCTTTTCACCATAGTCCTCACAAGTTGTCTATATATTTATTGACCGTACCGGTCTGAACCGCCCATATGGCGAGCTGGGTTCTGTCCCTTAGGTTCAGCTTACTGAGCACAGTACTGAGTGTGTTCCTAACCGTACCCTCAGAGAGATCAAGCTTTGCCGCGATTTCCTTATTGGAGAGTCCTCTGCCCACAAGCACTACGACTTTCCATTCATTCTCCCGGAGGTCCTTCACCATATCGTCGTCAACTTCATTGGCAATGTTTGATTTGGCCATCTGAGAAAAAAGATTCACCACCTTGGAAGTCACCGCTTCGTTGATTATAGCTGTACCGTTGTAAACCTTTCTTATGGCATCCGAAAGCTCCGTTACCGAGATACCTTTAAGGAGGTAGCCGCTTGCCCCGTACTTAAGCGCATCAAACACATATTTGTCATCATCAAAGGTTGTAAGGATGATGATTTTTATCTCAGGATACTGTTCTTTGATGATCTGTGTACACACCACTCCGTCCATACCCGGCATTCTGATATCCATGAGGATGATGTCCGGCTTTTCGTTTCTGACCGAACGGATGACTTCCCTGCCGTCAGAGACAGCATCCGTAACCTGAAAATCCGGTGTATTCTTCAGTATGATCATGAGACTCTGTCTCAAAAGCTCCTGATCATCAGCAATCAAAATCTTAATCATTTTACTTTAATCCTCTTTTTCTTCTGCACTGTTGCCCCATCTTATGGGAATTGAGGCATCGATCGTAAAGCCATCAGAACCGTCATAGCTAAGCGTTCCTTTCAGGAGACTGAGCCTCTCCTGCATATGGTGGAGACCGAAGCCTTTATACACTTTTCCGCATCCGATTCCGTTATCCTTAATCTTTATCTTCAGAAGTCCGTCTTCTCTTTCGATGCCAATGTCTATGACATCAGCCTTACCATGGCGGATAGCATTGGTCACACTCTCCTGCACGATTCTGTATATGGCATCCTCCTCATCCTGACTTAAATTAAGGAGTGACGTGGTACAGTTGTAATTGATGGTAATACCTGTAGACCTCATGGTTTCATCGATTATCTTGAGAAGCGCATCCTCAAGCTTTAGTCTCTCCAGTGCATCAGGTCTCAATGCTTTCACCGATTGTCTAACATCTGTGATGCCCTGTCTCGCAACCTCCTCGATGGCCTTGAGCTGCTCCTTGGTGGCATCCGGCGCAATATCCATAAGCATGATGCAGGCTTCTATACCTGTGACGATTCCTGTGAGGGCATGCCCCAGGGTATCATGTATCTCCTGTGCAAAACGGTTCCTCTCTCTGGTCTCCGCAGCACTTACCAGCTCCTCAGTATACTCCTCCAGCTGCTTGTTTGCCTCCGCAAGCTTGTGATTTGCGATTGAAAGCTCTCTGTAAAGCGCCGCGATCCTCTCCTTCTCACTCATCTGTTCCAGTATGAGGAACACCATGTAGAGAATGAAGATAAACACATCTATAAGGAACATGATGTTGATGGCACCGGAGAAAACAGAAGCGACATCTGGCCGGTAGTAGGTCCATATCTGGTTTACAGAAACCGGATTGGCATACCCTGAAAGAACATTGCCGTTAAGTACCAGATCCACACATGAAAGCAGTACGATATAAAGGATCTTTTTACTCCAGTCTATCCTGTTTCTGACTATATCCGCCAGTATCAGAAGTACCATTACCGTATAGGACAGCCCTGTACAGTAGAACAGTCCGGCACTGACTGCGATCTCAAGCCACAGCTTCACTATGAGTTCTATATGATTGTTACACTCTATGGACAGCAGTGAAAGCAGGCTTATGTACAGAATCCCGGCGATAACCGGAATCTTCCAGTAAACTATGGTTGCATGGCACTTTGTGATAAGGTCAAATGCATTGCCCTCCAGTATAAACCCGTGCATGGCATGCGCCGTTACCATAGTGATAAACATTATCATGAGACAATTGAACAGCTGCATCAAAGAAAAAAGCTGAGCAGATACCCTCTTGATCCCATCCCGATTCTGATTTAATATTTCTTCCATCCTACTGCCACCTGTCTATGGTAAATGATGCAACATTAGCTTTAGTGACCACCTGAACGGGAACCACAACTTCACCCGGGACGGTTTCTCCGTTAAGAAGTGCATACAGGGAGTCTGCTGCCTCCGTACCGATACGTGTCGGAAACTGGGCCGCCGATGCCTGCATCCTGCCTTCATTGATGAGAGCTTTGGCATCAGGGGATGCATCTACACCATATAACTCGACCTGATCAAGCATACCGTACTTCTCAAGAGCTGTTGCTGCACCAAGCGCTGCAAAGTCATTTAAGCAGAACACCACATCAAATTCTTTGCCCGACTGTATAAATCCCTCAAGTCCGGGAAGTGCTATCTCATACTGTCCCTCACAGGGTATCTCCCCTACAAGATTTGTTTTCTCGTTTTGACTGACAGCATCAAGAAAACCCTGTACCCGCTGGCGCCCGGACATAGCTTCATCGTGCGTCATAACAACCACTCTGGAGCCCTCCGGATGTTTGGAGCAGTAGTACTGTCCTATAGCTTTTCCAGCATTATAATTGTCAGACTTGATAGTCACATCTGCAAGCTCCGGATCTTCAAGTTCCGTGTCCACGACCACTATCTTTACACCCCGGGATTTTGCCTTTTTCATCACTTCCGTAAGTGCAGACGCATCAACCGGAGTTACCACCAGCGCATCTATACCCATATCAAGCATCTCTTCTATCTGAGATATCTGTCGTTCCACACTAAGCGTCGGGTCTCTCAAAACTATGTTGTCGCCCTGCGCTTCAACTCTGTGATTTATCTGCTCGTTCACGATCCCGTAAAACTCGTTGTTCATAGTCATATAAGTGACTCCGATGAGATGAGCATTTTCCTTCTGGCTGGCGGAAAAATCCGGTTTCACACTGAAATAGACCATGATCGACACAAAGCTCATCACCACCATCAGCACTTCTATGATACGGATTATATGTATATATCGTCTTGATGAATCACTGCCATGGGCGCTTCTTTTTTTATAAGACATATTCGTTCCTTCATTTATTTAATTTTGCTAAGAATCACACTTCGTTCTATTTTTAACAAAATCGAGTGGCATTGTAAATATTTTTGCACAATAAAAAGAAACCTCCACTAGTGATATGTACTCTCTCTTCCGGTTGTCCGGTAAAGAAGGTATCTATCACTAGCTTGAGCCTCTTTTTTTATTATGCATCATAGCTGAAAACGCTTCTGCCTGTTAGTCACCGACAACAAATAACTCTTTTCCATTCAAATCATAGTCCTTCATGTGAACACTTTTTATTGCCGGGTCTTCATAAGTATTGAAGTAATAGGTATCTGTAGCTGAAGAAAATCCTCCGGTGTAAATAGTTTTCTCGTACATTCCATCATGCATTTCTGCTGCACCGTCTATCATGGCAACACCTGACAGAGTGTGGAACATTCTGGAAACGTTCTCATCCTCATTGGATTTTACAGGATAATTGTTATTCAGATATGCTGCCCTGACAAATCTGGATGTGGAATAGTAATCTCCCGGTAACCCTCGCATCATGGAGCCAGAACCGAAAGGTGTCATCTTCACATCTTTCAAGACAACCTTTTCCGGCATATCGCTATCAAGATTCATGTAGTTACGAAGATTCTCACGATGCCACTCGAACCCCGGCTGATTAGCCAGTACATCAACATCATTTTTATAGACTTCCATGTGATTTTTTGTGTACTCGACCACAATGCTGCGTTTGGCATCGCCTATGATCCAATGCAGCATCGATACCGGATATTTCTCATTCTATACAGGCCGGAATATATCAAGCTTCCCCAGGTTCAGGCATTTATAGATACGGTTAAGTCTTGCGATAAATGATGAATATCATTATTACCCAATCCGCATTCTTATCTCCATACCTTATCTCAGAATTTCATCAATTGTAGATACTGTACTGAAGCTTCCGGAATGCCTTGATATGATCTCTTTCATCACAGGAAGTTCAAAGTAGCTTACATAGCAGATCAATGTATTGTTATTACCTGCGATGGCTCCGCGGGAATCCATGATGGTACAGGTTTTGTTAAGTCTTTCTTTGATATCCTGTATTATTCCATCAGGATCCTGCGTGATGATAGTAACCTGCTTGATGGATTCGAAGTGATCTGTAAAGTGGTCAATGACGGATGTGGCAACAACATAAACCAAAAGACTCATCAGCGCCGCTGTTGAATCTATCAATATAAAAACAGCCAGATAAACACAGACATTAAACACCAGAAGAACCGGAGTCATACTGTAGTTTCGTCCGGTTTTATCAGAAAGTTTTTTTACTATGATATTGGCAAGTATCTCAGAGCCGTCTATGCACCCACCATTTCTGATAATCAGCGAAAGTCCTGCTCCCAAAATGGCTCCACCGAAGGCTACAGCCAGGAAATGCTCGGTATTAAGTTCAAAAGGAATCTCCTCAAAAAACTCCAATCCAAGGGTGTAAACTACGGAACCAACCAGAGCCTTTAAAGTGAAGCTTTTCCCTATAAAAACATACCCCGCTATGATAAAGGGTATAAAAGTTGCAATTACACAGAGGGATAACTGGAATCCTGTAATCTTGTTTATGATGATTCCAACTCCGGCAGTTCCGTAATCTATAGCATCATTCGGCAGCAAAATCAGCGCAACCGAAAAGCTGGCCATGATGGCCCCCAGTATGATAAATAAATATGACAATGTATCTTTATGTTTCTTCATTTTCCTCCTTGCTTCAAAAACTATGCCTCTTGGATACAAGTGAACCCTGCCTGAACAAAGGGGTGGGTTCATTACTATATCTTACATCATAAAAAAGAACAAATTATGAATAGCCGACCCATTATAACGGTTCAAACGAGAAATGATTTCTGATCATAACCAAAGGGCATCAATTTAAAAACGTTAAGCTAAGGCTTATAAAATCAAAACAGCTTCCCTTAGAACCACTTTGATCTTTTTCCTTGATCTCCTCGGCAATTCTGAGTTTTCATCAGGAAAACTCAGAAACTGCCGAGGTCTTAGTGGTTCTTAGGGGAGCTGTTTTAGATTTTTTTGCCGAAGCGCTTCGTTTTTTAACTGATGTCCTTTGGTTTGAACTTACTTAATTCCCGTTTCATCTATTGGTCAGTAAAATCTAAGGAACCACTGATTATATCAGTGGTTCCTCAGAATCTCCGGCGTCGGGACACGGATTTTCAAAGGAATTTGATGCTTCGCATCAAAAAACCGGCCAGGGAAACGCTTTACTCAGCGTTTCCCTAAAGTTTATAGTCAATCGCAAATGTATAGTAAGTATTGCCGTATATATCTTTAAAACGGAAATTCACAAGTACATGAATATCTCTGTTGTTATACCTGTCAAATGGCTCGTAGCTTACTTCAAGGTCGCCATTGTAGATGATCGGATCGCCGTTGTAGACAAGCGAGTCAAAGGTGCTTGTGCCAATGCCATCCTCATTGTTGTATCTTGCATAATAAGTCCGGATTTCATCACCGTCCTTAAACTGATGCAGACCCTTTGCGCTGACATTTGGATCATCGTCGGATCTTGAATCAGCATCTTTATAATTGTACTTATAGCCGACAACGCGTCCGTATGGAGATTCCGCATCATTCACTATCTGTATCTTTATGCCTTTGTCATTCAGTGTTGCAGGAACATACCCGAAGCTGTAATCCTCCGCAAATGTCTCACCATATACGACTCCGGTTAAATAATACGGAACTATCTCGCCGTTCAACGCCAACCACTTGCCATCGTAGTCAAGCGTAAGGTCTCCGTCCCAATCCCATTCGTAATACTTGTCGGTTCCGCAGTCTACCAGCCATCCGCTCTCCATTTCGAGCCAATAGTCAACCCATATATCGGATATCAGATCCCATTGCTCTTCAGGCAGATGCAGCCCGTATTTACCGAAATTGTCCTTTGGTACCATCTCGAAAACGTTGACATCCGGCACAAGTAGATTTTCGGGAAGAACAGTGTGTGGGTCGTACCAGCTTGTTGCCAAAAGATCCTCCTCGCTGACTCCCGTGTCAACGGTAATGTCCCGGATTTTTTTAACATTTGATTCAGCTTTTTTCTCCCCGCCATCTTCTTCGGATGCGTTGAGCCTCGTTTTCACCAAAACGTTCAGAAAATGTCTGTAAAAATCAAAGTAACTTTCTTCGTAATCAAGTGTATAAAGCATTTCCATAACCTGATCAAACCGCTCAGGATATAAATACGGATAATACAGCGCGATACCGTTTGATCCGGTCACCGTTCCCTGGAAATAACAGACTGCATCCTTCGCTTTTTCAAGCACTTTCTGTGCTCTTCCGCTTTCTGTTTCTTCTTCAACAGAATTCAGGTAGTCAAAGAGATCTATCTGCTCGTAGCCATCGTTTCCGAAGCTTTTTGTATTTGCTCTCGCTACTACCGTTTTCTGATATTGATCGTTTAGGATTTTCTCCTCTTCTTTAAAGTACCCGCTTAATGTACGATAAAGCTCTTCAATTTTTTTTAGATCTACAAGCGACAGCGTATAAAAGTCATATTTGTTGTAATCAGGTCCGGAAACGAAGCTGTCAATGATGGTTTTCCCAAGCTCCGGAATGGACACTCCCGGTCTTTCGGAAAGTTGCTTTATCCATTCCGTGTAATACCAGCCTGTCGACGGCTCCGTCTCCTCCGATGCTATCATATAATCTGCGTGTCCGGCGAGTGCCATAGCCGTTTCAACCGTACACATAAGACATGCATCGAAACCGATGAAATCAAAATGAAGTCCTCCATCCGAAAGTGCCTCATGAATCTGGTCTATGCTCATTGTTTCATCGGGATAGTATTCATCAAGACCGTAACCGACTAAAGTACCTCCACCGTGGTTCCAAAGCACAAGTCCGTATCTTTCCGCGGTTTGATTATTTCCGGCCCAGGAGATAAAGTCAGCAAGGGTTTCGGACTCTGACATTCTCACATTATCAAGAAGCTCGATTGTCTCTAACTTTCCGTTCCTTATCCTGTACCTGCCTACTCCATCATTCTCAATCTCTTTGAGATGCCAGCTTTTTGATCCGCCGGTCTGTATTATAATGTTGAGATTGTCTCCTGATGCTGCTCCGAGCATTTCCTGGATATCATTGCTTGCGGCCGCATCAAAGGTTTCCAGGTCGGAGCCGATCATATAAACAAGCAAAGCAAAGCTTCCCTCAGTATCTTTTGCATCTGCAGAAGCTGTTCCTTTACTGCTTGAGACCGCTTCGTTTGTTCCTGAGGCCGGATTTTTACTGCAGGATATACACGATAAAACGGCACTCGAAACGACTGCCGTTATTATCATGGTTAATATTATTTTTCTTGTTTTAGTAGTATCCAAATTCCTGTACCCAATACCACTTTCCGCCGTTTTCATATATGCCTATTCCACACGATACAAAACCTGCTTTTAGTATGTTTTCGCGATGCATTGTGGAGTTCATCCACGCATTGACCGCGGCGTCCGGAGAGTTGAATCCCTGAGCGAGATTCTCACCATACATTATATCGGGGCAGACGGTGTACCAATCGCTGCCATTAGGTCTTGAGTGTGAAAATGCCGACGGAAGTTCCGTTGCCCTTATCATCGCACAGGCAGCAAGGCTGTCGTCCCACTCCAGTGCGGCCAGTCCGTTGTTGGCTCTTTGCTGGTTAACCAGATTAAGCGCGCTTTTGGCAGTATTTATATAATTCTGACCCTGCCACGAATTTGTTCCCTTATTGATTATATTTGGATCCACCATACCTGCCGGTGTGGTTTTGGGTCTGCTTCGGAAAGCTGCTTCGTCTCCCACGATGCCTCCCGTCTTTTTCATAGTCATTACCAATGCGGTCGTCAGACATATAATGAGCAGTATGCCCACAATAATCAGCTTACGGTTGATTTTTATACTGCCTTTCATTACCACGATGCCTCCTTTTTGAAAATTCTATACCTTTACGACACAAGTGAACCCTGCCTGAATCAAATGCAGGACTCTTTTCTTATATTTTACATCATAAAGTATAAAAAGTGAGCATTCTTTGTTCCTGGTAACTAATGATCTCTAAGGAAAAAATAATTAATTCAATACTTCCTTAGAGCCTCCGGCGGCAACGGTCTATATTTCCGTTTTCTTCACAAAGTGGTACAAAAGTCCCACACAGTCAACCACATCTCTTACATCCACCACCTCGTAGCTGTGAACATATCTCATTGGGATCTGTATTCCCCCGGCTCTTATTCCGGCGTTAAGTGTCTGCATAAATGATGCATCTGTTGCACCTGCCGCATAGGCCTCAATCTGATAAGTAATCTGATTTTCCCTGCAGATTTCCTTCATTTCCTTAACGATCTTCCGGTCTGCGAGGAGTCCGTTGACACAGGTGGAGAGCTTATCCATGATCTTAATGGATGCACCCTTTCCCAAAGAATTGACCATCTTCTGAGCTGAAACTCCCGGGATGTCCGTTGCCAGACTCATATCGAGGGCGATAGCCATGTCAGGGGCAATGCTTCTGGCCGCCACAATAGCACCTCTCGCTCCGACTTCTTCCTGAGTAGTAAAAACTGCATAGAAGTCAGGAGTATCCTTTTCATCCTGAAGCATCTTGATAACCTCAATAAGCATGAATACGAGGGCTCTGTCATCAAGAGCCTTTCCGCCGACTCTATGCTTTCCAAGTTCTATAACCGGATAATCGATAGATACCGGATCTCCCTCCTGAATTCCCATTTCATAAACTTCTTCTCTTGACTCTGCACCAACCTCTATAAAGAATTCGCCTATCGATTTAGGCATCTCGGTGCAGCGGTCAGGACGACCCGGATGAAGTGAATTTACTATTCCATCGATATGTCTGCCATCCTCTGTACGGATCACCACATGCTTTCCGAAGAACTGCTGTGGGGCTATACCTCCGAGAGTTTCTATAAAGATAAATCCGTTTGCATCTATATGACGAATAATGAGACCTATCTCGTCCATGTGTGCCGCAACCATCAGTTTTCCGGGACGGTTTCCCTTTTTGAATGCTATGAGATTTCCCATTACATCAGTTGATATGGTTACATCGTAGCTTTCTATTTCCTTTTTGATAAGTTCGTATACCTCATCCTCCTGACCTGATGGTCCGAATGTTTCTGAAAGTGGTTTTATTAGTTTTCTAAAATCCTGTGCTATTTCTTCTTTTGTAAGTTTCATTTTTACCCCCATTGGTCAGGCACGAGTTGTATTCATCCAAACCCGTATCTGACTCACCATCAAACTTTGAAAGTTTACTTTCAAAATATCTCCAATCTTCCTGTACCTGTTTAAACTATAGTCACGCAGGCAGCTTTATGTCCCGGTCTTCCATCAACTTCCCTCAGTTCCGGCATGACTTTACTGCATTCCTCCGTTGCATACGGACATCTTGTATGGAAACAGCACCCTGAAGGCGGATTTGCCGGAGAAGGTATATCTCCTGAAATCAATTCCTTATCATCTTCAGGAACTTCTTTTCCGATAACCGGAATACTTTCAAGAAGAAGCTTTGTATACGGATGTTTCGGGGATTCGAAGATGTCTTCTTTACTCCCCTCTTCAACCACATGTCCGAGGTACATCACTATGACACGGTCAGCCATGTGACGAACCACACCCATATCATGGGATATAAAGATATAGGAAATATTAAGTCTTTTCTGAAGTTCTTTCAGAAGATTCACCACCTTTGCCTGAATAGAAACATCCAGGGCTGAAACCGGTTCATCACAAAGAATAACTTCAGGCTTTTCAATGATGGCTCTTGCTATACCTATTCTCTGACGCTGTCCTCCTGAAAACTCATGAGGATAGCGATCAAGGAAATCTCTGTTTAACCCCACCATATCGCAGGCTTCAAGTATTTTTCGTTCCCGTTCTTCCTTATCTTTCCATGAACCTGCTATGTCTATAGGTTCTGCAATAATGTCTCTGACTGTCATTCTGGGGTTAAGGGAAGAATACGGATCCTGAAAGATCATCTTGATATTTTGTCTTGCCTTCTTAAGTTCTTCACCCTTAAGTTTTCCGAAGTCCCGCCCATCCAGCATGATACTTCCTTCAGTCGGTTCCGTTATCCTTATGACAGATTTAGCTGTGGTGGACTTTCCGCACCCGCTTTCTCCGACTATAGCCAGAGTTTCTCCTTTATACAGTTCAAAGGAAACATCATTTACAGCCTTTACACATGTTTTCTTTCCGGATAGAAATCCTCCGCCGGAATAGTAATATTTTTTAAGATTTCGAACCTTCAAAACAGGTTCAGCCAATGTTTTATGTTCCATGTTTTCTCCTGTAGTACATCAGCGTCATAAGATTTTCACATGCTCATTATTAATGCAGTTAAAAAGTCAAATATGACCCAAGTATCATAAGTCTTATCCCACGTATGCCTTCACAAAATACTTCATGGCAGTGCAAAGTGAGAAGTGATCCTATATCGACTTTTGGGCTAAATTGCCGGAATGAAACATCTAACAAGATGTCCCGGATTATCTTCATTTATATCTACAAGCTCCGGTTTCTCGGTTTTACACTTCATGCTGCACCTTTCACATCTTGTGGAAAAAAGACATCCGGCCGGAAGATCATAAAGCATCGGCACAGATCCCGGGATGGCTTCCAGAGATTCCGCCTCGCCGTCCATTTTTGGAATTGCAGCCTGAAGTCCTATAGCGTAGGGGTGTGCCGGTGTGGTAAAGATATCCTTCTTATCAGAAAGCTCTACTACCTGTCCCGCATACATTACCGCCACTCTGTCAGACATCTGTGAGATAACGCCCATATCATGGCTGATGAATACAACTGCAGTATTGAGCTCTTTCTTTAACTTACGGATGAGATACAGTATCTGTGCCTGTACGGTCACATCAAGTGCTGTTGTCGGCTCATCACATATAAGAAGCTTTGGTCTTAAGCTCAATGCCATTGCTATCATGATGCGTTGTCTCATACCACCTGAAAGCTGTGACGGAACAGAGCGGAAAACCTTTTCCGGCATAGGGATTCCTACTGACTTAATCATATCCATCGCCCTTGCCACTGCCTCTTTTCTTGAAACTTTTTCATGGGCAAGTATAGCCTCAACTATCTGCTGCCCGCAGGTCATGATAGGATTTAAACTTGTCATGGGTTCCTGAAAGATCATGGAGATGGCACTTCCTCTGAGATTCTGAAGAGTCTTCTTTGAGGCATTGACCAGATTCACACCTTCAAATACTATCTCTCCTCCGGTGATCTTCAAGGGAGCATCGATAAGCCCCATGATGGCAGAGGCAAGCATACTTTTTCCGCATCCGCTCTCTCCTACTATTCCAAGGATTTCTCCGGGTTTTAAACTAAGATTTATATGGTCTAGAACCGGAAGTGTGCCTCTTTCTGTAAAGAGCCGTACATCAAGATCTTTTATTACCAGTAATTCACTTTTTTCAGACATTATACTTACCTTCATATACTTTTCTGTTTAGTTTCCCATACCTTACATCAGACTGCAGGTTCCATCGCAGTCTGACCGTGGAAACACTTAATCAGCGTTTCTCCAACCCCAAATCATTTATGAAGCTTCGGATCCAGAGCATCCCTCAGTCCGTCTCCAAGCATATTGAATGCCATTACCGATACGATTATGAAAAGTCCCGGAAAAAGACTGTAGTAGGTGTTTGTTCTGATGAATGTCTGGGCACCTGAGATCATTGAACCCCAGCTTGCAGTTGGACTTGGTACTCCGAGCCCCAGGAAACTGAGACTTGCTTCAGTCAGGATAGCTGAAGGGATTCCCAGAGTATTCGTGATGATCAGCATGGGAATACAGTTAGGAAGCAAATGTTTAAATATGATACGTCTGCTTGATCCGCCATTAACGATACAGGCCTGAATGTATTCCTGCTGCTTAAGTGTCAGAACCTGTCCTCTTATAAGCCTTGCGGTATTTGCCCAACTGAGAAGACCAAGAGAAAGATAGAGATTCATCAGTCCCGACCCCAGTGCATACATCAGAGCCATGGCAAAAAGCAGAAATGGAATACTGCTGAAGACCTGAATAAAAAACGAGATGATATCGTCTGCTTTCTTTCCGAAATATCCAGCCGTAACCCCCATGAGATATCCGATAACAGATGCTATAAGCTGAGATATTATTCCTACAGATAGAGAAACACGACATCCATAGATACATCTTGTGAAAATGTCTCTCCCGAACTCATCGGTTCCGAATATGTGTCCCTTCACTCCCGGAGACAGAAGCCGTTCTGCAAGCTTCTGCTTATCGGGATCAAAGCCTGTAACCAAAGGTGCTGCCACAGCAAGAAAAATCATAAGTATTATCACAAAAAGTGAAAGCATGGCGACCTTGTTTTTCCTGAATATACGAAAGCTTTCGTAGTAGTAGCCACTGTGTTGAATTTTAGTTTCGGATATATTTCTTCCTAAAGTGTCTAATTGTATCAGTTTAGTCTTAGTCATTAAATGCTCCGTTCTATCGTTATAAAAAACTTATGATTTCATAAGGAGTATGAATCCCTTAACAGTCCTTCATTGTTTTTGGGGCTTTTTTATTATTCATATGCATCCTCGCCTGTGAAATAATTATTTATTCCCATCCATCATTCAACTGAAGCACCGAGTCTGATGTTAGGATTCACAACTGCATAAAGTATATCTACAACGAAATACACAATCACACAAACTGTCGCAACATAGATAACTCCGCCCTGAACAAGCGGTATGTCACGTTTTCCGATGGCATCTATGAGAAGCTTTCCGATTCCCGGAATATTGAAGACATTTTCAGTGATCATAGATCCTGTAAGCAGCGAGCCGATATCCGCACCGATGATTGTGATTATCGGAATCAACGCATTCCGCAGGATGTGTACCATGACTATACGGAAACTGCCAAGACCTTTAGCATATGCTGTACGAATGAAATCCTGCCCCATAACTTCCATCATAGAGGCTCTTGTTACTCTTGCGATTGAGGCTGCATATCTTGTGCCAAGAGCTATGGCCGGAAGTACGTAACCAATAGGTGTCTGTACTCCTGATACGGGAAATATCTTAAAATTCAATCCGATATATATCTGAAGAAGAATGGCCACCCAGAATGATGGTGCTGAAATTCCGAGAACAGACAGTGTCATGAGACTCCGGTCTATCAAGCTTCCGTGATTTACGGCAGCAATGATTCCCATGCTGAGACCTACTATCAGGGCTATCACATAGGCCAGTACAGCAAGAAATGAAGTGTACTGAAAAGCCTGAAGTATCAGAAACAAAACTGATTTTTTCTGGAAATAGCTGTTACCGAAATCGCCCTTAAGGAGATTACTTATCCACTGAAAGTATTGCTGCCATAGCGGAACATCCAGTCCCAGATTATGGCGAACTTCTTTTATTTTATTGGCATCAGCGAAGTCTCCCAGCATGGCGGCCACAGGGTCGCCGGGTAAGACATTGAGAATAAGGAATGTGATGAGAGATATGGAAAAAATGATTCCAAGAGCAAGTAGTGTACGCTTAATGATATATCGAAACATAGAAGTCCTTACCTGTCGTATAAGATGACGTGAGTGTTCAAAAGTATTTGACCCTTACATCGTAGGATAACGACATTTAATTCGAATTTAACCGGATATGAATATCAAATCCTTATAAGTCGGGATTGAATCCATGAATTAAACGGAAAGGATGCCGCCCGGGTATTTCCCAGGCAGCATCCGGTAAATGATACAGCTTTTAAATCCGCTATATCATCTGCAAAGGATAAATTTCATCAGTGAGAATGGCAGTAACGGAGGAACACTGATATTGATTTATCCTGCATTAATGGTTTTACTTATTTGTTTTTGTGTTCTATACGTCTAACGTCATATGAATCCGGGTGTATATCAGGCCTTAGCCTTTGCATCTGCATCGATATCCACGTCGAAGAAGTGATAGATCAGGTTACCCACCTTGTAGTTCTTTACATATGGCTTTGCGATAAACTGACTCTGTGGATAGTAAAGAGGAATACATGCGTAGTCGTCCTGTGAAAGAAGCTTATCTGCCTTCTTATAGAGCTCTGCACGCTTATTCTCATCAGTTGAAACTCTTGCATCATCCATTGCCTTGTCAAAGTCGGCATTCTCATAGAACACACCCTGTGCAACAGAGTTTGTTGAGTAGAAGTAGTTGTACATCTGGAAATCGCCGTCAGGATAGAGTGCGTTCCATGTCATACCTGTTACAGGAATCTTTCCGGCTGTTCTGTCAGCAGTCCATGTGGCATTATCGACCACATTCAGGTTAAGGGTGATACCTACTTCATCAAGGTAACCCTGAAGTGCTGCAAATACAGTCTGGTCTGCCTGACGAACTTCAGCATCGATGGTGATACCGTCACCGTAGCCGGCCTCTTCGAGAAGCTTTTTGGCCTCTTCCGGATTGTACTCGTAAACAGAAAGTGAATCGTCATGACCCGGTATGTTGTTATTCAGGAAACTTGATGCAGGAATACCGGCACCGTTCAGGATTGTATCAACAAGCTCCTCACGATTTATGGCAAGTGAGATTGCCTTTCTTACATTGATGTCGCTAATGTAGTCGGCCTTTAAGTTAAGTGACATAAATGCTGTTCCGAGAGGATGATAAGCTGTGATTTCGGAAGCATTGGTCTCCTGATACTGACTGAGCAATGCAGGATTTACATCAGCAAGATCGATGTCACCATTCTCATAAGCTATAAGCTTTGTCTGGTCGTCATCAAAATATACGAAATCAATCTCATCGAGATTAACGTCACCGGCATGATAGTCATCGTTCTTTACCAGCGTTACACCTGTTGTGTCATCATTGGTATCAATCTTGTATGGACCGGTACCGATGAGATCTGTTCCGAAGCCCCACTTGTCTCCCGCTTCCTTGCAGGCTTCCTCAGGGAAAATGTCAGCATAAGATGTGGCGATATTCTTTATAAAAGGTGCAAATGCATAGTCCAGAGTTATGGTGAAATGATAATCATCCTGGATTTCAAAACCTGCAAGTTCAGTAGCCTTGCCGTCGAGCATATCCTGAGCACCCTTTATCATCTTGAAGTACGCTGTGGATTTAGCCCCGGTAGCCGGTGTGAACATACGCTCGAAGGTAAACTTTACATCAGATGCTTTAAGCTCTGCACCGTTTGTGAAGTGTACTCCTTCTTTAAGCTCGAAGCTGTATGTGAGGCCATCATCAGAGATGGTAGGGAAGGCCGTTACAAGAACAGGAACCTCCACATTGTCCTCGTTAAATCTGAGAAGAGATTCTGTTATCTCATCTGCAATTGATGCAGCTCTTGATGAAGTCGATACCTGCATATCAAGTCCGTCACCTGCATTACCCTGTCCGAAACGAAGAACCTTACGTCCGGCATCATCTGACTTATTTGCATCAGAATTTTCCTTCTTATCATCACTTGTATCCAATGCATACTTTCCTGCTGCTTCAGTTGTTGCCTCAGGTACTGATTCCCCGCCTGTTGTTGGCACACCGCAGGCACTTATAGCTGTGGCAGAAACCAAAGCGGCTGATAAAATAGCTAAAACCTGTTTCCTCATAAACCCCTCCCGATTTAACGTCAGCTTTATTAAAAGAAATGTCTGACATTATGAATGATTGTCTTCGGAAAACTCATAAGTTTTAATTCACTTATAGTGAGTTCCTTTAATTAAATCAGCAGATATGAATATTATTTATGAAAAATTATTCTTTCATATCTCGTTTAAAAATATATTAGTCCTGTTTTTTGGTGAAAACAATTTGGAATAATTTAGGGTTGGATATAGATAGAAACTATAGATACCGATTTTTTACTACTGAAAGGGAAAATCGGCTAAACCATATATTCTCATCTTCTTGCCAACAGCCAGGCCATGATATGTACTGCCTGTTGAAACCTGCCGGCAGAGATCATCTCTTCGATCTCATCGGAAGTGTATTTTTTTACATTTAGAAATTCAGTCTCATCAAGTGACTGACCTGCAACTCTTCTGCAGTTTTTCGCCCTGTAAATGTAAGCATAGTTGTCTGCGATGGTTGCATTGGACGGAACAGTAATAAGATGACTCCATTCATCGGATTCATAGCCTGTCTCCTCAAGAAGCTCGCGCTTTGCCGCAATCAATGCATCTTCTGATGATTCATCATGAGAATCACCGTATTCCTTATTGTCCTTTCGCTCAATGCCTCCTGCAGGGAACTCGGTTGTCACTTCCTTTATTCCTTGCCTGAACTGCCTTACTGAAAGAAACTTCCCTTCTGTATCAGAAGCCACGATAACAACATAATTCTTGCGACTGTAGCTGTAGTAAGGTTCAAACACTCTTCCATCGGGAAACCTGTATGCAAGTCTTTTAAAATCTATCCATTCATCCTTTACAATATGCTCGCAACTGACTTCCTCCCAGGCAAGAGAGTCTTTTTCTTTATTATCTGAAAAACTGTTATGGATCATCTGACACCTCACATTAAGTATTTGTCATTTGAACAATGCTTTCAGCTGTTCCTTTCTTTCGAAAATCAACTTTACATAAGAACTGTAATCCATATCCTTTCGTGATCTCAAAAGCTCTGTCACCTCTTTAACAGGTTCAAGAATAGGTGTAAGCGAAAGATTTCCTATGACACCTTTCAGATTATGCGCAGCATCGAAAGCACTGTCAAGGTCTCCGTCTTCTATGCTCTGCTTCAATGTCTCGAAATTGCTATCATCCAATAATCTTGAGATCATCGAAATATAAAAGTTTTCGTTACCCATCATTCGTGAAAGAGCTTCTTCCTTTATCACCGTAACGTTCATTAAAGATATGAAAGTTGTTTATCCCGAGAACAACCGCATCAGCCGAAAGATCGTAATAGTATCTGTCAAAAAGTTCAGTGTATAAATAAAAGGATTCCTCTGTATAAAGTCCGGTCAGAACATCATACTGAGTATCACTGATGATCTGCCTGTCCTCTGACAGTTCGATGGCTCTGCGGACTCTTGCCCTTACAACATCAGGCTGAGGATACGGTTTTGGAATGAAATCTACCGCTCCGGCATTTAAACTTGCAACCTCAGAATCCTGATTCGCCGTGAGAACTATCACCGGAATACGTGACAGTTTCTCATGAGATTTCAGCTTGTCGAGGAGTTCAAGCCCGGTCATATTAAGCATTATCAGATCGAGCAATATGAGTGAAATAGTCTTACTGTTTTTTTGGACAATGTCATAGGCCTCTGCACCATCTTCCGCCAGAAGGACATGGTAGTCCTCCTTCAACATCTCAAACAGTATCTGCCTGTTTATATATTCATCATCTGCAACTATGACAGTCCTCTTTCCCTTTCGTAACAGAGGAATAACAGGATTAGGCATATTAATTTCCCTCCGGTTGATGAAGCAAAACTCCGTGTAGTATCCCGCGCTCAGATAACTAAGGAAACACTGATTATATCAGTGTTTCCACGGATGGCACGGATTGTCAACGGAAATTGATGCTTCGCATCGAAAATCCGTCCCGGGAAACGCTTTAATCAGCGTTTCCCTAATTGTTTGACGTGTCTGTATTAATGATTATAAAGGTTTAGGAATGAAAATTGATAAATCCAATCAAATTGGCTTCTCATTTAAGGAACGAATGTTATGGTTTGTTACATTTGTAGCAATCACATTTGTTTTTAAGTTTCCTTATATTACAGCTATAGCACATATACCTCAATGATTGCCAAAGGCAATTCTTTTGTTGCCGGTAGAGCAGATGCTTTGAAACAACATATAGCTTCTATACTTGAAGCGAAAATTACGGTAATGAACTATATAGCTGAACAACCGGAAATCAGTGGAATGAATACGGACGTTCAAAAAGAGTATTTGCAAAAAAGAACCCAAAATGTTGGTTTTGAATATATGTTTGTTGCAGATACAGACTGCAAAAGCTATTTCTTTAATGGTTCAAAAAGACCACAACACGAAGATATTGAAATGTACAAAAATGCATTACAGTATGAGCAGTACATAGCTGATCCTTCTACCAGAGAAGGAACTGATACTCCTATCACAACCATATGTACATCTATCTATGATACCACAGGTCAAAAGGTCGGACTTTTATGCGGCACCTTGAGTTTGTCTGCACTATACGAAGAATTAAGATCTATGTATGATGAAGGACTTACCGCGGCCATAACTCAAAATGGAGAATATGTTCTTTATGAGAATACTATGTCAGTGGTAAAGAAGGATAATGCCATCGAAACGTTTTCAGATTCCAGTGAAGCTATTAATTTCATCGGTAAAGGTTTGAGTAGTACTGCTACACTGTCAGGAAAGCTTAGATACAGAAATCAGGAGTACTTTGTTGCAATGTCAGATCTCGATTACTGCCATTGGAAAATAATATATATTCTTGATGATGATTACTTTATGGGTGGTATATTGAACATTTTGCTGCTTCATGGAACATCTTTCCTGATGATGCTGGTGGCGACGTTTCTGATCTTTAAGCATCAGGTTAACGCTATCAAAACCAAAAAGCTTGCTTATCAGGATGCTCTTACCGGCCTTGGAAATGCCAAGAAATGTCACGATATGATAAATGTATTTGATGATCTTGAAGAAGATATCATGGTGGTCTGTTTTGATTTAAACAGTTTTAAGAAAATAAATGATACGTATGGCCATCAAAGTGGAGACAGAGCCCTTAAAGCATTTGCAGAGTGTCTAAAAAACAGTTTTGGTACAGTAGGTTTTGTCGGGAGAATCGGCGGAGATGAATTTATTTCACTTATTCCCGGTAATATTAAAACAAAATATGATATCGCAGTGAAGGCCTTGAATGAAGAGATTGAAAAATTCAATCGCTCAAGCCTCGAATCCTTTAAGCTTTCAGTATCTCACGGATGCGCAACCCGAACAGTAGATGAGATAAAAACAAGACAGATTAACTCTATGCTATATGAAGCAGATTCAAACATGTATAAGTCTAAAGCTAATTATCATAAGGAGAATAAAGAAGACAAGTAGCTTATTAGTATTACCGGAGTGTCGATTTAATATATATATATATATATATGATTTATATATGATTTACATATGATTTTAACATTTAATTTTAATATTTTTGTCTGACATTTTCAGAACATGCAGATATTTCTGAGATATTACAGTTTACGATATTACTGTTAGCCAAGTCACTAATCTTGAAAATGACTATAATCAAATGAACTTATGTAGCATTTTTAGGAACCCCACATACCATGGGCTTCCTGATTCAATATAAAAAAGGAGATAGAGTTATGGCTGGTATTAATAATATTCCTAAGAAAAAGGCTTTAGAATACCTCAATGAAAAGTTAAATGATAAAAGCCTTAAGGAAATCATTGATTTTATATATGAGATAGTTTTTTTGGGCAAGGATATTCCTTTTGACAACAACGACATATATTACTATTGCAGAGCCTTTAATATAATATCCTATGGTGTAGAACATAATGTAGTTAACTGTCTGCATGATTATGTTGTAGAAAATGATTCCAATACAGTTTACAGATCATACACAAAGGTTATCACCAGATTTCCCAAAGGAATCACGGCAGATACGCCACTATTTTCAGAGCTTCTTGAAACACAGTTGAACAAGGACCTCGCTGCTGAAGCTGAAAAGGAAGCAGAAAGCAGAAACTCATTATTTGGAAAGCTTAACAACCTCTTCAGAAAATAAGACACGCTCATTTAGATAATCTGTTCAGCTTTAATAATGGTATAAAAATACAAATCCAATCACCAGTTTTTATACAGAATCCGGTGATTGTCATAATCCCTAAACTTCATTGATAATATTGAAGTTTCAGGGATTTTTTCCTATTGTTATACTGATTTACCTTTCAAAGTTCAACTTTAAGAACATATTTTGCTTATCTATTTGTATATTCTCAGAACTTCAAAATCCCCACAGATTCCCCACAGATTACAGTTATAAAATAAAAATGCAGAAATGGATTATAAAATAAAGCCCTTATTAAAATTACGTGTTTTTAATGCGGACATATGTTGTGCTGAATGTTCAGTTAATGCCATTTCCTATAAAGTTCCTATAAACATAAAAAAACAACCAGATACAAATCTGATTGTTTAAAAAGCTTCGATATAAAGTTTATGATCATAGATCAAATATCGTGCCTTGAAAACTGCGTACCGAATACAAATAACTTATTCTCAGTAATCCATCTGTTATCCAGCAACCAAACCACATTGGTCAAACCCTCGACCTATTAGTAACTATCACCTGAATGCTTTACAGCACTTACAGCTTAGCCCTATCTACCTCGTAGTCTTCAAGGGGTCTTACTCTT
>NZ_FOPH01000042.1 GCF_900113415.1 Oribacterium sp. WCC10 | reverse complement strand
GCAGGACGCCGATCATAGATCGGTGCATATCGTTCCGGAGTTTTCTGATGAAAACTCCTTCAACTCAAAACTAAAGCTTGGCTTTTCGTTCTGTCCGTTTCTTTACTGCGAATAAATTCGCTTGACCATATTTGGTCGTTTGCTTCCGAGTTCTTTCGAACTCTTCCGCTCTGAATTTTCTTTTTCAAAGAATCTTCAGGGTCTGTGTATTAATCGATCTTTGATTTTCAAGGTTCTAATGTGCTCATTTTCAAGAACTGATGTTCTGGTTCTCTCGAGCGCTCAGTTAATATATCAACTCAGTTTGCAAATGTCAAATATTTTTTAAAGTTAATTATTTAACGTTTTCAAAATCATTCTTCAATACGTTTTCAGATATGCAAACCTTCACTCTGAACGTGTTAAACTCTTCCTGTATCGTCCCAAATATATATACTCAAAATTAAGTGATCAATAACGTCATTAAGCTTAGAGAAATATATTTTCATACAGAAACAGTTATAAGAGCATAAAATTCCACCGTCCTTGCGAACGGTGGAACAATACCTTCACAAATTCATTTTACATTATATTTATAGTTTATCTCAGTTTAAACTTACCAACTTCACCGGCAAGACTCTTGGACATTCTAGTCATCTCTTCACTTGCTGCCGCACTCTCTTCAGCTGTAGCTGCATTGGTCTGGACTACAGAAGATATCTGATCAATTCCTTCACTAACTTGTTTGATTCCTTCTGCCTGCTTTGAAGATGCCGAAGAAATCTCTTCTACAAGATTGGTTATCTTCTTTGCGCCATTAGATACTGAACCAAGAGATTCCGCTGTCTCACGTGAGATTTCTCCACCTCGCTGAACAGCCTCTATGGTTTGCTCAATAAGGAGAGCTGTATTCTGCGCTGCTTCCTGAGATTTCTTTGCAAGGTTTCCTACTTCGTCAGCAACTACCGCAAAGCCTTTACCTGCCTGACCTGCTCTTGCAGCCTCAATTGCTGCATTAAGTGAAAGGATATTAGTCTGGAATGCGATATCATCTATGGTCTTGATAATCTTTGAAATCTCATTTGATCTTTCAATGATATCCTCCATAGCCTGAGACATCTCTTGCATCTTTCCGTTACTTACAATCATATCTTCACCAACTGAAGTTGAAAGATTAAGAGCTTCCATTGACATCTTGGCGGTTTCGTCTACCTTTGATGAAATATCATTCATATTTGCTGAAAGCTCCTGAATAGTGGATGCCTGTTCCGTTGCACCCTGAGCAAGAGCCTGTGCACCCGAAGCCACTTGTTCTGCACCTCTGTTGACATTGTCAGCAGCATCATTTATTCCACCCAATGTAGCATTAAGACCAGACAAGAGTGCATCCATGTTGGTTTTAATCTTTTCAAACTGACCCACATACTGTCTATGGAGTTGTACATTGAGATTACCATCGGCCACTTCATGTAATGCTTCTGAGATCTCATCGATATAACCCTGATAGTTTTTAAGTCTTTCTATAGTCTTATCAAAAGCATTGGCCAGAACACCAACCTCATTATTGGTCTTGACATCAAGCGAAACATCAAAGTTACCTTTAGCAATATTCTCTGCAGCATTTGTAACTTTTCGGATAGGGCCAATGATGAATGAACCCATAACAGTTGAAACGACTATAAGTACTACAAACCAGATGACTATGAAGATCATCATTGAAATAATGATTCTGTTTATAGCCAGATGAGCTGTTTTAAGATAAGCAGCTTCTGCTTCATCAAGTCCATCAATCCATACACCGGTTCCGACTACCCATTGATACGGTTCATAGGACATGGTGAAATTCTTCTTCGGCAATGGTTCGGTTTCATTTGGTTTCGCGAACTGAAGATCTGTGAATCCTCCGCCTTCCTGCTGTCCATTCTTTATCATATCCTGAATAAAGAAATTTCCATCCGGATCAACAGAGTCCCATCTTGACTGACCTTCCGTGTCTCTTCCAAGAAGAACAACATTAACACCTTCATAGGTATCAATCCAGAAATAACCGCTTCCATCATCATATCTCATATCCCTGACAAGATCCGCGGCTATTTTTTTTGCCTCAGCCTCTGTATAAACTCCTGCCAGCTGATCTTCATGAATCTGGTCAATGACACTGATAGCTATTTCAGTTTCCTGCTTAAGCTTCTCCATGACATCTTTTTCCAGTCTGTTGCGATAGGCTTTTACCTGGTCGTTGGTATTCATTACCGTACCAAAAACAGAGAATATAGCAACTCCGAGTGCTGTCAGAAGCGCTGTTCCAAGAAGCATAAAAACTATAGTGAACTTAAGTGATTTTAATCCCAGATTAGTTCCCTTTGTGTCCATAGCTGATTCCTTTCAATATGATAATCGGTATATTTGTTGATACCATAGTGATATTGTCGGCTTTTATCACAAAAATATAATCTGCATTTCAAAAGTATTTATATCTGATTTTAATCATGAATCAGATATAAATACATGATTCTCTTCCCGTCTGTACTGCAACAGCTCATTGAATAGCATTTCAATGTGTCAAAGACATAATAATTGCTGTTCTCGCGTCCATTTTAGGATTTACCTTTCATGAATATCAAAAGGACGCAGCTCTTTCAAACTGCGTCCTTAGATTTTTCAACTATAGCCTTTGAAAACTCTTGTTTATACTAAAGTTCCGGCTTATACGGTTTTTATAAATGTTTTATTATGATGTAAGGGTCAAAAGTACCAAATCACGTGCTTGCACGTTGATTTGAGACTTTATGACCCGCCCGAACACGAATAACGTAGTCGTTTTGCACAGCAAAAGGACGTGAGTTATGAGTGTTCAGCAACACAACTGCCTTCGATTTTTAGTCGAAGGAGCCACGCGGCTTTGAGCGCTTCAAAGGAATCTGTAAGGATTCCAGCTCTATCACACGAATGTGTGCGTTAGCGCTAATCAGTGAGTGGCAAATACTTTTGACACTCACGTCTTATTATCACATCAAACTAAAACGCAAAGATTAAGCATCTCTTCCGTTGAGGTAATCATCGATACCCTTGGCTGCAGCCTTACCTGCACCCATCGCAAGGATAACTGTAGCAGCACCTGTTACTGCATCACCACCGGCAAATACTGCCTTCTTTGATGTCTGTCCGTTCTCTTCCTTTGCAATGATACATCCGTGCTTGTTTGTATCAAGTCCCTCAGTTGTCTGCTTGATGAGAGGGTTAGGTGATGTACCAAGTGACATGATAACCATATCACAGTCAAGATCATAAACATCGCCCGGTATAGCTTCAGGTCTTCTACGTCCTGACGCATCAGGCTCTCCAAGCTGCATTCTCTGGATCTTTACGCCCTTAACCCAGTCATTTTCATCTGCATAAATCTCAACAGGGTTCTGGAGAAGGTCAAAGATGATTCCCTCTTCCTTTGCGTGATGAACCTCTTCCACTCTTGCAGGAAGTTCCTCTTCTGAACGTCTGTATACAACGTGTACCTCAGCTCCGAGACGAAGTGCAGTTCTTGCAGCATCCATAGCAACATTACCGCCGCCAACTACAACTACCTTCTTGCCTACCTTGATAGGTGTATCAGCATCCTCAAGGAATGCCTTCATGAGGTTGTTACGTGTAAGGAATTCGTTAGCTGAATAAACACCGTTGGCAGTTTCACCAGGAATATTCATAAACTTGGGAAGACCGGCTCCTGAACCTACGAATACTGCATCAAATCCTTCTTCGTTAAGAAGATCATCGATAGTGAGTGAACGTCCGACGATAACATTGGTATCAATCTTGACACCAAGCTTCTTGACATTCTCTATCTCAGGACGAACTACACGATCCTTCGGAAGACGGAACTCAGGGATTCCATAAACGAGAACTCCACCAGGCTGATGGAATGCTTCGAAAATGGTAACATCATATCCAAGCTTTGCAAGATCTCCTGCACAGGTAAGTCCTGAAGGACCTGAACCGATAACTGCAACCTTCTTGCCATTTGGCTCGCCCGGCTTTGCAGCAACATAATCATGCTCTCTAGCCCAGTCTGCAACGTATCTTTCGAGCTTACCGATAGATACAGGCTCGCCCTTGATTCCTCTTACGCACTTGCCTTCGCACTGTGTTTCCTGAGGGCATACACGTCCGCAAACAGCAGGAAGAGCAGATGACAATGCTATAACATCGGCAGCACCTGCGATATCTTTTTCCTTTATCTTTGTGATAAAGTCAGGAATATGTATAGATACCGGGCATCCCTTCATACAGAGAGGATTCTTACAGTTCAAACATCTTTCAGCCTCAAGAACAGCTTCTTCATCATTATATCCAAGACAAACTTCCTCGAAGTTTGTAGCTCTTACCTTTGGCTCCTGCTCACGTACAGGAACTCTTGTCATTGAATTATTCATAACATGCCTCCCGATTATTTATCTGCAGCGCATCCGCCTGAGTGTGTATCGCCCTCCTGTAACTTAAGAAGCGCTCTCCCCTCTTCATCCTTGTACTGTCTCTGACGCTTCATGGCAAGATCGAAATCTACCAGATGACCGTCAAATTCAGGTCCGTCAACGCAGGCAAACTTAACTTCATCACCTACAACAAGTCGGCAGGCACCACACATACCTGTTCCATCGATCATTACAGGGTTCATGGAAACAATAGTAGGTATGCCGAGATCTCTGGTTGTGAGACATGCGAACTTCATCATGATGACAGGTCCGATAGCGATACACTGTGTGTACTTCTTGCCCTGCTCATTTACGAGCTTCTTAAGAATATCGGTAACAACACCCTTCTCTCCATAAGAGCCATCATCTGTACATACATAAACATTGGCAGAGACTTCACGAAGTTCGTCTTCCATGATGAGAAGATCCTTGCTTCTTGCACCAAGAATAACGTCTGCATCGATGCCGTGCTCATGGAGCCACTTAACCTGAGGATATACAGGAGCTGCTCCAACACCTCCGGCTATGAATATAAATGATTTCTTTTTAAGTTCCTCAACCGGTGTATCTATCATCTCTGAAGGCTTACCGAGAGGTCCGACGATATCAGTAAAACAATCTCCGGCCTTAAGATGACTCATCTTCTCTGTTGAAGCACCAACTACCTGAAATACGATAGTAATGGTCTCTTCTTTTCTGTCATAGTCGGCAATGGTAAATGGGATTCTTTCTCCCAGCTCACCGAGCTTGGCAATCATAAACTGACCAGGCTCACATTTTTTGGCAACGAAAGGTGCCTTAACGACCATAAGCCAGTCCTTATCAACTAAGTGCTCAACTTTAGTTATTTCGTACATGATCTCCTCCACGTTTTTTATATCGAAGTTTGCAATTACCTAAGGATTATCCTGATTCTTAAATCCAAATTGCATTAGCTCAATTATAATCATTTTGCACTTTATGGACAACAAACTTTTGACAATATTGTGACGTTTTTAACAAAAACAGCAAAAAAATTATGTATACAACGTACATCTTTTTCTGTTAAAAATTGCAAAATAATTGTGAAAACATCGTAATTTAACAAAAAACAGTTGGCAATTCGATTTAAAATTCCTACAATAAGTAAAGTGAGGCATGGTATGAGCTTGTATGCACAGACTTATTTATGTACTTCACCTCGCAATTAATTTAGATAAATTAAACAGCTATATCTTATGATTCAGCTGTATTAACAGGAGGTGCTCCATGGATGAACTGAAAGAACAAGATAACTCTCTTGTCTCAAATCAGGAAACAACAGAAGCAAATAAGCCTGTTTCTGAAACAAACAAAAAAGATAATGACAATCAGCCTTCGGGTTCCAATATAGACGCAGCTTCAAGACGAGCATTTTTAAAGGCCCAAATGGAAACCTATGATCAGGATGACGAACCTGAAATTCCGGAAGAGTCCCGACCTAATCTGACTGATCTTTTTGAATCGATACCTGATGACAGTAAAAAAGATAACGAAGACCGTAATCTCATTCATACAGATTCCGATGACTTTGATGAATCGAAGTCTGATGAGGATGAAGACGAGGACGAACTCGAGGATCTCATTGATGAAGGTAACAAAAAAGACATCAGTGAGTACTACGAAGACATGCAGCCTGCCGACTTCGTTGAAGAGATTGATGATCTGGATGATGAGGACATTGAAAAGCTCCCTGAATTCCTGAATACCGAACAGTTGACTGAGATCATGGAGGAAGCTGATGATGATACACGTCAGCGAATCGGTGATCATCTCTCGGACGATACTCTTCTTGAGATGTTTGAAGAGATGTCGAAGGATGATATCGTAGATATCCTTGGCGAGATGGAGATAGCCAGACGAAAACGGCTTCTCAATCGCATGAAGTCAGGAGACAGAAAAATCATTCATACCCTTCTTCAATATCCGGATGACAGCGCAGGCGGTATCATGACTACTGAGTATATTGCTCTCCGTGAAGACCGTACCTGTGCAGAGGCGCTCGATACCATAAGAGATATTGGTCCAAAAACAGAAGTCATCGAAACCATATATGTAACAGATGAAGACAGACTGAAAAAGCTGGTTGGAACCGTCGACTTACGTGATCTTCTTAGTTCTCCGCGTAATACCAAGCTTATCGATATCATGGATGATCAGGTGGTTTCGGTTGAACCGGAGGTCGATCAGGAGGAAGTTGCTCAGGTAGTTTCCAAGTACGATCTTCAGGCCATACCTGTGGTTTCCAGTAAGGGGTCTATACTTGGAATCATCACTGTAGATGATATCATCGATGTCATCAATGAAGAACATGATGAGGATATCGCTCACCTGGGTGGAACTTCAGCAGAGGAAGGTCTTGATACTACCCTTTGGCAGTCTGTACGAATGAGACTTCCGTGGTTGCTTATCAATCTTTTGACTGCATTCCTTGCATCATTTACAGTTAAGGTTTTTGAGTCTACTATTGCGCAGGTAGTTGCTCTTTCCGCTACCATGACCATTGTTTCCGGCATGGGCGGTAATGCAGGAACTCAGACCATGTCCATAATGGTACGTGAGCTTTCCAATGGTGATGTTGATTTCCTTGATAACTGGAAATCTTTTTTGAAGGAAATATTCCTCGGTGTAGTTGATGGAGCCGCAACTGGTTTTGTGACCGGTATCGTTGTAGGATTCATATATGGCAACTTTTTCCTTGGAGTTATCATATTCCTTGCAATGATAGGTAATCTTGTGGTTTCCGGTATATTCGGATTCCTTGTTCCGCTTACTCTTGATAAGCTTAATGCGGATCCGGCACTTGCATCGAGTATATTTGTCACAACCGCAACCGATGTTTTGGGTTTTTTCATATTCCTTGGACTTGCAGACCTTTTTCTTCCATTACTGGCATAAAGACGAAGTATCCGGCATAACATGCCCTAATTACAGACATTTTAATGTAGCAGTATATCCCTTCTTTACCCGGAAAACAGGTAAAGAGGGGATTTTTATATGTTATGAGTCGCCCGACAAATGGACGTTTATATCACATCCATTTTCGATATATTGTTCCTTGAAAACTTAATACACTATCTTTTTTATAAAAAATA
>NZ_FOPH01000025.1 GCF_900113415.1 Oribacterium sp. WCC10 | reverse complement strand
CTATGCTCTCTATACATTTCCTGACGGCTTTTTCGGCATTGTAAATAGGGACAATTATGCTTACCTTAGGCATGCTTTTTTCCTCCATGAATATTCCTTACTGAATATCATTTTACACAAATTCCGGCATTTATTACAATCGTATATAAAAAGATAAAAAGTATAAAGATTAATACCACAGAACTTTGATCTTAGTTTCAGCTCTATATTGCTTTCTATTTTCACGTCGGTCGGTGGGATTACTGCGATAGAAATAAGAACTTATACATGATATAATCTATCTATCATTTTGTGGATTTAGGAATTTTATTTTAGGGAAAAGAAGGGGAAAGGAAATGACAAAGAATCTGAATATAACTAAATCGACATCACTTGTCTTATGTGGTCTTTTCACAGCACTCATGGCTGTAGGAGCATTTATAAAGATCATGCTCCCAATCGGAATATGGCAGGTGACATTTTCGCTACAGATATTTTTTGCTGTTATGGCAGGGATGTTCCTCGGCAGCAAAAATGGTTTCTATAGTGTGCTTGCTTATGTGCTGGTAGGGCTTATGGGAGTTCCGGTTTTTGCACATGGTGGCGGTATCCAGTATATGATGAAGCCGACCTTCGGATTTATAATCGGATTCATAGCCGCAGCCTGGATCAGCGGTCTCGTTACTGAAAGTAAGAGCGGAAAAGGTATGGGAAAACTCATACTTGCCGCATTTCTTGGTGAGATGGCATATTATTTCTTTGGGCTTCTATACTATTTCATAATGTACAACTATGTTCTCACAAACGGAAAATCCATCGGCGTAGTTGCACTTATTGAAGTATGGTTTCTGAGCACTGTCATTCCGGATTTTATAATCTGCGCTTTGGCTGCAGTAACCTATAATCGTATTTATCCACTTGTTAAAAACTACATTTGCTGATTATTCTGCATTATGAAAAAACTAATCATTGCAACCAGAGGAAGCAGGCTCGCTCTGGCTCAGACAGATATAGTTTGCGGCCTTCTTAAGAAAGAAAATATAGACTATGAGATCAAGGTAGTTCACTCCAAAGGGGATCATAATCAAAAGGATGCACTATCCAAAATAGGAGGGAATGGGCTTTTTATACGTTCTCTTGAGACGGAACTTATTGAGGGTAATGCTGACATCGCTGTTCACAGCGCAAAGGATCTTCCATATGATCTGGGAGAGGGGCTGGTGATAGGCGGCGTGCCAAAGAGAGGCGACGCAAGGGATTGCCTTGTGACATTAAAGGGCGCGGGACCTGAACAACCTATGGTCATAGGCACAGGAAGCCCCAGAAGGATAAGTGAATTAGAACAGCTTTTTCCGAAGGCGGTTTTTGAAAACCTCCGTGGTAATGTTGACACGAGACTCAGAAAATTAAGTGAAGGCCGGTACACTGCCATTGTTGTTGCGGCAGCAGCGCTGGACAGGCTTGATTTGGATTTTCAGGAATATGACATCAGAAGACTTGATATCAGGGAGTGCATCCCTGCCGTTTGTCAGGGAATGATCGCAGTGGAATGTCGTGAAAAAGATAGGGAGATCGTGGAGCTTCTTGACAGAATATCTGATCCAGTAACGAAGCTTCGATTCGGAATAGAAAGATATCTTTTCAGCAGGATGAAAGCGGACTGCACTCTTCCCGTGGGAGCACATGCAGAGATAGATGGAGAAGAAGTTCGTATTTCGGCTATGTTCAGGGGCAAAAAATGCGAGCGGACAGGTAAGGTCAAGAACCATAAGAGTGTTTGTGATGATATGGTAAGGGAATTAACCGGAAACCGTTCAGGTAAGGTTACCCTTGTGGGAGCAGGCTGCGGAGAAGGTCTTATAACCCTAAAAGGTCTTGATGCTGTAAGTAATGCTGATGTCATAGTTTATGATGATCTTCTGGCTGTGGAAGTTCTTTCCCGGATTCCTCAGAAAACAAAACGAATATATGTTGGGAAAAGATCCGGAAAGCACAGTCTTCCTCAGGAGGAGATCAACCGCATACTGATCCGGGAAGCGCAGGAAGGAAATAATGTTGTCCGCCTTAAGGGTGGAGACAGTTTCGTTTTCGGAAGAGGCGGAGAGGAAATCCTTGCACTCATGGAAGAAAACATCCGCCATGAGGTCATACCCGGTGTAACATCATGTGTTGCTGTTCCCGAAAGATTCGGAATTCCTGTAACCCATCGGGGCGTGGCACGTTCCTTTACCGTGGTTACCGGTCATACAATGGAAGATGGGGAAATCAGAGTGGATTGGGAGAATCTTGCAAAAAATCCCGGCACACTTGTATTCCTTATGGGAATAAAGAATCTGAGAGAGATATGTGGGAAACTGATGGAGTATGGGAAGCCGGAGGATACTCCGGTAAGCGTATTGTCAAAAGCTTATTGCAAAGAGGAGCAGCGTTTTGATGGTAAGCTTTCCGATATAGCGGATGTGTGCGAGGGAAAGGCATTGACCCCGGGGATCATAGTTATAGGTCAGGTGGCGGGGATGGATTTAAGATGTAAAACAGATTACAGCAATGTTGTTGACCAGGAGCATCTCATAGATTCATACTGTAATGAGGATAAAGAATATAGTGCAAAGTGTGATTCTGATGTGAATTGCGATGATGCAGCTGATAAGGTATGTGATACCGGAAGGTCTGATGTAGAAAAAAAGACAATTACAGTTACCGGTACTGAAAGATTTGTGAATATCCAATGTAAGGCTCTTGAGAAGCTGGAAGCAAAGCTTGTTCCCATGACCACAATGGAAGTCAGGTTCTTATTTGAGAAGATGCCAAAAAGCTTCGAAGACTACAGTTGGATAGTTTTCACCAGCAGAAACGGGATCGAGGCATTCTTCTCATATCTGATGGAAAGTCAGATAGATCTGCGTTCAATCATGAAGCTAAAATTCGCCTGCATAGGTTCGGGAACTGACGAGGACCTTCGGGTTCATGGAATCCACGCGGATTTTGTACCGTCGGAATATACTGCGGAGGTGCTTGGTCGTGAGCTTGCGGAGCATCTCGGAAAGAATGATCGATGCCTTCTTTTGAGAGCGGAGATAAGTTCAGAGGCTCTTTCGGAGGAACTTAAAAAGGGCGGAATAAATTTTGATGAAGTGCCTATATACAGGACTTTAGTTAATGAAAAGCTTGCCGGAGACGGAAAAAAGCAGGTGGATTCTGATTATGTGATATTCGGAAGCGGAAGAGGTGTTGAAGCTTTTTTTACTTTCTGTTCACTTTCTGATGGAACTGTACCGGTTTGTATAGGGCCAAGCACTGCGAAAAAACTTAGAGAACACTATGATGGAGAGTTCCTGATGGCAGGGGAGTATACTGCCGGGGGAATAAGTGAAGTCATATTGAAAGATATGGAATTATAGCCATGCAGTCCGGAAGAAGTGTGTCAAAGCTTCATGGTGAAATATGCATTTGTTGAAGAGTCGATCAGAATTTTATCTTAGTGAAATATGATAAGCGGCTCAAAAAGGAGATTAACGTGATCGTTTCATGGATGACAACCAATAGTTGTAATCTTAAATGTAAGCATTGTTATCAGGATGCCGGTGAAAAAAAGGCTGAAGAACTGACAACCGATGAGGCAAAGAAGCTTATTGACGGAATACAAAGAGCCGGTTTCAGGATAATGATATTCAGCGGCGGGGAAGCTTTAACCAGGCCGGATATATTTGAACTTGTAAGCTACGCTAAGGACAAGGGACTTCGTCCGGTATTCGGTACTAACGGTACTCTGCTTACGGAAAGTGTGGTTGAAAAACTAAAGAATGCCGGAGCCGGTGCCATGGGCATAAGTCTGGACAGCCTGGATGCAAAAAAGCATAATGAATTCCGTGGGGATGCCGGAGCCTACGAAAAAACCATGGAGGGCATAGATAACTGTCGGAAGCTTGGACTTCCGTTCCAGCTTCATGTAACAGTAATGGACTGGAACAGAGACGAGATCCTCGATATTATTGATTTCGGTGTGAAGGTTGGGGCTATCGCAGTTTACATATTCTTCCTTATACCTGTGGGAAGAGGGAAAATGATTGAGGATCATCAGGTGCAGGTGGAAGCTTATGAGCAGCTGCTTAAGGATATCATGCTGAAGCAGAACGAGGTCGCCATAACCATTAAGCCGACTTGTGCACCTCAGTTCATGAGGGTTGCAAAACAGCTTGATGTGAAAGTAAGTCCAAGATTCTCCAGAGGATGTCTTGCCGGGCTTACCTACTGCATCGTAAGTCCGGTGGGAAAGGTGCGTCCATGCGCGTACATGCTTGAGGAGGCCGGAGACATTAGAAAAAAAGAATTTGATGATATCTGGAAAAACAGCGACCTGTTCAGGAAACTGAGAACCAAGGATTACAAGGGAAGTTGTGAGAACTGTGGATATAAAGATTCCTGCGGTGGCTGCAGAGCCAGAGCCGCTTACTACAACAACGGAGATATTCTTGCGGAGGATCCTTATTGTGCCTACGGAAGATTGAGGGAGAAGTCTGATGCTTAGTCTTACCAGAATGCTGACTGAAGATACATATTTTGGCGATGAGCTTCGCTATAAAAAGGGGGCCGCCGAACAACGTAACGGAGTTTCAGAAGGCAAAGGTCCGGTGGTGGTCTGGAATTACACAAGAAGCTGTAATTTAAAGTGCAGACACTGCTATGCGGGTTCGGAAAACAAAAAGTATGAAGGGGAGCTTACTACCGAACAGGCTCTCAAGGTTATAGATGATCTTGCAGATTTTCATGTGCCGGTGATCCTTTTTTCCGGAGGAGAACCTTTATCGAGGAAGGATTTCTTTACACTTGCGGAGCATGCCGCAAAGAGAGGTATCAGGCCTACGCTTTCAACTAATGGAACGCTTATCGATCGGGAAACTGCCGGGAAGATAAAAGATATCGGAGTCGGATATGTAGGCATCAGCCTGGATGGACTTGAGGGGACCAATGACTTCTTCAGGGGATGTGACGGCGCGTATAAAAGGGCAATGGAAGGCATCAGAAACTGTAGGGCCGTAGGGCAGCGTGTCGGACTCAGATTTACTATCAATAAAGAAAACTACCGGGAAGTCGGGGATGTGCTTGACGTTTTGGAGAAAGAAGATGTTGACCGTATCTGCTTCTATCACCTCGTATATTCCGGCAGAGGGTCGGCTATACGTGATGAGGATCTGACTGCTGAAGAGAGCAGAGAGGTTCTTGATCTTATTATAGACAGGACACTGGATTTTTACAGGAGAGGTCTCAAAAAAGAAGTTCTTATGGTGGATAACCATGCAGACGGACCGTATCTTTATCTCAAATTAAAAGAAAAGGATCCGGAAAGAGCAAAGTATATTTTGTCGATGCTCCGAAGGAATGGCGGCAATAGATCAGGAATGGCTTTCGGAAACATCGATTATCTCGGTAATGTTCATCCGGATCAGTTCTCACCTCAGCATACCTTTGGTAATGTTCTGGAAAAGCCCTTTGGGGAGATTTGGACTTCGACTGAAAATCCTGTACAGGCAGGACTTAAGGACAGACATGGGCTGTTGCCGGAAACCTGTAGGAACTGCTGTTGGCTAAACTGTTGTAACGGTAATTTCAGAACCAGAGCGGAAGCCGTAAGCGGGGATTTCTGGGGAATGGATCCGGCGTGCTATCTGACTGCGGAGGAAAGAAATGTTTTAAAGTATCAGTAGATAGATTTCTGTATGTCGTATATGAGATAAAGGGGATCCTGTGAGGGAACCTGCGTGGTCCCGATCAGCATTAGTTGACATTTTAATTGGAAAACCGGAATAGAGCCGACTAGACTGACATCTGTGTGTCAGAAATAATCGGCGTAAAACATGCATTTATAGATGAGATAGAGTATAGAGGCTCAGGGGGCAATGACAGTAAAAATGAGTGGGACACAGATGGTTCCTGATGATTCAGACAAAGCAATTCTTCTACAGCTACAAAATGGAATTGACTTAACCGAAAGACCCTACCTGTGTATTGCAGATAGTGTTGGGTTACCGGAAGAGACTGTTCTGGAGAAAATCCGCAGTATGGCAGAGACCGGGATTATCAGGAGGATTTCGGGTTTTTTTGAAGCCGAATTATTGGGATATCAGTCTGTGCTTTGCAGTGCTGTGGTTCCGGAGGAAAACATTGAACTATACAAAGAATTTTTGGACAGGTATCCGTGTATCACTCATAACTACCTGAGAGACCACAGGATAAACGGCTGGTTTACATTATCAACAAAAGATGAAGCGGACAGAACCCGTATCCTTTCTGAGATTCAGGGAAGCGGACTAGTGAGGAAGATTTATGTCTTTAAAAAGACAAAGATGTTCAAGCTTAAGGTATTGTTTGATCTCGATGGTAAAGAGGAGATACGAAGTGAGAGCGTGGCTGCAGACTCGCAGATAAGTGTCAGAATCGATTCTGTGAAAAAGAGTGCATTTATGACCGGCATCGCCGGAGACTCGAATCGTACGGGGCTTTGTAAAGATGTTGGAGAACATCTTCAGGCGGTCACCCCTGAGGAAATCCGTCTGATTCGTGAGCTTCAGAAACAGTTCCCCCTCTGGGAAAGACCTTTTAAGGTTATAGGTGAAAAAATCGGCCTGGAAGAACAGGATGTGCTCCTTATGACCGGGAAGCTTAAAGCGGAAAAAAGGTTGAAGAGGATATCCGCAGCGTTAAGCCATCATAAAGTCGGCTACAGCATCAACTCCATGGTGGTCTGGGATGTAAAAGAAGAGGATATGGATAAGCTGCCTGAATCAGTTCTTTCCTGTAAGAATCTGTCCCACTGCTATCTTAGGGAAAAGGATCGGGATTTTGATTATAACTTTTACACCATGCTTCATGCGAGAACTGAGGATGAGTACCACAGCATAATGGATATGTTAAAGGAAAACATTCCCCATGAAAAATATGCGGAGCTAAGGACTGTAAGGGAACTGAAGAAGATCGGGATGAAGTATTTTACTGAGGGAACGATATAAAGACATATTTATGTGATATCTTGCGGCTTAACCGGCAGCAATACACGAAAAGATTTGTGACAGGAGAGAAAACCGTAATGGCATATTTCCCTATAATGATAAATCTGGAGAACAGAGAGGTTCTCATAATCGGAGGCGGAGCAACTGCACTTCGGAAGGCAGAAACCATGTTGTCCTACGGGGCTGAAGTTTCTGTGATAGCTAAGGAATTTAAACATGAATTTCCTAAGGATGTGACTCTCATAGAAAAAGAATTTGAAGATAGTGACCTTTTATTAAAAGCTGAAGATTATTTTCTGGTGATCGTTGCCACCGGGGATGGGGAACTAAATGCTCACATTTCGGAATTATGCAAAAAAGAACGTATACTTGTTAATGCTGTAGATGAGGAAGAAAAGTGCAGTTTTATCTTTCCGGCGGTCTGCCGGCAGGGAGATGTTGTGATCGCAGCCAGTAGCGGGGGAAAGAGCCCGTTAGTCACACAATTTCTTCGGGACAGAATTTCAGAATGTATTCCGAAAAATATCGGCGAGATAAATGAGAAAATGGGGAACCTCAGAACCCGTATTCGGCAGGAGGTTCACAGCCAGAAGGAGAGAAAAGAAATATATAAGAAGGCATTGGAAGAAATGCTATAACCTCCATCCCCCTCTATAAACGTAAGTTTTTCTGCCGTTTATCTCTGACATACAGATGCAGATCTAATTTGCTCCAAAAACCGGCATAAATGTCAAGGATGAGCCGGATTCTACATAACTAAAAAATTAATTTTGATACTTAAAGGTATGGAAAAATTTATTCCATTGGTATAAACTGTTATTAAGTATAAGTGTCCGCTCTTTTGGTGTGCACAAAAATGATCGTGTTTATTGTAGCTGGGTTTTATTGATTTTTAGAAGAGATAGTAAGCTTAGGAAAGTTGAGGTCTATCATGAAAAAGCTATTAAAAGATTACTGGTTGGTAGTCATGGCAGCTCCCATTCTGTTGTTCGGGCTGATTGTAAACCTGTACAAGATGAGTGTTCCGAAGCAGGAGGTTGCCAAAACTGAACAGGAGGCGGCAGCAATGACGCCAAAGGCCGCAAATCCGGACGGGGTAATTTCTGCTGATGAGTGGGCAAAGGTCTTTCCGGATATCGTTGAGTCCATCAAGCTGAACAGCAAGCATGATTATCAGACCGATTATCTCGTAGATGATCCTTATCTGGTTGAACTGTATGAAGGTTATGGTTTTGCAAAAGACTATAAGAGCGCCAGAGGTCACTACTATGATCTTGATGACGTTCATGAGACGGCAAGACCTCATGCAAAGGCCAATTGTCTTACCTGTAAGACTGTTAATTTCACCAAGCTGGTCAATGATATAGGTGTTGATGCTTATACCAAGGATTTCGAAGAGGTTTTTTCTTCCCTGAATGAAGGAATCAGCTGCTATAACTGTCATGGCAATAACGAAGCCATGGGACAGCTTACAGTCACCCATCAGTATATGGCAGACGCGCTTGGTGATAATGTTGGCTCCATCCATGCAGCGAATGTTGCCTGTGGTCAGTGCCATACAGAGTATTATTTCAAACCTGAAATTCTTGAATGTACCGTTCCTTACAGCAGTCTGGATACCATGGGACCTGAACCGGAGCTTAAGTATTATAAGGAAATCGGCTACACTGACTGGACACAGGAATCTACAGGTGCCAAGATGCTTAAGGCTCAGCATCCTGAATTCGAGACCTTCCTTTTGGGAAAGCATGGAAAGATGCTTAGCTGTGCTGACTGTCACATGGAAACAGTTACAAGAGCTGACGGAAGTACCTACAAGTCACATGAGCTTGTGAGTCCTCTGGAGAGTAAGACCCTCCTTGAGAGCTGTGCTCAGTGTCATGGAAGTACGGATATGGTTGAATTCGTTCATGGTATACAGGAGAAGGTTCATGCCCGAGAAGACGAAGTAGGCGACAAGCTTGTGGAGCTTAAGAAGGCTCTCGTTGAAGCAAACCAGAGCGGTAAGTGGACTGAGGATGAATTGAACGAGGTTCGCGAGATCTACAGTGATGCCGAGTGGTACTTTGACTGGGATTATGTTGAGAATGCAGAGGGCGCACACAACAGTGAGCTTGCTTATAAGTGCCTTGATACCTCAGAGGAAATGATTAATCAGGCAATGGAGAAGATACAGGCTCACAAGGTATGATGGATTTCCAAGAGAAATGCTTATAGCGCCTTATTGATAGACTTAAACTAATATTCAGTGCATATCTAAAGAGAGGAGGATTTTTCCTCCTCTCTTATTGTATAATTAGAGCATAAGTCTTGCATCAGGCTACATTGCATTCTGAAAGTTCGTAAGCGAAGCAATGCGTAGGACTTATGTATGCAAAAATTTGGGGATGGGATATGAACGGTTTTAAAAAATTCTACAAATTCATTTCGTCCATGAAGCTTGCCCTGGTCTTACTGGGACTTTTGATCATCGGATGTGTCATAGGTTCTGTGATACCACAAGGTCAGATCATGAAGTTATACCAGCAGCAATATGGCGACAGAACAGCGGGGCTGATAATGGCACTGAGTCTTGACGATGTTTTTCACAGCTGGTGGTTCGTGGCATTTACTGTCATCCTGTGCCTCAATCTCTTTACCTGCTCCATATTAAGGACACCGGCACTTATAAAAAGGTGGAAGAGCTTCGGAGATCTTCCGGATGAAAACAGCATTTCAAATAATGTCTCAGTAGAGAGCAGTCCGCACTATATCGGAAGACTTTCAAAAGACCCGGAGGCATTTCTGAAAAGTCTGGGTTTTTCGAGGCAATCCGGAACAAAGCAATCTGAAACAAAGCAAAACGAAACAAAGCAGAGTTATATAGTTGGATTCAGACATAAGGCAGGACTTTTAGGCCCGCTTATCACTCACATAGGAGTGCTTCTTTTGATACTGGGATTTTCTTTTGGGCAGATGTCTAAAGTGGAGTATACCGTTTATGGCCTTCCGGGAGATGCAAAACAGATTGGAGATACGGATTATATTCTTCAGATTGATGATTTTAACATCGGTCTGAGAGCTGATGATACGGTGGAACAGTACACCTCGGATATCACAGTTCGAAATGCAGCAACGGGTGCAAAGGAAAGTGCCAGTGTTTCTGTCAATGCTCCTGCATCATTGTTTGGAATGAAGTTCTTTCAGAATTCCACTGGATGGGCTGCAGACATGCACATACTTGAAAACGGCGAGCTTCTCCAGGAAGAAGCGGTAGAAGCAGGGAATTATGTGACTGTATCTGATAAAACGGATCTGCAGATCGGATTCATGGCATTTTATCCCGATTATCATTACGACAGAGAAAAGGGTCCCTTGACCCTGAGCTCCAAATTCAATAATCCTGCATATCTGTATATTGTTTATTTCCAGGGTTCGGTACTTGGGATGAACACACTTATGGAAGGTGAAGAGCTGACCATAGACGAATATACCGTGACATTTGACAACCCGAGAAACTATACGCTTATTCAGATCAAAAAGGACAGTTTCACTTATTTTGTACTTTTGGGTGGTGTGGTTCTTCTTTTGGGATTATTCCTTTCTCTGTATGTTCAGCCGGAGAAAATATGGTTGAAACAGGAGGGTGATGGATATTTGGTCTTTGGAAGCGGCGGTAAGAGCGGAATTCTTTTTGCTGACAGAGTTAAGGCGAAGTTGAAAGGAAATAACTATGAAAAGTGAAACACTTTTTAATTTAGAAAACAACTTGTTTACGGTGACCATGCTTTTATATTTTGTCAGCATGATCCTCTTTTTTGTCTTCTTTGTGTTCAAAAACCTTAAGGTCACAAAGTTAGGAAACGGAACTTTGATTACAGGCTTCCTTCTCCATACTGTTGTGATGCTTATAAGAGGTATAAATGCAGGAAGACTTCCCATCACCAACCAGTATGAGTTTGCGTCTGCATTTGCCTGGGGTTTATGCTTTGTGTCCATCATTTTTATATACAAATACAAGTTTCAGGCATTGGCTACCTTCTCCGTTCCTGTGATATTTCTGATGATAGGTTATGCTGCAATGCAGAGTAAAGAGGTACATGAGCTCATGCCATCACTCAGGAGCAATTGGCTGGGATTCCACGTATCCACTGCCATCATAGCCTATGGTGCCTTTGGAGTTTCCTTTGCCATTTCTATCATGTATCTCCTTCGTACAAGATCAGTTGCCAATGCTTTTTTTGAGCAACACGTGCCCTCCGGTGAAAAACTGGATATCATCAGTTACAGAGCAGTAAGCCTCGGGGTTTTATTCCTTAGCTTTTGTATGATATCGGGCGCCATCTGGGCGGAGAATGCCTGGGGCAGTTACTGGTCCTGGGATCCGAAGGAAACCTGGTCTTTAGTTACCTGGTTTATCTATTTCATCTATCTTCATCTGAGACTCAGAAGCGGATGGAAGGAGAAGCGGGCCGCCTGGTTTTCCATAATTGGCTTTGTATGTGTGATATTTACTTATATCGGTGTAAATACTCTGCTTCCGGGAGTGCACAGCTACGCCTAGAGCATAACCCACTGGGGACGGTGTCTTCATATGATCAATATATTGACACTGTTGCACAACACTCATATAATGAATACATAGAGAGTTGCACAACACTCATAGGAGGATATTATGCCAAGAGTTAATTTATCAATTAGTCAGGAACTCTATGATCAAATTAAGAAGGCTGCTGATGATAATTTTCTTAGTGTGAATAATATGATCGTGAACGAACTTGAGAAAGCATTCTCAGTAGGTAATGTATATGACTATAGCTATGCAATGGAGTCCTTGATAAAAGAATCTGAAGACATGAAAGCAGAGTTTACCTTATCCGATTTACCGACATTTAAAAATGTAGACAGGATAATTATTGAGTATGGTATAAAGGAATCAGCCGCGTCGGTAAGGGCTCGTTTAGGGAAGATATATAATGAGGCTATACGTAATGGCTTGATAAAGGGTATAGATAGGGCAATTGTAAATAAAGACGGAGAAATGGAAGCAAAATTTCTTTCTAGAGCTGCTGTTTATGTAAAGAAAATCGATGATGCCAGATAGAGGTAGATAGATATGGATGAATGGGATGATTACAGAAAGCCTTACAGCTTGACAGATGATATCAGTTCAACAATAGGTGGTTTCCTTTTTAGTATGCTGTTTTTTGGTGCAATATCAGCAATATTAGGGATGTTGGGATTTTTATTAAAAAGAATAGATATTCTGAATTCTATTTTTATCAGTTGCTTACCGATTATGTTAACGTTAAATAATGGATGGGAGCGAAATGTTTATTTAGGAATATTCATAGCATCAGTAATTGTAATGATTGTATTGCAGCATTCCTTTATAATTATTCGTGTGCTGTGCAGTATCTTCGGATGTCTTACGGTTCTGTTCTTCAGCTATGAATTCAGACTACATGCCCCACGTAAAGAACAAATCATCACTATGGTAATAGCAGGTGTTATATATGCACTTTTGAATTTAAGCTATTGGAATAGTAAGAGCAATTAATAATTGATATTCTTAATCGTAACCAAAGTCATAGGTTTTGTCTCGCAAACAACAAGTTGCAACAATTTTATTATAAAAATATGATGATTGTATTATATATAGGTTATAGATTGATGATACATTCATGATTGTATCCGTTTTAAAGGCATGATATTATTAGAATGGAAGAAGGAGCAAGGAAAAACTTGTTTCTTCTTTTCTTTTGCAAAAGAATATGGCAAAAGATGAAGCGTCAGCTTGTGATCAGAAGATCATGAGTCTGGCGTATTTTTTTGCTCAAAATTCAAGTGACGACTTGAAACAACTGAGGTGGATAGAATCATCCGCTACAATCATCTACTTTGCAGGAAAGGACAAAATATGGATTACGAGAAGTTCAAAGAAAGTGTTAAGGAAGATCTTGGCAAGATGCTTAAAACAAGAGGTCTTACAGTAAATATTCAGGAACATCATATGGAAAAGCTTAATTCATCATATGATGCATTAACTATCACTCCTGAGGACAGTAATATCGGAGTTAATGCAAATCTCAGCGCTATGTATTCAGCAGTTGAGGATGGTCAGAGTTACAGCAAGATGTTGACTTCGGCCGTAAATAAAATAACGGAAGGGCTTAGGAATACTCCGAATGTAGACATTCAGGATCTTACAAATTACGAAGTGATGAAAGATAAGCTTTCTATTGATGTGGTATCAGCGGAACGTAATGCAGAGATGCTCTTAAACATTCCACATGAGCGTATTGAAGACATGGCTGTGGTTTATAGATTAGTGCTTGATAAGAATGATTCAGGCAATGGCACAGTTCTTATTACCAACAAGCTTATGGAGCAGTTTGGAGTTACCAAAGAGCAGTTACATGCTGATGCAATGCTTAATGCCCCGGAAATCAGACCGTCTGAGATAAGAGGAATGTCAGAAGTATTATCTGAAATAATGGGTGTAGAAATGCCTCCGGGAATGGATACACAGGATGAAAAAATGTTTGTAGCGACTGTACCGGATAAGATTCACGGTGCAGGAGTCATTGCTTATCCTAATTTTTTTGAGGAAGCAGCAGAAAAGATCGGTGGTGATTACTATGTACTTCCAAGCAGCATTCATGAGGTGCTGCTTGTGAAGGATAACGGTGATATGTCTGTGAAAGACCTGGAAGCGATGGTAAGGGATGTTAATGAAACACAGGTTGCACCGGAGGAACAGCTTACAGATCATGTTTATCACTACGATTGTAAAGAACATGTCTTTGAAATGGCTGATAAGTATGAATCAAGACTTGCAGAAAAAGAAGCCGAAGGACGTGATTCTGATAAGGATTCTCTTCTTGGAAATCTTAAGGCTAAAAAAGAAGAAGTAGCTAAGGAAGTATCAGATAAGACTTCAAAGGAAGTAAAAAACAAGTCTAGAGAAGGCGAGACACTATGAGTAAAGAAAAGAATAAAGCATCAAGAAAACATAGAAGAGGTAAGGGGTCTGCAAATAAGCAGGCTCCTTCTTTTTACCCTTGTAACTGTAAGACGCCTTGCTGTTATGAGAGAGGTAAAAGCTTTTGCTGGCCCTGCATAAAGAAGTTATATGACTGTAACAGATCATGAGGCTACTGTGGTCATTGATTGTTGTTACAAGGTAAGACAAAGTAAAACGATTTGGATATTCAAATTGATATACGTTAATGAAAAGGAGAAAGAATGAAAAAGTTTAGATTAGGCATAAATATGGATCCTGTTAATGATGGTGTATTTGAAACGGAAGTGGATAAAACAGAGTGGAATCACGCAGGTAATGAACATGAAGATTATGTTGCTGTATTAGTGACAAGTAAAGGAGATTTCAAAGAATTATCTGATGCTGAATACAAGGAACATGTATCAAACATCCGCCAAAAGGGAGTATATGCATGTATGAAAATTCCGGGAGGAGTGGAGTTTGAATTCGATTATAGACATATCTTAAAGGAAGGTGATGAAAAGGTATTTGTTGGTACAGCCCTGATGAAAATATTCAAGAGTCCGGAGACAACAAGAGACGATATTATGTTCAAACTTATGGAGGCCATCACTTATATTCTGGTGCCGGTAAGGATTGGAAATGACCTTGTCTCAGGTTTTGGAGTGAATGATGCTGAGACATTTTGATAGATAAATGTTAAGTGGTTTAATTCATAAAACAATTGGTATGAAACGAAGAATAGATTTCAAAGAGGAGGCGAGCATGAATGATTAATGAAGATCTATCCAAGGAATCTATTGGAGAGTTCAAAAAAGAAATAGCAAAACCTGCAATAAGATTCGTATATAAGAGCATTATTATTCCGTCAGAAAAGATGCTTGTAAATATACTGAAGAAAGTTGCAGGTTTTCCTGTTAATGCAATCAAGAACAAGATTCATCCGGAACATGGCGAAATGTCTGTAAAGCAGCTCATTAGAAAGGATCAGGGAGCTCAGTCAGTTGACATCGATGATTTAGGTCTTGGAGATTTCAGGAGAATTGCAAACAAGTATGGTGTAGACTTCGCCATAGTCAAATCTACAGAACTGGACCCGCCGAAGTATTCTGTGTTCTTCAAAGCCAGAGATGCGGACGCAATAACAGCTGTAGTTAATGAATATACCGCTAAACAACTTAAAATCCAGAAAGAAGGCAGGGCCAGCATCCTTGATAAACTAAGAAAATTCAAGGATATTGTTGCCTCGATTCCGAAGAAGGCTGTGGAAAAGAGAAAGGATCTGGAGCTATGAACAGCAAACTTAAGAAGAAACTGATTCTTAATGTTCCTTATGCTGCCTTGGGACTTTTTGCCACGAACATAGGAGAAGCATGGAGGCTGGCAGCAGGTGTTAATGCTTCTGAGAAATTACAAAGCCTCATAATGGACGGATGCTTCGGACAGGCTTTTACGAATCCTTTGCCAAGTATTCATCCCGTGGACCTGTGTGTTGGAGCAGCTGTTGCCGGAGGATTGAGGCTTTTAGTGTATTTGAAAGGTAAGAATGCCAAGAAGTATCGTCATAATGAAGAATATGGCTCCGCCAGGTGGGGAACCCATGCAGACATAGAACCTTTTATAGATCCGGAGTTCAAAAACAATGTCATATTATCTCAATCCGAGAGACTCACCATGAGTTCGAGACCCAAGATTCCGAAATATGCCAGAAATAAGAACCTGCTAATTGTTGGAGGCAGTGGTTCCGGAAAAACAAGATTTGTTTTGAAGCCAAACCTCCTCCAGATGCATTCGAGCTATGTTGTTACTGATCCTAAAGGAACTGTAGTGAACGAATGTGGTCTAGCATTACTGAAGAATGGCTATGAGATAAAGATCTTCAATACCATAAACTTCAAAAGATCCATGCATTACAATCCTTTCGCCTATATTCATGATGAAAAGGATATCCTGAAGCTTGTAACAACACTGATCGCCAACACAAAGGGAGACGGAAAAAGCGGAGATGAATTCTGGACCAAGGCAGAACAGCTGCTATATACGGCATTGATAGGATACATATACTATGAAGCACCTGAAGAGGAGCAGAACTTCTCAACACTTCTTGAAATGTTAAATGCTATGGAAGTACGTGAGGATGATGAGGAATTCAAGAATCCGGTAGATCTGATGTTCGATGAACTGGAAGCAAAGGATCCGGAACATTTTGCTGTAAGACAGTATAAAAAATATAAACTTGCAGCAGGCAAGACCGCAAAATCCATACTTGTGAGCTGTGGTGCAAGGCTTGCTCCATTTGATATCAGAGAGCTGCGTGAGATAACGGCATATGATGAACTTGAGCTTGATAAACTGGGAGACAGGAAGACGGCACTGTTCCTCATAATGTCGGATACTGATGCGACCTTCAACTTCCTGATCAGTATGATATATACCCAGCTTTTTAATCTCCTCTGCGAGAAGGCTGACGATGTATATGGAGGAAGACTTCCTGTACATGTAAGATGTCTTATCGATGAGGCAGCGAACATTGGACAGATACCGAATCTCGAGAAGCTTATGGCAACTATCCGAAGCCGTGAGATTTCAGCGGCACTTGTTTTACAGGCTAAATCACAGCTAAAGGCACTGTATAAGGATAATGCAGACACCATCATCGGTAACTGTGATTCGCAGATATTCCTCGGCGGTTCTGAAAAGTCAACTTTGAAGGATCTTAACGAGATTCTTGGCAAAGAGACCATAGATATGTACAACACCGGTGAGACCCGGGGACAGTCCCAAAGTTACAACATGAATTATCAGAAACTGGGGCATGATCTTATGAGCATGGATCAGCTGGCAGTCATGGACGGTTCAAAATGTATAGTGCAGGTAAGAGGTGTGAGACCATTCTTCTCTGACAAATATGACCTGACACAACATCCGAACTACAGGCTGACAGCTGACTATGATAAAAAGAACTGGTTCGATATCGATAAGTTCCTTAGTCATAAACTCATACTGCATGCGGATGATAAATATCAGGTCATTGAAGCGGAGTAAGGCTATATGATTAATTCAGAAAAAATATGAATCTGTTATTGATGATTATCCAACAGGAGAAAGATACCTAACGGCAATAGAATCTGTTGAGTGATTTCGGGATGTGCGAAGGCGTACATCCTTTTTTAATACAATAAATGGAAAGGAGAAACGATATGGCAGAAACAAAACCTATCATGCCTGGTGATTTGCCGGAATGGATTCAGGAGGCTGAAAGAGCAATGGCAAATGGAGAGATCCCGGAACCAAAGGAAGTTAAGGAAGTAACCATTAAGTTCGGCAAGGGACTTGTTGGTAAGCCATTTACATCAAAGAGCGGGCATGAATTTGTAGAGGTAAAGATACCAAATGCAGATAAGGAAGATCATACTCCATGGGCTTCATTTGTGATCAATCCTAAGATGATCCATGAGAATAAGTTCGGAAATGGTGTATGGATGAAGCTTCCCGAAGATGGTACGACCAGGATTACTAAGCCGGTTGTTGCCGGGACCAGAGAAGATGGCAGGAAGGAGTGGAGTAAAGATGTCAAAGAGGTTCCGAATACAGAGCTTAAGGAACTGATGGAGGTCTATAAGACAAGAAATAAAGAATCACTCCTTGGAAACCTTGAAGACAAGAAAAAGGAGTCAGCCAGGCAGCCTGTAAAGCCGAAGCCTGAGAAAACAAAAGCAGCATCAAAGGGAACAGAGATATAAGATGAAAAGCTACTGAGAAAGGGCACCAAATGACATTTTGATATTCAATCTCTCAATACTGTTGAGTCATATCTAAGTGAAACAATGACAAATCTTGTGAAAAGATTGTATAATTACAGCGAGTACATCGACTTTGTTATCTGATATCAAAAATGGAGAGTATTTAATATGATAAATGAAGTTCTGTATATGGAAATAAGATTAGTAGGAGCTTTTAGTGAAAAATATAAGCTTACGAGGTCAGCTGTAAACAGGATTTTTTCAAAGTACAATATTTGGCAGTATATTGAGTCTTGCTATGAAGTATTCCATCTGAATGGTGACGAATATAATTTGGATGATATTTCTGATTATTTAAAAGGTAAAGGAGTCGTTCTATGAAATTAAAAGATGGAATGCTTCTTTTTCATGGCAGCTATACAGCTGTTGAGAGCATAGATTTGGACCAGTGCATGAAAGGGAAAGATTTCGGAAAAGGGTTTTACCTTACAAGTGATCCTAATCAGGCAAAAAGTTTCATCAGATCATCATTGATTAAGGCGCAGAATACAGGAAGAGCATCTGTAACCCAGAATTATGGTTATGTATCATCGTTTCGTTATCATGAACCAGCAAAAGAAATATTAGTGCATGAGTTTAATAATGCTGATAAAGAATGGCTTTGGTTTATTTCTCAAAACAGGAGAAAGCGTTTGGCGGAGGAGTTGATTCCACTTATTAATGATAGTATTATGAATGCAGAAATTGTAATTGGAAAAATTGCTAACGATACTACAAATCCTGTTATTACAGCGTATCTAAATGGACTATATGGAGATGTAAGGTCAGAAAAGGCAGTCAACTTTGCGATAGAACAATTATTGCCAGACCATCTTTCTGATCAATACTGCTTTCTTAGTGAAGATGCAATTTGTTGTTTGGAATTTCAGGAGGCAAGGAAATATGTCATCTGATAAAATGAATGCATGTGCAGATATGATTCTTACTAATGCTATTGAAGATATGGCAATGAATGAGAATATTTCAATAGAAGAAGCAAGGAGCAAACTTTTGGATTCAGAAGCCTGTAAGTGTTTATATGATTTTGACTCAAAATTATGGATGGAAGGACCTGACTACTTTCTTGATTTTTACAGAATGATGGAGAATAAGACACATACTTCTTAGTAGTATGGTATGAAACAATTTAATATTGAAACACGATGATGAATATGAAGTCATCGAACTAAATGAAGACTAAGACTCTTTCCGTGTAGCGATAAAGGCAGCTGCTTGGAACAGAGTCTTTTTCTGTGCCCAAATCAGGATTTTAAGCTATGAGGGCATCATATTATGCGCGCATATCCATAGTTCAGTCGACGGGGCTGTGGAACGACAATTGAATAGAGAAAAAAGCAGACTCCAAATAAATCATAGATTATAAGGAGGATGACCAAAAACGTAGTTAGAAAGAGATGTTCCAAGAAGGACATCTCTTTTTATATTTGGGGTCTGCGAATAAAAAGAACAAAAAAACAATAATCTGCGTTTTTGGTTTTAAACAGTATGGCATTTTTTAACAGCGCAGTTCAGGTACTTCAGACACTCGTAGTCGCACTTGGAGCAGGTCTTGGAATCTGGGGAGTTGTGAACCTCATGGAAGGATATGGCAACGACAACCCTGGGGCTAAGAGCCAGGGAATGAAGCAGCTTATGGCTGGCGGAGGAGTTGCTCTTATCGGAACAACTCTTGTTCCTCTTCTTTCCGGTCTCTTCGGCTGATAAGGAAAAACTACAACTGAATATTGAAGTATAAAGTCAAAGTCGGTGATCAGTAAATCGTTCACCGGCTTTTTAATTATGCGGGTCCTGAGAGGACTCGGAAATTCACATTAAGTGAATACAGATATCAAACATAAGCGATAGTGTTTCGATAGACGAAACGAAATAAACAGTATTTACAAAGAGCATAAAGAGCCGGAACGGATTTTACCTCGCAATGATAGACTTTCTAAATAATAAATTGTTTGAGGCATGCACGAATTCCGGCTCTTTAGCTTTATACAGAAGTAAAATAATCATTTTATTTGGCTTCAAACAAAGGAAGGAGGTCCTGTTTGGATACCTTAATAGAGAAAATTAACGAATTTATAAAAGGACTCCTGGTCTCGGGTATCATGGATATCCTTACAAATACCTTCAACACTCTTAACTCAAGAATCGATGAAGTTTCAAACTGTTTAGGCCAGTCCCCTTCGGATTTTCAGCCTGCAGTCTTCAGCATGATACGGAATCTTTCTGAAAATGTTATCATGCCGATAGCCGGGATAGTCCTTACATTTATCGCATGCTATGAACTTATACAGCTCGTCATGGCACACAACAATCTTGCAAACTTCGAGACCTGGATCTTTTTCAAATGGGTCTTTAAGACCTTTGTAGCAGTAGAGCTGATCACACATACATTTGATATCACAATGGCAGTGTTCGATGTGGCGCAGCATGTTATATCCGAAAGCAGTAACCTGATCACCGGTTCGGCTACGATCGATGCAGCAGACCTTGCTAACATGCAGACAACACTGGAAGGAATGGATATAGGACCACTATTCACCATATTCCTGGGTACTTTCATAGTACAGCTAATGTTCAACATCATGGCGATAGTCATTTATGTAATCGTATACGGCAGAATGATAGAGATATACCTGACCATAAGTCTTGCACCTATACCATTTGCAACATTTGGAAACAGAGAGCAGAGCATGATGGGTCAGAACTATCTGAGATCTCTTTTTGCCCTTGGCTTTCAGGGATTCATGATCATGGTCTGCATCGGCATATATGCGATACTCATACATGAGGTAATGTTCACATCAGACATCATGGGTTCTCTCTGGAGGGCGGTAGCAATAACATTTCTTCTGGCATTTACACTTTTTAAATCAGGCTCCATTGCAAAGAGTGTGCTCCATGCACATTGACAGGAGGTTTATTTTGGCATCATACATATCAGTACCTCGTGATCTCACGAAGGTAAAAAGCAAATTCATTTTCAACCTTACAAAACGACAGCTCGTATGTTTCTCACTGGCGGCACTCATCGGAGTACCGTCATTTTTTTTGCTCAGAAAAGTGGGAGATACGAGTTTTGCGGCAATGGGGATGATGGTCCTCATGATGCCGCTCTTTTTCGTAGGGATGTATCAGAAGAACGGACAGCCTCTGGAAGTGACACTGTCACATTTCATTCAGGCTAACTTCATAAGACCAAAGATACGGGTCTACAGGACAAAGAATTATTACGATCTTTTACATAAAAAGGCAGTGGCGGAAAAGGAGGTAGAGAAGATTGTCAGATCTCATAAAAAAGATATTAACGATACTAGGAATAAGAAGAAAAGAAGAGCGGATCCTGACGGTCCCAGAAGATCTGAGCAAGGAAGATAAGAAAAGGATACGGGCCATCATAAAGTCCATATCTGATGATGACGGTATACCAAGGACCGCTCAGGACAGCATACCCTTTGACAGGATGTTCCAGGACGGTATCTGCCGAATAGGGGATGATTATTACACGAAGACCATAGAGTTTCAGGACATCAATTATCAGCTGGCGCAGCAGGAGGATCAGAAAGAGATATTTGAAGAATGGTGTTCCTTCCTTAACTTCTTTGACAGCTCGGTGCATTTCCAGCTTAGCTTCATGAACATGGCAACGGATGCAGAGAAATTTGAGAAGAGTATCGCCATCCCTCATCAGAAAGACTCCTTTAACGATGTCAGAGACGAATACACCGGAATGCTCAAGCATCAGATGGAAGCCGGCAACAATGGTCTTACAAAGACAAAATACCTTACTTTCGGAATACATGCAGAATCCATAAAGACAGCGAAACCAAGGCTCATACATCTTGAGATAGACATCCTGAATAATTTCAAAAGGATAGGTGTCAGGGCCCGTACACTGAACGGCACAGAGCGTCTCGAACTCATGCACAGTGAGTTCCATATGGGGGATGATGCGAAGTTCCACTTTGACTGGAAATGGCTCACAGGCTCAGGACTTTCAGTAAAAGACTTCATAGCTCCTAGCAGCCTTTATTTCAGGAATGGAAGGACCTTTCAGATAGGTGAATTATATGGAGCCATGAGCTTTTTATCGATCGATGCATCTGACATAAGTGACAGGATGCTTGCAGACTTCCTTTCCATGGAATCAAGCCAGATAGTCACCATGCACATACAGTCCGTGGATCAGAATGAGGCTATAAAGACCATAAAGCATACCATCACAGAACTGGACCGGAGCAAGATCGAGGAACAGAAAAAAGCTGTACGTTCAGGATATGACATGGATATCATTCCATCAGATCTTGCCACATACGGAAATGATGCAAAGGCTCTGTTAAAGGAACTACAGAATCAGAATGAGAGAATGTTCCTTCTCACGTTCCTGGTCCTTAACACAGGGCGTACTTTGCAGGAACTTGAGAACAATGTCTTTCAGACCAGCGGTATCGCACAGAAGCACAACTGTAACCTAATCCGTCTTGATTTCCAGCAGGAACAGGGACTCATGAGCACCCTGCCACTGGCAAACAATCTCATAGACATTAAGAGAGGGATGACCACAAGCAGTACGGCGATCTTTGTACCTTTCACCACACAGGAACTGTTCCAGGGAGGGGCACAGTCACTTTACTACGGATTAAATGCTCTTTCCAACAACCTGATCATGGTGGACAGAAAGAAGCTGAAGAACCCGAACGGACTCATACTTGGAACACCGGGATCCGGAAAATCTTTCGCAGCGAAGAGGGAGATAGCCAATGCTTTCCTCGTTACAGATGATGATGTTATCATCTCTGATCCTGAGTCAGAGTATTCGCCTCTTGTCAGCAGGTTCGGAGGCCAGGTCATAAAGATCAGTCCTACATCAGACCAGTTCATTAATCCCATGGACATCAACATGAATTATTCAGATGATGACAATCCTACGGCATTAAAGGCGGATTTCATCCTTTCTCTTTGTGAGCTGATAGTCGGAGGAAAGGAGGGACTGAAGCCTGTCGAGAAGACAGTCATCGACCGATGCATTCATAAGATTTATCAGCGGTATTTTGAGAACCCCGGCAAGGATAACATGCCGATACTGGAAGACCTTTACAAAGCACTTCTGGAGCAGGACGAGCCTGAGGCAAAGGTAGTGGCTACTGCACTTGAGATCTATGTAACAGGTTCCCTCAATGTCTTTAACCACAGGACTAATGTGAACATTAACAATCGTCTTGTGTGTTACGACATCAAAGACCTTGGTAAACAGCTAAAGAAGATCGGAATGCTTGTGGTTCAGGATCAGGTCTGGGGCAGGGTCACAGAGAACAGAAACCGTGGAAGATCCACCAGGTACTACATGGATGAGATGCATCTTCTTTTAAGGGAAGAGCAGACAGCAGCCTACACAGTTGAGATATGGAAGAGATTTAGAAAATGGGGCGGAATACCGACAGGAATAACCCAGAACGTTAAAGATCTTCTAGCATCAAAGGAAGTAGAGAATATCTTTGAAAATTCGGATTTCATTTACATGCTGAATCAGGCGGTAGGTGACAGATCCATACTTGCGAAACAGCTTAACATAAGTCCCCATCAGATATCCTATGTGACTCATTCGGGTGAAGGCGAGGGGCTACTGTTTTATGGCAATGTCATCCTGCCCTTTGTTGACAGATTCCCGAAGGATCTTGAACTCTATGACATCATGACCACCCGTCTTGAGGAACGTCATGAAGCTGATGTTAGAGCTGCAGAATTACAGGAAGCGGCACAAGCTGAACGCGATTCATCTCTGCCTAATGCTGATGTAAACGAGCTTAATGAAAAGAAGATTTCTGAAGCCAGAAACACATCAAAGGAGCCGGATTGTTTATGAATTAAGAAAGGTATTTATAGCAATTCCGGCCACCTAATGTAGTTGACACTAAAATGCGGCACATAAGATCCAGTAATAAAACACATAAGATCCTGAAAGAGAGTATAGAGATGGAAATTAAGAAAATAAATACATCAGAGGAATCTCCGGAAAATGTCGTTCACGATAAAAAGTATCATCTTGAGCAGAATCCAAGAGCTCCGGGAGACAAGCTGATGAATGAAGCATCAGCGAGAAGGGCTGTCAGGAAAAAGCTCAGGTTCGGAAGAGCAGATATGACACGTACAACAGAAGAGATAATGATGGAAGAGCAAAAGCAGCTTCAGGGAAGACGCGCCATAAGACGTGAGTTCGCTGCGAGAGAGGCTCTTCAGAAAGAAATCGATAAGGCAAATGAAGATGAGAATGTCGGTGTCGAGGCAGTTAATGATACTTCAAATGCTCTTCTGAGTGCAGATGAACTGTTGGATGACCATCAGTATTCCGAAAGGCTTAAAAGGGAATATAAATCATCCGGGTTCGGAGGATATGATGGATGCCAGGGCAAGAACTGGACTGATTGGACTGGGGATGGTGAAGGAGACAATTTGGCAGACGCATCTGCCGAAAGCGGAGGAAGCTTATCCGGACTAACAGGAGGGCCATCTGCCCGAAGAGACAATACAGCCTATTCCGGTTATGGAGGGAAACTTGCCAGTGACAAAAGAGACCTTAACATGAACACCGGGAAGAAAGCCACAGCAGGAGAAAGCCTGAAAACACAGCAGAAGATGCTCATGAAAAAGGAATATCAGAAAGCGGCTTTTGAAAGGGCAAGAAAGGAATCTGCCAACAGTTTCGGAAGTCTGACGAGGAGGTTCGTTGATAAGGCAGAAGACTTAAGCGGAAAGCTCATGGAATTCATTAAGGAATCCATAGAGGAACATCCCGGAGTGCTCATTTCTATAGTACTGGTCCTTGTTGTGCTGGCACTAATCATTGGCATAACTTCAAGCGGTGGCGTATTCGTGAATTCTCTTGGAAGCACCACTCTTGAATCATCTTTCACTGCAGATGATCCTGAGATACTGGCGGTAGACAACAGCTACAAAGAAAAGGAGGCGGTCCTACAGAGCCGGATCGATAACATTGAAACGGAATACCCTGATTATGATGAGTACAAATACGAGCTTGACACCATCTACCATAATCCTTATGAGCTTGCAGCGCTTCTCACAGTGCTTCATGAGGACTATACGGAGGAAAGGTCGCAGGAGAGTCTGAATGAGATATTTGAAAAACAGTATTCACTTACCACAGAATCTGTCACGGAGATACGTACAAGAACAGAGACCCACAGTCATACCGTGACGGAACCTGATGGTTCGACTTCTACAGATTACTATGATGTGGAAGTGGAGTATGAGTACCATATCCTGAAGGTGAAGCTCACAAGTGCTTCCATGGATTCAATAATTACTGAGATGGGGCTTAATGATGATCAGAAGGCAAGGTACGATCTTCTGGTTGAGACATTGGGAAACAAAGGAACATTATTTGCTTCTGACCCGTATGCAGCACAGGTCATAGGAGACTATGAAGGTTATGAAGTGCCGCCGGAGGCTCTTACGGATACAAAGTTTGCAAGGATGATAAATGAAGCAGAGAAATATCTCGGATACCCGTATGTATGGGGAGGTTCCAGTCCAAGCACCAGCTTTGACTGTTCCGGATTCGTAAGCTGGGTCATAAATCATTCCGGGAACGGATGGAATGTAGGCCGTGAGACTGCAAACGGGCTTCTCGGTCACTGCACCAGGATCTCAAAGGCAGAGGCTAAGCCTGGGGATCTCATTTTCTTTCAGGGGACCTACAACACAAAGGGTGCCAGTCATGTAGGTATCTATGTGGGAGACGGGATGATGATACATTGTGGGAAGCCCATACAATACGCATCCGTAAATACAGATTATTGGACGAAGCATTTCATGACATACGGAAGAATCGTCGGATAGGCCGTTGGGGAAACCTGACGGTCTTTTTATATCCGCTTTTAGGTGGTCTCACGGAAAATAGGGATGTACTTATTTGCGGTAGTTTAAGAAGGAGGAAACATGTACGAAAAACTTGAAAGATTACGTGAAGAAGTAAGACGCTGCGAGAAACGTTTTCAGGATGCTCAGGAAAAACTGAGACTGGCAAGAGAAAAACTAAAGGAATGTGAAGCAAGCCAGATACTATCTGATGTCGGGGCACTGAACCTTACACCGGAGGACCTCGCAAAGGTACTTGCTGCTGTGAAGTCCGGGCAGTTATCTGGTGTGATATCTGTAAACAAAGAAAAAGAAGATGAGGAAACTGATGAAGATGACGAATCTGAAAGCGCCGGATCTGGCAAAGATAAAAAGTTGAGTCAAAGTACGGATGAGGTAAAAGACACAGTGAACGATGAGGAATTGAATGGTCTAAATGATGAGAACGATGGCTCTGCAGAAAATACAGAAGATGACAAAAATAATTCTTCAGATGAAAACAATTCCGAAGATGAATCAGATTACCTGGATGTTCTGAACAGCTCAGCATATGACACTTCCTATGAGGAAGGATATGGAGGATATAAAGGATGAAACTAATCAAAATAAAGATCATGGCAGCTACAGCCATGATACTTGGAATACTGGTTTTAACGATGTCAGATAAAGCATTAGCGCAGACAGGACCTGAGGCTGAATGTATCTGCACAGAGAGATGTAAGGATGGAAAGGTAAATGAAAACTGCCCTGTATGCAGTAAAGACATCACTTTATGTCAGGGAGTAGATGAACCTGAAGAGACCCTGGAAGAAACTGAACCTCAGGAGACTATGGGACCTCTGACACCGGACGGGAACATGAATCTTGTTGATGATTATGGGAGCCCTGATAAAACAGGAAAACAGTTTATAACCATGACTACAAAGAACGGCAATTATTTTTATCTCATCATAGATCGTGATGATAGCGGAAATGAGACCGTACATTTCCTCAACCTGGTAGATGAAGCGGATCTTCTGAAACTTCTTGACGATGATGAGAAGAAGGCATATGAGGAAGAACTTGCAAAAAAGGAAGAAGAGAGGCTTGCAGCCGAACAGGAAACGGAGCCTGAAACAGAAACTCCGGCAGAAGAGGAGAAACCTGTGAAAAAGGGACTTCAGCCACCTAATCCTGCCGTACTGTTACTTATCTTAGCAGGTGTGTTAGGAGGAATAGGACTATATCTCTATAAAAAGATCCAGGTAAAGAAACCTACCAAGTCAAAGGCTGATCCGGATATAGACTACAGTGAACAGGATAAGGATGATGAGGAAGATTATCTCGACACAATTCAGAATGAAGACAGGACCGGAAATAAAGAAGATACTATGGATGAATCAGTTAATTGACACAAAGTAACTATTTATTTACTCAAAGCGACCTATAAAAAATGAGTAAAAATACGGATAAGAAAACAAACTGACATGGAGCGGCAGCGATGCCGCTCCTTTTTAACAAATGGAGGCATATATGGCAAGAAAATCAAGGTACATGGCTTACGCAGAAGGACTTAAGAAGAAAGATAAAAAAGAAATGAGATCAACTCCTAAATCAATCCTGAAAAAACTTAAGGAACTTAAAGGACAGAATGCGATGATCACCGTTCCTGAAGATATGGGAGGAAAGTGAAGTGGCTGAACATCAAACTAATTTTGATCCAAGGACAGCAGCGGAAGAACGAAAACAGGAAATGAAGGAGATAACAGACCGCCTAGAGAAAGGCGTGTCTGAGATATTTCAGAGTGAGAAGTATCAGAAATTCCTGGATACCATGGCAAAGTTCCCGCATTACAGCATTAACAATAACATCCTTATCATGATGCAGAAACCGGATGCGACACTATGCCAGTCATACACCGGATGGAAACAGATGGGACGATATGTGAAGAAAGGCGAAAAGGGAATAAGGATACTTGCTCCGGCACCATATAAGCTGGAGCGGCTCCAGAACAAACTTGATGACAAGGGAAAAGAGATACTCGATAAGGACGGTGAGCCGGTAAGGGAGACTGTTGAGATCAATGTCACAGCATTTAAACCTGTGAGCACCTTTGACCTTTCACAGACGGAAGGTGAACCATTACCCACCTTCGGCGTTTCGGAGCTTACGGGAAGTGTTGAAGGTTATGCAAGACTCTTTGAAGCAATCAGAGAAGCAAGCCCCGTTCCCATAGGATTTGAAGATATACAGGGAGAAGCAAAAGGCTATTTCCATACTGCAGAAAACCGTATAGCAATCCAGGAAGGAATGAGCGAAGTCCAGAATGTAAAGACCGCTATACATGAGATGGCCCATGCTAAGCTTCATAACCTGGAGGCGCAGAAGGAAAGGCCGGATGGCGAGCAGTCAAGACCAAGCAAAGAGGTTGAGGCAGAGTCCGTGGCATATACAGTCTGTCAGCACTTCGGCATAGATACATCTGACTACAGTTTTGCTTATGTTGCCGGATGGTCCCATGGAAAAGAGATGCCGGAACTTAAGGAATCACTGAACACAATAAGGACAGCGGCATCAGAGATGATAACTGCTATAGAAGAAAAGGCTAAGGAATTGATGGTCGAAAAAGATCAGACTCATGATAACGTTCAAAGCCTTGACGGTAATGATGTCCCGAATACTGAGAAGGAAGCAGGACAAAAGAAAGAGTCCGTCATGAAAAGGCTTGAAAAGAAAGCGGAAAAAAAGGAACAGGACAGAACAGCTAAGAAAAATTCAAGGACAAAAGCTAAAGCTAAAAATAAAGCACAAAGAATGGAGGAATCTTTATGAGCCTTAAATTAGTGATATGTGAAAAACCTTCGGTGGCGAAATCCATCGCTGATGTAATCGGTGCGACACACAGAAAAGATGGATACCTTGAAGGAAATGGCTATATAGTCAGCTGGTGCTTCGGGCATCTCATAGAGCTTGCACAGCCTCAGGAATATGATCCAAAGTATGAAAAATGGAGAAAGGAGGACCTGCCGATATTTCCAAGTCCATTCAGATACGATGTGACAGAGAGCACCCGTAAGCAGTTCCGTATCCTTAAAGAACTAATGGACCGTAATGATGTTATAAGTCTGATAGAAGCGACAGATGCAGGACGAGAAGGAGAACTTATCTTCAGGCTGGTCTATCATCAGGCAATGTGTAAAAAGCCATTTGAGAGACTCTGGATATCATCTATGGAAGACACAGCCATAAGGGAAGGTTTCAAGAACCTAAGACCATCAAGTGAATACGATGCTTTGTATGAAGCAGCATTATGCCGAGAGCGTTCCGACTGGCTGGTTGGAATCAACGCTACCCGGCTTTTTTCGACACTTTACGGACAGCCACTTAATGTGGGAAGAGTTATGACTCCGACCCTTGGGATGATAGTTAATAGAGAAGCAGAAATAAATAAGTTCAGACCGGAGTCATTCTATACTGTAGAGATTGATGTCCTTGGCATACCTCTCAGCAGTGAGAGGATACAGGATAAGGCTGAAGCAGAGAGGATCCTTTCAGAAGTAACAGCGGATGGTAATGCAGTGATTACGAACATGAAAGAGACTATCAAGACAGAGAAACCGCCGCTTCTTTATGACCTTACATCTCTGCAGAGGGATGCCAATAAGTATTATGGTTTCACGGCACAGGAGACACTTGACTATACCCAGAGTCTTTATGAGAAAAAACTCGTGACCTATCCGAGGACAGACAGCAGGTATCTTACAGATGATATGGGAGAAAGTACTAGAGAACTAGCCCTCAGAATGGAAGAGAAATATGGATTTACTAAAAATGAGACAACCCATGAAGAGAGATTGCTTAACAGTAAGAAGGTAAGTGACCACCATGCCATCATACCTACTGTCAATGTCTCTGACCTTGATCTGTCATCTCTCAATGACAGAGAACAAAAGATTTTAAACATCATAGCAGCAAGACTGCTTTCAGCCCTTGGAGATCCTGCAGAGATAAAGGAGTATGACCTGAGTGTTGCCTGCGGAGGACAGACATTTACAGCAAAGTCCAGAGTGATCACGAATCCGGGATGGAAAGAGGCTGAGAAAAGTATCCTTGGAGTTGACTCTGGAAGTGATGACGCTGAGGATGCAAATACAGGAAATAGTGGAACAGGAAACAACGAATCCTGCAAAAAACGTTTGAAGGATTTGATAACAGATACTCCGGATCTTTTATCTGAAGGAAACAGGATTTCAATCAGTGACTCAAAAATAAAAGAAGGCATGACCACTCCGAAAAAACGATTTACAGAAAGTTCTTTACTATCTTCTATGGAACGGGCCGGGGCAGAAGAGACACCTGATGAAGCAGAAAGAAAAGGACTTGGTACACCTGCTACAAGGGCGGGGATCATTGAAAAGCTTGTCCGTATAGGATTCGTCGAGAGAAAGGGAGACAAGAAAACCAAGTATCTCGTCCCGACTCATAAGGGAATAGCATTGATCACAGTGATGCCGGAAATGATACAGTCTCCAATAATGACAGCTGATTGGGAACAGAAGCTTTTAGGCATAGAGAAAAAGAACTTTGAATCTTTGGAATTCATGAAAGAGATTCAGGACATGATAACGGGACTTATCGACACCTACAAGATCGTTGAGGATACGGTAGCACTTATGGATCCTGATTACAAGCCTCTTGGGAAATGTCCCTGCTGTGGTTCTGATGTTCTGGAAAAACCAAAAGGATTTTTCTGCAGCAATAAATCCTGCAGGTTTGCCCTGTGGAAGGACAACAGGTTCCTGGATTCTCTTTCAAAGAAGATGACAAAGGAAATAGCTGTATCACTTCTCAAGGATGGCAGATGCAGACTAAAAAAATGCAGATCCATAAGGACAGGAAAGACCTATGATACGACTCTTGTTTTAACCACAAAAGATGATGGCCAGGCAGGTTTTATTTTGGATTTTGATAAGAAGAAAAGATAAGGGGGACAACATGAATACTGTAGATAACAATCCTTTAAAGAATGCAGAGATGACCCTGGAGGATGATTATGACTCCATCGATGGAATCATTAACAATGGTTCGAAGAAAGAATCAGAGGAAAAACTTCAGGAAGAGCAGAAGTCAGTAAAAGCAAAGATCAGGGAGCATGAAGAAAAGATAAAGAGTTTTTTCAGAGAGCCAAAGAAAATCCGGAGACCATCATTATGCCGTGACGGAGACTAAATATGGAAAAAAGGAAACGCCTTGAAGCGAGACTGACAGAGCAGGAACTCAAGCTCATCGAAGAAAAAATGAAGAAATGCGGGATCAGGAATAAGAGCGCATTCCTTCGGAAGATGGCTATAGATGGGTGCCTTATCCAGCTAGATCTTAGTGATGTGAAGGAGATGATCCGCCTCCTTCGCATCAATTCCAATAATCTCAATCAGTATGCCAGAAAAGCCAATGAGTGTGGTTCTGTCTATGAAAAGGATATCCGGGAATTACAAAATCAGCAGAAGTTAATATGGGTTGAAATGCGAAAGATCCTTGAAAATCTTAGTAAGCTGCAGAAGTAATGAGTAAACATTGAGACTCAAGTATATCTTATCTGACTTACAAGTACCCTTAGGAAGGAGGTGATCACAGATAGCTACTACAAGACTCATCGCCATGCATCAGAACAAAGGAAAGACCGTAGCCCAGTGCCTGAAAGCAAGAACTGATTATGCAAAAAACGGAGAAAAGACTGAGAATGAAGAACTCATTTCTTCATATGCCTGTGACAAGGAAACCGTGGATCAGGAGTTTCTTCTTGCAAAGCAGGAGTATCTCAGGATAACCGGACGAAAACAGAAGGGAGACATTATCGCATATCAGATACGTCAGTCCTTTAAGCCCGGGGAGATCACTCCTGAGGAGGCCAATGCTGTCGGTTATGAAACAGCCATGCGTTTCACTAAAGGAAATCATGCATTTATAGTTGCCACTCATACCGATAAGGCCCATATTCATAACCATATAATCTTTAATTCCACGAATCTTAATTGTGACAGGAAGTTCAGGGATTCGTGGTTCATAGCTCTGGTCCTGCAGAAAGTCAGTGATATAGTGTGTCTTGAGCATGCGCTGTCTGTCATAAAACCCCGAAGACCTTCAGAACGGGATAACAGAAATTCTTATCACAGGGTATCTCTGAGAAAAGAACTTAGAGAACATATCGATACGATTCTCCAGGAAGATACAAAGAATCTTAATGAGTTTCTGAAACGATTACAGGAATCCGGATATGAAATAAAAAATGGAAAACATATTTCTGTAAGAGGGAAGGGACAGAAAAGATTCATAAGATTATCTTCTCTTGGGGAAGGGTATACGGAAGAAGATATAAGAAAACGCATCCTAAGAGAGGATGAGATCTGTTCTGAAGAATATGGAAAAGAAGCCGAGAAGAACCAGAGGAAACAACAAAAGATAAAACAGTCTTCAAGAGGATTCGATCTTCTTATCGACATCAATAAGAAGATGCAGGAAGGAAAAGGCAGGGGATATGAACGCTGGGCAAAGATATATAATGTCAAGCAGATCACCAAAGCACTTCTGTTTCTTCAGGAACATGGTATAAGAGACTATGAAGAACTTGAGAAGAAAACAGCCGAGACTTCTGAAAGATTTGATGCTGTGTCAAAGCTCATAAAAGAAAAAGAAGATAAGCTTCATGATATAGCAGCTCTCAAAATGAACATCATCAATTTTGCAAAGACAAAGAAGATTTATGATGAATACCGTGACTTAAGATACGATAAAGACTTTTTCGAGGCGCACCGGGAAGAGATAACCCTATACAGGGCTTCAAAGGAAGCCTTCAACAGATACAAGGGCAAGAAACTGCCGAAGGTAAGAGAACTATCAGAACAGTATAGGGAAGTCCTTGAAGAAAAGCGGAAGCTGTACAGTGAATATAAGGAAGCAAGGAAGGAAATGATGGACATAAAGATAGCAAAACAGGATATCGACAGGTTCCTGAAGACAGAGGAAAAACAACATCAGATAGATAAGAATATAGCACAAGAACATGTAAGATAAATTTACGGGTGGATGGCATTTATGAAATGCGGTTCACCCGTCTTTTTTATTTTCAAGAAATATACATGAAGTCTCGAATGCAAAACATGAATTTGGCCTGATCGCTTTGCGGTCAGTTCTGGGGGATTGGGGGGCTACCCCTCAACAAGCGAATGCCCATTTGTACGGCAATGGGCACTGCTTGCCACGATTGTACCGAATTCGGTACAAAATTGGTTATACCGAATTTTGAGTTATACCGAACACTTATAAAATCCTCTGTATTAATAAGGAATTCCCATGGTCTTTTTGGTATAACTTTTTACTTGGTTAGAAACAAATTTTGATTCTCTGTCCAATTTTCATTTCACATTTCGGTATAACTTTTATTCCTGCAGATCACATCATAGTGTAGGCTTTATCCAAGATATTGAAATCTCAGCACCATATCTTGATAAAAATCAATCGAAAAATTATACCGAAAACAGTTCTGGTACTTGAGACTCAGATCATAAATTTGAAACAGCGTTTAAAAAAGTTATACCGAAATTTTTCGAAAGAATCCTTTAAAGTAGGGGTTTGTCGTTTGCATTCGGTATAACTATTTTTTCGGTATAACCACGATTCGTGAGTGTGGTTGGAAACAACATATTATGTGGAGTTTTTTGAATATTGGCTTCAGAGAAGGAAACTGCTATCATATTATTTGCTGTAAGTGCTTTATACAGACTATGTTAGGGAAAGAATAGTATGAAAAGAGGCAAATAAAATGAATCCGTCATATAGTCAGTGTTGTTTTAAATTAGCTTTACCGGAATATCTTGAATATGATGACCATATTAAAATTTCGTATAAGCTTTTCTATAAAGAAAAGACAGATGAAAAAATAATATATTTGAATTCATCGGTTACTGATAAATTGGGAATCAAAGAATCAGATATGGACAATCCTAGATTATTCAACTCTTCAATTACTATGCCTCAATCTGCATCCATAGCTATTTATCCTAAAAATAAAAATATATGGATGAAAAAATCAAAACTATCTATGACGTTTCTGTCAAATAAAGGGAATAAAATAGTAACAACATTTTCTTTTGAGGACAGCACAATTTCACAAAAGGGAAAGCTCGTAGATGTGTCTATACAGGTTATGTCTACTGAAGATGAACAGACTTACGTTAATTGCATAAAAGCTGATTCAGATCACAAATCCCTGAATATGACCAGCTCCGGAGTGGAGCTAATAAATGACCATGCTTATCCATCGTCCGAAGATAGCAGTATGAGAGATATTGAAATTCCGGGACTTTCAAAGTACCTAAAAGCCTTGCGGACAGAAAAAATGTATCTGATGCATGAAGGCGGACGAAAGTACAAAGTTACAAATGGAAAGTTAATATCAAAAGTCAAAGGTATTTATTCCTACATTTTCGATTTGGAAACAGAATTGCATATATCAGATGATGCTCCCATTAAAATTGAAGTTAGTTCAGATCATTCAAAAGGTACAGTTTTGATGTGTGAAGACTTCCAGATTATTGTACAACTAGAATCTAACATAGGGGATAGAATCGGAAATGCTTACATCACTGTGGAACCTTGGAAACTTCTGGAAGGGTTGGAAGAAAGATTGAGGAAAAGAATTTTCCTGAATCCGAACTCCATGGCTTCAACGCTGATTAAACAAGGTCCGGCCTTAGCATCAAACAAACCTATTGAATTGATTCCAAAGGGACAGGATGCAGTTATTAAGAAGGCATTATCTGAACCTGTGTGTATAGTATGGGGTCCTCCGGGAACGGGTAAAACTCATACTATGTCAGAGCTTGCAATTAAATTTCTAATTGATGGTAAAAAAGTACTTATAGTATCCCATAGTAATGTTTCTGTAGATGGTGTTGCAAAGAAAATAGATGAGCTGTTAAGACAGAAAAAGAAGATTACATTCTTAGAAAATGGAAAGGTTCTGAGATATGGTTACGTAAGAGATGAAGAACTGAGTCAGAATCAGTATGTAAGTTCTTTTTACTACACTGCAACGAAGAATCCGGTACTCAAGAAAAAATTGGATACTTTATTGACAGAGTATGCTGAAATCAGAAGAACAAAAGGTCTTGGGTCCAATGAAATTGTGACCATAAGAAAAGAAATTAATAAAATCAGAGGTCAGCTTAGAGAACAGGAAGTTGATTATGTAAATCAAGCCTCAATCGTAGCCACAACTATCTCTAAAGTTATAATAGATAAAGTATTTGAACATAAGCTATATGACGTGGTTATGTTCGATGAGGTAAGTATGGCATATGTTCTTCAAGTAGTTTGTGCTGCAACCTTTGCAAAAAGTCATTTCATTTGTGTAGGTGACTTTATGCAGTTGGCGCCTATTACTCAGTCGAGTGCAAAGGATGTATTATGTGAAGATATTTTTACTTATCTTGGGATAAATCACTATGGAAAGCCATTCTTTCATCCATGGCTTGTGATGTTAAACGAACAAAGAAGAATGCATCCAAAAATCGCTGCATTCGCAAGTCACTATGTTTATAACGATTTACTGAAAGATCATTCATCAACATCATATAGTCGAAATGATATAGTTGCTGCAGAGTTATTTAGAGGCGAAGCTATAAATTTGCTCAATCTTTCAAAATGTTATTGTGCTGCATCAAAAAATGCAGATAATTCAAGATTCAATATTTTAAGCGCTCTGATATCTTTTGCTGTAGCTGTAAAATCAGAAGCTAATGTTGAAACAGTAAGTATCATCACACCTTATGCGGCACAGACCAGATTGGTCAGGGCTATGGAACTTGATTACAGAAAGCATGATTCGACAGAAATAAGATGTGCGACCGTACATCAGTTTCAGGGTTCTGAAAGCGATGTTGTAATATTTGATGCAGTAGAAAGTTATCCTTCTAAGAAACCGGGGTGGTTAATGGGAAAAGACTTTAACTCGATCCTTCGACTTATTAATGTTGCTGTGACCAGAGCAAGAGGTAAGCTTGTAACTGTAGCAAATACAACTTTTTGGAATAATAACTATAAGGATACATCACATACATTGTACAGATTGCTATCTTACTTAAATGATAAGGGGAATGTGATCGAATACAGTAGAGATTCCAGTAAGCTAGAGGATTTAGTTTCTCAGCTATCGTTGAATAAGTTTTTGAAATTCTATGTGAATACAGGCGACTACAAGAAAGCCTTCGAGACTGACCTCTTAAGGGCTCATGAAAAAATAGTTATTTCGATGCCCTCCGGGAAAATAGACCCGGAGTATCAATCTACAATATTGGAATTGATAAAGGAGAAGAAAGACCAGGGAATTCAGGTTTTAATAAAATGTAATGATTATGCTTCCTTACCGGCTGACTGGAAGAAGTATTCATGGGGAACAAACAATGCTACTTTTCCGATAATCATGATTGATGATAGTATCACCTGGTATGGAGTGCCATTGGCACCCTGGAAATTCATAGATGGAAACAGTAGTTATTTAACTGTATGTTCTATTATTTGCAGAATAGATGGTGATAACACATCTGAGATGATAAAGTCACTATCTGATTTAGAGTCAAGAGAATCAGAGGGTGGAAGAACAAACTTATTGCCCAGACCTGAATTTTCTGCAAATGATCCTGAAGGACCAGGAGGTTTAGCGGCGTTCATTGGAGAGACCAAAAAATGTCCGGTTTGCAAGAATTATCTTAAAATGATCAGAGGAAAAAGCGGAAAAACTATATTGTGGTGCAAGGAATGTCAAACGACTTCACTGCTTACACCGGATGATATAAATCATTATATGTATGTGAAACATATCAGGTGCCCTCAGCATAGGTGTGAACTAACGGCAAGAGTCGGGCAATACGGACTATACATAAAATGCGATGCAGGACATTGCCTGAAACCAGAGGATATATAAAAAACAATCAGTAAACAACCATAGGTGCCTGTCAGTGCGCCCTGCTAAGGGCGCTTCATATAGCGGATTGCAAACGTCCGCCCGATAAGCTGTAAGCCGCAGCATCGGAAGCGAGTCTTGCGTG
>NZ_FOPH01000024.1 GCF_900113415.1 Oribacterium sp. WCC10 | reverse complement strand
CTGAAACATCTCCTTTATAATAAGAGCACCTATAATTACGTTAATCGGAGTGTTACGGCGTGAAGGCTGATCACTGTACAATACTCGGAAAGGCTCTTCATCTATAGCTGGAAAAATATTTTCAGAAAAAAATTTAGCCCATGATTTTTCAAGCATTTTTACTTCTCTTTGGGTTAAATTAGAAGTAGAATCAAACAAGCTGATTTGCTGAGATGAATTTGTTGCAAATGACATAAACTATACCTCCAACAGATCCTATCTCTATTATACTATTTAGAAAAGGTAATGTATTAGGTTTTTAAGGTTCTAGCGCCCCATTTGTCGGGCGACTCATACTATGATGTAAATGTCATTACTTTATACTGATTCTCATATCTCAGTCCCAGCCTTAACCTATGATTTCGTGTATCTCAGTCTGAGGTTTAACACGTCTCACCACATCCATGATAGTTCCATCCCGACTCTCGATGATTCCGACTATCTCATCCTCAAAATGAATAGGCTCGGGCTTTCCTGTAATGCCTGTTGCAATCTCCAGAAGTTCCTGTATCTTCACTATATGAAGCCCCGATTTTGAAAGATACTCGATAAGATCCTGTCTTCTCGGATTGATAGCAACACCATAGTCCGTAACCAGTACATCAACAGCTTCTCCCGGTGTGGTAACATTAACCACATTTTCAACCACTGTCGGTATACGTCCTCGTATAAGCGGAGCTACTATGATGGAACATTTGCTGCCTGCTGCTGTATCAGGATGTCCTCCCGGTGCCCCACGAAGTACACCATCTGAGCCGGTTGTTACATTGACATTAAACGCGGTATCTATCTCCAGGGCTCCCAGGATCACAAAATCAAGCTTGTTGACAAATGCTCCCTTATTGAGCGGATTGGCATATTCTGAAGTTGATATCTCATAATGTCTCGGATTATTCTTTATGGACTCGATGGCCGTCTTATCAAAGCACTGTGCGTCAACTATAGTCCTGATATAGCCCTTTTCCAGAAGATCACACATGGGCTTGGTGATACCCCCGATAGCGAAGGACATCTTAATGTCTCTCTCCGACATAAGCGGCTCAAGGAATCTTGTAACCGCCAGGGAAGCTCCGCCTCCCCCCGTCTGGAAAGAGAATCCATCCTTAAAATATGGTGTGGCAGCCATAACCTTCGCACAGTCCTCTGCCATCTTCAGTTCTCTCACATCCTGAGTCATTCTGATAACATTACTTGCTATCTTTCCCGGGTTTCCTATCTCATCCACTACACAGACATAATCCACATCTGTCATGGAAACAGATGGCGGGAAGTTAGGAAACGGCACAAGTGTGTCTGTGATTGCAACAGTGTAGTCCGCATACTTCGCATCAACAACAGAATAAGAAAGTACACCGCAATCGCTCTTTCCGCCTACAGCTCTCAGATTTCCGTATTCATCCGCTGTTGGTGCTCCGATAAATGCAATATCTATATGCACATCTCCCTCTTCGATGGCTCTGACACGGCCGCCATGAGAACGTATGATAGCAGGAGTCTTGAGCTTTCCATAAGACACTGCTTCTCCTATGCGGTCACGAATTCCGGAAGTCTGGATACCCGTAACTATGCCCTTTTCTATAATGTCAGCTACCACGCTGTGAGCAGCACCTAAAGAACTTGCACATACCGTCAGGTCCTTAAGTCCCATCTCATAAGCTGTCTGCATGACCATATTCACGATATAGTCACCATCCCGGAAATGATGATGAAATGAAAACACCATTCCATCATGGGCTCCGCATTTCTGAAGTGCTTCTTTTATGGATGATACAAGCTTTTTTCTGTTTGGATCTACAATTCCATGAGCTGAAACTTCTGCCTTTTTATAAGGTTTATTGTCTCTGTAGTGAGAGCCTCTGAACGGCTCTTTGCCATATCGTTCAAGTATCTCGTCAGGTATGTCTCTAAAAACAGCATTAATCATAACTCTCCCCCCATCTAAGCTCTTACAAAATGTCTCTTCCTATTCGGGCGGGTATTAAGTGTCAAATCATTACGTATCCGCCTGATTTGTGACTTTTGCCCTTTATATCATTCGATTATATACTTTTACGGGATTTTTAACATCACTTATCTTTATTTATAATTTCTTTATGATTCATTTGAATTGAGATACAATATACTATCTATGTATTCAATGAGGATTGTAAACTTATGACTGAACAGCTTTTATCAATCGAATCCAAAGTACACCTTGAGAAACTGTCTGTGGGATACCGCGAAAAAACTATTCTCACGGATATTTCGTTTAATGTAACACCCGGCGAGATAGTCACTCTTATCGGGCCTAACGGCGCCGGCAAATCCACTATATTGAAAACCATCTCAAAACAGCTGGAACCTGTCTCCGGATCTGTATACATTGACAGCAGAGATATTGCCCGGGTCTCCTACAGGGAGCTCGCACAAAAGATTTCCATACTTTTAACGGATCGTATAAATCCTGAACTTATGACCGCAAGAGATATTGTCGAATCCGGCAGGTATCCTTTTACAGGACATATGGGTATCCTGAGTGATGAAGATCACCGGATAGTAGAAGAAACCGTAAACCTTTGCAATATTTCAAAACTTGCGGATAAGTACTATCGGGAACTCAGTGACGGACAAAAGCAGCGCGTACTTCTGGCGAGGGCCATAGCACAGACTCCCGAAATACTCATACTGGACGAGCCAACATCCTATCTTGACATAAAGTACAAACTTGACCTTCTGAAAATGCTCCGTGTACTTGCTTCGGAGAAAAATATTTCCATTATAATGTCTCTGCATGAATTTGAGCTTGCAAGGATTATATCTGACACCATAGTATGCGTTAAAGACGACAACATTTACAAAGCCGGGACTCCCGAAGATATACTTGACAGAACCACATTGCAGGAGCTCTACGATATTAGTGATGAGAACTATGATATGCTTTTGCAATCCATTGGATGCATGTTATAATTCTGAGAAAATTGTTCCTGAATTATAAGGCTATGTGATCTCAGATATTTTTATAAACCATGATTCATAACTTCTGAACATTAACCTGCATTATTATATTCCAGAGAACATTCATATTGGAGGAAAATTATGAAAAAGAGAAAAATTGCTTTAATTTTTGCCACCGCTCTTACATCTATAGCTTTTGCAGCATGCGGAAGTAATGCAATTCCGGAAGCTTCTTCTCAGGCAGCACAGGAAGAACTTTCAACAGAGGCCCAGACAGAGACCTCTGATGGTCAGAGTGATCAGGAAGCTGCAGATCATGTTGCAGAACTGATCGATGCCATCTATGTTCAGCAGTGGACTGAGGATACAGACGCCCGGTGTAAAGAAGCAAAGGATGCATGGGATTCTCTCACAGATGCTCAAAAAGAGCTGGTTTCAGGTGAAGAGGCCGATCCTGACTATTTCGGACGTGACACGGGAGATGCTTCAAAAGATGATCCTTTAAATGCTGACGATATAGGTGAAAACGAACTTCTCGTAGTAAGCTTCGGAACCTCATTTAATGACTCAAGAGCCACTGATATCGGCGGCATCGAAAAGGCTCTCATCAAGGCTTATCCTGACTGGTCGGTACGCCGTGCATTTACAGCCCAGATTATCATAAACCATGTCCAGGCCCGCGATGATGAGAAGATAGATAATGTTGAGCAGGCACTTGAAAGAGCTGTGAAGAATGGAGTTAAGAATCTTGTCATTCAGCCTACTCACCTTATGCACGGAGCTGAATATGACGAGCTTTCGGACACTGTAGAGTCATATAGAGACAAGTTCACAAGTGTTGTCATTGCAGAACCTCTCCTTGGTGAAGTTGGCGAAGCAGCCGACTCTGTTAATGAAGACAAGAAGACTGTTGCAGAAGCCATAACCGAAGAGGCCGTAAAGACTGCCGGTTATCAGGATGTAAAGCTGGCCTCAGATGACAGCACAGCATTTGTTTTCATGGGTCACGGTACATCACATGCCGCAAGTGTAACCTACAGCCAGATGCAGGCACAGATGTCTGAACTGGGCTATGATAATGTTTTCATCGGCACAGTTGAGGGAAAGCCTGCGGATACTTCCTGTGAAAATGTCATTGAAAAAGTAAAATCCAAAGGTTTCAGAAAGGTCATCCTCAGACCTCTTATGGTAGTTGCCGGTGATCACGCCAATAATGACATGGCAGGTGATGAGGAAGATTCCTGGAAGAGTCAGTTCGCAGCTTCAGGAGCATTTGATGAAGTAGACACACAGATCTCCGGTCTTGGCGGTATCGAAGCAGTTCAGGCCGTATATGTAGATCATGCCGGTGTCGCTATAGATTCTGTTTCCGGAGAAACAGCAACCAGTAAAAAAGCTGAAACAGCTGCTGAATTATCAGATGGCACCTATGACGCGGCATTTACAACCGATAGCGGAATGTTTCATGTAAACGAAGCAAATGATGGCAAAGGTGTACTCACAGTCAAAGACGGTGAGATGAATATTCATGTTTCACTGGTATCAAAGAATATAGTAAACCTCTTTGTGGGTACCGCAGAGGATGCCGCAAAGGATGGCGCAGAACTCCTTCAGCCAACAACCGATACCGTAAAATATTCTGACGGAGCTACAGAGGAAGTTTACGGTTTTGACATTCCGGTTTCTTCACTTGATTCAGAGTTTGATCTTGCAATCCTCGGAACAAAGGGAAAATGGTATGACCATAAGGTAAAGGTTTCCATAAACAAGTAACTTTTTCTGAAATCTATGCTATGATATATGACCGTACGATAAATTATGAGCACGGATCGGTATATTGGGATAAAATATGAATACTACTATTGCTTTATATGCGTTGGTTATAGTTCTCGCATTTATTTTCAGTCTGGTTATACTGATGATTCATCATGCCATATTCAATAAAACTTCATTTAAACCGACAGTTGCTGTCTGTATCTTCGGTATTCTGCTCTTTGCAATATTTTTATATTGGATGTAGCATTTATCTGTTTAACAAAATATGCCGAATATAACATTGAGAGCAATCTTTTGCTTTGCATTATGCGAAGCATTTTCACGGGGCATCAAACTTGTTTGAGAAGGAACTTGGACAGTTCGGAAATTATTGGTATAATCAGTATTTCCACAGATGTTGAAGCTTGAGGAGACTGAATTATGGAAGTTATAAAGAAAAAAATAAATGGTCATGAGGACCATTATGTTTTATATATGTATGATTCCGATGAGAAAATCTACTTTGCTTATATCGGAAAAACAGATGAGGATCTGCTGGTGCTTCTCAACAAGTCACCGGATGAGAGGTTTCAGGTGATGGATACCTTCATCACCTATATCGAGGACCAGATTCTCGATCATTCGCTTGTTTCAACTTATGACAAACTTACCGAATCCGTTGTAAAGTGCACTAATGATAAGATAGCCGAGTTCGATAGAGATCTTAAGCAGCTTGACAAAGCATACAATGATTCCAAAGCAGAGCTCGATAAGAAAGCACAGAAGATCAAGAACGATCTTTCTGATGCCATAGACATCAAGAGCATCGAGGAGATTGATATGCAGTCTCCTCTCGGCAGACACATCATAGAAGCCCTTCGTGAGAGACTTGGCGGGATCCCCGGTCCTCAGCCCATGGGAGGACTGATACCTCATGGTAAGGCTTTTCAGATGAAGGCAAGGGTGGATAAAGACGGAAAGATCTCATTCACACCGGATGATATCAACAATATGATGATGGATATTCTCTCCAATATCATAGTTGCCGAAGTTAAAAGCGGCAGAAAGCTTTCTGAAGCCATCAGTGACGTTGACAACATTATCAATACTTTATCAGTCAATGCTGCAAAGCTTACACTGAGATTCAAGGAATGATCTTTATGGAAATACTGATAATCAGTGTTTCCATAGATAATACGAAATCCGCGCAGGACATCGATCATGAACTTAAGCGTTCACAGATTGATATTCTACGCGGATTTTTTCTTTCTGTTCATCAGCATAAAAATCACTATCGGGGCGCCAAATATACTCGTCACAGTACTTATATTCAGTTCTATCGGTGCAAATGCACATCGGGCTATGAGATCACATGCCATGCAGAATACCGCTCCCATAAGAAATGAAGCCGGAATCACGACCAAAGGCTTTGAACTCCTGAAAAGTTGCTTCACAAGAAACGGAACAGCGATTCCAACAAAGGAAATGGGGCCGGCAAATGCTGTAACGGTTGCTGAAAGAATGCTTGACAGAACTATCAGAACCACCATGAACATTCGTACATTTACACCCATACTTTTGGCATAGTTTTCACCAAGCTGAAGTGCTCCGATGGGTTTCGACATCATAAGTGTAACAGCGAATACGATTCCCACCACTATAGCCGAAACGTAAACATTATTCCATGACATTCCCGAAAAGCTTCCCAATGACCACCCACGAAGATTGACTATATCCGAGTCTTCCGCAAAAGTCATAAGAAAATCCGTAGCCGCAGAACAGATATAGCCTATCATGATGCCGGCAACAAGCAGCCCTGCTGCATCTTTTACTTTGGTCGAAACCAAAAGAATAAATCCGGTCGAGATGAGCGCTCCGATGAACGCTGCAAATATCATAGACCAGGATGTTATGTTCCGGGATATGCTCATAAAAAATATCATATACAAAGCCACGGAAAATTTGGCTCCGGAAGAAATGCCCAGAACAAACGGTCCCGCTATGGGATTCCCGAAAAAAGTCTGAAGTAAAAATCCGGAAACCGCCAATGCACCTCCAAGTATCAGAGCCTCCAGAATCCTCGGAAGTCTGATCATCCATATGATGCTGTATGCCGTACTTTCTTTTCCCTTGCCGCTCAGAATCTGAAGAAGTTCTGTCAGCGGAATACTGACATTACCGGTATTAATATTAAGGACTAAAACCATGGTTAAAGCTGCTGCAAGAAACGCATAAACGACAAAGAACCTTACTGTTCTTTCATTTGCTGTTTCAGTTTTAAAGCCGGTCTTATTCATCAAGTCCTGTCTCCATTAATAAAAAACGCACGAAAACTACCACTTCACTTTAGTGGTAAGTCATTCGTGCGTCAACAATAAATTCAATCCATCTTCCTAAGGAACGACATCCCTTCCTCTCCATACAGCATCAGATGCACATCTCTTGCAAATTCCGAAATCCTGTCTGTTGACTGATAAAATGTTTTATCAACTATGTAAACATTACCTGCCTTTACAGCCTTGAACTCAGATATAAGACCACTCTTCCTGATAAGATCCTTAATTGAATTCACTGACGTATCGATGCTTCCGTTATAGATGATGTAGTCCGCATCGTGAGCTGCCGCATAGAACTCCTCCATGGATATATCCGAAGAAACACCGCCTGTAAGTGATGTATTTGAAGAATCAAAAATGTTGTCTGCTCCCCCCATACGGATAAGCTTTGAAATGTAATCTTCGGAATCTCTGATAACCGCAAGCCCTCCGGAATTGATGTAGAAGAAAGCAACGGTTTTGTCCGTCTTGGGAAATCCCTGTTCACCACCGGATAATGTAATCTCTTTTTCAAAGAAATCTGCCGCCTCGGAGTCCTTATCCATAAGCGCACCATACAGCTTTACCCATTCGGTTCGTCCCGGTGCACTTGTTTCGTAGCTGGACCAGTCTGTAAGCACCGGAACTCCAAGAGTTTCCAATTGTTCCCGGACCTCCGGTGAATGAAGTATCATAGTGGATTCAATTGCAAGATCGCATCCTCCCGCTATAAGCATCTCATAATCCGGAGCACTGTACTTTCCTGCAAATGTCATCTCTCCGGAGGAAAGCGCATTTACCGGTGCATCTATATACCATCCTGACTTATCCGTACCTGTGTATCTGACTTTACTGATATCACCTAAAACATCAAAAAGTGACATGGCACTTGTGGCTGCAAGATAAATATTACATAAAGGCTGCCTTATGACAGTCTGTCTGCCGGAAATATTTTCATCATCAGTCCATCCCTCTGGTACAGATTTTCCTTCGGGAACGATCAGATAATTATTCCCATCAATAACAGAAACCACTTTATAACCGCCATCATAATAGTGAACCGCAAAACACCTTGCATATCGAAGTTCCATGGAATAACTGTATCGAAGTCCTTCGATCACCGGCGGCTCTGCTGACAGATTCACCTCATTTTGGGCTAATGCATCCTTTATTCGACCTCTCAGTTCTGATGAATCATCAGTTATGTTTTTGGCTGAATCACCTGTTTTTTTTAACGTATTCGTTCCATCTGTAGCCGAATGATCCGAAGTATCTTTAGCATCATTCCCGGTGCTACTGTCATTAGCGTCTATCTTGCTGCCATCGTCAGTCATTCCTGTACCCGTTTCACCGTCTTTAACGGAAATAAATACGGAATAACTTATCTCATGTGGTGTCGACATGGCAGTGGTGCATCCGATAAGTTCCATCTCCTTATCAAGGTCAACCGGTACCTGAAATATCGAACTGTTGTCTGTATGTTCTCCGTAAATCTTATCATCTCCGATCCTTACATATTCATACTTCGGGCTTGAAAATGTAAGAGTTGCAATGGCGTCTCCACCGGATATATAAACATTGTCACAACTTATGTTTATCTTCCCGGATCCGCCTGACCATGTAAATGCAGCAGGTTTATAATCTCCGTCTTTAATTAATGTATCATCTGAAACATCCCATCCTGTCACACCGGCATTTATTTCACTGACACTGATGTTTTCACTTACGGGGGTTCCATCATCACAGGACGTCAAAAGCAACATACAGATTAAGGATAAACCCAAAGCCTTGAATAAAATTTTTATCATCTCACCAACCTGTTAACCAGTTCCTCATGTGTTATCTCACCGGTCTTTCTGTCAAACACTCCATATTCATCACCGTTATCCCACCATATACACGGGACTTCTATCTCCGAAAACTGCCTGAGATAATAATCAGCCCATTTAATTCTTTCTTCTTCCGACTCTTTTTCCTCACATCCAAACTCGGTTATAACAACCGGAATTCTATTACTGAGAAAGCATCTTTGTATAGTATCTTTCAATTCCAGAATCTTTGATGTATAGGACTCCTGATCCTCTTTCCACTTGTTCTTTCCTTGTGAAGCATCGATAAACTTATATGGAAGATATGCATGTACAGAAACAGCTATATGTGTATCATCCGGTATCTCAAGTTCCTGAAGAGCATGAGTTCTGTAATTTGACCCATAGGCGCAGATAAACAAAACCCGTTTTTTATTATTCCCACCTGTCTCTCTTACCGTTTTTATAAAAGCAGAATTCAAACGGTTAACAACTGTTCTCAATTCCTTCGTGCCATCTGTCCACTCTTCGTCGCTTCCGATGAGTCTCGGTTCATTCATTCCCTCAAACATAAGTCTCTCATCATAGTCATTGAAATTCTCTGCAATCTGTTTCCATATTTTCACGAGCTTTTCTGTTGTCTCAGCTTCTTTCTCATAAGTCGGAATAATGAAAGCTTCATGATGTGTATCTATAATAACAAAAAGATTCTCGGAAAGAGCCGTGTCTACAACTTCTTTTACTCTTTTCATCCATTCATCATCTATATTTCCGTCGCTGTCCAAATGTTCACTCCAGGTAACAGGCAAGCGTACTGTGTTAAACCCTGAACTTTTAACTGCTGCAAATGTATTTCTTTCGGCAGGAGGATTCCCCCATGCGGTCTCATAATCATAGATGGATGGATTTTCTATATATCCACGAATATTGTAAACATCCAAATCGTTGCCGATATTTATTCCGGCTCCCAAAGATTTTACAAACTTCATATTCTGCTCCATCTCATATATTCTCTTTATCTTCCCGCCAAATATCAGATATCCCACTGACAGTACAACAATGAACAAAATAACTATAAGCAAAGATGCCGAACGCTTATTCATATATCCTCCTGTCGTTTGAGAACTTCATCAAATTCATACAACCTCATACAAGTTTTGTTTCGTCAAATACTACTCTTTCAGCCTTCTGCGCCTCTCTCTGCTCCCTCTCATGATTAAGAGCAATCAGAGACACATCTTTTTGAGCTTTAATATTAGTTTTAACAAGATACTCTCTAAGTTCATAATACTTAGTTTCATCATGAATGATTTCTTCCAGATTATTTACTCTGTACAAACTACCGGCTCCATGAATCTGATGTTCAAATGTCGTATCAAAAACAATATCATCCAAAAGAGCAATCTTAAGATTCTTTGGTCCTTCTATAATTGATATGTTGAAGTAAAGATAATTGAAATCTTTCACATGAACTTTATCTATTTCACCGTCTACCACATTGGCTTCTTCATCCAAAAGTATCCTTGGATAAAGTCTTTTCTGAAAAAACGGAGTAGCAAGTCTCTTTGTTGTATTTAGTTTAAGATCTTCAAAACTTCCGCTGTCTTTTTTTATTGTAGATGGTAACGGCGGTATTCTGTCATGTATGATACATAGCCAGTCATCGTAACTATCCCTGTAATCAGTTATAGACATGGAATACATCCATGTATCTCCCTGCTGTTTTACATAAACAAGCTTTGCTATCAGATCAACAGAATATATTTCCCATTTCAGACGTACCGGTATCTCCCTTCCCGCTTCAAGATAGTAAGGTCTTATAAATCTTGCAGCCAGGCCTTCTTCAGAAACATCAACCGTTGTCCCTTCTCTCTCCATACCGTCTATAACAAAAGTACAAGGAACAGTAAGTGGAACTCGTTCCGATTTCCTGTACGCTGCCCTTCCGTCAATGAACATTATCGCCATGATCATATAGTACATGTTCATTATCATCCAGAACAAAACCACTATCGGTCCCATATTACCGCCATCAAATATCACCATAATACATCTGACCACACCAATAAGCGATAGAAATATGAGCATAATAAACGGCACCATATACAATCCATAATGCTGTTTACCACTGATTGTCACCTTCCTGGTCACCTTAAATTTCTTCAATGATATTCCAAAGGTCTCAAGCATTATCGGCAAAATCATGAATGGAAACATTATTGTTTCATAAATACCTGTCCACTTTGTGGATCTGATATTTCCAGACAGTTTACTGAGAGACAGACTCGTAGTTACGTACATAGGCAGCCAAAAGGCAAGTACCTGAGGTAATGTACACTTGAAAATAGTAAATCCAAATGTAGCATACATAAGCGGAGACATGATATAAATCAGTCTCTTTACAGGTGCATACCAGTAATATACCGATGCCCAATAATTGAGTTTTTGTCCGAAAGACAGATCTTTTGAAGTATACAGATGCATCTTTCTTCCTGTGGAGATAACACCTCTTCCCCATCGGATTCTCTGCTGTATAAGATTAGGAAGATCAGTTGGTGACATCCCCGATGCCAAAGGATCTGAGATTCCCAATGTCACATAACCTGCTTTCTGTATGAGGATACCCGTGGCAAAATCTTCGGTTATGGCATCAGTAAAAAAGCCGCCTACTTTTTCCAGTGCTTCTCTTGAGATGACTGTATTGGAGCCACCGTATATAACACTGTTGGTTCTGGTTCTTGCAACCTGTATATCCTTATAGAAGTAGTCCTGTTCGTTTGGTATGCGGCCTTCCGAAAAAAGATTGAACTGAAACAAATCCGGATTATAGAAGTTCTGAGGTGATTGTACAAATCCCATCTTTATTTTCTCAGAATCCTTGCGTTTTTCGTTCCATATCTCTGCATCAACAAAATACGGCATGATACACATCAGAAATCTTCTTTGTGGTATCATGTCTGCGTCGAACGTCACTACATACGGAGATGAAGAATGTTTCAGAGCATTATTCAGATTTCCTGCCTTCGCTCCTCTGTTATCAGGTCTTTTCAGATAATTAATCCCTGTTTTCCTTGCAAGTTCCTCCATTGCCGGTCTTCTGTTATCATCGCAAAGATATATATGAACCTTGCTTTTATCAGGATATTCCATCCTTTTACATCCGTTGATCGTCTTATAAAGCAGCTCAGGTTCCTCACTATAGGTTGCAATAAATACATCTACATGAGGAAATCTGTCTTCCGGAACCACAGGGAGCCTATACTGATTTGCAGACCTCATGTTCATGAAATGAATAAAAGCTTCCACCATACCAAGTCCTTCAACCACAAGGAGAAAAATTCCGGATAAAACTGCTATAATTCCGCAGCCAAAGGGTATGGTGAAAAATATTCGCCATATTATATATACGATGGAAAAAAAAGTATTCAGATAAAAAAGCACCTTATCCTTCCACATATCAGTCTCCCAAATGAACACTTCAAAAACCTGTTCATTTTTATTATCCCCATCTGATAATGCTGTATTTTGGCAATGTTTCCCTAGTCGACTCTAAAGTACCTGAATGCATTATCTTCGATGTTGTATGGATATATTTCTATTATCACGTAATCATATCTATACCCCTCGTCATATCTATCCTTAAGATAATCTGACACTGACAGGTTGGGATCATTGTCATGCATAAGGGCATAAACTGCATCTATTCTTTTACACATAGGAGCCATAAATGTAATGACAGGTCCGAAGTAGGAATCTCTGATCATAAAAATATTTTTCCCGTCAACATTATCTAAATTCTCTATATTCTCAATTTCTCTAACCTGATTGATATATAATGAATATTGAGATTCTTCATATAGATCTATATCATCTGCCAATACAGATTTATCCAGAAAAGTTTCCTCAAAAGATCCCTCTTTCCTAAAGATATTACCACTGCCATATGTATACTCTCTTATGTAATTCCCGGCATACTTTGGATACAGCGCAGTGAAATCATCAAGTCCTGCATATATGATTCCCGTATCTCTTCCAAGCGCTCCGAACATATGACCATAATAGGTTTCTTCTCTATACGCATCCGTAGATGTATAATATCCCGTCGGATCAAGATCATCGCCAAACTTTTTCTTTATCTCTTCTACAAGAATTCCTGTTGCCCTGAATGCCGCAGGCACAGTCCAATGATGATCTGTTTTAAAAAATGTCTCTTCATAACTTAAGTCTTCAAGCGGAAAGTATTCTCCCATATTAAGAGTTTTCACTCCAAGACGATTCAGATAAACCATTAGTTCATTTATTTCATGATCAGGATCGCTAATCGGCATTCCTATTTCAAATCTGGATGTTCCTCTAATATACTTTGATGGGGTTATGACAAAAAGTACCCTGGTACCATATTCAGAAACATAATCCTGAAGTCTCTTTACTCTGAGTGCATAATCAAATATATCTTTTGTATCTTCTGAATAAAATCTGGCATAATTCAAAAATCCTTTTTCATCTTTAATATAATCAAAATCATTGTATTCATTCTTTAATAACATCTTTTGGGTAAGACCGTATACTTCAACCAGTCCTCTCTTGTAAATAATGTTTTCAAGCATACTGTCTTCTATTTCAGATGTACTGACAGACTGATTTTCATATTGGTTTTTCACAACAGAAAAAACATTTTCGCCATTTATATATAAGTTATACCCGCTGAAGATCATAATAAGCAGAGTGAATATTAATGCAAATGCTCTTTTTCTGAAAAAATAATTCACTTCAGCCCCTCCAAATCTCTAAAAATTAAAATAGATAAACGGATTATAGCTTCCAATGATAAGATAACTTATGCAACAAATGATCATACATATCATGGTAACGGGATATATAAACGAAAAAACATATGATACTTTGCTCTTTTGATGTTCATATATCCATTTGTTAAACATTGGCACAACCGGTGTCGACAACAATATCCCGGCCAGAATAAAAAAAATATTCTCTTTCAAAAGCATAAAGGCGGTATCACTTAGAAAACCATTGTTGTTAACTCCAAACATATTCAAGTAGAACCGACCTGCCTGATAAATATCTTCCGATCTGAATAAAACCCAAAGGAAATTAACTGTAATAAGTGTATATGTCCTCCTGATCAAAGTATTGTGGCAGTTTTTTTCGAAGTCAGAAAACCTCTCAATCAACTGTAATATAAAATAGAACAATCCCCAAAAAATAAATGTCCAGTTTGCACCATGCCATATTCCCGTAAGTGTCCAGACTACAAGGAGATTCCTGACAACCAGATCCTTATTGGCATTCCTGTTTCCGCCAAGAGGAATATATACATAGTCTCTGAACCAGTCTGTCAGCGATATATGCCACCTTTTCCAAAAATCAGTGACAGAAGTGGCAATATATGGATAATTGAAATTTTCTTTAAGTTTGAAACCGAAACATAAAGCAAGTCCGATAGCCATATCCGAATAAGCAGAAAAATCAAAGTATATCTGTAGTGAATATGCTATACTTCCAAACCATGCCAGAGTAGCCGGAACCGCCAGTTTATCGCTGCCTATCTGTGACCAGGAAAACACATGGTCTGCCAGAGAAGCAAATGTATTGGCCAAAAGTATCTTTTTTCCAAATCCTGCTGCAAATCTGCACATTCCCAATGAAAATTTATCTATACTGCTTTTTCTGTTCCTCAGCTGTTCAGCTATATAGTTGTATTGAACTATAGGTCCTGCTATAAGCTGAGGAAAAAATGAAATATAAAGTCCTACATAAAATGGATTCTCCGGCCTAACCTCTCCCCTGTATACATCTACAACATATGATAATGCCTGAAACGTAAAAAATGAGATGCCTATGGGAAGCGATATATTCAACTTCGAATACAGAGCATTACCCCATTCTCCAAAAAAAGACAATACAAAACCAAGGTACTTAAAAACAAATAACATTCCTATGTTGAATACCACAGATAAGATGAATACTGCCTTTCTCACCTGTCCTTTTTTCATTCCACCTATGACAATGGCCACGATACTGTTTACCATTATGGATGAAATCATAAGAAGAACGTATACCGGCTCTCCCCATGCATAAAAAAGAAGACTTGCGAACAACAGCCACACATTCTGCAGAAGTCTGGAAAAGAACAATAAATAGTAACCAACAAGAACTGTCGGAAAAAAATACAGTATAAACGGAATACTTGAAAACAGCATACCTAACCCTTTCTCTGGATGATATAGGATGGCAAAAGTACAAGTGTAATCATTGCTATAAAAATAAGCTCCCTGATACCACCTATAGTCGTATCCCACTTTGCACCGTTAAGGATACCGGTCAGATCTCTCTGAATCATATTTCCATGCTCATGTATATATTTCTTTATTACATATATTTCATCCGAATACTCATCGGTAAATCTTGAAAGTGTTACGCCGGCTACAACTATATCATTCAGGTTGTAGTTGTGAGGATTCAGTCCTGTATCATCAAGATAATCTGCTGCCCATCTGTACCATTCACGAACCTGAGCACACTTCAGATAATTTTCTGTTTCTTCTATCAGATTAAAGACATAATCTTCTGACAGATATCTTTTCCTGAGTTCTGCATACCTCTTCTGAAGTTTTCTAACAAACTTCTTATCATTACATAGTTCCTTAAAAAACGGCTGCATCTCAAATGCAAGATCTTCTGCCTTCAATTCTTCAACCAGATAATTATTCATAGCCTGATCAAAGTCCCATACCGGTCCCATATATAACACATCACCTGAATTCTTATGCATATAGGTTGAATGCTCACCCGCATCATAATTGCCAAAGAATTCATTGATCAAAAAATAATCAACAAAAGATTCAACATTAATATATTTTTCGTAAGTTCTGAACAGATTGATATTTTTAGAATATAAAACTTTCTCGGTTTTTGAAAAATCCTTTGTTATATATTCAATGGTTTCATCTGTAATATTCGTTTTACCCGGATACTTTAAGCCTATCCAGTTATCATTTTCTTTTACTGTATCTTCAATGTCATCTGTGAAGACAATACCTGTTTGCCTTCCGTAAGTATCCAGCATGATATCAAAGTTTGTTTTTCTGTCACGTCGTACTATATAACTTGAATACTTTTTCTTCGGATTATATTTATCGATTTTTACCCTGTCTTTCCCCCTGCTAACACTTTCCATAATGAGAAATACTCCCTGATATTTAAGATTATCATCTTTTCGAATGAGTACTTCACAATATCTTGAATCCGGAGCCATATTATTACCGTCAATCTCTGATGCTATTCTATAGGCGAGATAGTTTCTCATCATGCTTTTATCCGCAAGACTACCGTTAATGATCCATTCCGATCCTTCTCCCATACCAAGAATACCTGTCTGATTTTCGTTTCCATTCTCATGATAAGCTTTTATCTTGTACTGCTTCTTATCGTAGTTGTATGAAGAATGTCCTCTTATCTTTATCTTTATCATACTGTCATAAATAACAGGATCAGCCAGGGTATTGTCTCCAAGTCCCGTATCTATAATGCTTATATGTCCGGTAGTATATGGGTCTACTCCTTCGAATACTACCTCTGAAGAATCTTTAAATGTTTTATAGTCAGGAAGGTCCGTGTCAAGTGACAGAATTACTATAGGCAGATTGGTATGAAATCCATCCATCACAGTAAAATCCTCCCCGATATACTCGAGAGGATCCTCTGTGATATCACACGGCTGAAGTGTACTATAGGTTCCCATGGGATGCTGAGAGAATCTTAATCTTCCTCTCATAACACAAAACAATCCTAAAAACAGCAATATACCGGCAAAAATACTTATAAGATATATTTTTTCATATCTTAATATCTTATCTTTCAAGATCATACCTCCGGCTACTGATTGATCTCCTCATCCTGTCTTACAAGACTTATGTTTCTGACTCCTTCTTTCTCCGAAAATTTAGGAACAAATGACCCTTCTGTTTTTTCTCTTTTCTTCAGATAATTCTCTGAGATTTCATATATAAGTTCAGCCTGTCCTTTTTCCTTATTGGCATTCTGAACACGCATTATGGCTTTACCGTTAAAGAAACCGACTATTGCCCTGTCGATCTCTTCAATCTTTTCCACATCGGTTTTCATCACTATCATTATTCTGTCATTATCACGTACCACTCCAAAGATAACGAGGAAAATGAATATTATAAATGTACCAATTCCGGCAATCAGATAATCCGATACACCGCAGGTGATGCCTACTGCTATGCACCAGAATATATATGCCGTATCTCTGGGATCCTTTATGGCTGTTCTGAATCTTACGATCGAAAGTGCGCCGACCATACCAAGAGAAAGTGCTATATTATTTCCTATAACATTCATGACAAGAGTTGTCACAAAAGTAAGCATCACAAGAGATACATTAAACTTTCTGCTGTAAACTGCCCCTGAGTGTGAGATTCTGTAGGAAATATAGATAAGCACACTTAGAATACCGGCAGCCACAAAATTCAGGATAACTTCGTTTATAGTAAGTGATCCGGTGGTCTCTACAAGTCCATTATATAAATACTCCTTCATGAAACTTCTCCTCAAACTATCTCAAAAATGCTCTGGCCCTAACATACTTACTATTGGAAATACGTGGCCTGTCAACAAGATCAAGTGCATGCTTGATATACGAAAACAGGAAACCGTTATACTTAACCTCCAAAGTAGTCTCTGAGGAATCTGCCACAGGGTATGCCTCAATGTTTCCGGAAAAGAACTCGTACGGGTCTTCCAGAGCCCTCAGCCGCATATCAAAGGTCACTCTTATATCATTGAACTCATTCATATATGCAATTCTGTCATACTCAACGATACATTTCGGCCTATACCCTTTGGTTGAAATCATTGTATAAAGCCCATGAGCGAATCCCTCAGGTCTTTCAAGAAGAAAAGTATAGTCTTCGTCAATCATTCTTTCTGCTTCATCAACATTAAGCTTTAATGATCTCTTCCTCTGAAAATCACCTTCTTTTGCTTTAAGTTCAAGCTTTATATAATCCCGGGAACCGTTATAGATTCTCATACGTATCTTTTTTCTGTTATTAAGCCCATCAAGTTTTTCCTGATAATCATTGTCTTTCCAGGTATCAAAATATAGGGATCTGACTGTATACCCGTAAAGATCATTATTTGAATCTGCCTCCATCAGCCTTTCAATACGTTTACGCAAGTAGTAAACTTCATCCGTCCCTATCATGTATTTCAGTTCTTTACGGCTTACATCAAGCATATGCATTCTCCTGAAATCTATCTATCAAAATATATATCATCATAGGTATGGAATACCCTTTTAAACCGTTTCTTCTTTTTCTGATAAAAAAATCCCGTTATCGCGAGTCCCACAGAAACAATTCCGCAAACCATCATATTTCTGTATATGTACTGACTAACCATATAAAAAACAATCGCACTTCCCACAAACGGGGATATGTAAGCCAACACATCATTAACCGGAGTATCCGTATTAAGAAACTTCAATCTCTTCCGAAGACTTTTTCCTAATCCGCTTAGTCTGAAATCCCTTAACAGAGTCACTCCCAGAGAATAAATACCGTATAAAAAGCATTCCATCAGAAATACAAACATCACAAACATGAACATGAGAAGCGGTGGCTGGGTGATTCTTCCATCGAGAAAACGAATCCCGATATATCCTGCAAGACAACCGAAAAGGATGGCAGCAATTGTAAAAACATATCTGTAACCTAAAAATATCAGGCAAAGACCTGCGACAAGAATAACCACCTTCATGACAAGTACCACAACATCCGGTGTGAAATAATTATCCAAAGTCGCTTCGGGAATATGCAGAATAAACTCACTTTTAACTGCCTCAAACATAAAACCCTCCTTGTCTTATATTTTTATCGGTTCAATTATTGCCCCTATAACTATTCAATACTTAAAAAACAATGAATCTGTATTTCTGTTCTCAATTTGAACTTTCAACATAATAAAAACCTGTGGCATCTCACGTCACAGGTCAAATAAAAAATACATAATTGAAATCCAAAAGGATAATAACTCCGTATAATTACACTTTTATGGCACAAAAAAAAGAACCTCGACTCCATGAAGCACCCGCCATGTCGTCTACCGTTCTTCTCTCACGAATCGCTTTGAATCTGTGAAGCACTCGCCACATCTTCTTGACTTGTTTATATTGTACGTATTTTCATACAACAAGTCAATGTGGAAATAATTTTTATTTTATATTGCCATCATCTCTGAATGAAAGTTTTCATCACTTCCAGAACACCATACTCCCAATATGGTTTGATCACCTCATCTGCTACACTTTTCAATTCTTCTCTTGCATTTCCAACAGCATAACCCTGTCCTGCATTCTGAAGCATCTCCATATCGTTAATGTTATCTCCAAACGCCATAGTTTCTTCCTTTTGAACCCCAAGGTACTGCTGAAGCCACTGAAGTGCCGTGCCCTTATCGGCATCTTTATTTACACAATCCATCCAGGCACTTCCGGCAGAGGCAAGCTTTGCCTTACCATTCCACATAGGGATAAAGCTGTCTCGACAGACCGCCTCACAATCCTCAGGATGATAAACTGAGATCTTGACTACATTCTCTGTAATCTCATCTATATCTCTTATCCCCGACATATTAAACTTGTATGAATCAACCAGCCAATGATACATCTGACTGTCAGTGTCCTCGGCATAACCGCCTTTCTCTGTAGAAATGCAAATGTCAATTCCCGGCAGTGTCTTTGCTGAACGGTATATCCCCTTCCAGAGTTCCTCTTCCATTGGATAAATCTTTAGTATCTCATAACTGGTTCTTATCATGGTTCCTCCATCGCAGATGAAGTAAAGCTTATCTGCCAGTTCACCAAACAGTTGTGAAGCGCTGGAATAGGATCTGCCGCTTGCTATAACAACCTTAATGCCTTTTTCTATGAGTTTCTTGATAACATCAAAATACTCAGGATTTATATCATGAGTTCCATCTTTGACCAGCGTACCGTCTACATCAGTTACTATCATCTTAATCATCAGAAAAACCTCGAATCTTACTTTTCGTTGTATCATAGCATATTTGGCAGATTTTGCGGCAAAAAAATAAGACGGTCCCCCGTCGTAGGTGACCGTCTTATCTGTCAAGCACCTGCAATTGCCAGAGATCCATATTTTCAAGTGAAAATGTGTTATGAGTCGGCGTAAATGCTGATGTCAATTCTTTAGCTGTAACAGTGAAAATATTAGCCATGCCTGTGATCAATGTGATCATGCCGCCTTCTTCACTGATAACGGCTGCGTGCTTTCCGTCTGAATTGCTCTTGTAGATTCTGGTCTCGTCAATTACCATGTCTATTCCCCCTCTCTTTTTTATAATTCACGTTCTGTCTGCATGTACAACTGCAAACCTTTCCTTCTAATAAATTGTCGACCAATTTATCGTTTTATATAATATATTTTAATACTTTCTATAAAATATTGCAATAAATTCGGCTCGTTCAAAATTAAATTTTATGCACTTTTCTTATATTTTATATATTCCTGTAATAGTGTAAAATGGATCATGTTCGTTGTTATTTTTTAAACATGCCATAAATTAATTTTAAAAAAGGGGAGAATTATGGAAAAGTTTAAAGCATTTTTGAAGCGAAAAGACATTGAGATTTCTGTCAAAAGATATCTTATAGATGCACTCGGTGCCATGGCTCAGGGCCTATTTGCATCCCTTCTCATCGGAACCATCATCAACACTGTAGGTGCACAGTTCCATATACCTTTTCTTACCGAAACCGTAGCCACAGTGGCAGGAATCGACTATACAGTCGGAAATCTTGCTTCTGCTATGAGCGGCCCGGCTATGGCTGTTGCTATCGGCTATGCACTTCACTGTCCCCCACTTGTTCTGTTTTCTCTCATCACGGTAGGTTTTGCTTCCAATGCCCTGGGTGGTGCCGGTGGTCCTCTTGCGGTTCTCTTTGTAGCCATCTTTGCATCTGAAATCGGCAAAGCAGTTTCCAAAGAAACAAGAATTGATATTCTTATAACTCCTCTCGTTACCATTGGAGTAGGTATTTTCCTGTCTGCTCTTTGGGCTCCGGCTTTGGGAAAAGCTGCTATGAAGACCGGAACACTTATCATGTGGGCAACAGGTCAGCAGCCTTTCTTTATGGGTATCCTTGTATCCGTCATCGTTGGAATTGCACTTACCTTACCTATTTCATCTGCTGCCATCTGTGCAGCATTGAGTCTCACAGGTCTCGCCGGTGGTGCTGCGGTTGCAGGCTGTTGCGCTCAGATGGTGGGTTTTGCATTTATGAGCTTTAAGGAAAACGGCTTCGGAGGCCTTGTATCTCAGGGCATAGGAACTTCCATGCTTCAGATGGGCAATATCGTAAAGAACCCGCGTATCTGGATCGCACCTATACTCTGTTCAGCCATTACCGGCCCCCTTGCAACCTGTATTTTCAAGATGCAGATGAACGGAACTCCTATCTCTTCCGGTATGGGAACATGCGGTTTCGTAGGTCAGATCGGTGTTTATTCCGGATGGCTAAGTGACATCGCCTCCGGCGTAAAACCGGCAATCACTTCCCTCGACTGGCTCGGCATGATACTTATATGCTTCATACTTCCGGCAGTTTTCTGTCCTGTATTCAACATGTACCTTGCAAAGATAGGCTGGGTAAAAGAAGGCGACATGAAGCTTTGATATTTCCAAAAACACTATTTCTTCGCCTTCTGTGTTCCAACGCTCGGAAGCAGCAGTACCACAAATACAAGGAGTATCAGACCTGTTCCGTACATCCACGGGATACTCTTTTCACAGAGCTCAAGCATAAACGGAGCCACAGCCATGACTGCGCTTCCGATCACTGAATACAGCATCAGAACTTCCGTATCATTCAGATATTTCATTACATAAGCATTACCCATAAAAAGATCAGTTGCCACCGGAGAACCGACTCCATCGACTATTCCGACCAGAGATGCCGCCAGAAGGATGATGAATGTCTGATAAACAGGGATGTCAAGCATAAACAATGTACCTGCACCGGTTATAAGCATAACGATATATATTCGAAGGTTACTTTTTATAACTCGCTGAAATACTTTGTACAGACGCTCACCGACATACAGACCTACAACACCATTCAGAAGATTGGAATAAGTCAGCACAACGCCGGGCAGTTCCAGTCTCTGAATACGTCCCGGAATCAGGCATACGATGATCATCAACATGAAATACTGCGGAACCACAATCATAAATATCGTACGCCAGACAGAAACCGACCTGAATATAGAGAATATACGTATGAGAAGATTTCCTTCTTCCTCATCAGCCATTGATCCTGACTTACGTTGTGACAACAATTTCCACGGAATGCAGTAAGCTGCAAATATCAGGTATACTATGTATCCGATCCCTGCCACCAGAAATGTTGTCTGATATCCGAATCCTACCGCTATGACACCACCAAGACCCATACCGCACAAAAGCCCTGCGATAATGCCGTTATTACTTGCCTGAAGATTCTGGTTCAACTGTTTTTCATTGGCATAGCCCTGAGAAATAATCATATTTCTCACCTGTTTCAGCCCTGCCGCTCCTACTCCCGAAAGAAATCTCATCAGAATTATGATCATAACCGAATGAGTGAAAAAACAGTTTGCATTAGCAAATATTAGAAGTATCGAAGATACAGTCATGATGTACTGTGCCTTTATCTTTTTTCCCAAAGACGGCATGGCAAACATACCCATGAGATCCGCTATCTGACATATGGAAATAGACAGGGCAGCCGCCATGGCCGGAGGCATTGACATAAATCCCCGGTTCCATTCTTTTATCTGAAGAGCAGCAAATGACAGACACATGTAGTCAAATGTCAATGTCAGGTAGTTTCCATAACGGATTGACTTCGCAATTATGTCAAACTGTTCGTTCGTCTCCGTATTGAAATCCTTACTGTGCCGGAAGGCGATCATATCATGAAGCGTCAGCGATTCCTTCATCACTATTATGGAAAGGAAACTTGTTGCAGCAAACATAAGGACCATCTGAATAATGATCATGCGGATATTTTCTTCAGATACATCGAAAGCAATCACCATATCATTCCGGGTCTCATTGATGCCGACAACATAGGTTTCCGAGTCTGATAATGTGCTTCGTTTTTCAATTCTGATATCCTTTATAAAAGTGTTTTCTCTTTTTACATTATTTAAGAATGTATCCAGACCTTCTATCTCATCGATATGTACTCCTTTATCCAGCACATTGTTGACTGACATACTCACATAGGAAGCTACGCTTTTTATGCTCTGATTAGCAGTTTCTTCGAAAGCATCGGAGTAATTCACTGTCAGAAATGCACCCTGCAGCATGATAACTGTTGTCAGTATCGCCGCTACACGATTGGAATCAAGACTTACCTTTATACTTATCAGGAAAATGATGATAAAGGCCGCAAATATAATTGCAATACTGACTATCACAGACGTTCTCATTACAGGTATTATTCTGTTTTTTACAGCCTGCTTGTCATAATAGGTGGTAAGGACTCCAACCTCTGCATTATTGTCATCATGTATGGTCTGTTCAACTGTTCCGTAATCTTCAAGAGAAACTATAAAGTGTTCCTCACCTTTGGTAGTTGCCAGAACACCATTATCAAAACTTGTCATGGTAAGGATGGTTCCTTCGGGCAAAAGAGTCTGTGCCTTGGATAGAACCTGAGAAAGACCATAATAGTTCGATAGCTTTTTACCAAAGGTTAATGATGTTTCTATTTCATTTATCAGACCTGAGTTACAGGTTGAGATGTACTGTTCTTCACTCTGAATGGAAAACTGAAGCACCGTCAGATAACTTAATGCACAAAAACCTGCTGCCGATATCAAAGTGATCAGAAACAGTACTATGTATTGACGAAAAAAATTCCTCATAGTTGTTTCCTTATCTGTAAATCCTATCTACACCCTGCAAAAAACCAAAGGTACACTTAAATCCTGTCTGCTCCGCTGTATTCATATTCAGAACCACATGAGGTGAACTGGTATAGCGGCAAGGCTGCTCCCCTGCTTTTCTTCCATGGAAAATGTTGGAAAGCACCATTGATGCATAGTTACCGTAACCTTCGTAATCAAAACAGGAAAGACACATCATCGCTCCATTTTCACATATAGAGTCACCGTCTCCAACCAATGAAGGTATTCCTCGCCTTGCCAGCATGGAAGACAGCATATCAGCATTATCATCATCCATTGTTCCATAGGCAAACAGAGCAGCATCAATTCCCGTCAGATTTGCATCCCTGATGCCGTTTGCTATCTTATCCTCATAATCATTTGCATGCATATCTGATTCTTCAAAATTGAGTTCCAGAATATTTACGCCAAGTTCATCTGCAGCCTCCCGATACAGAGGATTGCCCGTGATGGTATCCATTCCGTTGACAGTCACCAGTAAAATCTTATCGAATTCAAGCATCCGATAGTACCCCTCAAACTGTCTTTTATATGGATTCGGTTCCACCAGCGCCCAGATATCCGGATCTCCGGTATCATCAGCCGAATCAATAATTCCTGATGCAACCGGATCTGTAGCAAGACATACCAAAAAAGGAACAGGCAGATCCAGTCCCTTTAAAAACAACCCCGGATCTGTTCCGGTGGCAACAATCACATCTATAGTGCCGTTATTTGTTTTTTCAATCAGCTCTTTTGCAATATCCTTATTATCTCCCTCATCTATCATGTATGGCTCTTCACAGAATTTTATATACCCGCCGAGATCAGAATTGACCAAAACATCATAGTACTCAAAGAAATCCTGAGGTGCCAGAGACAACGGTACATCTGCATCGATATAACCGCTATCCTGAAGTCCCTCTGCAAGCCCTTTCAGACAAAGATAAGAACTTTCTATAGGAGGTCCCAGGTCCATGAAAGCAATGGTGAAAGCCTCTCCATTTTCCTTTTTACATGGAGTCAGCAAAAAATCATGATCCTGTTTTTCGAGATTCACCTCGACTACATCCCGGGATCTGCAACCTGTGAAAGAAAATGTAAGCATCAGAGAAAGAATGATACAAACTATCCTCCCGGCCGTTTTCTTTATTTGTCCCCCAAAAGATGCTATTTCAGACAGAAAGACTTTGAAGTGTATGAGCTTCATAATGCTGTTTACAATAATATGAGATCGTTTCATACCATCTCTCCTTTTTTTCATTCGGAAGCAATAAATCATTGTAAAATTCAAACATTCCCATTTCATGGGCGTCTTTTATCTTTGTTTCTGTAAACAGTCGTTCCAGCACTTCCGGAGCCGGTTTTTTAGCCATACACTCCAGCGGTCCCGCATTTACGGCACCATCTCCTGTATCAAACAACATGTATATCGGTCCGCTCAGATAACCCGAACAATCGTAATTCTCTCTTTTTACGGATTCCTTCTTTAAACCGGCCAGGCGGAACATTTCACATGTTTTCTTATGCCATACCTGAAGATACTGTGACTGTAATATGCCTCCGTACCAGCTGAACCCACGGAAAAATCCGGACATCAGCCAGCTGAGATAAACGTGAGGCAGTATATGCATGGATGTAAATGCCTCTTTCAGACTCTCCTCATCCACATGTATCTCTACAGTGTTACCTTTTACATCCTTTCCTCTAAGATAACCATCAGGGAAAAGATTGATATTAAAGCATCTTTTGTTGGCGCATCCAAGAAAAAGAAGCGAAGAAAAAGCCCGTCCTTCTGTATCTTCAGTATCATTCAGTATCTGAATGAACTTTGAATCACACATAATCTGTCTCAAAAGTCCGTCTTTTTTTTGAAACTCATTTAGAAAAAGCTTTGCAAAAACCGTCTCTGCCTCCATATGATAGAAACTGTTTACTCCGGTCATAGGAGAAATCTGTTTATAAATCCCTTCTCCGAGAAACAGTATCTGATCCGGATAACGCTTTTTTGACAGCACATCTTTCCTAAGGTAAACCTTGTCCATCAACTCACGTACCTGTTTTCTGACAAGAAAACTCCGGACTTCATTTATGGCTTTATCTCTGGTTCTCCGTGCCATTTCAGCAGTATAACTTTCAGTCAGGGATGCTGCCGCATTTGTAGGAGACTTCGGAAATATGGGAAAATGCTCGGCTTCACTTGTTTTTGTATAGGTGATCAGCCCTCTTGCAAAGGTAGAGCTGTTTAACGGTACCAGTCCAAAGGAAAGCATCGGAACACAGGGAATGTTTCTGTCCAGCATTTTAAGGAGTCGCATATAGCATAAATCCCCCTGAAATGACTGTGCCGAATATAGCCCGCCCAGATGGTTAGCTGTAAAAAGGATGCCCCTCTGCATAACTTCTGTCACATTATCTGCCGCTTCCCTTGAGATATGGTTTTCCATATACTCACCCAAAAGGTCTATGAGATCATCCTTTTTTTCAAGTGTCTCCTGTGTCATGTTGGACAAAAGCTTATCCTTCTCGCCCTCTATCCAGTCTATAAGAGTCATATCTCCCTTTGACATCATCGTATCTATAGTTGCATTTCTCTCGCGACAGGCAGAAATAATCTGTTGCATTACTCCAATTCCTCCAAACGGAAGGCAAGCATGGTCAGGTCATCAAACTGAACCGCATCACCGACGAAGGCATCCACATCCTTACGAACCAGCGACAGCATTTCCTTAACATCTGTGTGTTCCAGTCCGGTTAATGCCTTTTGCGTGCGCTCCATACCATAAAGCTCATTGTCCTTATTCGTAGCCTCAGGAACACCGTCGGTATACAGGAAAACCGTATCCCCGGTCTTAAGCTGTAACTCGTTATTCTGATATTTGATACCTTCAAGTGTAGCCACAGGTGGACGCTTTTTAGCCGCCTTGATAAGTTCCTGACTTCCATCAGCATGTATAAGTACAGGATATTCATGTCCCGCATCGGCAAATGTCAGGATACCTGTCTTCAAATCCACTATTCCAAGCCATACAGTCACAAAAAGTTCTGCATCGTTTTCTTCGCAGAGCTGTTCGTTTGTGTGCGCAAGAATCGCTGCAGGATCCTTCAGCTCCTGAGCGCTGTCTTTGATCAATACCTTTGAAATGGCCATAAACAGGGCAGCAGGAATGCCCTTACCTGATACGTCTGCCATTACAAGTGCAATGTGATCATTATCAACCATAAAGAAATCGTAGAAATCTCCTCCGACTTCCTTTGCCGGATCCATGGAAGCAAACAATGAAAACTCTTTTCTATCCGGGAACGGTGGGAATATACGTGGAAGCATGGATGCCTGAATTTCTGTGGCTACATTTAGTTCCGCACTTATTCTCTCCTTCTCCTTGGTCACGGCAGTCAGATTGTCCATGTATTCATGAAGTTCCGTTATCATGCCGGAGAATCCGCCTGCAAGAGAGCCTATCTCATCTTTTATGTGATTTTCTGAAGCTATAGTCTGTGCCAGCTCGGGATTCTTGGTTTCGGTATAATCTGCTACCTGTTTTTCAAGTCCAAGTATACGCTCGAGTATTCCACGTTTTACAAAAGTGATCATTCCGGCGGAACACAACCCAAGTACTACTACAAAAATACCTACTATTCCAAGGACTGTCATTCGTATCTTTGACTTTACAAAGTCATAGCTTACATCTGTCAGGATAACGCCTATGGTCTTTCCGTTATAATTAAGTGGAGTGGCATAAGTATAGACATGTCCGTACTCATTATCATACCCGTCCATTTCTCCCGTGGTCTGTCCTGTCTCGTAGGTCTTCCACATATTGTAGTGAATACTACGGTCCTGATGAGCTTTATAGGCCAGAAGAAGCTGTGATTTTCCGTCAACAACCTCTTCCTCGCGAGGTCCGTCAAACATGAAGCACATTGTATCATCTTCGCCTGTCGGATAAATATAATATGCATATTCAAGGTCATAGTCCCTTATCATTCGATCAAAAGTGGTCAGCCAGTAAAGGTACAGATATCTTGCATAGAGCAGTTTCACTTCATCATTCAGACCTTCAAAGGTAACATCCTCTCCAAACATCTTTCCGGGATACTCACGAACGAATGCCCTGTCAAAATTCTGCTTTGCATCGTAAGCACTGTCAGGGTAATTAAAAGGAATCTCAAGCTCATCGTAATGTTCATCAAACCAGCTCTGAAGGTAAACGAAGTCTGAAAGATTTTCCTTGATTTCATCCTCTATATTGCGGTTTACCTTCTCAAGAAGATCCTGATACTGTTCATGATAATGCTTTGTCTGCAGTGAATACGTGGCAACAGCACTGCTTATAACAGTCACCACAATAAATATGGCAAAGAATACAACGAATTTTGTAAGTAATGATTCCCTTTTTGTTCCTGTCATTGGACTACTCCTTTTTTACTTACTTTGTCACCTTTGATATCCCAAGAGGCTTCTCTACCCTTGTGACAGCAATTGCACCATCCACTGCACGCATCATAACTTCCTTTTCCGACTCATCGCTGTGATATGCGATATGCGGTGTCAGAATAACATTATCCATGTTCATCAATGGACTGGTTTTATCAAAAAACGGTTCTTTTTCAAAAACATCCAACGCCGCAGCACTGACCTTCCCACTTTGTAATCCTTTGATAAGCGCCTGTTCATGAATAAGCGCCCCGCGTCCGGTATTAACTATGATAACGCCATCCTTCATGTGCAAAATAGCGTTTTCATCTATCAAATACCGTGATGAATCTGACAATGGCACATTCGGTGATATGATGTCTGAGCATCTGAATACTTCATTCCTGTCATCCGCACATACCACCCCGCTCTTTTCTATATCTATCTTTTCGACAAAAGGATCGTAAGCAATAACACGCATTCCAAATGCAATTGCGTATTTTGCAACTTCTCTTGATATCCTTCCAAAACCTAAAAGACCATAGGTCAGTGTAGATAAGCGATGTACCGGAGCTCCTATGATATAGTCAGGTGACCTCCAGTTACCTTCATGCATGAACCTGTCATAGATATTGAGCTTTCTCAATGAAGCAAGCATCAGCGATATTTGATGAACTGCCACCTCCTGAACCGCATAATCAGGAACATTGTACACATCAATGCCTCGTTCTTTTGCCGCTGTAACATCGATATGATCAAATCCCATAGCTGCAACAATGATAGCTCTAACAGTAGTATCAAGTGACGATATGATTTCACGTGTAAATGGTGTAAGTACAGTGAGTACTGCATCCGCCCCTCTGCAGGAAGCAATGGTCTCTTCAGGATCCGCATCGTAAACCACTTCTGCCTGAATACCCAACGACTCTATACGGCGAGTCATTTCATCACCGCCTCTTGTATTTTTCAGTAAAAATAAAACAATCTTTGACATAAAATATTTACGCCTCCGTAAGGAATCTTATATCAATCCACTTCTTCTTATTGCTTCAACAGCACCTTTTAATTCCTCTTTATCCATAACCAGTGCAAAACGAACATACCCTTCACCATGTGGGCCAAAACCCGAGCCCGGGGTACAAAGAACTCCTGCATTTTCCAGAAGTTCAAAACAGAATTCCATGCTGTCATGAAACCTCTCAGGGATTTGAACCCAAACGAACATTCCGCCCCTGACATCTGTCATTTTCAAGCCGATATCTCTGAGGCCTTTACAAAATACATTTCTCCGTTCTTCGTAGATGGCACACTGCTTTTCCAGATCTCCATCCTCTTTGGTAAGTGCCGCTATCGCCGCCCGCTGTAAAGGTATAAACATCCCAAAATTCACATGTTCACGGAGCAGTCGTACCGCTTCAATAACATCTCTTCTCCCTGTCAGGAATGAAATTCCTGCTCCGGTAACATTAAAAGATTTGGCCAAAGAGAAGCACTCCACTCCCACATCCTTTGCTCCCTCATAGGATAAAAAGCTCTTTCCTTCATTTCCATCAAAAACAATGTCTGTGTAAGCATTATCAAAAACAACAAGAACATCATTCTTTTTCGCCCACGTTATGAGTTTTTCATAAAAACTGTCATCCGCAATTGCACCTGTCGGATTGGAGGGAAAGTTCACTATGATAAGTTTTGCTTTCTTCGCAATGTCGTCATCTATTGAATCAAGTTCCGGAACAAAATCATTTTCTTCCAATAATGGATAGTAGTTTATGGAACAGTCTGTTAAATAGGCTGCAGCCTCAAATCCGGGATAACAGGGATCCGGTAAAAGTACAACATCTCCGGGATTACAACATGTGAGAAATATATATCCCAGTCCGGTTTGAGTTCCTGAAGTACTCATCATCTCGTCATGGGCCAACTCAACTCCAAATCGTCTTTTATAATATGAACAAAGAGCCTCTTTCAATTCCGGCAGGTCATGCAGCGGATACTTCCATGCATCCGGTTCATCTGCAGCTTTCTTTAATGCTTCTTTCACATAATCCGGAGTCTCAAAGTCCGGTGTACCTATACTCAAATTGTATATTTTTTTACCTGATTGTCCGACAGCAATTCTTTTCTCGTCAAGAATTGTGAATATATCTTGGCCAAACCGATCAAGACGTGAAGCAAATTTCATTTTCGTTTTTTCCTTATGGTTTCTATACTCATTAATACTTTAATAAGCGTATTTGATAAAATTATACCACAGTAAGAAACATACAAACTTATCTTTTTAAGCATAATTATTATACTTTTTGCCCGGTCTTTTTATATCTCATTATATGACCCGCCCGAACACTAATGTGTGCGTACCGGGCAGCATTCATCCCCCAAGGAGCATCATCTTATTTTTATTTAGTATCCACAACAGTAATATTTTATGAATTTTTGTTCGATATAGGGATTAGAAATGCGTACTAAAGAATCATCATTGATCGGGAGGAACAAATGGGAATCAACAAACGTGATTTCGGTAAAGGTGTCATATACGGATATGGAATTCTGCTGAACAATCTGAACTGCGGAAATGTCATCAGTTTCATCACCAAACACAGAGATATAGTACAAAGCCTCTATCCTGAATCCGAAATGGATGATATGCTTGGATGTCTGTACCGTGCAAACAAAATAGGATCAGATGACTACGATATGATCATCTTTGACCACGGAATGGATTATTTCCCTTATATAGTAGGTCTTGTTCTCAATGTTGAACTTGGAACCACCGGTTTTCTTGGCATGGTGGGGGAAGAAGGCTTTGACGACTGCCTGCTGTGGCAGCCCGAATATCCATGGGAAATGACAGATGATGACAAGCTCATCGACCAGGCAAGAATTGATGAAATCTACAAAAATATCATGAATGAACTTGGAATACACGGAAAGCCTTTTGAGATGTCTCTGTTTTACGATGACTTCCCCAAAAACATCGCTTATTAACCTCTGTTCACTGATGGTTTTAATGTCAAAAGAATTGTCACTCACTCTGGTACTTTTGACCCTTACATCATAATAATATGACGTGAGTGTCAAAAGTATTTGCCACTCACTGATGATGCGCAGCACGCACACATTCGTGTGCAATGAGAAGGAATCCTTACAGATTCCTTTGAAGCGCTCAAAGCCGCGTGGCTCCTTCGATTAAAAATCGAAGGCAGTTGTGCTGCTGAACACTCATAACTCACGTCCTTTTGCTATGCAAAACGACTACGTTATTCGTGTTCGGGCGGGTCATAAAGTCTCAAATCAACGTGCAAGCACGTGATTTGGTACTTTTGACCCTTACATCATAATATCATCACAACAAAAGCCCTGTTCCGGTTTAACGGAACAGGGCTTTTCCTTGATATATAACGATGTGTATATCAATCTGAAATCTATGCCTCTCAGAATTAACTTCACAACACTCAATACTTATGCAGATTCGGCAACATCATTCTCTTTTGCCTTTTCATCCCATACAGGTACTTCAACACCTACAACCTTTGAAGTAAACGGTGTGCCGTCATTAAGTTCAAAATGGGCTTCTGCCTTCTTTACATACTTGAATCCGATGTAGAGAAGAGGGATATTGCAGTAAGCGATAAGAATGTTTGCAAAATCAGAAAGATCCCAAAGTGCACCAAGATCAAGACCAACTATAGATGTGAGCATTCCAAAACAGATAACTGCAATATCGATAACTCTGATGGCATTTATAAACACTTTGTTTCTACTGATTCTGTTTGCGCATATCTCTGAAAATGACATAAATCCGAGAAGACATGTAAATGCAAACAAACCAAAACACAATGAAACCATAAGTGTTACAACACTGTTAAACGCTGTTCCCGGAGTCAGCTCCGCAACCGACGCAAGATACTTTGGCAGTTTTCCCAGCTCCATCCATGCTGCACCGTTTTCTGTAAGCCATACACGTCCCATGATAACCACGAAACCTGTAAGTGTACAAATAACGATAGTATCAAGAAAAACTCCCAAAGCCTGAACACAACCCTGATCGCAAGGATGTGCAGCATCAGAAGCTGCTGCCGGCATGGTGATGGTACCCTGACCTGCCTCATTGGACATAAGTCCTCTCTTGACACCTTGCATAAGTGCAGTTCCGAAAGCACCTCCGAATACTGCTTCCGGCTTAAATGCCTCTGTGAATATTGCATAGAAGAACCATGGAATCCTTGCAAGGTTCATCACGACAAGAAGCACAACAGTACATACATATACGATAGCCATAACAGGAACAAGTACATCTGTTACCCTGGAAATCTTCTTTGTACCACCGAATGAAACCATACATGTGGCAAGAATGACCAATGCAAATCCCACCCAATATACCGCATGGGTTGTCGGAAGCTCTGTACCACTTATGATGCTTGCGATCTGTCCCATAGCCGATACAGTATTGAAGCCCTGAGCCGGGAAGCAGAGAATAGCATATATGATATACATCATCGAAAGAACCACACCGACTATCGCTGAGTTCTTAAGAAGCTTTCTTCCATAAAAAGCCATACCTCCCAGATACTCATCATCCTTCTTCTCTTTGAAAATCTGGGATAATGTCGACTCCACAAATGCAGTTGCCATTCCGAAAAATGCAGAAATCCACATCCAGAGAAGTGCCCCCGGACCTCCGACTGAAACCGCACCTGTTACACCAAGGATATTACCCGGACCAACTCGCATTGCTGTTGACAGAAAGAATGAAGCCAGCGGAGTGATACCGGTCTTTGCCTTGCTGTTCTTAAGCACCTCGATTCCATACCTGAATTTCCTCAACTGTACGAATCTTAAGTTAACTGTAAAATAAATTCCCGATCCGATAAGTAAAATGATGGCCAATGAAAAATTGCCTATAACTGGAATTGAAGAGTACCATCCGAAATTTGTTGGAAAATCCCAAAACAAATCAGATACAACCTGAATCCTGCCACAGACTGCTGTGATAAACGCCAGTAAACCTTCCATAAATGATCCCCCGTCGGCCGCAGTGTCACCCCGTAATTGTTAACCTCTTACAGATTGATACATAAGCCAAAATTATTAAATGACGTGAGTGTCAAAAGTATTTGCCACTCACTGATTAGCGCTAACGCACAAATTCTTGTGCAATGAGCAGGAATCCTTACAGATTCCTTTGAAGCGCTCAAAGCCGCGTAGCTCCTTCGATTAAAAATCGAAGGCAGATGTGCTGCTGAACACTCAAACTTGGGTCCTTTTGCTATGCAAAACGACTACGTTATTCGTGTTCAGGCGGGTCATAAAGTCTCAAATCAACGTACAAGCACGTTATTTGGTACTTTTGACCCTTACATCATTAAATAATGGTTAATACAAGCTGATTATAATCCTGTTCCTCCCCTAGTACAATCATTTAATATTCACCTCAATATATCGTTTTGTTATCTGAGAAAATACTTTAACCGGCTGACTTTTAATTGCATAAGTTGAACCGGGTTCAACAACAAAATATCAAAAACTCCCATCTTGCCGGATAAACCTGCAAAATGAGAGTTTTATTTCAATTGAATTCTATGATATGAATGTCATAAGTATCTGCCACTCACTGATTAGTGCCAACGCACACATTCGTGCCTGGTTGAGAAAGGAGCCTCACAGATTCCTTTGAAGCACCCAAAGTCACCTGGCTCCTTCGATTAAAATCGAAGGCAGTTGAACTACCGAACGCTCAAACTTAAGTCCTTTTTTTGTGTAATACAACTACATTATTTGTATTCGGGTTGGTCATAAAGTCACATATAAACGTTCAGACACATGCATGCTTTGGTACCATTGTTCCTTACATCATATTAAAGATGTTTTCGTATAGTTTCAATTTGACTCCCATAGAACACCATCAGACCTATATATACAAAGGAATCCCCAGATCACCAGGATCTGAGGATTCCTTTAGCTTGAAATATTTTCTATCGAAATCATTATATCACATTTATATAATTTATAGAGAATTTTTATAAATACAAATTATCTAAATACATTCATTGCTTTTTACAAACTTTTCTGTAAACTGTTCAAAAGGAATAGGTTTTGAATAGAGATAGCCCTGCATGGTATGTACATCGCAGTTTCTCAGAATATCCCGCATTTCCTCAGTCTCAACCCCCTCAGCACAAGTGATGGCGTTATAGACTTCAGCAAGCTCATTCACTATTTTCACTATAGCAATCTGCCTGCTATCCTCAGAGATATTCTTCACAAACTGTCTGTCTATCTTAACGATATCTATATGAAGATTCTGAAGTATCTCCAACGATGAGAATCCTGTACCGAAATCATCTAATGCAATCTTTATACCTTCCTGTTCCAGTCCTGAAGTAATCACTTTAAGCTGATCCATGTCTATAAATCTGCACCTTTCAGTCATCTCAAGACATAGATTGGCTGCAGGATATCCGGTATCCTTTATAGCACGTTTTACTACATTCACAAAATCCAACTGCTGAAGCTGTGCATAAGACAGATTTACATTAAGCATAAACTGAGGACACTTTTTCAAAACAGGCAGACATTCTTCCATAGAATGCTTCAAAATCCATTCTCCAAGAGACGGAAAAAGAGCATCATTCTCCAAAACGGGTATAAAGTCATTTGGCATAACGATATTTCCGCTTTCATCTTTCCATCTGATCAGTGCTTCAGCCCCGCTCAGTTTTCCGGTCTTGGCATCAATAACCGGCTGATAATAAACAACAAAATTATCACATCCTTCAGCCACAGAATTCCTTATCCGGTTTATTCTTTCAAGTTTATGAATGCCGTTCTTGTTTACGCCATTCTCAAAGAAACAGAACTTACCCTGATTATTATGTTTAGATTCCTGATATGCCTGGGTAAGACATGATAATACAGTATCAGCATTAATATCAAAACGATCTACAGCTATGGCACCGGCATTAATATTGATTATCACCTGCTCACCTTCAAACAGGAAAGGCCTTTCCAGTATACTCTGATAATGCTCATAGTTATCCCTAAGTTCTTCTATAGTCGCAGTCCTGCTTATCAAAGCCACTCTGATTCCATCAAGTCTATATAAATCACCGATTTTTTGATTATGATCAAGAACATACCTTATGCAATGTTGAAAGATTCTCGTTCCAAAATCATAACCGAACAAATCATTGATTCTGGTGTAATTGGTCGATCCATACATTACTATCCTTATAGGTATATGGCTTTTGAGATATCTGTTTATATCGTAAAAGAAGCCATTTTTATTTCTCAGTCCGGTGATATTATCTACACTTTCATTGATGGAATGATTTCTTATCATCCCTACAAAATACTCAGGCTCATCATTATCATCCTTAATAATAATACCTCTGCAGGTGCAGGTATAATACTGACCCGATATGTCTCTGGCCCTGTATTGAACATCGTGCATACCATATCCATTCTCAAATAACTCCTTTATACTGTCACGATACATTTTTCTGTCATCAGGATGTATATGATCTTCCCATATATCATCGGCTGCATACATATATTCACTCTCAAGTCCATACAACTCAACAGCTGTCCTTGCCCATCTGGAATAGTCATATCGCATATCGCAGACATATACATCCGTTCCCTCAGCAACCATCTCATAAGAGTCAAATATTGTATTCAATTTATTAATTCTTTCTTCTGTAATCTCTCTCATATACATACAATTAATTGAAAAAACATGAACAAAAGTGAACCGTAGGTAATATCAAACAGAAATAGCATAAAATGCATTAATATGTTGTAAATATAAAAATATGACGTGAGTGTCAAAAGTATTTGCCCCTCACCTCTTATTATCGTCCAATTACTAATTTTATTAAGTTCCTTTCATTTATCACACATTATATTTATAATACATATATACCATAGTAATAACAATTTCCTTTTACAATTTAACAAATATTATGATTAAGCTTAACGATTATTTATACGATGGATACACTGTTATAGAAATACTCAGAAAATACAGTCAGGATTTGAAAGAAAGCGCAATTTCCACTCATAATCAGATAGATATCGCCCATTGTAATTTTTTGATTGAATTTGCCGAAATTCTTGAACATAATGAATTTCTCACTTCAGAATCACAGCGAATACAGGATTTTTATCTTTATATGGCTGATAAGTATCCTTTTTTATCATTTAATTTCAAAGGTCGAATAAAATCACTTTTGCGAGCCGAAAAGAAGTTTAACGGATACATTGTCCAGTTTATCTATGATTACTACAGACAGCATCATACTTATCCGCCTATTTCATCTATAAAGGCAAAAGTTAACAGCTTTAGAGATCTTATTGCTTACAGAATAGTCTTATCCCTTCCTCAAAGTAATCAGATTGAAGGCCATGACATAACTGAAGATGAGCTGTCCTATCTATATGAAATAGCCAATGTACTTCCTGAATTCCTTGAACAGCGCGGCTTCACAGCAGAATTTTCAGGCATGAAGCAGGAAAATGTTTCTCCTCTTCTTTCTCCTGCAGTTATACCTTATTATAGGGATTACATCACTAATCCCCGTTCATCAGGTTACAGATCACTTCATATAACCTTTTATGACAATATTTCCAGAAGCTTCACAGAACTTCAGCTACGGACAAAAGATATGGATGATTTCGCCGAAATTGGAACAGCTAATCATTATTTCTATGAAAAAAAGCAGGAAAACCCGCTTGTTCAGCGTAATACTATCCCAGTTGGCGAATGTATTTACTTTGACGAAGCTTATAACCGTATAATTGAACTAAGAAATCTTGAACTTGCAAAAATCAATGTAAACATGTTTAACGCTTGTGATAATTCCAAAATTAATGATGGCTGTGGTTTCTATGCCGGAAGGGTTATTTTGCCTTATGAACATCTTGCAAGGTCAAGAAAGAGGTAACATATGTATTGTTTTTTCACTCTAAGCCAACCAACGGAGAATAAATTTTACTAAGAAATCCACCTAAAAAAAGAACTTTGAGTATACTCAAAGTTCTTTTAAATTGCGGGAGAAGGATTTGAACCAACGACCTTCGGGTTATGAGCCCGACGAGCTACCAGACTGCTCCATCCCGCGATATTCCATTATGTTGTCTTTTCAAAAGATAATGGGGCCTACAGGGCTCGAACCTGTGACCCCCTGCTTGTAAGGCAGATGCTCTCCCAGCTGAGCTAAGACCCCATTCAGTTGAAATACAACTGTGAAACTCATACAGAGTTTCCAATGGATGGGGGTGGATTCGAACCACCGAAGTCAGTGACAACAGATTTACAGTCTGCCCC
>NZ_FOPH01000023.1 GCF_900113415.1 Oribacterium sp. WCC10 | reverse complement strand
GTGTTCAGCAGCACAACTGCCTTCGATTTTTAATCGAAGGAGCCACGCGGCTTTGAGCGCTTCAAAGGAATCTGTAAGGATTCCTGCTCTATGCACACGAATGTGTGCGCCGGCGCTAATCAGTGAGTGGCAAATACTTTTGACATTCACTGATTATAAATAATGTCCAACAAACTCTTGATATGATATCAGAATGCTATAAAAATATCCACTTTACTACTGCAACGTTTTGATATACATTGTAGTCGTAACAGTGAGTCTCGTTTTTGTAATAACACTTGTATTTTTTACGTTTTTAATCTTTTCACGTTGTTGCAGAACACGTCTCACAACATCACAATTTATTTAGCAGAGTAGACACTCGAGCGTATAGTGCCTTCCGAACGGGGAGTTTGTCGGGAGGACGAAACCAACGTATTGCTATCACATGATTTACCTTCGGTTTTCCGAACTCAAATCTGTGACTGAGATATTATCATCAGATGATTCGCAATCATGTCGGTGCGGTTCGACTGTCGCATCCCGCTGCAGTGAAGGATGATTTGATGATTTCACCTTCTTTGTAGTCAGGGGCTGCAAAGGAGGTTTTATTATGCAAAAGTTCTCAACGAGAATGCTCGTAACCCTTTCAGTTCTTGTCGCTCTTCAGGTTGTTCTGACAAGATTTTGTTCATTTAATGCGTGGAACGTGCGCATCGGCTTCGGCTTTACTGCCCTTGTCATTGCAGCCATCTTCTACGGACCGGTTGCTGCTGCATTGGTGGGAGGTCTTGGAGACTTCATAGGTTCCATCGCATTTCCCACAGGCTCCTACTTTCCGGGATTTACATTAACTCAGGTTCTCATGGGCCTTGTCTTCGGTTTCGCTCTTTATAAAGGCACAGGAATGATGTCCGTACTTACAAAGAAAAATGTTTCTGATGATTCATCACTTAAGAGCCCGATATCTCTCTGGTTTTCCAATGCTTCAATATCAAGGATCTTCCGCATTGTTCCGGCAGTCCTTGTAAATCAGTGCCTCTTCAGCCTGCTGCTGAACACTTTATGGATTTCTGTTCTTTATGGTTCAAGCTTCTCAGGACTTCTCGGCACCAGAGCATTGCAGGCTGCTGTCACCGCTCCTGTTCAGATGATAACCATATACGTTCTTCAGGGCATCCTTGGAAGAGCTGATATACGAAATGTTATCGTAGGGGCAAATTGAGAAATATGCATCAATACAAAAATATAAAATCATCGAAAGGCAGAATTAATGGACTGGAACGAAGCAATATCTCTCTTACACGGTGCTGACTGGAAGCATGCAAAGATAGGTCTCGAAAGAATGAAGGATCTCATGCATGCTCTCGGTGACCCTCAGGAAAAACTCAGATTTATACATATCGCAGGAACAAACGGAAAAGGGTCAACATGTTCTATGCTCCGTTCCATTCTCACAGAAGCCGGTTTCAAAACCGGCTTATATATATCTCCTCATCTGGATGCCTTCAACGAAAGAATTTCCATGGACGGTCTCGATATCTCTGACGAAGATCTGCGTCTTATGGCTGCACGTGTCCGTGAGGCCGCACTTAAACTTAAGGAAGAACCCACAGACTTCGAACTCATAACCGCAATGGCTCTCTCCTGGTTCAAGGAGAATAACTGTGATCTTGTGGTACTTGAAGTCGGAATGGGCGGCAGGCTTGATGCCACCAATGTCATTCCTTCGCCGATAGTTGCCGCCATAATGAGCATTGGTCTTGACCATACTGAGGTTCTTGGGGACACTTTTGAGAAAATCGCTTCTGAAAAGGCAGGTATCATTAAACCAGGGGCTGATCTTGTGGTGCTGGATCAAACAGAGTCGGTGATAGATGTAATTACAGAAACATTCAATACCGTTAATCACAAAAAGGCAGATTTATGTGACAAAGAATCAACCCCGGCGAAGCTAGTCATTACCTCCCCGGCGGAACTTAAGCTTCACTCACGTTCACTAAAAGGACAATGCTTTGACTACAGAGATTTCAAGGATCTTCGTCTTCCTCTGCTTGGAGCTTATCAGCTTGGTAATGTCTCAGCTGTCCTTGATATCATCTCCTGTCTGAATCTTCGCGGCATTCCGGTATCTGATGAAGCTGTGCACATAGGTCTCGCTAAATCAAAGTGGCCGGGGCGCTTCGAACTTCTTTCAGAGGATCCTGTCCTCATCATCGACGGTGCCCACAATCCGGATGGTGTAGAGGCTCTGGTTGATTCAATAAATGCCTTTCTTCCTGACCAAAAGATCTGTTTCGTTATGGGCGTCATGAAGGATAAAGACTATCATGAGATGCTAAAGCTCATCACTCCTTTCGCCGAAAGCTTCATCACTGAGCTTCCCTATGCCGCCCGGGGACTTGATGCCGAGACGCTAAAGAAAGAGGTGGCCTCATACTTTGAAGGTTCTGTTGAAACTGCGGCTTCGGTGACTGACGCGGTGACGAAAGCATTGGCACATGCCAAAGAAATCGGAGTGCCGGTCATATGTTTCGGTTCCCTATATCAGGTGGCGGAGGTTTCACGTCTCATGACAACAATTCAGGCAGATAATAAATAGCCTGATACGACAGAATTTTCAATTGCTGAAGCGCTATTATGTGATGTAAGGGAAAAGCACCAGATCAGGTGCCTGCACGTTGATTTGAGACTTTCATTTCAATATACAAAAGCCGGTGGGCATCCATAAAAAACGGGACGCTTCGTCGGAAAAATCTACAACAGAACCCCTAAGATAAATTAAGCCCTCGCCAATCGCCTGAGTTTTCCTGATGAAAACTCCGACATTGGCGAAGGTGCCAGGGAAAAATTTTAAATTTATCTAAGGGGTTCTGTTATGATTTTTTACGACTCTGCTTTACGTTTTTGATGGATGCCCACCGGCTCTTTTTGTAATAAATCAAACCTATATCTCCCGCTAAATTTAATATATTATGAATTTATACAACTGTATGGTTTAATAGAATGTAGTTATCTTAAATGGGGTTATGTCCCCAATTAATTGAGAGGAAATTATGAAAATCATCGACATTCTGAACAGCGGAAAAACAACATTATCCTTTGAGGTATTCCCACCTAAAAAAATCGAGAATTTTGACTCGGTTCAGCAGGCAACCGAAGACGTTGCAGCCCTTAAGCCAAGCTTCATGTCGGTTACATACGGTGCCGGCGGCGGCACCTCAGAGTTCACACTGAATATCGCAAAAAACATCAGGGATAAGCATGGTGTTGAGGTTCTTCCTCACCTGACATGTGTATCTTCAACCAAAGAGCACGTCCACAACATGCTTACAAAGTTTAAGGAAAACGGATTTGAAAATATCATGGCGCTTCGCGGAGATATTCCAAAGGACGGAACTCCTCACCATGACTACCACTATGCATCTGAACTTATAGCTGATATCAAAGCGCACGGCGATTTCTGTATCGGCGGTGCCTGCTATCCGGAAGGTCATGTTGAGTGCGCCCATAAGGATGAAGACATTAAAAATCTCAAGATCAAGGTGGATGCCGGAGTTGATTTCCTTACAACTCAGATGTTTTTCGACAATGCTGAGTTCTTCAATTTCCTCTACAGGCTTCGGGAGAATGACATTCGTGTGCCGGTACTGGCAGGTATTATGCCTATCACCAATGCAAAGCAGCTTGGTCGCTCAGTCGCTCTGTCAGGAACTTCTGTTCCAACACGCTTCAGAGAGATCGTTGATAAGTTTGGCGACCATCCGGAGGCTATGAAACAGGCGGGCATCATTTACGCAACCGAGCAGATCATCGACCTCATCGCAAATGATGTAAAGCACATTCATGTTTATTCGATGAATAAGCCTGATATAGCTGAAGCTATACAGAAGAATCTGTCGGAGATATTAAAGGTCTGATAAAACCCGTTATACATGACCCACAGCAGATTTTCTCAGAAACCTGCCATATTACACCGGCCCTCTCTAAGAAACATGCAATAGACCGGTGTTTTCGTGGAGAGATCCATACAGAATTATTTGTTATCGCATTTTGACACTTACTGCATATGTGCCGTTGCCAGCCGGTAAACGGCACTTTTAGTGTATAATTCCGGTCTCATACATCTGAACTATATTACTTGATGTAAGTGTCAAAAGTATCAAGGCAAGTGCTTGCACGATGGTTTGATACTTTTGACACTTACGCCATAACTTTCTTTAGATGCTATGATTCACCTGCACCAACCAATTCAATTACATGATAGATATTAACCCTAAAGAAATTTACCGTTTTCTCGGTTACAGAAACATCACTCCTACTCCGGAAATCGATGAAAGAATAAATGTATGCGTGAATAAAATGCAAAAATCTTCTTCGCCAAGATGCTTTTACCGTAAGTTTTCCGTAGCAGCGAAGGAACCTGACGTCACGGAGATAGCAGGTCTTTCCATACACTCAAAAAATCTATATAAGAATCTTTCCGGATGCGATTACGCTTATATGTTTGCGGCTACCGTAGGCATTGGCATTGATCATCTCATAAAGCGCGGAGAAGTTGAAAGCATCATGGACGCCGCCATATATCAGGCTGCAGGCGCCGCAATGATTGAAGCCTATGCAGACAGCGAGGTTGAAAAAATCCGGAATGCCGAGGATAAATCCGGGTACAGGCTTCGCCCAAGGTACTCTCCGGGATATGGTGATCTGCCACTGGCACTGCAATCCGACTTTGCCAGAATTCTCGACATGCAGAAGTGGTGTGGAATAAGTCTCACAGACACTCTTCTCATGGTGCCGAGCAAGTCGATCACAGCTTTTATCGGATGCGCAAAGTCTTCTGCCCTTCCGGAATCTGACTATCTTGCCAAAACCATCAATCCAATGGAAGCCACAGGGCTATCAGCAAAAGGTGCTACCGGAAACGAAATGATAAGCAGAAAATACTGTAATCTCGCACAAGATGCTTCGGAAGATCGCCACACCGAAAGAGGAAAAAACCTGACCGGCTCCCACTCATGCCATGACTGCCGCAAAGCAAAGGACTGCTTATACAGAATGGTATGACGGCTTTTCTGTTTTTCATTCACTCTGACAATCATATTTCACATAAAGCAGTATCCCAAGGATGCTCAATTCTCAAAGGAGACTTACACTAATGCGAAAAAATATATTAGACCGTCTTGGAAAAGAATGGATATTTTTTGACGGAGGAACCGGCTCTATCCTTCAGGAAAAGGGCCTTCAGCCCGGGGAACTACCGGAGACCTGGAACCTCTCACATCCTGAAGAGATCATCGATCTTCACCTCGGTTATCTCCGCGCCGGCTCCCACATTTTCAACACTAACACCTTCGGTGCCAACCGCCTTAAGTATCCTGATAATCTCGATGAGATCGTCTCTTCTGCCGTACATCTTGCGAAGGAAGCCCGCAGGCGTTCCGGTCGTGAAGATGATTCCTACATTGCTCTTGATATCGGACCCACAGGTAAGCTTCTTAAGCCTATGGGGGATCTTTCATTTGACGATGCTGTTGATATCTTCTCCGAAGTTGTCCGCATCGGTGCAAGAGAAGGAGCCGACCTTGTGCTCATCGAAACCATGAACGACACCTATGAGGCAAAGGCCGCTGTCCTTGCAGCGAAGGAAAACTGTGATCTTCCGGTACTTCTCACATGTGTATTTGATGCTTCAGGAAAAATGCTGACCGGCGGTACTCCGGAATCCATGGTTTCCATGTTTGAAGCTCTCGGTGTCAATGCTTTGGGCACCAACTGTTCTCTCGGTCCTGAACAGATGATTCCGATAGTTGAACGACTGGTTAACGCATCTCATGTTCCGGTGCTTGTAAATCCAAATGCCGGCCTCCCGAAATGCGAGGATGGCAAAACCTTCTATGATGTGGACGCGGAAGCATTTGCAGGATACATGAAAACCATAGCAGGCCTCGGAGCTGCGGGACTTGGCGGTTGCTGCGGAACTACTCCTGAATACATTAAAAAGGAAATCGAAGCCGTTACCGCTCTTCCTTTCATTCCTAAAAAGGCGCCATCACGAACCGTTATCTCTTCTTTCTCTCAGGTGGTTGAAATCGGAAATGGTAACCGACCGGTCATCATCGGAGAACGCATCAATCCGACAGGTAAGAAGCGTTTCAAGCAGGCTCTTGTAGAACACGACATCGACTATATCATTGACCAGGGCTTACAGCAGGAAGATGCCGGTGCAGATGTACTTGATGTCAACGTAGGCTCACCGGAGATCGACGAAGTTGAAATGATCGACGAAGTCATCACAAGACTTCAGAGCGTGCTTGCACTCCCGCTTCAGATAGACACCTCTGACCCTAAGGCCATGGAGTTGGCACTCAGACATTATAACGGAAAGGCTCTTATCAATTCCGTAAACGGCAAAGAAGAGGTAATGCACAGCGTATTTCCGCTTGTGAAGAAATACGGAGGCGTTATCGTCGGTCTTGCTCTCGATGAAGGAGGAATTCCCGAGACTGCCGACGGTCGTATCGCCATTGCGAAAAAGATTTACGATACCGCTATGTCCTACGGCATTCCTAAGGAAGATGTAGTCATTGACGGACTTTGCATGACCATATCAAGCGATCCGAACAGCGCGCTCGTAACTCTTGAGACCGTAAGACGTATCAGGGATGAGCTCGGCGGAAACTCCATTCTCGGAGTCTCCAATATCAGTTTCGGTCTGCCTGCACGTGAGCTTGTAAACTCCTATTTCTTCGCCATGGCACTGCAGAACGGTCTTTCCTGTGCCATCATCAATCCGAACAATCAGGCGATGATGCAGGCATACAGGAGTTTCTGCGCTCTCACCAATCAGGACGAGAATTTCCAGAGTTTCATCGGGGCTTATCATGATTATAAAACTCCCGAAAAGCGGATTTCGGAGGCGGTTGATAACTGCCGCGCAAGAGTTCTTGATGCACTTGGCATTTCAGCCGGAGACCTTGTGTCATCCGGCCGTCCCCTAGGCAAGGGTAATGGTTCAGGCTCTTTCGGAGGTTCTGACGCAACCGGAAATTCAGCTTCTGCGAAGGATACTTCATCTTCCGGAAGCAGTGCTCAGGGATATCACTCAAAGCTTATGGAAGCCATCGAACGCGGCATGGCAAATCCTGCTGCGGAAGCCACCAGAGAAGCCCTGAAATCAAGAGATGCTCTCGATATCATAAACAGCGATCTCGTTCCGGCACTTGATATCGTTGGCCAGGGATTTGAAAAAGGCACTGTTTTCCTTCCTCAGCTTCTCATGGCTGCGGATGCGGCAAAAAAAGCTTTCGCAGTTGTAAAGGAGTCCATGGAAGGCTCACAACAGGAAATTAAAGGAAAAGTGATTCTGGCCACCGTTAAGGGCGACATTCATGACATCGGAAAGAATATCGTGAAAGTGCTTCTTGAAAACTACGGCTACGATGTCATTGATCTCGGAAAGGATGTTCCGCCGGAGACCATCGTGGACACTGCTGTTTCGCAGGATGTAAAGCTCGTTGGTCTTTCCGCTCTCATGACCACTACCGTCGTCAATATGGAGGAAACCATAAAACAACTGCACGAAAAAAAGCCCGACTGCAAGATCGCAGTGGGCGGGGCTGTCATGACTCAGGATTACGCTGACAAAATCGGCGCCGACTGTTACGGTCGCGACGCCATGACAACCGTAAGATTCGCAGACGAGCTTTGTGAAAAGGGATTGTTGTAATGTACCAATATGGGGATGGTTCTCGCTAAAGAGAACCATCCCCTTTAATATTCAATCACTCACACTTATTAATAAGCAAGTCCTTTGATTTTCTATCGAACCATCGACGAAACTGATTTTAACATTTTACAATAGCATATTCAGCTTAAGAAACGGGTTAATAATATCGGAGGGTACAATTCCGACTATAGTATCTTTTTTGGATATCCGCACTAAACTGACGTTTTTCTCTCATGATTATTGCTTCGGCCTTGTACATCGAATCAATCAGGCAAAACCTTACTCTTCGGTCTCATCGTCTTCGAACTCATAGTCCTCATCATCGTAATCATCAAAGTCTTCGTCATCAAAGAACTCTTCATCATCCGGCTCTTCGTAGATCGACTCATAGTAGCCGGCTGTCTCAAAACCATCATCCTCATGATCAGAATTCATCCAGTCCATAAGTTCTGCTATCTTATCATGTCCGCCATCAAATCTGTCATGTACGTAGAATAATGAAAGAATATCCTGACTGAACTCCATACCAGGAATCTTGTTGTGGAATGTCTCAATAAGAGTCCATAATGGCACTGAATCATCAAACACAATATCCATCAGAAGCACATTAAGTCTGTCCGGATTGTAATAGCAGTGAATCGTATCACCTACAGAATCTTCGCCAAAAAGATCCATATAGATCTGTCTCATGGCCTTGGCATTGAGTTCCTCAGGATCATGGAGATAATTCCCCGGATTCTCCACCGCTATCCTGTAGTGTGTAAATGATTCATTCTTTAGTTCCAGAAACTCCAGTGTATCTGCTATGGCAGTCTGAACAGTCACATCATTCTGCTCCGCATAGGACTTAAGTATCTCTATATATTCATCAGGGAATTCCATCTTAACGCTCATAGTGTCTCCTTCCAAAACTGCGCCCTGTTCGGGCATGTACATCCTTAATTTGAAACCGTATATCTGTTCATGATCATCTCTTTCAGAACAAGCAGTTCTTTCTCTGCATCAAATCCCTTGTTGGGAATATATACAAGTCCCACAGAGTATCTTGTAACAGCTGCCATCATCAGATGCAGTGTTACACTGAACATATCTTCTTCCGGTATATCCGTCCTCACAGTATGATCCTGCCCGGCTTTCACATATATGAGATGAAATCTATCAGCCAGCTCTGACATGAATAAATGATAGTTGTCTACACTGTCAGTACTGACATTCTCAGATCTGATATAAATATTGAAAAACTGATTGAATCTCAGCACATCAGGATATTCTTTATACAGAGTAATAAACGAATCCAGATAAAACTCTAATATATCGGCAGCTGTCATACCGGAGAAATCCTTGCTTGGTCTTCTTTCCTTATTTTCATTCATGATCTGCTGCCACTTCCATGACGCCGTCTCGATAACAAGCGTAGGTTTATTTACAAAATACCTGTAAAGCGTTGCTATGCCATAGTCTGTTGCCTCAGCTATATCCTGTAATGATACAGATTCGATATTGCTTTTTGAAAAAAGTTCATATGCCTTTTCGATAAACGCCTTTCTTTTTTTCGCCATCTGCTCTGCATCTTTTACTTTATCTCTCATGTTGTCTTCCTTTTGAATGATGTTGTGTGTCAAAAGCATCAGGTAATCATACGCGACAAATGAACCGGTGACACTTATATCAGGTTTTCCAGTTCTGCCATAAACATATCATAGTAGTCATCCTGACCTTCAAGCTTCGGTGAATTCTCTCCTCCGCCGTTTGTAGACCTTTTTATAGCCGCATAAAACTCCTCGCCGTATGTGAGAATATCCATATCGTAAAGCTCATATCCTTCACTTCTGGCTATACTGCAAAAAGCTTCCAGTGCATTCTTTTCATTCCTGGTGAAAAGCAGTTTCTTACGAAACTCTTCACTCTCAAGTGCCTTTTTCCTAAGAGCTGCCATCACTGTCTCAACGTCCATAATCTCCTCCAAACAAACATCATTCATCCCGTTTCTTCATGGCATATTTCATTATACCGGCACCTAAAAGACTGCCAACTGTGAGAGCTGCCGCCATAAGTATCGCCGGTTTCTTCATATCCGGATGTGTAGGTATCTCAAATTCCCCACCGGTCTTGCATATCAGCCCGATTTCTCCATCCGCTATAAGATATGTCTCTCCGTAAAGCATCTCCTTGTTACTGTTCATATCCTTTCGGATATACGCGCCATCCGTCAGACAATAAAATGCCCTGTTCATGCTGTCCGGATAAGTTATCTCCTGAAAAAGCCGCTTTCCATCAAGGATTGCATCGATGGTCTGATTGTAATGAGGGATAACATTGGTATCCGTAAGTCCAAGCCCTTCAATGAATCTCTCATACTTTTCGTCCTTCGACTCTCCCTCACGCTCCGGCTGGGCATACACCACATCCGCACAGTTCATGGTTCCTGCACTTATTCCTATGACGATTCCTCTGTATCCTCGCAGTCTCTCCCTGAGCTTTATCCTCTTAAACCAGGCATTCTCAGTGGGAACATGACCGCCCGCAAGGATAATGACATCGTACTTTCCAAGAATCTCGACTGTTTCTTCATCTCTTGAATCCAGCACATCGATGGCATCCATGCTAAGCCCTGATTTATTGAACGCATCGAGATAAGTCTGAGCCATGGCACTGTTCATATCAGAATTGTCCGGATCGGATGATATAAGAAGTCCCCTGCTGTGTTCCTTCCAGTCAGCCTTTAACCTGTCCACGAAATGATTTCTGTTATCCAGTTTTTCCGGAAGCCCCGTTCTCCTGTCAAAACCTCCGGGAGTTGAAGTCATATATAATATCATTAATCCTCCATGCCTGAAACTTCAGTCTAAATTATGATAGGGATTATTTTCTACCCTGCATGGCATTATACGCCTTCATAATTCCAAATGAAATGAGATAATTTATTGCGATCAAAACAACTGTCCACAGCATACTTTTAAATATGGACTGCTCGTATATGCGAAGGAAAAAGTAAGGTCCCTCCGTAACTCTCACAGCATTAAGCACGATAAGAACAACTGCATATATTATAGTAGGTACTACGGCATACAATGCAGCCCTCTTTGGCAACGGTCCTGTCTTTTCGAAAAACAGCAGGCTCAAAAGTGAAATGATCGGTGCCGCCACATGATCGACAGGATGCATTGACCCCAAAAGATTGTACTCATAACCTTCCTTCGGACCCAAAACCAGAATCACCACCGAAAATGTAAGCATTAAACAACAGACTGATATGTATCTCACAAGCAACAGCCATCCGGGCAGACCGGACTCTCCATTATAATGCTTCATCATGTAGGTGGAAACAAATCCGCTGGTCTTCCCTTTTGAAAGCGCCGGAAGCATTATCAGAACAAACAGTGCACTGGTCAGAAGGCAGAAGAAATTCGAGCTGTAGGTGTAGTGATAAAACATCGCAACACCCTCGTACTTTGCAAAGTTATGATTGGTCACCATCAACTCAAGTACAACCAGTATTATGTGAATAAACAGCGCAGTTCTTAATTTTTTATTGTTCATCAGAATATCAATCTCCTCGTCATATGTGCGTCAAATGTCACATCCGTGACTCCGGTAGTTTCGATCCGGTAGAGTGCATTGGCCGCAAGATGTTCTGCCGCCTGCTCAAGATCTCTGCATCCGGTCTGATCGCGATATTTCTCAAGTATAACATCTATCGCTCTATCCTCAACCACACATTCTTCCGGTCTCATGCCCATACGCCTGAGCACTTTCGGAAGAGAGAATTTCCTGAAGATGATCTTCTTCTCATCCGGTGTGTAATCCGGAATATCTATTACCGCAAATCTGCTCATAAGAGGCTCTGAGATACGTGACTTGTCATTCGCTGTCGCCACAGGATATACACCGTTGGTAGGAATGCGGCACTCGATATAATTATCTGTGTAGCCGATATTGTCAAGAAGCGTCAGAAGAGCATCCGCAGGATTTCCGTTGATACTGTTCTTATCGGCTTTATCCAGCTCATTTATTATGAAAACAATGTTGCTGGATCCGCTTTGTGTAAATGCCTCCATTATGCGCCCGGCTTTTGCATTGGCATAGACACGGGGACTTCCGGTGAGAGCCTCTGAATCGTGAATGGCACTCATGTCGAGACTTGTCCAGGGCAGCCTCAGAATCCTCGCAACTGCATAGGCAAGCTGTGATTTTCCTATACCCGCAGGCCCCGCAAGAAGCAGTCCGTAAGCCGGCAGAGTATGGGTTCTGTTTATCTGGATAATGGTCTCCATGATGCGCTGCTTCACACGCTCAAGTCCGTAAAGCTCCTCATCAAGGATCTGACGTGCCCTGACAGGATCAATAGACGCAAAGTACTCTCCCTTCCACTGAATATTCAGTACCATCTGAAGAGCTCTCTCTGCGTGTCGACGCTCCTCAGGAGTAATGGTTTTAGATCTTATAAGGGCAATGTTTCTGTCCGCCCAGTACTGCATATTCCTGGGAAGAGTATTTTTCGCACATGCAAGGAAATTAAGCATTGAGTTAATATCACGGAGATCCTGATGCCCGGTCTCTGTCATTTCGTCATCCGGTTCTTCATCATCCGGCGCCTTGCTTTCTTTGAGACGATCAATGATGAGCTGCAGAAAACTGTCTCTGTCAGCCTGAATGTTCTGACCATCGGGAGTCACTGCACGGATCTTGTAAACACAGTAGCCTTCATCTCTGCTCTCACCTGTGAGCCTCACAGAAACATGATTCTCCCCCAGCCACTTCTCGAGATCAATGAATCTTTTATCAATCTCCAGAATGTGATGATTCAGATCTCTGCCATCTTTATCCTTTCCGCTTACATCCGCTTCAACTCTGCCCTCTGTATAGGCAAATGACGTTCCCCTGACCGGATTCACAAACACACCTGCTGCATGTTTCGGAAGTTTTTCCCTCTCCTCGGAAAGAATCATGATCGGGCAGTCTGCACTAAGCTCCTTATCATCTCTTTCCACTATCTGCCATGTCACGAGAGAACTGTCTGCACCTGCACCTTGGGATGAGTTACTGTTTTCTGCTTTATTGAAATCAAATATTCTGTCTGCCATGGAATACCTCTTGTAAAATACGTTGATATAAATGTCATCTTTTTATTGTACCATCAATTTTTCGGTGCACCATTTCCCAGACATAATTTTACACTTCCATTTAAGCAAGCTTTATATAACCGGAATTCATATCAATTTTTGATTCCATATAGTAATGCATTAACTATAGCCGCTGCTATATTTGAGCCGCCTTTTCTGCCTCTTGCGACAATCAAAGGAATGTCTCCGTATTCCGGTTCATTTCTCAATTCCCATATAAGCTCCTTTGCCTCAACCACATTGACAAAGCCAACGGGAACCGCGATGATTCCGGCAGGTCTCAGATTTTCTTCACGTATAAGTCGCTCCAGCTCTATGAGCGCTGTGGGAGCATTTCCGATGGCAAAAATGATATTGGAGGAAGCCGGCGAAACCTTTCGGCGGGCAACGCCTTCTTCATTCTTCTCATGAAGTTCTCCTTTTCTGTTTTCAAAAGAACAGTTCTTCAACACTTCAACCGGTTCCGATTCAATATAATGATTGTGATAAGCATGAAGTTCTTTTGCAGCCCCATTTTCATATTTGGATGCTTCTGATATGGAATCAAATTTTATCTTCGGAAGATGCTTCGCAAGTCTTGCAGCATGTTCCATACTTACAGTTGCACGGGTAATGCCTCTCTTTTTAGCTTCTTCCGAAACCTCAGGATCCGACATAAAACACCGTATCTTACCATCATATTTCGAAAGAGCCACCTTACTTATTCCTGATTTTGCCATTTCGGTATCTGTCACCACCATGGCTCCCGCACTTAAGGCAGCTCTCATTCTCTCAACCGCGCCGGAAGAAAAAACGAGATTTTCATAATAATCGAAATCCGCCGATGTATGAATGCACCTTTCTATAACCGGCGCCTCTGCAGCAGGAAGTTTCACCCCTCTGTGAGCAAGCTCCTCCCGGATGATTTCCATGCTTCTTCGCTCTATATCCTTTGGTTCTATATGTTCAAATGCTCTTTTTTCCACTATATTCTCTCTATGTATTCAAAAATCGACGTCGAATCATTCTTATTAGTTCCACTTAATGAGATGCACAAAAACAGCAAGCATCCCGGTCGTTGAATAATACATACCTATCCCCCCACTAACGGTATGATTATACGCTTTTCACATTACCTTTGGCAACTCATGCCTTAGCCTCATAAAAGCAGAAAAAAGACGATTGTATCTGCTCATTTTGAGAACAGACATAATCGTCTCTGTTATGTTCATTTTGTTTTTACCGGTTATTCCTACAGCTCTACCCCGACTCTTGCCTTGAATCCATCATCATAAGGATGCTTGTCCTTAACCATATTGGTGACGTAATCCGCCATGGAAAGTATGGTAATGTCGGGGCTTCGGCCTGTCAGTATGACCTCCACATTTTCAGGAACCCGTAGCAGGAAATGGGTCAGAAGGTCATGATCCAAAAGATCCTTGTTCACCGCATCCAGTATCTCATCAAATACAAACATAGCCTCTATATCAGGTTTAAAAGGCTCCCCCTGCATGATGATCCCGTTCTTCCTTTGTCTTTCCTCAGAGGCTTTCTGCTTTTTAATCTGATTCTTCAGACTTATCTTCATGGTTTTAATGGCCTTTACGAACATCGCATCACAATCTTTTCTGGTGATTTTAAGCTCCTCATAGGACATCTTTCCTGTCCAGCCGAAAAAGTGCTCGGGAAAAAGCACCAGCACTCCCGGAATCTTCTCCAGAATACTGATTTCTCCGGACATGCCGTCCTTAAGGAACTGACAAAAGACCACCGGCACATTGTGACCGGCAGCCCTTACAGCAGCCCCGATAGCCGCCGTAGTCTTTCCTTTTCCATTTCCCTGATATATATGAATCATCTATCAATCTTCCTATTAAACTCAAGGTGTTTACCCTTATATCAATTTCACCTTATAAAACATCTCAAGGTTCTGTTGCTGATTTCTCTGAAATCTTCCATTTAGACTTATACTTTTAGTGGTCTGCCGGCACTAAAGAAATAATTCAATCATTTTCCCGAGAATCATTACTGTAATCCTAAAAGATGATATATCGCGTCTATATCTAAAGACTCTCTAAGTACCGAGGCCAGTTTATCATACTGCTGTTCCTTGAAATCCTCATACCGTATTTCTGTTATATTATCACGATTTATGCCCTTCTTCTCAAATAAAATCTGAAGAAATGCTTCTCTCAGTTCATCGCTGTCAAAGAAGCCGTGAATGTATGTTCCAAAGACATTGTCATGACAATATTCTCTCCGGGAACCGGTAATTGCAGGCGCATAAGTCTTCCCCATATGAATCTCATAACCTTTGACGATCTTCCCGTTAAGCTCCGAAAACTCCCCTGAAAGTCCGGATAGCTCAGTAGTAACTCCGATTCTTGTCTTCTCCTCGGCAAATTCCGTCACCAAATGCAAAAGCCCAAGCCCCCGGGTCTTTGTACCAGGAACAGTTTCTGCCCCGAACTCATCCAAGATGCTTTCACCCAGCATCTGATAACCTCCGCAGATACCGATAATCATAGTTCCTGCATGATGCTTCTGCATTATCTTCGCTTCAAACCCCGTAGCCCTTAGCCACTCCATATCTTTAATAGTGCTTTTGGTGCCCGGAAGGATGATAAGGTCAGGCTCTCCAAGCTCCCTCACCTTTGTAACATATCGAAGTGACACTCCGGGTTCTGTGGAAAGGGCTGTAAAGTCGGTGAAATTACTGATCCTGGGAAGACGAATGACTGCTATATCCAGAAGTGGAATGATGGATTCGCTGCTCCTTGAACTGTCACCGGAATCTATATCCGTATTTTTCATCCCACCATTTCCTGCCTCTTCCTGATCATCATGGAGTTCTTTATCTATATGATCCTGTACTCCTGCATTTGCAGAAGTATCACTGCTGTTCATATCTCCCGGAAGATTACATATTGAATCCTGTACTGCTTTTGTTTTTTCACATAAATCATCTGATTTTTTGAATGTATTCTCTGTATATCCTCTTACATTCAGTTGTTCAGAAAGAGAATCCTCATCGTCTATCACGATGTCCATATATGGCACTACCCCGAGAATATCCTTACCTGTTTTGACCTTCAGGATATCAAGCCCCGGATCAAGTATGGTCTTGTCACCTCTGAACTTATTTATGATGAGACCTTTTATACGAGCCTTTTCGTAATCTTCCAGAAGTTCGATAGTTCCATAAAGCTGTGCAAATACTCCGCCCCTGTCGATATCACCAACCAACAGCACCGGTGCATCCGCCAGCTCTGCCATACCCATGTTGACAATGTCATCATCCCTTAGATTTACCTCCGCGGGACTTCCTGCTCCCTCGATCACGACGATGTCTACGTCCTCCGCAAGTTTCTCATAAGCTTCCTTAACCACCGGAATCAGCTGCTTCTTATGTTTGTAATATTCCCTTGCGGTCATATTGCTGCTGACTTTTCCGTTTATGATAACCTGTGAGCCAACATCTGTAGTAGGCTTCAGAAGTATGGGATTCATAAGAACCGATGGCTTAATACCTGCGGCCTCCGCCTGCACAACCTGGGCTCTTCCCATCTCAAGTCCTTCGTCAGTTATGAAACTGTTCAGAGCCATATTCTGAGATTTAAATGGCGCAACTCTGTAACCGTCCTGCCTGAAAATACGACAAAGTCCCGCCGCAATGAGACTCTTCCCGGCATTGGACATAGTCCCCTGTATCATTATTGCTTTGGCTTTCCTTCTTTTCTGTTCCAAAATCTTTTTGACCTCTCAATACTTTAATATGATGACGTGAGTGTCAAAAGTATTTGCCCCCCACTGATCAGCTCCAACGCACACATTCGTGTTCAATGTGCTGCTGATGATTTTCCCTTGATTCTACAGGTACTTCCATTCATTTATCAATTTAAGATTTTCCTCATGTGTCCTCACGCATATCCTGAAATAACTTTCATCAAGGCCGATGTAATCCCTGCAGGAACGAATCAGTATTCCTCTCTGTAGAAGCCTCTCCTTAAGGTCTGAATTTGCCTCAGATACTCTAAATAATATGAAATTCGCCTCAGAATCAGGATTATAAATCTTCTCTGCAAGTCTGTTCTTCTGCATCTCAGATACCAGATATTTTCTTTCCCGGGCCACCGTACGGCGGGTTTCTTCGATAAATCCTTCTTCCTTCAAAGCCGCAGCTCCCGCCATCTGTGCAGGAACATTGATATCCCATGGTGTCATGGTCTCTCGGACAGCCTGAAGGAGCTTGTGATTTTCCGTAACCATATATCCGAGTCTTAGTCCCGGCATTCCGAAGATTTTCGTAAAGGCACGAAGGATGATAAGGTGATTTTCCATTGAGGAATCTGTTTTCATTCCATGAGGTACAAATTCTCTGTCCCCGTCAGCAGTCATCATGACCATGTGACTTTTATCACGTCCCGAAACTTTACCTGTTTCTACGGCTCCTATCATGGAATACTGTTTTTCATTGGTAAAGAAAGGAAGAAAACACTCATCCACAACCAGCCAGACCTTCTTTTTCTCGCAGTCATCATAAATACGGCGAAGGAAATCTTTATTTATTACAGCTCCATCAGGGTTGTTGGGATTACAAATAAAAACAACGTCTCCTTCCGAAAGTCCCTCTATGCGTTTACAAAGAGCTCCTTTTGTTTCATGAGTAAAAGAGAAGGAGTCCTCTTCTCTAAGAAAGAACTCCTCCACATCTGCTCCGTAAAGAGCTGCAGCTTTTCTGTACTCGGAAAAGGATGGTGCCGGAACAAGCACCTTTTTAGGTTTCAACACCTGCATAAGGCGGTATATGATATCGGCTGCGCCATTCCCGAAAAGAAGATTCTTTTCAGATACATCGAGATATTTCGATAAGGAACTCCTCAGTTCCCTCTGATCCCAATCAGGGTAGCCGATGCTCAGATTCACTCCTCTTTTGGCCGCTTCCTTAGCAGATTCAGGCATACCTAAAGGATTGATATTCACAGAGAAATCCAACTCTACCTTATTTCCGTATATATCACCGCCATGATTATAATTCAAATAAAATCTCCCCTTAATACTTCGAAACCAGACATTTATTCCCAAATGTAATCTTTGCAATCATTCAATCGATAAGACCTCATGTAGAATATCTCTTAGACATTTGTGACCATTTCCATATCTCACGCTGTTCCTTCAAACAGTACTATTCCCCTTCTGACACTATCCAAAGCCCATCCGGCTCCACATGACATCTGAGGAAAAGAATCTCTACCCCGGCATTTTTTGCATCATCGAAAGCCTCTCCAAATTCCGGATGAATCTCCATGTTGGGTCTCACTTCAGTCACGCCATCCATCTGAATAACAAATGCAAGAACCGTTCTGTACCCCTGTGCTTTGGCTTTTATGAGTTCCCGTATGTGCTTAACTCCCCGCTCCGTGGGCGCATCAGGAAAATAACCGATGCCGTGCAACTCCTGAGTGCAGCCTTTAACTTCCATCAGGAACTTTTCGCTCCCCTTCTCCATATAAAAATCGATTCTGGAATCCCCATAAGTATACTCCGGAATAACCTTGTCAAAAAGCCGCGTCGAAAGCCATTCCTTCACAACCTTATTGGGGGCCTGACTATCGATATTGAAAAGCACGCCTGTACTTTTCCTTACCGCCACAAGGTCATACCTCGTTTTCCTTCCCGGAGTCCCCGGTGCTGTGACAAAAACCTCACATCCCGATACCAGAAGTTCACTGCACCGTCCAGTATTTTTCACATGCACGGTTTCCTTATGACCTTCTATATCGACTTCTGCTATAAACCGGTTAGGTCTTTTCAAAAAAGTTCCACGAACAATATTTTCATATTTCATACTACCGCTTCCCGACTCTCAGCCCCCAAATGTGTTACTTTCTCCTTCACCTTCTTTTATCAGAAGTGTATCTCCTTAAAGTGAATTTTGCACATACTATTGGCATTATACCCAAAGGAACACTACCATAACTTCCCGCATAATAAGGATTCCGACTATATAAATCATGAACACCGAAAGGTACATCACTCTATTGGCCGTTTCAATGTCCTCCGGCTTTATCTCCCGAAGCTTATCCCCTATTTCCGGTTTTTTCACAAGCTTACCGAAGTACCAGGCATCGCCTAAAAGTGTCACACCCAAAGCTCCTGCCATAACTGCCTCAGTCTGTCCGGAGTTGGGACTTGTAGACTTTTTGGCATCACGCAGCCAGATTTTAAATGCATTCTTCCAGTTGAGATTCAAAAATGCTGACGCAACCACCATAAAAAGTGCAGTTACTCTCGCCGGAATAAAATTCAGTAGGTCATCGAGTCTTGCTGCTACAGTTCCGAAATATCGATATTTTTCGTTTTTATATCCGATCATGGAATCCATGGTATTTACTGCTTTATAGAACCAGCCTCCGGCAACTCCGAAAACCATCATAAAAAGGAGTGGTGCCACAACACCGTCGGAGGCATTTTCAGCCACCGTCTCCACTGCAGCCTTTGCGATTCCCGATTCATTAAGACGCTTTGTGTCTCTTCCGACTATCATGGAAACCGCTTCTCTTGCGCCATTTATATCCTTTCTCTGAAGCGCCCTGAACACTTTCATTGATTCGACCTTCAGCTGCTTCATGGCAAGCATCTGATACGCAAGAAATGCACTTATAGCCCATGATATGGTCTCGCCGAACATGCGGCTGATATAAATGATCACGAGAGGTATCAATGTAAATACCAGAAGCTCTATCACTACAAGTATCCCTCCGGCAATCCTCTTCTTAACCTTGTCTTCCTCTGCTTCTTCGGAAATATGACACACTTTTCTGAGAAAACCTTCCAGCCACTCTATCGCCCGTCCCATGGCCATAACCGGATGAAACCAGTTGTGCGGATCTCCGAAAACAAGATCTAATATCAGTGCCATGATGAGTATCATTATTCTTTCGTACATTTTGTCATCCTATCTTTTTTATGTTTATTATTTTCAAGTCGCCATGCTGATCAACTGTGATGTCCGTTTCATATCCCTGTCCGGGCTTCAGACTCCATTCAAAGTAGTCCCTGTGAGGCTCTGAGAATCTATCCAGAAGTGCCATGATGGTGCCGCCGTGTACCATAAAAATCAATGTTTCGGCATTGGAATCCGTATTCACCTTTTTCTGTTCACTAAATACTCTGTTCGTACTGTTTTCCGGATTTCCTGTCTTTTTTGATGATATGGTTTTCTCACCCTTCAGTTCATCAATACTATCAATACTCTCGATATGTATGAAGCTTTTTCTTTTTGATGGTAACGGATAATCCGAAACGATACTGTTAAATCCCCGGACAACTCTCTCTATAAACTCTTCTTTTGATTCGCCTCCGGGAAATGCCGTTTCACCGTTACTGTCGATATATCTCTGATAAGCCTCTCTGTGTTCCGGGTCCGGATCTTCATTTATCTCCTGATAATTCCTGTATTCAAACGCTCCGAAATCCATCTCCCGGAAATTATCGATGATTTCATACCGGCCTTGTGAAATCATATCAGGAAAAAGGCATTCCGCAGTTTCCATGCACCGACGCATAGGACTGATATAGATTTTCGAATCTTTATTGTCTTTCTGATAGTTACCAAAGTATCTTTCAACCGATGTACGAAGTCGCTCTTTCTCAGAAGGAAGAATAGATTCGTCAGTTGCCCCCACATATCTATGTTCCTGATTTCCTTTTGTCATACCATGTCGTATAAGAAACAGTTTCATTATTATCTCCCAGGGTCAGACTATATGTTCTGTCACAATTTTTACTGCAAGAAGGCCAAGCACCGCAATGATGGAAGGACGAACCACTTTGATGCCGTTCTTCATAACGAGGCCTGAACCAATGTAGTTCCCCGCCATATTACAGAGCGCACATGGAAGCCCAACTGTGAAAAGCACCTGTCCGTGAAGGATAAATATCACAAGCGAGGTAATATTTGTTGTCAGATTAATAGCCTTTGTCTGACCGTTTGCAGTTTTCACTCCAAGCTTTGCAAAAACTGTAAATGCAATAATCAGAAATGTTCCTGTACCGGGGCCGTAAACTCCATCATAAAAACCGATTATAAGCGCTGCAAGAACAGCTGTTACATAAGTCTTCCTGTCATGTACCACCTCAGTGCTTCCGTTATCCTTAAAGATCTTTCTGTTTAGAACTACAAATGCGGTCACCGGAAGGACAGCAACAAGTATATAAACAAGCACTTTTTCAGGTATCACAAGGCTAAGCCTTGCTCCGACGGAGGAACCTATGATGGCGGCGATTATGGATGGAACAGCTATGCCCCAGTTTATGAGCCCCTCCTTTATAAATCTTACCGTAGATACAGTGGTTCCACAGGCGCTTGATAGTTTGTTGGTGGCGATGGCTGTATGAACAGGCAATCCCGCAAGTAAATATGCCGGAAGTGAGATAAGTCCTCCGCCCCCTCCTATGGAGTCAACAAGCCCGGCAAGAAACAGCAGGGGACAGCATATTAGATATGTGAGTGCAGTTATAGTCATGATTCTGTTACCTCTCAATCGTAGAAGATTATCTCAGTGTATATCATTTTCCTAAAAACTCAATAGGTGCAAGGGGCACACGAATGTGTGCGTGCTGCGCACCATCAGTGATTGTCAAAAGTGTTTTCCAAACGGATAAATAATCCATCATCCTTTCTCCAGCTTGAGATATTCGCCTTATTTCAACCTCTGTGGAATCCCGGCAATCAATCTGTAAACTCTGTCTGCTCTCCTGGCGAAAATACAGCTGACTCTTCCAACCGCCTCACGCCATTCCCGTTCACCCTTGTCCATTGGTACAACTCCGGAACCAACCTCATTCATGATGATGACGGTTTCTCTTGAATTTCGTCCCTGATTTCCGGTTTCAAGATGCGTTCCGGAAACATCATGTAAATCAGATTCCTTCACATCCCGATTCGAACAATCCTCCAAAACATCTCCCGAATCATTGCCTCCATCAGTCTCTGATTCCGCCCCAATACCTGTCACATTATCAAGCCACTTCTCTGCTTCTGATAAAGAGTCTTTACCATCTTTCAGTTCCCTGCGGATCTTCTCTTCATAATGATCTATCACTTCTGCATCCGGAAATTCATTCCTGCAAAAATCATGCTTTCCCTGACAAATCCCGCCTATGATAAAAATCATTTATCCTCCATCCTTTCAGCCACCTATCATAACTCCCACATTTCCATGCAGCAGCACTCTGACAATGCCGCATACTATCAGGTGCGCCGGATAATAAATATAAAACAGATATTTCATATTCTTCATCTTTCCGCGCTCCCCGTTATAAGCCTTCAAAAGCGGAATAGTCAGGCACACGAAAAGCTGAATTATGCCGTAAACCAGGTTAATAAATATCGCATAAACAATCGCGTAAACCAGCACCCACATCATGACCAGTGTCATTTGCTTTTTGAAATTTCCCCGGTTTTCTCCGATATAGATTACCGCAAGAACTGCAATACTGCTCCAGTCTGCGCAAAAGGCAAGTATGGTCAAAAGAAGAATGATAAATGTTTTCTGCCACTCCCTGAGTCCTTCATTATCAGACACCCATAGCCCGATGAGACCTAAGAATAACGACCATATCACACTGGTCTGGTTGAATACACTGTTCTGAAAGGGAATAAACGGAATTCCAAAGGCAAAGTTATAGGCAAAATGTCCGACAACCGCAAAAATCAAAAGTCTCGTCACATACTTTTTAAGATCATGAGTATGATGATACCCCTCTGCCACCATAAACCAGAAAATCGGCGCCGCCAGTCTTCCGATGATGTGAAGTAAAACTATCCACCAGTCCGTCGGATAACCCGGCCATATTACTGAAGCAAGGTGATCTATGGTCATCGCAACCATTGCGATCATTTTAAGCTGATTACCGTTAAGCCCTTTTGTTCTCATAAATAATATCCCCTCATCTCCTGTTTAACACTGTTATTTATCCAAGATTTATGCCATACAGATGTCAATGACGTGAGTGTCAAAAGTATTTGCCACTCACTGATTAGCGCTAACGCACACATTCGTGTGCAATGTGCTGCTGTCAATATGATCAACTCTGCACTTAATTCAGCATATCTTTCATTGTTTCCACGCTAAGGAAATACCCTCATTTCAAGTATTTTTATTATCAGAATATTGGCAAATAATATCAAAAACTCACAGTTACAAAGAAAATATCCGCAGAGATCCCCTGTGGTTCCTCCGAACTCAGGAACTATCCTGTACCTGTATCTAAAGAATGAAACTGCTGCTGCAGCCAATGTCACTGCCGGATACACAAGTTCTATCTTCCCGTATATGAACACCGAAAACATACAGATAACCGTCACTGCAAGTTCTGCCAAAAGAACATTTTTCACCTTACTGTCTGCACTCTCAGAAAATGAACTGACCATGCCGTCCTTTTTCGCTTTCGGAAAGCAGACAACACTAAGTCCGCTTAACTCTCTCGAAATGACAAAACCGAAGCACACAGAAAGCAGTGCCTCTATATCCATCTCAGTTGCAAGCGAATATCCCCCGAGAATATACATTACCCCGTAAATCACAGCGAAGGCTCCTATATGCGGATCCTTCAATATGGAAAGCTTCTTCTCCCTGTCACCGTAACTGTGAAGTGCATCTTCTGTGTCAAAGAGCCCGTCCAGATGTATCCCCCCGGTTACAGCAATGGGAGCCAGCATCAAAAAAAATGCCGTAATCATGTTATAAGTTTGGATGTTCATGGCCGTCCACCATATAAAAAGTTCAATTACGGCAATGACTATTCCCACCATTGGAAAAAAGCTCATGGCATACTTCATACTCTTCTCATTCCAATCCGCCTTAGGCATGGGAATCCTTGAATATGTTGAAAATGCGATAATGAAAGAATCTATCATTGTAAGTTCTCCTATATAAACGCATGTATTCCTTCTATTACAGATAAAAAATACAGATGAACTGTATATTTTTAAGTCATATGCGTTTATTATATATATTAAGAAGAATAAGTCCAAGTCGTGTACGGATTTTCAAAGAAATTGATGCAGTATATAGAAAGTCCGGCCGGGAAAACGCTTTGATCAGCGTTATCATAAGGATTCGTGATTATTGAAAACTGAATAATGGCAGCACACCTGAAAATGACGTGTTCGTGCTGCAAATCAACAGTGAGTGACAGTAATTCAGGCACTTACACCATAACGCGGATGAGTCAGTCCTTTTCAAAATAAAAAACAACGGGCTGGCATCCCGAAATAAGAGGGAGGGTTTAGTATGGAGTTTAAAGGCATTAAGCGCATCGAAAGCGGAAACTTTATTCACAGGTATGATGTCCTGTATGAAACCAACGATCATAAAGAGAAGACCTATGAGATCGTTAGCCGTAATCCGAATATCACCTCATTGGAAGAGCTTTCCGATTGGGGAAGTAAGACTGTTTCTATAATCGGTCTTTCCCGTAACCACAATCGTATTCTTCTTAACAAAGAGTATCAGATGGCTGTTGGTGACTGGGTATACAATTTCCCGTCAGGTCTCATTGATGAAGGCGAGACACCTACTGAAGCCGCTAAAAGAGAACTGATGGAAGAAACCGGTCTCCACTTCGTAAAACGTATTGTGCGATTAAAGAGCAGCTTTAATTCTGTCGGTCTCTCCAATGAATCCTCTTCCTGCGTTATCGCCATAGTTGATGGTGATATTCAGGAAAGCAATTCCAGCTTTGAAGAAATTCAGGCTATGTGGCTGACCAAAAATGAAGTCAAGGAACTTCTCAAAACCGCAAAGATGTCAGCCAGAGCTCAACTCTTCTGTTTCCTCTGGGTTTACGGAGATTTGTCATTAGACAGATTCTATGAACATCAGGAAGATTTCGGAACCGGAAATCTGAGATAGTGTTCAGCATTACACCACATATTTTTCGCCCGCCAGAAGGTCTTGAATCCTTCTTAACGGGCGATTTTTATATCGAACCAAAGCTGTCATAATAAATGCAATTATGATCGCATCCACCCATCAGCAGTTTCCTGCAGGATTTCATCCGATAGGTAGCTTCTTCTTCACTCTGATATCTGTTTATTCGTTTTCTGATATATCCGATATTTTCGAAATTATCTTCTTTGCCCGGGATAAGTGCCGCACAGGAATTGACCCAGATGACATTACAATCATCATGTGCGCAAAGATCCAGAGACAATTTGAAATCATAAGAACCCGTTGAATACGCCGGAGATATAATCATTGTAAGCATACATCCGCGCATTATACGTTCCATGTATTCATTGGTAAGGAAATCCTTACATATCATAACAGCAAAACGTCCTATACCTTCATAATGAAAAACAGTTACCTTATTATTGCTTCTAAGATGCTCTCTGTATTCACCCTGTTTAGTCTTGCGAAAAAAAGGATACTGCTTGCATTGTCTCGTTAATTCATTCCCGTTTCTGTCCAGAACCGCAGAATAATTAATCCCCTCCACACTACATGATGGTAATACAATAAGCGAAGGTATCTGTTTTCTTTGTTCATTATCCAGTGAACATAATTTCTCCTGAATGTAAGTCTCCATCAAAGGATTTCCAAGCATCTCAGGGAATACTATAATCTCACTACCGTGTTTCCCCGCTTCTTTGATCTTCTCCCATACCAAAGCATTATCACGTTCTATACGAGACTCATTATATTTAATGCCGAATACCTGATAATCACCTGAATTCTGATATCTGTATTCAAAATTTGTTTTTGCACTAAGCGGAGTAGCCGCGACATTAATCTTTTTGGTTTTATCAAATACAGGAAACGAACCTCTTTTAATAAATATATGCTCTGCTTCTATACCCGGAATATCTTCTACAACCAGAAGATATCTGAGATAGCTGTCTATACGTTTATATGAAAATGTCTGTCTGTTTTTTCTTGACCATACGCAATTCATCTTGGGAAACAATGAGATTCCCGTGGTAGATCTGTTTGTATTGATCTCACTTGAAACCTTATTTCCTTCAAGTATCTCACGTTCATCATACAAAAGAACCGAAACTGTTTCATCCAGTGCCTGCAACAGTCTTACAACGCTGTTTTTATCATTCTCACTGCATATTTTTTCTTTAAAAGCACGAAGTTTTCCAATATATTCAGGATTGAGATCCGGCTCAAAAACCGGAAAATACATACCTTTTTCACTTAGACTCAGATAAGTGTTTTCCTGAATGCGATCATCAATATTTCTTAACTCTTTATCAGAGAGACTTTTAAATAAAATAAGATGATCTTTACCGACAGTCTCCACAAGATAAGAACATAATTCTGCGATAATGTCATATAATAGTATTCTCTCGGGAATCATATCTTTCATTTAACTTAATCTCCCTCTGCATCGAATCAAAATTCAGTAGTATTCACATGGAGCTTTACTTCACAACTGCCGGGATACCTGCTACCACCTCAATGACCTTATCCGCATCCTTTGCAATGTCACGATTTATCAGGGCCAGCTCCCTCAGAAATCCCATGGTCTCTTCCGGATACTGAATTCCGTCGCAGTAGAGTTCATTGCTTACAACGATAAGGGCTTTGACATTATCGGCAATCTCTCTCAGCGGCGCCGCGATTTCATGAGGGTGGCCATTGGTTTGGAAGCACTCATTGGCATAAAGATTTGTTAGATCTTCAAGAAGAACAACAGCATCTTTTAATTCATCATTCTCATGATCCGAAGTAACCTCATACTTTTTTCTTTGGTCCGTACCACAGTTTAGCTCTACCGTATTGTAGCACTCATTCTGTATTTCATCTCTCACTTTCTTCTCTCCGGCTGTCGGACAGTCCGTTTCTTTTTTAATGCTTTTTATCTCATCCAAAGCCCTCGCTATCTCAAAAGGTCTCTCGATTGTGATGAAGCCCTTGCCTGCCCGTAAACTTTTATGCCTCTCAATCCGCTTTTTCGTTTCTTCATCATCGTACGGGTACATAGTGGCAATGTAGAATAGACGCTCAGAACTGTCTGCCAAAGAAAGCGCCAGCGATTCAGCATATTCAGATTTCCCCGATCCGGCACCTCCGGTCACCAGACAATACATAATCACTTAGCCTCCTTGTTTTTTCACATCATTTCTCAAATCTGTGATATGCCTCTACCTTCATATCATTAAACGTACCCATCCGATTGAAGACCTCCACCGCTGAAGAAAGAATGGGCATCAGAAGCACTGCGCCGGATCCCTCTCCGAGAGACATTTCCGCATCGATTATGGCACGAAGCCCCATCTTTTCGAGAGCTTTTCTGGCAAGCTTTTCCTTTGATATATGGGATGCCAATGTATACTCACTGACTCTTTCATCCATCATAAATGCACTGAGTGCAGCTGCAGTGGAAATGATACCGTCAATCACCACTGGAACTTCATATCTGATGCCCCCCAGGAACATTCCGGCCATGACAGCTATTTCCAATCCTCCGATTTGGTACAGGGCTTCCTTGGCTGTTACTGCAGAAACGGTTTTGACTTTTCTCTCAGAAACATCGGCCTTTGTTTTCTCTACTGATTCATCTCCATTCTCTTCCTGCCCTAACACATTTTTCAGTCTCTTCAGTGCCCGTCTTACCACATCCTGTTTTCTCCTGAGCCCTTCTTCACTGAGACCTGCGCCGTACCCTACAGCATCTTCAGCATTATTTCCCATGAAATAGGCAAGTAATGCTGCCGTCGGAGTGGTATTGCCGATCCCCATTTCTCCTGTGCAAATGATACGGTAACCTGCTTCCTTAAGTTCTTTGACGATATCCATGCCAAGGTTCAATGCTTTTTCACCGATCTCCCGGCTCATGGCAGCCTCAACTGCTATGTTTCCACTGCCATCCTGAAGACGCCTGTCATTGACTCTGCCTGCTGAAAGTTTTGCTGAATAACTATTTGATTCATCGTTTAATATTTCCTCAACATTTTTCGATGAATAAGCTTTATGTTTTTTTTCATTAGTCTCAGCAATCTCTTCAACATACCTAGGTCCGATCATCCCCACATCGATGGTATATACAACAACACCATTGGTTTCTGCAAGAATAGCCGTTGTTGTCTCGCCATTTGCGAAGCTGTCCGCCACTTTTCTTGTTACGGAACTGTCTGTCTGACTCACTCCTTCCTTTACACAGCCATGATCCGCGCAAAGCACCACCAAAGCTTTTTTATCTATAGAGGGAGTCAGGGTTCTTTGTATCCCGCAAAGCTTTATGACTTCTTTTTCAAGTATTCCGAGACTGTCGATAGGCTTCGCAATTCCATCCCATTTTTTCCGGGCTTCCTTCTCAAAATGATATCTCTCACAACATTTCATATAATTAAAAATCGCTTTCGGATTACTGTAATAGTAAAAATGAGGCCATCCGCAGGACATGGTCTCACTGTAATAAATACCCTCATATCCACCGGAAATATTATACGGTTTAGATGAAGTTTTATATTTCTCATAAAACTCGCTTGTGTTCCCACGAGAGCTTTTCATGCCATCATAAACCGGCTGTTTACCCTCGGAGGTTGAGCTGTTTTTTACACTTACATCCATGGGTTTTCTAAGTACAAATCCATCCCCGTTGTATTCACAATCGTATCGGTGAAATTCATGACCTTTGAGAACTGTCCCAGCTTCACCAAATAAACCCGGTAATTTTGTTTCCGCAGAAATATATCCAAATCGAACGAGTCTCTGCTTCTTCGTTGCTTCTCCTGAAAAAACTCCGCACATCTCAAATTGTTTCCGTGATTCTAAATGTGTATTCTCTGTAGTTTTTTTATTACTTCCCCTGTTTTTATCTTTTTCACATCCGGATTTTATTGAACCGTTATGACAGATTTTGTCAGTTTCCAAACTATCTTCTGTGCATATCGAACTATTCAGATACATATAACCGCCGCACTCTGCAATCACAGGCATCCCGCCTTTTATACAGGAGACCAAAGCTTCTCTCATGGAAACATTTTGGGAAAGCTTTTCTGCATAAAGCTCAGGATATCCGCCTCCTATGATTACTCCATCCAAATCCTCCGGCAGCTTTTCGTCATGAAGCGGACTGAACGGAACAAGTTCTGCCCCCATCTTTTCCAGCAGTTCCCGGTTTTCCTGATAATAAAAATTGAAAGCTTCATCCTCTGCGATACCGAGTTTTACTTTGTTGTTTACTCTAAGATCTGAAATATGATCAGCCCTGATTTCGGAACCTCTGATAAAGTCAGTATAAACATTTAAATCAACATGATTTTCGTAATTATTAAACCCGACTTTAGATTGAATGCTGAACGAATTATCAGAACGACTTAAATCACTATCGACACTTCTGCTGATTTCTGATGCGACAGAACCGTCTCTGAATTCAGAAATCTTCTTAACATGAGTCTTCCCGGATTTCGTTGTCCCGGCAAGCTCCAAAATCCCATCAACATCCACAGTTTTCTCAATCTGATCACTGACAGCCTCAATCCATGAATTGAAATCTTCCATATCTCCCGGTTCGATAAGCCCGAGGTGCCGTGACGGAACTGCAAGATTCTTCATTTCAGGCAAATATCCGAGAACCTTGATTTCAGGACAATTCTCTTCGATTACACCCTTAAGCCTTTCATAAAACACCGGTGATACTCTGTTAAGAATCACTCCACGGATTCCGGAATCATTCATACGGTCATCACCGGATGACCCTGTATTACCATTCCGGTCATCTATATATAGCGGACTTTCATCCTGCGGCAAATGTTCACATGTATTATCCCTGTATCCGGTCTGTCTTGCCGTAACAGTCTTCCCAAAATCCAGCATCCCTCTTATCATGGCCGCTATAGAAACACTTGCTCCCTTGCAATCCATCACAAGTACTGTGGGACTGTCGATGATATCGGCAATCTCCCAGGTGGAGCCTTCAACAGAAACTCCGCCCAGCCCGTCATAGTATCCCATGACACCCTCAATCACGGAAATGTCGGCCTGCTCAGCTCTTTCGGTATAAAGCGTTCTAAGCATTTCCTTTGAAACAAAAAAGCTGTCAAGGTTTGCCGCCGGCACTCCAAGTACCTTCCTGTGAAACATCGGATCTATATAGTCAGGCCCGCACTTAAAACTTTGCACCTTAACCTCTCTTTTTTTCAGAACATTAATAAGACCACATGTCAATGTGGTCTTACCTGATCCGCTCTTATCTGCTGCAAGTACAAAGCTGTATCTCATATATGTCTCATCCTCAATAATTATTCAAACGTTCCTCTTCACCCGGATCTTCACCTCATTCGCCCGCTCTTCCCCTTCATGGAAGCTGTATTCTATCTTTTCAGCTGCATTCTCAATCATTGAAAGTGACAGATCATTCCCGGTATCTCTGATATCGAATTTTTCTCCACTGTAGCTAATGGTGATTTCTGTGCTGCTATCCTGCATGGAATACTCCACAGCCACATGGATGTCAGGGCTTGAATACTTCGGAATGAGTATTTGCTGCACCGTCTCCTCAATGGCGAGGCGTATCCGGTTTTTCCCGGAGGACTTTACATCATTCTGAAGGAGATATCTGTCAAGCTCTACTCCAAAGCTTATAAAGTCATAATCCCTGCTGTCGATTATCGCCTCGAAGACCTTCAGTCTTCTGATAAATCTTTTGGTATTTTCCTTTTTCGGATGCTCGAAAATCTCTTCAGGAGTACCCTCTTCATAGATTCCTCCCTCGTCCATATACAAAACTCTGTTTGCTATGGCGCGGGCAAAATCCATCTCGTGCGTGACTATCATCATGGTCTTTCCACTCTTTGACAGATCCCTGATAACAGCCTGAACTTCAGAAACCATGGTGGGATCAAGAGCACTGGTGGGCTCATCCAGAAGTATCACCTCCGGATCCATACAAAGTGTTCTTGCGATGGCAACTCTCTGCTTCTGTCCTCCTGAAAGCTCATCAGGATAACTCAGTGCCTTGTCAGCCATTCCCACACGGCGCAGAAATTCCATTCCCTTGTCATAGGCTTCCTGCCTGCTCTTCCCCAAAAGATCCATAGGTGCCAGCATCAGATTTTCAATCACCGTAAGATGTCCGAAGAGATTGAAAGACTGAAACACCATGCCCATTTTCATCCTTGCTTTTCTGATGTCATAGCCCGGTGCCGTAATCTCCTCACCATTAAATAATATCTGCCCCTCAGAGGGTTTCTCCAGGAGATTCAGGCAACGGATCAATGTCGACTTTCCGGTACCCGAAGGTCCGATGACAGAAATCACATCCCCGTCATTTATGGTCAGATTCACCCCGTTTATAGGAGTAACCGAATCATATTCTTTTGTCAGATTCTTTACCTCAATCATCAGTACGTACCCCCTTCAGGATATCTTCCCTCTTACGACGTTTAGGGTTAATGCCTATCTCTATTTTGTCCACGAAAAATGTAAGTATTGCTCCCAGAATGAAGTAAATTATAGCCACTGCAATAAGCGGGAAGAATGCCTCATAGGTACGCCCTCTCACGATGTCTCCCATCTTCGTCAGATCCTGAACCGCGATGTAGCCAACGATTGCTGTAGCCTTGACAAGAGCCACTACTTCGCCCTTATAAGTCGGCAGAAAATGAGGAATCGCCTGGGGGAGTATGATCCTGAAAAATGACTTTATATCTCCGTATCCCAAGGCCAACGCCGCTTCGGTCTGCCCCTTGTCTACGGCACCGACGCCCATCCTGAGCATTCCGAAAACACCGGCACCGAAAACTAATGTAAATGCTATTACCGCTACAACCGTGCCGGAAATCTTCATTTTCGCAAAAACGATATAGTACAGTATCATCAAAAGAACTACAACAGGCATTCCCTGAACCAGCCACACAAAGGCTCCTGCCATGGCATTGGCAGCCTTATTGCCACGTCTCGTTCCCATGAATACCATGAACCCGAAAACTGTTCCGAAAATGATGGATAAAACCGTGATAATGATGGTTGTCAAAACTCCGGAAAGGAACAGCTCATAACGATTCTCTCTGATAAATGTCTTTTCAAAACTTGACTTAATCCTGCCGATAAAAGTATTTCCGGCTTCTTCAACAGATGATGTGCGCACAATGAAAACAAAAGCTGCAGGAGCATACTCAAGGAAATCCATGGATTCCTTACGCTCAGCTGTAACAACTATGGATCCGCAAATTGCATCTGCCTTATCGGCCTGAAGGGATGACAGTACAGCTGAAAAATCCATGGGAGTGAAATTCACATGAACATCCAGCTCCTTTGCAATGAGAAGAATAGTCTCAATATCAAGACCGAGACATTCTCCGCCTTCTCCCATATAGCTCATAGGCTCCAGCGAATCACAGCAGGCTACATTGATGACACCGTTACTGCCCGGCCAGTCCTGCTTCGGAACAGTTTTCACACTGTCATCAGAACCTGTCCATTTTTTCCAAAGGGCATCCTTTGTTTCTGAAGGTATTCTGTCAAATGCCTCCTGCCATACATCCCGTCTTTCATCCCCCTTTTTAAATCCGATTCCAAAAGTGGTATCTCTCAAAGGCTCGGGAAATACTACAAGTTCCGGATCTTTATTGGCAGCAAGCTCAGCAACAGCATTGTTCATAAGTCCGGCATCTGTTTTTCCAGTCTTTAAAGCGAGCATCATATCCGGCATGGTTGTGAAATATGTGAATTCCTTGACTTCTGAAACCTTTGTCAGGATCAGGTCCTCAAAGGGTGCTCCGGTGATCATGGAAATGGTTTTGCCTTTAAGTTCATCAAAGGTTTTGAACTCAGGGGTCTTTCCGGAAGCTGCTATCCTGGTATCCTGAGCTGTCCCTGTAAGATCCTTTGACGGAACTGCCAGTACGATTCCGCCTTTATATGTAGCATCACAGAAAAGCACTGCTTCCTGTCGCTCGGGAGTTACATTCATGCCTGTGGTCAGATCACCTTTTCCGGCTTCAAGAGCTGGGATACGTGCAGCGAAACTTACATCCTCAATTTCAAGAGCATAGCCTCTGTCCATACAGAAATGCGCCATGAGATCTATATCGTAACCCACATTTATTCCGTCTTTAATGTAGGACCAGGGCATATCACTGGCCGTGGTGATCACTCTGACTGTTCCGTTTGTTCCGCTGAGCCCCGACATATCTACAGTTTTCCTGCTTTCATCCACGCCCATCCAGATGTCATCCATCAGCTGAAGTATTCCGTTGCTTTTTATCGTTTTGAGGTAGGCATTAAACTCATCACAAAGCTTTTGGCTCTCAGGATCATCTTTTCTGAATGCAAAACTTACATCCTGATCTCTGATTCTGTCATGGATATAGTCGATATCCGGCTCTTCAAAATGCATAGTCTTGACGTTTGGCTCATCAGCAAGAAATGCATCAATCTTTCCTGCCAGAAGTGCAGCGCTGCAGTCCGGATAGCTATCGAGATAAACATACTCGCTGTCAGGAAAATACTCCTTGGCAGCATCCTCCATCAGAGTTCCTGTGAGAACTCCGATACGTTTTCCGTTATAGCTCCTCCAGTCCGGTGTTTCCGCCGCAAATGCTGATAAAGTAAAGCAAAATATAAGCATCAAAAGCATCGTTACGAAAAAGCGAACATGCTTATTCGAAGCTTTCTCTGCAAGAAAAAATCCCCTTTTCATACCTAACTCCTACACTCTTTTATTCTGTTTTCATCACAGAAAAACCGTCTCATAACTTTGATATGCAATATGGATTGCTGTCTTCAAACAGATTTTAAACTTATGCTATTTAAAAATCCTCTCTAAATACCTTTGAAGTATCGATAAGGGACTCCTTACAGCTTAATCCTACCGGAAGAGACATCTGCTGACCTCATCATCTTCTGGAAATTCTCGTTATGGTTATAGGATTTTCAGCTCTGTGCATGTGGTAACTGCCGCGTCTTTCAAGACCTGTAGCCTGAATCTCGACCATCTCAAAATTATAATCCGTAAGTTTTCTCTCTATCTCCAGAACCTCTGCAACAGACTCAAGAGTAACCGTGTTTATGACGATAACTACATCGGGATTGACTCCAACCGCCCAGTCAACTATCTTCTGAAGATTGCCCTTGCTTCCACCTATGAATACACGATCCGGAATCGGAAGCAGTCCCTCATCTGCCACATTTTTTCTCTCACCCGGCTTCTGCATTTCCATCTCTTCGAAGCATTCCGGAGCCTTACCACGAACTATACGGATATTATCAACCTTAAACTGATACCTGTTTCTCTCGATGGTATCAATGGCATCCTGATTCACCTCAACAGAAATGACCTTTCCTTCAGGGCATGCAAGTCCTGCCTCGATAGACATTGAACCTGAACCTGCACCTATATCATAGATGATACTGTCCTCTCTTATAGCCAGACGACAAAGACTCAGAGCTCTTACGTCACGCTTTGTTATAGGAACTCCACCGGTTCTCTCGAAGTGCTCATCACCGATACCATAAGAGCGGATAGGTGTCACGGCATCGTCATTCTCAAAAAGGGCTATGGCGAGACGATCGAACATCCTGCCCCTCATTTCTCTTGTTTTTCCTACGGTAAATTTCTCGTCCTCGTAGCTGAGTCTCTCACCAACGATGATCTTCACAGAACTGAGTCCAAACTGAATGAGCTCTTCGGAAATATTGGAAACTGTATCTTCGCTTCCGAGAAGTGCGCACACAAACTTGTTCTCACGGATCAGAGGAATCATGTCCTTATGACGACCGTGAAGGCTTACAAGCTTAACGTCTGCCATACTGATGGAACGCTTGCTGAGGAAATACTGGATGCTGGAAACTCCCGCAAAATTTCTTATCTCAAAGTTCTCCGCTCTGTCTTCGTCCTCAGAGTCTTCATTTCCCTCGACTCTCATATTGCGGGCCAATGCCTTCTTCAGAGGTATGGCACCGCTATAAACGCTTGTATCTCCCGTAAATACCGCAGAGATCACCTTCTTCTCCGGATGCTCCTTGATATAAGCCACCATATCCTCCGTTTTCACCACTTCGCAGATCTCGATATCAAGCTCCGGAGCTGCATCCTGCGCAGTCTTAAGCGCTCTTGCCGCTCCCATAAGAACATCCGAATTCTTTATGGCATCTATGGCCTGAGTTGTCATCATCTCCGGACTACCCGGACCAACACCGATTAAATTTATGATTCTCATTCTATACCTCCTAAATAAACACTGCTTCGGAAAAAATTTTTTTATAACCTATCATAAACTATGTGAATGCACTATTTCTCATCTTTTTTATTAAAGATTCTTTAGTATGTCATACACTGCTTATGTGTAAATGCATTTTTTAAATCATATATTCCGGCACAGAACGCTCCCGGATTACTATCATTTAAGCACTTCAAATACATCAGACAAACTCATCACTCTATACCGGTCTTCTTCCTGTATCTTCAAAGACACCGGTCTGCCTATAACTAGAACCTTTACCCCCAGTTCTATGGCTGCATCACACTTCTCGGGAAATCCTCCGATCTCTCCGGAATCCTTTGTGACTATATATCCGGCAGAGGCATATCTCATCTGGGCAAGGTTCATATCAACGTCAAATGGACCCTGCATCAGGATCAGTCTGTCTCTTCTAAACCCGAGTTCCATACATTTATCAAGAACTTCGGGAGTTGGTAATGCTCTCACATAGCAGTACTCCTCAAACCCCGAAATAACCGTATATTCCCGAATTTCCTTTGAACCTGTGGTTATGAGTATATGCTTTCGTTCTTCAGGATATTTATTGAATGTTGAGGCAAGCCACTGCGCGGCGCTTTTTACATTATCGAAATATAGAAAATCAGCATTTTCGGTTTCTGAAACTGTCTTTGGACGGTTTACTCTGATACATCCGACTCCGGACAACCTGCATGCTTTAATAATATTTTCTGTTACAACAATAGCATAGGGGTGTGTAGCATCCAGTACCAAAACCTCATCTGCTTTATCTTCCGCTACCTCACTCATGACCCCGTCAATTGAAAACTCATCAATCACAGTCGGCCCATTACTCTCTGCTTCGATTTTTTTCCTGACTGAGCACCTGCAAGTACTCTTCGCATATTTAAAACGCTCCGCCATCTCATCCGCATTCAGCCTTCCCACATGAACACTTATATGCCTTTCTTTTGGCAGAAGTCCTGCCCCATAGTCCGTTGCCACAAAGACTTCGGTTTCAAGAAAATCCTCTCGTCCTTCAGCCTCTCTCTTTCTGTTTTCCCCGGCTATGTACTCCGCCAGCTTTCTTCCTTCTGTAGTTCCTCCAAACAAAAATATATGCATAAAACTCCTGCTGCTATTACTGTCTATATTGCACATCACGATCTATAAGAACGCCCAAAGCGTCCTTACGTGCTCTTATTATCTTATAATGTAAGATTCAAAAGTATTTGCCACTCACGAATGGTGCACAGCGCGTACACATTCGTATGCAATGTGCTGCTGAATTTTATATATCCAAGATTGGTTTATCTCTTATAACCTCTCGGTGTCACCATCCTTGGCCCATCCGGTGTTTCAACTATTTTAGTTTCTGAATTTCCTATAAAAACAGTGGTAAACATATCAATTTCTGCTTTCTTTTGATGTGCTGTCTCTATCTCATAAGCATTATTCAAACTCTTAAGATTATCTGCTTCTTCAGATTTCTCTACGCAATCCTCTGAAAAAGATTTCGGAACTCCAAGTTCCTTCAGTTTATGCAACAGGAAAACCCTGCTGCTCATTCCATCTCTTCCGATGTTCCTGACATATCCGCACACTCTGTCTGAGGGAAGTGCCTCCTCAAGTATCTCGCAGGCTCTTTTAAACTTATCAACTCTTTTGTGGCTCACAGGATTATAAAGGACGATTACAAAATCACCCGAAGCTGCTGCACGAAGTCTCTTCTCGATGGTATCCCATGGAGTCAAAAGATCCGACAGACTTATGACACAGAAATCATGACCTGCCGGCGCTCCAAGCACCGCTCCACCGCTCAAAACCGCGGATAGTCCCGGAACTGTTTTTACCTGTACCCCGAAATATCGTTCCTTTTCAGAAAGCTCGTACAGTAACCCCGCCATGCCGTAAACTGATGCATCACCTGATGATATAACGGCAACATTTTTTCCTGCCACCGCAAGTTCCATTGCCTTTTTGCAGCGTTCCTCTTCCTCACGCATACCGGAAACCACGAACTCCTTCTCCGGATACTGCTTTCTGATTATGTCTACGTAAGTTTTATACCCGACTATCACATCGGCACCGGACAACACTTCTCTTGCTTCCAGTGTCTCGTACTTCACGTCCCCCGGACCGAAACCAACAGCATATACCGTTCCCATTTCCCCCTCCGTATCTATCATGCTTTATCCTATAATTTTAACGTATAAAGAAAAGGACTGCAAACCACCGTAATAACTCTGAATTTTTGAAATGATTAATGTAGTTTAACAGTTTTAATTGTATTTTAGAGTTTTTATCACATTTTTAAAGATTTTATCTCCCTTTTTCAATCCCATTTATAATTCTTCATAATTCAATATATTTTCATAATCCTTCATAATCCTTCATAATTCGATATACTTTCATAAACCTTCATAACTTTTCATAATTCTTCATAATGTCAGTACTGAAATATAAATTATTTCCCTTCTTCAAAGGCTGAGATCAGTTTTATAAGTGCATTTTCTGCCGATATAGAAATTAAAGTAGTATTAGAAAGAAATACCCATGATTTCGAATCGGAGGGATATATCATGAAAAAGAAGCAAAATAAGTTATGTCCAAAGAGCATAGTTAATACAGTCAGTGTAGTTTTCCTGGCATCTGCCTTCATTTTCCTCACAGCATTTACATCTGTTGGATCAAAGAATACAGGTCTTGCCTCAAAGAAGACACAAAAATCAAAGGAAGGATCAACTGCATGGGACAATTTGTTTGGAAAATCCGGCAAAGATTCAACTAAGACATATGCGGAATTAAAAAAGTTTAAGTTTGTAAGCCCTGAGGAGATATTGACTCAGGTTGGATTTTTAACTCTGGCTGATGAATCCGGAAATTTCATAAAAGATAATACGGTAACTCCAAAGTACTCAGAAGTCAAAGTTGAAATTGATGATATTACCGCGACTAAACCCGATAAAGAAGGCTTCATCGAGGTGACTGTGCCTTACACCATCAAGAAATACAGAGAGGTTGTTTCAAAGGATCGAAGTGTAAGATGGCTTGCCAATGCTTATTACAGCAATCCTGATTTCGTTGATTTATATACCGGCAATCTGATCGGCTGTTATCACTGGTGGGATTACCGCCCCGAGGAAGATTATGACCCGGGCATCACCACAATTAAATGGGACGGAGAAAGCTATACAATATATGATTATAAAGGCGAAACCAAAGATTCTGTATATGACGATGAGTATAAGGAAGCCGGGCAGAAATCTGATGGAATGCATTATACCATGGAAAGCACTGAATATTATAAACACATTTTCCGAATCCCAAAGGACTATGACGGACTCACCATGGTATTCATGAAAGAAAATTCCGAAAAGCTTGCCAGGGCTGAGCATGAAAGCACTGCTGCGTATATTCACGACAGAGCCGGCTATGATGTCTTTGACAAGGATCTTTACTATGGCGTTGAAGTAACTGCGGATGATTTTTATTTTGTTAAGATATGTGACTATATAAAGGAATAACAGAAAAGAGTGATTCCCCGAGTTAAGAATTTCTGTTACTAAAGAATATGTTTAATAAAGGAATCCTGTTTATATACCGGTAAAGGAGGATACGATTATGAGAAAACCTGTGGCAGGCATTATAACTGCATCCATGATTGTCACTATGTTTACGAGCTATGGTTACAGTTCAGATAAAAACATCCTATCTGTTGAGCCCCTGGTTATGAAAAAGTCAGCATTGGAGTCAATGTTGCCTAAAAATACAAAAAAGTCTGCTGATACTATTACAGAACTCGACGTCATCATATGCGAATACGGACAGAATACAAAGGACTGGTTCCTTGGTTCCGGCATGAAGGGTTCTAATTTTGTTTCGAAATTCGAAGAAGAAAATCCGAATATCAAATTGAACCTGGATGTTGTTTCCTGGAGCGATGTTTATGACGAAGTGGACAAGCGAATCAAAAGCGGCAATACTCCGGACATCCTGAATATTGATATTTATAGTGAGTATGCCGAGGATGGACTGCTCCTCCCGATTAAGGATTATTGTCCTACGAAACTCTATAATGATTTTTTTGATCCATTCCTTGAGCAGTCTGCTATCGACGACACAGTATGGGCGCTTCCCGATCTTGCCTCCTCCCGTGCGCTTTACTGCAATGCTGACATCTTTAAAGAAGTGGGTATAGACTACCCGACCACATGGACCGAACTTGAAGATGTCTGCAGCAAAATAAAGGATTATTACAACGGAAAGATTTATCCATGGGGAATCGATATGACTACCGACGAAGGTCAGGCCGCATTTTCTTACTATACCTGGGGGAATGGCGGCGGCTTCGTTGATGATAAGGGAAAGTGGGCGGTTAATTCCTCTGAAAATGTTGAGGCTCTTGAGTTTGCTCTGGGCTTGGTAGAAAAAGGCTATACTAATCCGAAGCCTGCCACACAAACCCGATATGATCTTCAGGATTTATTCGCAGAAGGGAAGCTTGCTATGGTTATCGGACCCAACCAGCTTCCGGCTTATGTAGAAAAAAAGGGTGGAAACATTAACATGGTTCCAGTACCTATCCCGGCCGCCAAAGGTAAGAAATCTTCTTCCATCGGAGTTATGGACAGGATTATGGCATTTAAGGATGCTAATGCTCCCGATCAGGATGCAAGGAATGAAGCAATCGGACAATTCATGACATTCTTCTTTGCGCCCGAGAACTATACAGCCTGGGTGGAAATGGAGGGTTTCCTTCCGGTTGTAAAATCCGGTGTGAAGTATATGACAAAGTATGATACTTCCTTTGGTGCATGGCTTGATATCCTTGATAACTGCAAGTTCTATCCCACAGAAAAAACTGAATGGGCTCAGGTCAAAAAGGACATCATCGCCGCTGAACAGAATGCTCTGAACGGAAACGATGTGAAGAAAGAACTGGATAAGGTTCAGAAGAAGCTGAATTAGGATATAAAAAGACTTTAGATATTGCCGTGGCAAACGAATAGTATTTTTATCATAGTCTTGTAAATCCTCTATTTTCCTTGATTTTACTGGGTTTGCGGGGTAGTGTAAAAAATTCTGTGTAAACAGATTGAATTGATGATAAAAATTTCGTTTTGATTTAATCTATTAAAGATTATTGAGAGAGGCAGGCGGC
>NZ_FOPH01000010.1 GCF_900113415.1 Oribacterium sp. WCC10 | reverse complement strand
CTGCTGATAGAGCTTTACATACCGAAATACTTCTTCACTCACGCGGCGTCGCTGCATCAGAGTTTCCTCCATTGTGCAATATCCCCCACTGCTGCCTCCCGTAGGAGTTTGGGCCGTGTCTCAGTCCCAATGTGGCCGATCACCCTCTCAGGTCGGCTACTGATCGTCGCTTTGGTAGGCCGTTACCCTGCCAACTGGCTAATCAGACGCGGGTCCATCTTACAGTGATAAATCTTTTCACCCTGTACCATGCGGTACTGTGTGCTTATGCGGTATTAGCAGTCTTTTCAAACTGTTATCCCCCTCTGTAAGGCAGGTTACCCACGCGTTACTCACCCGTCCGCCACTCGCTCGGTAATCACTAGGTTTCATCTCTTGCTCGTTCGACTTGCATGTGTTAGGCACGCCGCCAGCGTTCATCCTGAGCCAGGATCGAACTCTCATCTTAAATGTTAAGAGATTTCTCTCTTTAAGTTCTTCCTTGTTTGTCATCGTTGAGCTTGTGGCTCACCGATGATCCTGCTTACGCAGGACGTCGATCATAGATCGGCGCATATCGTTCCGGAGTTTTCATCAGAAAACTCCTTCAACTCAAAACTAAAGCTTGGCTTTTGTTCTGTCCGTTACTATTTACTGCGAATAAATTCGCTTGACCTCTTTGGTCGTTTGCTTCAAAGTTCTTTCGAACTCTTCCGCTCTGAATTTTCTTTTTCAAAGAATCTTCAGGGTCTGTGTATTAATCGATCTTTGATTTTCAAGGTTCTTATGTGCTCTTTTTCAAGAACTGATGTTCCGGTTCTCTCGAGCGCTCAGTTAATATATCAACTCTGTTTGCGGATGTCAAACACTTTTTAAATATTTTTTGAAAAGATTTTTGGGGTGGTTTTTATATTGCTGAAATATACGAATTACACGCATTTATGGTTGTTTTTGTTTTGATCATATTGGACAATTCATCAGAATTCTGCATTATCGCATAATACTCTGAAACAGTTTTTTTTTAACCGGTGTTTAGAAGGTTAATATCGTATGGATACAGATTAATTAAGTGAGAAAAATAATGGTAAGACTTTTCATACAAATCGATACAAAAATCACAACTGTGATTTCGGTTTTTTTACAACAAAAGAAGAGCGGTTTATGGTTATAATCCGCTCTTCTCTTGCACATATCGAGTTTGAAGTTAGATTTATGAAAAGAGAGTGATCTCTTAACAAGTGGTTTGATTATCAGATGCTATCTTTTCTGTTTGATGAGTTTGCTTTGGCATTTGCAAGCTTTCTTCTTGTAAACTCTTCAACTGTTAATCCTGCGATAGCTGCAGGGATAAGGAACAACCAGTTCATATGGAATGGCTTATCGGTTGTTTTTTCGTTTAATGCAGGAAGAATATCTGTATTATCGATGGTTGAAGATGCATCAGTTGAGGTCTTTGATCTTGAAGCACCAAGAACTCTTCCGTCCTCTTTAACCTCAGTTCCGGTAATCGTTGTCTTTTCATCAGATGAAACTGCTACTGTATCAGCCTTGTTTGCTGAGTTAACAGTTTTCTTGCCTGTAACTGACTTGATTTTCACAGATGATTCATTTGATGTGACAGTTTTTGGCTCAGTTTCAATATTAGCTGTTGTATTAGCTCTTGAAGCACCAAGAACTCTTCCTTCTGTTCTTGTATCTTCTCCGATAGCAGTATCTACTACATTATCGTTATCAGCTGAGCTAAAGTCATATCCTGCTCCGGATACTGAAGATCCTGAACCTCCGGATGATCTTGAACCGGAACTTGTAGTATTTGTAGTATTTTCTGTACCGGAAGTCGTGTTTGTATTATCCGAATCGGATAATGCTGACTCATTTGATGTTTCGATAACATTAGAATCAGCGCCGGATTCTGTTGTCTTTGCATCGGATTCGGCTACAGCGGCATCAAGTTCTTTCTGCTTGTCTTTTAGTTTGGTTTCTGCTGTCTTAAGCTCTGTTTCAGCATAAGTGAGAGTTTTCTCGGCATCTGTAAGTTTAGTCTTTGCACTTTCAAGTTGTGCGGCTAATGTATTAAGAGTTACTTCATACTGAGCCTTATTTGCTGTATTTAAAGCAGAGAGCTGATTGATCTTCTCTTCAAGAGTTTTAACCTGATATTGAGCTGTATTGACAGCCTTTACTGCATTATCTGCTTTTGTCTTAAGTTCTTCGTATGCATTAAGTGCTGCTGTGTAAGCACTACCTGCTTTCTCAATAGCGACCCTAACCTGTACGAGATTATTCTGAGCAATTTCGTTTGAAACCTTGGCCTGTTCGGCAAGAGATTTTTTCTCATCGGCATTCTTGACAGCAGTCTTAGCATCTGCATCCAAAGTATCCGCATTAGCTTTTAATGTCTTAGCATCTGTATCCAAAGCCTCAGCCTTAGCTTTCATACTCTTAGCTTCAGCGTCAAGAGTCATGGCATTAGTATTCATAGACTTAGCTTCAGCATCTAGAGTCTCGGCCTTAGCTTTCATAGACTTGGCTTCAGTAGCTAGAGCGTCGGCATTAGCTTTCAAAGTCTTAGCTTCAATAGCTAGAGCGTCGGCATTAGCTTTTAGAGTATTAGCTTCAATAGCTAATGCCTCAGCATTGGCTTTCATAGATGCAGCTTCAGTAGTTAAAGCCTCAGCATTTTTCATAGCCTGTTCAGCTTCGGATTTTTTGTTATTTGCCTCTGTTTGTGTAGCATTAGCAATTGCTTCGGTAGAGTTCTTTAATGCCAAAGCCTCACCATAAGCTTTGTCAGCGGTGTTTTTTGAGACAGTTGCCCTTTCTACAGCCTCCTGAGCCTTTTTAAGATCATTCTTAGCGGTTGTTAGCGCACTCTCCTTTGCAAGAGGATCGTTTTTGAGCTTTTCGAAAGTTGCCAGAGCCTCTGCATATGCTTTGTTGGCATTTGTTAATTTTACTGCGACAGAATCAGCAAGTGCCTGTTTTGCCTTTGCGTTGGCAGCGGCACTCTCAGCTTCAGTCTTCTTAGCAGCAGCTTCGGAAGCAGCATTCTCAGCCTCCTTCTGCTTGGCAGCAGCGTTGGCAGCAGCACTCTCAGCTTCAATCTTCTTAGAAGCAGCATTAGAAGCAGCATTCTCAGCTTCAATTCTTTTTGATGAAGCATTAGAAGCGGCAGTGTTGGCCTCATTTTGTTTTGTTGTAGCATTAGAAGCAGCAGTGTTAGCTTCAGCTTGCTTGGTAGCAGCGTTGGCAGCAGCACTCTCAGCTTCAATCTTCTTAGAAGCAGCATTAGAAGCAGCATTCTCAGCTTCAATTCTCTTTGATGAAGCATTAGAAGCGGCAGTGTTGGCGATAGCCTGTTTTGTTACAGCGTTAGAAGCAGCATTCTCAGCCTCCTTCTTCTTAGAAGCAGCATTAGAAGCAGCGCTTTCGTATTCTGATTGCTTAGTGGAAGCTAGTGTGGCAGCCTGAGTAGCTATATTGCTAAGTTGTTCAATATTTGATTTAGCTTTTTCTCCGGCATCGATGGCGCTTTTGGTCTCATTTTTTACTTTTTCTAAATTTAAGGTAGCATACTCTACCAATTTTTTTGCTGAGGTGTGATTGTTGTAATCAAGTCTGTTTGTGAAAGAATCCCCTATTTTGTCATAAGAAGTGGATATGTATAGCCTTCCAAGATAATGATCAGTTTTCTTTCTTTCGAATACAAAGATGTTATTATTAGCCTGGTCGGTTGTGAAATCAAAATAGCGTCTTACGCCGTCTACATAAACTACAAAGTAATGATCCAAGTCCGCTCTGAAAAAATCACTTTCCCCGCCATATTCAACAGATGAATTCTTAAAATACTCCTTAATAAGAGGAAGTGCAATATCTCTCATATTAGCTTCGGTAACTTGATAAGAAGTAATTAATGAAGAACTTCTGTGAACATTTGGCAGATCGGTATGGTTCTCTTCTATGGTTGATAAGTTTTTCTTGGCTGCTTCTAATTCTTTTTCAGCAACTTTAATACTATTCTTAGCGTTTTCTTCTAAAGCTAATATTTCTTTGGAAGAATTCTTAGCATTTTCCAAAGCTTCTGCCTTAGTGGCGGCATCAATCTTAGCCTGTTCAGCTATGGTTTTTTTAGTGGCAGCATCCTTAGCTGCGTTTTCGGCCGCAGATTTCTTCCTGGAAGCATCATCGGCAGCATTTTTTGCTTCAGCACTCAGAGTCTCAGCATTAGTTTTCAAAGTCTTAGCCTCAGCATCTAAAGCGTCGGCATTAGTTTTCAAAGTCTTAGCTTCGGCATCTAAAGTGTCGGCATTAGCCTTCAAAGTCTTAGCCTCAGCATCTAAAGCGTCGGCATTAGCCTTCAAAGTCTTAGCCTCAGCATCTAAAGTCTCAGCATTAGCCTTCATAGTTGTAGCTTCCGTGGCTAAAGCATCGGCATTGATTTTCATAGTTGTGGCTTCCGTGGCTAAAGCATCGGCATTGGCCTTCATAGTTGTAGCTTCCGTGACTAAAGCATCGGCATTGGCCTTCATAGTTGTAGCTTCGGTAGCTAAAGCTTCAGCATTTTTCATAGCATTCTCAGCTTCGGATTTTTTGTTATTTGCCTCAGTTTGTGCAGCATTAGCAATTGCTTCGGTAGAGTTTTTTAATGCCAGAGCCTCGCTATAAGCTTTGTCAGCAGAGTTTTTTGCGTTAGTAGCCTTTTCTACAGCCTCCTGCGCACTTTTAAGATCATTCTGAGCATTTGTTAGTACGCTCTCCTTTGCAGAAGGATCGTTTTTTATCTTTTCGAAAGATGCCAGAGCTTCTGCATATGCTTTGTTGGCACTTGTTAATTTTGCTGTGGCAGTATCAGCCAGTTCCTGTTTTGCTGTTGCGTTAGAAGCAGCACTCTCAGCTTCTTTTTGTTTTGCAGCAGCATCAGAAGCAGCATTCTCAGCCTCCTTCTGCTTAGCTGTTGCATCAGAAGCAGAAGTGTTAGCTTCTTTCTGTTTTGCAGCAGCATCAGAAGCAGCATTCTCAGCCTCCTTCTGCTTAGCTGTTGCATCAGAAGCAGCATTCTCAGCTTCTTTCTGTTTTGCGGCAGCATCAAGAGCAGCGTTCTCAGCTTCTTTCTGCTTGGTAGCAGCATTAGAAGCAGCAGTGTTAGCTTCTTTCTGTTTTGCAGCAGCATCAGAAGCAGCATTCTCGGCCTTGTTTTTCTTCTCCTCAGCGTCCTTGGCAGCGTTCTCAGCCTCTTTCTGTTTAGAAGTAGCCTCTTTTTCTTTTGCTTCAGCTTCTTCTGTTATGGCATTGAGCGTTTCGGCTTCTACAAGATTCTTCTTCTTTGCAACATCTTCGGCAGCAGCCTCAGTTTCATTTTTGAGTTTGGCAGCCAGAGCCTTTGCTTCCTCGAGATCTTTCTTGGCAGTGTTCGCATCGATATCTGCGCTTGCAATTGCAGCATCATACTTCTTCTGAGCATCTTTAAGATCTGAAAGTGCTCTGTTATACTTTTTGTCAAGATCTGAATACTCTTCTTCTGCAGAGGCAAGCTCTTTCTTAGCCACTTCAACGTTCTTTTTTGCCTCTTCCAGTACTTCGTTGGCAACATTTACATCGGTTGATGTGCTTTCAGGTTTTGCAGCTTTTTCTACGATTCTGTTTGTATCTTCAATAGTGGTGTTTATGTTCTTGATAGTGTTGGTTGCTGTATCAGTAACTATGTTGATGTCCTCTGAAACAGAATCAAGTTCTTTCTTGACTTCGATGATTTTTTCTTCAGCGGAAACAAGCTCTTTAACATCCTCATTAATCGCAGTTTTATCTTCACCATGCACAGTTTCCATCACATCAGATAAACCGGAATATGCATTCTTTATTTCATTGTTTGGCTCGTTTCCCAAGATGAAATCTGTAGAAACATCATTATTCTCAGTCTGCTTTTCGTTTTTCGAAATATTTTCTGACTTGTTTTCATCATCAGATGCGTTATTGCTTAAGCCTTGAGAACAGATGTCATCACCTTCGATATTTTCGGAAACATCAGATGATGAGTTATCCATTGTATCATCAGCGTTTACATCTTCACCATTGGATGTAGAGTCGTCTGAAGTATCCACATTCTTTATATCCTGAGATTGTGAGTCGTCATTATCGGATTCTGTAGAGTTATCAGATCCGGAATCCTTGGCCACATGATTATTCTTTTCAGCCTTGTCAATAGCACTTCCTACTGAATTTACTTCTCCTGCTGCTGTATCTACGCTTTCATTAAAGTTGTCATCTGCTGTTGAAACATCCTTTGTATCTGTTTCGGCAGAATCGGAATCTGATACTTCCACAGACTTTGAATCAGATGACTCTTCAGTCGTTCCCTCGGCTAAAGCTGTCATAGGCTGAATCGCCATGCTTGCGGAAATACCGATTGCCAATGCCTTCAAGATCTGCTTGTCAAGATTGTTCTTCTTCATTTTTACTACCCACCCATTTTCAAAATTCAAACTCTATATGTGTTCTCTAACTTCGATAGATGGCATATTACAGTATGGGGTATTAAAAATATCATCAAAAAGACATTATAAAATGATATTTTATAATTAATAATTAAGAGAAAATATCCACTTTTAATAAAAGGCATTATTTTGATGCGTATAGTAAGAAAAATTAATAATTCGGCGTAGAGACATTGGTTTTCTTATGGGAGGGTATAAAAAAAAGATTCCTGCAAAAAAATGCAGGAATCCGGGGCGTCATAGTATTATTCTTTTTCAAGTTTCACTCTGAATGAAATCTGTCTTTCTGTAGGCATATCATCAAACTGGATGGTGTAGGCATTTTTATCCATGTTGACCTCCCTGATGGTGCCGGATCCAAAAGCTTTGTGTTTTATCCTGTCTCCTGTCCGGAAAAGATCCTGTTCGGCAGTCACCCTGAAACGGGAATCAACCAGATTGATATAACTCAGTGTTTCGGATATAAGGCTGGCCTTTGGAGCTTCGGTATAGCTCAGCAGAGACGGGTCAATATCAAGTATGAATCTGGATGGATATCTGGGTGAGCCATCAAAGTTTCGTCCGGCAGCTTCTGAGATATACAGGCCTTTCTCGGCTCTGCTCATGGCGACGAAAGCAAGGCGTCTTTCCTCTTCCATCCCCTCAAGCGAATTGGTCTTTTTGGACGGGAAGATGCCTTCTGACATGCTGCACAGAAAAACATAAGGGAACTCAAGACCCTTTGCACTGTGAACAGTCATAAGTTTTACTTTGTCGGAAGTATCCGCTACATCCATGTTTGACAGTAAAGAAACACTCTTAAGATAACTCTCAAGATCAGTTTCCTCCCCGGCGCTTGTTTCAAACTCGAAAATCGATTGCTTTAATTCTGCCAGATTGTCGAGACGCTCCTGAGAGCCTTCGGTTCGCAGCATTTTCTCATAACCGGATTCGTGAAGTATGGATCCCAGCACTTCCGAGATGGTCTTATCCTCGTAAGAGGAGGAAAATTTTTCTATCATGGAAATAAATTCCTGGGCTTTAGTACCCTTGAAAAGCTCATTGTCAGAATTTCTGAGCAATGCTTCGTACAGTGTTCCGCCATTTGATTCTGTGTAGTCCTCAAGAAACTTCATGCGGCGCACGCCAAGGTTTCGTTTAGGAACATTGGCAATACGGCGGAAGGACAGGTCATCCTTGTAAACTATCATTCGAAGATAGCAAAGGGCGTCCTTTATCTCCATGCGTCCAAAGAACTGCACGCCTGAATATATCGTGTAGGGAATCTTCGATTTGAGAAACACCTCTTCTATGGTTCGTGTCACGTAGTGTGCGCGGTAAAGGCAGGTGATATCCCTGTATGGAACACCCATCTGATGGAGGGTTTCAATGTTTTTGACTATCCATGTGGCTTCCTGCACAGAGTCATCAGCAAGATGACAGACCACGGGAACTCCCGGTTCAAGAACCGGTGACAGATCCTTGGCAAGACGTTGTTTATTCTTACTGATGAGCGAATTGCAGACTTTAAGTATCTCCGGGGTGGAGCGATAGTTTTCAAGCATCATGATGGTTTTTGTGCCGGGGAAATGTTTGTCAAAATCCAAAAGGTACTTAACATTGGCACCACGCCATGTGTAAATGGTCTGATCCGGATCTCCCACTATGAAAAGGTTTTTGTGGTAACCGCAAAGAACCTCCATTAGCTTATACTGAAGCGGGTCAATATCCTGAAATTCATCAATCTCGATGTACTCAAGGCGTTTCTGCCACTTTAATGCTATGTCCGGATGCTCCTGAAATATATGCAGGCTCAGAATAATCAGATCATTGTAATCCACGGCAAAGGTTTTACGTTCCTGATAGAGATATCCGTAAAAAAGGATGTCATCTGTTTCGGTGGCATCCAGATACTTCTGATGAAGTTCATCTATGGGGAGATTGATCATGTCGAGATAATAGCTTGTTTCGGATATGCATTTTCTCATCTCAAACATATCTCTCGCACTTCCGAAGGTTCTGTCACGGAGAGTCAGTCCCCGCTCTTCGTAGATGATCTTCAGCATCTCATCGATGTCGCTGTTGTCCAGAACCATGAAGCTTTTCGGATAGCTGATGGCATGACTGTCTTCCTGGAGGATATTGACGCAGAAACCGTGGAAAGTATTGATGTATCCGGTGTCGTTGTCTCCCGTGAGGGCATGAATACGCTGGCGCATTTCATTGGCAGCCTTGTTGGTGAAGGTTACACAAAGTATGTTGCCCGGTAAAACCCCGAGATCATTCACAAGATATGCGAATCTGTGTGTCAGTGCCCGGGTCTTGCCGGAACCTGCTCCGGCAATGACTCTGACAAATCCTTCTGTGGTGGTGACTGCTTCAGTCTGAGATTCATTTAAACCAAATAGTATATCTTCCATCAAATGCTATCAATTTCCTTAAGTTCTTCTTCCGTAAATGCTGTATTTTCAAGTGCCTTTATGTCAGCGATGATCTGTGACGGTCTTGATGCGCCGATAAGAACGGAGGTGATCTCTTCCTGGTTTAAGAGCCATGCGAGAGCCATTTCAGGGAGTGACTGTCCTCTTTTCTTTGCGATGGCATCAAGTTTACGTACTTTGTCTAATGTCTCCGTCGTGAGCTTGGACTCATTCAGGAATCTGCCGTCGGTTCTTACGCGGCTGTCCTCAGGGATGCCTTCAAGGTATTTTCCGGAAAGGAGTCCCTGGGCAAGAGGTGAAAAGCATATGATACCCTTTCCAAGTTCCTTCGCGGTTTCCTTGAGTCCGTTGTGTTCGATGGTTCTGTCAAGCATGCTGTAACGGTTCTGATTTATGACAAAAGGTACATTGAGACGGGCAAGGATTCCGGTGGCTTTTCTGAGAGTCTCTCCGTCATAGTTGGACAAACCTGCATAAAGAGCCTTTCCGCTGTTTACAATCTGTGCGAGAGCGCCCATGGTCTCTTCCAGCGGAGTATTCGGATCCATACGATGGTGATAGAAAATGTCTACATAATCGAGCCCCATCCTCTTAAGGGACTGATCAATGCTCGCGATAAGATATTTTCTGCTGCCCCAGTCGCCGTAGGGACCATCCCACATAAAGTAGCCGGCTTTGGTTGAGATGATCATCTCATCTCTGTAAGGCATGAAGTTTTCTTTCACTATTCTGCCGAAATTTTTCTCGGCGCTGCCTGCTTCAGGACCGTAATTGTTGGCAAGGTCAAAGTGGGTGATGCCGTTATCAAAAGCTGTGAAGCACATATCTTCCATGTTGGAATAAACTCCGGTGTCACCGAAATTGTGCCAGAGTCCCAGGGAAATGGCCGGAAGTAAAAGACCACTCTTTCCTGAGCGGCGATAGGTCATATTTTCATATCTTTTTTCATTTGCAACGTACATAGCTGGTCACCTCGTGAAATTTTTTCATCAGCACATGCACACGAATGTGTGCGTGCCGGACATCATCAGTGAGTGGTAAATACTTTTAACACTCACGTCATATTGTGTCGGAAACATCAAAAAAATACGCGAATGGTTGCGCGCAATATAATTATACGCTCCCCGGGCATATTTTCAATACCTTCGGGGAGCGTTTATTTTAAAATTCAGGTGTTGAAGGGAAAAAATCAGGCTGAGGCAGGATTATAGAAGATCCAAAGGGATCCATATGAGACCGAGGTGCCAAAGCGTAAATCTCTATGGAAATACTGATTATACTAGTGTTTCCATAGAGCCTCCGGCGTCGGGGCATGAATTTTCAATGGAAGTTGATGCTTCGCATCGAAAATCCAGCCGGAGAAACGCTTTAATCAACGTTTCCCTGGAATCGGTTTCCCTAAGTGTTTCCAGGCCTTCGCCCGGATTCCTGTAACAACTGAATAGTTATTTCACGAGCGGAGACAATTCTCCGTCTGACAGGATGATAAGCTTCTCTGTAGCTCTCGACATGGCAGTGTAGAGTCTGTGTCTGAAGAGCTCTCCTTCAGGATAGTCTCGCTTCGTTACATCCGGAAGGATAACCGTGTCGAACTCAAGTCCCTTTGCAAGCTTAAGTTCCATGAGTACAACTCCCGACTTCGGAAGTGCTTCATAAGAGCGGACGGTGTGAGGGGCATCCTCACCAAGAACGCGGTTCAGCATGTTGAGTCCGGTCCAGTCTTCGCAGATGACGGCTGTGAGTCCCTCATCTCTTGTGTTCTCGGCGATAACTTGTCTTAGCTTTACTTCATAAGCCTCATGCGTATCACAGGCAAGAATTTCCGGTTCAATGCCCTCGCGCTGTACAGAATTGGTCTGGACTCTTATCTCCTTCGGCAGCAGGCTTGTGAAAAGACCTGTGATCTCAGGTGATGAACGGTAACTCGTCAGAAGGCTGAGATTGGTTACTTCCTTGCCGAGAGATGTGAACCATCTGTCAAGATCTCCGAAGGTAGCGGTTCCGCTGTGGATAGACTGGAACTCATCTCCCAGCATCATGAAGTGAGCATTTTTGAAATACTTTGTCATGAGCATGATCTGAGCCTCGGTGTAATCCTGAACCTCGTCCACTATGACATAACGTGTATTGTGGTCGCTGATACCGGTAAGTGAAAGCTTGAGATATGTATACTCAGCCGGAGTCAGGTCATCCTTTCCGAGGATGTGCTTTCCGATAGCATTTATGTCAAGCCAGTCAAGATTGCGTATTTTCTCGGCTGCGCCACCGAACTGGTTCACATCAGGATCCTGGTCGTCGAAATTGACGCTGTCCAGATCCAGTTCCTTGTTTTTCTTTTCCATCTTTCTGGCATTCTTTCTTGCCAGTTCCTGAAGCTCTTCCACCGCTGTCTGAATGATCCAGGAAGTTGAAGAGGTATTCTTGTACTTTCTGAGGACACCGGCAATCTGCTTTTTATCAAGAACCTTTGCGTGTTTCAGTGTGATGCCGTGAATATAACGCTCATCCAGTCTGAAACCAACCAGGCCCTCGTCTATCAGGTGAAGTGAGTCGGCTTCGGTAATGTCGGCCTCTCCGAGACTGTCAACTCCCATGGAATCAAGAAAATCCGACCATGTCATGGTGGTGGGATTGGCTTCACCCATCTCGGGAAGTACGTGATCTATGTACTGCTGGAATACCGGATTCAGTGTCACGAGGCATACCTGGTTGGGACGTAATGTATGGCGCCTTCTGTAGAACAGATATGCGATTCTCTGAAGCAGAACAGAAGTCTTTCCGCTTCCTGCGATACCCTGAACCAGAAGAACAGGTACGTCCGGATGTCTGATGATAGCATTCTGTTCCTTCTGGATAGTCTCGGTGATGGACTGCATCTTGTCGGTACGCTTTCTGGTAAGCGAATGAATCAGAAGCGGATCCTCAAGGGCAATCTTTGTATCGAAGTAAGCCTTCAGAACATTCCCTTCGATATCGAACTGTCTTCGGAGCTTAAGGTCTACAGGAATCTTTCGACCGTCGACCTCATAGGATGTCTCGCCCATCTGCTGATTGTAGTACACCTCTGCTATAGGGCTTCGCCAGTCAATGACAACAGGTTCGTGTTCCTCATTGGATACAGAAGTGGTTCCTATATAGTAGGACTCCTCTTCCGGTTCATCCGGGAACTGTACATTGATACGGGCAAAATACGGTCTGGGAAGAAGTCTGTTAACCTTGGAAAGGGCTGTACTTACGGTACGGCTGCTGATATTAAGCTCCTCTACAGCACGGCTCATGGTTTCAAACTCGATAAGAGTTTCCTGAGACTCTTCGATGCCCACAAAGTCGTATTGGAGATCGTCACTGACAGTATTCTTCTCTTCGCTTGCCTGATTCTGGAGGTCAATAAGTTCTGCCTCCATCTGTGTCTTCATATTGATGAGCCTGTCATAGAGCTCAGTGAGATGATTCTGTTCGTCTGTAAAAATATTATCCTGCATTATAAAAATCTTTCTTAAAAAATGTTTTGATCGTAACTGTTGTTTGATGTCAAATGCGTATATACGTACTATGGAAGAACAAATCAGTACCTGGGTACTGTGCATCATCAGTGAGTGGCAAATGCTTTTGAAACTCACTGCACCATATATTCCGGGGAATCCGTTATCCTATACTGTAACGGCTCCGGGGAAATAACCCGATATTATATTTTTATCGAGCTTTTCTCCGATGATTATAAGGACTTCCTGTGACGGTTTTTCGGTTGATCTGATGTTTAGTCCTTCTTTTGTGGCATTGACTTCCATGAAATGACCGGTTTTCATGATGTCTGAAATACTACGGTTCTCTCCGGGACTTTTTACGCCTGAGACGGTTTCGTCGAGAGTGTATTCAAGAGAAACACCTCCCGTGGATTCGGATAAAGCCACAAAGCCCTTTATTCTGATAATGTTTCCGGCGGAAGTATCTGACAGAAGTTCAGATATCCGCTGCCGGAGATCCGTTTCTGTGGTCCGGAAGTTTATGTAAAAAAGTGACTGAAAATCATCGCCATCGGTTAAAGGAAGCTTCACAATGGATGCGTGTTTATATCCTGCGCTTTTAATGGCCAGAAAATCCCGGTCAGTGAGTTCGTCCCAGCTTTTGGCGATGATGTCCTTCTCCAATAAAAAGCTTCGTTTACAACCGAAAAGCTCAAGTGACGAATTAAGATACTCTATGGTGGCTGAAATAGCATCATGCCGGGCGGTATCCGGACTATGCCTGTAATCACTGCTGTTATCAGTCAATGATCGAATGTCATCTTTCGCATGAAATGCATTTTCCATAGAGTCTATCCTGCTAAGAACTATCTTTCCGGCGCAGGCACTTTCCGATGCAAGCAGATATCTCGCCTTCTTGGAAAGACCTGTGTCTGTGTGTGCATCAACTATGGTGATAATTGAGCCTATCTCATACCATCTGTCCAAAGGACTTTCACACAGTGTATCGAAGAACTCGTCCATATCGTAGATTCCGCTTGGCTCGATAATGACTCTGGTGTAGCCAAGCATCCCCATACTGATGAGCTTGGTGCGAAATCTTCTCTGATGAGCTGCGGCACCGTCTCCGCCCACTACCATCTCAAGTTCGCAGTTAGGTCCCAAAAGATCATTGAGCAGTACCATGTCAATGTTTATGGCGCCGTAGTCATTCTCCAGGATACAGATTCGTTCCCCCTGAGATATGAGGTACTCAGCATATTTCTTTATAAAAGTGGTTTTTCCGGAACCTAAAAATCCGGTTATAAGGTCAATTTTGATCATAAGATTTTTCTTTTAATCCAGCTCTCTTCGAAGCTTCTTCAGAGCTCTGATTTCCCTTTGTCTTATGGCTTCAATGGAAACCTCGTTAAGTGTGGCAATTTCTTTCAGTGTATGCTGTTGTCCGTCGTAAAGTCCGTAACGGAGAACCAAAGTGTCGCGTTCATCGTCGCTTAGGACACTTAATGACCGGTAGAGCTCCTGATGAAGCTCCTGCTCCAGCACAGTGTCTTCGACATTGTCAGGCGATATCTCCATATCACCAAGCTCTGTGGAATCGTCATCATCAGAGCTGATCTTCTTGTTTAGTGAAGTGGTTCCCAAAACAATGTTGTTGAGACTCAGGCACCGGCGTACTTCCTCTTCGGAGAAGCCGGAATCCTTCATGATGGCGTGTATCATGTCCGTGCCCTCAAGATGCTCGAGATCGTACTTTCTCAGAATGGACTGCACCTTAAAGATACGTTCAAGCTGATGGTTGGACAGACGAATGCCGAAGCCTGCATTGTAGATTTCCTTTACGATACTGTCACGAATCCAGTAAACAGCATAGGTCGAGAACTTCACTCCGAATCCGGGATCGTAATTCTTGGCAGCTCGTATCAGGCCGATCTTTCCTACGCTTTCCAGATCTTCAGCGCTAAGTGTGTGGTTCGATATATTAACATAATTTCGTACGATCTGAATGATGAGCCCTTTGTTTTTGTCACAGAGTTCAGCTTCTGCATCAGAAGTTCCGGTGCTGTGCTGAATGAGTTCCACCAGTGCTCTGTTTTCTTTTTCAAGCGTTTCATAGTTTGCCGGTGATTTGTCCAAAATTCGCCTCCAAGACTCTTAACCTCAGATGATGAGCAGCACGCACACATTCGTGCGCATAAAGCCGGAATCCTTACAGATTCCTTTGAAGCGCTCAAATCAACGTGCAAGCACGTGATTCGGCACTTTTGACCCTTGTCATCAGATAAGTCTATCTATTGTAGCATTTTCGCAGGAACGGGTCAAAAGTATTTGCCAAACACTGACATAATCAGTGTTTCCTTAGATATTTTATGCAACGGTGCCACATGAGTTTATGCATGAACTGTGCTATGATGTCATGGATGAAAATTATTTTTACCGTAAATATGTTATATGTGTGTCGGAGCCGGAATTAAAGTACTCAAAGAAAGCGACATGCACAGTGACAGGATTGAATGGTAGTGATTAAAATCTGTATGAGATAAAAAGAATGATTTAGAAAAACGTTTTTAAGGAGACTTTATGAAATATAAGATGATAGCCCTGGACCTTGACGGTACACTTACAAATTCCAAAAAAGAGGTTTCAGAGAGAAATAAGGAAGCATTGAAAAAGGCGGCTGAAAAAGGTGTTAAGATAGCGCTTGCCTCAGGAAGACCTTTGGTGGGCATACTGCCGGTGGCAGAGATGGTTGATCTCAAAGAAATCGGAGGTTACATACTTGCCTACAACGGTTCTCATATCGTTGACGGGCGGACAGGTGAGACGATCATGCAGACAACATTACCTGAAGAATACTATGAAGATATCGTGAAATACGGCTCCATGTATGATGATGTGACTATAGTGACATATAACAGCAAGGGAGCTGTGGCACTGGATGATACAAATCCCTATGCCATACTCGAGGCCAAGATCAATAAGGTGCCGCTTCAGAAGGTAACTGATCTCTGCTCTTCTCTTGACGGTCCGGTGTGCAAGTTCCTTTGTGTGGGCGAACACAGTCATCTTCGTGAAATTGAAAAGCAGTTGAAGGAAAAGTATGGATCAAAGATCAATGTTTTCTTTTCGGAAACCTATTTCCTTGAAATCTGTCCTCTCGGGATTGAAAAAGCAGCCTCTCTCAGCAAACTGCTCGATAAGTTGGGACTTGACCGCGAAGAGCTCATAGCTTGCGGTGACGGATTTAATGATATCACAATGATCGATTTTGCGGGTCTTGGTGTAGCCATGGAAAATGCTCAGGATGCTCTGAGATCTCGTGCTGATTACATTACCGACACCAATGACAATGATGGCGTTGCGGAAGTGATAGATAAATTTATACTGATGTGATTGTAAATAAGTTGTTGCCAACTGTTAATCACTAATACAGCATCTTACAATCACCCTGACTGATTAATTTACGGTGTTTCAAGGTTACTTAGACAAGAACAAAATAACCTGCAGTAAGGAAGTACATCCCTTGCTGCAGGTTATTTTTGTAATACATTTTTATATACCGGTAAATACCGTTTATTTGTTATTTCTTCTTTCGTTAAGGCTGATTACATTGGAATCAGATGCTTCTGCAGGTGTTTTCTCCGGAGCCTGTGGCTGAGGTGCAGCAGGAGTCTGTGCCTTAGGAACCTGAGGTGCCTGAGGTGCCTGACCCTGAGGAGCGGCCGGTGCCTGTCGACGCTCGATAACCATGCCCTGACCCTGAGGGTTGATAACGATGCCGCTGTAGTTAGGCATGAATCTGTTAACTGCCTTGAAATCAGCGCGGATAGGTCTGAAGTTTGTCTCGCCGAAATTCTTTGAGAACTCAAAGATATCAGTGAAAACAGGAAGCATATTCTTGCCGTTAATATTTATAACAGGAAGCTGAACGCGGTGGTTGTTCTTCTGAGCGTCCGCTGTTGCTGTGTCAGCATCCTCTGTTTTTTCATTGGCTGCATTGGTATTTGCAGGTACGTCAGATGGATTGGCAGGTGCATCATTGGTTGTTTCATTGCTTTCTGCCTGCTTGCCCTCTTCTTCTGTACGGAGAGGTACTATGAATGTTGACTTGGGAACAAGCTGCATAATGCGGTTGAACTTGCCCTGAAGAATCTCCTGACGCTTGCCATAGTTTACAGGCCACTTGATCTCACCGACATAATCAATAAGTGCAAAGCTGAGTGCAGGGTTGTATGGAGGAATCTTCTCAGGATCCTCATTGATATAGAACGGAGCTGAAATCTCGCTTCTTCTGAGGAAACCCTTGTACCATCCGTTATCAACTATAACATTCTCAAGACCAAGGAAGAACATGAAGTCAAAGATCTTGAGCTGAATCTTTCCATCAGGTCTTTCTGCATTGACCGACATGCCCGGAACCTCGATGACACGGGTTCTGCGGAGCTGCTCATCATAGAGTCTGGCTGCAATGTTTGCATGCTCCTCGTCGAGATACATCTGTGCATATCCGCCGTCGAGAAGAGGATATCCTGTTCTCGCATCATAGATAACGTAAAGCTTCTCAGCCGCACGAACGAGATTGAGGAACTGATTACGTATCTTCTGGTGATTCTGCTCGTAGTTATCAAGGGCCTTCTGGCGATTGGCTGTTACAAGTGCCACCTCAAGGAAAAGAACTTCCTGAAGGCTTAAATCCTTAAGCATATCAGGCTTGATCTCCGGCTCGAATATGATCCTTCCAACTTCAGCCTTGCGCTCAGCTGAAAGAGGATCTTCGATCTGTGATGCAAACTTTAATGCTTCTGCCTCAGCTTCCTTCGCTTCAGCCTCAGATCCGCTTGTTTCAGCGGGCTTCACTGTCTCCGGTGCAGCAGCCTCTGTCTCAGACTCATCCTTGCCGGCGCTTCCGTTAACAACAGTAAGATGAGGCTTCTCCTCAGGCTTACGAACGAAAAGGTTGATAGGCATGATACCGGGCCACTGGAGATCCTTGTGCTCTTCTTCCTGTCGTTTTACCTGAAGATCATGCTGCTCCTGCTTCTGTTCCTCTATCTTCTGCTGCTCAGCTTCAGCTTTTTTCTTGTTTCCACCTAAAAAGTCAAATAATGCCATTTCATATGCTCCTGTAGATTTATTTTGCGGATGTCGTTGCATATCTCGTAAGGTGCAAGCATCTCATCCAGCATTTGTACTGTGTGAATAAGATTTACATATTTCCGAAGGTTGCCTTTGGTTATCCACCAGTCACGCTGCGCTTTTCTGCCTTCCGTTCGTCCTAAACGGATATACTCAAGATGCAGTTTTCCGGCTTCACGGCGCAGAGTTTCCAACTCCCGCTTCTTTCTGTCATAAAAATCTCTGGTCATCCTAACCTCACATAAGTCCCTATTATAGCAAAAAAGCCCAAAGCTTGCATTAACTTAATGAAAGCTTCAGGAAATATATGCTTCTGAGTGGTAACCGTATAGCGAAGCACGCGTTTTTAGCCGGAGCGTAGAATCAATACTCCAGCTGTATAACTTGATATAATCAGTGTTTCCTCAGATTAATCCAAGCTCCTTCATGGCGTATGCGATACCGTCGTCTTCCACGTTTTTGGTGATGAAAGGATCAAAGCGTTCCAGCTCCTTGGCGTGCTTTCCCATGGCGATATTGTTTTTGCAGGTGCTGAACATCTCGATATCGTTGGTGCTGTCGCCAAAACCGTAGGCGTCATCGGGTGTGAGTCCCAGGTACTGAAGCATACGGTCTACAGCATTACCCTTGCCGTGTCCTTTCGGGAACATCTCATAAAATCCTGAACCGCGGTCAATGATATGATACATTCCGGAAAAATGCTCCCGAAATCCCTCCATATCAGATGGATGATGGCTCGCAAACTCCGGGCCTTTTCCGTTGCCCTCTCCGTCATCAGTGTGAACGCAGAACTTGGAAATCTCAAAATCACTGTCGAAAGGCGCGGTGTCAAGACCTCCTTCGGAAACGATAAATCCTGACATATAGTCAAGATAGGCTTTGAACTGAGGATGATCCGCGAGAAGCTTTTCCGAAGGATTACAGTGCCATCCGTTCCGGCCTTCGAGGTAGACAAGCATTCCGTATCTGTCAGAAATCTCTTTTATGAGATCTGTCTGTTCCTTAGATATCCTGTAATAGTAAACCGGAGAACCATTATATATAAGCTCTGTCCCGCAGCCGCAAAGGAATCCGTCAACTTCGACTAGTGACATGATCTTTTTCAGCATTCCGGAGGTGCGTCCGGAATTGATAAAGACCTTATTGCCGAGTTCTCTGGTGCGTTTGATGGCGGAAAGTGCACTTTCCGGAATGATATGTGTTTTTTCGTCAAGGAGTGTGCCGTCTACGTCAAAAAATAATGCTTTCATTGGTGTCCTCATGTATATTGTTCAGCAGCAGAACTGCATATGTATATGTGCATGGCATGGAAAATGAGTGGTAAATGCATTGGAAACTCACATCAGTTATATGCCCTATATCTCTGGTGATGCCGCTTACGGCATGAATGTTAACAGTGTAGAACCGGGTGCAGCATAAAAACTGTACCCGGTTCATTTATAAATTTAAGTTTATCTTATGTCAATGTAAACTTTCCGGCTAAGATTTCACCTCTGCTATCTTTATGCAGCCATGTCGATTCTTCTTTGCTTCATACAGAGCTTTGTCTGCGCCCTGGAAGAAATCCCATTCTCTGTCGGAACCTGAGGGTGTCTTGATATACAGCCCCTGAGAAATGGTTATGGGAATCTCAAGTGAAAGAGCAGACCCGGCTATATGCTTTTCCAACAGGGTTTTTATCGTTTCAGTGTAACTCTTCATCTCCTTCGGATGCATGCCATAGTAAAGTATGAAGAATTCATCGCCGCCGAATCGTGAGATAATGATCTCTGAATCTTCAAGGAGCTGCGGTTTTTTGCCGGAGGATTCTTTGGTGCCGGCAGTTGCATTTTTGGCAGCAAACCGATCGGCCTTTCTTTGCGCATGAGTGATGATCAGTTCTTTCAAAGCCTTACCAAGAGTTTTCAAAACCATGTCTCCGGTCTGATGTCCATAGGTATCGTTGATATCTTTGAAGCGGTCAAAATCAAGCATTTCAACCCCAAGAGGTTTAAGGTTATAGGAAGATTCAAAATATTTGGTGAGCTTCTCTTCCATGACACGACGGTTGGGAATCTCTGTCAGGGTATCCATTCTGACTTCCAGCTCAAGGTACTTCTTTTCCTTACTGATTTTTGCAATCTGATTCATCGAGTCAAAATATGAAAGAAGCATTTTTCCGCTGGCTGCCTCTGCGAAACTCTGCAGTTTCCAGTAGCGTTTGAGTTCGGGCAGAAGCTTTTCCGTATCGCCATTCTCTTCGTAGTAGTTGATCCTTTTTCTGCAGATGTCCGTAAGATGCCAGTAATACCGGGTGTCCTTCAGGGTTCCTTCAAACATATCCGCAACCTTAAGCATGTTGTCATAATGCTTTATTTCGGAAAGCCGGTTCAGGAAATCGTTGATGATCATAAGGTACTCTCCTGCGTGATCAGCAACAGAGATGCAATTCTCAACGGCAATTCGCTCGGCAGTATATGCATCAGGTGCATTGGTCCAGTACTTCAGAAAAAACTTTGGAACATACTCGTATGGCGAATGCTTAAAGTTTGGCTTAAGACCAAGTGCTTTTTCGAAGGGAGCCAGATAGTTCTGAGCCTTTTCATATTCCTTCAGGCATGTCAGCGTCATGATAAGCGTTGCATAGTGTATAGGCATGGAATCAGTCTGGTTTACAAACTCCGGATACTTCTGAACTATCTCATCAGCCATGAGCGAATACTTTAAGGACTCTGAATAAAGATTCTTAAAGTACAGACATTGGGCAAAGTGCATGTAGCTTTTATAGATGGAAAGAGGAAGATTAAGACGCTCAGCTATCTCAAGCTCCTCAGAGTAAGCCGAAAGAGCATTCGCGGTATTGCCCTGATTCATGTAGGAAACACCGAGCATGGAGATGGCGTGACAAGCGAGATCATAGTCCTTGCAGTGGATGAGAAAATTCTTCGCGGTATTGAAACATCTGATGGTGTTGTCTGTATCAGACAGGATAAAGTAGGCATATCCAAGAGAGTAATATAACTGTCCCAGAACATCGTATTCATTATTCTGGTTTGCTTCTCTCACGATTTCAGAAATCAACTGTATGCATTTATTGGGATCTGAGCGGGAAATCTTTTTGATTTTAAGATATTTTTTTCTGAATGATTCTGAGTATTTTCCCGGGGTCATGGTTCACCTTCTAAAAAACATAAGGATTCAATGGCTTAAGTTGCAACATATCAAGAAGTCTATCTTTCGTTATTCTTTAATATTTCGACGAAAATGTATAAAAATAATAGTGTTTCGGGTAAAAATGAAAAAATTTTTCTGACTCATTTGTCGGGCGACTCATATGATGTTCAGCAGCACAACTGCCTTCGATTTTTAATCGAAGGAGCCACGCGGCTTTGAGCGCTTTAAAGGAATATGTAAGGATTCCTGCTCTATGCACACGAATGTGTGTTGGTGCTAATCAGTGAGTGGCAAATGCTTTTGGCACTCACATCATAAACAGAGATAACTTGTAACTGTAAGGCTCGAGGTATAAGGATTTTAGGACGGGCTTTAGGAAGGCCTTGAAAGAATGTTTCAGTTGATGTATGCACGGAATACGTGAATAACGTTAACAGGATTGAAGTAGAGCGAAAAATAACATTATAAAATATCCCGGAGGATGATCTGGCATATCACCCTCCGGGATTATAAAGGAAAAGATTTGTAAAAGCTTTGGTTTAACCGAAAAGCATATTCGGTATGAATAATGTGAGCCCGGGGAAGTAGGTGACTATCAAAAGCGCAACAAGCAGCGCTACGATAAATGCGATATCTTCCTTTACGAACTCAGGAATGGTACATTTTGTGATACTGCAAACGGTAAACATCATGGAACCGAAAGGCGGTGTCAGACCACCGATCATGATGTTGACGATGATGATAAGACCGAAATGTACAAGATCAACGCCCATGGTTGAAACTACGGGTATGAGCAGCGGTGCAAGGATAATCATGGCTGCTCCGCCCTCCATGAACATACCAACAACGAGAAGTATGCAGTTAATGATGAACAGCATAATGTATTTGTTGGAGGTGATGCCGAGAAGTGCTTTGGAAATGATTCCCGGGATGCCTTCCCATGTCATGTACTGGCCGAAAACATTGGCAGCAACGATGATAAGTACTACTCCGGCTGTACCCTCTACAGTCTCTTTGAGGATAGGAGCTATATGCTCCGGCTTAAGTTCTTTGTAGATAAATACTCCAACGATAATGCAGTAAAGAACTGCTACTGCTCCACACTCTGAAGGTGTGAAGATACCGATACGCATACCTCCGATGATTCCGAATGGGAAGAAAATAGCCCAGATGGAATCAAGTGCCTGATGACCTATCTCCTTCGCAGATGCCGGCTTCTCTCTTGTCGGTTTATAGCCTCTCTTTTTTGATATGATGTGTACCGTTATCATAAGGCATATCGCCATGAAGATGCCGGGAATGTATCCGGCCATGAACATCTTTCCTACTGAAACATTGGCGATAAGTGCGTAGATAATGAGGTTGATTCCGGGTGGAATGACAGGAGTAACAGCGGATGATGCGGCAGTGATGGCAGCGGCAAAGCCTCTGTCATAGCCACGGCGTTCCATCTCGGGAACAAGCATCTTCGCTTCCATGGCGGCATCTGCGTTGGCAGAACCTGAAACACCGCCCATGAGCATGCTGAGGAGTACGTTTACCTGAGCTAGAGCTCCCGGCATGTGTCCCGTGAGAACATCTGCAAAGGACATAAGTTTCTTACTGATACCTGCGTAGTTCATGATGGAGCCTGCCATAACGAAGAATGGAATGGCAAGAAGCGAAAATGACTGTGCGCTGGTGATGAACTTCTGAAGGATAAGATGTGGCGGTGAGCCGGTATTTTCAACTCCGAAGTAGTAAAGTGTTGCGCCAAAAAGTGCATAGGCGATGGGAATGCCGGTGAAGTATAGTATAAGCACTATAAAAAGCGGGATAAGTCCGGTCATTTCGTGGGTCTCCTTTCGGGTTACGTTAATAAAATGATGTAATGGTCAAAGGTATATACCGCCAACATCAGTCCGGGCGTTTTTTTGAAAAATCTCTGATCATATTTATAAGATGAAGTATGGTGTAAAGTGTGGTGAGTCCAAAGCCCACGATAAGTGAAGAACTTACCCAGGCTGAGGAAACACCCAGAACAGAGGTTGCAATCTTGTGTGTCTTGTCAACGTAAATGCATGCAAGATAAAGAATGTAGGCATTGACGATGAAAAGCACGATCTGTACCAGTATCTTCACGATCTTCTGGAGAATCTCCGGCAGCATGTTGACCAGAAGGTCGATGCCTAACTGTGTGTTATTCCGATATGCTCCGGCGCCTCCGATGAATATCGCCCATACAAAGCTGGTTGTGGCGACTTCTTCGCTCCAATAGATACCTTTGTTCAGAAAATATCGGAAAAATACATTGATGAGGACCAGTACGGTTGTAATGACTATCAGGAGAGCTGCAATGGCTTCCTCGGGATTCTTAAGTATGAACTTTTTCATGTGAGCTCCGATCCTGTTGTGTTTTGTGGATTTAATGCGATGAGGATCCGTCGGGATCCGTATATCATCGATAGAAGAACCACAGACGAGCAGGAGCTGTTAAACTCCTGCTCCGGGTTCATAAGTTTAGGTCTAAACATTAGCCCTGACTATTTCAGCAGCACAACTGCCTTCGATTTTTAATCGAAGGAGCCACGCGGCTTTGAGCGCTTCAAAGGAATCTGTAAGGATTCCTGCTCTATGCACACGAATGTGTGCGTTAGCGCTAATCCGTGAGTGGCAAATACTTCTGACACTCACGTCATTTCATGACATCACTTCATGTTCTTGATGTAATCCTGGAACTTGTCATAGAGACCCGGTGTAACACCCTTGTTCTCTTCCATGTCCTTGTAAAGAGGTGCGATCTTCTCCTGGAATGCAGCAGAATCAACTTCATTAAACTTGATTCCCTGATCCTTCTCGAGAGCTTCCATCTGAGACTTCTCGTTCTCTGTGATCTCCTTTACCATCTCAACTGCGCCCTTATCGAACTCCTCCTGGAGGATGGTGCGATACTCTTCAGGAATATTGTTGTATACGTCAACATTGATGTATGCGCCGCAAACACCGAGAAGGTGCTTTGTAAGAGCCATGTTCTTGGCAACTTCTGCAGAACCGTTTGAGCCGTAGGCATCGATGGTTCCTTCAAGGCCGTCAACTACGCCCTGCTGAACTGCGGAGATAGTATCTGCAAATCCCATAGGTGTTGCTGTAGCACCCATAGCATTGATTGTATTTACATAAAGCTCTGACTTCGGTGTACGGATCTTCATGCCAACCAGATCCTCAGGCTTTTCGATAACCTTGTTTGTCATCATGGAACGGAATCCGAAGATGTAGCCGAGGTTAAGGATCTTGATGCCCTGCTCCTCAAGCTTTGTCTCCATATCAAGCACCTCAGGTGTTGTGAGAAGGTACTGATACTGATCGTAGCTTGTAACAAGCATAGGTCCGGCAAGAACATTGAAATCCTTTACGTAGTCTGCCAGATAACTTGGATCTTCAACGGAAATGAAGTTTGCTCCCTGAGCAACCTGTGCAACACCGTCCTGGTATACAGGAAGCTGTGACTGAGGGAAGCACTGGATATCGATGGCGCCGTTTGTTCTCTCTCTTACATTGTCAGCAATCTTCTGCATGTTCTTTGTGAGAGCTTCGTTAGGTGCGAATACATGACTCAACTTTAATTCGAGATGATAGTCATCTGGTGCAGCCTCTGCGGCCTTGGTCTCCTCTGTTTTGGCGGCTTCTGTCTTTGCCTCTGCCTGAGTCTCGGTCTTGGCAGCTTCTGTTGATGCTCCGCCTGAACCTGAACTTGAACCGCCACAGCCGGCGATAGTAGCTGCTGTCATGGCTGCTGCCATGATAACTGCAAGTGCCTTGTTAAGTTTTCTCATAAAACCCTCCTTGAAAAATGTGGAACTTCAGCCTGCTTGATTTTCGCTTTGCGACAGGCTGATTCTACCAGGTGGCAGATTCCTGTTGGAACGGCCACATATTCTATACTCCAGGCCCCTTTAGGAGCCAAAGATTCGGAATTAATGTATAAATCCGGTAATATGCGGATCTATAGCCGTAAAAGCTGAAAAAACGAGAAAAATGTCTATAGGATTGCTTCAACAATGAAATCACCTAAACACGTTCTGATGCTGATGGTCACGTTTCGTCAGCACATCTCCTCACGGATCTTTGTGATTCTGTCAGGGAAGTTACCGATGATGGTATCAACGCCAACACGGATCATCTCTCTGATATCTTCTTCTCTGTTGACTGTCCAGGTATTGATCTCGATGCCCTCTTTCTTCACGCCCTCAACGATTTCCTTTGTGTTGTTGTAGAAAATCGGATGATAACATTCGAGACCGGCTGCCTTGACATACTTTCCGGCATCAAGGAGCCAGGATTCTGTCAGCAGTCCGCACTTCACTTCCGGACACAACTTCTTGGCACGGATGACACTGTAGTGATTGAAGGATGAGATGATGATTCTGTCCACCATGTCAAATTCACGAATCAGGTCGACAACCTTTTTCTCTATACCTTCATATACGAAGATGCCTGTTTTGAGCTCAATGTTGGTGATGAGTTTTGTTGGCTCCAAAAGTTCCAGATATTCACGGAGAGTCATGATCTGCTGGGGTTCCACCTCTCCTGCAAATCTGAAGGAAAGATCTGCGTGTCTTAGCTCGTCTAATGTATAGTCTTTTACGTAACCTTTCATGTTTACACAGGTTCTGTCCAAAAGTTCATCGTGGATGATAACAAGTTCGCCATCCTTTGTCAGATGAACATCCATCTCGATACCGTCACACCCCGGTGTTTCTATGGCTTTCTGAAAAGCCAGCTTTGTATTCTCCGGATACATTCCGGAAAAACCTCTATGCCCGAAATTTCTGACCATTGCTTACTCCGTTCCGCCGTATTTTCACGACCATTAAATGCGGTGTGCTGTGAAAGTGATTAAATCGAAAATTGTAATACAATCCATAATAATCGCAAAAAAATAACGCCGAACATAAAAATCACATGCATAGGCAGGTGACTATCAGCTGAACGTCTCATTTCTCCAACAACCGCAAAATATTTTGATGATGAGCTGCACGTTGCACATGAATGTGTGCGTTGGCGCTAATTGATGAGTGGCAAATACTTTTGACACTCACATCTTTTCATAGAACAATGATAACTCAAAAAGAGATATTTAACAACAAATAATTGTGCTAATTGCACAATAAAATCGAAGAATGTTAAAAATTAGACATGTAAAGTACACAACAGACAGTAGGCAGAATTTGTCTAAACTTGAGAATAATAGACAATGAGGTTTGGCGTATTTTGATGATATAAGCGTCAAAAGTATTTATCTCTTACATCATGGGATAAATAGATGTGCGGGGGGATGGTAAAAGGATGGGTAAAAATACGATAGAATAAACATATCTTTTGCCTTTGACAAAATCATGAAACTTATTTTTTATCATGTTTCGCCGATAGGATATTTGGGATGGATTACGATGAACACTTTGCAAAGGAAGGCGTACAGACATTTCTTCGGGAGGCTTTTCTGTGTGACACATATTGAAACATTTTTTCAGTGTTTCAAAAGATTCTCTTTGAAAGTCCGTGCTGTAAGCAGGTGTTTTATACCAAGGAAAGGAGACTTTTTATGACCGGGAATTTTATGAAAAAAACAGCTATCACACTTTCACTTAGTGTGGTGATGTGTATGATGTCACTGACTGCCTATGCCAAATTCAATATCTTTGGGCAAAATACCGGCGGCGGACAAATGACTGTTGGTGAAGTAAAGAATGATGTATATGAAAATGAATATTGCGGATATAGTGTGGGACTCCCAAAGGGATTTAAATATCTGGATGCCAAGGGCGTGGCTGAAATCGATGGAAGTTCCGAGGAATTCATTAAAGATAAAGATGCAGTGCTTAAGAGTATAGATAAAGGTAATACCGTTATTGTAGCCTATGCTGAGGATTCGGGCGGATACAATAATGTAAATATAGGACTGGCCAAGTATGGTACGAGTCTTGGAATCAGCGAAAAAGAATTATATGATGAAACGATAAGTGATATTAAGGCAGAGTTTGAGGAAATGGGGTTCACCATTACGGACATTGATGTTGTTAAAGCAACTATTGCCGGAGAAGAACATTACATCATAGACACAAAAGCAAAACTGAGTGGTTATAATATGTATCAGAAGCAGGCAATGCTTATGGGTGAAGACTATGCTATGTGTGTAACAGCAACAAGCTTCGACGATGACATAACTGATGATATGCTTGCAAAGATAGAAAAGATAAAGTAGATTCTGCGAGGCGGAATTCATTGATTGAATGATAGCTTATGAAGCGGGAATCAGGCTTATGATGCCAAAAGCGTAATACGTAAAATGAATCGGGCGGCAAAACATTTGCCGCCCGGTCAGTTTATGAAATCTTTCTGATATCCCTTGTTGCGATAACAGCGATGCCTGTGCCGGCCGCGTTCTCGATAAGTACATCTCCTATTTTGACAGGTGCCTTGCAGACTGCATGATTTATATCATGCATAACAGCAAAGATCTTGTCCTTTGGAATGTCGCTTGCGGTCTTGCAGGAAACTCTATCTTTATCGCCATCCTTTACAGCAATGGTTGAGGTAACGATCCTTGTGGGATTGGTAACCTCTTTTCTTGCGTATATATCTCCTCTCTTACAGGTGTTGCCTGAAACTGAGAGGACTTCTCCCTTATCCATCTCGACTGTGAGCTGGCAGCCCATAGGACAGCCGATACAGGTCAAATGTCTCTGCTCCATGATCTATTCTCCTTTTCAGTGGAAACTTTCTAACTTCTCTATACTATCCGGATGATCAGATTACCGTTAATGAAACACTGATTATATCAGCGTTTCCTTAAGCTTTTGTGCCATGAGTTGAATGTTAACATGACACAAAGATATCGGATTAAAAAGCTGATTTAACAGGTTATTCTCACGGTTACGCTTTTCTCGATCTTTATGGTTATGCTGTCAAGCTCAGGCCTTGCTAAAAGGTCTTCCTTTTTGACTATGATCTGTTCCATCTCGCCCGGAGCAAGTATCTGGCGCTTTCTGTGCTGAACCCTCTCTTCTCCGTAGTAAACACTTACGTAGGAATCTTTATAAACATCTCCTACGCGGAAACGAACTGTAAGGTTGTCATCCATACGACCGGGATCGATAGTTGAAGGAACTGTGTATCTTGCGCCGTCTGTGGCATTAAGTCGGATTATCTTTCCGGATGAGCTGTCATTCAGAAGTCCCTTTACGAACTTAACGGCATTATCTCCTGCACGGCCGGCTTCTTCTGAAACATAGTCAACGAGATCGTGAACGTGGAGAACATTACCACAGGCAAATATTCCCGGAATACTGGTCTCCAGACTCTCATTTACAACAGGACCTGAAGTGATTCGGCTCATTTCGATGCCGGCAGACTGTGAAAGCTCGTTCTCAGGGATAAGTCCGCAGGAAAGAAGCAGTGTGTCGCAGGTGTAGCGCTCTTCTGTTCCAGGAATAGGCTTACGGTCAGGACCAACCTCAGCGATGGTTACGGCACTGATATGCTCTCTTCCCTCGATATCGATGACAGTGTGTGAAAGCTTCAGCGGAATTCCGAAATCATCAAGACACTGAACGATGTTTCTCTTTAGACCGCCAGAGTAAGGCATGAGTTCGGCAACCACCTTGACCTTTGCTCCTTCCAGAGTCATACGACGTGCCATGATGAGGCCAATGTCTCCGGAACCAAGTATCACAACCTCGCGGCCGGGCATGTAACCCTCGATGTTAACAAGTCTCTGGGCTGTACCTGCGGAGAAGATTCCTGCCGGTCTGTAACCAGGGATATTGAGGGCGCCTCTCGGACGCTCCCGGCAGCCCATGGCGAGGATGACTGCCTTTGCCTGTATCCGGAACATACCGTCTTCGCGGTTCATGGCGGTGATGACTTTCTCAGGAGAAATGTCCATAACCATGGTGTTGAGCTTATACTCAATGTTAAGATCCAGCGCCTGCTGAATGAAACGGCCTGCGTACTCGGGGCCTGTAAGCTCTTCTTTGAATGTGTGGAGTCCGAAACCATTGTGAATGCACTGGTTGAGGATTCCGCCAAGCTCTCCGTCTCTCTCAAGGATGAGAATGCTGTCGCAGCCCGCCTTCTTTGCGGCTACTGCTGCGGCGAGACCTGCGGGGCCTCCACCGACTATAACGATATCTACTGAATTCATTCTGCTACCTCCTTGGAGTGTTCTAATACGATGTTTGATTTTCCGCCGCTCTTTGTGATCTCTGTAAGTGGAAGTCCAAGTTCTCTTGAAAGGATATCCATGACACGCGGACTGCAGAAACCTGACTGGCAGCGTCCCATTCCGGCTCTGGTTCTCCTCTTTACTCCGTCAAGTGAACGTGCGCCCAAAGGTCTTCTGATAGCATCAAGGATTTCGCCTTCCGTGACGGATTCGCAACGGCAGATGATCTGGCCGTAAGCGGGATTCTGTTTGATGAGTTCATTTCTTTCTTCAAGAGATAGTTTCTTTGGATCCAAAACGTCTTTTCTTGTTGAGATCCAGTTTTCCTTTGCTGTAAGACCCATCTTCTCACGGAGAAGTTCAGCGATATATTCTCCGATGGCAGGTGAACTTGTAAGTCCCGGAGACTCGATACCTGCGCAGTCGATAAATCCCGGTGCATCGGATACTTCACCAAGTATAAACTCGTGATGATCCTCATGGGCACGAAGGCCGGAGAAGGAAGTGATAACAGATCTAAGCGGCAGGTTCCTGACATTCTCGGAAGCCTTTGCTGTGATCTCATTCATACCGAGCTGGGTTGTATTGGTTGCGTCCTTGTCCTCCTGATCGATGGCTGTAGGACCAACAAGAAGATTGCCGTGTACTGTAGGTGCTACCAGAACTCCCTTTCCGTACTTTGTAGGCTGAGGAAAAATGGTATGACTTACGTGGTTTCCAACGGTTCTGTCCAAAAGATAATACTCTCCGCGACGTTCGATGATATTGATCTTCTGCTCACTTACCATGTTGTGAAGCACGTCTGCGTAAACTCCGGCAGCATTAACAACATAACGGGTCTTGTATTCTCCGTTGCAGGTGCGGATATGCCAGAGACCGTCTGCTTCCTTTGTGATCTTCTCAACGCGGGTGTTGAAACGGAAGTCAACGCCGTTTACATTGGCATTCTCTGCCATGGCGATGTTCAGCTTGAAAGGACAGATAATGCCGGCGGTTTCCGCGAAAAGCGCACCCTGAACATCGTCAGAAATGTTTGGCTCCATAGCAAGTGCCTCTTCTCTTGTGAGAAGCTTCATGCCGGGAACGCCATTTTTGATGCCTCTGTCGTAAAGCTCTTTAAGTCCCGGGAGTTCTTCCTTGTGTACGCATACAACCAGAGAACCGTTTCTCTTGAACGGAATATCAAGGTCCCTGCAAAGCTCATCCATCATTTCGTTTCCGCGGACATTCATCTTTGCCATGTTGGAGCCGGGTTCCGCATCATAACCTGCATGAATGATGGCACTGTTTGCCTTTGAAGTTCCGCAGCATACGTCCTCTTCTTTTTCAAGAACGCATACTTCAGTCTGATAGCGGGAAAGCTCTCTCGCAACGGCTGCACCGGTAACTCCGGCGCCGATTATTATCACATCGTAAGTCATATTCTGTACTCCTTGTTGGTTGGAAACGTCGGTCCGTTTGGATTTCGCTGTGCGAGGGGCTGACGCTGTATTGTCATATCTTGCGGCGAATCAGTCAGTGTAGATATATCATCCACTCACCGATTCTCTTTGATGCACACATTTATCGCTTAATCCCATTCATAGCTGAATGATGATCAACACATTTCTTTGTCCCATCCGAAGGTGGCTTTGACTGCCTGATTCCAGCCGCGGATTTCTTTCTCTCTGTCCACGTCTCTCATCTCGGAATGGAACTCTTTGTCTATCTGCCAGTTCTTTCTGACATCTTCTTTGCTCTCCCAGAAACCTGTAGCAAGGCCCGCAAGATATGCGGCACCCATGGCTGTGGTCTCAACGCATTTCGGACGATGCACCGGAGCATCAATGATATCCGACTGGAACTGCATCAGGAAATTGTTCTTGCAGGCTCCGCCGTCAACCTTAAGTGATGTAAGGTGGATGTTGGAATCCTTTTCCATGGCTCTGAGTACATCATTGGTCTGGAATGCAAGGGACTCAAGAGTTGCACGGATAATATGGTATTTATTGACACCTCTTGTAAGTCCTGTGATGACGCCTCTTGCAAACGGATCCCAGTACGGTGCCCCAAGTCCTGTGAAGGCGGGGACCACATAGCAGCCGTTTGTGTTTTTGACTCTTGTTGCAAAGTACTCTGAGTCGGCTGAACTGTCGATGACTCTAAGTTCGTCACGGAGCCACTGGATAGCTGCACCGGCAACATAAACTGACCCCTCAAGGGCGTAATTGACCTTTCCGTCGATGCCCCAGGCAATAGTGGTGAGAAGTCCGTTCTTTGAGAATACAGGCTTTTCTCCTGTGTTCATCAGCATGAAGCAGCCTGTTCCGTAAGTATTCTTGGCCTCGCCGGAATCAAAGCAGGTCTGTCCAAACAGTGCGCACTGCTGATCTCCGCCCGCACCTGCGATCTTGATAGGGCCGCCGAAAAACTCGGAATCGGATTCTCCGTAGATGTAGCTTGATGGCTTGACCTCCGGAAGCATGCACTTTGGAATATTCAGCTTCTTTAAGATATCTTCATCCCACTCAAGTGTATTGATGTTGAAGAGCATGGTTCTTGAAGCATTGGAATAATCGGTTACATGAACCTTTCCTTTGGTGAGTTTCCAGATGAGCCATGTATCTACTGTTCCGAAAAGAAGCTCGCCTTTTTCTGCTCTTTCCTGTGCATTAGGCATGTGGCGAAGTATCCACTGAAGCTTTGTGGCTGAGAAGTAAGGGTCAATGATGAGACCGGTCTTTTTCTGGAATGTTTCCTCCAGTCCTTCTTTCTTCAAAGCCTCTGCTTCATCAGCTGTTCTTCTGCACTGCCAGACTATGGCATGGCAGATGGGCTGACCTGTGAGTTTATCCCATACAATTGTGGTCTCACGCTGGTTTGTGATACCGATCGAAACGATATCTTCAAATGTAGCGCCGATCTTCTGCATAGCCTGACGGGCTACGGACAGCTGTGACTGCCATATCTCTGTGGCGTCATGCTCTACCCAGCCGGGCTGAGGGAAGAATTGAGTGAATTCTTTCTGGACTACAGAGCAGATGTTTCCTGCTCTGTCAAAAAGGATGCAGCGGTTGCTGGTTGTGCCTGCATCCAGGGCCATTACGTATTTAGACATATATGTAAATCCTCCGTATCACGTATCATTTTTATGACCAGCACGAATGTGTGTCACATTTCCCATATTTTCTGGTTGGTTGTTGAAATAGAAATAACTCCATTGTTCAAAGCATTTAGCACTTCTTCCTTGCTGCTTATGAGTCCGCTTGCCATGATGCGTACTCTTGATATCCTTCGGATCTTTTCGAAAAATTCCGGAAGAAGGATGCCGGGAAGCACTTCAATGATGTCAGGCTGAACATCTGAATGGCTCTGCTTTTCCACGTTTTGAAGAGCAATGGTATCCAACATAAAAAATCTCAGTATTGTATTCAGGCCAAGTTCCTTGGCGTGGCGTATGAGATTCGGCTTTGTGGTTATGATGCCGTCCGCATCGGTGTGGGCTTTGATGTAATCAAGGGAGATTTCCTTCGAAGAAAGACCGTTTATCAGATCTACGTGAACAACAACTGTCTTTCCCGCATCCTTGATGCGTTTCACAATGTCTGTGATACTGCACACATCGCCATACAGGACAAATATGACGCTTATATCGGTCTCGAGGCAACGCTCAAGTCCTGCGTCATCTTTGATGGCAGCGATAACCGGATTGCTTTCGATTTGTTCGATAAATTCCTGTCTTAGCATATTCAAATATCCTTAATCTAAAATCTGTTTCGCTGCCTTTACATGCTTTCCGATTTTAAGCATAAAAAAAGAGAGTACACGCAATAAGCAGCTTGATAAACTGCTCACTGCCATACTCTCTACTCTCTACGGCGCAATATTTATATGGTCATTTTAGCACTTGAAGATGGATAATACAACAAAAACAGTTTAAAAATGAATAAATAAATCACATTTATAATAGCTTATATGTGCAAAATCTCCAAGCGGACATTTTAAGACAACAATAAAAATCCATCAAGTTTAAGAATAGGGAGGACAAACTTGACGGATTCTTATCACGGATTGATGCCATTGGATTGGTCACATCAATCTTTGTTATCTTTGTGACTTCAGTATATCAGGTGATATATCACAATAGTGTCACAAACAAGGGCGTTTTTTGCATTTTGTTTAAGAAAATGACAAAATATTTACCTTGTGTTAATTATGTCGACAGATATGCTTGATGCATAAGCAGATACAGGGGCGAATTATGTCAGTAAGTCAGATTCTTTAGAGCCTCCGGCGTCGGGGCATGGATTTTCAAAAGAAGTTGATGATTTGCATCGATAACCCGTCCAGGGAAACGCTTTAATCAGCGTGTCCCTTAAGATTTATAAAACAGAAGCGAGGCAGTCACTAAGACTGCCCCGCTAAAGGTATATGAAAGCATATATGTTAGTTCTGTAGGCATTAAGCTGTTAAAGCTTGAACTTGTTGACTTCGGAATTGAGGATTCCTGCCTGTCTTGTAAGCTCCTGACTCGCTGCGGCACTCTCCTCTGCCGTTGCGGCATTGGTCTGTACAACGCTGGAGATCTGATCGATACCCTGCTTAACGTCATTGAGTGACTGCTGCTGGTGCTCGGTAGCCTGAGTGATCTCTGCAATAAGATCAACGGCCTTTTCTGTAGATTCCTGAGTGCTCTTCAGGTAGCTTGCGGTCTGTTCTGTGAGCTTATCACCATTCTGAACCGCAGCTATAGTCTCAGTGATGAGATTGGAGGTATCCAATGCAGCGGTTGAAGACTTACCTGCGAGGTTACGTACTTCATCTGCAACAACGGCAAATCCCTTACCTGCGGCGCCTGCACGTGCAGCCTCGACAGCGGCATTGAGTGCGAGGATGTTGGTCTGGAATGCGATATCATCGATGGTCTTGATGATGGATGATATACGCTGTGACTTATCGGTGATATCCTCCATTGCTTTTCGGAGGTCGATCATCTGGTCATTACTTGTATTGATCTGCTCTTCTGCACTGTGGATCTGCTGCTCAACAACCTTGGCATTTTCAGCCATTCGTATGGTTGCATCATTGATCTGGTTGATCTCTGCGGAAAGCTCTTCAATAGAACTTGCCTGCTCGGTAGCACCCTGTGCGAGGCCCTGAGCACCGGCAGAAATCTGATTTGCACCGCCTGCAACAAGCTTGGAGGAGTCCATGATGGAACCGATAACGCCATGGAGCTGGCTGATAAGGTTGTCCATGTTATCCTTCAGCTTTCTGAACTGACCTACATAATTTCTTTCGAGCTTGACATTGAGCTCACCCTGAGAGATATCGGAAAGTGCTTCTGAAATCTCATCGATATAACCCTGATAGTTCTGGAGTTGCTCGGTTGTCTTACTGAATGCAACTGCCAGCTGTCCGATCTCATTCTTTGACTCAGTAGGAAGAGATACATCGAAATCTCCGACGGAAATCTTCTCTGCGGCAACAGTAACCTTACGAAGAGGTACAGTGATGACTGTGCTGATAACCACAAGAAGTGCAACTACGATTATGACTATGATGATAACCATGATGATGTAGCAGATCTTCTGGAATGCTCTGAGGCTTGAAAGAACGCTGGCCTCGGATACTGTTGAGTAAAGAATCCAGTTGGTATTAGGAACCTCGGATGCAGCCACATAGTAGGTGTCTTTTCCGTATTTGATGGCTGTATGATGTCCCGGAGTCACAGTGGATACTGCCTCCTGAAGGAGATCATTGCCTGACTCTGCAACTGCCATGCCGTTCACTGAAGTATCGGGGTTACCAAGGATCATTCCGTCGGCAACGACAGCTGTCATACCGGTTCCCATAGGAGTAAGCGCGGCGGTTTCGGATGCTATCTCATCCAGGAATATATCAACACCGCAGGCACCATAGGAACCGTCTTTAAGTGTGATCTTTCTTATAAAGGAAACACAAAGCTTATTTGCAAGCGCATCTACGTATGGCGCAGTTCCTGTAAAGGTTTCATAGTTATTATTCAGTGCGTCATTATACCAGTCTCTTGATCTCGGGTCGTAACCTTCCGGAACCTCTGTATAGTCTGCGTAGTACATTTCACCGTCAGAGAATCCGGTATATATTCCCTTGTTATCCAGATCGCCCATCTTATTGGAAGCATTCATGAAGTCCTGATATGCTTTCCGGTCAGGGAAATCCGCTAATTCTGCCGATTTTGCAAATGATTCTGCTCTGGCAACAACATTGATGATTCTGGCGCCAAAGCGCTCTGCATTATAATCCGACTCAGACTGAAGAATACTGATGGAAAGCTCCTTGATCTGAGATTCGGCCTGTCCGCTCAGGAACAGGATGATGAATACAATGCTGAGTACAGTGATAGGTACGAGTATAAGAAGCAGGGTTGAACTTATGCTCTGCTTAGGGCCGTTTCGAGTGTTCGAGTCATTTTTGGGTTTAAAAATATTCATCTTATTTCTCCAATCTTTGCGTAGTTCTTATAGAAGATTTACACGATCCTTTTTGCACTAAGGTTATCTTCGGCAAGTTTTCTGTTTTTATAAAAATATATGTCGGAATTATTTTTAGTGAGGATTTTTAAGATGATGTGTGCGTTTGGCGCTAATCAGTGAGTGGCAAATACTTTTGACACTCACGTCTTACGATGATAGGGATTGGATACCTGATAGGGAAATATGAAAGGATTTTTTTGCGGGTTTTCAGCGCGGTTTAAGAATAATGGTCTAGTATATGCCCATCAGATGGGGCATGCATCATCCATCTGATACTCGCCTATATAGTGATGTTGATATCAAAACTACTCGCCAACTGTTTTGAACATACATCTTCATAATGAATGCAAAAAAGCCGGTGAATGTGATGTCACCGGCTCTCATCAAAAATCAATACCATCTGAACTCAGCCTTCATCCTGATATACCGTCCTTCCACTACAGATTGTGGTTTTGACTTTGCCGTACAGACTCATTCCGATGAAGGGAGAATTTGTCGCTTTTGAGTGGAAGTGATCTGGAACGGTCCACTGCTCTTCTGCATCAAAGATTACAATGTCGGCAGGGGCTCCGATTGACAGGGTTCCTGCATTAAGCTTATAAAGCTGTGCAGGATTCACGGTTAATGCCTTTATGATCTGTGAAAGTGTCAGATCCCCGGTACGTACCGTATGGGTAATAATGAGGCCGAGAGCTGTTTCAAGACCTATCATGCCGCTTGGGGCTTCAGATATGGGTTTGGCTTTTTCTTCTGCACTGTGAGGTGCATGATCGGTTGCTATCATATCTATGGTTCCGTCGGCGAGGCCACGGATAAGTGCCTTTCGGTCCTCTTCTGTACGGAGAGGAGGATTGACTCTGGCAAGGGATCCTTTAGATAGAACAAGATCCTCGGTTGAGGCAAGATGCTGCGGAGTTACTTCGCCGTATACCCTTATGCCCATCTTCTTCGCAGCTCTGAGCACATCCACAGTTACACCGCTTGAGATATGCTGGATATCGAGCTTTGCGCCTATCTTACGGTTAAGCATTATATCTCTTGCGGCCAGAACGTACTCGGCTTCGTCAGGAGCGCCACCCAGGTTGAGGGCTTCTGAAACCGCTCCTTTATTGACTCCTGCGCTTTGCATGAGAGCCGGATCTTCTTCGTGAAGAGAGATGGGGACATCAAGCTTCTTACAGGTTTTTAATGCATTGACCATGAGGCGCTCGTCAGAAATGGGAACACCGTCATCTGTGAAGCCCACGGCTCCGGCAGTGAGCAAAGATTTCATATCCGTGAGTTCTTTCCCCTGCATACCCATGGTGACATTGGCAGTCTGCAGGACGTGTACAGGTAACTGTTTTTCGCGGGAGACAAGTTCTTTGAGAGTTTCTGCGGAATCAACAGGAGGCTTGGTGTTTGCCATGCAGATAACTGTGGTGTAACCGCCCGCAGCAGCAGCTGAAGCGCCTGTTGTGATATCCTCTTTGTAAGTGAGACCGGGATCACGGAAATGTACATGAACGTCTACAAATCCCGGAGCCACGACTTTACCGGTGGCATCATAGATATAGTCATATTCTGTTTCGGTGCTGCTTTCAGCAATGTTTCCGATTTCCTTTATGTATCCATTATCATCGATAACAATATCTGCGATTTCGTCAATGTTGTTTGCCGGGTCGATGACTCTTCCGTGTTTTATGAGTTTCATGTGGGCCTCCGTGTAAGATGATTTTTATTTTGCTTATCATAACACAACTCACAGATGTCTGCGAGTTTGGGCGAACATAGTGTGATGGTAGAAAGAAAGCATTTCGATGAAAAATGATTTATGGCAAACAAAAAGAGGTAAGCCATTGTATTGGTCACTTACCTCTAACTTGCTGTAGGTTTCATAGCCTACCTCCACTGTCGAGACGTTAATCAGTAACACTTTTTCATGAAACTGACTAACACTAGATATCAAGTTTTTTTGGATTCTTAATACTATAATCTCGTAGGTTTTTGCTTAAATATAGTATAGATTATTGTGAGGGTTTTAGCAAGAATTTCGTAAGAAATAAGTTATAAAAAATATATATGGCGAGTATATATACTTTCGATTTGACTTTAAGGAGGATTTTGATGCTATGAAATTCCATGAAAGAGGCAATAAAAATAAGCAGGCAGATGATCTTCTGTCCGCTTATCATAAGTGCATTTATATATGATGCTTGAATGAAGCAAACTATGACGAATTCAGTGATTCTTCAGCTTGCAGATGCCTTGTGTCATGGTACCCATAGGGCAGAATGTACACCAGCTTCTCGGTTTAAAAAGAACCATAACGATAATGCCTATGAGAGTTGATGTAAGCATCAGGCTGTAAAAACCAAAGCTGAACTGTGCAATCCAGTCAAGGGTGGTTCCCTGTGTATAGGCCCAGCCCCATGGAACCTTGAATGTCCAAAACAGCTTTACTACTTCACGGAGACTGTTTGCTCCGGAAAAAACCAGATATGTCTGATAGATGATATTGGAAAACATGGTCAGGAAAAATATAAGGAATCCGTATCTGAACCACTTTGATACCATCCATTTAGGTGTTTTGTGGTTGGATGAGCACTTCAGGTCAGTACCAAGCTTGTTGAGAAGCTGTCCTCTTCCGCACATATTGTTGCAGAAAAATTTGTTGCCGCCGAATATTGCAAAGATCAGGGGCAGGAAAAAGTCTATCATTCCAAGCCAGGCAAAAAGTATATTAAAGAAGCCCAGGGCGAAATATATGATGGACCAGATCCAAAGATAGTCATACCATTGTTTTTTCAAAATGTTTCTCCTTTGCAGGTGGTGAGATTTGATGGTAAAAACATTGCCACTTACCCGGATATACGTAATGACAACATGAAGTGTAAAGTTATGAAGCCGGGTGGTGTTCAATGAACTGTATTCTATTATTTTAAACGGCAATGCGAGGGGTAATGCTGATGCAGTCTGCGGGACAGGTCCCGGCACACTTGCCGCACCCTACGCAAAGGTCTGCATTAACAAAAGAAAAACATCCGTTTTTGATGGAAATAGCCTGCCGAGGACACACCTTGGTGCAGGCGCCACAGGCAACACAAATGTCTTTGTCAACTGAAGCTACGTTTTTTGATGCCATGTTAATCTCCTGAAAAAATATTTCCGAAGGTGGCAAGACCTTCGGAAATGAAATAATCATGTGAAGTGAAACTCCTGTGGCTGTCCGAGTATGCTTTTGATACTCACGTCAACTTATGTGATATGTATGTCATGTTTTGTAAAGCAGAATCAAGGAGTACATCACTCTTTTGCGATATCGGTGCTGAGTCTATATCATCCGAGAAGGCCGTTAAGCTTCTCTTCAAGAGCCTCCTTGGGAAGTGCGCCGACAACATTGTCTACAACCTTGCCGCCCTTAATGAAGAAGAATGAAGGGATGCTGCGTACACCGAAAGTTGTTGCGAGTTCCATCTCCTCATCAGAGTTAACCTTACCGATCTTGATCTTTCCGTCGTACTCTTCTGCAAGAGCCTCAACGATAGGCATCATCATCTTGCAAGGTCCGCACCAGTCTGCATAAAAGTCAATCATTACAGGTACGTCGCTCTCTAAAACTTCCTTTGTGTAATTATCCTTTGTGAACTTGTATTCCATGTTTATATCCTCCGTTTTTTACTTTGATTATGATCCGGGAAAATATGCAGCACATTGCACACGAATGTGTGCGTTGGCGCTAATCGGTGAGTGGTTAATACTTTTGATACTCACGTCATAATATCATTTTACCCGGGAGTCTGTGTATAAATGTTAATGCGCTTTAGGTTGCGCACTATTTAATTGATAATCTTAGTATACACGGTATGAAAAACTTATCAAGTACGCAGTTAAAAAATATCAGGTAAGAAAAAACTGAGTTAATCAGTTTTTCATTAGAATGGTCTGGCCTAATGTCATGATTTCATCATCCAAAACGGCAAATAATAGGCTTCTCCGAGTACGTTTACACAAGAAAGATCGAGCATGCAAAGAAGATGCTTCTCTCCGATGATATGAAAGTCTATGAAGTGGCGGATGCTTTGGGGTTTGAATCAGCCTACTACTTCTCAAAGGTATTTAAAAAAGTGACCGGAGTTTCTCCCAGGGAATTTATTCAGGCGAAGACGGAAGGATAAAAAAGCTTTGACAGGATAGTTTCATAACAAAAACCTACCCGGGAATTTTCCCTTGGTAGGTTTTGTTAGATGGTGTAAAAATCACCCCTCTTTTATCAGAAGTTCCTTTCCTTCGAAAGCAAAGGCAAACTTTTTTATCTTGTTTTTTTCATAGCCGGCTGAAAGGAGCTCGCTCTCATACTTCTTATCATTAATCTGTTTCAATGCCATATCACAAAGCTCATCAAGTGATTCTTCTTTTTCGCTTCTGCGCTTTGACTTAAACTCAATGATGACAGCATTGTCTTTTTTATCCTTTGGACGGAGCATCACATCATATCGACCAAGACCGCTTTCACGGTTTGATTTTATTTCGTATCTGTCTCTTAGTTCAACCAGAAGACCTATCACAAGACCGTGGTAGAAATTTTCAGGAGCAGCTCTTCCGCTGCCATCAAAGGAACTGATCATATCCTCACAGATTTCTGACAGGGTATCCATCATGTCATCGATGTTGCCCTCAAGGAGACCTTTCACGAAATAACTGTAATTTGATCCCACATTTTCGAACCATCTTCTGACAAGCAAATCAAAGCTGTCCCGTACCTCGTGATTTGTGAGCTTAAGACAATACATGGCCTTGTTGCCTTCACCAACCACTGACAACGGCTTCAGATATCCGCTTGCAAACAGAAGACTCCATATAGCTTTTTCATTTCCTTCCATTTCTCCGTAAACAAGCTGCTCATCTATCTCTGTTTCTATATTTCCTCCCTGCAGCAGGTTCTCGAAGGATTTCTTTATCTCAACGCTTCCTTCTCTTACAAGTTTTGAGATCAGCGAGTTTGAACTGGTATTTGCCCAGTAAGAATCGTACTTACCTTCCTGAAGAAATGAGATGATGGACCAGGGATTATATATATCTTCGGTATTTCCGAACTTAAATCCGTCATACCATGCCTTTACTTTCTCTTTTTCTTCACCGTAGCCATAAGCGTCTAATGCTTCAAACACTTCTTCTTCCGTAAATCCAAAACAATCTGCATACTTTTCAGAAGAAATAGTAACCATTTTGAGGTTGTTTAAGTCTGAAAACAATGATTCACGGCTGACTCTTGTGATTCCCGTAAGCAGCGCTCTCCCAAGATATGGATTTGTTTTCAGGGTAGAATTGAACATATTCCTTATAAATCCAACCAGTTCATCCCAGTATCCGTTTACATAGGCTTCCTGCATGGGAGTGTCATATTCATCAATCAGGATAATGACCTTTTTACCGTAATAATCACTGAGCCACTTGCAAAAGTTATTTATGCAGTTTGCCGTAATATCGGCATCCATGTCTATAGATATTTTGTTATAAAAATCAAGGTCAGAAGCATCGAGACTCTCCTTAAGAAAAGACAGTTCCGAACGCATTTGATTGAACATAATGTTGAATTTTGTAACTGCGCTTTTATAGCTACCGGATTTAACACCGGCAAAGGTAATAAAGATCACCGGCCACTTGCCGCACTCTTTCATGAGCTCAGCATCATTGGAAATGTTTAATCCTTTAAAGAGTTCCTCATTGTCTTTCTTTCTTGCAGAGAAAAACTCCTCCACAGTACTAAGCATAAGGGTTTTTCCGAAGCGCCTGGGCCGGGTGATTAAAGTGACATCATCCTCGCTTCTCCACCATTCGGATATGAATTTAGTTTTATCAATATAAAAGGCATTTGCTCGTATAACCTTTTCAAAATTCTGTATACCTAATCCCACTGTTTTTAACATGTGAATATACCTCGTATCAGATCTTCGATATCTATGCTAATACTAGCATAATTCCCATGCCCTCACAACGCACCACGGAAGCAATAAAGGTTCGATACAATCAAACGCTCCCGGATCTTAAGCGGATCCGAGGGGAATATAGAAAAAATGCTAAGCGTAAAAACATCGATTTTCAATAGCCGTAATTGATATGATTTTTAATGTCATCGGTTATCCTGTGATATACGTTCACATTTTGGTATTCATCTGCCACAGTAATGGTGTCGTAACCATCAAATATCAGTGCGCGGGTAGATGAATATCCCTTGTAATATGAAGTAATATAAAACGGTGTATTTGCAGAAATCGTCTCAACACTTCCATTGGGAGAGCCTTTATAGCTTTCTGCTACCCAAACATCATAGGTGCCATAAATATTATTTGTTATTTCAACATAACCGGTTAAAGGGCCATCTCTGTCACCGGTAACCATATACACGCCCCCATCTTCGACATATATTCCGGCAGGATCTTTCATTGCTGAAACATTCTGACCATTTGCCGGGGCCAGGAGTTGTATATTATATTTCTCAGTTGCGGAAAGCACATTTTCATTGAAACTTGCCGGCTCAACGGTGCCTCTGTACCAGCTGCATTGATTAAAATGTTGTTGGAGTTCCGAATCGTTAAATTTTCTTCCGTGTCGGGCGTAGATTTCATTAACGGCAATACGTTTATCAGCATCACTCAAGAAACTAACATCGTCTTCGGATAGCTCTATTTGTGAACTATACCAGATGACATATTCGGAAGAAGCAAGGGCTTCTACAGGTTCCTCGATTAAAAGCAAATAGGGACCATTACCACTGGGATTTCCAGATTCATCCCACTCTTGTGCTAAACAATTAATATAATAATCATTGAATCTGGCATAAAAGCTATCTACTTCTTCTGGGGCACATAAATAGAGAAATCCTTTTTCATTTGAATACTCTACAATAGAGGCTTCCCCATCATTTTTGGGATCTTCGCCGAGACGGTAGGAGGTTAAGGTGCCGTCATTAAATTCGAGTCTGTCGTTATTAAAGGTACATGTCATTTCGGACCTAAAACCACTATTCCACCCGGAAGAACCGGATGATCTAACTATATAGAAATTCCCATTTTTTTCTATAGCTAGTTCATAGCGAAGTCCCCCATAACGGCCCCACACACCTATAAAGTTTGATGAATCAACGGCTGATAGAGAAGAATTCAAGCCATCTTTATGTGATATATTGTTTTTTAAATCCGAGGATTCTTCGTAATCCGCTAAGGGTGAATTATCATTATCAATGGTAGATTCCTGTATGCTATCCGCTATAGTATTTTTTGAGCGTGAAAAGCTGGAAGAAAACAATAAAAAAATAACAATCACCAGTAAAGAAAGTAAGATATAGACGAATGGACGATCACTAAGTCTTTTAATATGATTTTGTAGTTCATCAGATTGATGAATACGATTTGAATCAACTGTATTATTGGATTGGTGTGTCTTCTGATGAACCAGCTTTTCGCCACAATACTTACATTCAGTTGCATTTGGCTCATTAGGTGCACCACATTCAGGACATTTGTTTTCTGTCATGGCAAACTCCTTATTTAAATGCTGTATGATGAGAACATTATAATAAACAGCATATACCTGAATTATTCAGATGCGTGAATAATTCAGGTATATCTTTGTTGGTTATAATTAGTAAAAGTTACTAGAGGAACTTTTTACCACTACTCAATAATTCCAAAATACTTCGTTACATCAAACTTTACGGGATAATACCCTTCTCCGTAGGTATTATTTAGACCATATGTGAGTATGATATCATTACCTGATGAGAAACTTAGAGATTCCGGCCAGGCATATTGACTGTTTATAGAATTAACTCTGCTTAATGTAGTCCCGTCTGTGTTAAGTATGTAAAAATCAGGACCATACCATCCACTCATATAAAGTTTTCCGGATGAGCTGAATGTATATGCAGAACATGATCCTCCAAAATCAGAATTTTTAATTAGGATTGTTCCTGTCTGTGGGTCAAGAATATAAACCGAACCATCAAATACAGCGTATGCAAATCCATTATGTATGCCTAAATAAGTGCCGCTAGAAGCTTCAGTCATAGGAGCTGTTCCTAAATAGGTATTCCATAATACATTTCCAGTGTACTGATCAATTCCGGTTATGGAAGCATGCTCATAATACGCCTCGTCCCAAGTATTCATAGTGATGTAGGGGGTATTAGCCAAGGCAGTCATACTAAAAATAATAATGAATGCCGTCAGGCATAATATGTATTTTCTTAGTGCGTTCATAGTCTCCTCCATGTATTTCGGATATGCTTTAATCGAGGGTTATATATGATTTAATTCACTTATCCTATGACTTTTCCATAGAAAATATAGAAACAGACAAGACATAAGAAGCCAATATAATATCTTGAAGATTTTAATTAAGAGTTTCATTGTAACCTCACATGATGTTTCAACTGGAAGTTTTCATCATTTGAACACAGATATATTATTCCTTCGATTAAACTAATTATTCCGGGAATATAAGTCCAACAGAACAAAAGATAAAGTACCCCCATTCCTGTTTTTCCCAGATAAAATTTATGTGCGCCAAAACTGCCTAAGAATATAGCCAGTACACCTGCGGTGGTTTTACTCTTAATCGGCCAGTAGGGACTAATTCCACTCACATAGTTTGGTCTCATTTGTGGTTGTGGAATAGGTCTCTGATCAACTATATAAGTGGGTTGAGGTTGAGATTGTGATATCTGTTGATGAACCAGTTTCTCACCGCAATACTTGCATTCAGTGGCGCTTGGATCAATAGGTGCTCCACATTGTGGACATTTGTTTTCTGCCATGATAAGATTCCTTTCTTTAAAATGGTGAAATTATAAAATAAGGTTTATTCATACTCTCTTCCCGCATTGAGGACAGAATTTTGTTCCAGGTGCTAATGTATTACCACATTCACAGGTTGTTTGATTGTAACTGAAACCGCACTGAGGACAGAACCTGGAATTACCAGGGATTCTATTGCCGCATTGAACACATACTTTCGTATCACCTCTGCTAATAGGATTTCCAATTGTTTGTCCCATGGAAGCACCGAGATTCATTGCAGCGCCCAAACCTATTCCACCCGCGGCAAAAGCGCCCGCAACTCCATTTTTATTGTTTGCAGCGCCTTCATATACATCAAAGGATCTTTTAGTTACATACCTATCATCGCCCATAATTTCAAATTCAGCTTTATTTTCGAGAATCTTATTGATCTTTTCGAAATCTTCATCCGGGAAATTGATTGATTGAATAAAAAAGTTAGTAACTTTAAATCCATATTTTTCAAATTCGGGACTAAGTTGTTCTTTGACCTTTTCGGAAATCTCTTCCATTTTTGCTGAAATTTCCAATGCAGAAATACCATCGGAGATAATAGTATTAGCAATATAGGATTTAACTTTAAGTACCAAAATTCCTCTGAAGTATTCTTTGACCTTGTCAAATTTCACTATGTCAGCCTGTTGCATACCACCTATGACGGACCTGAAAAGATAGGGGGCATCGAAAACACTAAGTCCCATTTGACCAAATGATCTGATTCTGAGTTTTACATAGTATTTAGGATCAATAAGCTGGATAGGGTCAATAGTTCCCCAGGTTATATCGAGACGTACAGTTGTATTGATAAAGTAAACTTCTGCGCTGAAAGGAGTTCTTCCTCCAAAGGGTAAGTTTACAATTCCCTTCAATATAGGGAGATTTTCAGTGGTTAATGTATATGTTCCGGGATAAAACAAATCTCCCATTCGTCCGTGGTTGACAAATAAAGCAATTTGACCTTCCTGAACTATAAGTTGTGTTCCTAAAACCAACGATTCTGATGGATATTTGTAAATAAGCCAATCACGACTTCTTAAACCATCAAAACGAACAACATCTATTATTGCCATAATAACGCTCCTCATCTCCTATAAACGTATGATTACGTACGTTTATTTTTGAAATACAGATGTAAATCCAAACAGCTTTTTAAAAGCCTTTTTTATAATATTTTTTCATGCAAGTCGCTGATTTAAGTTTTCGTTAGTGTAAGACATAAATGAGAATGAACAAATAATATGTTATGAGAATAACATCGGCGATAACATATTAAATATAAGCCAAATGAGCATATCAATATATTATAATTTAAGTTTAAAATTCCTGTTAAAAGGAGTTCATATCATGGCAGGAATATCAATAACAAATAATAAACTTATTATAAAATCCAAAGCAAAGGCAAAGGGTGATGATGGTTATAAGGTTTTTTCGATTCGTTTGAGGGAAGAACTATATGAGAATCTGACTAAAATTTCAGACCAGGCAGGCTATAGCAGAAATGAGCTGATTTCCATGTTTTTGGAATATGCCTGTGCAAATTGTGAAATAGAAGAAAATTAAAAAATCTCCCTCTCCCTGCGGCCATTTTTTGGCACTATACGGTTGATATCTAACCGGGGCGAGGGGATTTTTTTTGAGTGTTTTATAGAAGCTTCCTCTGATTAATAGAAGTTTAGAAAAGGATATCGGGTTTCGTATAAACTCAATACCATGTATAATTTGAATTGTGGAAATAACGGAAATCTTTTATCGAGATTTTTTGCTTGCCCACAGGGCGGAGGTACCGGATATGTGTATAACAGAATTTAATGAAAAAACCTTTGTGAATGGAATAAAGGAGGAGGGACTTGAACTGGGTATTCTTAAGTCCATAAGAAAATTACTGGATAATGGTGGCACAGAGGAAATGGCCAGAAAACTCCTTGATGCTACAGACGAGCAACTGGAGATGGCCAAAAAGTTGAAAGTCTCGGAGTAAGAGGAAAATCAAAATATGAAAAAGAATTTACAAACCTTGGCACTGACAATGATTTTTGCAGCTACACTTGGGGCATGCGGTAATTCAACAGACATTCCGGAAGCCGTAACGGAACAGGCAGAAACAACAAAGCAGATTGAAAAAACAGAAGAAGCAGTAAAATCAGTTATCACGGAGACATCCGATCATTCTGAATCTGCGGAAAGTGAAGATAAAACCGGCCCTGCCGGAAACGAGCTTCAGAGTATCCCTGAGACCATCTTAGATGCTTCAAGCAAGTCCGGTACTGATGCTCCCGATGAAGGTGAACACATTCCCGTGGATGTTTCAGAATGTAAAACATTTGATCAGGTAATCTCTAAGCTTTCAAAGGATATGGGCTATGCAAATGTGAAGCTTGGAAATACGGATACTCTTTTAGTGGCATCAAAGACCATCAGCTTCGGGGAAAAAGAAACTGTGGAAGCTGTTGATGCTGATATTTACATGGCAGATGGGGATAAGATTCTGTACTGTGGTTATGTGACATCCGGGGGTTCGGCAAATCCCCTTGCTGTTTCAGAGGGATATCTCTATGCTGTTTCTCATCATTCAACAAAAAAGTATACCGTTACAGATGACGGAGTACTTGCGATTGATGAAGAAGTAACTGAAAAGTTTGATAAGGCTGGAAATGTTTCATACCATAGCTATTCGGATATTCATGTTCAGGATGCGTGTGAAAACGGTGTTGTGGAATATGATGCACCTTTACGGAGATTAAACAAAGAGTACTCAGATTCTGATGTTATTGAGTTTACTGTTGTGAAATAAAATAAACAGCAAAAAACCGGGCTTTGTGAGGCCCGGTTTTTTATTTTAGCGATATTTATATTTGAATCTCAGTGCATTTGTGAATGGTGATTTGGATTTAATTTATGTAATGGTGTCATCTATATTACTCAAACTACTACTATGTATTTAGTGGTTACTCATATTTTATAAGTATGTTTAGCTTTCGGTTAGGGGATTAAATATATACTGATGTTCAAATTTGCCTGCATTAAAACCTAAAACCATTTTTGTACCGCTGCAGGTTCCGCTGGCTATGAAGCTGTTGCATTTTGCCAGAAATCTTAGCGCATAGAAATAATTGACAGTAATGTCCTCGAGCGCCGCCTCATAAGCTTCTCCTGTCCTCTTTTCCTTTTCAAGATCTTTGATCAGATGTATATTTTTGAAATCCGATACTGAAAATCTCTCCTGTGCTATCACACGGACTTTATCTTTGCCAAATTCGGAGAATATGGCATCCAGAGCATCATTATCTTCGGTTGCGAGAAAAATCTTGTCAAAATGATACTCTTCCATGAATTCTCTGATCTTAGGGATCAGTATCTTTGCGGAAGCCTGCTTATGGTTTGCACCAACTTCCGTTAGCTTGTAATCAGTTCCTCGGATCAGAACACCCAGTACCTTATCATCACCAAACACCGCCTCATAGTATTCATCAATCTGATTATTGAATTCATCATCGATAACCGTTTCCTTTAACGGAATCTGCATCATTTGGAAGGTCGGTATGACATACAGCTTGATAAAGTCGGCACAAATACAGGTATTTTCCTCATTTGCATCTGACGGCCTTTTCTTAAGAACAAAATATCTGTTCAGCATCTCATCGCTGTATCTTGAACAATGCTCTTTCAGAAAGCATTCAATGCCGAATCCGGCAAGCAGTGCCTCAATCTTGTTATAGGTATCCAGGATTGCTCCAATGCCGATGATTTTATCGAACTCTATTTGGCAATACTTTATTTTTGACAGGTCTTTGCCATCTGCAAGTCCCTGCACGAAAAATATCTCGCTGAAAAGAGGAATGGAGTGATTTTTTTTCACATCTCCCATGTATATACCGATCACAAAATCCTTTGTGATGATCATAGAGTCCTCGCGGCCTGGAAGCTCTTCTACTATGTGTACATTGGCCATATCAGACATGAACAGGCTGATTCGGGAATCCGTTACGTAGACATGCATATCAAGCTTTAATGCTGCGAGCTTTGCGATCACAACCGAGTACTCAGTTAATTCCTCAATCTCAAGTGAACCAAAGCGTTTTATCAGTGACAGATTCAGGGTGCGGTCATCATTTTCGTCGTAATTGTTGAAGTTGAAAAACAGCTCGGAGAAACCATTGTCCTGAGCGCCTTTGCTGGTCTTTATCGTGTAATTATTGTCGATTTTTTGGAGATCGTACAGCGGCTGATCATCCTTGTACACATGGCAGTATTCCAGCTGCTTTCTCAGTGCTTCATGAAATACATCCTCACCATGGCTCAGTTTGTCTCCGGCTTTCTCGCTGTCAAATTCTGATACTTTGTACATCGTATCATTCCTTTCTGCCAATGTATCTCTAAGAGATACTGTATAACGTTATGATCTATATCGACGAAAGTGTCTAATACGATTAGTTTAGTATAGTACCGGGTTATAAAACTACAGGACATTCCTGCACAGTGACAGGCACCAATGGTTCCGGAACTGGCAATTCCTGTCTTCTCAACTATTTTCGCTCTGCTGATTCCCTTGTTTTCAGAGCTTAACGCTTCGATTATCTTTATATACTGATCCGGCTTTTTAAATAGTGCCCTGTATAGATTATTATATTCTTTTCGAAGTGGTGCATCTTCTGCAAAGAAAAGCTCATCTATATTTTGAGGAAGGCTCCGCCTTTTTCTTCCACAACATACCTTTTCGAAAGAGTTATGGAAATTTTATCTGGTGTGATCGTAGCACCAATGGAAGCTTCTTCTGGTCTTTCTTTATATAGTTTAAGTTAGATACAATTAACAGCCCCTTAGAGTTTTACTAATGACCGGCCTTATAAGAAGCAATACGTTTTGCTACGTTGTCCTTGATGTTGTTGTAATAGATTGTGTAGTCGTCTTCATGGAAGCTTTGAGGCCCGAAGAATTCAGCTGCTGCATACTGGTCATATCTGGTGTTCGTTACGACCACGCTGCGGTCGAGAACTATCTGTGCGTCAGCGCCTATGTCGGTAATCTCATATTCTCCTGTTTCTTCGTTCAGCATTAATGAGCCCAGGTTTTCGCTGGCCGGGGCATAGGTTTCATCCAGCTTCCAGTTCAAAGGGTTGATGCTGATGGCACCCGGAAGAACTACTACATTGTGGGCGTTCTCCTCCACGTTCTTCGGTCCCTCGGTATTCCAGCTCACGATGACACCCGTGTCGGTTTCGCCGGTGGCAAACTTCAGGTGAGGGTAGGTATCGAGGTCCTCTTGTGTGACAGAGAATCCGATGACGTAGGCTGTGACCATGCGCTCGTAGTACTCGGGATGCTCCGTGAAGTAGTGCGTCAGTACATACTTGACCATTGATGAACCCTGGCTATGTCCTGCGATAATGAAGGGACGACCTGCATTATAATTCTCAAAGGAGTAATCGAGAGCTGCCTTTATATCATCGTAGGATATACCGGAGAGTGCTGCGTCAATGTTTCCGGTCTTCCTGGAGACTTCCCATGCGTAGCGCATACCGGCTGACGATAAAATGGCACAAAAACGTTTGTGGAATCTTCGTACACACTTGCATTTGTCACGTATTCTCCTAATGCACCAGCGATCATCTCGGGGGTGTCGAGGGAAGCATAATCAGGTGCACCATCTTCAAAACTCGAATCAACGTAAACTGTCGAGTAAATGTAGAACGTATCGACATCCTTGGTGATCTCCGGAATCTGTAACCAGCAATCCTCCTGAGAATAGTCAGGTGCTTCAGCATTGCTCTCGCCGGAATCAGTTTCAGTTTCCGCTGCCGGTATCGTAATTTCGGGCACTGATAACTGAGAGTTACAGCCAGACATAAAGCTATAAGACCGGAGCTTATCAACGCTGTAATTATTTTTTCATCTATAGTCTCCTTTCATACATTAGTTGTCTTTATATCTATCGATTGCCAACTCACGATCGTAGTAAATCTTGTCTTCTGCAATAAATGTTACTGCTCCATCTTTAACATCAAGAATATTCACACAGCAATTATACGGTACATGTCCATGCCAGAAATCACATGGATTCTCATACAGGAAATTCAGCATCGCTCTAAGTGCACAGCCATGTGTAGATACCAGATAAGTCTTATCATCATCTTTGGCAATAAGATCTTTCAGAAACTCCTGTGTCCTTTCCATTACGTCATTGATGCTTTCTCCCTCGGGAAACCTGTAATCAAAAACCGGTTTCTTCAGGAAGCTGATAACATTTCCATTACTGATGTTCATTCCCTCAAAGCTTCCGAAGTTCATTTCTTTAATCCGGTCGTCAAATGAAACAGAAATGCTGTTTTCGGACTCTCTGAGTATGATCTCAGCTGTGTCTCTTGCTCTTTGCAAGGGACTTGATATGCAAAAGTCAAAATGGATGCCTTTCAGGGCACGCCCTGTGATTTCGGCAAGAATATGCCCGTTTTCATTTAACGGGTCATCTGTCCATCCTTGCGCATAACCTTTTTTGTTTGCATCTGTTTCTCCATGACGAACTATATAAATACGCATTCGGTTACATCCTTTTTCAACATTTTCTTTCCGTCAAATTACACATTTTTAAGCTTTTTTATCGGAAGTTCCTTCCTTCAAAAGCAAGCTTTATTATCCTGTCTTTGGTATATTCGGGCATAAACGCTTCACACAATCTCAATTTTTTATTAGGGCATTCTGTTTCCTTTATTTTTATCATCTTTGCTAATGATACTGATGGCTGTTATCACTATACCACCGGCCATAACAGCAAGCCAGCTATGATCCCAGTTGCCTTCAATGTAGCTCCAGATAAACATGATGAATACGGAGAACATCGCTATGACAGGTATCAGTTTTTTCTCCACTCTACAGTTACGTAGTATGGTTTTTTTATTCACGCTTTTTCGAAAATTGTATACGGAGCAGTATATTCTTGTTATCTGACATTTTCGTTTCCTCCATAAGTTTTTTTGAGTTCCTTTTTTGTTTCTTAGAATCTTCCATTGATTCCTTGTTCCGTTTCTTTATGGTTTGACTTTATCATGGCTTCATTGACGTTACAATGTTTCCTGCTTATTCGGTCGTTTTTCATGTCTGTTTGGTGTAGTGCGTAATGGCGCTGGAATTCCCGGGTGATTTTACGTATCCGGTAATCCGTAAAACAAAAATGAATTAATCATCTAATGCAACAGCTCCTTTTGTAATTGAAAAAATAAAAAGCATGAACTGCCAAATAACACAAAATCATCAGTCCACTTTCAGCATCCTGTAACCGATGCCTATGTGGGTCTGTATATAGTGGGGAGAATCGGGTGAAGATTCAAGTTTTTTTCTTAAGGTCACCATAAAGACCCTCAGGGAGGCGATGTCATTGTCCCAGCTCTTGCCCCAGATATTCTCTGTGATGAAGGTATGAGTCAGCACCTTTCCGGTATTTTTGGCAAGGAGGCAGAGGAGCTTGTATTCCATAGGAGTAAGCTTAAGCTCTTCTCCGTCAAGATAGGCGCAGCCTGCCGAATAATCTATCTTCAGCTTTCCGTTAGTGTATACAGAACTGTCCTGTAAGAAGTCATTTTTCATAAGGGCAAGACGTCTTACGGTAACGCGAAGTCTTGCCAGAAGTTCTTCCACAGAGAAGGGCTTTGTCAGATAGTCGTCTGCACCTGCGTCCAATGCTTCTATCTTATCGGCATCGTCGCTTCGGGCACTTATGACTATGATAGGCATGTTTGACCAGCTTCGTATCTGCTTTATGACTTCTATTCCATCCATATCAGGAAGTCCAAGATCCAGAAAAACAACGTCAGGATTGTGTGATGAGGCCATCATGACGGCCTCGTTTGCATTTTTTGCTGTTAAGAATCTGTAATCATGGGTCTTTAATGTTGTAATGATGAGATTTTGTATAGGGATATCATCTTCTACAACCAAAACAACAGGACTATTGGAATTATTCATTTGAACCTCTTTTGATGATTTTTCGTCTATTTTTTTAAATCCACAGTGTCAATCAGGATTACAGGTAAGTATATCATGAAGCTTTACCGGTGAAGGTTTAAAATGATGAACTTAAATTTCTTAAAGCAATACTTCATTATATCTCAATTTTTGCAGAATCACGGTCCATTGGCAATGCTATTTCAAACCAACAGCCGGTTGGTGTATTGTCTTTGAGGATAATCTTTCCGTTGTGAGCCTCGACTATGGATTTACAAAGCGCAAGTCCCAGGCCAAGTCCCCTGCGTCCGTCTGCCACCTTGGATTGTCCGGTATAGAACATCTCAAAAACGTGAGGTTTTACGGAATCCGGTATTCCGGGACCGTTATCAATGACACTGACTATAACAGCATCCTCCCGCTGTTCGCTGCGTATGATGATCTCGGAACCCGTCTGTGTATTTTTAATGGCATTGTTAATGAGATTAATCAGAACCTGCATGATGAGCCTTGCATCCATATTGACGAGAAGTATGTCATCGTTGTTTTGAACGCTTATGTGATGTTGACTGACATTTCTGTCTACATGCTTCAGTGCTTCATCGATGACGTCATTCAAAACATCCATGGACATATGCAGTTCCATCTGACCGTTTTCTATTCTGGAAATAGAAAGAAGGTTCTCAACCAGGTCTGCCAGCCACTCGGAATCGTCGTAAATATCAGAGAAAATCCGTTTCAGAGTAGCTGTGTCCAGCTGTTCATAGTGATTTAAGAGGTTGCTGGCATTTCCGGATATAGACGTAAGAGGGGTACGGATATCGTGAGAAATGGAACGGAGTAGGTTGGATCTAAGCTGCTCATTACGTACCATAATGGAAGCCTTTTCCTTTTCTGCAGCATTTCTCAGACTTTCAAGTGCCAGTGCACACTCTCCCAGTATAGACATGAAAACGCTGTTTTCAAAGGTCTCCAGCGGAATACCGTTCAGACGGATGGCAATTACGCCGTAGCAATAGTTATTGAGACAGATGGCATGATACTGGGCTCCGGCAGCACTGTATTTTTCAAGTCTGAGTCCGGCAGCCTGATGGTTATGGAAGACCCAGTCTGCTATTTCGCGTTCATTATCGTCAGAGAGTTCGTCCTCATCGGAGAAGCCTGAGGAATTGAAAGCTGCTTCCTTTCCGAGATGTCCTTTATCATCCCTTGGATATATAATTACATCTTTATCCAGAAGGGTAATGATCTGATGCGCCGTTATTCTGATGACGTCTTCTGAATTTTCCGCCTTCTGCAGGAGCTGGTTTGTGTCAAAAAGAACCTTGGCTCTGAAGGCTTCCCGGGCGGACTGCCGGGCGTTCTTCTTCAGCTTGTTGGCAAGAGAACCTGTGATCAGAGATGACAGCAGCATGATACCGAAAGTGACAACGTACTCGGTCTCGTATGTGTGGAAGCTGAATTTTGGCTCGATAAAGAACCAGTTAAAAAGCAGCACGCTTGCAAGGGACCCTGTAATACTGTAAAAAGGGCTTACGGTGATGACAGATATCACCAGAACTCCCAGTATGAATACGGTAATGATATTTGACTCTGTAAAACCGAACAATGTAAAAATCAGTCCCAGCCCGGTAGAGGCCATAAGTAAAATCAGTGTGATTATTGCATCTTTCAGTGTCGGACGGATCTGATCAGAGATATGAGCTTTTTCTTTCTGTTGTTTCAGGTCGGCAACTGAATCAGGGATGATGTAAACGTCCACGTCGGGAGCATTGAGAATGATCTGCTCCGTGAGTGACATCTTGCCGAACAGATGCCGGCGCCTGGCACCGCTGCGTCCCACCACGATTTTTGTGGTGTCGGAGATGTGGGCGTATTCTGCTATCTGGAGCGGTACATCATCACCGATTATGGTGGTGATGGAAGCGCCGTTCTCCTCCGCATATTTTATGTTGTTCCGGAGTCTTGCCTTATCTCTTTCGGGAAGGCTGTCGTAGTTCGCCGGTTTGATATATAGAGCTGTAAGTGTTGCGTGGAATGCTTCTGCCATTCTGGAAGCAGCTTTGATTACTTTAATGTTGGAGGGAGATGGTGATATACATACAAGTATATGCTCTCTCTTTTCTATGGTCTTGTCCATTATTCCGGTCCTTTTATATGCTGTTGTGTGGTCACATATGGAAGCATTTTTGGATGGATTTTTGTTCCCCCAGTACCAGCATGGTCTTTCCGCTGTTCAGGATCATCTCAGGTGTGACTGTCAGATTCATCTTGCCGTTTTCCTTTACTGCCATGATGTTAATGCCATATTTTTTTCTTATGTCAATGTTTCCGATGGACTTTCCTTCCCACTCTTTAGGTATGGGTACCTCAAATATAGCATAACTTTCGTCTAGTTTAATATAATCCAGAATATGATCAGAGGCATAACGTATGGCTGCCCACTCGGCTATCTGCTTTTCCGGACTGATGACTTCATCGGCGCCGTTCCTTAAGAGGAACTTTGCCTGCACCTCTCGATCAGCTCTGGATACCACAAGTTTCCCGCCCAGTTCCTTGAGAAGTGAGGTGGTCTCCAGTGAACTCTGAAAATCGCTTCCTATCGTTACGATACAGACGTCAAAATTGTTGATGCCGAGAGAATGTAGGAAAGCTTCGTTGGTACTGTCGCCTATCTGGGCATCCGTAACTATGGGGAGTACGTTGTTTATGCGTTCTTCATCTTTATCTACGGCCATGACTTCATGACCGAGTGAATGGAACTGTCTTGCAAGAAGTGAACCGAAGCGGTTAACGCCTATAAGTAATATTGATTTCATTGTAAAAAGCCTCCTGGTGTGGAGATATTTATCTGTTTCGATTTATCTGAATGTAAATATCTTGCGGTTTTAGTTTTGTGATTCTGTGTAGTTTTAATATGAGACGGGAATCCCGATGTGATAATGAGCATAGGAACTGTTACATGAAATATCAAAACATCCTGATGTTAGCATTAAGAATTTCTGTCTAACCTACATTTATCTTCTCTATGGGGCATCTTGAAACTTCCATGCCGGTACTGTTAACGGCTGCGAAAAGAAGTGTAAGTCCGCCTACTCTGCCGAAGAACATGAGAAGTATGAGTATCATATGTGAAAACATGCTGAGGTTCGGGGTAAGTCCGAGAGACAGTCCGACTGTACCTATGGCTGAAGCCGTTTCAAAGATGCAGGTCTCGATGGGAACATTGTCATAAACACTTATGAGGAAAGCTCCAACAAGGGTGAGATTTATATACATCATCATAAGAGTTGCTGCACTTTTGACGGTGGAATCTTCAATGCGGCGGTCAAACAGCTGAGGGCTCTTCTTTCTCTGTACTATGGCCATGAAATTGGAGCAGAGAACTCCAAGGGTTGTGGTTTTCATACCTCCTGCGGTGGATCCCGGTGAGCCGCCTATAAGCATCAGTATTACTATGAGAGCACGGCTTGCGCTGGACATAAGGGAAAGGTCAAAGGTATTGAAGCCCGCTGTACGTGGGGTTATGGCCTGGAAAAGTGAAAGGCACAGGCGGTGTTTCAACGGTAGCATGGAAAAATCGTAGAAGAAAAATATGGCTGTAGGAACGGTAATAAGCATGAAGGTGGTAGTCAGTATGACTTTGCTCTGCATCCTGTAGCGCTTGAAATTAAGTTTATTAACAGCCATATCATCCCATGTGAGGAAACCTATACCGCCCAAAACGATCAGAAGTGATATGGGAAGTATGATGGTGACATCATCACTTAGTGCTGTTAAGGATGAAAATGCTCCCGACTTGTTGCCCATGAGGTCAAAGCCCGCATTACAGAAGGCCGACACTGAATGGAAAACCGCCATCCAAATGCCCTTTATTCCGAATTTAGAGCAGAATGAAGGCAGCATCATGACAGCTCCTATGGCTTCTGTAAAAAAAGATACCTTAAATATGAAGGCGGTCATCTTAACTATGCCGCCTATATGGTGGGCGGAAATGCTGTCCTGCAGCATGCTCCTTTGAAGTAGAGATATCTTTTTTCCGGAAACAGTTGCTATAAATGCAGTTACGGAAATTATGCCGAGTCCCCCTATCTGTATAAGAAGCATGATAATAAGCTGTCCGAATGCTGACCAGTAGCTTGAGGTATCACGAATTACGAGGCCTGTTACGCAGACAGCTGAAGTTGAGGTAAAAAGAGCCTCTTCCGGTGATGTCCATTGCCCAAGAGCTGATGATACGGGCAGCATAAGAAGCAAGGCACCTATTAATATCACACTAAGAAAACCTATTATTATGATCTGGAAAGAAGTTAGTTTTTTCTCCAGTAACTCTATATTCATCATGATCCTCCGTTATCTTACTGTACTCATATGATACAAAGGATCTGACAAAGATGGTGTTAAGGATATGATAACTGATATTAAGATTGTATTAATGATTTCTCATGCCTTTTGGCAAGGCATGAGGAGAAATCAAAGAAAAAAGGATGTGCCATCTAATGCAACAGCCCCTTTAGACTTGATGCCTTGATATATTTGCAAAGATCTGATTTGCTGCTGTTTGATCCTTTATTCGCTGCGATGCCGTGTATGTGCTGTAGTACTTCGCTGTGGTGTCAACTTTCGCATGTCTAAGATTTCTGCTTACGGCTGATAGTTCCATTCCGTTGTCCATCAGGTATACGCCGTAACTGCCACGTAAGCTATGTGGATGCAAGTCTTTTTCTATACCGCATTCTTTGACCCACCTTTTAAATTTCCGCCTTGCATTGCCGGAGGAAAGAAGTTCGCCCAAAGTATTGGGAAAAATCAAGTCTTCCGGAGATTTTCCTTTTGTGTATCTGTTGAGAATTTGAGTCGCCTCGTCACACAGTATTAAAGAGGACTTACATAACTTTTACGTATCCGGTAATCCGTAAAACAAAAAAGGCCGGAAACCAACGTAAACACGTGGGTTTTCGACCTCAATCTGCATGGAAAAACAGGCAATAAAAAAAGCTGGTAACCGGAATCGGACCGGTGACCTCCGCACTACCAATGCGACGCACTACCGACTGTGCTATACCAGCATGCTCTCAACTGAGAACTTAATAAATCTAGCATAAGAATAGATCAAAGTCAATTGGTATTTTTTTTGCCCTTTATGGTCAGGATCACTCTAAAACAGACCGTAATTTTGTTATATGTTGAAATACTTCTCTTTTACCATCTCAACCGGCATCTTTTGCCCGGTCCAAAGTTCAAACGCAGCAGCGCCCTGATACAGAAGCATGTACATTCCGTTAAATGCTTTAAGTCCGCACTCTTCTGCCATCTCAAGAAGCTTTGTCTTTCGGGGATTATAGATGACATCCGCAACGGCCAGAGGATCTGTCGTTCCTTCGGCGCGGGTTGTAAGCCAGGACTTGTCTTTGATGAGATTTCCATCAACGTTCGGAGCCATGCCCACATTTGTGGCATTGATAAGAAGCACTGACGCTGAAATCTCTTTGCGGAGCACTTCGTCAGTATAATCATAGACTTTGACACTGCAGGATGTACGGTTGTTTAATGTTTCAACCACAGCTTTGGTTCTTTCGCTGAAGCGGCTTCCGGTTCGTTCAAAAACCGAGATTTCTTTTGCGCCGTCAAGGGCCAGCTGAACAAGGACCGCGATGCCTGCTCCGCCGGTGCCGAGAATGGCGACCTTTTTGCCTGTGAAATCAACGCCGGCCTGACGGGCTGATTCTGTGAAGCCTATACCGTCAGTGGTGTGCCCTGTTACGGTTCCGTCCTCTTCTATCACCACGGTATTAACCGATCCTGCGATTTCCGCAGCAGTACTCAGTCTGTCGCAGAGGGATACAGCTTCGGTCTTCAGCGGCATGGTGAGATTGAAACCGCGGACGCCCATCTTTTTAAAACTGTTGAGAATTCCTCCAAGTTCTCCTTCCTTAATGTCAAAGGCCATATAGCTGTAATCGAGATCCAACTGTCTGAAGCCTTCATTGTGCATGGCAGGTGAAAGGCTGTGAGCTACGGGACTGCCTAAAAGGCAGATGAGTCTGGTGTGTCCGGAAATATTCATAATTACTCCAATTAAAAACAATATCTGTACGGATTGTGAGAACAATGGCGTTGGTTTATATCAGTGGCCATGAGGAGTTACATAAAGCCTATCCTTTTCATAGGTTCTGTCTGCGTAGAGAAGCTTGACGAATACGACGAAAAGCACTACGCCGGCGCCCCATATGGAATGAAGTCCCAGGAACCTGCTGAGTAATGTTCCGACCAGAACTCCCATGAAGAAAAGCAGCATCATACTGCCATGCAGTTTCGCTTTTCTCTTGTAGGAATGGTCGTTGCTTCTCAGAAACTTGACCAGGAATGAACCGAACTGTCTCAGATGATTGGTGCAGAAAGTGGTTGCCATTCCGACACCTTCTGCCTGTCTGAAAGTATTGAACTGCATTGCACAGATGAAGTTGAGAGTTATCTGACAGATTTGGTCAGGCCATGATGCAGGCATAAGTCCTAACAAAATTACGGCAAATAGTTCAAAACCCACAAGCAGTGTGTCCCATCGAAGAAAGTGAAATCTTTTTATTTCCTTCGCCCAGATTTCAGACAGCATAGTGCCGCTAAGATATGCCGAAAAAGGAATGAGATAGTATGCGGCTTTGCTGAACTCTCCGTTCCCGATATGCATACTCATGAGTACAATGTTGGCGGTCTGTGCATTACAGAAAACGCCGCCCCTCAGGCAGTAGGTATAAGCACCATAGTATCCGCCGACAAATATGAGAGCCCAAAAGACCCATAATTTTTCACATTCCAGAAATATATCCTTCTCTGTTTTTGCTTCCATTTATTCTATATTCTCCCTAAATGAATGGTTGTCACGGGAAACGAACTAAGCCCTGTACGAAATATCAGGAGCATAGCATAAACTGATTAAAGCAATGTTTCCCTGAAAGTGCTGTTCCAATGCCGGTACGTCGAATCAATCGGCTATACACCGGTGTTCCCTTAGGATACGACTATTTTAAAAAAAAGAAAAGCCGGGTAATATACCCGACTTTCATATCTGCTATGATGTTCTTCATTTTGTGCAAAAGCTTTCATTCGATCGTGATAAAAGACTTGCGATGCTGAAGAAGGCGAATATCCCTGTCTTCAAATAATGATCAGCCGTTAAGTCGCTGTCTCACAATCTCATACGCCAGTACACCGCAGGCAACAGAGGCGTTCAGTGAGTCAATGTCTCCAAACATTGGAATGGATGCAACCATATCACACTTCTCTTTTACAAGACGTGATACACCCTCGCCTTCGTTTCCGATAACGAGACCGATGGCACCTTTAAGGTTGAGACGATACATACTCTCGCCACCCATATCTGCACATACGAACCAGAGACCTTCCTTCTTGAGCTCCTCGATGGTCTGACCGATATTGGTTACCTTGGCAACTCTTGTATGCTCAAGGGCACCTGCTGAAGTTTTGGCAACTGTTGAGGTAAGTCCTACAGCGCGACGCTCGCGAATGATAACGCCGTGAGCACCTGCAAGGTTGGCTGTACGTATCATAGCACCAAGGTTGTGAGGGTCTTCGATTCCGTCGAGAATGAACAGGAACGGACTCTCATTCTTTTCACGGGCATAATCAAGGATATCCTGTACAGTGCTGTAGTGGAATGCCGCAAGATATGCGATAACTCCCTGATGTGATCCCTGTCCGGCTATCTCATCAAGACGTTCTTTCTTTACAAACTCCGGCTTGATTCCGGCCTTCTTTGCTTCTCTTATGATGGTTGAAACAGGGCCATCATGTATTCCATCCTGAAGGAAAAGTCTGTCCACGGTCTTTCCTGCACGGAATGCTTCTATCACCGGATTACGTCCGATGACGGTAAACTGTTCATCTCTCATATGTTGAACCTTTCTATAAAACACAATTCTCCGGGCTGCTTATTTATGTATATTCAATCCGATGCGTCAGATGAATCTGATTGTTTAGCTGCTTTGATCTTTTCGGAAGCAATCTTGTTTTTCCTGGGATTAACATATCCCTGTGTATCCAAAAGCTCCTGAAGATGACCGATTCCGGCGGCTTCAAGCTCGATTAGTCTATCATACTGTTCTGTCAGATAAAGATATCCTAGAAGAGCCTCAAAACCTGTGGCTCGGCGATAATCCTGGATAGAACTGTTCTTACTGTGGGTGCTGGACTTGTGATTTCTTCCGCGTCTGTAAACAGACATCTCATCATCATTGAGTCTGTTCTGTCCTATAAGCCATCCCATGATCTCGGACTGCGCGTGGGCGCATACAAACTCGGTTTTTTTGTGGTTGATGGAATTGACGGAACCCGGGAAGTTTGTAGCCACGTATTCTCTCACTGCAAGGTCGTAAATGCCGTCACCTATATATGCAAGAATAAGCGGGGATGTGGTTTGCACATCCACCGCTTTGATATTCAGCATCTTCTTATAATGTTCAAAATTAGTATTTATCATGTTCTCAAATCTATGCCCGTAAGGTTGCATCAACCTCCGGGAAATCAAATCTGTATAAATGGAATCGCTAGATTTTATCCGGCATACGGATATTTGTCAAGCTCTGCTCCATTTAACACCCTCGCGGGTATCCTTAAGAACGATGCCCATCGCAAGAAGTTTGTCACGGATTTCATCTGCCTTTGCAAAATCCTTAGCTTTTCTTGCGGCCTGTCTCTCCTCGATAAGTTTCTCTACTTCTGAATCAAGATCGTCCTTTTCAACCACTGTTCTGATGCCGAGAACGCCCATGAGAACCTCAAGCTTTGAAAGTACATAGTCGACAAATGCCTTTGTGCTTGACTCATCGGCAGAAACATTGGCAATCTTTACAAGTTCAAAGATAGCTGTGATGGCATCTGCAGTATTGAGATCATCTTCCATCTTCTGGTTGAACATCTCCTGCTGAGCATCAACTGTCTTTGCAGCTTCCTTCTCTGCTTCGGTGAATTCTGTGCCCTGAGCCTTGACACTAAGCTCACGGAGTCTCTCAATGGCAGTCTGTATACGCTCAAGTGATGTCTTTGCGCTGTCCATAAGGTCTCTTGAGAAGTTCAGCGGATTACGGTAATGAGCGCTGAGCATGTAGAAACGGAGTACGCGGGGATCATACTGAGATGTGATGTCACGTACTGTGAAGAAATTGCCTAAGGACTTGGACATCTTCTGGTTGTTAATGTTTATAAATGCATTGTGCATCCAGTAGTTGGCAAACTTTTCGCCGTGAGCCATCTCGTACTGAGCGATCTCATTTTCATGGTGAGGGAAAATAAGATCCTCTCCTCCGGCGTGTATATCAAGGCGACCGCCGCAGTACTTTGGTGCCATAACGCAGCACTCGGTGTGCCAGCCCGGACGTCCCTCGCACCATGGTGACTCCCAGTAAGGCTCACCCGGCTTCTTTGGCTTCCAGAGAACGAAGTCAGTTGAAGTTCTCTTTCCGTCCTCACCGGAAACCTTCAGGTCACGGAAACCTGACTGAAGCTCGTCAATATTCTTGTGGCTGAGCTCGCCGTAGTTCCTGAATGCAGTTGTATCGAAATATACTGTTCCGTCCTGTGCCACATAGGCGCTGTTCTTGTCGATAAGCTCCTTGATGAGATCGATCATGCCCTGAATTTCTTCGGTTGCCTTAGGGTGAACAGCCTCCTCGATATTGAGGTCGGACATATCCTTCTCCACCTCGGCTATATATCTCCTGGTAATGTCGGAGCACTCAACGCCCTCTTCATTAGCCTCTTTGATGATCTTGTCATCTACGTCTGTGTAGTTTGAAACGTAGGTTACTTTGTATCCCTGATATTCCATGAATCGTCTGAAAGTATCAAATACGATCATCGGACGGGCGTTACCGATATGGATAAAATTGTATACCGTAGGACCACACACATACATGCGGATCTTTCCTGGCTCTATCGGTTTGAATTCTTCCTTCATGCGTGACATGGTATTAAATATCTTCATAATTATCTCCTCTGCTTTGGGAAGGCTTTATCATAAGGATATTTCCCAAGGCTACATGGACTTTATTGTAATATTTTAGAGTTTTACAGTCAATATAAGAACAAACAGCTTGAACATTCATGCAGGCGTAACAGCACAGCCGGGGGGCATTAGCTTCTTTTGCTTAACTGTAACGAAAGCAGTGCATATATGAAAAATGAGCCCGGACAATAGTCCGAACTCATTTTAGGTGATTATCTCTGGTACTGATTTATGAAATCCTGGAATGCCTTAAGAATATCATCCTGTGATAAACCATTGTTGCCATTATTCTGGTTTCCGGAATCACCGTTGTTTTCGTTGCTGTTGCCTGAGCCGTTGTTTCCGTCTGAACCATCATTTCTTGAGAAAGGATCATTGGCTGAGGAACCGTCCTTATCTGTAGAAGCTGAAGTGTCGGCCGAGCCGAGAACGACGTCGACATTAAGCTCATCGTACTTGTCTCCGTTAGGTCTCTGAACGGTTACTGTAACCTTCTCTCCTGCGCGGTACTTTGAAAGAACAGTTGAAAGTTCGTTGAAGTTTGTTACGCCCTGACCGTTAACTGCGGTAATGATGTCCTTTTCGTGAAGGTCGCTGTTCTGTGCATTCGATCCCTCTGTGTATTTATAAACGAATACACCCTGAGGCATACCGAAGCTTTCTGCTGTCTGTGCATCGATATTCTTAACCTTTACACCGAGATATCCGCGCTCTTCCTTTGGTACGTCTTCGCGGGTTTCAAGTGTTGACAGATTTTCAACTACTCTCTTTGCGAGTGATGAAGGGATGGAGTAACCCATGCCTTCAATGGATGTTGAAGTGTACTTGGCAACATTGATACCGATGACTTCACCCTTCATATTGAGGAGCGCACCGCCGGAGTTACCCGGGTTGATGGCTGCATCTGTCTGAAGAAGTCCTGAACGTGTACCCTTTGTGGTAGAGACATCTCTGTCCTTCGCGGAAATGATTCCGGTTGTAACTGACTGGCCATAACCGAGAGCATTACCGATTGCTACTACCTGATCACCTACTTCCATGGCATCACTGTCTCCGAGAGTTGCTATGGAGATGGATTCCAATGTCTTTGTCGGGATGTTCTCAAGCTTGATGGAAATGACGGCAAGGTCTGCGGCTGAATCAGTGCCCTTGATGGCTGCATCAACAGTCTCGGAATCGTTGAAGGTTACGGAAAGAGACTCTGAAGATGAAACCACATGGTTATTGGTGAGAATAAGAAGCTCTGTGTCGTTCTTTCCGATGATGACACCGGAACCGCTTGCCGGAACCTCTGTTTCATAACTCTGGAAATCTCCGAAAATGGAAAAACCGTTCTGTCTGTACTTGACCATATTGGTGATGGCAACTACGGAAGGCATGGCGTCCTTTGCTACTTTGGTAACACTGCTCATAGTTGCGGTCGGTTGTGACTGCTGAATTTTGGGAGTATTGTCAGTGCTTTCTGCCGCTGTGCTTTCCGGCTGGGTAAAAGTCTGTGTTTCGCTCTGTGACTGATTGTTCTTAGCAACAGACTGTTCATATAAGATACCGGCCTTCTGGGCGGCAACATTGACACCGACCATGGAAGCTCCGGCTACAACACCGAACAAAAGCGCTCCGGCTACAATTCCTGCTATTCGTTTCATTCTCGCTAACCCTCCTGAAACTAAATCCAATAATAACGCTATGTTTGTATCATACTTATATTCTGTGTTCAATTTGTGTCTAAGAAGATATTAATTCTGACATATTTAACAGTCTTTTTAGAAATAAAAAGAATTTTTGATGCTATACTCTGTTTGTTGAAACTTGGAGGTTAAATGTATTATTTCATCGTAAATCCGCAGTCGTCCAATGGCCGTGGACGCAAGATCTGGGATAAGGTTCTCAGACATTTGAACAAAACAAAAAACGCATCGAACTTTGAAGCATATATCACTGAGAAAAGCGGAGACGCGAGGGAATTTGCTCATCAATTATCTTTGAAATGTCAGGACGCAAAGACCATCACAGTTATCGGGGGTGAAGGAACCCTTAACGAAGTAGTTGATGGTATCAATATGGATAGCAACAGGATATCCATCGCATATATTCCTACAAAAACTGACAATGATATCGCCCGTTCATTCCGTAGAAAGTACAACCTGAAAGCGCAGTTGAAAAGACTTTTTACCGATTCGGATGAGATACTTCTGGATTATGGTGTTTTGAACTGCCCATCCATGAATCGAAGATTTGCCATCAGTTCCGGAGCGGGAATCGATGCAGCGATTTTTAACGATCTGTATGATGCAAAGTGCAGATCAGGTAAGCGGAGCAGACGCTTTTTTCAGCTTAGAAAACTTTTATATATAAAGACATTCATGAGGGAGTTCTTTAAAGTTAAGCCTACCAAAGGATATGTGGTGCTTGACGGGGAGAAAAAACACGAATTCAACAACATTCTCTTCATATCCGCTCATGTTCATCCTTATGAAGGTGGTTACAAGGTTTGTCCGGATGCCAGTGGTGAAGATGGATGTCTTGATGTATGCATCGTCAGCACCAGACACAAGTGGCGTCTTCTGTGGATCATGTTTTCCAGTGTTTACGGGCAGCATGTGACGAGAACCGGAGTGCATCTCTACAGATGTCGTGAGATCGAGGTTCATACCAACAAGCCGTTGCCGGTTCATGTGGATGGGGAGTCGGCCGGTAAGCAGAGCGATTTCACGCTTAATTGCATTCCGAAGAAGCTTAAACTGAGACTGTGATTTTAGTATTGAACTGAAGAAATAAAAAAAGAAAATGTATGATCGTTCAGCCGGTGATTGAGTAAGTTTGAACCAGAGGGTATCGATTAAAAAACGAGGCGCTTCGACAAAAAAATCTAAAACAGCTCCCCTATGAACCACTAGGTCCTCGGCAGTTTCTGAGTTTTCCTGAGGAAAACTCAGAATTGCCGAAGGAATCAAGGAAAAATATCCAAGTGATTCTAAGAGGAGCTGTTTTGATTTTTTAAGCCTTAGCTTAACGTTTTTTAATTGATGTCCTTTGGTTCTGACCAGAACTCAATCACCGGCTATATTGTTACGAAAATGTCACTGTTCGAAATTTTCGCTTTTTTTCAGTTCAGTAATGCTACGGCCTGAGAGCTGATTCCTTCACCTCTTCCTGTGAAGCCGAGGTGCTCTTCTGTTGTGGCTTTTATGGATACCTGATTGAGTTCAAGTCCCAAAGCGTTAGCAACATTTTTCCTCATCTCAGGAAGATAATTCATAAGCTTTGGCTTCTGAGCGATGATGGTAGAATCGATATTGCCGATCGTATAGCCTTCTTTCGCAAGTATCCTGCCGACTTCCTGTAAAAGTCTGATGGAGTCTGCCCCTTCATACTTCGGGTCATTGTCAGGGAAATGCTGCCCTATATCACCAAGAGCTGCTGCTCCTAAAAGCGCATCCATGATGGCATGAGTGATGACATCTGCATCACTGTGTCCGTCAAGGCCAAGCTCATAAGGAACTGTGACGCCGCCAAGGATAAGCTTGCGATTCGGAACTAATTTGTGTACGTCGTAGCCGGTACCTATTCTCATATAAAATCCTCCGTTTCACTTTTTACACTCACTGATGATGCTGAGCACGTACACATTTGGGTGTAATGTGCTCAGCATCATCATAATATAATAGATGAAAGTGCCAAATCAATAGCTTGCGCAATGATTTGACACTCCTTTAAAAATGCTGTTTTCTTCTGCTCCGGTTTTGCGGATTTCAAACCGCATGTCTCTGATAATCCGTACAGTGTCTTATATTAATGAACTTCTCCATCCAGAATCGATACAGCCTTCTGAAGCTGAACGTCGTCATTGAGAGAAACCATATATTCATCCGCAGTCTCTCCCATCTCTACTGTGACATCCGGTGTGATGCCGATCTTGTGAATGTTGAGACCGGAAGGAATGTAATAGTAATGGGTTGTGAACTCAACGGCAGAACCGTCCTGCAAAGTAGTGATGCTCTGGACTATTCCCTTACCGTAAGACTGTGTTCCAACAACCGTCGCTACACCGTAATCCTGAAGGCATCCTGAGAAAAGCTCTGATGCAGAAGCGGAATTCTGATTCTGAAGTATGACGATAGGAATGTTGATCTCGTGACCGTCACCTGCATACCACTCCTGTCCCTTTCCTAACTTGTTCCTTGTGTATGCGAACAATGTCTTGCCCTGCTGGAATTCACTCTTTCCGTCTGTGAAGTTAGTCAGATCGTCAGGAAGAATATAGTCAAGAAGAGATGCCGCAACTTCGATATCTCCGCCCGGATTGCCTCTCAGGTCAATGATAAGTGAACTGATGTGAGCATTGTTTATCAGGTCATCAAGCGCAGCTTTTGTCTGCTTGCCCTCTGCTGAGTAGAAATTGGCGAATGAGATATATCCTATCTCGTCGGCGTGTGTCGCATTGATTCCGAATTCTGAAAGAGTTCCGTAGGCCACGCGAGGAATCTCGACGTCAGCTCTTGTGATACGCATGGTCACTTCTTTGCCGTCACGTTTGACGACGCACTCAAAGGAAGTTCCCAGATCGCCCTGAATCAGATTCTCCACAACATAGGACAGTGTCATATCTGACACGTCAATGCCATTGATCTTGTACAGGACATCCCCGATCTGCATGCCTGCAGTTTCTGCAGGACTTCCGGGATAGATATTGATGACCAGTATCTCATTGGTATCTTCAAGCTGGTGAACACCGGCGCCTATACCATAGTAGGTTCCGTTTTGCTGAGACTTTCGCTCGTTCATCTCTTCTGCACTATAGTAGTGTGCATACGGATCCTCGTCCGTCAGGGATGCAAGGAAACCCTTGTAGATATAGGTTGCAGCCTTATCGGCATCTTCCGGGAAGAGGTAGTTCTGATCGATGAGAGTCTGAAGTATGCCAAGCTTTCTTGTTACTGCAGCCATTTTGAGAGAACCTGCAGTCTGTTCTGATACGGAATCTGCCTCTCCTGCGGCACCGTTTTCTGCAGTATGTCCGTTATCTCCCGCTTCCAGTTCAGAAATGCTTGCAAGGGACATGGATGCATTTCCCGTGCCGTGGTGAATTATGTAATCGTTAATGAACGGCGGGAACCCAAAGAAATATACATAGAATGTACTTCCTCCTATGACAAACATGATGATGAGTCCCAGGATAAAACCGTAAACGAAATCAAAATTACCAAATAGCGGCTTCTTAGGTTTGCTGTTTACTTTTTCGTTTGTTTCAGTTGGATTTATATCGTTATTTTCCATGATATCATTATATGTTGGATCTTTTATGGGATGCAATGGTCAAAATGCTTATAAATAATTGCCCGGATTCACATAAGTTCCGTCTTTTCTGATTCCGAAGTGAAGGTGTGGACCGGTCGAATAGCCTGTTGAACCTACAGCTCCGATGACATCGCCCTGAGAAACTTCGTCACCTTCCGAGACATTAAGCTTTGACATATGCATGTAAACGGTATAAGTGCTGCTGCCGTGGCTTATCATAATGTAGTTGCCGGCACTTGCGGAATAAGTTGCGATAACCACCTTTCCACCTGCAGCTGCGATGACATTGGAGCCGGTGGAAGCGGCAATGTCTATACCCTTGTGATAGGTGCTGGCACCCTCGGTGGGTGATTCTCTTGAACCGAATTCACTGGAAATTCTGCTGCTTGAAGGAACGGGCCAGGTGAAACCGCCGGTCATGGTCCGGGTTTTCTGTGAAGAGCCGGATTCCTTTGCTTTTTTGCGGGCTTCTTCCTCCTGCCTTTCAATCTCACGTTCCATGGCCTCGATATTGGCTTCCTGAGCACGAATGTCGGCATTTAGATCATCGATCTTATCCTGCTGCTCTGCTATTTCGCTCTGGGCTTTTGAAATCTTCCTGTTGTAGGCAGTGAGTTCTGCTGTTTTCTGGTCGAGAAGTGCCTGAATACTCTGCTGTTTTGCCAGCTCCTGAGCCTGAAGATCGGCCAGCTGGGCATTCTCTGCCTGAAGCTGGGTCTGTGTGTCGGTTACAAGCTGCTTTGTTTCTTCGAATTCGCTGAGCTTGGTGCGATCGTATTTTGTTATCTTGTGAATGTATTCGGCTTTGTTCAGAAGATCTGACCAGCTTGTGGCATTCAGTATCATGTCAATGAAATTGGTATCACCTTTTTCGTACATGAATTTGATGCGAAGTTTCATGCTGGCATACTGGTCTGATGCAGTCTGTGTTGCGGCGGCAAGCTGTTCCTGAGTGAACTGGATATCCAGCTGTTTTTGAGCGATTGAGGCATTGACGGCTATAAGTTCGTTGGTGATCTCCGTCATATTTTTGTCGAGAGCTGTGATGTAGGAAGCGGTATCTGCCTTAAGCTCTTTGAGTTCGTCAATCTTTTTGTTGACCTTTTTCTGCTCTTCTGCAAGAGCGTCTATTTTTTCCTTGTTTTCGTCTATTTTCTGTTTTGACGAATTTATGGATTGCTTCTCCTTCTCCGCCGAAAAGCCCGGAACAGAGGTCAGGGTGATGGTCAGCATCAATGCCGTCATCTTAAGTATTATTCTCTTATATCGTTTATGTTTCATATTCAGACTTTCAATGACTTTCTTATGGTGAAGAATGATACGACAAATCCCACGCCGACGCCGAGTCCCATCGCTACGGCAATCATGGCAGGAAAGATCGAGGCTATGGGTATGGGTGAGAAAAGTGTACTGATGCTGACGAAGCGCTCGTTAACGTAAGTCACTGCCTTCTCATAAATAAGATATATTCCGATAAGAGGAATGGCTGCACCGGTAAATCCAAGCACAACTCCTTCAACAAGGAAAGGAAGTCGTATCATGAAGTTTGTGGCACCTATTATCTTCATGATCTCATTTTCTCTGCGGCGGAACTGAGCTGCAACAGAAATGGTATTGGAGATCAGAAAAACGGAAACTGCCAGAAGAACACTTATTATCACGGCACTAAGTGATGAAATGATGCGGTTCAGGGAACTTAGGCCCTTTACGGCAGCATTGGAATAGTTCACCTGTCTTACGCCGTCAAGGCTGTAAAGCCAGTCAACTATACTTTGCTGGTCCCGGATATTGTTTAAGAATATCTCGTAACTCTGGGATCCGGAAAGAGGATTATCTTCTGCAAATGCCTGAGCCATAAGTTCATTGTTGTTAAAATAATCCGACTTGAATTCGTTCCATGCATCGTCAGCCGATGTGTAGTTTGCGCTTTTTATCTCCGGCTTTTCCGAGATGAGTTTTCCGATTTCTTCAACCTGTTCCTGAGCTATATCGTCATCAAAAAAAACAGTGATTCCAACTGTAGTCTCTGCTTTCTTTGCCATACTCTGAACATTGGTGACGATGGCGAAGAAAAGACAGAACAGGAAAATGCAGGCTGCGATAGTTGCTGTTGATGCAGCCGAAAACAGTTTGTTGTGAAGTATGTTTTTGAATCCGGAGCGAATGCAGTAGCTCCATGCGTTTCCTTTCATGATCATGCATTCTCCTTTCTGGATTTATGAGGCCGGCGATGATTTCCGCGAAGTCCCTTTGAAGGCTTTCTGACAGGTGCTTCTTCAATCCAGTCATCCATTGACCACTCAAGAGAAGTATTATCCTGTGCCGGACCTTCTGATGGTGCTGTGGCTGCTTGAGAAGTGGCTTTCCCGGATGATTCCTGTGTGTCATCTTCGACAGGCTCTTCGACAGGAGATTCAGGGCTTTCTGAGTCGGATTCATGAGATGGTTCAGGTTGTGCATGGTCATCAGGGAGCGGATCGTCAAAATAGTAGTCACTGTCCCCGGATATTTCGTCTGATACTATCTGTCCGAAAGAAATGCGTACAGTGCGCTTCCTCATGCGGGCAACCATCTCGCGGTCATGAGTGATTACAATGACAGTGGTGCCCTGTTCGTTTATACGCTCAAGCAGTTTCATGACTTCGGAAGCATTTTCGTGGTCAAGATTACCTGTGGGCTCATCGGCAATAAGGATCTCAGGACGATTTACCAGTGCGCGCGCAATAGCGGTTCTTTGTTGTTCACCTCCGCTTAACTGATGCGGATATGAGTTTCTCTTGGCGTCGATTCCTGTGAGATGCATGATCCTTGTGACGTTCTCACGGATTTCGTCATCGGTTTTTCCTATGATAAGTTGGGCAAAGCCAATGTTTTCGTACACTGTCCGGTCTTCAAGAAGTCTGAAATCCTGGAAAACAACGCCGAGACGCCGACGATAGCCGGGGATGTGGCGGCGACGGAGCTTCCCGAGATCGGTATCATTTACTGTGATACTGCCCTCGTCAGGATCCAGTTCCTTGGTCAGAAGACGTACAAGTGTGGACTTTCCTGAACCGCTTCGTCCTACGATGAAGCAGAATTCACCATCCTGTATGGTGAGATTTATATTTCGAAGTGCTGCAACTCCGGTGCTATATGTCTTGGAGACATTTTCGATTTTTATCATAAGGTAATGGTCTTTCTAATATGGGAAATGATGTGTGGACTTGTTACAAAGTCTATCTTTTGCTTTTGTCCAGGCACAGGCAGAAGATAGACTTTGTGACACTGTATCATAATACAAAAAAGCCGGCTAAGGTGTAAACACCAATAACCGACTTTTGATATTTCAATTCTCTTAAAAAGATGTAAGGGTTAAAGTGCTTTCTTAAGCATTGAACCGCACATCAATAATCGATAGACTCCATGTACTTCATGTATTTAACTACCATGAGTGCAATCTTGAAAGTGATGGCATCATCGAAAACTCTTAAATCAAGACCTGTTGATCTCTGAAGCTTATCCAGTCTGTAAACAAGAGTGTTTCTGTGGATGTAAAGCTGTCTTGAAGTCTCGGAAACGTTAAGGTTGTTCTCAAAGAACTTGTTGATGGTTGTAAGTGTTTCCTCATCGAACTCATCAGGGGAAATACTTGTGAAGATCTCCTTGATGAACATCTTGCAAAGAGGAAGCGGAAGCTGGTAGATCAGACGACCGATGCCGAGGCGGTTGTATGCGATGATGTTTCTGTCTTCATAGAAGATCTTGCCAACTTCAAGAGCCATTTTGGCTTCTTTGTATGACTTTGATACATCCTTGATTTCGTTTACAACTGTACCGAAACTTACACGAGCCTGAATCATAGCTTCTGTCTCAAGCATATCAAGGATGGTCTCGCCAACATGATAAAGCTCTTCTGCTGTCTCGTTTGGCTTGACTTCCTTGACTACGATGACATTCTTCTCGTCAACCGCAGTAACGAAATCCTTTGTCTTTGTGGCAAAAAGTGTCTTGAGAGCATCAAGAGCGCCGGAATCGTTAGTGCCCTTTTCGGTCTCGATGATATAAACGACACGCTTAACACCGATATCGATGTGAAGCTTCTTTGCACGATTGTAAATGTCAACAAGGAGGAGGTTGTCGAGAAGGAGATTCTTGATGAAGTTATCCTTATCGAACTTCTCCTTGTATGCAACAAGAAGTGTCTGAATCTGGAATGCTGCGAGTTTACCTACCATGTAAACATCGTCGGTGTCACCCTTTGCGATGAGAACATACTCAAGCTGATGCTCGTCGAAGATCTTGAAGAACTGATAGCCTCCTACTGCCTGGCTGTCTGCCTGTGAATCGGCAAATGAAGAAACCATGGACTCAGTGTACTGCTCATCTGAAAACGTTGATGCAAGAATCTTGCCATCGATATCAGCAATCGCAATATCAACTCGAGTGATGCCCTTGAGTGAGTCAATTGTGCTTTGTAAAACCTGATTTGATATCATAGTTGCTCCTATCTTATATTAACGGGAAAAAAGAAAATCCGCTGTTACCCATAATTAATGATATTTTACTAAAATGAACTTTTAAGTTCAAGGTTTCTTCATAGAATAAACGGATTATCCAAAAGATTCAAGATGTGTATCTATAAAAAATACATAAAAAAGCCCCGGAACAATTTGTTCCGGGGCTTGAAAGATCTATAAGCAGAGTCAATATCAGTTTGTGATAGTCTTCTCTGTCTCCTTGTCAAATACATGGATCTTTGACTCATCGATAGCAAATGTAACATTAGATCCTGTACGTGCAGTTGTCTTAGGATTAACTCTTGCAACCCATGAAGCATCTCCGAGATCGAAGTAAAGAAGTGTCTCTGCACCGAGCATCTCATAAACCTTGATCTCAGCCTGAAGTGTCTGCTTCTGATGTGCTGCTACGAAATCAGCCTCATCGTGAAGGTGCTCAGGTCTGATACCGAGTGTAACAGTCTTTCCGATGTAGCCGCCTTCCTTAAGCTTGGCAGCCTTGTCAGCGCTAAGAGCGATTGTATGACCTGCAAATGTAAGTGTTACGTCACCGTTTGACTCTCCGCACTCTGCATCGATCATATTCATCTGAGGTGAACCGATGAATCCGGCAACGAACTTGTTGCAAGGTGTATCGTAAAGGTTCTCAGGTGAATCTACCTGCTGGATGATACCGTCCTTGAGAACAACGATTCTTGTTCCGAGTGTCATAGCCTCTGTCTGGTCATGAGTAACGTAGATGATTGTTGTCTCAAGTGACTTATGAAGCTTTGCGATCTCTACACGCATCTGTGCTCTCAGCTTTGCATCGAGGTTTGAAAGCGGCTCGTCCATAAGGAATACCTTAGGTCTACGAACGATAGCACGTCCCATAGCAACACGCTGTCTCTGTCCACCAGAAAGTGCCTTTGGCTTTCTGTCGAGAAGGTGCTCAAGGTCAAGGATTCTTGCTGCCTCATGTACCTTCTGATCGATCTCGTCCTTAGGAACCTTACGGAGCTTAAGACCGAATGCCATGTTGTCATATACTGTCATATGTGGATACAGAGCGTAATTCTGGAATACCATCGCGATATCTCTGTCCTTTGGCTCCACATCGTTCATTCTCTTTCCATCGATCATAAGATCACCGCTTGAGATATCCTCAAGACCTGCGATCATACGAAGAGTTGTGGACTTACCACATCCTGATGGTCCGACGAAGATAATAAATTCCTGATCTTTAACATCAAGATTGAATTCCTTAACGGCAACAAATCCGTTAGGATACTTTTTTGTGACGTCTTTGAGTACTACACTTGCCATACTATATGTCTCCTTATCAGCTACGCGTTCTAGTAGAACCTGCGGTTTAAAACACATCCGCTTGTTTGAAACTATCGGTATAATACTCCAATAAAAAATCATTCTCTAGGGCACAGCTACCCAAAAAAGCACGTCAAATTTTAGACAAAGTGTCAACGGTAAAATGGCTTTTGTTTAATAAAGACAAAAAATCGAAGTTTTTGTAATCTTAATCTTTCCTTCTTTCAGCAATTTGCCCACAGCACGCTTGAATGCGGCTTTTGACATACCGAAATCCCTTTGAATTTCGTCAGGTTGTACAGTTTTATCAGTGTAAGGTACATGTCCGTCGAACTTTTCCTTCAGTATCTTAAGTACCTCATCGGCATTTTGCTCATAAAAATAGGTCTTAATTTCGTCGTTTTTAATAACGGTCGCGTCTTCATGCTTCTTTGTGAACATGGTTGCGGCTAAACGCTGGGAATGATCTACATAAAGATAAACTTCAACGGTATCTCCTTTTTTGATTTCATAGCGCATCTCGTGATATGGAAGAAGAACGTCTCTTTCAAGGCCGATGTCGACAAACGCACCTATGTTAGTGACATCCTTAACTACAACCTTTGAGATTTCGCCAACAGACATAAGAGGCTTTTTTGTGGTAGCGATGAGACGGTCACGGGAATCCTTATATACGAAAACTGTGAGTTCATCTCCTACGCTCTTTCCGTTGGGAACCTGTCTTTTCGGAAGAAGAACAGATGCTCCTGTTCCGTCTTCAAGGTAAACACCAAATTCCTTCTCTCTTGCTATTTTGAGTGTCTGTATCTTTCCTAATTCGATCATTTTGTTTCCTTTCTGTATTTCTCTTTCGGGATGAAAGAGCCGTACAACGCACGATTTTGTGCGCCGATGCCGGTGAGTGAATGAACCGGTTCTTATAAAACCTGTTTTACCCACACTAATAATTTATCGTACATAAATCGCCGGACATAAGCTGCGGGGCGAGTTTACTTCTGTATGTGTTAATGTTCCTGCCGTTTTACCGGACGTAAAAGTTCACGGTATTCCTGCATTTTCATACTTTATCTGAGAACTCTAAGTTGCAATAGACATCGCCGGTTTCAGATTGAAGACTTACAATCACAGAACCTTCAGGTGTCTTACCGTACATCGGAATCATGGTGTCACCAAGTACTGCGGCTTTTCTGTACTCCACACGGATTCTTCCGTGTGTGAAAGGTTGTGAGTTATCTCCGGATGCTGCTATCACATCGCTTGCAATCTGGATGTACTGAGCATTATTCACATGATGGTTTGTATCTATGTGATGCTGCTCCACCTTGATGGGCTGACCTTTGGTGAGATCTCCGGGTTCAATGATCTTTCTGTCGCTGACAGGCAGTTTGAGAACATCTTCGATGGTTCCAAAGGGCTCAATCATCTCGGGATCTATCTTTACGGGACGCATACGTTCTGTGTCAAAACAAAACCAGAGACTGTCTGCCCGGAGCATGAATGAACCGTTTACATCCTTTATCCAGAAATTACGATGTGCCAGTACTCCGCGGAATTCGTGAGGACTGGTACCGACTGTGATATTATCGCAAAGTTTAGGCATTCGTTCTATGCGTATATCCCAGTAGTTCAGGAGCCAGGCTCTGTGAATTGAGTTGAGATGGTCTACGGTGAGCCCTACGTCTGCAGAATGAAAGGTGCTGCAATCCTGAAGGTAGTTTACCAGTGATGTGATGGTGATGGATTGTGTCTCGTCCGTTTCCGAGTAGCGGACTCTTGCGTCAAATTCGTACATGTGACTCCTTTCCGATGGGGTATATCAGTTTTGTGATATAAAAAAGCAGGCTCTACGTTCCCGTAAAACCTGCTTATAAATCTGGCTTAAGGGTGTTCCGTGCTTTGGTGAATCTGTTATCTCGTCCAACAGAAGTAATGCCTGATGTAAATGAAGTCGCTCATAAACATCGTCGGTATATTAACCGTTAAGAAAGAAAAAATCAATAGTCAAATCAGAGAATATATTTCGGCAGGCACTACTCTTTAATGTTTGTTTTGGCGCCGGCCAATGAGTGTTGATGGCATATCACTCACGTTGTGATGTGACATTTAAGCATTTAGCTCGGCAGGATCAATCTTGAAACCCTCAAGCTTGGATGTGCAGTTAGGACATCTTGTGGCCTCAATCTTGATCTCTGACTTGCAGTATGGACACTCTTTGGTTGTTGCAGGTGCCGGAGCTTCTGCCTGCTGCTTTCTTAACTTGTTCATGGCTTTCACAAACATAAATACAACAAATGCCATGATGAGAAAAGAAAGGGCTTCGGTCAGGAACTTTCCGTAGGCAAAAACCGCGCCCTGCTCTACTGCTTCACTGTACACTTTGGTGGTCTGATCTGCCAAAGGTATAAACATATTGTTGAAATCAAGCTTTCCTGTGAATATAGACAGTACAGGCATAACGAGATCATCTACTACACTCTTTACGAGAGCGGTAAATGCTGAACCGATGATCATGCCGACTGCCAGATCGATCATATTACCTTTTACAGCAAACTCTTTAAACTCTTTCAAAAATCCTTTCATTGTTTTTATCCCCTTCTGCCCCTTGATAGGACATCATAAAAAATGACCCGGAGCGATGTATTTTTAATAAATACATTTTACTCCGAATCATTTGAAAATTCCATAGAAACACTGATTATATCAGTGTTTCCCAAGAGCCTCAGGCGTCGGGACACGGATTTTCAAAGGAAGTTGATGCTTCGCATCGAAAATCCGACCAGGGAAACTCTTTAATCAGTCTTTCCCTATGAAAAATCGGTGTTATACAGGTGCTTTAATACCTGTAAAAACAGGAATTTACAATGCTTTATCCCAGAATAAGTGCACCGTCAGCTCCTACTGTGTGAGTGCCGTATGCATCCTGTATAGTGGTGCTTACATCCATGAAACCGCTGCTGTTTATATGATAATACTTACCGCTTGAAGGTACCCATCTGTCCCTTACACACTGGCCGTTCTCGAGATATACCCAGCCAATGCCCCAGTTCTGCCATCCTGATGCAGGAGCTGTTGTTGCGGCTGCGGCTGAGTTATTCTGTGAGCTTGAAGCCGGTGCAGTTGTTGATCCTACTGTAGGTGAAACTCCGCTTGAGGAAGAACTTGAGGAGCTTGATGAACTTGAACTGCTTGATGTGGAAAGCTCCTTCAGGAAGTCTTTTGTAACTTCAAGAACATCCGATTCGGATGATGACTTCTCGCTGTCACCGGTACTCTTTTTGCTGGAAGTAATAACGAATGTATAATCACCGGTTTTGTTGATCTTCTTGATGTAGGAAGTCATCTCCTTCTTGCCGGCTGTTGTGGAAACTGATATACCGCCCTTTGCAGCTTCGCTTGTGCGGTTCTTGCCGTTTACATAGATGGTTATGGTTGCATTGGCCTTGTCCTCAGATTCTGTCCATGTGGCATAAACATGAGCCTTATCGTTTGAATCATAGGTGGTGTCCCATGCGGCATCGCTTACGGAATAGTCTTTGTCGTCATCGGTTGCGGCATAGGTTGTGAGCTGGCCGAGATAAGCTGCTGCCGGTGATGTGGCAGAAAGAGCCGCTGCCATCATAACTGCTGATAATTTGCGAAGTGCTATCTTGTTCTTCATACTATACTCCATTTCTCAATTCGAGTTTTTTCTTTTTTGCGCGATCGTATGACAGGGTGCTTTTTGAACAAATAATCCGGAAAATATATCCGGAAGTCCTGCCGTACCATATGACGTGAGTGTCAAAAGGATTTGCCATTCACCGATAGCGCCAACGCACACATTCTTGTGCATAGAGCAGGAATCCTTACAGATTCCTTTGAAGCGCTCAAAGCCGCGTGGCACCTTCGATTAAAAATCGAAGGCAGTTGCCCTTGCATCATCATATGGGTAAAAGAATCGTCGCATGATTCCCTCACACCATATTAGTACAGTTTATTAGTGTTGATAATAGGTTGAAGAATTTTGTTATAAAAATGTCATCACTTATATAAGTTATTAAGAAATGCATGTGAAATGTGCTGCATCATTTAATGTGTTTTTCGGAATTTTGAATCTCTCCAGTCTATGAATTTGTCAAGATCCATATCGCCTAAGTATTCATCCTCTGCGTCCTCTTTAAGAGATCCGTCATCGTCATAGTTCTTGTTTATTATGGGGTAAATGGTTACCTCACAGTACCTGCTTATGGTCTTAAGATCCTCTTCTGATAAAGGCGGAACTCTGTTGTAATTATAATAATTTAAAGAAGCGCTATCATTCCCTGTATTGTTGTAAACGCTGAGGCTTACGTTGGTATTCGGCATGTCTTTGCTGCTCTTATAAAAGTTTGTTACGGCATCGTTTCTCAGTGCTTCAAATTTGTCGATGAGACCGGCGTATTCAGCTGCTTTTTCGGACGGGATCGAGAGATCAAAGCTTATATATGCATAGTCATGATTATAGTCGGGAATCTGTTCTCCCAGATTGTCTATGGAGACATCTGCCGAGTAATTGTAGTGAAGATATCTTTCTGTGAACAACTCATGAGGAAGATGACTCAGACCAAATCCCTCTGTCATCCATCCGATCTTTGCAAATACAAGTGTGGCTAAACATGCAAATATGAAAAATGCTATCGGTCGCCATGTGATCCTGAGGGTTCTCTTATATACAAAGGATGCCACGATATAGATGAAAAACAGTAGGAGATAAAAGAACTCAAAGCCGTTTACGGAATCCGAAACCACTGACCATGCAAGTGAAAGAAGGATGAGTATAAGGTAGGCATTGATGATAAACGGGTATGAGAGTTTATCATCGGATATCTGGTCGGTGCGTTCTGCTTTACGATTTATGAAATGGTATCTCAGAAGTGCAATGGCGATAAGGCCGTATCCAAGCATCATAAGTATGTATAGTCTGCTGAACTTTTCCTGAGAGCTGTATTCCGGTTCCAGAAGGAAGTTAAGGTTGCTGAAGAACATGGATACCGGTGACAACAGAGTTCCTGTCTGCAATATGAAACTGTCGGAAGGAACGTTGTTGCCGGCTATCATGGAATACAGGAAGGTAAGCACTGAAAGCGCGACAACCCCGGGAAGTACTGAATATGCACCGATCATAACGATACCGTCAAATACAGAGTTTGCCAATGTATAAATAGCGGTATATACAAGCATCAGTACCAGAAGTGAAAAAGCGGTGAGTATCTGTACCGATATCCAGGTTTTGAAGGAAACGAGGCTGAATGTTTTTGTCACCCATATAAGTGTGGTTCCGATAAAGAAGGTTCCGTAGGCCATGATCCATGTCAGGAAAAAGGTTGTAAGAAGCTGCTCCTTTCTGGAAACCGGAAGTGCCAGATACAAATCCGCGCTGCTTTTTCTATGGATGTAGGAAAGGATAAAAACCGGCATGGCGATGCATAAAAGCATAGACATGGAGCCGCCTATGATGACACCCATATTGAAAGTGTCTGAAGGATAGCAGGCATCATAGTTTGTGAATGATATGAGCTGAAAGCCTATACAGATGAGAAAGAAAAACAGTAAGGATATCTTTCGGCTCTTTATAAGCCATTTGAAATAGTTTTTGTTCATGATCTATTGCCTCTGCTTTCTAATTCGTATATGAAAAGCTCTTCGAAATTAACCGGTAGCACATTTAAGAGGATAGGGTTCATGGCTCTGAGCTTCTCTTCTGTCTGAACGGCATCTCCGCGGATGACGAGTTTATAAACCTGACCTTCCTTTTCAAATCTGAGGATGTCAAGACCGGCGAAGTCGTTTTGACTGAGTTCTTCTCTGAAAGCCAGCTGAAACTTGTTGATATTGCTTTTCGACTCGGTCAGATCTCCTCCACTTACTATTCTGCCGTTTTCAAGCATTGCGAAGCTGTCGCAGATGTCTTCCAGTTCCTTTAAGCTGTGTGAAGAAATGACTACGGACACATCTTCGTCCTCAAGAAGGTCAGTGAGAGCGTTTTTGAAGTGCAGTCTCGCAAGAGGCTCCAGACCGTCATAGGCTTCGTCCAGCAGCAGAAGTTTCGGATGTATGGAAAGTGCAAACATGAGGGATACACGGCGCTTCATGCCCTTTGAAAAGGTGGATATGGAGGCCTTTGGATCCAGCTCGAAGGTTCTTAAGTATCTGCTGAAGGCTGACCTGTCGAAGTCGTACATGCATTCATAAAACAGTTTGAGACTGTCGATGGTGGATCCCATAGGAAAGTAGGCTTCATCGCTGACGAAAGCGATCTTCCGTTTGGTATCCATGTCATAATAGGTGCTTTTTCCGTCCAGCGTTATGCTTCCCTTTTCCGGTGCATATACTCCTGCTATGGAGCGCAGTAATGTTGACTTTCCTGCACCGTTTACACCAACCAGACCAACTATGGATTTGTCTTCGACAGTAAGACATAAATCCTTCAATACTTCTTTATTTTTGAAATTCTTGGATAAATTCCGGATGTCAAGCATTGTTATCCTCCCCGTAAAGCCGGTTTATGGCTGTGATGAGATCTTCTTTTGTGATCCCGTTTTCTTTGAGTGGTTTAAGCAGCGCTTCTATCTGAAGCATCTTTGAATTTTCCATACTTATCTCCGCTACATATACGCCCTTTTTGGGCAGATTATAAACATAGCCCTTCTGTTCAAGCTGTGCATAGGCTTTGGCAACTGTATTTGGATTAATGCCGTTTTCTGTAGCCAGCTGCCTGACAGAAGGAAGTTTGTCGTTGGGCTTAAGTACCCCGGCTTCGATGAAACTCAGTATCTGAGTCTGTATCTGCTCAAATATGGGCTCCTTACTTTGCAAGTTTAGAAGAAACATATCTATCTCCTGTTTGAGAATGAGTCATCCCGATGAGCGCGCACACTAAACAGGATGATGGTTGCAGATTCGTACAATCAGAATCTGTATCATTTGTATCAACTGTATTAACTGTACTACCTTTTGGGTGAAAAGCAATAGGGATTTTTAAATGTTAAGAAAATTTTGCGGGGGTGATACATAAAAAGAAATATCCGGAGGAAATACCGATACGTAACAAAAAACCGGAACAAAATCTGTTCCGGTTAATCTAGCAGCGCTACCAGGATTCGAACCTGGGAATGACGGAATCAGAATCCGTTGCCTTACCACTTGGCGACAGCGCTATATGAAATTGTTTACTTGTATATCTACAAGAGCAGCGCTACCAGGATTCGAACCTGGGAATGACGGAATCAGAATCCGTTGCCTTACCACTTGGCGACAGCGCTAAATTTGTGTCGCTTCAAGCGACTTGTATATACTACATGAAGGCGCAATTATTGTCAACAGATATTTGAAAAAAATTGTTGAACACCGGTATTTATAAAATCCATCCGGGGGCAGGATTTTCAGAAGAGCCATAGGGGATCCGTATAAGACCGTAAAGCAGAGGCGAGAAAAAATCAGAATTGGGTTCATTAGTGGCTTTTGGTTTCTTTTTTCATGGTTCCCTCGGCCAGTCAGAGATTTCATCAGGAAAACTCTGACATTACTGCCACGATTTGTTTTTTAATTGTGGGAGCCACGTGGCTTTGAGTGCTTCGAAAGAATCTGAAAGGATTCTTTCTTTGGCGAGGGACCGGAACAACTTAGGGCCACGATTCTTGATTTTTCCGCTTCGGCGTCTTGGTCTTATATGGATCCCGCCTGGCTAGGCTAAGTTTCTGCTCTCAGGTTGAAACATCACTCTTTTGTGAAATCTGCAAATCCGTCTGTATAGGTTTGTGTTCCGTCTGCGTCGATCCACATAACTTCGATCCGGCCTACTCTCTCACTCTTACCAAGAGAGCTTGTACCTTCGGATATGGACTTAACGAGTTTCTTTCCATCCTCTATGCTCATACAGAAAAGCGCAGTTGAAAGAGCATCTGCAAGAGCTGAATCATGTGTAAGGATGGTTACACTTCTGTGATAAGTGGCAGGATAAAGTGTATCAGGGTCGATGATATGATGATAACGCTTGCCGTCTACAACATAGTAACGCTCATAGTCACCTGAGGTAACGAGGGAAACATTATCAAGATAAGTGATGACTGAATACTGATCTCCTGTCTGATTGTCACGGAAGGTTGGATTCTCGACAGGACATACCCACTTTTCGGTATTGTTCTTGAGACCTATAGCACGCAGATTTCCACCCATATTCAACATGAAGCTGTCGGAACCCGCGGACTCGATGAGCTTTGCGGCATCCTCTGTGGCATAACCCTTGCCGATCCCTCCCACATCCAGACTCATCTCAGGGTCCTTCAGGAAAATGGTTCCGGCCTCTTCGTCAATGATTACATCATCGATGTTTGTATGCTTCGCTGCTTCTTTGAGTGCATTTTCATCGGGAAGCTCGCCCTTTGACGGGTCATTCATGCCGATCTCACGTTTGTCATGCCAGAGCTTCAGTACTGCGCCGTAGGCAATGTTTAACTTTCCGTCAGTCAGGGTATAAACTTCCTTGCCCCACTTGATCAGATCAATGAGCTCCTTATCTACCTTGACCGGCTGCTTTCCGGCATTATCATTGACCGTTTTTAAGTTGTTCATTCCCTCGTAGTCATTATAGATGTCGAAAAGCTGATGCTCCTTTAAAAGAAGTGTGTGTGAGTCTTCATATCTTTTCTTGAATGTATCTTCGTCAGCTTCATATCCGATCTCCATGGAGATGGTATCGAAAACATCCAAAAACTGGCTGGAATAACGGTTTTTCTGAACCGGAGCCTTGGCGCAACCGGTTGTTATCATGATGGATGCCACTGAGATAATGGCAACGGCATGGGTTATCTTATTAAGAATACTGTTTTTCAATTGGTACCTCGTGAAATAATTATTAGTAAAGCATAAATAAAGTATCCGGTAAATGAGCTGTTGTACGACGTATGGTCAGAGCATCATGTACTTATTTAATTGTGTCCGTTTCTGCAGCTTGCTGAAAACTCAGCAATTATATCACAGGATGAAATAATTAGTTAGAAAACTTATCTTGCAAAAAAATGAAGTGAGTGTCAAAAGTATTTGCCACTCACTGATTAGCGCCAACGCACACATTCGTGTGTATAGAGCATAAAGGCTCCGGAGGATCCGGCGGCGGCAGAAAGGCGCCAACGCACATATTCGTGTGTATAGAGCAGGAATCCTTACAGATTCCTTTGAAGCGCTCAAAGCCGCGTGGCTCCTTCAATTATAAGTCGAAGGCAGTTGTGCTGCCGAACACTCAAACGAGGGCCCTTTTGCTATGCAAAACGACTACGTTATTCGTGTTCGGGCGGGTCATAAAGTCTCAAATCAACGTGCAAGCACATGATTTGGTACTTTTGACCCTTGAATCAAAAAATAAAAAAGCTCAAAACCCAGGGAAAACAGTTTCCCGGTTTTGAGCTGAATAAACGGAGATGCAGGGATTTGAACCCTGGCGCCGTTTCCGACCTAGCGCATTTCGAGTGCGCCCCCTTCGGCCTCTTGGGTACATCTCCAAAAATTCGTACCCTAAGAATATAATACACCCGTGAATCAAAGTCAAACTTTAAGTGTATGGGGGCGTTAATTACTTATTCGGGATCATCTCCATGCCGGATCTAAGGAAACACTGATTAGAGCGTTTCTCTGATCATACCAGCTTTGTGGTCCACTTTGTGCAGTCCCAGATATCTGTAGCGATGTCTCTGTAAAATTCAGGCTCGTGGCAAACCATGAGTATGCTGCCCTTGTATTCAAGGAGCGCTTTCTTAAGTTCATCCTTTGCATCAGGGTCAAGATGGTTTGTAGGCTCGTCCAGAACAAGAATGTTTGACGGACGGTTCAGAAGCTTGCAAAGACGGACCTTGGCCTGCTCTCCTCCCGAAAGAACTCTGATCTTACTTTCAATATGCTGGCTTGTAAGTCCGCATTTGGCAAGGGCTGCGCGAACCTCAGACTGATTAAGTCCCGGGAACTCATCCCAGATTTCCTGAAGGCTGGTGTTGTCATTATCACCGGCTGTCTCCTGTTCAAAATATCCGATGTCAAGGTTGTCGCCAAGCTCTACTTTACCGGAAATCGGGTCTATAAGTCCAAGAAGGCTCTTGAGAAGAGTTGTCTTTCCTATACCGTTTGCTCCGGTCATGACGATGCGGCTTCCGCGCTCAAATTCAAGATTCAAAGTGCTTGAAAGGGGCTCATCATATCCGATGACGAGATCGTGTGTGGAAATGAGATATTTGCCCGGAGTTTTGGAGTAAAGGAAATGAAATTCCGGCTTCGGCTTTTCCTGGACCTTATCGATTCGCTCCATCTTATCCAGCTTTTTCTGACGTGACATGGCCATATTTCTTGTGGCAACACGGGCCTTGTTTCGCGCGACAAAGTCCTCAAGGTCTGCAATCTCCTGCTGCTGACGCTTGTATGCTGCATCCTGCTGAGCTTTCTGTGCGGCATAAACCTCTTCAAAGTGGTTGTAATCTCCCACATAACGGTTAAGCTGCCTGTTGTTCATGTGATAGATAATGTTTATGACGCTGTTCAGGAACGGGATGTCATGTGATATCAGAATAAAGGCATTTTCGTAGTCCTGAAGGTACTTCCTGAGCCAGGCAATATGCTCTTCATCAAGGTAATTGGTAGGCTCATCCAAAAGCAGGATCTCAGGCTTCTCAAGGAGAAGCTTTGCGAGAAGAACCTTGGTTCGCTGCCCGCCGGATAACTCTGTGACATCACGGTCGAGACCCAGATCCAGAAGTCCGAGTGCACGGGCTACTTCATTGACCTTCGAATCAATGAGATAGAAATCATGGGCCGTGAGAAGCTCCTGAAGTGTACCGGCTTCCTCCATGTATTCGTTCATCTGTGTCTCATCGGCAGTAGCCATCATGTTGTAAAGCTCATTGCATCGCTCATCCATCTTGTATAGCTCGTCAAATGCACTCTGAAGGACTGTTCCGATAGTCATACCTGCCTGAAGCACCGCGTGCTGGTCAAGATAACCAACTTTCACATGCTTTGACCACTCGATCTTTCCTTCGTCAGGCTGCAGTTTTCCTGTGATAATGCTCATGAATGTGGATTTGCCTTCGCCATTGGCGCCGACGAGGCCGATATGTTCTCCTTTCAGAAGACGGAAGGAAACGTCATCAAAGATGGCGCGGTCGCCAAAGCCATGTGTCAGGTGTTCAACATTTAAAATACTCATAAAATCTCCGTTAACAGGGAATGTCAGTCCGTTGCGAACTGAATAGTTGTTTGAAATAGAGCAGGAATCCTAACAGATTCCTTTGAAGCGTTCAAAGCCGCTTGACTCCCTCGATAAAATATCAAAGACAGTTGTGCTTGCATCCAATGATTGGCTTGTATATAGTGCAACAATCATTGGAAAACAGATTCTTGAATCGAAAAAGACCAGTACCAAGTAAACTTGATACTGGTCTATGCCGGTAGCCGGGGTCGAACCGGCACGCCCATCACTGGGCACGGGATTTTAAGTCCCGAGCGTCTGCCTATTCCGCCATACCGGCAGCACCAAATTATAGTACAAGAAAAACCTATGTTTGTCAATAGGAAGATTTGTTATGCTGCTCCGGGTCCGCCGCTGGGGCCTTCGGTATCTCCGGCAGGTAATCCACCGGGCCCTGCGGTTACAGGGCCTTCAGGGAAGCCGGAATTGTCTGAATTGCCGGAATTTCCCGGACCTTCAGGTGAGGGACCCACATTGTTTCCGGTATTTCCTGAATCTTCTGAGGCGTTGCTTTCCGGAGTTTTTTCTGTTTCTTCCGAGGTTTCCTTTTCTTCAGTGGATTCCTTGGTCTCTTCTTCTGTTTCTTCCTCAGTTGTTTTGTTTTCCTCTATGGTTTCAGCGGTTGTATCCTCTTCTTTTTCGCTAAGTCTGGTTTCCGCTTCGGTTGTTTCTTTTGAAGCATTGGTTTCCGCAGAAGATTTGGCGGTCTCCTTTGCAGCGGCGTTTGCGGCTTCGGTTTCCGCTGCCCTTGTCACACCGGTTCCGCCGCCGATCTTCGGGATATCGGCATTTTTAAGCTCGCCTATACCGGTCTTCTCCTGAATATGAGCGGAAATCTTACTTACTGTGTCATTTAATGTAAAACCTGCAGCGTCATCACCATAAAGGAAAGGATGGAGCTGAACAACATTTGAAGCAAGAGTTGCAGGTACAACAACATCCATCTTGCCTACATGGGTTGTGTCACGTGAGAACGGGAATCCTACGGCATTCTGTATATTGTAGTTTCTGACATTTTTCGCCATATCAAGTATGTCATCAAGTCCTATGCTGGTCTTCACATCTGACATTACCGTCATGGCAGTTGCTGCCAGGGTTTTCTTGTCTGCTGTCTTTGCCTTCTCGATAGCAAGCTGCAGAACTTTACGCTGTCTTGCAGTACGGTTAAAGTCTGTATCCATAAGTCTGAGTCTTCCGTAGGCAACAGCCTGAACTCCGTCAAGATGATTCATGCCGCTGTGTTCAAGCTGAACGGAGCCAAGTCCTGTGGAGTTGACTGTTTCGGTGATGAAAGCGTTGATGTACTTAAACTCTGAATCACTGATGTCAAGGTCTACGCCGCCAAGCATGGTTATGCCCTCTGCGACCGCTTTCCAGTTAAATGTCACGTAGTCGTCGATCTCAAGCTGCAGGTTACGTTCAAGAGCCGCGATAGCCTGCTCATATCCTCCCTTGAAATAAGCTTCATTTATTTTGTGGTAGTTTCCATCATCATCAATCTGCAGATATGTGTCTCTGTAGACGGAAGTCAGATTTACATCACCTGTTCTGCGGTTAATGCTTGCCACCATGATGACATCGCTGAGTGCACCTGCTCCCAGGTTTCCGTCTCTTGAGTCAACGCCAAATACCGCAACAGTCCAGTATTTTGGCTTCATGAGATTCTTTATCTGACTCCATGCAAAAAATCCGCCGACAAGTATCAGTGCGCAAATGAGCAGTGTTGCAATGAAGCGTTTTGGAGATTTTTGGTGTGTTCTTCCTGCTGAGGAAACCTTTTGAAAACGGGAAGCCTTCGATCTGTCCGGCCTTCTGCTGCCTGAATCTTTTATTATCGGAGCAAATGAAGTATCGCTGTCCAGACCGTAACGAAGCTCGTTTTCGGCTGCTTCTCTTTCGAGATTTGCCAGATTGTTGCTTACAGCTCTGCTTCCGTAGACATCATTTCTGATGTAACCGGTATCAATATTTCTTCTGCCGGATACATTTGCCTGCCGCCCGGTTCCCGCGGCTCTTTGATGATTATGTAAAGGTATGTCTATTGAGTCATCATATAGTTCATGAGGTTGACGTCGTCTTTCCGAACGACTGCGGATCTCCTCCAGACGTTCTTCGGAACCCCTGGATCTTGCTGTTCTTCTTGGGCGTCTTGAGGACTCATCGCCGTAAGTATTTCTCATACATTCTCCCTTTTAATATCTTTTTTGACAATAGGGCATTATAACAAAGGGAAAATATGAAAAAAAGACCTTTAAAACTATCGAAAGGTGAAATTTATGTGAATTTAATAATCAGAAGTTAAAAATGCCCCCGCATATGCGGAGGCATTGAAGGTTTCATGCCGGGCAAGAAGTATACCCGGTTGAAAGAACTTTTGAACAATGTGTTATGCGATTGTTGCTGTGTTAAGAAGCAGCATGCAGAATACCAGTGCGAAAAGAGCAACGGTCTCGATGACACCGATAACAACGAAGTAGTTAGCGGTACCCTTTCCGGTAGCGCCAAGAGCGTCAGCAGAAGCTGCTGCAGCCTTGCCCTGGAAGAATGCTGAGAAACCGATTGCGATTCCGCCGAAGATTCCGATTCCGAGTGAAAGTGCAGGATCGATTGTGCCTGCATTCCATGCACTTGCGATGAAGTTCATAAGAAGGAATCCGTAGATAGTCTGTGTAAGAGGAGCACCTGCAAATGCAGTCATGATGAATGGAGCCTGCTTACCTGCAGCGTAGCACTTCTTCCATGCTCCTACAGCAGCCTGACCGGCCATTCCGGCACCAAATGCTGAACCTAATGCAGACAAACCAAGTGCTGCTGCCATACCAATATAAGCGATATTCATAGTCTTTCTCCTTTAAATATGTGAATTTGAACTTAATTTTTTATTTTGTCGTTCATTTTAAATGGATCGTACGCGATACCCGTCCACTCGAGACCTACCTGTCCGGAGAACTCAAGTACGTTAAGACGTACACCATGTACAACTACTGAAAGGATACACATAACGATGTTGATTACGTGTCCGATTATCACAACGAGGGCTCCGGCAATAATGAGAGGTCCGCTGGACATACCGGCTGCCATGTTATTGAAGCTCTGTGATATTGCAAGACCTGCCATTCCGACTGCGAAGAGTCTGATGTAACTCATTACGTTACCGAAACAGCTTATGGTATTGAGGAAGCTTGTGAAAGCTCCGCCAAGACCGGCCTTTACTCCATCAGAGAAACTTATTCCGGGAGCCATACCGCTGAACAGAACTACAAGTACAAAGCCAATGGCAATTGCAACGAAAACAGGGCCGATAGCAACACTCTCGCCGATAACGAGATACAGTGATAAGAGGTACATACCAACGATGGTAAGCATCCATCCTATATCAGCCACGTAGCTGAGATCTTTTTCGCCCAGCTTCTTCTTTACTGCCAGTAAGCTTCCGATCTCCATCTGCATCGCACCAAGGGTGAATGAGAATTTCATGATGTTGTTCTGCTGTGTAGTAGCTTCAACATTGAAATACTGCGGATAGTTCGCAAATCCCGGAAGTACCATTGACTTCAGGAAAGGAACTTTCATCGCTGATTCCATACCGAACCAGGTGCCGGTTACAGCTCCCCAGACAACGGTTGAAATAGACAGAATCAACAGCAGGAAAACCGGAGTACTAAGCTGCTTGGTCTTTGCGATCAGGATCACTGCACCGATAAGGAAGATCATACCGTATCCTCCGTCACCGATGATCATTGCAAAGAATAATGCAAAGAATATCAGGAACCAAAGGGATATATCAGCCTCTCTGTAGCCCGGAAGAATTCCAAGCATATCGTAGAGCGGTGAAATAAGCTTTGTGAAACTGTTGTAGCGAAGCTTTGTGGGTATAGTTTCGTCTTCCGGCGAAACATCGGATACCGCATAAGCCCAGCAGTTCTTTTTTGCACTTTCCTTGAAAGTGAGGAGATCCACTTCCGGTATATAACCGGATATCCAGACAAGCTGTTCATCGTTTTCAGCCGTTTCGCTTGCTGAAGAGTAGTTTTCTTCATTTTGGGCCTTCAGAATCTGAGCCTGAAAGCTGTTTTCATATACGGCTGTGTTCTTCAGGATTTCGGTGCACTTGGCCTCTTCCGCTTTGCAGGCTTCAACGTCACGTCTAAGTTCGTCTATGCCCTTTTCGGGAAGCTGGAACTCTGTTGCCGGAATGTCCGGAGGAAGGGTTCCGATAACGGCCAGTGTATCGGTCTTTTCTACTGATGCGAGCCTGATGGATTTAATGCTTTCGTTCTGCATTATCTCTTCGCATTCGGTCTGACCAACACGATAAAAGTGAAGGTCTATACCCTGCTTTTTAAGCTCTCTCACATCAGAAGGGGAAAAACTGCCCCATGGCTCGAGTCTCTCGATCTCAGCCGTGGCAGCGGATAATTCCTGAGAAAGACTGTCCTTTTTCTTGAGTGCTTCCTTCGCACTCTTATACATTTTTTTAAATGCTTCATCAGAAAGAACCGGAGGAGGTGTTGTGGTTTCCTTTGATTTTTTGTCCGGCATATAGTCCTGAAGTCGTGAAAATGTCTTCGCAAGGTCATTGAACTTTTCGGTTGCGAAGTGATTTGCACTCTTCCGCTCTGCCAGATGCAGAAGACCTAAACTACGTAAGCCCTCCAGCATTTCATCTTTATGAGAAACAGTAGTAACGACGTGAATCATTTTCATTTTCTCTATCATCGCCCTGCCTCCACTAGTTTCTTCTTCGAAATCTTACCGCGTACAACTGCGGCCGTCTGCTGGTCACCTAGATAAACACCGATGACACGAATATTTTCCTTTGCCTCAGGTATCTTGACCTTTTCAAACAGATTTACTCTCTGGGAAGTTGTACGAAGCTCCTTGTCCAGGAGTTCAACCTGCTTGTTAAGAGTGGATACCAAAGCATCCAGACGGGCAATCTCACGCAGCTTTATCAGTGCAGTATCGACCCATAACGGATAGTCGTCAACGCTATACGAGATGTCCTTGAAGGTGAGTTCCTTGAAGGTCGGAAGTTTAACACCGGCAACATTCTCCGTTGCCACTATTACTTTATCCGGCTGCACCAGACTGTTGAGCTGCTTTGCTTCATCGAAATGTTCGTTTTCGGCGAAAACAGCGATCCAGTCATCAAGGTTTCCGATCATTTTCTCCCGTTCCTGTTCCTTCCTTTCCAGCTCGTTCTTGATCTGCATGATAACAGACTGAAGCTGCTGCTTTTTGAGCTGAAGGGTAGGCAGATAACGTTGGTACTGTTTCAGGTGATCCTTCTGCACTTTCTGTTCGTTTTTAGTGAGTTTGATCGCCATAAACTGCTCCTTTATTCAACTGATTTCTTTGGCCATCTTTCCTTAATGAGACTTGTCTTAAGACCTGTTTCGTTAGGCTCAAAGCAATCTGCAAGGATTTCCCAGCCGAGGTCAAGAGCAGATTCCAGCGGAATGTTTACACTGAGATCCATAAGCTTGGACTCGAACATTTCGCCGTACTTGAGAAGCTTGTCATCCCATGCACTCATGGTGAAGCCCATGGCCTTCTTCTCAAGACTTTCTTTATACTGTGCGTACAGCTTGATCATACCATCCATGAGAGCACGGTGGTCGTCACGGGTTGTTCCGTTTACATTCTGCTTAAGTCTGGACAGTGAACCGAATGGCTCGATGTGTCCGTTCTTTAAGTAGAACTGACCCTCTGTGATATATCCTGTGTTATCAGGAACAGGATGGGTTACGTCATCACCCGGCATGGTTGTTACACCGAGAATGGTGATAGAACCTGCGCCTTCGATGGCAACGGCCTTCTCGTAACGGGAAGCAAGCATACTGTAAAGGTCTCCCGGGTAACCACGGTTTGAAGGAACCTGCTCCATGGTGATTGCCAGCTCCTTCTGAGCGTCACAGTAGCTGGTCATATCTGTAAGAAGAACAAGTACTTTCTTGCCTTCAAGAGCGAACTGCTCTGCTACTGCGAGTGACATATCCGGAACAAGTGTACTCTCAACGGTAGGGTCTGCAGCAGTATGAATGAACATAACTGTGTGGCTCATTGCGCCTCCCTTCTCAAGAACGTCACGGAAAGCAAGATAATCATCATACTTTAAACCCATGCCGCCGAGAACGATGACATCAACCTCCGCCTGAAGAGCGATACGTGAAAGTAACTGGTTATAAGGCTCACCGGATACTGAGAAGATAGGAAGCTTCTGACTTTCTACCAGGGTATTGAAGAGGTCGATCATCGGGATACCGGTACGTATCATCTTCTTTGGAACGATACGCTTAGCCGGGTTGAAGGAAGGACCTCCGATATCGATCATATTGTCCTTAAGTGCAGGACCGTTGTCTCTTGGAACACCGGCACCGTTGAAGATACGGCCTAAAAGGTGCTCTGAGAAGGAAACCTGCATCGGACGACCGAGGAAACGAACCGGGTCATTGGTGCTGACACCCTGTGCGCCGGCAAAAACCTGAAGGGAAACGATATCTCCGTCAAGCTTTATAACATTGGCATAGCTGTCACCAACCAAAGCAAGGTCTCCGTTGCGGATACCATCGGCTTTGACGGTAACTACGTTGCCGACGATTGACTCAATTTTTGTATATACTTTCTGCATAAGACCTCCTAAGCTATTGCCTTCGATTTAAAGAAGTCCGCAATCTTTTTCTTCTGAGCTTCAAATTCCGGAGTCTCAAAGACTGTTCCGTGCCAGTCAAGGAATTCCTGTCTGAGCTGGTTGAAGAAAGAACGGATATCATCCTTATCCTCGAGGTCATAATTCTGCATCAATGCTTCATAAAGAACATCAAACTCGATACGCTGTCTCTCAGGAGGGCATGCGGCATCGATAGGATCGAAGGAGTTCTGCTGCAGATAAACGGCATCAAGAAGCTCACCCTTCTGGTAGGTGATGTAATCTTCTGCTGTTGTACCTTCCTCGCCGATAACCTTCATCATCTGATCGATCTCGATGCTTCTGCGGAGAATGCCGCGGGCTCTTTCTACACGGTCCATATCGATGATTCCGTTGTACTTTGACCAGGAATCCATAGGATGGATAGCCGGATACTTACGTGCATCCGAACGCTCACGTGAAAGTCCGTGGAATGCTCCTACAACCTTAAGGGTTGCCTGTGTAACAGGTTCCTCGAAGTTACCGCCGGCAGGTGATACTGTACCACCGATGGTTACTGAACCGATAGAACCGTCCTTGAGACGAACCTTACCGGCTCTCTCGTAGAAGTTGGCGATGGTTGACTCGAGATATGCAGGGAATGCTTCTTCTCCCGGAATCTCCTCGAGACGTCCGCTCATCTCTCTCATGGCCTGTGCCCAACGTGATGTTGAGTCGGCAAGAAGGAGTACGTTAAGTCCCATCTGTCTGTAGTACTCGGCGATAGTAACCGCTGTATAGCAGGATGCCTCTCTTGCTGCAACCGGCATGGAAGATGTGTTACAGATGATGATAGTTCTCTCCATGAGTGAACGTCCTGTACGTGGGTCGTCCAGCTCAGGGAACTCGGTAAGAACTTCAACTACCTCACCGGCACGCTCTCCGCAGGCTGCGATAACAACGATATCTGCTTCACCGTTCTTGGCCTCCATGTGCTGAAGAACGGTCTTTCCGGCTCCGAAAGGTCCCGGTACGCAGAAGGTTCCGCCCTTTGCTACAGGAAGGAATGTATCAACACAACGAAGCTTCATGATAAGAGGCTCGTCAGGTCTTAATCTCTCTTCGTAGCACTTGATAGGCTGCTTGATAGGTTGGGTGATGACCATGGATAATTCCTTCTCTTCACCTGCACCGTTTGCGATAACGCAAATAGTTGAACGGACATTGTATGTGCCCTGTTCCTTTATGGACTTAACAGTCCAGTCGGTTCCTTTAAGTGTAAAAGGAACCATGATATGGTGGGTGAAGACGCCCTCAGGAACTGTACCGATGGTATCTCCGGCAGAAACATTATCGCCTTCTTTAACTGTAGGTGTAAACTCCCAATCGCGGTTTGGAATAGCGTCGAGGTAAACACCTCTCTGCAGGAAGAAACCGCACTTCTCTGCAAGCTCCGGAAGGGGATTCTGAAGTCCGTCATAGATCTGTGTCAGAATTCCCGGTCCCAGATCAACACTCATCAGCTCTCCGGTGAATTCTACCGGGTCGCCGATCTTGATGCCGTTTGACATCTCATAAATCTGCATACTGGCTATGCCATTAGTAATACGAATAACCTCACCTTTCAGGCGCTTGTCGTCTACAAGGATATAACCTACCTCGTTTTTGCGGACAGAGCCCTCAAAGCTTACATTCGCCATGTTACTATTGATGCCAGTCACATGTCCTGTTACTGTTTCCATATAAGTCTCCCGATTAAATATGATACGATGTCATAATGCTTAAATCCGTTCGCATGAATGCGACGATTATCGCTTTAGACCGTGCATTATTACAAAGTGTAAACTCTCTGCTGCACCTCACCGAGTAACTGTCTGAATTCCGATTTACCTTTATCATGGTCAAAGCAGCCCTGACGCTCCAGTAATTTAAGCTTTACCGCATATCCGAACAAAACATAGTCGTCGAACATGTGCAAGCCGACAAGTTCGTCAAGCTGTTGGAATTCATAATCCAGCATGATCTTTTCTGCTTCGAGAGGATCCTTTGCTGCAAGTGCGGAACTGACAACCTGAACAGTTGTGAATTCCTTGTCTGCAGGATTGGGATAAGTCTTTCCAAGCTTCATGCTTCGCTGATAATTAAGTTCCTTAGTAAGCGAACCGTAAACACGGTTCCACTCGTTAACGAGAGGACCTTCGGTGGAGGAAAGTGTAAGCTCCTTGAGAAGCCTGAACTTATCCGGACTCACCTGTGATTCGCATAAATCTAAGAATTCTTTGTAACTGAGAGGCATCTCTCCGTCACTCTTGAGGTCAGGCAGGCTCGATATCAGATAATAATATGCTGCCATCTTCTCCACCTCCCGTTAGATATCGAGGTTTCTGAAGTAAGGCATGATCATATCGGCAATTTCGGCCTCTGTACAATCAAAATATCCGGAACCATCCTTTGCAGCAAGACGGAAGCCGGCCTTGACACCCTTAGTGGGCTTGATCTCGAGACCATTTTTAATCTCCTGTGCCAACTCGCTCTTCAAAGCGTCTGAAACCTCGGCTACCTCTGCAGTGAACGCAGATACGTCTTCGCCTGCTATTGCTGCACGAATGAGTTTTCCAAGTGAATCTCCGGTCAGTGATTTGCTGACATCGTTTTTAAGAATCTTTTCATATTCTTTCTGGACTTCTGTTTTAAATGCAAGCACGGCATCCCGTTTTGCCTGCTCAGCGCTGACAGAAGCACTCTCTTTCATGATTCCGATTTCTTTCTCTGCGGAGGCCTTTACACTCTCAGCCTCTGCCTTAGCATCGGAAACAATTGCATCAGCTTTTTTCTTTGCTTCAGCAATGATAGATTCTGCTTGTGCGTTGGCGGCATCGATTCCCTCTTTACGGATCGATGTGACCAAATCCTGAATCTGTAATTCCATAAGTTTCCTCCTAGTAAAAATCGACACGCTTTATTGATTATACTTTTTTCACGTTGCTATCAGGCATAATCAAATATGGTCTGCATCCTTTGTTGTGATCCTTAAGGAGCCGGAATCGCATAAACGCTGCAAGCTTAAACGATTCATGGGCAAGCCTTTCAGACAACCAAACGGCCATTTTGCTGCTGCACGCTCTCGTTCCGGGAAGGCGATGGCGCTGTACAGCTTACTAATGTATATTCGGCGGGTTTAAAAATAAAATTAGTTTTCACAATTTTAAAACATTATTTTTTTATAAGTGAAAAGAAAAATAATTTTGTAATCCCGATGTATACAATGTTAAATTTTACATCATTTTTTTTGTGATATCAACCACCGCCTTGGGGTTAATGCACAATTCTATATGTCTGATAATGTAAAATATTATGTACCGTTACTAAGATGTTGGTGAAGATGATTCAAATTCACTGACGTAAAGCTGTAAAAAAATAGAAATCAAGAGCTAAAAAACCAAAATTATATATAAAAGGGATTAAAATATAGTGCAAGATTGTTAAAAAATAAACTTTATAAATTCAAGAGTTTTGGATGACTAAATCTTTTTGATGAGGCATATAAATACTGCGCTGATGGGCAGTGTGCTCCGTGTGTTTTTTGATCCGACAATGATGTAGAACGCACGAATGTGAATAAAAAAGAAGAGCCCCACACCATACGGCGTGGGGCTCTTCTCCTTGGTCTATAGAAATTATTTTCTATTAGGCATTGGCAGGTGTTATATCTTTAGGCTGCTCTGCAGGCTTTTCTGCAGGAGCTGGTGCCGAAGCCTTGGCTTCAGTAGCGGCAGCTGCTGGTGCAGGAGCCTTTGGTGCTGCAGGCTTAACCGGACGCTTTCCGGTGATTGCGCCTGTAGGACACTTCTGGGCACAAATGCCGCAATCCTTACACTTGTCATTCATTACTGCAAGACCATCAATCACATGGATTGCATCGAAAGGACAATTCTTTTCGCACATTCCACATGCGATACATCCTACTGCACAGGCATCCTTTACGGCTTTACCTTTAAGATGATTCTGGCAGGAAACGATGTGCTTCTTCTTATAAGGAACGAAATCGATGATGTGCTTAGGACAAGCCTTAACGCAGGCTCCACAAGCAACACACTTCTCCTTATCAACCTTTGCTACTCCATTTACGATATGGATAGCATCGAACTTACAAGCCTTAACGCAGGTGCCGTATCCACAGCAGCTGTATGGGCATTCCTTTTCTGAACCGTTAGGAACAACAGCGAGGTCTCTGCAATCTGCGATACCGGTGTAGTGGAAAGCCTGCTTGGCTTTATCACAGTCACCCTGACATCTTACATAAGCCACCTTCTTATCAGCTGTTTCTCCTGAAGCATTGGTACCCATGATGGCAGCAATCTTCTCTGCTACAGGTGCGCCTCCGACAGGACACTGATTCACAGGTGCAGCACCTGTTGCGATAGCCTTTGCACAACCGTCACAACCCGGGAATCCGCAGGCACCACAGTTGTTGCCCGGGAGAGCTGCTCTAACCTTTGCTTCTGTTTCGTCTACTTCTACCTTGAACTTCTCAGATGCTACTCCGAGGAACATGCCAAGGATAAGTCCGGTCGCACCGACAAGTCCGGCAGCGACCAAAATAAATGTTACTATCACGTCGTTACCTCCTTATACAAGACCGGCAAAACCGAAGAATGCTATAGCCATGAGTCCGGCTGTGAGAAGAACGATAGGTGATCCCTGGAAAGACTTCGGGATGCTGTCATTGCCCTCGATAACGTTCTCTCTGATAAATGCCATCAGGATAAGCGCAAGAGCGAATCCAATGGAGATACCGAGACCATAAACGAGACATTCTGCGAAATTGTATCCATAAGTTACGTTATTCAGTGCAACACCGAGTACGGCACAGTTTGTGGTGATAAGAGGAAGGAATACACCGAGGGCATCATAGAGACCCTTCATATTCTTCTTCATGAACATCTCAACAAGCTGAACCAGTGCAGCGATAACAAGGATGAAAACGATGGTGGTGAGATACTCAAGACCATCCTTGAGTCCAAGTGCCTTGCACAGTGGTGATGTCGCAGCCATGAATACCACGTAGATAGCGTGGGAAACCAGGGATGCAAGTACAATAACGAAGATAACGGCTGCGCCCATACCCTTTGAAGAATCAACCTTCTTGGAAACACCGAGGAAAGCACAGATTCCAAGGAACTGGGACAGTACAACGTTTGATACAAGTGAATATTTAATTGCAATCAATAACAGATCTAACATGCTCACGCCTCCTTCTTAACGTCAGAAGCTGGAGCTTCTTCTCTTTTATTAAATGCGCCGAGAACATCGCCTGAAGTTACGAACTCAGGAACTTCCTGTCCGCCGTTTGTAGCTGATGGAAGCTTAAGCTTGTTCTGGATGGCTGCAAGGAATGCAAGCACGATAAATGCACCAGGAGCCAATGCAAAGATTCCGATGCTGAACTCTTCAGGGATAAGCTGGAATCCGAAGATAGCACCCTTACCGATGAGCTCACGTACTGCACCGAGAACTGTTAATGAGAATGTGAATCCGATACCCATGCCGAGACCGTCGCAGAAGGAAAGGACAGGAGTATTGAAAAGCGCATACGCTTCTGCTCTACCAAGGATGATACAGTTAACAACGATAAGAGGGATATAGATACCCAATGACTCGTATACTGCAGGTGTATATGCCTGCATGAGAAGCTGTACTATGGTAACGAGCGATGCGATAACAACGATCTCGCCCGGGAGACGCACTCTGTTAGGAATGATATTTCTCAGTGCGGAGATCACCATGTTTGAAAACATAAGTACGGCGGTAGTGGAAAGACCCATACCGATGGCATTGAATGCACTTGTTGTTGTAGCAAGTGTAGGACACATACCAAGCATAAGAATGAAGGTAGGATTTTCCTTGATGATGCCGTTATAAATTCTTTCAAGATACTTATTCATTTATCACGACCTCCTTCACTTTACGATATAGTTCTGTACAAACTCGGTTGCAGCATTTGTTGAGTTGACAACTGCTGTAGAAGTCATGGTTGCACCGGAGATTGCATCGATTTCGTTCTCTCCTGCTCCGCCGCCCTTCTTAACACTTAAGTTTGTTCCCTTGCCTGCGAACTGCTCGTAGAACTGAGGCTCAAGAGCTCTCTGTCCAAGACCTGCAGTCTCAGGAAGTGTCTCAGGGAAAGAAATACCGGTTACCTTGAGGCCTGAGTCAACACCGATAACAACTACAACGTTTCCGCCGTAACCTGCGGCCTGAGCCTTAACGATGTATCCGATCTCAGCGCCAGAGGCATCCTTTGCAGCAACTACTGAAAGAAGCTCAGCGCCGCCGTTGTCTGCGGATACGGTACCGTCGCTCTTTGCTGTATCAAGTGTATCAGCGTAGGTTTCATCATCATACTCTTCTGCTGCCATAACCTGCTGGTAAGAAGCGATTGTGGAAGCATTCTTGATTGAATCGATCTGTTCCTTAGTCATGCCGTAAACCGCACCAAGAAGTAATCCTGATACAAGTGTGATGGCTGTAAGGACGAGAGCGTCTTTTACAAAAGAATCTTTCTTCATTTCTTCTCGTCCTCCCTTCCGAATGCTCTTGGAATAGTCTTCTGATTGATAACAGGAACGATGATGTTTGTAAGGATGATCGCATAGGAAACGCCCTCTGCTGAACCACCGAACAGACGGAAAAGTCCTGTCATAACACCGAGGATTACGGCATAAACAATCTGTCCCTTAGGAGTAATAGGTGATGTAACATAATCGGTTGCCATGAAGAATGCACCGAAGATAAGTCCACCGCCGAGAATCTCGCACAAGAGATAGTTGATATCGAATCCGTGACCACCGAAAAGAAGTGTGAATACTGCTACTGTTCCGATATAAATAAGAGGAATCTTTGGAGATATAACCTTCTTTACAATGAGATAAGCTGCACCGATAAGGAGGCAAAGCTTTGAAACCTCACCGATAGTTCCGGGAACACGTCCGAGAAAAAGGTTCATAAGGCTTACATTAGCCATATCCCCGCCGGCCTTCATGTAGGCAAGAGGAGTAGCACCTGACATTGCATCGGCACCTACTGTTGTCCATCCTGTCATCTTTCCTGCGAAAGAGATGAGAAGGAAGCATCTTGCGCCCAGAGCCGGATTCATCCAGTTCTTTCCAAGTCCGCCGTAGAGCATCTTGATAACGATGATGGCGAAAATCGCGCCGACACATGGAATCCATACAGGGATATCAGGCGGGCAGTTAAGTGCAAGGATAAGACCTGTTACTGCTGCTGACCAGTCACCGATAGTGATGGACATCTTCATGAACTTCTCGTATGCATACTCTGCAAGTACTGCAAAAGCTACTGTGAGAAGAACAACCAGAGCGGCATTGAAGCCCCACTGGATAACACCGTAGATAGTTGTGGGAATCATGGCGATGACAACATCACGCATGATCTCTCCTGTAGTAACTTCGTCACGAATGTGAGGATTTGAGGAAAGATTTAACATCTTATTCATTTCTTCACCTCCTCGGTAGATTTTGTTTCTTTAGCAGCTTCTGCCTTTGCCTTTTCAGCCTGAGCTCTGCGCTCAGCATTTACAAGACGCTTCATCTGCTTGAAGCCTTGGGTAAGAGGTCTCTTTGCAGGGCAGACATAAGTACAGCAGCCACACTCGATACACTCCATTCCATCAAGAGAAGCATACTTTGCAGTATCCTTGTTGAGGGATGCTTTCATAAGCATGGTAGGAATAAGATTTTCAGGACATGCTTCAACGCAACGTCCGCAGCTGATACATGCTGTGGTAGGTTCGTTGGAAACCTGATCGTGTGCCAGTGCAAGAATAGATGATGAATTCTTTGCAACCGGAACCTCAAGCTTGAAAAGAGGTATACCCATCATAGGGCCGCCGCAGATGATCTTTTCGGGATCCTTTGAGAAACCGCCTGCCTGATCTACTATCTCCTGGTAGCTCATACCAAGAGGTACTTTGAAGTTACCCGGCTTTGCAACAGCATCACCTGTAACAGTTACGATCTTGCGTACAAGAGGCTTTGATTCGCATACAGCTTCATAGATTGAAACCATAGTGTCAGCATTGTCAACGATGCATCCGGCATCAGCTGGAAGCATGGAAGAATTGATCTTTCTGCCTGTGACAGCAAAAATGAGCTGGCGCTCTCCACCCTGTGGATACTTTGTCTTAAGAGAAACAACTTCGATATTGGACTCACCCTGAGCCTTCTCAGTGAGAAGCTTGATGGCTTCAGGCTTGTTATCCTCTATGCAGATAACACCCTTTGCCTTAGGGAAGATAGAGAGAACGACCTTGAGACCACCGATGATCTTTTCAGGAGTCTCCATCATATCTCTGTAATCAGAAGTAAGATATGGCTCACACTCAGCGCCGTTGACAAGGAAATAATCAATCTTGTCAGGGTCTTTAGGCATGAGTTTAACAGATGTCGGGAATCCGGCACCTCCAAGTCCAACGATTCCGGCCTCTTTTACAATGTTTACGATCTCATCACGGGAAAGCTTTGTATAATCTCTCTCCTGACCAAATCCTTCGATTGCATTGTATGCCTGATCGTTTTCAACAACAATTGCGTCTACCATGGCTCCACCGGCTGTGAGACGCTTCTCGATAGCCTTAACGGTACCTGAAACGGAACAAATAACCGGACTGGAAATAAACCCGCCTGCCTCAGCGATCTTCTGTCCTACAAGAACAGTATCTCCCTTGGCCACTAACGGCTTTGCAGGAGCACCAATGTGCTGAGAAAGCGGATAAACCATGAGTCCCTGCGGCTTAAGCTCTACTATAGCCTGATCTTTTGCAAGATCCTTGCCGTCGTAGGGATGGACGCCACCTTTAAAAGTGGTAACACCCATGTTCGTATACCTCCCAAAATAATTTCATAGACTGTTGATATTATAACGAATGTTTATATTCATAACAATAAAAAACCATGAAGTGTTCAATATTTAGTGCATATTTTCTACAAAAATATTGTTAATTTGTTGTCACTTTATACAAAAGTACAATGTAACAATCGTCGTAAATGCGTTGGAGGGATATTGTATACAATTCTTAAATTAAAATGGTTTATATGCAGTCTAAATCGTATTTTTATGCATTTGGAATTATGAGACTTAATATAACTTTTGTGACCGGAGAATGATCGGATAAAGAAAGAAATCCGGAAATAAAAAAATCCCTGACAGCAATGTGTCAGGGAAATGTACTTTAAAGTAAATATCCTTTGAATGTGATGCGGTGGTTGCTTTGGAAAGCGGCCATATCACTCTACTGTTACGGACTTTGCAAGGTTTCTTGGCTTATCAACGTCGAGACCCTTTGCCACGCTTACGTAGTAAGCAAGAAGCTGTAACGGGATAACGGCAAGTGATGTTGCAAAATACGGATTGGTGGTTGGTACATAGACTGTGAAGTCTGCAGTATCTTCAATGTTGTAATTGCCGTAGGTTGTAAGACCCATGAGGTATCCGCCTCTTGACTTGACTTCTACCATGTTGGATACAGTCTTCTCGAAAAGCTCAGGCTGTGTAAGAATTCCTACGATGAGTACACCCTTATCGATAAGGGAAATGGTGCCGTGCTTAAGCTCTCCCGCTGCATAAGCTTCTGAATGGATGTAGCTTATTTCCTTTAACTTGAGTGATCCCTCAAGACCGATGGCATAATCCACTCCTCTTCCTATAAAGAATACGTCCTGAGTGTTGGCCTGCTTTGAAGCAAACCACTGGATACGCTCCTTATCCTTGAGGATATCTTCGATCTTTGAAGGAAGTGTCTGGATTTCCTTAAGCAGACCATTATAGCAATCTTCGTCGATTGCACCGCGAACTTTTGCGAATTCCATTGCCAATGCATATCCTGCGATAAGCTGAGTGGAATATGCCTTTGTTGTGGCAACTGCTATCTCGGGTCCGGCAAGTGTGTAGAAAACATTATCGGCTTCACGGGCGATTGAAGAACCGATGACATTAACGATGCCAAGAGTCTTTATGCCTCTGTCCTTTGCCTCACGGAGTGCTGCAAGAGAATCTGCTGTTTCTCCTGACTGGCTGATGATGATAACAAGGCCGTTGGGATCAAGAATAGGATTTCTGTAACGGAACTCAGAGGCAAGTTCAACGCGAACCGGGATACGTGCGAGGCCTTCCAGTACATACTGGCAAACTACTCCTACATGATATGCAGAACCGCATGCCACGATGTAAATCTGGCTGATATTTCTTATCTCTTCATCTGAGAGACCTACATTACTTAAATCAAGTTTGCCGTCCTTAAGTACTGAATTGATAGTATCCTGAACTGCCTTTGGCTGCTCGTGGATCTCCTTCATCATGAAATGCTCGTAGCCGCCTTTTTCAGCTGCCTGAGCGTCCATCTTGATCTCAACAAGCTCCTTCTCAACAGGCTCCTGATCAAGGCTGAAGAACTCTGCCACTCCGGCAGTGAGCTTTGCAATCTCCTGATTGTCAATGTAATAAACATTCTTGCAGTACTTGAGGATCGCAGGAACGTCAGACGCGATATAGGTTGAACCATCCTGAACGCCGATGATCATCGGTGCATCCTTACGTGCAACATAAATCTCTCCGGGATAATCCGTGAACATGAACTCAAGGGCGTATGATCCGCGGATGCGAACCATGGCACGTGATATGGCATCGACAGGTCCCTGGCCGTACTTCTGATAATAGTAGTCAACCAGGTTTACAGCTACTTCTGTATCAGTCTCAGAGTGGAAAACATATCCTTTTTTCAGAAGTTTGTCCTTTATCTCCTGGAAGTTTTCGATGATACCGTTGTGAACGGCAACCACCTGATGATGGAAGCTGACATGAGGATGAGCGTTTGTCTCACTCGGCTCTCCGTGAGTGGCCCATCTGGTGTGACCTATACCGCACTCTCCCTTTAATGCTTTTCCGTCATCTGTTTTTTCTGAAAGATTCTTGAGGCGACCCTTGGCCTTGACTACTTCAATCTCTGATTTTTCATTTCTTACCGCGATACCGGCTGAGTCATAACCTCTGTACTCCAGTTTGCTGAGACCGTCCAAAAGAATAGGCGCTGCCTGCTTATTTCCTACAAAACCAACAATTCCACACATAAAAAAATCTCCTCTCTCATCGAACAAAAACAATATGTGAAGAGGATGCAACAAAAGAGATGTTGATATAGCGATGAAGAGCGATATACATCACTCATCATAAGCACAGGTTTCAGAACGGAAACGGAATAATCCGGAAATCCCAAAAAACAGCAAAGCGTCATCGCTCCGTAATGAAACCATGGATATCAACACATCATATATAGCAGTTCTTTCTAAGAAATATACGGGATAATGAGTCTGAATTCAGACAGAAACCTGTACCACAAAGAAAAAAACGATAAACAGGTCCGGTTCAAACACGCCAAAGAAAGAGGATGCTACAGCGTCTCTTCTACATATATATATGTCAGTGAGTGAGAAAATTTCTGTTACGGTTTTAATTCCGCTTTTTCCTTTTTCTCTTTCGATTCACAATTCCGTGACAGCATCCGCCGAGTCTTTCGATAACTGTCATCCTCGTCGACCGATTACGGTCCTGGCGCTAATGTGGACTGTTCCTCCAGTGTAGTTCCACATTTGCTGTGTAATATATCATAAAAATGAAAATACGGCAACCCGTGAGGGCTGCCGCAGGTTTTAGTCATTTTTGTACAAGGTTATAAGTACCAATCATCGTACTTCTTCCTTATCTTTTGCTTCGTCCTTCACAGGTTCCTGAGATGTGTCCGGATTTTCTGCAGGTGGATTTACAGGTGCCGGATTTCCGTTAAGGGTCTTATTCGGAGCAACTGCGTTTGGAGCAGTTCCGTTCGTAACATTACCCATGTTTCCGTTGGACTTCATATTTGCGGCCATCTTTTCTGCGTGCTTTGACGCTCTCTTCTTGAAAAATACGAGAATCTTTCTGATCACGAACCAGATTACAGCGATAAAGATTCCAAGTACTATGAATACAGGGAGGCTGGAAAGCAGCCAAACGAGGAAATCAGTTACCGCATCTGCAAGATCTTCGATATTGCTCTCCAGGTTTGAAAGCACACGTGCCCAGAATCCGGTCTTTTGTGTAGGGGTGTAAACAGAAGCTTCGGATACATCAACGTTGATGGTTGAGTAGTCCACCTGGTTGTCGAAAGTGCGGAGATCTGACTCAAAGTTATCGAGTTGATATCTGATGTCGGAAAGCCGCTCTTCTATGGCGATGATGGCATCCACGGACTCAGCTTTGGCTATGAGTTCAAGGAGTCTGTCGTACTCTTCCTGAAGTGCCTTCTTACGTGACTCGGTGTCATGGTATTTTAATGTTATATCCTGAGTATTCTCATATTTTCTTGTCAGGTTGGCTCCTTCAGATTCAGTGAATGTGAGGAAGTCATCTACCCGGGGCTTAGGGATACGAAGTGTAAAGTATGCGTTGCGTTTTGAACTTGTTTTTTCGCTGCCGCTAATGTCACTTGACTCGATGTAGCCGCCAAGCTCGGTAGTCTTTCTCTGTATGTCAGTCACGAACTTGTCGAATTCGGTGGTTTCAAAAGTGAGGCTGACATTTCTTATAAGCTTGCGGTCTTCAGGTATTTTTTCTGCTGCAACAGTATCGCCTGCATTTCCGGATGTGGTTGATCCTGAGTTCTCATTGAAATCATAGTCGTCGGCTTCCGCCATCTCCATCGGTTCGGAATCTGCCATTTTGGCAGAAAACATGCCCGGTGCCGCTGCATCTCCGGTTAAACCATAATCATCGTACGCTCCCGCGCTGTTGCTTTTGGCACTGGAGGCTGAAGATGAACCATGTCCGCAGGCGGTGACGGTTGCCATAACAAGTAAGGCTGCAGTTCCTATGGCTATAATCTGATGCCATGTCCTGATATGAAATGGTCTACGTGCTGTTTTTCTCATTCTATACTCCTTTCCCATAAAAGCCGAGTCCCATAATGATCACGAACCTTATGGTACCGGCTGTTTTTCCATGTATTGTCAGTATTACTTACTCAGGAAACTGCCTTCACAAGTTCAAGCATATCCTCTTCGGTAAAATGCTGTGTTTCATCTATATCAATGGCATATGTGTAATTACCCTCACACCACGTCACAACGTACACATCATTGCCATTACTCTTTATATTCACGGTCTTATCTTCAACTGAGGTACTCTTCTCTGATTCATACGAATTGTAATCGCCGCTTATATCGTCCGTTCCTGCGGATTTTCTTATGCGGAAAGCCTCATTTCCCTCTGAATCGGTATATATTATCTCAATTATATCATTCTTTATGGAGCGGTAACAGCTCGGAGCAAAATCTTTGAATCTATCAGGTATATTTACCTCGAATCCGGCATCTGCTTCAGCTTCTTTAAGTGTATCACTGTCCTTCCATGGATTGGCTGTCATCACTCTGCTATCGGTGCCGGCTTCAGGGCTTGCTGCATTTGACCTTGCATCAGCATCAACGTCAGAGTTTCCTGCAGTTTCTTCGCTTCCTATATAGAGCCTTGCTTCAGTGTCCGGTGCTGTCGCATCAGGTAATGCTTTCTTCATACCGGATTTGGCGGTGCCGTCATCGTTGCCTGAACCGGGCAGATCCGATGTGACACCTGCATTTTCCGACATACTATATTGTGCTCCTTCCGGTGCTTCCTTTTGAAGCATGATATCCTGTTCTCCTTCTGAGGCTTCCTCTTTTACCATTTCCGGTGCCATCTGTGTGCTGCCTTGATTGTTTACGGCAAGATATGCGCCGAAGCCAATGATTATGACCACTGCCGCGGCCACCGCGTAGTAGGGTTTCCATCTGCGTCCTGCTGCCATCCGTATCACCTTTTCCGGAGCAGCTTCTGCCACATATTTTTCATCGATATCTCCGATGGCTTTCATAAGTTCTTTTTCTTTTTTCATGTTATCTCCAATCTCAAGTATTATCCGGTACTATATGCAGATTCCGGCCTGTTCCAGTTCATTTTTCAGGGCAGTTCTCATGCGGCTCAATGTCATTTTTACTTTGCTTTCACTGAATCCGTATTCAGCAGCTATCTCGTTGACAGATGCAACATACCAGTATCTTCTGACGAAAATTTTCCTTGCATCTGTTGGCTGCTTTTCAAGAAATTGGTTGATACATTCTGTTAATGTCAATCTTTCTGCAACTGCCTCGGGCTGAGATACTTTTTCGTCCGCAAGGCACTCTGAAAGTTCATCCAGAACATAGCTGGTTTCACTTTTGCCGCGCTTTTTGGCATTTTGCTTCTCGTAAAGATTAAGAGCCAGATTTCTCGTGATTTTTCCGATAAATGTCTTCAGTATAGATGGCTTTGCTGGTGGTATGGCATTCCAGGTGTTAAGCCAGGTGTCATTGACACACTCCTTGCTGTCCTCGTCGTTGTAAAGTATATTCATGGCGATATAGTGGCAATAGCTGCCGTACTTTCTCTCTGTTTCTTCGATTGCTGATTCTGATCTTTTGAAATATAGCGCTATGATTTCCTGATCGGTCATTTGCTTCTCCTTGTTTTCCGGGACAAACTGTTCATTCTGTTATGGGTACTGATCCAGACTCACGGATCCATTGGGATGTGATGGCATCAGGTAAACCCGGTATTTTTGTCCTTCATCTATATACACAGAAAATGAAACAGGCAGGTCACATTTTTCTGAAAATAATTGTATCAAAAAAATCCGCATGTCCATATGGACATGCGGATCTTTAAAAACATATTGAGAATTAAGCACATTTCACACGGATATGTGTCAGTGATAAACGGTGAATGACAAATGCTTTGAGACTTACTTTATGTGTCCGGAACAATGGGACTATATCCGGACATCGTACAACATTGTCTTTAATTGAACTTCAATACGTCATAATTAAAAATGCTGTACCGGAACTGTGCCGATATCAACCCTTGTATGACTCGGGATCGAAGCCTGCGCTCTTAAGAGCTTCGGCAGCTGCATTCTTGATAGCATCAGATGTTACTGTAGCACCCGAAACAGAGTCAACGCTGATACTGTTCTTTGAAATAATCTCACCGGGAAGCTGCTCAAGTGCCATAGTTCCGATATTTGGAGTCTCCTTGTCGCCTGTTGCAACAACATTGTAGATCTTGTCTGCAGTAGCAGTGATCTCAACAGTAACAGGACCACCGAGACCCTGAGCCTCTCCTGTTGCTGTCACAGCATCAGCAGGGATGTCCTTTGGATCAACCTTGGATGCTGACTGACCACCCTTGTAAGAAGCGGCATCAAAACCTGCACTCTCAAGAGCCTTCCTGGCGGCTTCCTTGATAGCGTCGGAAGTTACTGTAGCACCCGATACTGCATCTACATCAACTGTGTTCGCGGAAATGATGTCACCCGGAAGCTGTTCGAGAGCCTTTGTACCGATACCAGGTGTTTCATTATCGCCTGTAGCAACAACATTGTAGATTCTGTCTGCAGTAGCAGTGATCTCAACAGTAACAGGACCACCGAGACCCTGAGCCTCACCTGTTGCTGTCACAGCATCAGCAGGGATGTCCTCAAGGTTAACTGTGACTTCCTTCTTCTCTTCCTTAGTGTAACCGAAGTTTGCAGGATCAAAACCGGCAGCTTCGATAGCCTGGGCAGCAGCATTCTTAATGGCTGTTGAAGTTACGGTTGCACCTGTAACCGCATCAACAGAAAGGCTGTTGGCCTCAAAGATACTTGCAGGAAGCTGATCTACGGCCATGGTACCGATATTAGGTGTTTCATTCTGCTCTGTGACATTGATGGAATAAATCTTATCTCTTGTAAGGATAAGTTCAACCTTGACATCACCGTCCATGCCCTGTGCTGTGCCTTCTACTGTCACTGCATCACCGGGAATCTGGCTCTTTGCAACACTGCTTGATGTTCCGAGGTTCCTTGACTGGTAACCTGTAACTACTGCGGCAACAACACCAACCGCAATCACTCCGAGAGCGATTATATTTTTCTGTTTCATTTTAGTCCCCCATTGACTTAAATATAAAAGACATAAATATGCCTATATGTCTTTTAAATATATCATATGTCAATGCGATTTTCATAGAGATTTCATTAAGATTGGCAATGAAACTTGTTGCCGGTGTAACAGTTCAGCCATGACAGGCGCCCGGACTCCTCTTTGGCTATTCTGAAAATCATGTCAGGCTGAACAGTTGTTGTCAGCCTGCCAGCATTATCATCATGCCATAGTGGCACATGGATCCTGCGATAACAAAGCAGTGGAATATCTCGTGATTTCCGAAATATCCAGGAAGGTGTTTGAATATCGGAAGCTTGAGAGCATAAATGACTCCGCCTATGGTGTAAATGACTCCACCTGCAAACAAAAGCCAGAATTCAGGGCCGGTCAATGCTGTTTTTATCTTGAATATGGCAAATATGCATGCCCAGCCAAGTGCGATGTAGATGATGGAATTAAGCCACTTTGGAGTATGAATGAATATGATATTCACAGTCATGCCAATGACGGAAAGTATCCATACTATTGCAAGAAGTCCCCATCCGGTACTGTCTCCCAGTGCGATGGCACATACCGGAGTGTAGCTGCCGGCAATCAGCATATATATCATCATATGGTCTATCTTCTTCAGAGTATCATTTACCTTCGGAGATATGTCGAAGAGATGATATGTTGCACTTGCGGCATACAGAAGCACGATGCTCAATGCAAATATTCCGAAAGCAAGGATGCGCTCGATGCTTGGATGCTGAGCTACTCTGTAAAACAGAGGAACTGCCGCGAATATCGACAGTATCATGGCTATATAATGAGTGAGAAAACTTCCGGGATCTTTTATCTTAAGCAGTAAAGAATTGTCTTTAAAATGCATAATGTACCTCCTCATAAGTATTGCAGGGTTAAGCGGTTATTTCTGGAGGAACACTGATTAATCAGTGTTTCCATAGAGCCTCCGGCGTCGGGGCACGGATTTATTATGGAAATTGATGCCTCGCATCGAAAATCCGGCCAGTGAAACGCTTTAATCAGCGTTCACTTAGCATAACGCACATCCGCATCGATCCAACCGTATGTAGTAATCAAAACTACATCTAATTATATCAATAAATTTAATTAATGCAATACCTTTGAGGGGTCAAGTTGGCGGATTCACATAATGAGTCTCCCGACAAATGAGTAAAATAGAGGAGTTTCGTGCTTCACACTCTCACTCGTCTCCCACATTCCGCACTTCCATGGAGTTTACGCTCCACTTCGTGCTCTTTGGGATAGGCCTTTGTCCCTTGGCTCACATAATAAAAATCCTCTCCACACAAGTGGAGAGGATACAATAATTATTCGAAGTATTCCTTTGCTGCCTTGAAAAGTCCCATATCGTAATTACCCGGAACATTCTTGTAGAGGCTGTGACCCCATCTCTCGGCATGTCCCATCTTACCAAGTACTCTTCCATCCGGTGAAGTGATACCCTCAACCGCATAGTAGGAACCGTTAGGATTGAACTGGATATCCATAGTCGGGTGACCATTGAGATCCACATACTGAGTTGCAATCTGACCGTTCTCAACAAGTTTCTTGAAAAGTTCAGGTTCGCAGATGAAACGTCCCTCACCGTGTGAAACCGGCACACTGTAGATTTCGCCCGGCTCGGAATCTGCAAGCCATGGAGACATATTGGAAGCGACTCTTATATTAACAATCTTTGACTGGTGACGGCTGATGGTGTTGAAGGTGAGAGTCGGGCAATGTTCATCTGTATCTCTTATCTCACCAAACGGTACAAGACCAAGCTTTATAAGTGCCTGGAAACCGTTACAGATACCAAGCATGAGACCATCACGCTTTGTGAGCATATCCATGGTTGCTGTCTTAACTGCCTCATTTCTGAAGAAAGAGGTAATGAATTTGGCTGAACCATCCGGCTCATCTCCACCTGAGAAACCGCCCGGGATAAAGATAAGCTGTGACTCTTCGATGTGCTTTGCAACCTCAGTGACAGACTCTGCGATATCCTGCTTTGTCATATTTCTGACTACAACTATCTCAGGCTCAAGACCTGCATCAGCCATAGCCTTTGCTGAATCGTATTCACAGTTGTTACCCGGGAATACAGGGATAAGAACCTTTGGCTTTGCAACCTGTACAGCCGGTGCCACCCAGTTCTCCTCGGAGTAATCGGCTATTGTAACATCAGACTCTTCCGGCGATGCATCCTTATCAAGGTTCATGTTGCACTTAAATACCTTCTCAAGCTTATCCTCGTAAGCTTCACAAAGATCTGAAAGCTTCAGAACCTCGTCATTGTAACGGATCTCTGCATCCTCTGTTGTCTCACCAAGGTCAGCGATGATGATGCCCTTATCCTTAAGCTCTGAGGCTGCGTAAATCTCATCAAGAGTTGCTCTGTCATTAAGCTCGAGGATGAAGCTTCCATACTGATATCCGAAGATATCCTGAACTGAAAGGCTTCCGGCAAATGCGAAGCCAAAATCATTACCCATGCACTGCTTGAGAACTGCCTCTGCTGCTCCGCCGTAAGTCGGTGTGTAAATAGAAGCAAGCTTTCCATCTGTCACGAGCTTATGAACGTAGTCGAAAAGTGTAAGGAGACTCTCCTTTGCGGGCAGCTCATTTCTGTACTCGGGCTTAAGCCACAGTACCTTGTGGTTTGCTCCCTTAAACTCAGGGCTTGTGATGTACTTCGCATCCTCTGTTGTGATGGCGAAGGAAACAAGGGTTGGAGGAACATCCAGTTTCTCGAAGGTTCCGGACATAGAATCCTTGCCGCCGATGGCAGCGATTCCGAGGTCAAGCTGTGCGTCAAAGGCACCGAGAAGCGCCTCAAGAGGCTGGCCCCAACGTGCGCTGTCGTGACCAGGCTTTCCGAAATACTCCTGGAAAGTAAGGTAAGTGTCCTCGAAGCCTGCACCTGTTGCGATAAGCTTTGCCGCAGACTCAACTACTGCAAGATATGCACCCTTGTAGCAGTTCTTCTCTGTGATGAAAGGATTGTAGCCGTAAGCCATAACGGAAGTGTCATCTGTGTGACCCTTCTCAACGGAAATCTTGGCAGCCATAGCCTGGATAGGTGTGCGCTGATTCTTTCCGCCGAATGGCATAAGTACTGTTCCGGCACCGATGGTGGAGTCGAAACGCTCACTGAGACCTCTCTTTGAGCAGACATTGAGATCCTCTGAAAGAGCTGTCATGTTCTCACTGAAGCTGCCCTTGACCTCGCGGTAAATGCTTTCGCCGGCAGAAGTTTTTACTGTGATGTGCTTCTCTGCTCCGTTTGAGTTAAGGAAGTCACGTGACAGATTGATAATGTCTTTGCCGTTCCAGTGTGCGATAAGTCTGTTTGTATCTGTTACTGTAGCCACATGTGTAGCCTCAAGGTTCTCCTCATGAGCGAGTTCCATGAAACGGTTCATATCCTTTTGTTCAACAACTACAGCCATTCTCTCCTGTGACTCTGAGATGGCAAGCTCTGTTCCGTCGAGACCTTCGTACTTCTTTGGAACCCTGTTGAGGTCAATGTCAAGACCGTCAGCCAGCTCGCCGATGGCAACGGAAACTCCGCCGGCACCGAAATCGTTGCAGCGCTTGATAAGCCTTGAAGCCTCTGCATTACGGAAAAGACGCTGAAGCTTACGCTCTTCGGGAGCATTACCCTTCTGAACCTCTGCGCCATCCTTCTCAAGAGACTCAACATTATGTGACTTGGAAGAACCTGTTGCACCGCCGATACCATCACGACCTGTACGTCCGCCCAGGAGAATGACTACATCCCCGGCAGCAGGCACTTCGCGGCGAACATTTTCAGCAGGAGCGGCAGCAACGACTGCACCGATCTCCATGCGCTTTGCAGCATAGCCCGGATGATAAAGCTCATCAACGAGACCTGTTGCAAGACCTATCTGGTTACCGTAGCTTGAGTATCCGTCGGCAGCTGTGGTAACAAGCTTTCGCTGAGGAAGCTTTCCTGTCATGGTGTCCTTAACAGAAACTGTCGGATCGGCAGCACCGGTCACACGCATTGCCTGATATACATAGGATCTTCCTGAAAGAGGATCACGGATAGCGCCGCCGATACATGTTGCGGCACCACCGAAAGGCTCGATTTCGGTAGGATGGTTGTGAGTCTCGTTCTTGAAAAGAAGAAGCCAGTCCTGAGATTCTCCGTCAACCGTCACCTTTATCTTAACTGTGCAGGCGTTGATCTCCTCTGACTCATCAAGCTTTGAAAGCTTACCTTCCTTCTTGAGAACCTTTGCCGCAAGAGTTCCTATATCCATAAGGTTGATCGGCTTTGTACGGTTAAGGTCCTTGCGGGAACTGATGTAACGATCCCAGGAAGCTTTAAGCTGCTCGTCTTCAAAGGAAACATCATCGATGGTTGTGAGGAAGGTTGTATGACGGCAATGATCTGACCAGTAGGTATCGATCATACGGATTTCTGTGATGGATGGATCACGATCCTCGCTCTTGAAGTAATTCTGACAGAACTTGAGATCGTCAAGATCCATGGCAAGACCCATATCCTTTAATATTGCCTGAAGATCATCCTCTGAAGCCTGAATGAAGCCCTTCAGAGTATCTACCTCTGTAGGGATATCGTACTTAACATCCAGAGTATCAAAGGTATCGAGGGAAGCCTCTCTTGCTTCTACAGGGTTGATAACGTACTTCTTGATATCGGATATCTCCTGCTCTGTGAGATCACCGTAAAGGAGATATACCTTTGCGGAACGAACCTTAGGACGGTCTCCTGTTGTAAGGATCTGGATACACTGAGCTGCTGAATCTGCACGCTGATCGAACTGTCCGGGAAGGAACTCTACTGCAAATACATATGCATCCTTGTGTTCAGGAAGTTCTGCGTAGACATTATCAAGCTGCGGCTCACTCAGGATGAGCTGTGTAGCTTTTTCAAATGTTTCTTTATCCAGTCCCTCAACATCGTAACGATTTAAAAGACGTACGTCTGTAAGGTTCTTAATGAGAAGTATGTGACGGATGTCATGACGAAGCCCCTGTGCCTCGTGACGAAGACCTTCCTTTTTCTCAACATAAACTCGATTTACCATTGGTTTCTCCTTATCAGTATTGTATTCCGGTCAGAAAATGCTCGAGCGCATGCGCCGGCTCACGAGATACAATGAGAAAATGCCATTTAAATGCGCTACGCGCAGGCATTTTCGGTTGATTTCGGCTTACGCCGAAACAGCCTCGCCGGCTGGTGGCATCAGCATTTCTTACGAAACGCTGATAAATCTCGCAAGCCTTGGCATATATCCCTCGCATTTTCTTCGGTTATTTCATTCTATCAATATAAAAAATCACTGTTATTGAAGTGCTTTGAGTGCTCGCTGGCCTATATCTTTTCTCATGTGCATATCCTGGAATGTAACCTTTGATGCACTCTCGTATGCCTTATCAATGGCTTCCTTAAGGGTAGGTGCTGTCTCAACCACTCCGAGGACTCTTCCGCCGTGGGTGTAGAGCTTTCCGTCCTTGAGATCGGCGCCTGCAACATAGACATTATCAACTTCATCCACACCGGTGATCTCATAGCCTGACTTGTAGGAAAGAGGATATCCGCCGGATGCCTCAACGATGCAGCAGGCAGAGCCTTTCTTCCATTTAACCTCAGTTTCTGCAAGCGTACCGTCTGTTGTAGCCTGCATGATGGTGAGGAGATCTGAATCAAGAAGCGGAAGTACAACCTGAGTTTCGGGATCTCCGAAACGGCAGTTGTATTCGATGACCTTGGGACCATCTTTTGTGATCATGAGACCAAAGTAGAGACAACCCTTAAATGTTCGTCCTTCTTTATTCATGGCCTCGATGGTTGGCTTGAATATTTTTTCCATACACTCAGCTGCTACATCTTCAGTGTAGTATGGGTTTGGTGCTATGGTACCCATGCCGCCGGTGTTGAGCCCCTCGTCGTTGTCGTTGATACGCTTGTGATCCATGGATGAGATCATGGGAACCACAACCTTGCCGTCTGTGAAGCTGAGAACAGAAACCTCAGGTCCCTCAAGGAATTCCTCGATAACTATCTGATCACCGGAAGCGCCGAACTTCTTATCTTCCATGATGGTCTTGATACCATCGAGAGCCTCTTCGCGCGTCTCTGCAATGATAACACCTTTACCAAGCGCAAGACCGTCAGCCTTTATAACTGTAGGAATCGGACAGGTCTTAACGTACTCTTCTGCCTTTTCGATGTCATTAAAGACCTCGTAAGCAGCAGTCGGTATGTTGTACTTCTTCATGAGGTTCTTGGAGAAAACCTTTGAACCTTCGATGATGGCAGCTTTTGCTTCAGGACCGAAAGCAGGTATGCCTGCCTCCTTGAGAGCATCAACAGTACCCGCGACAAGAGGATCATCCGGAGCAACCACCACGTAGTCGAGAGCCTTATCCTTGCAGAAATTTACAACAGCAGCAACATCGGTAGCCTTTATATCAGGAACGCACTCGGCGTCCTTTGCAATTCCTCCGTTACCCGGAATCGCATAAATCTTCTCGATAGAAGCATTCTTCTTTAATGTCTTAATGATGGCGTGCTCACGACCGCCGCCACCTACAACACCTATCTTCATAACTTACCTCCGAAAACATATACGAGTCTGTTTGACACGACAGGTATATGATTAATTACTAAACTATATTTCAGTATTTGAAATGTGAGAAAAAATGTCCGGGATGGGTGTCACCCGGGCATTTTCTCGACCCATTAAAAAATTATCGAGGTTATGCTTTCGCTTCCCGTATTTCCAGGCTCATCATCTCAGCGGCTTTCGGAAGCAGCTTCCACTCAGCCTGTTCCATAACACGCTTCTGAAGAACCTCCGGAGTATCACCGGGCTCAATGTCTACGGCCTTCTGAAGAAGGATACGTCCGCCATCGGGAATCTCATTAACAAGATGAACCGTGGCGCCGGTAACCTTAACACCCCTTGCAAGAGCCGCCTCGTGAGGCTTCAGCCCGTACATACCCTTTCCGCAAAAACTAGGGATAAGTGAAGGATGAATGTTAATGATTCTGTCAGCATACTTCTTTGTGAAATTCTCACTGAGAATAGTAAGGTATCCCGCAAGGATGATAAGCTCGATACCGTTGTCTTCAAGAACACTTATAAGCCTCTCCTCATCCTTCTCAACAACCTCATGCTTTATTCCTGCATTCTCAGCCCTCTCAAGAGCATAGATCCCGGGCCTTGAACCAATCACCAAGGTAATCTCTCCGTCAGGAATCTCCCCGCGTTTCTCTGCATCAATCAGCGCCTGCAGATTAGTACCGCCGCCACTGACCAACACCGCAATTTTCGTTTTATTATTCATAATTACTTTGCTTCTCCGTTTAATATCAGGTTGTTAGTTATTACCGAATTATCGGTATAAACTGTGTGAGAGAAAATGTACGGGATGGGAGCCAAGGCTTGCGAGTTGAGAGCACAGACTGCGAAGAAATGTACGTATCTGAACGCACTTATCAAAGTGCGTTCAGTACGAACATGACGAGCAGGATGTGATATCAATCGAGTGAGCCGGCGCCCGCCCGGGCATTTTCTCGGCCCATTTCACAATCAATGATGGAACAGTCTCATACCGGTGAAGCAAACCACCATATCATACTTATCCGCAGTATCTATTACATGATCATCTCTTATAGATCCGCCCGGCTCAGCCACATAGGAAACACCGGACTTACGTGCACGCTCGATATTGTCGCCAAACGGGAAGAATGCATCCGAACCAAGAGCTGTACCTGTGAGCTTAGAAAGATATGCCTTCTGCTCGGCTCTTGTGAAAGGTGCCGGCTGCTCAGTGAAGTACTGCTGCCATGCGCCATCAGCGAGAACATCATCACACTCCTCTGAGAGATAAACGTCGATAACATTGTCACGATCAGCTCTTCTCAGACCATCCTTGAAAGGAAGATCGAGAACTCTGTCACTCTGACGGAGATGCCAGTGGTCAGCCTTGTCGCCTGCGAGACGTGTGCAGTGGATTCTTGACTGCTGTCCGGCACCGACACCTATGGTTTGACCATCCTCGGCATAAGCTACTGAGTTTGACTGAGTATACTTAAGAGTGATAAGGGCGATAGTCATATTGAGACGGGCTTCTTCAGGGATGTCTTTATTCTTTGTTACGATATTTGCAAATGCCTCATCCGTAACCTTGTAGTCATTTCTGCCCTGTTCGAAGGTCACACCGAATACCTGCTTGTGCTCTGCGGCAGCAGGCTTGTATGAAGGATCGATCTTTATGACATTATAAGCGCCCTTCTTCTTTGACTTAAGAATCTCAAGGGCCTCATCTGTGTATCCCGGAGCGATAACACCGTCGGAAACCTCACGATGAATGATCCTTGCAGTTGTCGCATCGCAGATATCTGAAAGAGCGATGAAGTCACCGTAGGAAGACATTCTGTCAACACCGCGGGCTCTGGCATAAGCACATGCAAGAAGTGAATCATCAAGTCCCTCGATGTCATCCACGAAGCAGGCCTTCTTAAGCTTGTCTGAAAGCTTTCTGCCTATGGCAGAACCTGAAGGAGAAACGTGCTTGAAAGATGCAGCAGCCACATGACCTGTTGCTTCCTTAAGGTCTGAAACAAGCTGCCAGCTGTTTAGAGCATCCAGGAAATTAATGTAACCGGGACGACCGTTCAGGATTTCGATAGGAAGCTCTGATCCGTCATGCATGTAGATCTTTGCAGGCTTCTGATTTGGATTCATTCCATACTTTAATTCAAATTCTTTCATAGGTGTTCTCCTCTGTAAACTCAAGTTTTATCATTTAATTCTGACGTAAAGATGCCAATCTGATTTGATGCTGTCAATTGATCTTTTCAAACTTGTTAACCAGCTTGTTCTCGATGTTTCCGCCGGTAATGTCTATATAGCGAACGTAAAGAGAAATCTTGTTCTCTTCGTTAAGATTGTTCCAGATAAGCTGCTTAAGCTCTTCTGCTGTGTTCGGGATGGCTACGCGCTCTGGCTCACCCTCGAAGGTAGGGATAGGATTGCCATTCTCCTTGTAGGTGTGAATGAAATGGCCGAGACCATTCTGGAGCTTGTATGAGAATGTATATCTCGCACAATCAGTACCGTCAGCGTCCTGTGACTTAAGGATGGACATCTTGTAGCTCTCTGAATCATCGAGGGTAACTACACCGCTGATTCTGGGAGTCCAGTTTGGACCGTCCGGCTCAAACTCTCTTGTCTCGAGAGCCTCCTCAAAGGTATTGCCGTCCTTCATGAAATCATAGATGGTGTCAGTCTGGTCACCGTTTGTAACAATGAGATTGTCGCCTATCTTTCTTATCGGGCTGTATATGATTAGGCTTGGATCCTCAACCTTGCTGGAATCAGCAGGATAAATGGTCACTGTGTCACCATCCTCTGTGAATACACGGTTTCTTGAGTTCGCTGAACGACCCATGATGAAGTATGCGATGGCGATGGATCTTCCATCCTCTGACTTGCCAATCACGATTCCTCGGCCGGGATATTCATTGTTTTTAAGAAGATCACCGAGATTTGCTACGTCATATGTTGCCATAATTGTCCTCCGAAATTATAGATATGAAATGCATAAGAGAGTGTTCTTACTCATGCATATAAACATTGGAAAGTATAGTAATGAAATACTGATTACTCGAGAATTACCTTGTCCTCTGACTTTACGATCTCGCCGAGGTGATAAGCCTCTACACCGTTCTCTCTGAGAACCTTAAGTGCCGTTTCCTCATCTTCCTTTGAAACCACAACGCTCATTCCAACACCCATGTTGTAGGTATTGAACATATCACGTGTTGAGATGTCACCGGTCTTCTGGATGAGCCTGAATATAGGAAGGACCTTTACATCGTCCATCTTGATCTTTGCACCGAAGCCGTCAGGAATAGATCTTGGGATGTTTTCGTAGAAACCTCCGCCTGTGATATGGCTGATGCCCTTGACCTTAACACTCTCAAGAAGCTTGAGAACAGGCTTTACGTAGATTACTGTAGGTGTGAGAAGTGCCTCTCCAAGAGACTTGCCGTCAAGATCTGCAAGTGGCTTTGTAAGCTCTTCCTTGCTGATGTTATCGATATCAAAAACCTTTCTTACCAGTGAGAAACCATTGGAATGAACACCGGAGCTTGGAAGGGCGATAACGACATCACCTTCCTTCATTGAGTTGTTGTCGATTATATTGTCCTTATCAACGATACCAACGGAGAAACCTGCAAGGTCGAATTCGTCTTCAGGATAGAAACCTGGCATCTCTGCTGTCTCGCCACCTACGAGAGCGCTGTCACTCTGTACGCAGCCCTCGGCAACACCTTTGACGATGTCAGCGATCTTTTCAGGAACATTCTTACCGCATGCAATGTAGTCCAGGAAGAAAAGCGGTTTTGCACCACAGCAGATGACATCATTTACACACATGGCAACACAGTCGATACCAACAGTGTCATATTTCTCCATAAGAAATGAAATCTTAAGCTTTGTTCCTACACCGTCTGTGCCGGAAACAAGAACAGGGTGCTTATAGCCCTCAGGAAGCTCGAAGAGGCCACCGAAACCACCGAGACCTGAACAAACGCCTTCGGTCATGGTCTTTGCAACATACTGCTTCATAAGCTCAACGGACTTGTATCCTGCTGTGATATCAACACCTGCATCCTTGTATGCTTCGCTATAGCTCTTTGTATTCATGATTACTCCTTTATAAGAGGCGTCACTCTATGCATATTTTGATTATGAAAGGATGACGCCGTATTTAAGTTTGTAAAAAACGGATAATGTGAAAGACTCTATTGAAAAGATGATTTTGTCAGAGTTTTGTTATCAATCATCAAATTTCTCGATATACTCGCCGTCTGAAATATGCTCAGAAGACTTAATAGTATGCTGGTCTCTCCACTCCTTTGAGATCTTCTCTTCAAAGCGGTTCTTTGAAGTTACGGAAGGAATCTCAGTAGGATACTTTCCGTCGAAGCAGGCGGTACAGAAACCTTTCTGACCTGTAGGATCCGCTATCTTGATTACATTTTCAACCGAGATGTATCCGAGGGAGTCAGCACCGATAATCTTTGCTGTTTCTTCCACTGAATGATGACAGGCGATGAGATTGTCACGGGAATCAATATCTATGCCGTAATAGCATGGGTTCATAAACGGAGGTGCTGTTATTCGCATATGAACTTCCTTTGCGCCGGCTTCTCTTACTATACGTACCAGTCGTTCACTTGTTGTTCCGCGAACTATCGAATCATCTACAAGGATAACTCTCTTACCTTCTATCTCGGAACGAATGGCATTGAGCTTGATTCGTACGAGGTTTTCACGCTCGGTCTGGCCAGGAGCGATGAAGGTACGACCGATATATTTGTTCTTGAGAAGACCGATACCATAAGGAATGCCGGACTCACGTGAGTAACCGACTGCGGCGTCAAGGCCGGAATCGGGTACACCGATAACGACATCGGCATCAACAGGATGTTCCTGTGCGAGATAACGACCTGCCTGTACACGTGCTTCATGTACTGAAGCTCCGTCAAGAATGGAATCCGGACGGGCAAAGTAGATATATTCGAAAACGCACATCGAGCGCTTTACTTTATTGCAATGATCCTTGATCGAGCGGATTCCGTTGTGATCCACAACTATGATCTCGCCCGGTTCTACATCGCGAACCAGCTTTCCGCCTACCGCCTCGATAGCACAGGACTCGCTGGCAAAAACAACAGAACCGTCCTCAAGTTTTCCATAGCAGAGAGGATGGAAACCATGCTCATCTCTTGCTGCGATGAGCTTAGACGGAGACATGATTACAAGAGAATATGCTCCATGAAGCTTATCGAGAGCATTGTTAACCGCCTGTTCGATAGAACCGGTTTTGATACGTTCTCTTGTTATGATATATGAGATAGCTTCTGTATCTGTAGTTGACTGGAAGATACAGCCGTTCATTTCAAGCTCAGAACGAAGTTCATAAGAATTAACCAGATTGCCGTTGTGGCAAAGCGCCATACGGCCTTTAACATGATTAACAACTATAGGCTGAGTGTTGATACGATTGGTTATTCCGCTGGTGGCGTAGCGTACGTGACCTACCGCCATCTGACCGTTGCCGAGACGCTCTATCTCACTTGACGGCATAGCCTCACTAACGAGACCAAGTTCACGGCGGAAACGGAAAAGACCCTCATCGTTAACAACGATACCTGCAGATTCCTGACCTCTGTGCTGCAGAGCATAAAGTGCGTAGTATGTAAGACGTGCTAATGGCTTGGTGGTTCTTGAATAAATACCAAAAACACCGCACTCCTCATGAAGTTTACCCATAAATCTCCTTAATAAATAAATCAAAAAAATTAGTTGAACTGAGCTTCTATAGCCGCATTTTTCTCGATGATCTTCCTGTGATTTTCATCACGTTCAGCCTGCAGCTTGTTGGCAAGGCTCTCATCTTCCACAGCAAGGATTTCTATCGCAAGAAGCGCCGCATTCTTTGCTGTGTTGACACCAACTGTGGCAACAGGAATTCCGGGTGGCATCATAACTGTGGAAAGAAGTGCATCCATGCCATCCATCACCTTAGATGAACAAGGGATACCGATGACGGGAAGTGTTGTGTTGGCAGCGATGGCACCTGCAAGATGTGCAGCCATGCCGGCAGCAGCAATGATGACGCCAAATCCGTTCTTTCTTGCTGATTTTGAAAACTCAGCGGCTTCCTCAGGTGTTCTGTGTGCACTGTAAACATGCACCTCTACAGGAACGCCATAGTCCTTGAGTACAGAAATGCCTTTTTCTACAACAGGAAGATCAGAATCGCTTCCCATGATGACAGCAACTTTTCTCATAATTCTCCTTTTTCACATAACAGAAAAGGGGAACAGCATAAAGCTGTTCCCCTTAGGTTACACTATATTCTTGATTGCATTACGGCAGATTACACCATTTCCGATAGAAACATACGCAAAAACAGACGCGCAGAAAATCGCATGAAGAACATGCAGACCGGATGATATGAGGGCAGAAAATGCTTCGCAGTGAACAGTATCAGAAAATCCCATTCGCTTCATCCTCAAATCCCTTTCAACGTAATCCTATAATGGCAACACTCAGAATTATATTAAATGCAAATATCTCCGTCAAGTCTGTAAAAACGCTGTAATATTACAGAATTTAAGATGCTAATTTGGAATTATATTGCATTGACACAACAACAGGCCCGATAGTCATGGGATTGATATTTATTTGACATTTCCGGAGGGCATTTTAAGTAAAAGAAATCCGTACTGTTTCAGGGACTGGAGTCAGAAACAATACGGATTATAATTATAAATGTATTAACCGGCGTGTTATTCGGATTTACTCTGCCATCTTCAAAAGGATGTCATTTGATCTCTCAATGAACTTTGCCATCTCTTCAGCAGGAAGTGGTGACTGCTGGATTCTTGCAAGATCATACAGCTGCTCGGAAATGAGATCGATGGTCTCTTTCTTACCTGAATCCTCACCATTCTCCATAAGGAACTTAACAAGTGGATGTTCTGTGTTAAGGATGAGAGTTTCCTGAACAGGCATAGCGCCCATTCCCATACCCTGCATTGCATACATCTTCATCATGTCGTTCATACGACGGCCTTCCTCAGAGATTGAAAGCATGGCAGCAGTCTTATCCTGAGTCATCTTCTGAAGCTTGACAGTGAGGGATTCCTTCTTTGTAGCATTTCTGATCCCGGTTTCGAGAGTCTTTGACTTTTCATCAAGGTTCTTCTGCTCATCATCAGATATCTCTGCTTTGAACTCATCAGTGAGGTCTGCATCGATTCTTCTGAAGTGAACGCCCTGATTCTTAGCCTCAAGTTCAGAAATGAAAGGCTGGTCGATACGCTCTGGAAGAACTACGGCATCCTTACCTGCATTCTTGAACATTGCGATATACTGGCTCTGCTGAACCTCATCTGTAACGTAGTAGATGACCTTGTTCTTCTCCTCCTTAGCCTTATCAGAAGCATTATCCTCTGACTCAACTACAGTATCTGTGTTTTCCTCTGTCTTGGCATCAGCATTCTCACTTTCAGCAGTGTCCTTTTCAACATCTATTCTGTTTACTTCGAGGCACTCAGGAAGAGCCAGATACTTTCCGTTAATATCCTTGAAGAGGATGTAGTCAGTCATCTTCTGACAGAACTTGTCATCACGGAGGCAACCATACTTTATGAATGGAGCAATATCATCCCAATACTTTTCATAATTCTCACGGTCTACCTTGCACATGCCTGAAAGCTTGTCGGCAACCTTCTTTGTGATATAATCAGAAATCTTCTTCACAAAACCATCATTCTGAAGCTGAGATCTTGAAACATTAAGAGGAAGATCCGGACAATCGATAACACCCTTAAGGAGCATAAGATACTCAGGGATAACTTCCTTGATATTGTCAGCAACGAATACCTGATTGTTGTAGAGCTTGATGGTTCCCTCTGCTGACTCGTACTCCATGTTGATCTTAGGGAAATAAAGGATACCCTTTAAGTTGTATGGATAATCCATGTTGAGGTGAATCCAGAACAGAGGCTCCTTATAATCGTGGAATACCTTGTGGTAGAATTCAATATAGTCTTCCTTCTTGCATTCGCTTGGTGACTTTGTCCAAAGCGGATGTGTGTCATTGAGAAGTACAGGACGCTTTTCAATCTTTACCTGAGCTGGAGTCTTTGTCTCCTTGCCATCCTTGTCTGTCTCTGTCTTCTCAGGGATCTCCTCAAGAACAATATCGGAATCAAGCTTCCTGTCTGCATCGATAGTTTCAGAATCCTTAGGAAGCTTGGTGATGTATACCTCTACAGGCATGAAAGAACAATACTTATCAATAATCTCTCTCATTGCCCACTCATTATCATACTTGAGTGCGTCATCATTGAGATGAAGTGTAATCACTGTACCGATGTCTGTCTTACTGCTGTCTGTAATCTCAAAATCTGTTCCGCCGCTGCATGTCCAGTGAACTGCATTAGCACCTTCCTTATAGGAAAGAGTTTCAATCTCAACCTTGTCGGCAACCATGAATACGCTATAGAAACCAAGACCGAAGTGTCCGATGATCTGATCATCATTAGCCTTGTCTTTATATGTGTTAATGAAATCTGTTGCACCTGAAAAAGCGATCTGATTGATGTATTTATCAACCTCTTCCTCAGTCATTCCGATACCGTTATCCTTGAATGTAACGGTACGCTTATCTGAATCTACGATAACATCTACTCTTCCCTTGTAGTCGGAAGGCTTTGTCCACTCACCGATGAGACTAAGCTTGTCAAGCTTGGTGATGGCATCGCAGGCATTAGAAATTACTTCACGTACAAAAATATCCTGATCAGAATACATCCACTTCTTTATGATAGGAAAAATATTCTCAGAATTGATTGATAATGAACCCTTCTTAGACATTAAAAACACCTCTCTAATAATTGTTATGATGTACAGGATAATGTTTATGCCGGCACAACTTGAATTAGGTATCATGCATATACTTTGCAATAAGAGTTATGAATCTTCGCGGTTTTACAATGTATCACCAGACAGATACTTAATTATTTGATGTACCGATAATCTACATAATCCGGTACTTTTTGATAAGTTCCGGAAAATGTGATTCTAACCAATTCACATTTCTGTCAAACATCTTAGTTAGTATGATCAACGAAATGTAGTATAACACCGCTGTTAGCACTCTGCAAGAGATACTGCTAACAAAAGCCGGTTAGAAATCGTATATGAAGGTAAAATACATTTGTTTATGTATTTATTTAGAATTAAACAGTTTTATATTACCGGAACATTTTGTCGAAAAGAATTGTAGTAGTGGCAAAATGGCTTTTGAGAGGATTATGTCATTCAATGAAACAGATACAGACGATATATACGAATAAGGAAGAGCTCAGAGAAACCTTATTTGAATGGAAGAAAGAGCTTGAAAAAGATAATCATAAGGCTATTGCGCACATTTTTCAGAGATACGATGCTATGCCGGAATCATATCCTGTTTATCAGGAGATAACAGGGCTTTTCAGAGAAATACTCCCGGATGTGGCATTTGCCGTTTTTTCGGGTGCCGGTGTAATAGCAGATCAAAAGATAACAGAGAATTCCTTTACTGTAACACTAACAGTATTTGAAGATAAAAACAGTGATGCAGAGATAAGGCTTCTGTCTATGGAAGATCCGGAAACGACCAAAGAGATACTCCGAAAAGAAATATTTACGAAGCCAAATCTATGTGGTATAGAGGTAATCTCAGCATTAACCTGGGAAAAGATGTTTTCTCTTATGGATGTTTTGGATGAACTGCCGGAAAGCATTTCCATCTTCGGAGGTGTTGCGGTCAGTGATGACGGATGTCCGTCCTATGTTGCGTCCAGCGATGATCACTCCATGATAGATGCATTTCTTATTACAACTTATTGCGGAACGGATCTTCATATCATGACGAGTCGCGTCAACGGATGGAAACATATAGGTTTTCCAATAAAGGTGACTCATTCTGTTGAAGATGTGATATACACGCTTAATGATGAACCGGCCTACAATATCTACAAGCGATATCTGAAGATACCTAATGACAGGAATTTTTTCTACAATGCCCTGGAGTTTCCTTTTGAGATCACAGAACCTAATGGAGATACTTACATCCGTCATGCAAAAAGCAGTACAGAAAACGGAGCTATAGTTATGTCTTCTTTTGTGCCTGAAGGAAGCACAGTAAGATTTTCTTATGGAGATCCGGAGGCTATAAGACAGGATGTTCGGGCACAGGTTAAGGCAACTGCAGATTTCAGACCGGAAGTACTGATTATGTGCAATTGTCTTGGACGAAAGCTGTTTTGGGGTGAGGACGCAAGTATAGACATTTCTCCATTCTTTACAATTGCCCCTATGTCGGGAGCGTGTTTTCTTGGAGAGATACTAAGGTATCAGGGAAAGACGTATCTTAATAATCTTTCGTTGGTAGTTGTATCAATGAGAGAAGGTGAAATTACAAATCATCCTGAATGCGGGTATACTGATACAGATTCCGGTGTACTCTCTCTTGCAAGCCGTCTGGCGAGTTTTATCAATACCATGACCGGTGAACTACAGGATGCCAATGAACAGCTTACGATTCTGCTGAAACAGGCTACAACAGATGCGCTTACAGGTGTTTATAATCGTGGTGAAATAACCAGAAAGATTGATGAGTGTTTCCTGTCGAGCAAGTGCGGTAAAACATGGTCGCTGATAATGATGGATATTGATGATTTCAAGCAGATAAATGATGTTTACAGTCATGCTGAGGGTGATAATGTTTTGAAGACTGCGACTTATGTTATTCAAAGTACCATCGAACGTTTGCATCCTGCGGCATCTCTGGGACGCTGGGGAGGAGAAGAATTTATGATACTTCTTCCTGATATAAATGTTCAGGAGGCATCATCTTTTGCAGAAGTATTGCGTATTGCTGTTCAGGAAATGCAATTTAAAGAGAGTCGCCGGATTTCTATGAGTTTTGGAGTTACGGAGTATATCCCAAATGAAAAGATATATGATACGCTTATGCGTGTTGACAAGGCACTCTATATGGTGAAGAACAGTGGAAAGAATGCCGTAAAAGCGTTATAAGTTGAAAAGAACTAAACTTCAGTTTTCAGAATAAAAGATAACTCAGAAAAAGATGTTAAAATAAGCCGGAGTTGTTGGATTTTTTTCGACAGCTCCGGCTATATGTATTTCTGATTATTAGTGAGGCTCATGATAAATACAAAAAAAGAGATAATCAATAAAGATTATCTCTTAAATGGAACCGCGGGGACTCGAACCCTGGACCGATCGGTTATGAGCCGACTGCTCTAACCAACTGAGCTACGGTTCCATCATCTTGGATTTTCAAGATAAAGCCGGGATTCGGACTCGAACCGAAGACCTACTGATTACAAATCAGTTGCTCTACCAACTGAGCTATACCGGCACAACTCCTCCAGTTGGACTCGAACCAACGACACCGCGGTTAACAGCCGCGTGCTCTACCGACTGAGCTATGAAGGAATATGTTTTAATTTGTAGGAATCTTTCCGACTCCCTTTAACTGCCCAAAGCCGTGCGACTCTTTTAATCGAAGATCAAAAGAAGTATCGTGCCTTGAAAACTGCGTACCGAATGCAAATAACTTATTCTCAGTAATCCATCTGTTATCCAGCAACCAAACCACATTGGTCAAACCCTCGACCTATTAGTAACTATCACCTGAATGCTTTACAGCACTTACAGCTTAGCCCTATCTACCTCGTAGTCTTCAAGGGGTCTTACTCTTGCGATGGGATA
>NZ_FOPH01000007.1 GCF_900113415.1 Oribacterium sp. WCC10 | reverse complement strand
GTCAAAAGTACCAAATCACGTGCTTGCACGTTGATTTGAGACTTTATGACCCGCCCGAACACGAATAACGTAGTCGTTTTGCATAGCAAAAGGACGTGAGTTATGAGTGTTCAGCAGCACATTGCACACGAATGTGTGCGTTGGCGCTAATCAGTGAGTGGCAAATACTTTTGACCCTCACGTCATATTATTAAAGAATATTAAAAAGCCTGTATTTTCAACATGATAGTGTGTTGGAAATACAGGCTTTTATTAATTATGAAATAATAAATTTATGCGAACATATTGCATTTTTGGTATCTGTCATGAAAGTTATGGAAAGATATACTCACCCGTATCACTTTATGGATTTTACTATGGTTCCTCCGCCCACTACCACATCACCGTCATAGAGAACTACTGCCTGACCTATGGCGACAGCACGTTCCGGAGTATCAAATGTGATTTTTACCTGTCCTGTGGCAATTCCGTTTTTATCTCGCAGAACCTCTGCGGTTGCAGGAACTTCCTTTGCCTTGTAACGTGTTTTTACGGTGACTTTTACAGGCTCTTTCGGAGTGTCAAAAGGTATCCAGTTGAAGTCTTCAGCGATGAGTGCTTTTGAGTAAAGTTCAGGCCCTACAGTCAGGATGACTTCATTTTTCTCCATGTCCTTGTCGCACACGTACATAGGCTGCTTGAGTGCGAGACCCAGGCCTTTGCGCTGCCCTACAGTGTAGCGGATGATTCCCTTGTGCTGCCCGAGGACATTGCCTTCGGTATCTACGAAGTTTCCGGGTTCAAATGTTTCTCCGGTGTAGTCTTCGATGAAATCACCGTAATCACCATCTACAAAACAGATGTCCTGTGAGTCATGTTTGTGGGCATTTATAAATCCGTGTTTCTCTGCTTCGGCACGCACCTCATCTTTGGAAGCAAAATCACCTAGAGGAAACTTTGTGTGAGCGAGCTGTTCCTGATTCATGAAGTACAGAACGTAACTCTGATCTTTGGATATGTTTCTGGACTTCTTGAGAAGCCAGCGACCGGTGCCGGGATCCTGCTCTATGCGCGCGTAGTGACCTGTGACAATGAAATCGCAGTTAAGGTCTTTGGCTTTGTGATAAAGCTTTTCGTGCTTCATATAGCGATTGCATTCAATACAGGGATTTGGAGTTCCTCCGGCCTGATAGGTCTTCACGAATCGCTCGATAACCTGCCTGTCAAAGTCTTCTGTGAAGTTGAAGACGTAGTAGGGCATATCAAGGCTGTCGGCAACCTGTCGGGCATCCTCTGTGTCCTCCAGAGTACAGCATGTGTTATCGCGGCAGTTTGCCGAGGAGTCTCTATCATATAATTTCATGGTTACACCAATGCAGTCAAAACCTGCTTCACACATGAGAGCGGCGGCAACAGAACTGTCAACTCCTCCGCTCATTGCAATCAATGCTTTTTTTTCAGACATATATTTCTTCTTTCTTCTATTTATAGAATAATGACGTTTGCTGATTAATTTTAGGAGACTATAACATGACAATTCCTGCTAATCAAGATTATTGAAGGCAACAGTGACGTAATACAATTGAAGAGATGCGTGTAAGAGAGTATGGCTTAATGGTATATCTGACAGGTAAAACAGGTATCGGGAGGTATAACGGTACAATCCGAACCGGACTTTTTAACACCATGCAAAATCAATCGGGTGAGCCGGTGCCGTTCTGTATTTTTATAGTTAATAAAATTTAGATTTGTATATATGTACCTATTGTGTTAAAATTCAAAAAGTATGTATACATGTCGGGTGAACTATGCCCAAATTTGAGGGGGCTTTATCATACCTGATAGTAAAAGGAGCATTTATGAAGGGAATTATACTTGCCGGTGGTTCCGGTACGAGATTATATCCGCTTACAAAGGTAACCTCAAAACAGTTACTTCCGATTTATGACAAGCCGATGATCTATTATCCGCTCAGCGTTCTTATGAATGCTGGCATTCGTGACATTCTGCTTATATCTACTCCAAATGATACACCGAGATTCAAGGAACTTCTTGGAGACGGTAGTCAGTTTGGAATCAATCTTGAATATAAAGTACAGCCGTCTCCTGACGGACTTGCACAGGCATTTATACTTGGTGCAGAGTTTATTGGTGATGACTCAGTAGCCATGATCCTCGGAGATAACATTTTCTCAGGACACGGTTTTAAAAAGCTTCTCAGAAGTGCTGCTTCAAAGAAGTCAGGTGCTACAGTTTTCGGATATTATGTTGACGATCCTGAGAGATTTGGTATCGTTGAGTTTGATAAGAATGGAAAGGCTATTTCTATTGAAGAGAAGCCTGAGCATCCTAAGTCCAATTACTGTGTGACAGGTCTTTATTTCTATGACAATAAGGTCGTTGAGTATGCAAAGAACCTTAAGCCTTCAGCAAGAGGTGAGCTTGAGATCACAGACCTTAACAGAATCTATCTTGAGGATGGTGAACTTGATGTGACTCTTCTCGGACAGGGCTTTACATGGCTTGACACCGGTACCCAGGAGTCTCTTGTTGATGCTACAAACTTCGTTCATACCATTGAGACTCATGAGCATCGTAAGATCGCATGTCTTGAAGAGATTGCCTACCTTAATGGCTGGATTGACGCTGAGAAGGTTCAGGAAGCTTATGAGATGTACAAGAAGAATGAGTACGGACGATATCTCAAGGATATCCTTGACGGTAAGTATGTAGATAAGCTTACAGAGTGATATATGCGGCTGGCTTCCGGTTCTGATTATGGTGATGCCATGTTTTTATCATGGGTCAGAGTGGAGCCCTTCTGCATTACAGAATACAATACGTTACATATGGCTGATCACTGTGGTCGGCATATAGAATGGAGAATCAGATGAAATATATAGTAACAGGCGGCGCCGGTTTTATCGGCGGCAACTTCATGCATTTTGCTGTTAATACTTATCCTGATGATCAGTGGATCTGCCTTGATGCACTTACCTATGCAGGAAATCTTGAGACACTTGCACCACTTGAGGGCAAGCCAAACTATAAGTTTGTAAAGGGAGATATCGCTGACAGAGAGTTTATCTTCAGACTTTTTGAAGAGGAGAAGCCTGATGTAATCATTAACTTTGCAGCAGAGTCTCATGTGGACCGTTCAGTGGCTGATCCGGGAATCTTCCTTAAGACAAACGTAGGCGGAACAGTTACACTTCTTGATGCATGTAAGGAGTACGGAATCAAGAGATATCATCAGGTATCAACTGATGAGGTATACGGAGACCTTCCACTTGACAGACCTGACCTTTTCTTCACAGAGGATAACAAGATCAAGGCATCTTCACCATACTCTGCATCAAAGGCATCAGCAGACCTTTTTGTTATGGCATACCACAGAACATTCGGTATTCCTACAACCATTTCAAGATGCTCAAACAACTACGGACCATATCACTTCCCTGAGAAGCTTATTCCGCTTGTTATCTCAAGAGCGCTTAACGATGAGAAGATCCCGGTATACGGAAACGGTGCCAATGTTCGTGACTGGCTCTATGTAACAGATCACTGTAAGGCTATCGACCTTATCGTTCGTAACGGAAAGGTTGGTGAGGTTTACAATATCGGCGGGCACAACGAGAGAACAAACCTTGAGGTTGTTAAGACTATCCTTAAGGCACTCGGAAAGCCTGAGTCACTCATTGAGTACGTTAAGGACAGACCGGGTCATGATCAGAGATATGCTATGGATCCTACAAAGATGGAGACAGAGCTTGGATGGAAGCCTGAGTTTACATTTGATACAGGTATCCCTGTAACCATTGACTGGTATCTCAACAACAAGGAGTGGTGGGAGCATATCATTTCCGGTGAGTATGAGAGCTATTTTGACAAAATGTATGTAAAGGGTAAGGGACTTACAGATTGATAAGTCATTCCTTTAAAGAGATAGCGCAGGGTGTTTGTTGCACTCCTGCGCTTAAGTTACATAAAAAGAAAGTGAGAAAAAGTTTGAAAGTATTTGTTACAGGTGTCTGCGGACAGCTTGGCCATGATGTCATGAATGAACTTGCAAGGAGAGGTCACGAGGGAATAGGTTCCGGAATAGAGGCTGTTTACAGTGGAATTCAGGATGGTAGTGCGGTAACCGGGATGCCATATGTTTCCATGGATATCACAGACCGTGAGCAGGTTGACCGTGTTATAACAGAGGCTGCTCCCGATGTCATCGTGCATTGCGCGGCATGGACAGCAGTTGACCTAGCCGAGGATGAAGATAAAAAGGATAAGGTAAAGGCCATAAACATTGACGGAGCGAAGAATATCGCTGACGTTGCCAAAAAGCTTGATGCGAAGATGATCTACATTTCAACGGATTATGTATTCAACGGACAGGGTACTGAGCCATGGAAGGCGGATTGCAAAGACTATGCACCTCTTAACTACTATGGTGAAACAAAGCTTGGCGGAGAGCTTGCTGTTTCAGAGACACTGGATAAGTATTTTATCGTTCGTATTGCATGGGTATTCGGACTTAACGGAAAGAATTTCATCAAGACTATGCTGAATGTAGGAAAGACTCACGATACAGTTCGTGTGGTTAATGATCAGATCGGTACACCTACCTATACTCTTGATTTATCCGTACTGCTTGTAGACATGCTTGAAACTGAAAAGTACGGATACTATCATGCGACAAATGAGGGCGGTTATATCAGCTGGTATGATTTTACAAAGGAGATATATCGTCAGGCCGGACTTAAGACAGAGGTTCTGCCTGTGACAACAGCTGAGTACGGTCTCAGTAAGGCAGCTCGTCCGTTTAACTCAAGGCTTGATAAGTCAAAGCTTGTTGAAAATGGATTTAAGCCGCTTCCGACATGGCAGGATGCACTTTCGAGATATCTTGAAGCTTTGAAGGAAACTGAGGATTGACAGGAATCGCTTTCCTGGATACTAAGATGTCCGGACACGGATTCTCAATGCAGATTGATGCGTTGGGTCGAAAATTCGGACAGGGATTATAGATGGCTTACCTTTCGCTGATTAGGATTAAGCACACATAGTGTGGAAAGTGTTATTGATTTCATGCTCGATAAAGAATGTTCAGAGTGTGGGATTTCAAAACAATAGGAGTGAATTATGGGCAAATATTTTGGAACAGATGGCTATCGCGGAGAGGCAAATGTTAATCTTACCGCAGACAGTGCATTTCGAGTGGGAAAGTTCCTTGGCTGGTACTACGGACAGGGCAAGAAGGAAGGAGAGCGCTGCAGAATAGTAATAGGTAAGGATACCCGTCGTTCAAGCTACATGTTTGAGTATTCTATTGCAGCCGGTATCACAGCAACAGGGGCAGATGCATATCTTCTTCACGTAACAACCACTCCTTCTGTTGCGTATGTTGCAAGATCAGAGGATTTTGATTGCGGCGTCATGATTTCTGCATCACACAATCCGTTTTATGATAACGGATTGAAGGTTATCAATGGAAATGGTGAGAAGCTTGGCGAAGATGTTATCGAAAAGATTGAGGCATATCTTGACGGAAAGACTCCGGAAGTTCCTTTGGCTGTAAGAGAAAATGTCGGAAGAACTGTGGATTTCGCTGCTGGTAGAAACAGATATATCGGTTATCTTATTTCTCTTGCGACTAAGAGCTTCAAGGGCAAGAAAGTGGCACTGGACTGTTCAAACGGTTCGGCATCTTCTATTGCCAAATCTGTATTTGACGCTCTCGGTGCAGATACACATGTTATTCATAACGAGCCTAACGGTGTAAATATTAACGAGAATTGCGGTTCAACCCATATCGAATCTCTTCAGAACTTTGTCCGTGAACATGGATGTGATGTAGGATTTGCCTATGATGGAGATGCAGACAGATGCCTTGCTGTAGACGAGGAAGGCAATCTCATCGATGGTGATCAGATCATGTATGTTTGCGGCTGCTATATGAAAGAGCAGGGTCAGCTTCAGGATGACACTATAGTTACCACTGTTATGTCAAACTTCGGATTATACAAGGCTCTTGACGAAGTCGGTATCAAATATGAGAAGACCAAAGTTGGTGACAGATTCGTTTACGAGAACATGTCACAGAATGGTTTCGCTCTCGGCGGAGAGCAGTCCGGACATATCATTTTTATGCGTCATGCCACAACAGGTGACGGAATTCTTACTTCAATCAAGGTTATGGAGACCATGCTTGCAAAGAAGAAGTCTCTGAAGGAACTTGCATCACCGTTTACTGTGTTTCCACAGGTTCTAAAGAATGTCAAGGTACAGGACAAGGAAATGGCGCAGAAGGATGAAGAGGTTCTTAAGGCTGTTGATAAGGTGACTGAGGAGCTTGGATCTTCAGGAAGAATACTTCTTCGCGCATCCGGTACAGAACCTCTCGTAAGAGTTATGGTGGAGGCCGATACTCTTTCAAAGTGCGAAAAGTATGTTGATCAGGTTATAGATGTTATGAAAGAGAGGGGACTAGTTCTCTCTGTTAAGTGATTATATAATGGAGTAATGTGGGGAGCTCTCTAAGGGCGGTAATTTAGACAGAAACTTCACAGGATGTGTCAGATTCAAACAATCTGATATATGGCGCTGACGGTTTCACCGGATATAATCCGGAACCGGAGGTGCGGGATAGAAAGGGAGATAACATATGTTGAATTACAAGCGTTACAGAAGATTTCCGGCGTTTAAATATCCGGAAAGAACATGGGTTGACAATGAGATAACCGAGGCACCTGTATGGTGTTCGGTGGATCTTCGTGATGGAAATCAGGCACTTGTTGACCCGATGAGTGTTGAGGAGAAGATCGAGTTTTTCCAGATGTTGGTAAAGCTTGGTTTCAAGGAGATTGAGGTCGGTTTTCCGGCTGCATCACAGATTGAGTACGATTTCCTCAGACAGCTTATAGAGCGTAAGATGATTCCTTCAGATGTTACAGTACAGGTGCTTGTACAGTGTCGTGCAGAGCAGCTGGAAAAGACATTTGAATGTCTTACAGGACTTGATAAGGCTATCGTACATATTTATAATTCAACCTCTGTTCTACAGCGCGATGTTGTTTTCCATAAGTCAAAGGAAGAGATCATAGATATCGCCCTTACGGGTACGGCTTTGGTTAAAAAGTACGCAAAGGACTTCCCCGGAAAAATACGTCTTGAGTATTCTCCGGAGTCTTTCACAGGAACAGAGATGGATTATGCTGCAGAGATCTGCAATGCTGTTCTTGATGCCTGGGAGTGTGGAGAAGGAAGAGAAGTTATCATCAATCTTCCGTCTACAGTTGAGATGAATACACCCAATGTTTATGCTGACCAAATAGAGTATATGTGTAAACATTTAAAACATCGTGAGCATGTGATCGTTTCCGTTCATCCTCATAATGACAGAGGAGAAGGTGTTGCTTCTACGGAGCTTGCCATGCTGGCAGGTGCTGACAGAGTTGAGGGAACTCTTTTCGGTAATGGAGAGAGAACCGGTAATGTTGACATCCTGACACTTGCTTACAATATGTTCTCACACGGTGTTGATCCGAAGCTCAATCTTGAAGATATCAATTCTATAAAGGAAGTATATGAGAGATGTACAAAGATGAGCATTCCTCCAAGAGCACCATATGCAGGAGCTCTTGTATTTACGGCTTTTTCGGGTTCTCATCAGGATGCCATCAATAAGGGTGTTCAGGCTATGAAGGAGAGAAATTCCCAGATTTGGGAGGTGCCTTACCTTCCTATCGATCCTTCGGATATCGGAAGAATGTACGAGCCTATCGTTCGTATCAATTCCCAGTCCGGAAAAGGCGGGGTTGCCTTTGTTATGGATTCCCAGTTTGGTTACAAGCTGCCCAAGGGAATGCAGAGAGAGTTCGCAGATTATGTACAGGCACTTTCTGAGCAGGAAGGAGAGGTTTCACCACAGGAGATCTTCGATATCTTCGATGCAAGATATGTTCAGACGAAGGAACCGATGCACTTCAAGAATATCCGCATGACAGATACGGAAAACGGAGAGGACGACAGCTACACCACACTTGCGAATGTTACTTATATGAATCACGGAAATATGCAGACTTTCGGTGGTGTTGGTAATGGCCCTATCGATGCGGTTGTTTCAGGTCTTAATCATGAGATTGGGATCAATGCCAAGGTTTTGGACTATCAGGAGCATGCATTGGGACTTGGCTCCGGAGCAAAGGCTGTATCCTATATTCACCTTTTGGATGTGGACAGCGGAAAGACAAGCTATGGCGTAGGTATATCTTCCAATGTGACACGTTCTTCAATTCGTGGTATCTTCAGTGCAGTTAACCGTCTTTACTTCAAGGAAGAGGCTGAGGCTGCCGGAAAGAAGCGTGTAGAGCAGAATAGAGGAACCGAGAAGCCGAAGGCACTGTTTGGTAACTCATAAAATTAAATTTTTTGGTGGAAATCGAGATAAAAAGCCGCTTTTGCATATGGACAAAAGCCCGACGGATAGATATCTGTGTTATATCGATACTGCCATAAATACAGGTTAAACTGACCGGCTTAAACAAGCCGGTCATATGTGTTATATAGATATGAATATTGTATATGCTTCAGATAATGGATACTGTCAGCATATGGCAGTCTCCATTGTTTCGTTGATTGAACATAATAGAGGAGAACAGCTTACTTTTCATATATTGTCAGATGCTATTTCCGAGGAGAATAAGGAAAAGGTACGACAGATGATTAAGCTGTACGGACGAAAGGTGACCTTTTATCCTATAGAGGGGCTCATGCAGGAGCTTAAGGACAGAATTCCGGGACTTGATACCGGGAGATTTCGTATTACTACACTTGCGAGACTGCTCATGGGGTCGATTCTTCCGGAAACGGTTACCAAGGCATTGTATCTGGATTGTGATACGGTAGTTCTGAGAAGTCTGTCAGGACTTTACAACCTGAGACTTAACAATTGCATAGCTGCCATGGCGGCAGAGCCAACGATTTATCCAGATGTCAAAGATATCATAGGACTTACTGAGGAGGATAATTATTTTAACGCAGGTGTTATACTGTTCAATCTTTCATTGTGGCGTTCTGAGAATATGGAATCAGATTGCCTTGATTATTACAATGTAATGGGTGGAAAGCTCCCTTTTAATGATCAGGATATTTTAAACTACGTTCTGAAGGATCGTATAAAGAGAATAGGTCAGACTTATGATTTTATAACCAATTACTACTATTTCAGGTACTCTACACTTGTGGAGAAGTCTTCTTCCTATGCCGCAGGAGAGTCCAGAGAGAGTTTCCATCTGGCTAAGCATCATCCGCACATAGTACATTATGCATCTGATGAACGTCCATGGAACAGAGGGAACCTTAATCATTACAGTCGAGCGTATGATAAATATCTTAAGCTGACTCCATTCATGGACAATGCCAAAGTAAAGGGTAAGGAGTTCTACATGGCAGCATACCATATGATGAATGTTGCAACGTTTATTGCCCCTCGTATACGCCAGTACATTTCGGATAAGTATTACAATGATAAAGTTAAAAAGTAAAAAAATTCTTCTCATTATGCCGTTTTTTTATAATTATGAGAAGGATATTGAGAGATGCCTGATGGAATCAGGAAATCAGGTTTATCTGATAGATACCAATATTCACGCACAGGGATTCCTGAAAAAGCTTGCTATGTTCTATACTAAGAAGCTTAGGGATAAAATAGTGCGTGAGTATTATGAGGATAAAACAAAGGATGTGCCGCTTGGTATTGATACAGTTTTTGTTATCAAGGGACAGTGGATGACTGATGAAGTCATAGAGATGCTTAAGACCAGATTCAAGGACGCGAGATTCAAGATATATCAGTGGGACAGCGTTGCAACATTTTCCGATCAGACAAGGATTAATCCTCATTTTCAGGATATTTATACCTTTGATCCGGTTGATTCGGAGAATTACAACTGGAATTACAGACCTTTGTTTTTCAAGAGAGAAGAGTGTGTGGATACTGAAGAAAAGAAATATGATCTTATCTTTCTTTGTTCCATGCACACAAGACGAATGCAGATTCTTCTTGCACTAAAAAAGGTGGCTGAAGGATATGGTAAGAAAGTATTCAGCTATATTTATGTACCCAGACTTCAGTATATCAAAGAGGCTGTTTTAAAGAGAAATCCGTTGTATAAAGGAGCATCGGGTGAGCTTCATTTTGCGTCTTTGCCTATGAAGGACACAGTTGATGTTTACAATCATACGAGATGTTTTGTAGACTATACATTTCCGCAGCAAAACGGATTAAGCATGCGTACCATAGAATCGGTGGGTCATAAATGTAAGCTTGTAACCAACAACCGGCATGTACTTGATACGGACTTTTACGATCCTGATAATGTCTGCATTTATGATCCTGATGATTTCGATATACCAAAGGAGTTCCTTGAAACCCCTTATCATGATATAGCAAAGGATGTGTATGAAAGATACAGCCTTGAAGGCTTTTTAGAGGACATTCTTTGTGATTAAAGTAATTAATGTTGGAGATACAGATTTAGATGAAGATACTTGTAACCGGTGCAAACGGATATATAGGACAGGGACTGGTGAGACAGCTATTGGATGACGGGCATGAAGTTGTTGCCACGGATTTCCGTGTAGAGCACATTGACCCGCGAGCGGAGCGAAAAGCCACTGATCTCTTCGGGCTTGATGAACCTTATGAGTTTTTCGGAGAGCCGGATGCCTGCTTTCATTTAGCATGGAGAAATGGTTTTGTTCATAACGATCCATCTCATATAGAGGATTTACCAAAGCATTATGCATTTCTGGAAAAGCTGATAAAGAGTGGCATCAGACAGATGACGGTTATGGGATCCATGCATGAGATAGGTTTTTTTGAGGGCTCAATCAAGCCTGACACACCATGCAATCCACAGTCTCTTTACGGTATCTCGAAAAATGCTTTAAGACAGGCAATAGAACTTTTGTGTAAGAACAGTGAAACTGTGTTTCAGTGGGTCAGAGGTTACTATATAGTAGGAAATTCGGAGTACGGTTCATCTATCTTCTCCAAGATTACAGCCGCTGAAAAACGTGGTGACAGTGAGTTTCCGTTTACTATGGGACAGAATCAGTGGGATTTCATTGACTATGACAGATTTTGTGACATGCTTGCTGCAGTTATAGAGCAGACAGAGCATAAAGGTATCATCAATGCCTGCTCAGGTTTTCCGGAGAAACTTTCAGAAAGAGTTGAAAGATTCATAAGAGAGAATCAGTACAGTATAAGACTTAAGTACGGAGCATTTCCCGACAGACCATACGATAGTAAGGCCGTATGGGGTGATGATACAATTATCAGAAGGATTATGGAGAAAAGAGAAGCGAAATGATTACTGTCCTTTTATGCACCTATAACGGTGCGCAGTATGTTAAAGAGCAAATTGAATCCATTATGGCTCAGAACTGCAGTGATTTCGACATAGTGGTGTCGGATGACGGTTCGTCGGATGAAACATTGACAGTAGTAAATGAGCTGATGGAGAAGCACAATGGACGAATCAGACTTATACAGCAGAGTCCTCCTACGGGAAGTGCTGAAAGACATTTTCTTAAGCTGATTTCAGAAAAACAGTATGGAGACAGTGATTACATCATGTTGTCAGACCAGGATGATGTCTGGAACGGTGACAAGATGGAGAAGTCTCTGGAAGAGATGAAGGCTCTTGAAGTGATTTACGGTCATGATAAGCCGCTTCTTGTTCACTGTGACTCACTGGTTGTTGATAAGGAGTTGAAAACTATATCTCCCAGCTATGTGGAGTATCAGAAGATGACGCCGTCGAGAAAATCACTTAGTCAGCTGCTCGTACAGAATAATATTGTAGGAGGAGCCATGATGATAAATCGTGCACTGGCGGAACTTATAACTGCGGTGCCGGAACATTGTGTGATGCATGACCAGTGGATAGCGTTGGTTGCGGCAGCTTTCGGAGAGATTCGTTTCATTCCGGAGTCTCTCTATAAGTACAGACAGCACGGAGATAATGTTCTCGGTGCAGAGAAGGGCTCACGTATCATGGAGGTGCTTGGACGTTTCGGAATCGGCAGAAAAGACGGGAAGACAAAGGCTGAGATGGATGAACATTCCCGCAATGTATACATGGAAATGTTTGAACAGGCAAGATGCTTCCGGGATATGTACGATGACAGGCTTACGGAGAAGCAGAAAGATTTGCTGGATAGTTTTATCAGTATACCGACAAGGAATAGACTCGAAAAGATATTCATAATACTAAATCATGGTTTTACCTACAATATGTTGCATAGAACTGTGGGGGAATGCTTGTTTATAAAGTGAGGTATTGACTGAGTTCAGAAAATGCAATGGCGGTCGCCGGCTCACTCGATTGAAAGTACATCATGGTTTACATGTTCGTCTCGTCTGCACAATGTGCATCCGGTCTCGGACATGTAAACCATGATATTCTTTCTACTCGCAAGCCTTGGCAACCATCCATTACATTTTCTTGCCATACATCTGATAGATACAGATATATAATGGTGTGAGTGTAAAATCTGACATGGAAATGTTTTGAATTACAGTGGGAACGAAAGCATTTTTATATACGTCATGTGTGGTATAGGATATAGAGTTTTGAAGGTTAATTGAAACAGAAGGCGATACAATGAGTAAAGTAGAGACTGAAGTAAATAATGAACATGATAAACCTGTGATGGTCTCTGTATGTGTAGTGACATACAACCACGGAAAGTATATAGGTACATGTCTTGACCATATATTGGGGCAGGAGAGAAATTTCGAGATTGAGATTCTCATCCACGATGATGCGTCTATCGATAACGCTCAGGAAATCATCAGAAGCTATCAGGAAAAGTATCCGGATATCATTAAACCGATACTCAGGAAAGAGAACCAATACAGTAAGGGGATAACCAATATTTCAGGTGCCTTTAATTTTCCGAGAGCAATCGGGAAGTATGTAGCTCTTACGGATGGTGATGACTACTGGTGTGATCCCCGAAAACTTCAGAAACAGGTTGACTATATGGAAGCGCATCCTCAGTGCGTTTTTACATTCCATTCTGCCAGGGTAGTGACCGAGGATGGCGCTCTTGTTAATGGAGAACTAATGCGACCTTATAAACAGTCACGTGTGGTTAAACCTGAGGAACTTGTGGATAAAGCCATCGGATCGCCCTTTGCAAGCTTCCTGCTAAGGAGAAGTATCGTTGAAAAACTGCCGGATTACTATGTGGATTGTCCGGTAGGCGACAGACCGTTGGAACTCATGGCGGCGGCGGCCGGCGACAGCTACTATTTCGATGAAGCTATGAGTGTATATCGTTTTTCCATAGGAGGTTCATGGACAGAAAGTCAAATGACCGGAGATTATGTGAAGAAACAAGAGAAGTTTGCATCGGAGCTTTGGAAGATGTATAAAAGCTTTGATGAGGAGACGGGCGGAAGATTTCATGAAGCTGCTATGAGAGCAGGTGGAAGAAATGAATTTCTGACGAAAGTTAATACACGGGACTTTAAGGCGATATACAGTGCTGATAACAGAGAGTTTTATAAAGAACTCAATCTGCGTGACAGATTTTTTATAGGATTTGAATATCGCATGCCGAAGCTATACAAATGGCTGCGAGAAAGAAAAAATGATAGATAACAATAATTTAAAATCGAAAGTGATCAGGGGACTGTTTTGGAAAATTCTGGAGCAGTGCGGTTCACAGGGGATTCAGTTTGTTGTGGCGCTTGTTTTGGCGCGACTTATGACTCCGGAGGAATATGGAACCATTAGTCTGATCACCATATTTATAGCTATAGCCAACACCTTTGTACAGTCGGGATTTGCCACTGCACTTGTTCAGGGTAAGGAAATAGAAGAGGAAGACTATAGTTCTGTGTTTTGGATGAGTATGCTTCTGGCGCTCATTTGTTATGGTGTGCTGTTCGGCATTGCGCCATGGATTGCCGGTTACTATGATACTCCGGTTCTTCGCGAACTTGTGAGAGTCATGGGAGTGGTTTTGTTTCCAGGCGGAGTTGTGTCAATACAGACAGCATATGTGGCCAGGAATCTCAGATTCAGGCAGCTATTTCAGTCAACGATGATTGCAGTTATCATATCCGGAGCTGTTTCCATAGTATTGGCGTTTCAAGGTTATGGTGTGTGGGCAATGGCAGCTCAGCAGATAGTGTACTTCTTCTCTCTCATGATCGTTATGCTTATGACTGTGAAGTGGTATCCGCATATACTCTTCCGCACAAGTCGTTTGAAGCAGTTGTTTTCATTTGGCTGGAAGATACTTGCATCAGGACTGATAGATGCGGTATGGCAAAACATTTACGGCCTGATAATCGGCAAGAAGTATTCCAGTGCCGACCTTGGGGCTTACAATAGGGGCGAGCAGTTTCCGAAGATCATAGCTACCAATCTTTCCACTGCTATTCAGTCGGTTATGTTGCCTGCATACAGTAAGGAACAGGATGATCCTGAGGTATTGAGACGTATGACAAGCAGATCCATAAGACTCAGTGCATTTGTGATATTTCCGATGATGGCCGGACTTGCTGCTGTGGCGAGACCTTTGGTGGTGCTTCTTCTTACGGATAAGTGGATAGTTGCCGCGCCGTATCTTGTGCTTTTGGCAGTAAGTTATGCCGTTTACCCTATACATATCATCAATCTTCAGGTCATTAATGCCATGGGGCGTTCGGATCTGTTTTTGAAGCTTGAGATAATAAAAAAAGCACTCGGAATAGTTATCCTTGTGCTTAGTTTATCATTTGGTATATGGCCGATGCTTATACTTAAGGTCATCGATGAATATATATGTACCGTTATCAATGCATGGCCTACAGGAAATCTTATAGGCTATGGCCCTTTGAGACAGTGGAGAGAGGTTCTTCCATCCCTGATCATTTCGTTCCTGATGGGAGCTGTAGTATGGAGCATACAGTATTTTATGCTTCCTGCCATTATTACATTGTTGATTCAGATGGCTGTGGGGGCTGTCGTTTACCTTGTTTTTTCTTGTTTTTTTAATCGTGAGCCTTTGATGTATATCTTCGGATTAGCTTCGAAGCGTACTCAAATGTAGCTGCAATCAATCTTATTTCTATCGTGAGGTATCGCATAGGCGGTACCTCATTTAATTTTGCCCTTTTTAGCGTTTTGGTATTTTTGATGCCTTCTATGAAACCTGTAAAGTAAGCTTTCCCAAATCCGTTTTTAATGAAGAAAAGCTGTTTGATAAGAAATCCGAAAAGAATGGGCAGTATGTTTAAAAGAATCATAAATGCCGGCATGTTCTTATATAAGAGATAGACAGAGTTTCTTGAACTGATTCTGACTTTAAAGTCATTATACTTTGAACCACTGGTGCCGGAACCTACATGCTCAACAACAGCCTCAGGAGAGTAAATGACATTATAACCATAAAGCTGAGCTCTGAAGCATAAGTCTATATCTTCAAGGTATGCAAAGTGATTTAAATCAAAAAGCCCGGTTTTTGAGAACAGAGAAGTCCTGTACATGGCAGCGCCGGCGCAGGCCGAAAATACAGAAGCCTCTTTGTTCCACACAGGAAGTCCGGAGGGCTCATCAAGACCTCTTTGAAACTGCCAGCCAAGAACAGTATACTGATCACCAGCGTCATCCATGATGGAATTGTCGTGCATTTTGATCATCTTGCTTGAGATGGCAAAAATGCGGGATTGGGCATCCTTATCCATACGATTCTCAAGAGCTTCTATAAAGCCGGGTCTGACTTTTGTATCGTTATTGAGCAGAAGAGTAAACTCTATATCATTATCCATGGCCCACTGTATGCCCTGATTTACAGCTCCCGAAAAACCGAGATTATCTGCATTGAGTATAAGCTGTCTATGGAGAGGATCCTTTGTCTGCCAGTTTGTCAGCCAGTCTTTATCAGCTTCCCCTGAACCGTTATCAATGACAAGAGTGATAAAATCCGTTGCGGTCTGTGCATCAAGAGCCTTCATGCAGTCATCAAGGAATCTTAGACCGTTATAGTTTGGTATTACTACCAGAGTTCTTATTTTTTCTGAAATAGGCATAATATTGTTTTCCAAAGCTTTCTGTATATAAAGATAAGTGATGCGCTGAACATAAATACAAAGATTGAGTACATGAGGGTATATAGTATGAGACCTTGAGAACTCTCTCCGAACAGGTTCCGTACAATACCTTCAAGGCCTATGGCACGAAAATGATTTGTAAATATGTAGTGTATCAGATAAATATGGAATGTACAGCCGCCAAATGACTTGATAGCGGTACGTATCATACTGTTCCATTTTTGAGTCGGAAGTAATAATACCATACCGCTGAGAGAAATGGTCTGCAATGCACAAATCATACCGTTCCAACTTGTAAAATAGTAGTCAGTATTAAGGTCGGATGGGGATCTTCCTGACATCAGTCCTGCAACATATATATGCTTTTGAAGCATAAAGAGAAAAACTGATGATGTAAGGAACACAAGGAAGAATATGAAAGTGTATACGGCGGGATTATGTACATGTATATTCAATCCGGCGTCTGTTCCCATCGATGAAACAGAGTTGATGTCTGAATGGTTTGATGTCTGAATGGCTGATCTGTTGTCAGGTTCACGAATGCGTTTTACCCATGAATAGAATAGATAACCTGCTATCGCATACATGGAGGGTTTTCCTATTGCTGGAAATGTATACAGGCTGAATGGAAGTATAACCAATGCGCTGAGGTTTTGTAATGTGAAATGTATGGCGGCAAAAGCCAGCAAAAGCTTTAGCATGTTTTGTTCGTCATGGCGCACAAGTGGCAATATGACAGTCATCCAGAGCATTATCTCCGCATGACTGAAAATGTACCATAGGTGATCTGCATATATTCCGAAACGTACGGTGTCAAAGGCGAGAAATCCCTGTGCCATATCAGTTAACGCCTTAAGCGGATTTGCCAAGGATATGCTTGTCAGGATACTTATTTCGGGATGATCGATCCATGTGCGTATCATTCCGAGGACGAATACGAAAACTGCCGCAGGAAGTATGATTCCTTTTAGAAAACGTAGCCATACATGGATAAGGGATTGTTTTTTACTTATAAAGAAACCGCTTATCAAAAGAAATGAAGCAACTGCCGGGCCATTAAGTACATATATGAGGATGACTGCATCCCGCAGATTATCGCCTGAGAAAGGAAAAGGACGTACATGAATCATGATGACCATGAGACAGGCAATGATGCGGAGCAACTCAACGGAAAGGTCCTGCTTTTTCGATATATTAGTCATAGTGATCTCCTAAAACGCTCATGGCTAAATATTATAGCATATACATCGTTATAACAATAGAAAAAGCGGAACAGCATCTGATGCTGTTCCGCTTTTGTGATGAACAGTAGAAGAATATACTTCTGCCCGTTTTTGTTTTAAGTAAAGGTATTTTGAAAATCAAATACCTGCGAGCACTGAAAATCCTTACTGTGGCTCGCCTTCACCTGTTGCAGCGGCGGCCTCTGCAGCAGCTGCTTCGGCAGCGGCCTTGGCAGCGGCATCCTGAGCTGCTGTAACAAGAGGATCTGTAGGGTCAAATGTCTGGTTTCTTGGAATAGCCTGCTGTATAGCATCCTTCTCTATAGGACCCTTGTCCCACTTGTTGTTATAGATAGTAACTGTGGTTCCGTTTGGACAGTTGTTGTAGATCCATGCACAATCCACTGCACGAAGACGTACACATCCGCCGGACATGGAGTCATCCATGTAGTTATAGTAAATGGCGTCCATTGTGTTGTAGTCAGGTCTTGAATAGAGCAGTGAGTGGAGCAGGAAGTGTCCTTTGAATCTTGAAAGGAACTGGCAGTAGCAGTCTGTATGCATGAAGTGCCATCTGTACTTCTCGTAAATGCTGAAGGAACCGATAGGTGTATCATCACCAACTGTTACCATCAGAGTCTTGTAAGGAATAGTGAAGTTGCCTGATGCATCCTGCGCAAGTACATACATGGTTCTTGTTGCCTTGTTTATACGGATGGCATATGCTCCCGGATTACCCATAACACCGGAAAGATCCTTAAGAGCAACACCGCTCTCATCGAAGTAAATGTTGTATCCGTCAATTACATTCCAACCTGTTACAGCGACACCGTTGTTGAAGTAGTACTGGTTGGATTCACCATCAAAGCCCCATCCGGTGTATGAACGACCGTCGGCTGTTACATAGGTGGCACCTTCTGAAGTCCAGAACACACCTTCGTTATGGTCATTGGCCATAGGCTTCTCTGTTGAATCATAGAAAGGAACACCCTTCTTCCAAAGAGCAAGCTTGATGCCTACGATATAACGGTCATCACCGATAGAACCTACTGCCTGACCTTCAGGAGCCCAGTCAGTTACTGTACCATCGTTAAGAACAGCTCTGTAATAAAGATCGCCAAGATTATGTGTATAACCCTTCACACGGATCTGCATAGCGGAAACGATACCCTGATTAGGAGTGGCTTCCTTTGAAGTTGCCCATGGACCCCAGCCTGTGCCGTTTGAATATGTTCTGTAATACCATCTTCCGACATTGGCATGCTCAAGCATGAAGCTGGTGAAACCGATGGATGAATATGCAAATGAATCGTTCTTTGAAGTTGTGCCCCAGTCAATACGGTTTCCGGCTCCGTCATAAATAAAGTAGGAACCAAGAGGAACAAGGTTGAGAACAGGGTCTGCATCCATGTTTCCTTCGTTAGGAGTAGTCATGTATGTGTAGCGAATGGTCTCAACATCTGTAGGATCAACTGTAGGAAGTGTTTTTGAGCTTGCGCTTACAGCTGTTGTATTGGCTGAAGCTGTTGATGCTGTTTCTGTGGCTGTGGATGAAGTCTCTGTTGTTGCAGCAGTGGTCTCAGACACTGCCTGAGCAGTTTCTGAAGGAACAACCTCGGTTGCTACAGGGTCAGTTGCATTAACTGTATCTGTTGCCGCAGTTTCAACTGTGGTCTCAACTGCACCAAGAGTCGGTGTTTCAGCAGTGTAAACATTATCCGAAGTGCCGGAGGTGTTAGCCTCGTCTGCTATGGTGAACTGCGGTGTGAGATTGTCACCCGGAGTTGCAGCGATTGCAGACATAGGCTGAGCCAGCATTGTGGCTGCTGCGGCAAGGATAGCGACAGTACGTTTCATACTTATCATAATTAATCCTCCAAGTCTGGTAACATCAGCCCGCTGATTTTCGCCTGGCGAAAGGCTGATGTTAAATGTCAGGTTCCCCAAAAGAGCCTGACACAACCCCTATATATTTCAAAAAATTACACGAGTACACTTTATCACAAGGGCTTTGAAAGTTCTAGCCGGGATTTACTTTTTATAGGCAATATTATAAAATCGTAAAGTATTGGCAATAAACTGCTCTTTTTCCTATTATATAGGTATTTATTCAGTTTGATTGCCTATTCTTAATTTGAACTTTTTGGAGATAATATGTCAGATATAGAGAACAATGTTATTAATGTGACCAGAGCGAGTCTCCCGCCACTTGACGAATATACTGAGATGCTGAGAGATATATGGGATTCGGCATGGCTTACCAATATGGGAAGATACCATGAAGAGTTAAGAGCAAAGCTTATTGACTATCTCAAGGTCGGATCTATACAGCTTTTTGTAAACGGACACAGTGCGCTTGAGTTTTTGATTCAGGCGATGGATCTTTCCGGAGAAGTCATCACAACACCTTTTTCCTTTGCATCCACAACCCATGCGATAGTCAGAAACGGTCTTAAGCCAGTGTTTTGCGATATAAACATTCATGATTATACCATTGATGCCGATAAACTGGAGGCTATGATCACTGATAAGACAACGGCTATATTGCCGGTGCATGTTTACGGTAATATATGTGATGTTGAGAAGATTCAGGAGATAGCTGATAGACATCATCTCAAGGTGCTTTATGATGCAGCACATGCCTTTGGAGAGGAGTACAAGGGAAAGGGAGTAGGCAGCTATGGCGATGCGTCTATGTTTTCTTTCCACGCTACCAAGGTATTCAATAGTATAGAGGGTGGTGCTGTTACGACAGGCGATGTGAACGAAGAACTGATGGAGAAGCTTTATGAACTTAAGAACTTCGGGATTCTCGGTCAGGAAGAGGTTGCATCTGTTGGCGGGAACGGTAAGATGAACGAATTTGCCGCAGCTATGGGACTTTGCAATCTTCGACATGTAGACGGATATATATCAAAGAGAAAACTTGTATATGAACGTTATATAGAAAATCTCAACGGAGTGAAGGGAATCATACTTCCCGAACTCAATAAGGATGTTAAGCCGAACTATGCATATATGCCTGTTCGTTTTCATGATTACAAGAGAAACAGAGATGAGATCTTCAGTATACTGAAGGGTGGTAATGTTAATGCGCGTAAGTATTTCTATCCATGCATTAATTCATACAGCTGTTATAGGGGTCAGTATGATGTTAATGATACTCCGAATGCACTTCTCTGTTCGCAGGAGATACTGACACTCCCTATCTATCCGGATCTGTCACTTTCGGATGTGGACAGAATCTGCATGATGATACTTAATTGATACTGTGTTTAATAGAACGATGATTTCATGATTGATTATAGAAGAGGCATTAAATGGAAAAAAGAACAGCACTTGTCACAGCTATAGGCTCGTTTTCCGCTGATGCGGTTATAAGAAACCTTCACGAGCTTGGATGGAGAGTGATAGGAAGTGATATTTATGATAGGGAGTGGGTTGCCGCATCACAGGATGTGGATGAATTTTACAAAGCTCCTTACGCTAGTGATGAAGCTCAGTATATTTCTTTCATTGAAGAAATATGTGCCAGGGAAAAGGTTCATCGTATCCTGCCGCTGATCGATGCGGAGATAGATGTTCTGAACCGCCATCGCGAAGAGATTGAGAAGGATGACCTTCTGATATGTATGTCAGATAAAGATGTGATTTCGGTACTGAGAGATAAGTTCAGTATTGGACAGCTTGTGGAAGGTCTTCTTTCTGAACTTGATGATGAATTCAAGGGGGCGGTTCGAACTATTCCCACATGCAGGGCGTCAGAGACGGATTTTGAAGAGATTGAGTATCCGGTTATTTTGAAACCTGTAGACGGTCGAAGTTCAAGCGGCCTTTACCGTATATATAACGAGGATCAGCTTGGATTTGCATTTTCAAGTATTATGGATCCCACAAAGCTTCAGGATACAACATTGGAGCGATATATTGTTCAGCCTGTAATAAAGGGTAATGTTGTGACAGTAGATGTTTTGAGAGATGATGAGGGAAATTGCACTGCGGTTCTCAGAGAAGAACTTCTGAGAACTCCTAACGGGGCAGGACTTAGTGTTCGTATCTTTGAAGATGAGATTCTTCAGGATGTGTGTGCAAGGATAGCCGATAGGGCGGGCATAAAGGGTCTGGTCAACTTTGAATTTATCAGGGGCGAAGGTTCGGGAGTTTACTATTTTGTTGAGTGTAATCCACGCTTTTCAGGCGGAGTTGCTTTCACAGAGCTTGCCGGAGTGCCCGTTATCAGAAATCATATACGCATTTTCGAGGGAGAAGAAACAGAAAAGCTGCCTTCACCGGAATGTGGTTTTATGACTAGAAAATATCAGGAAATCAGGATGTGAAATGGCAGGAAGTATAGACAGAGAATCAAACAGGGGAAAGGTGATCCTTATCATACCTGCATACAATGAAGCCGGTAACCTGTCGAAGGTTGTATCGGATATACTTGCACAGGAATTCCCCATGGATTATGTCATCGTGTCTGATGGTTCTACAGATGGCACTATAGAGTTGTGTGAAAGAGAGGGCTATAATTATATCTCTCTTCCCGTAAATCTCGGACTGGCAGGGTGTTTTCAGACAGGGATGAAATATGCATACAGGATGGGGTACAGCTACGCGGTTCAGTTTGACGGAGACGGGCAGCATCGCGCGTCGGATATAGAGGCACTTTACGATAAGATGAGAGAAGGAAACTATGATATAGTTCTCGGCTCCCGCTTTCTTAATAGGAATAAGGGCGGATCAATGCGTGAGATAGGCTCAAGGCTTATTTCCATGGCCATAAGGTTGACTACAGGTAAAGTCATTACCGATCCGACCTGCGGACTGAGGATGTACAGCGAAAGAGTTATCGACGGCTTTGCCAACAAACTTAATTACGGGCCTGAACCCGATACCATATCATATCTTATGAAGAACGGTGCCAATGTTACCGAGGCTCCGGTTACCATAGATGAGAGACTGTCGGGGGAATCATATCTGAGACCCGTTAATGCAATGAAGTATATGGCACGTATGCTTATTTCGATTCTTGTGGTACAGAGCAGTAGAAAAAAGGATCTTTGATGAAGATAATGAAAAATATAATTTGGAGCATGGCATGACAGATACCAGAAGAGATTTTTTGTGGAATGCAGCAGGAAGCCTTGCTTATGCCATGGCCTCCATAGTACTGGCATTTGCTGTCATCAGGATTATAGGTCCTGATGAAGGTGGAATATTCGGCTTTGGATTTTCTACTTTAGGACAGCAAATGTTTATTATCGCGTACTTTGGTATCAGGCCGTTCCACATTACTGATATGAAAAACCAATTCAGCTTTGGTGACTATCTGTTGACCAGACGCATTACATCTCTACTGGCGATATTCGCCAGCTTTTTGTTTGTTGGGGCGCAAATGCTGACAGGTTCCTATACAGGACACAAGGCGGTTATACTTTTCCTTCTTTCCATGTATAAGGTCATCGATGGATATGCAGACGTTTACGAGTCTGAATTGCAGAGGCAGGGGAAGCTTTATCGCACAGGACAGTCGCTGGCGTTTCGTACCGGGCTTTCTGTGCTTACACTCCTTTCTGTGCTTTTGTTAACAGGTAATCTGTCAGGCGCAGTCATGGCGGCAGATATTATGCAGCTCATCGGAACTTATCTTTTTGCGGTAAGACCCCTTAAGAGCTGTCCTGAAAAGACGGTGGAATCATCGGCAGAGACTGATGGTAATGTTTCATCTCGTATGTGTGTGGACAGAAGTTTCAGTATTTCGCATTCAAGATCCATGATCTTATCAACCGGGCTTTTGTTTATCAGCGTGTTCGTTGATTTTTATATATTCTCTGCGTCCAAATACGCTATAGATGCAAGGCTGTCTGATGCGGTGTCAGGTTATTTTAATGTTCTTTTCATGCCGACATCATTTATTTATCTCATAGCCAATTTTATGATAAGACCGATGTTGACGAAACTGGCGGATCAGTTTGCGAAAGCGGATACAAAGGCATTTTCTAAAACATGCAGATATATGGTGAAGGCAGTGGCTGTCCTTTCGCTGATTATAATACTCGGGGCTGTAATCTTCGGGAAACCGGGACTCATGATCTTTGAATTGATCCTGGGAGCATCCACAAAAGGAAAGCTCATGTCCCAGTATGTGACTTTTATTCTGCTTATCGCAGGAGGTGGACTGTATGCTCTTGCAAATGTTATGTACTATATACTTGTTACACTCCGTAAACAGTTGAGGATTTTCGCAGGCTATGTTGTGACCGCCGTTATTGCGGCATTGAGCGCCGGACGTATGGTGGAGGCAGGTGGAATGACGGGAGGTGCAATGAACTATGTGATGCTTATGGGCATTCTGGTTTTGCTCTTCTTCCTTTTTGCATTTCAGGCCATAGGAGAGATGAAGCTTTCTGTGAAAAAAGCATCCACAGGTGAGATTGAGGACAAATGAAAACAGTAGATGTTATAATACCGACTTATAAGCCGGGGAAAAAATTCATTAAGCAACAGCGTATGCTTCAGATGCAGACATACCCCATACATCGTATCATCATAGTGAACACTGAAGCTGAATATTTCGACAGAGAAATCATCAGTGATTATGACAATGTTTTGGTGACAGACATTACCGCTGATGAATTTGACCATGGAGCCACGAGAAATCTAGGTGTATCACAGTCAACAGCGGATTATTTTCTCCTTATGACGGATGATGCGATACCAAGGGATGAGCATCTTGTGGAGAAACTTGTAGAGGCTATGGAACAGGGACAGTCTCAGAAGGTTGCCGCGGTATACGGAAGACAGCTTGCCACTGCGGAGAGTTCTGAGGATGAGAAGTATTCAAGGAACTTTAATTATCCTGCCCGGTCATTTATTAAAACCATAGAGGATCTTCCAAGACTTGGTATCAAGACATATTTTGAATCCAATGTCTGCTGTCTTTACAGAAGAGATGTATTCGATGAACTTAAAGGATTTATCAGTCACACTATCTTTAATGAAGACATGATATATTGCTGCAGTATGCTTAAAGCCGGCTTTGCAAGCATGTATTGTGCGGAGGCTTCTGTATATCATTCTCACAATTACACCGGACTTCAGCAGCTTAGACGAAATTTCGATCTCGGAGTTTCTCAGGCAGACAATCCTGACGTCTTTGGCGGGATAAGATCGGAGGGTGAAGGACTGAAGCTTGTAAAGGGTAACGCCTGCATGCTTCTTAAAAAGGGAAGACTGCTTTCTGTGATGAGACTTATATGGATATCCGGATGTAAGTATTTGGGATTCCGTCTCGGTAAAAACTATAGAAGGCTTCCGCAAAAGCTTATTATGAAACTTACGATGAACAAACATTACTGGAAATGATTAGCGATAAAAGAGGCTGTCTTTTTAGATGGCAGAATGGAGTTTATTATGATGACACCGCTTTTTAGAGTTATCCTTGTGGCGGCATCCGTTGGCACACTTGCTATTGTGCTTGGAAGAATACGAAAAGCAAAGCTTAATATCGAGGATTCAATATTCTGGATACTTATGGTGTTCATGTTTGTTGTATTTGCCGTATTTCCTGTTGTGCCTGATACTATGGCACGACTTTTGGGAATCTACAGTACTGCAAACTTCCTGTTCCTTTTCATGATATTCATACTGCTCATGAGACTTTTTACCATGAGTATGCGTGTGAGTACTCTTGAGGATAAGGTGAAACAGCTTGTACAGGAACTGGCACTTAGAGATAAGTCCGAGAGACAGGGTGAACTCGATGATTGATCAGAGAAAACGTTCGCTGCTTTGGGATATATTCAAGGGATTTGGAATCATATTTATAGTTTTCGGCCATACAGGCAAGGTTGGAGGTGCCATAGTATATCTTTTTCATCTGGCACTTTTCTTTTTTGTGACAGGATACTTTTTCAATGAAGATAAGTATGGAGACAGACCATTTACCTATTTCGGACACCGTCTGGCAGGTGCATGGCCCAGATATGTGCTTTACTGCATTTTCTTTGCGCTGACTCACAACTATGCTGTGAGGCATGGACTTATGCCCGAGGGACAGGCACAGTACAATGCATCTCAATTTGTGACTTCGGTGATGAGTAGTATGGTTTTTGAGAGGCCTGAGATGTATTCAGGACCTATGTGGTTTGTTCCGCTATGGCTTTTGGGCGCAGTATTGTTTGCGGGTGTGGTCAAATCAGGAAGAGTTTTAGCCGGAACTTTAGGAAGGAATGATCCCGAATCGGAGGAGAAAATAAAGATTCCTGTTATTGTGATACTGTCTTTACTCTGTATGCTTATCGGTCTGTATGCGGTTCAGTACAATATAAATGCGCTATACCATATGGAGCTTGCATTTGTCATAGAGCCGTTTTTCGCAATGGGATACTTCATGAAAAAGTACGCTCCGTCATGGCAGGAAAAGGTTCATTGGGCAATCATGATCGCTGTGGTATTGATAATATTCTTTATATTTACCAGATTCATTGCCGCAGGAATATGGTTTGATCTTGCAAGTCAGTACATATTCGGTATGTGGTACTATGTTGGAGGAATTCTGGGAATCATTTTCACCATACTATTATCAAAGCTTGTTGAAAATGTAAGTCTGAACAAAATCTTGCCGGAGAAGTTATTTATAGCGCCGGGAGCTAAGAATCCTGTATCCGGTCTGTTGGCGCTTCTGGGAAGATACAGTTTTGATATCATGGCATTTCATATTTTTGTATTTAAAATGCTTGATATGGTGCTTCGTAAGCTTTATTACCGGGATCCCGGCATGGACATCTCGGCTTATCCGTCGCCGCTTTCAAACCGGTGGTGGGTGCTGTATCTGATAGTGGCAGTGTTTGTGCCGCTTTTGGCGGGGATTCTGATAGACCGTATAAAGATATGGGTGGCAAAAGCATGTGCTGTCCACGTATGATGCCCCGGAAACTCTGAGTAAAGAGTTTTCGAAGTAAGTTAAAAGGTTCAAGGGTTTTTAACCCTTGAACCTTTTTTGAAAATTAAAAATAAGCGGTATATAACACACGGATGTGCATGTGTTGTATTTCATTAGTAAGTACGATATTTACACCCGCATCTTCAGAATGCCTTAGAGAGCAGCATCAACAGTTTCCTGATAAGATTGTTCTGAAGCTTTCCGACAGTCAGTTCATAAAGTTCAGCTAAAGCAAAAAGTGCTGTGAATGTGGCAACTGACAGGATGATGAACTCTTTACTGTAGGATATGCGGTTTACCATCAGTATATACATCCTGAGTGAAAAGCAGGCAATGAGCGGAAAATGAATGAGATATACTGAAAAGTTTGTCCGGGCAAGCAGTTGAAGCGGTTTTGCCATCAGTAGACGTTGGATATAAGAACAGTTCATGATGCCAAGTATAAGAAAGAAGCTGAAGCCTATAACCCAATACATATTCCAGATGAAGTATGATTCAAGCTGCGGATAGTTATGCCTTATAAAAGGAGTTATGCCTTCTACGAGACCTCCCGCATCCAGAAAGACGGGGATAAGCGCAACTGCGAGGAAAATGATATTTCGTAAGGTGCTTTCGCTCCCTGTACCGATTCTCCTGTTAAGTTTCACAAGAATGACTCCCGAGAGCACAAGATCAAGATGAAAGAAATTGGGCTCGGGCGGGTATAAAAAGCTTATGAACAAAAAGACGGTGAAGCCTGCATTTAAAAAGAAATGGATGGCAGAGTTTCTGTTGAACACCCTGATCCTGAAACATAAATAGTTGTATAGGTATATCAGGCAGGTTCCAAAGAAAATATACTTCATCATCCATAAAGGACCGTTAAGTTCTCCGCTCATACTAAAAGAAGCTGTTATGACGTCCATTACTCCGGGGGCTTGAGCATAATAGGTGCCTATCCAGGTATTGTGAAGAAGCCGGGAGGCAGTCTGTGTAGGGAAACCTGCGGTGTAATAGATAATGAAGGAAATCAGATTGATGAAGAAAAACGGAATCACAAATCTTATGTATCTTCCCAAAAGCTGCTGTATCAATTCCTTGAATGAACTTATCTTCTTAAATGAAGCAAGATATCCGGAAAGGATACAGAAACCGTATAATGCGAGATTGGAGTCCACAAGTATGGAAAAAGGCGGGAAAAAAAGCTTTTGAAGCTCAAAGCGAAGATCCGGCTTTACTTCGCACATGGTCCAGAATACACCGGTGAAGTGAGTCCAGAAAATGATGAGACAAAAAATATATTTAAGTGAATCCAGATAATAGAGTCTTCCGGATTTTTTACTGTCTGACATATGTAATACCTCTTATTAAATGATAAGGTTACTCTACTAAAAAAGGGTGTGATGCGCAATCATGATACGCAATATCGAGACGGTTTTTGACACCCGTATCAATATAATGTAAAATTGGAAAGATTAAGATACTGATTAAATATATTAAAGGTGGGGAACGGTATGCTTCAGATTTTAAACGGACTTCAGGGGACTGAAGACCGGTTTCTGATAGAGTGGTTCATTTTACTTCTCATCGGACTTTTGGTGCTGTTTACAGCTGTTATCTTCCTGCTTTTCAGGTCAAAGCTTAAACTTCATCAGATATATTTTGTGACTGTTTTTTGGATGGGACTTATGTTCATGACGGTATTGCCTCCTTTGTCGGCACCGGATGAGGTTCTGCATTTCGTTGGAGCATATGAGCTTTCCGACAAGCTGATGTTAACTCAGTCCAGGGATAGTGATGGCAATGTCATCATTCGTAAGGAAGATGAGTTTATTGTAGACTGGCCCGGTGATGATGACTGGAACAGGGCTACGGTTCTTGGGCAGACACTGGATCGTTCTGTATACAGGGAGATTCACAGATACGGATTATTTACCTCTCGAGAGAACGGGGACGGTATAACACTTCAGCAACCGGTGGCTACAACTCCTATTGCATATCTGATGCCGGCACTCGGGATAACTCTGGCAAGGGTATTAAATTTTGGTGCCATAGGACTTCTGTATGCGGGAAGACTGATGAACCTTTTGATGTTTTCAATTCTCGGTTCTATGGCCGTACGCCGGACTCCCGTAGGGAAGAAGATATTCTTTGCGGTATCTCTTTTTCCGATGACACTGGAGCTTGCGGGAAGCTACAGCTATGACAGCTTTATCATTGCTCTTGGTTTTTATCTTACAGCTGTGATATTAAGCCATGCGATGAAGAGTAAAGAAACAAAGATAGGCATCGGGGATATCGTTGAGATGGGGGTACTTGCGGTACTGCTGTCTCCATGTAAGATGATTTATGCAACGTTATTCGCGCTTTGTCTAATGATACCGGTATCACGATGGAAGAAACCTTCTGTACTTCGATGGGGTGTTACGGTGCTTATCATTGGTGCTCTGATAGTCGGTTCCATAGTACTTGTCAACCTTAGAGAGGTTTTGCGCTATGTTAATGTTTCCGGTGTGACTAATGCACCCGAGCTCACATCTTCTGGTGAAGTCAATACGGTAAAGCTTCATGACCTTCAGGAACTTATAAAAGATAAAACCCTTATTATCAGGATAATAAGGAACACATTCCAGATTTTGGGAAAAGAATACCTTGGTACAACAGTGGGGATGTGGCTTGGAGCATTTGACAGAGGACTCACAACAGGATCAGAGCTTATTGCGGGATTCTGGTCCATCGCACTTATTGAAGCTCTTCTGGGCAGGGACGATTGTCGGGCTCCGGAATGGTGGAAGAGAGTGCTTATGGCTGTTGTTTCAGTTCTGCTTTCATTTGTTCTTTTCACAAGTATGCTTCTTTCATACACTCCGGCGGATACATTCTATATTTTAGGTGTACAGGGACGCTACTTCCTGCCGTATCTTCCGGTTATTCTTATGACATTGAGGTCGGAGAGACTGGACAGGATCACTGCTAAGACAGGTTGGACAGAGCCGTTTACAAGAATACTGCTTGCTTTCGAACTTGCCATGAGCGGTATGGTTATCACAGGATGTTTTCTGACTGTGGTATCAAGGTCAGTATAAGGAATATTCCTTTGACAGCTTAAGGTGATGATGTGAGTGTCAAAAGGTGATATAATATATTTTTAAGATTTTTACAGGAGTAACTTAAAAGGTCGTTAACGACCTTCATATACATATGAATCATTTAAAATCACTTATTAGGGATATCTTTGGGAGAAGGATGATGATCTTTGATCTGGCAAAGTCAGACTTTAGAAAGCGCTTTGTGGGATCATATTTCGGTATAGTATGGATGTTCGTGCAACCCCTCGTAACGGTTGCGATCTATGCATTTATCTTTGGACCCTATGGCTTTAAGTCAGCCCCTCCGGTTCCTGACACCAGTTACGTGATATGGCTTATACCGGGACTTGTTCCATGGTTCTTCTTTAGTGAAGCCATGAATATGATAACAGGCATACTTCACGAGTATAACTATCTTGTGAAGAAGGTGGTGTTCCCTGTTGAACTTCTGCCTATCATAAAGCTTGCCTCATGTTTTCTGGTTCATTTATGCTTCATAGCAATCATGCTTGTGGCATTTCTTATCTCGGGAAAGGTGCCTGAAGTAAGCTGGATACAGATTTTCTATTATAGCTTTGCGGCATCGGTACTCGCACTTGGACTCGGATACCTTACCAGTGCGGTGAATGTTTTCTTTAAAGATATGCAGCAGATAGTCGGAATTGTGCTTCAGTTCGGCATATGGATGTGCCCTATCATGTATGATGAGACATTATTCACCTCCCGTGCTCCATGGATAGGAACGGCCCTTAAGCTCAATCCGTTTTATTACATAGTTGCGGGTTATCGTGATTCCATGCTCACCGGTGATCCTTTCTGGATGAGGCCGACACTCGGCGTTTACTATTGGGTGTTTACACTTGCAGTGTTTTTTGTCGGCCTTGGTTTTTTCAAACGCCTCCGTCCGCATTTTTCGGATGTACTTTGATTTTGTTAGGAGATTTTTATGTTACACACTATAGCTGTTCTGTTACTTATTGTTTACTTCCTTACCATCGGTGATCTCATATATCGCGGAAGGATAGAAAAAATTGAAGACAGGAAGAAAAGAGCAGAAGCAACACTTCCGCTCATTCAGGGAATACTTGGCAGGATACTGAAGGTGAGCGGTGTTACATACGAAGTTGAAGGAATGGAGAATCTGACAAATATCCCCAGGGAAGAGGGAGTTATGTTTGTCGGTAATCATCGTTCGTACTACGATGTGCTTATAGCATATTCTATACTTGATCGTCCGACAGGTTTTATTGCAAAGATAGAGATGCAGAAGATCAAGCCTCTGGCACGATGGATGGAGTATGGAAGCTGCCTTATGATAGACAGAGACAATCTTAAACAGTCACTTAAAGTTATAATCACTGCAGTCAAGTATGTGAAATCGGGAATATCTATCTGGATATATCCGGAGGGCACAAGATCAGAAAGTGAAAATGAAGAAGATATGCTTCCTTTCAAGGAAGGATCTTTCAAGATTGCAGAAAAGACAGACTGTTGGATAGTACCTGTTTCCATGATTCATACAAGGGATATACTTGAAGCACATTTTCCGTTTATCAAACCTAAGCATGTTAAGGTCAGAGTAGGAAGTCCTATTCGCATGAGCGAGCTTTCAGATGATGTAAAGAAGCATGTGGGCGCCTATACAAGAGATGCGGTTATTGAGGGCATTAGAGAGTTAAAAGCTAAAGAACAGACAGAGACTTGAGACTGAGAGGGTCAGACATAGTATGGATAATAAACAGACACTGCTGGATATCAGAGATGAACTTGATGTTATCGATAAAGAGATAACCAGACTTTATAAGAAGCGTATAGACCTCTGCGCAGAGGTTGCCAATGTTAAGATAAAGAGCGGAAAAGCGGTTTTTGATCCTGCAAGAGAAGGAGAAAAGCTCGATACTGTTGCATCATATCTTGATAGTGATTTCGATAAGAAAGCGATCAGAGAGCTGTATCAGCAGCTTATGACCATTTCAAGAAGACTTCAGCTTGGTATCATGGCTGAACATGGCAAAAGCTTCGATACCGGTTTCGAAAAGATCGAAAAGTCGGATAAATCAGGAAAGCGTGTCGTCTATCAGGGGGCAGAAGGGGCTTATGCTCAGATTGCCGCTATACAGTGTTTCGGTAGGGATGCTGACATATCCAATGTTAAGACCTGGAAGGATGCAGCGGATAAGGTAAGAAGCGGAGAAGCGGATTATGCCGTTCTTCCTATTGAGAATTCCAGCCACGGAGTTGTATCCGATAACTTTGATCTGATGCTTAAGTACCCGGAACTTGCTATAATAGAAGAAGTGGATCTTAAGGTTGCGCATGCTCTTATGAGTGTGAAGGGGGCAACCATAGAGGGAATCAGGGAGATATATTCTCACCCTCAGGCATTGGGACAGTGCAGCGAGTTTTTTGAGGCTCATCCCGGTATCTCAGCTGTACCGGTTCTTAATACCGCAGTGGCCGCGAAGTTTGTTAGAGACAAAGGCGACACAACTATGGCGGCCCTAGCTTCTGAGGCAGCGGCAGAACTTTACGGCCTTGAGATTTTACAAAGATCTGTTAATCAGCAGAAGACCAATACAACAAGATTTATCATTATAGGAAGAGAAAAAACATATACGGATGCGGCAGGTAAGATAAGCCTTTGCTTTGAAGCAGCGCATCGTCCGGGTGCCCTGTATAACATATTGGGAAACTTCATTTTCAATGATGTTAATCTTACCATGATATCATCCCGTCCGATTCCGGAGAGACCATTTGAGTATCGATTCTTTGTGGATATAGAGGGAAGGCTCGATATGCCGAATATAGTTAATGCACTTTCGGGTATGGAGGATCAGGTAACGGAGCTTCGCATCCTTGGCAATTATTAATATGTACCATTTACATCCGGACCACCGATAGGAGGATGGCTATGGCAGTAAATTCGAAAAATGTCTTTGACCCGGGAAATTATACCAACCGTGAGCTTAGCTGGCTTGATTTTGATGCCCGATGCCTTAATGAGGCAAGGGATCATAGCGAGCCTTTGTTTGAGAGGCTGAAATTTCTTAGTATCACAGCCTCAAATCTTGATGAATTTTTTACTGTCAGAGTTGCGTCCTTAAAGGATCAGGTTAATGCCGGATATCAGAAGAAGGATATCGCAGGTATGACTGCGCAGCAGCAGCTTACTGCCATATCCGAAAAAACTCACAATTTCATGAATCTTCAGTATTCGACATATAACAGGTCTATACTTCCTTCCCTCAGAAATCAGGGACTCTATGTTATTTCAGAGCACGAGAAGCTTACGGATGAAGAAGCTGGATTCGTGGATGAGTACTTCAAGAGCAATGTCTATCCGGTACTCACTCCGGTGGCAGTTGATTCATCGAGACCTTTCCCGCTGGTGCTGAACAGAACACTGAATATCGCAGCTCTGGTAAAGCCTAAAAAAGTTAAAGGAAAAGGTGTTGTCAGTAAAAAACATAAAAAGGCGGCCGGTCTTGAACTGACTCAGGGGAATTTCGAATTTGCCATGGTTCAGGTGCCGAATACGCTCCCCAGAATCATAGAGCTTCCGACTGAGATATTGGAGAATGGTAAAACCCAGAGAGTGGTTATTCTGCTTGAAGAGATAATCGAGCGTAACATGGGGCTGCTGTTTGCAAACTATGAGATAGCATCTACTCATGTATTCAGAATAATGCGCAATGCTGACCTTAGTATAGATGAGGAAGAGGCAACAGATCTTCTTCTCGAGATAAAGAAGCAGCTTAAACAGCGCCGCTGGGGAGAGGTTGTCCGTCTTGAGGTGGAAGATACCATTGATAAACGTCTTCTGAAGGTTTTGAGAAAGGAACTCCATATAGAGAGCAAGGAAGACGTTTACAGAATAAACGGGCCGCTGGATCTTACTTTCCTTATGAAGCTGTACAAGATGGAGGGGTTCGATTATCTGAAGACTCCGGAGTATATACCACAGCCTGTTCCTGCACTCTTCAATGAAGATTCCATATTTGACTGTATAAGAAAAAATGATGTGTTCGAGACTGTTCCGTATGAGACATTTGATCCGGTAGTGCGTCTTATCAGAGATGCGTCAAGAGATCCCGAAACCCTTGCCATCAAGATAACTCTGTACAGAGTATCGGGTAATTCCCCTATAGTTAAGGCGCTGGAAGAGGCTACCATCAACGGCAAGGATGTAACAGCTCTGGTAGAACTTAAAGCCCGTTTCGATGAAGAAAACAATATCCAGTGGGCGGAAAGACTTGAAAAAGCAGGGTGCCATGTCATATATGGGCTTGTAGGACTTAAGACCCACAGTAAGATAGCACTGGTTGTTCGTAAAGAGGCAGACGGTATAAGAAGATATGTACATCTGGCTACAGGTAACTACAATGACAGCACAGCCAAGCAGTATACGGATCTTGGGGTATTTACCTGCAGACCTGAATTTGGAGAGGATGCCTCCAACTTCTTCAATATGATCTCCGGTTATTCAGAGCCGGAGAATTGGAATGAGCTGATATTGGCACCATTATGGCTCAGAAAATGGGTATTGAAAAAAATCCGTAAGGAAATAGAGAATGCAAAGAAAGGGCTTCCTGCTACAATAACAGCTAAGATGAACTCATTATGCGATCATGAGGTTATAGGAACTCTTTATGAAGCCAGTCAGGCAGGCGTGAAGATAAAGCTTATCGTACGCGGTATATGCTGCTTAAGAGCAGGCGTTCCTAAACTCAGTGAGAACATAGAAGTACGTTCAATAGTCGGTTATTTTCTTGAACATGCCCGTATCTTCAGATTTGAAAATGCAGGAGAACCTGAGTATTACCTTGGAAGTGCCGACTGGATGCCAAGAAATCTGGACCGTCGTATCGAGATAGTTTTTCCGGTACATGATAAAGAGATACAGAAACGACTTCAGCATATTCTTGAACTCGAGCTTTCTGACAATGTAAAAGCATCTATCATGGATGAGAACGGTGAGTATCATCATCCTGATCTGAGGGGAAGAAAGCATATCAATTCTCAGATCATACAGTGCGAAGAAGCTGTGAAACGGACAAAAAAGCTCAAGGAATCTCTGAAATCCGGTAAAAAGCTTTTTGTTCCGAGAGAACATAAGGATGTATAAGGCAGAGAAGAATCGCCTGAATAATAAATAACTTTACAGATAAAGGAGTAGTTATGCCACAGATTAATATTCTTGTTGTAGATGATGAAAAGGAGATTGCCGAACTTGTTGAGATCTATCTGGTGAGTGACGGCTATAAGGTTTTTAAAGCCTACAACGCGGAGGACGGGCTCAGAATTCTTGACGAGCAGGAGATTCACCTTGTGCTCCTTGATATCATGATGCCGGGCATGAACGGTCTTGAGATGTGTAAGAAGATTCGTGAGAAGTCAAATATTCCTGTGATCATGCTTTCGGCAAAGTCAACAGATCTTGATAAGATAGTTGGTCTTACGGGAGGTGCGGATGATTATGTGACAAAGCCGTTCAATCCTTTAGAGCTTACTGCACGTGTCAAGTCACAGCTTCGTCGATATACACAGCTTAATCCGAATGCTGCGAATCAGTTCACAAACAATGAGATAACTATTCGAAATATGACTATCAACAAGGATAATCATAAGGTGGTGATTGATGGAGAAGATATTAAGCTCACACCTATAGAGTTTGATATTTTGTTCCTGCTTGCAGCACACCCTGGCAAGGTATTCTCAACAGACGAGATTTTTGAGAAGGTTTGGAACGAAAAGGTGTACGAGGCCAATAACACCGTTATGGTTCACATTCGTCGTCTTCGTGGAAAGATGAAAGAAGACAGCAGAGAAAACAAGATAATCACTACCGTTTGGGGTGTTGGATATAAGATCGAAAAATAATTTTGTGCCGGACGGGGCTCTGCATTATGCAGCGGTTCGTTCGGCATTTTTTTGATATATTTCAGAAATATAGTAAATACGACGTGTTCGTGCAGCTTATCATTCCTGAGTGAAGAATTGTTTTGACACTCACGTCCTAAAAAATAATTAATAGAATTGAGAGAGACATTGGATAACGATAAATCACAAAACAAAAGTCAGGTTAACAGTCCGGGACGAGGCTATATGATACAGCTTGTGGCCAATATTGCCGTTTCCACGGTCATTGCTTCAGTCATAGAAGTGTTCCTGATAACCAATATCACAGCCATAACAAGCTTTCTGTATCAGACGGGGAATACTTCACCTGCCATACAGCGTTTTGCTTTTGGTTCTACTATAAGTGTTCTGTTATTTGTATTGCTTGGAATAGTGATATTTTCTTTTACTTTTCTTATGATGCAGAGAAAAACCGCAAGGGATATCGAAGCTATAGCCAATGCGGTTCAGCAGATTTCAGAGGGAGATCTGAGTACCAGTCTGGAGGTTATGGGTGAGGGAGAGTTTACGGAGATAGCGGAAAACATTAACCGAATGGAGAAGGATATTCGTGAGCTTATAGAAAAGGAACGTAATTCCGAGCAGTCAAAGACTGACCTTATCACAAATGTGGCCCATGATCTAAGAACACCGCTTACATCTATCATCGGATATCTGGAACTTCTCAGAAAGAATAAGAATATATCTCCGGGTATGCAGCAGAAATATCTGGAGATAGCCTATAACAAATCAGAGAGACTTCAGAAGCTTATAGAAGAGCTGTTTGGATTCACAAAGCTGTCCTATGGTAAGGTGAATCTCAATGTCTCTGATGTAGATATAGTTAAGTTACTTGCCCAGCTTCTTGAAGAGAGCTATCCGAATTTTGTGAATAACGGTCTAAGTTATGATTTTGTATCAAATACGGAATCACAGATCATTGAAGCGGATGGAGATCTTCTTGCGAGACTCTTTGATAATCTCATCAATAATGCGATAAAGTACGGAAAAGAAGGGAAAAGGGTAAAGGTAAATCTGAGAGCAGACAGGGAACTTGTGACCATAAAGATAGTAAACTATGGTTATGTTATCCCTGAAAAGGAGCTTCCGCTTATTTTCGACAGATTTTACAGAACCGATCACAGCCGTACAACACAGAATGGTCCGGGAGGAACAGGACTCGGTCTTGCCATAGTAAAGAATATCACTGATATGCATCATGGCGCGGTATCGGTTTCTTCAGATCTCTCAGGCACTGTATTTACAGTAAAGCTGAAGATTCATTTTGAGGAGGGGAAGGAAAATTTTGAATCCAGAAATATTGAAACCAGAAGCTTTGACCAGAGAAGACAGGCATAGACTTACCGGTGTTTTGAGGACGTGGTCTGTAGCATTCTGCTTCTTTTTTGTGATCATATTCTGTTCTGCATTTACATCTCGTGGAGATACCATAGATATTTCCGTGACATATGGATACCAGAATATTGCAAAGGCCGGAAGATTCCTTCCGCTCAGCATCTATATAGACAATACAGGTGAACAGACTTTTTCGGGATATATACATGTATATATGGTTGAGGCTGAAAACAGTGTATATGAATACAGATATAAAAAGACGGTAGAGGGTGAATCTGATGATACGCTTTCGGTTACTGTGTCACTGAGTTCAGGCGTAAATCAGATACTTGTGACCGCTGAGGATATAAACGGAAATATCATGGGTTCAAGAAGAGTGGGACTTGATGTGGCCGGATCTGATGCAGAACTGATCATAGGAACCATATCCCAGAATCCAGAGGCCTTGTCTTATCTCGGAGGTGTGGGAATCAACAACGGTATACTTCGCACCAGAACAGTTGGACTGAACCTGGAGAAGCTTCCTCAGGATAAGAAAGAACTTGACCAGCTTGATGTACTGCTGATTTCGGGTTACACCGCAGAACTCATGAAGGAGAGTGAAGCAAACACCATTCTTGAGTGGGTCAGGAATGGAGGCGTGCTGGTGATGGGAACCGGAGCAAGAGGTGAGCAGGCACTGGCTCCTTACTTCAATAAATATTTGAAAAATCCCCTGTCTCCCACAGAAATGAAAGTTCAGATGGTTGAGGACAACACAGGATCGCAGAATGGAACATTGAAACTGACAACCTCAATAATAACGCTTAACGGTGGAAGAGCGGTCATGTTTTCGGACAATATGCCTATCCTTTCTACAGTTACAGAGGGTGTCGGAGTAATAGCTGTATGTGGATATGATTTTTGTGATATACAGCGTTTTGCAACAGACCAGTACTTCTACGTTGATCAGCTGTTTACTGCGATACTTGGACAGAGCCGTCTTGACAAGCTGTCCACAGCAGCTTCGGAGAGGAGTCTGAAGCTTTATTGGGATATAAAGTCACTTATGAATATGAGTGACATAACAAAGATACCTGAGCCCATGTTTTATGTTGTTATTCTGATGGCTTATGTGCTTCTGATTGGTCCCGGAATATATTTTTATCTTCGTACCCATGAAATGATACGTATTTATCGTTCCAGTGTACTTGTCATCACTATATTGGCTACACTGCTCATATGGGTCATGGGGGTGGGAACCAGACTTACAGGACCATTCCTCACCTATGCGAGACTAAAGGAAGTATCGGAACATAGTGTAAATGAGACCGATTATATAAACTTGAGATCTCCGTACTACAAACCTTACAGCCTGGATGTGAAGTCTGAGTACTACGTATATCCTGTACTTAAGGGGTCTGATTACAATGGCGATATACAGGATATAGCCATGAATGAGAACGCGGGACATACTACCATAAGTAACAACAGAGATAAAACGGAAATCACCATCACCAACACCGCTCCATTCACGGCAAGATACTTTGAACTTAATACAAAAACACCTAACACAGGCGGAAGTTTTACATCTGATATGGTGTATTTCGGGGGAAAAGTAGAGGGAACACTAAAGAATGACTCAAAGTACTCTCTTTCGGATGCTGCGATACTGATCTACGGTAAGGTTATCCTTATCGGAAAGCTTGATGCAGGGGAGAGTGTTGAACTTTCCGGCAAGGAAATGATCAATGTGCCCGTGGGAGATTTTCAGCGAATTGCAGATACGGTGGCAAACGGAGCTGATAAAGGATTCCTGAAATACTATATATCAAACAATATGACAGGTTACTACAGCGATGCAAAGCTCGTGGGGTTTGTTCGTGAAGATACCGGAGATGACAGCCTGGAATTTACAAGTGAGACAAACTATGAGAGTTACGGTACGACTATGGTTGTATCATCACTTCCGTTAAATACAAGGGTGGGAGATGAGTACAGCTACAGTGCATTATCAACTGATCCTGAGGTGGATTCCGGTTACTATAATGTAAGTGACAATACGATTTCGGGAATAGTTCCTACAGTTCTTTCCTATCATCTCGGAGAAGGAAGCAATATCAAGAGCATAAGTATAGAGAGTCTGGGAACAGAATTCTCAGAGGACAGGGAAATAATAGGAAACATTAAACCTTTCAAGGGAAGTCTCAGTTTCTACAACAATCAGACGGGTGGATTTGATGCCATGGATATAGGAAACGGAGTATTGAACAGAACGGATCTGACTCCTTATCTCAATATGGATAATGTTCTAGTGATCAAGTATACACCAAGTGAGCAAAACGCCGGAATCGATGAAAGAAGCTATCTGCCTATGATTACAGTGACCGTAAAGGAAAATGTTGCTGTCATAGATCAGATACTTGAGTCGGATATGAACGGAGAATCAGACGATAGTGAAACTCAGGAAACGGAAGCAGGACCTTCACCGGTCGGCACTGAGGGGACTGTAGTGGTTTCGGAAACTGCTCCCGGTGTGACAGAGACTGCAGAAACTGAGGGGGCAGGAGAGACAATTGCTGCAGAAACCGCTGCAGGCTGACAGATATTCAATAGCACTGCTGACTTCGATTTTTAATCGATGGAACCATGCGCTTTTAGGTGTTCAAAGGAATCCGAAACAATTCCTTATTTATAGCACATGAATGAGTGAATGCTGTGTTGATCAGTGAGTGGCTTATATTATGGCGCTCACATTAAAAAAAGAATGAATTTAGGAAGGAGGCTGTCTGTGATAACACTTGATAATGTCAAAAAAACATATGGACATGTTAATGCTTTGGATGGTCTCACTATGCACATAGAGGACGGTGCCATGTATGGTTTTGTCGGTCCGAACGGGGCCGGCAAGTCCACTGCCATACAGATGATGTGCGGATTGGAGTTCCCTGATGAGGGTATAGTCATGGTTGACGATATGGAGGCCGGATCCAATGTGCGAAGACTGAAAAAGAGAATAGGCTATGTGCCGGATGATACCGGAAGCTATCCAAATCTCAGAATCATTGAGTATATGAATTTCTTTGCGGACTGCTATGACGGACAGGAGACTAAAACCAAGCGACGCATACAGATGCTTCTTAACATGGTGGGGCTTCAGGAAAGACAGAATCAGTTTATGGATTCTCTGAACAGAGGAGGTCAGCAGAAACTTAGTCTTGCAAGAGCACTTATTCACGATCCCAAGATACTGATCCTTGATGAGCCGACAGAGGGGCTTGACATTAATACCAGATTTGAATTCCGGCAGATAATCGCGAATCTGGCAGATTCGGGCAAAACCATTGTTATTTCATCCCATGTTTTAAATGAGATATCGGAATTATGCACTGATATTGGCATTATAGATCAGGGAAAGATGGTGATGGAAGGAAAGATCGAGGATGTACTTGATCAGGTTAATGCATCAAATCCTATCATCATTTCCATTGCCGGAAATATGAGTTCTGCACTTCAGACATTGAGGTCGGATAAGCAGGTGCGTTCGGTGAGCATAAGAAATAAAGATCTCCTCATCTCCTATTCGGGCACTGAAAAGGATGAGTCCAATTTGCTGAAAAAACTTGTTGAGGGAGGAGTACCTGTAAGGGGATTTCATCGTGAGAAAGGCAATCTTGAGTCATTGTTCCTGCAGCTTACAGGAGCGAGAGAGGAAAGGAGGGTGACCTACTATGAAGCTGAATCCGATTTTTCTGAAGGATGAGATAACAAGTGCAAGGCGCCTGACGCTGCCGGCTCTTTTAACCGGTGTTAACGGCGGCCTTTCTATTCTTATTCTTATGAATCTCTTTTATATAGCAAAGAGTGCAAAGGCGACGGGAGAGATTGCTTATGCCGGATTCCTGAGAATCTACTATATAGCTGCGGTGGCGGAGATACTTTTGATATTGATCATCACTCCGGCACTTACGGCATCTTCCATATCGGCAGAAAGAGAAAGAAAGACTTTGGATCTGCTGTTGACGACTCAGCTTGATCCCTGGGACATAGTTGTGGGTAAGCTGATGGGAACAATGGGAACGCTTCTTCTTCTCGTTGTTACCTCCATACCGATTCTTGCAACAGTATATATATACGGTGGAATAACATTTGTTCAGATAGCCATTTTTTTTGGATTTCTGATATGTTCCGCGCTTTTCTGTGCAAGTGTCGGCATCATGGTAAGCTCATTTATCAGTGCCACTACAGCGGCAACTGCTGTAGCTTATGTGATAATATTTCTGAGTTATTTTTTTATGCTTGGCGGATTCCTCTTCAGAGAGTCTCTGGAGATACAGGGCGGCAGACTGCTGGCAGTGGTACTTGCATTTATGATCGCCATTTCAATCTTTATGTTGTATCTCAGCAAGAGACACATTACACCTCACAAGAGACGAAAGCTCAGAGAGGGATGAGAAAGTCCTTGCCTGTCAGAGCTCTTTTGAGTAATATGGTGCACTGTAAGGATAAAGGATGTGTTTATTTCGGATATGCCTGTGGTTGAGCGTGGTGATCCGAAAAAGAGGATAAAGTTATAATGAGACAAAGAGCATCGATGGATGAAAAGCTTAGGTGGTTTTTCCTTTTTCTGACTGTATTGTGGATGATGGTGATATTTATGATGTCATCCCAACCGGCAGATGAATCAACGGAAACCAGTCTTAGAGTGGGTGAAGCTATTGCTTATATATGTGTGCCGGGATTCCGAGAACTATCTCCGGATGAACAGAGACATATAGCAGAAATGATAGATCATCCGGTCAGGAAGACTGCACACGCAACAGAATATGCCATACTCGGAATGTTTATATTAACTACGCTGGAAGGCTTTATGAACTGTCCGTGGAAAAAGAAGGCGCTGTCAGCGCTGGCATTGGCATCCATGTATGCGGCAACGGATGAGATACATCAGCTTTTTGTTCCCGGACGATCAGGGCAGATCAGTGATGTTATGATTGATGCTGCCGGGGCATTTGCGGGGCTTTTGATTCTTTATGTATCTAAAAAAATAATATCAGAAAGATTATGCTTTCGCAGAGTATCTGTGGCATAACCGTGATTTATAAAACAGGGTTCTGTACCCTGTTTTTCTTTTATCTTCGGTTGAAAACACAGGGTTAATATGCTTAAATGGTGTAAACGTAAAATCAAGGACTGTACGTCCGTTTTCAAATAGAGGTGTTAAAATGAGCTGTATCATGATCGGTATCGCCGGCGGTTCAGGTTCCGGCAAGTCTACATTTACCAATCGACTCAAAGCAGAGTTTGGTGACAAAGTCACAGTTATCTACCACGATAATTACTATAAATCCAATGACGGAATTCCATTTGAGATAAGGCAGAAAAACAACTATGATTCTCCTGATGCCTTTGAGACAGATCTTCTTATCGCACATTTGAAGAAACTGAGAAGAGGAGAATCTGTTCAGTGCCCTGTGTATGACTATTCACAGCATAACCGGACATCAGAAACTATTGAGCTTATGCCCTCGAAGATCATTATTGTTGAGGGTATTCTGGTTCTTGAGAACCCTGAGCTGCGTTCACTTTTTGATATTAAGATATATGTTGAAGCCGATGCAGATGAGAGAATCATCAGGCGTATTATTCGTGACGTTAAGGAGAGGGGAAGACAGGTTGAGGATATTTCAACCCAGTATCTGACTACCGTAAAACCTATGCATTATCTTTACGTTGAACCCACAAAAGCCAAGGCAGATATCGTTATCAACAGTGGATTGAATGATGTAGCATTTGATCTCATGAAGACTAAGATCAAAAGTCTTTTAGAAAATGGAGGGAATAATACCAATGCTTTATAACAGCACACGCGGTGGAGAAACAGGTTTACAGGCATCAGAGGCTATACTTAAGGGACTTGCGGATGACGGTGGTCTTTTCATGCCTGAGTCGATTCCTGCGCTGAAGACTTCTCTGAAGGATCTCAGCAGGATGTCTTATCAGGATGTTTGCTACGAAGTCATCAAGGAGTATCTGACTGATTTCACCGAGGAAGAGCTCCGTCATTGCATCAATTCCGCATATGATGAGAAATTTGAGACACCGGCTATAGCTCCTTTGGTTAAGAAGGACGATGCTTATTTCCTTGAGCTTTTCCATGGAAAGACCATAGCATTTAAGGATATGGCTCTTTCTATCCTTCCTCACTTCATGGTTACAAGTGCGAGAAAGAACAATGTTACTGACAAGATCGTTATCCTCACGGCTACATCAGGAGATACGGGAAAGGCCGCCATGGCGGGTTTCAGTGATGTTCCTGGCACAGAGATCATAGTGTTCTATCCTTATGGAGGTGTATCCAGATTCCAGGAACTTCAGATGAGAACAGAGCCTGGTAAGAATACTCATGCGGCTGCCATCAGAGGTAATTTCGATGATGCCCAGACAGGAGTGAAGAAGATTTTCGGAGACAGAGAATTCACTTCAAAATTAAAGGATAAGGGTGTTATTCTGAGTTCTGCAAACTCCATCAATATCGGCAGACTGGTTCCGCAGGTTGCCTACTACGTATATTCATATGCACAGCTTCTCAGTCAGGGCGAGATAGAGGATGGAGAGAAAATCAATGTCTGCGTTCCGACGGGAAATTTCGGCAACATTCTTGCGGCATATTTTGCAAAGCATATGGGTGTTCCTATCGACAGACTTATCTGTGCATCCAATGAAAACAGGGTTCTTACTGATTTCTTCGGAACCGGAAAGTATGACCGAAACCGTCCTTTCATTCTTACATCAAGTCCTTCCATGGACATTCTTATAAGTTCAAACCTTGAGCGTCTTATTTACTTAAGTACAGGACGTTCAGCTGAGAAGACTTCAGGTCTTATGAAGGCTCTTCGCGAGCAGGGTGTTTATGATATAACTGATGATATGAAGGAGTTTATAGCTGATTTCTTCGGTGGCTTTGCAAGTGAAGATGAGGTATTTGCATCCATTAAGGCTCTTAAGGATAGGACAGGGTATGTTATGGATCCTCATACAGCGGTTGCCAAGGCGGTTTATGACAAGTATGTGGATAAGACAGGAGATAAGACAAAGACTGTCATCGCATCTACTGCGAGCCCGTACAAGTTTTCGCCTAATGTCATGAAGGCGCTCGGTGAGAAATATGATGACGAGGATGTTTTTTTAGTTATTGACAGACTCCATGAGATTTCCGGAACTCCTGAACCAAAGGCTATAAAGGATGTTCGCAGCGCAGAGATACGTCACAATACAGTTTGTGAAGTTACGGATATGGAGAAAACCGTAGAGACATTCCTTTTCGGATGATGATGTTTTTCAGGGAAACACTGATTTAATCGGTGTTTCCTTTTTTGCTCGGAAAAGATCAATACAGTTAAATTTGTTTTTTTAATAAAGCAAGTTTAATAATTACGAAGGAAATGGTATGATAGAACAAGATGGTTTTGAAGAAACACAGATATATCGGCGTTTCACTATTATTTTGAATTTATGAGAACATTATAAGAGAAAAACTCTTTTATGTTCTTGTAGAAATACAACTCAAAGTATGTTAAACTATTCACATACTTTGTATAAGTTATTACATTAGGAGGACATAAAATGTTAGTAAACGCAAAGGAAATGCTGGATAAGGCTCTTGCAGGTCATTATGCAGTTCCACAGTTCAACATCAACAATCTTGAGTGGACAAAGTCAATTCTTCTTGCTTGTGAAGAGGCTAAGTCTCCTGTAATTCTCGGTGTATCTGAGGGTGCAGGTAAGTACATGACAGGTTTCAAGACAGTTGCAGCTATGGTTAAGGCTATGGATGAGTCTCTTGGAATCACTGTTCCTGTAGCTCTTCACCTTGATCACGGAACATACGAAGGCTCAAAGGCTTGCATCGAGGCAGGTTTCACTTCTATCATGTTCGATGGTTCTCACTATGATATCGCAGAGAATGTTGAGAAGACAAAGGAACTTGTAAAGATTGCACACGATAAGGGCATCTCTATCGAAGCAGAGGTTGGCGGCATCGGTGGTGTTGAAGACGGTGTTGCATCTGACGGTGAGAAGGCTGATCCTGCAGAGTGCAAGATGATCGCTGAGCTCGGTGTTGATTTCCTTGCTGCAGGTATCGGTAACATTCACGGTGTATATCCTGCTGACTGGAAGGGACTTGATTTTGATGTTCTTGCAGCTATCAAGGATCAGATCGGCGAGCTTCCATTAGTTCTTCACGGTGGTTCAGGTATCCCTGAGGACCAGATCAAGAAAGCTATTTCTCTTGGCGTTTCTAAGATTAACGTTAATACAGAGCTTCAGCTTGTATTTGCAGCAGCTACAAGAACATACGTAGAGGCTGGTAAGGATAAGGAAGGCAAGGGCTACGATCCTCGTAAGCTTCTTAAGCCGGGCACAGATGCTATCATTGCTGAGTGCAAGAACAAGATTGCTATCTTCGGTTCAGGCAACAAGGCTTGATGCTTTTGAAAAGAAAACAATGATTGTTACAGGAGTCGCTTCGGCGGCTCCTTTTTTGTATGACAAATTCATGTAAATGGATCTTGTATGGTTAATGGGGGAGAATTGCTGGCAGAGAAATTCAATTCGTTTCACAGGACGAGAAAAAACGCTATATGTAACTTTTTGCCAATGTCTTTATGGGAAAGCATAGAAAATTTTTTCTTGCCACTTAGTTAGCTGTGGTTTACAATCGGCACAGCACAATTAAATATGCAATTTGGCGGAAGGGACTTAATTATCAGTCCTGCCAAGAGGTTCCACTAGAATTTTCCTTTCATAAGGGAGTAAAAGGAGATTTAAGAATGAATGATGTTCTGAACGTTGCCGAGATCTTTGGTGAAGATGTCTTCAATGACAAAGTTATGCTGGAGCGTCTTCCTAAAGCGGTGTACAAGAAGCTTAAGAAGACCATTACAGAGGGCTATGAACTTGACCCTACTATTGCTGACTCCGTCGCTCAGGCGATGAAAGAATGGGCATTGGAGCATGGCGCTACTCATTACACTCACTGGTTCCAGCCTTTAACAGGTATTACTGCCGAAAAGCATGATTCTTTTATTTCTGCAGCTGATCAGAACGGCAAGGTCATCATGGAGTTCTCCGGAAAAGAACTTGTCCGCAGTGAAGCAGATGCATCATCATTCCCATCAGGCGGATTACGTGCAACATTTGAGGCCAGAGGCTACACCATCTGGGATTGCACAAGCCCTGCATTTCTTCGTCACGAGGGTGACAATAACGATATCGTCACTCTGTGTATTCCTACATCTTTCTGCTCCTTTGGAGGTGAGGCACTTGATACCAAGACTCCGCTTCTTCGTTCCATGCAGGCTGTTAGTGAGCAGGCCATTCGTATTCTCAGACTATTCGGAAATACAACATCAAAAACAGTTAAGCCTTCAGTCGGCGCAGAGCAGGAATACTTCCTTGTAGACCGAAACAAATATCTGAAGCGCAAGGATCTCATATATACAGGACGTACTCTGTTTGGAGTTATGCCGGCCAAGGGACAGGAACTTGACGATCACTATTTCGGCTCTATCCGTCACAGAATTGCAGAGTTCATGCGTGATATCGATGTGCAGCTCTGGAAGCTCGGAGTGACAGCAAAGACCGAGCATAATGAGGTTGCTCCTGCACAACATGAGCTTGCGCCTGTTTATGATGAGGCTAACCTTGCCGTTGACCACAATCAGCTTGTCATGGAGATTATGAAAAAGACTGCTCCAAAGCATGGTCTTGAGTGTCTTCTTCACGAGAAGCCGTTTGAAGGAATCAATGGTTCAGGAAAGCATAATAACTGGTCTCTTACAACTGATGACGGAATCAATCTTATGAGTCCCGGTGAGACACCTCACGATAATATTCAGTTTCTTCTGATTCTTGCATGTATTCTTGCGGCGGTTGATAAACATGCAGATCTTATGAGACTCAGTGCAGCGGATGTTGGAAATGAACACAGACTAGGCGCTGATGAGGCACCACCAGCCATCATCTCAGCATTTATCGGTACACAGCTTGAAGATGTGGTACAGCAGCTTATAGGTACAGGTTACGCTACAAATTCAAAGAAGGGCAAGAAACTTCCTACCGGTGTAAATACCATGCCGGATCTCTATGCCGATGTTACAGACCGTAACCGTACATCACCTTTTGCATTTACAGGAAACAAGTTTGAGTTCCGTATGGTTGGTTCAAGTGATTCTATCGCTGAGGCCAATATCATTCTGGATTCAATCGTTGCGGAGCAGTTTAAAGAGGCTGCAGATGTTCTTGAGAAGTCATCTGATTTTAAGACGGCCTGCCACGACTACATAAAGAAACTTCTTACAGAGCATCAGAGAATCATCTTTAACGGAAACGGATATAGTGAAGAGTGGGTAAAGGAAGCTGAGAGACGCGGACTTCCGAATCTTCCGTCCATGGTTGATGCTATTCCTGCTCTTACTACAGAGAAGGCTGTTAAGCTATTTAAGGAATTTGGAATATATACACAGTCAGAACTTGAGAGCCGTAAGGAAGTTGAGTATGAGCACTATGTAAAGGTGACCAATATTGAAGCCCGTGCAATGATCAATATATCAGGAAAGCAGATCATACCTGCAGTTATTCATTACACAACCAGACTTGCGGATTCTGTCAATAAGGTTATGGCGGCCTGCCCTGATGCTGATGTTTCGGTTCAGAAGACACTTCTTTCAAGAGCTTCAAAGCTCCTTGCAGACATGGAGAAAGCCCGTACAGATCTTTATGATAAGGTAGAAAAGTACGGAAAAGAAAAGAACGCAGAAAAGAAGGCACATCAGTATCATGATGTTATTGTACCTGCCATGAAGGCACTTCGTTCACCTGTTGATGAGCTGGAGCAGATTGTGGATAAGGATCTCTGGCCATATCCAAGCTACGGTGATCTTATCTTTGAAGTTTCAGAGCCGTAATATTCTAAAAAACATTTTCGTATGTCAGAAGGCGAAAGCGCCGGAAGTATGAATTCTGAATTGTAATTGTAATAGTTTGGCTGCATTTACACCGTCAATCGTTCCTTAAGAGGGATGATTGACGGTTATTTATTATGGGAAGGAAAGTATACAGGCGTGGCATAATGCCACAATCATTGCACAGACGCATGAACCGGTGGGGTTGATACTTACATCAAAAGTATCAATGGATCATCTGCAATTAATGACAAAATAAACAGACTGCTTGTGCCGGAGATAAAACAATGGTATCATGTTCAAAAGCTGAAACAAAAGAGATGTTATGAACAAAAACGGTTGAAATAGACGGATGATAAGAAGAATAGAGGAATAAATATGAGTAAGGCAGGCAGAGAATCAATAATTATATTGCGCACTCTATATGAGAATAAGGAAAGCACACAAAGAGATATTGCACTTCAGCTGGAAGTATCCCTGGGAAAGACCAATAAGCTTATATCGGAAACGGTTGAGGAAGGTCTTCTTTCAAAGGTTGAGAGTTCTGAGGGGCGTGGACGTAATGTTTCATACGAACTTACCGAAAAAGGAAAAAAACTTTTGGAAAAGTACAGAGTTGACAGGGCACTTATTCTTGCTTCAGGTTTCGGCTCCAGATTTGTTCCGCTTACCTACGAAACACCCAAGGGACTGCTTGAGGTTTTCGGGGAGCGAATGATAGAGAGACAGATCAGGCAGCTCCACGAAGTGGGAGTCAGAGACATTACCATCATGGTGGGATACCTGAAAGAAAAGTTTGACTACCTCATAGACAAGTATGATGTAAAGCTTATTTACAATCCGGAATTCAGCAGCAAGAATACTCTGGCCACTATGCATCATGCAAAGGATTTTCTTAAGGGGAAAAACTGCTATATTCTGTCTTCCGATAACTGGATGAGGAATAATATCTATCATAGCTATGAGGCCGACGCCTGGTATGCGGCTACTTTTATGAATGGAGAAACCCGTGAGTGGGCCATGGAAACAGGCAGGAACGGTGCCATTAAAGAGGTTCATGTCGGAGGATCAGACAAGTGGTGTATGTACGGCCCCGTATACTTCACAAAGGAATTCTCTGATGCATTTCTGCCGCTGATCGAAGCGTATTATAAGATGCCGGGCACAGAGCAGTTTTATTGGGAGGATGTTCTCATCAGAAATCTCAGAAACCTGCCGGATATATACATTAACAAGCGTCCGGATGGAGAGGTATACGAGTTCGAGAACCTTGAAGAGCTTCGTTTGTTTGATGAGAAATATATTAATGACTCTGGCTCTCGTGCCATGCAGCTGGTTTCCGATGTTTTCGGTGTTCCGGAATCCGGTATAGTGAATATCAGGTGTCTGAAGGCCGGAATGACCAATAAGTCATGGTATTTTAATATATCTGATGATCCTGAGATTCCTGAAAAGTTCAGAGGTAAAGCGTATATCTGCCGTATTCCCGGACCGGGAACCGAAAAACTTATCAACAGACGTCATGAGGGTGATGTCTACAAGGCAGTAACCGGACTTGGCATTACTGAAGAACTTGTTTACTTCAATGCAGAAAACGGCTATAAGATATCAAGATACTATAACGGTGCAAGGAATGCAGATTACACCATTGAACAGGAGCTCACAGCGTGTATGGCCATGCTGAAGAAACTTCATAATTCGGGCATAAAGCTTAATCATGAATTTGACTTCAGACGTGAGCTTCTCGGATACGAAAAGGATATAAGAGAGGTTAATGCTTCGGTTCCCTATGAGGACTATCCGACAGTCAGAATGCAGGCTGAAGAGGTTCTTGGATGGCTGGAATCTCTTAACAGACCTAAGACTATAGCACATATTGATTCTGTAAAGGACAACTTTATCTTTACGGACGAAGGACTCAAAATGATAGACTGGGAGTATGCGGGTATGGCTGATCCGCTTGTTGATATTGCCATGGCGGCTATATACTCCTATATGACATATGAGGAAACCGGAAAACTCATAGAAGTATATGCCGATGCTTCGGAGGGTTCGGGCGATAGGCATAACGGCGATTTCATTGTCGCTTATCGTGATGTTCTGGATGGCAAAAGCGCTGAAGTGTTCGGTGAAAATGGAGGAATTGCACTTAATGGCGAGAATTACACCGATGCATATGCGATAGTTGTTGCGTATATGGGTATGGGCGGACTTCTTTGGGCTCTATGGGGTGTTTACAAAATGGCTCTTGGAGAATCTTTCGGGGACTATACACTCAAGATGTACCGTTACTTTAAAGACTCCTATAAAATCTTACGAAAATTAGAAAAAATTTAATGTAATAGAAAAGGACGTACGCTTTAAGGCGTGATATTATTTAAGCATATAATAGCGGAGGACTTATGATTATGAATATGAAGGGTAAACTTGGTGTTGTTGGTCTGAGTCTTGCCATCGGTTGTGCGGTTATCGCGCCCACAGCATTTGCGGGGTGGGGTCAGAAGGACGGAAAATATTATTATGTTGATGAGTCTACTAACAAGACCATCAAGAACAAGTGGATACATACATCATCCGGATATTACTACATCGGAAGTGATGGTTATATGGTTACCGGTTGGAAGAAGATCAATGATAACTGGCATTACTTCAGAAGCAACGGTCTCATGGCTACAGGCTGGAGGCAGATAGAAGACAAGTGGTATTATCTTCAGTCTGACGGTGTTATGCAGACAGGCTGGCTGAAGCTTACCGAGAACAACAATGTAAGATGGTATTATCTGAAGACGGACGGTTCCATGGCTACAGGCTGGATAGAACTTAATGATAAGTGGTATTATTTCCAACCGGGTGACGGAACTCTGATTATGGATTCCTGGGCAAAGATCGATGACAACTGGTACAGATTTGAGTCTAACGGTGTTATGCAGACAGGCTGGTATTCCAATAACGGAGCATACTACTACCTCAATACAAAGGGTGTTATGCAGACGGGCTGGAAGACGGATACATCAGGCAATAAGTATTATCTTGATAAAGAAAACGGAAAGATGGCTCAGGGCTGGAAGACCATAGATGATGCGAAATACTATTTCGCACAGAACGGAAAGATGGTTAAGGGCTGGCTGGAGTCAGAAGGTTCATATTACTATCTTGATAAGGAAAGCGGAAAGATGGTTAAGAACAAGACGCTTACCATCGATAGTAAAGAATATGACTTCAACAGTGACGGAGTATGTACAAGTTCAGTGAACGGTATCTCTGTGACACATGCGGCCACAGGAACGACACAGAGCTCACAGTCAGAAACCACTTCTACCACAGGTACCACAAGTACAACTAACGGAAGTACCACTACAACTACTACAACAACCACAACCGTTACAACAAATACAACAAACAATACCGGAAGCTCGGCTACATATACTTCTCCGGTATCCACATCAGGAACATCAACAGTGACTTCACCGGATACTTCAGGTTCAACACAGACTGTGACCGGGACAACTCCGGGATCATCATCTGGCAATAAAGTTGTTGCAGGTACTGAGGCTCCTTCATCTACTACAACTTCAAGTTCAGGAAGCAGTTCCTCAAAGACCGTTGTGACCAGCGATTCTGCAACACTTGATGAGGGACTTATCGTAGGACCAAAGTGATTTACGGAAGATTTGATTGAAGTTCATCCGGACCGGAGTATTGATGGTTTTTATCCGTTTTCATTGGGAACGTACCTTTACATCGGAGGAGACAAGAGGATACCGGTATAATCAGTGTTTTCCGGAAGATTTCTTTTGCCAAAAACATATGGCAGAGTGTATTATTATACGGGATCAGGCATATGCGTCTGGTCCCGTTGTTGTATGTTTAGAGACACGACTATAAACTTTCAGGCAAAGGCGTAATGCCAAAGCAATGTGGAATAACTATGTTAGATGATTATATTAAGGCCAAGCATCTTGGCGACGGACAGTACAGGAAGGATGTGACAGGAGGTCGATATCCTTATCTTACAGCACTGGATGATATCATTTCCCAAAGTGTGATTACTGCGGAGAATCGTATGGGAGTTATGGAGATACCCATATCTGCCATCGCAGGCACTAAGACGAGAGGAAGACAGGAATCCTTTGCGACGAATTTCATGCCTATATTAAGCCCCAAAACAGAGTTTGCGATGAAGTGGGGAATACTCTATGATGCTGCAGTGGATCAGGGTATCAGGGATGCTATACTCGTGTATGAGTATATGAACAGATTTTATGTTCAGGAAGGTAATAAGAGAGTTTCGGTTTCAAAATATAACGGAGCAGTATCCATTGTTGCAGATGTCATAAGATTAATGCCTGAGAGAAACGGAACCAAAGAAAATAATATATATTATGAGTTTGTTGAGTTCTTCAAAGCCGCAGGTTTTTATGGTATCAGATTTTCCGAAGAAGGACAGTATCAGAAACTTTGTGATGTTTTGGGACTTCCGATGTCCAGACCATGGGACAGTGATACACGTAAGAGCGTAAAATCCGCTTTTGACAGATTTTCCGATATTTTTGACAGAAAGGGTGGAAATCGCCTTGAAGTCACACGGGGCGATGCCTTTTTACTTTATCTCAAGGTTTACGGACTTTACAATATTCAGGATGTTTCCAATACAGCGATAGAAAGTAATCTCGATCAGATATGGAGGGAATTCCTGAAGAATCCGGATGATGTCAGTCTTGTGAAGGATCCGGATGTACTTGAAAACAAAGAAAGAAAAAATCTTTTCAACATTTTCGCTGCTCAGGACAAGGGATTCAGAGGTGATACCCTCAAAATCGCATTTATCTATGAAAAGAGTGCCGAGACCTCAAGTTGGGCATACGGACATGAGTTTGGAAGACATTATCTTGATGATAAGTTCGGCGACCGTATAAATACCTTCAGGTTTGAGAACTGCGAGACCCCGGAACTTGTATCGGAAGCGATTGATGCAGCGGCCGATACAGGGGCGGATGTTATCTTCACTACCACAGGGATGATGATTGATGCATCTGTAAAGGCACAGATAAAGCACCCGGATATTTATATTCTAAACTGTTCAGTAAATACAAATTACAACACCATCAGAACCTACTACGGACGTATGTATGAGGCAAAGTTCCTTATGGGAGCTCTTGCAGCTTCTGTTACTGATGGACATGATATAGGCTATGCCGAACTTTGCCCTCAGTATGGAACTCTTGCCAATGTTAATGCATTTGCCATAGGTGCCCAGATGGTGAATCCATACGCACGCATACACCTTAAGTGGACCGCACTTAAGGGAAGAGACTGGAAGCGGGAACTGAGAGATGAGAACATCATGACGATTTCAGGTCCCGAGCTCACACCACCAAAGAAGATATCCAGAGAGTTCGGAGTGTATATGGTGGCTGACGGAGACGTGGTTTCCAATATTGCTATGCCGATATTTGACTGGGGTAAATATTATGAGATCATAATCAATTCCATTCTAGGAGGGACATGGGGAAACTCAATGCTTACCAGGGATAACAAGGCGCTTAACTTCTGGTTTGGCATGAAGTCGGGAGTCATAGATGTGATTCTTTCAAGACAGCTCGGATATGCCTCGAGAAAGATGCTGAGAATTCTTAAAAAGGGGATCATGGATGATGGAATCAATCCGTTTGACGGAGAACTCTACAGCCAGACCGGACTCATAAAGGGAGAGGATTCTCCGGCACTGACAGGAGAAGAGATTGTGAATATGCATTGGCTAAATGACAACGTTATCGGTACTGTGCCCAGTATGGAGGCATTTGACGAAAGAGCACAGGAGCTTATGCGCATGAGTGGATTTATGGTGAATAAGGGGGAGCAGGCAGATGAAGGTACTTCTGATAGCCGATGAAGAAGATAAAGCGCTCTATGATTATTATGACGAGTCTAAGCTTAAGGATACTGATCTCATCATTTCGGCTGGGGATCTGAGCTCAAAATATCTTGAGTTTCTTGTGACTGTCGGACATGCACCTCTTATATATGTTCCGGGTAATCATGACTCATATTATGTTAATGAGCCGCCTCTTGGATGTGACTGTGCGGATGACAGAATATATGACTATCACGGGCTTCGGATTCTGGGGCTTGGTGGTTCCATGAAATACAAGGATGGCCCGTATATGTATACGGAACGGGATATGGAGAAACGTATTGACCGGTTAAGAGGGAGTATAAAGCTTCACAATGGATTTGATATACTGCTGACCCATGCACCGGCAAAGGGATACGGAGATATGGAGGATCTTCCTCACAGAGGCTTTGAGTGTTTCAATGAGCTTATGGAAAAGTATCATCCTAAGTACATGATTCACGGTCATGTTCATAAGTCATACGGTGACTTCTCGCGTGTCCGTACACATCCGTCGGGTACTGTCATTATCAATGCCTATGAAAAGTACAATCTTGACCTGAAGAAAGGAGACCATCCCGAGGAGGGCAAGACAGGATCCTTCCTGTATGATCTTTATAAGAATGTATCTATGAGTAAAACAAGAAGATGATACTAAAAAATATTTGGAGAATATTATGATGATAAAAAACGACTGGGAAACTCCGCTTGAATCTGAGTTTTCCAAGCCTTATTATAAAAAGCTGTATGACAGGGTGAATGAGGAATATAAGAGAGAAACTATTTACCCGCCTGCCGAGGATATATTCAATGCTTTTGAATTTACACCTTTGGCTAAGGTAAAGGTTGTCATACTCGGACAGGATCCTTATCATGAACCGGGGCAGGCGCATGGATTATCATTTTCCGTTAAACCTGATATAGATATTCCGCCATCACTGGTTAACATTTATAAAGAACTTAACAGTGATCTGGGATGCTATATACCCAATAACGGATATCTGAAAAAGTGGGCCGATCAGGGAGTTATGCTTCTTAATACGGTGCTTACAGTACGTGCACATCAGGCCAACAGCCATAAAGGCATAGGATGGGAAGAGTTTACGGATGCAGCGATAAGAGTGCTTAATGAGGTTGACAGACCTATAGTGTTTATTCTTTGGGGCAGACCTGCGCAGATGAAGGCGGAGATGCTGGACAATCCGAAACATTTGATCCTGAAATCACCGCATCCAAGCCCGCTGAGTGCATACAGAGGATTTTTCGGATCCCGGCCTTTTTCAAAGACAAACAGGTTTCTTGAGGAACATGGTCTCGGGCCTATAGACTGGCAGATCGAGAATGTTTAAATATATTGACTAGGAGAGTAATATGAGTTTTGTTGAGATACTTAAGGTAATTGTACTTGGTCTGGTAGAAGGCTTCACGGAGTGGCTTCCGGTTTCTTCTACAGGACATATGATTCTTGTAAATGATATAATCCGGCTCCGCCAGCCGGCAGAATACTATGAGGTATTTGAGGTTGTTATACAGCTTGGCGCTATCATGGCTGTTGTAACTGCGTTTTTTCGCGAGCTGTGGCCATTCACCGAGACAAGAAGAAGCAGGGGAATCACACTTGTACCGTCAAAGGTAGAGCTTTGGATAAAGATAATCGTGGCATGTATTCCGGCAGCGGTTTTCGGGCTCCTGCTTGATGATTTCCTGGATACATACCTCTACAACGGATTTGTTGTTGCACTTATGCTTATTATCTACGGAGTGCTGTTTATCATTGTTGAGAGGAGAAATGAACAGAAGGAGTTCACTATCAGAAGTATAGGCGAACTTGATCTGAAGACAGCTGTCTATATAGGTCTGTTCCAGTGTCTTGCACTTGTGCCGGGTACTTCAAGATCCGGCGCCACTATCATTGGAGCTATGCTGCTTGGCGTTTCAAGAACAGCGGCTGCCGAGTTTTCATTTTTTCTTTCGGTTCCCGTTATGTTCGGAGCAAGTTTCCTGAAGCTTCTGAAGAGAGGAGCCGGGTTTGATACTATCCAGTGGTTCTATATGATACTCGGTATGGTTGTTGCATATATTGTCAGCATCTATTGTATTAACTTTTTGATGAGATATATACGTAAGAACAGTTTCTCACTTTTTGGCTATTATCGTATAGTTTTGGGGGCTATCGTACTCATCTGGTTTGCGGTATCAAAGGCACTTTGATGGTGTAAGAAATACTTAAGAGGGACGTAACTGATTGTCGGTTGCGAGCCCTCTTTTTTTGTTCTATGCTCATGCTAAGTTTATAAGCAGGTATGTCTCAGCCGAATTAAAGTATGGGACAGACATTTATGATATATGCATGGAGCAGGGATGCTACATGTAAGTGGGTTAAGTGTTTTTGAAAGAGGAAGAAATGAAGAGGATCAGAGTAGCTTTTACGGCAGCGGTTATGTCGCTTTTTATGGGTATGACGGCATTGGCTTCGACTGAAATAGGTTTGAATCTTGATTGGAAATATGCGGACAATTCAAAGATCAATACCGGTAAAGCTACGCTATATACCAGCGGGGCTGCTGAGAAGAAGGATATTACAGTTGCGGTAGATGCAGGTCATGGAACACAGGGAGGTGAGTCCCAAAAGGTTTTGAGTCATCCTGACGGAAGCGCAAAGGCTAATGGCGGCAGTACTTCGGAAAGTGCGGTAGATGCGGGGATGACATTCCCGGATAAGACCACAGAGGCATCAGTTAATCTCGCAGTGGCAAAGAGCTTTGCAGAGAAGCTTCTGGATGACGGATATGATGTTCTTATGATAAGAGATGGAGAGGATGTTCAGTTGGACAATGTTGCCAGAGCAGTGCTTGCAAACAACAAGGCAGACTGTCATATATCCATACATTTTGATTCTTCATCCAAGGATAAAGGCGCTTACTATATAAGTGTTCCGGACGCAGTCAAAGGCAAGGAGCCTGTCGCTTCCTACTGGAAGAAGTCTGAGAGACTGGGTGAAAGTCTGATTTCGGGACTTGAAGCTACGGGAACCAGGATTCATTCCGGTGGAAGTAAGGATGAAGATCTGGTGCAGACTGCGTATTCGACCATTGCATCCGTCAGCATCGAGCTTGGAGATAAGGCGACGGATCATTCACAGGCTGCATGCGACAGATTTGCTGAAGGACTCCTTTTGGGCGTAAATGAATATTACGGATTTGCGTGATTGCACATTCAGCTCTCATCACAGAAGACGGTAAAAAGATCGTCTCCTGCGATGAGAGCTTTTGTGTTTTTCTGAATAAAAAAACATAAAGTAATCTCAGGGTAGTGAAACAGGAGAAGATGATAGCAGTTTCATCCGCGGCAGCATTGGAATTTCTAAAACCAACACAATCCGTTACTTACATTTACAGGAATTTTGGCCTCTGTTATAATTTTCGGGAATCACTGCTTTATCGGAGAAAGATAAAGTGTAACAATTGAACAGAGGTTAGATATGACAGTAGAGCATTTATCAAGCATTTTCAGTCTTTTTGGTGGACTGGGGATGTTTCTTTACGGTATGACGGTTATGAGTGACGGAATGCAGAAGGCTGCCGGATCACGGATGTCGAAATTTTTGGATGTGGTCACCGGAAACAAAATAATGGCTGTTATTCTGGGAGCCGGAATTACGGCGCTGATACAGTCGTCTTCAGCCACCACGGTCATGGTGGTCGGATTTGTCAATGCCGGTGTTATGAATCTTTCTCAGGCTGTTGGAATCATTATGGGCGCCAATATAGGAACAACTATCACTGCATGGATGGTTTCACTTACGCAGATTTCCAGCGATATGCTTACGGTTTTAAAGCCGGATTTCTTCGCGCCGGTGCTTGTGGGAGTCGGAGCTTTTCGTATTCTGTTCGGGAAAAAAGGAAGCGATGACCTGATTGGTGATTTCTGTATCGGTGTCGGTTTTATATTTATCGGACTCGGATTTATGTCCGGAGCGGTAGCACCCTACGCAGATTCTCCCGTCTTTTCAGAAGCGTTCAGAACAATCGGAAGCAATCCTGTACTAGGCATACTTGTAGGCGCTGTTGTTACCGGCGTTATTCAATCATCTGCGGCATCGGTGTCTATACTTCAGACCCTTGCACTCGCAGGTGCAGTTCCAAGAGTATCGGGTTTTTACATTACCCTTGGACAGAACATCGGAACCTGTATAACGGCGATGCTTTCTTCCACTGGAACCACAAGAACAGCAAAGAGAGCAGCTGTTATTCATCTTCTGTTTAATGTTTCGGGTGCAGTGCTCTTTGGGATCATTATCTTTTCGGGTTCTTTTATGGCACCGGAGTTTTTCATGGGAAAGCTTACACCGGTTGAGATATCGGTATTTCATACCATATTCAATATTCTCTGCACTGTGGTTCTGTTTCCACTAGGTGATTTTCTTGTCAATCTTTCGGGTGCCATAGTGCCTGAGGCAAAGAAAGAAGAAGGAGATGAAACTGTTGAGGACAAGCTTAATCAGGAGGCACAGAGGCTGCGCCGTCATCTCGACGAACGTATCCTTGAATCTCCGGCCATAGCTATTGCTGCAACCAAGAGCGAAGTGGTGAATCTCGGACGTGTGGTGGCCGTAAACATTAGCACAGCCTGCAATTCACTTGCCCTTGACGATGATGAGACTATACAGACTGTTTATGACAGGGAAAAGATCATCGATCATATGACGAATCTTCTTACGGACTATCTTATAAAGATTGATAAGCTATCTCTCAGTGATAAGCAGAAGCTTCAGGTGACTACCATGCTCAATGCTCTTACTGACATTGAAAGGGCAGGAGACCATGCTGAAAACATTGCAGAAAAGGCTAAGTATGCCAGGGAGCATAATGTATCCTTTACAGCAGAGGGAATCGAGGATCTGAAGAGAATTTCAGGAAAGGCCCAGGAAAGTTACAGTCTTTCACTTAACGCTTTTGAGGATGACAGTATAGATGAGATGGTGGATACTGCGAGAACAGAGGATCAGGTTGATGCCATGGAGCGTGAGATGAGACAGAATCATATGCAGAGACTTTCCATGGGCGAATGTACTACAGATGCGGGCATAGTTTTTCTTGATGTTATAGGAGACCTGGAGAGAATCTCCGATCATGCGGACAATATCGCAGCTTATGTAAAGCAAATGATATGATTCTGATGAAAAGAAAAGTCTGATATCAGTCGGATGATATCCGGGAAATCAGAATACATACTGCTGTTGCATGGGAGGCAGGATAACTATGGAGTTATTCGATGAGAAATTGTGACCTATTGATATGAAAGTGATATGACCCGGTGGGCTTAATTGCCTGCCGGGTTTGCTTTTGTGGAAATTGCATATATTGGAATACATTGTAGATAAAGAGAAGGGAATAAAAGTACGGAAAGCCGGTCATGAGAGTGAAAAATACATTAGCTGAACCGAAAAATGGAAGAAATTTAATCCTATAGTTAGATAATTCACAAATATGTGTGAAATATTTCACAAAAATGGGGTTTTGCACTTGCAAAAATACATTCTATGGCATACAATGAGTGTGCTGATGAGGAAAACAGCTCAACAGTATGATGCACCTGGGATATGTAAGTCGTGCATCATAGGTGAGTGTGAAAAAAGTTTCCACTTACATTAACTACATATCATTTAAAGTATCAGGAGGATATTTACTATGGCAGTTAAAGTTGCTATTAACGGTTTTGGTCGTATCGGTCGTCTTGCATTCAGACAGATGTTTGGTGCAGAGGGATTTGAAATCGTTGCAATCAACGATCTTACAAGCCCAGAGATGCTTGCACATCTTCTTAAGTACGACAGCACACAGGGTCGTTACGAGCTTTGTGACAAGGTTTCTTTCGGTGAGGATTCTATCACTGTTGACGGAAAGAAGATCACAATATACAAGGAAGCAGACGCTAAGAACCTCCCTTGGGGAGAGCTTGGTGTAGACGTTGTTCTTGAGTGTACAGGTTTCTATACAAGCAAGGATAAGTCACAGGCACACATCGATGCAGGTGCTAAGCACGTTATCATTTCTGCTCCTGCAGGTAATGATCTTCCTACTATCGTTTACAATGTAAACCACCAGAACCTTACAAAGGACGACAAGATCATTTCTGCAGCTTCATGTACAACAAACTGCCTTGCTCCTATGGCTAAGGCTCTTAACGATCTTGCTACAATCAAGTCCGGTATCATGTGCACAATTCACGCTTACACAGGTGATCAGATGACTCTTGACGGACCTCAGAGAAAGGGTGACAAGAGACGTTCACGTGCAGCAGCATGCAACATCGTTCCTAACTCTACAGGTGCAGCAAAGGCAATCGGCCTTGTTATCCCTGAGCTTAACGGAAAGCTCATCGGTGCTGCTCAGCGTGTTCCGACACCTACAGGTTCAACAACTATCCTTACAGCAGTTGTTGAAGGAAATGTTACAAAGGATCAGATCAATGCAGCTATGAAGGCAGCAAGCAACGAGAGCTTTGGTTACAATGAGGACGAGATCGTTTCATCTGATATCGTTGGAATGAGATTCGGTTCATTATTTGATGCAACCCAGACAATGGTTCTTCCTCTTGACAACGGAACTACACAGGTACAGGTTGTTTCATGGTATGATAACGAGAATTCATACACAAGCCAGATGGTTCGTACTATCAAGCACTTCGGAAGCCTTCTTAAGTAATTATCCTTGAAAGATAAATAAGACATGACTTTGATGAGGTCCGGCCTATATGGGCCTGGGCCTCTTTGTTTGCCTAAAAAACCAAAAATATAACGATATTTGACAATAAACTGAAGATTTGGGCTTTTGCTTTTGTCGAAATACACAAAATACAGAAAAATTCTTTTATAATATCAAGAGAAAAAAACAGGAGAGATATTTCTCTCAAAAAGGAGATTCATATGGCAGGTTTAAACAAGTTAACAGTCGATGATATCGATGTTAAGGGCAAGAGAGTTCTTTGCAGATGTGACTTTAATGTTCCTCTTAAGGATGGAAAGATCACAGATGAGAACAGACTTGTAGCAGCTCTTCCAACAATCAAAAAGCTTATCGCTGACGGTGGAAAGGTTATCCTTTGCTCACACCTTGGAAAGGTTAAGACAGAGGAGGATAAGCCATCAAAGACACTTGCTCCTGTAGCTAAGAGACTTTCAGAGCTTCTCGGACAGGAAGTTAAGTTCGCTGCTGATCCTGAGGTTGTTGGTGCCAATGCCAAGGCTGCTGTAGCAGAGATGAGGGACGGAGATGTTATCCTTCTTGAGAACACACGTTACAGAGCAGAAGAGACAAAGAACGGAGAGGCATTCTCAAAGGATCTTGCTTCTATCGCTGATGTATTCGTAAATGATGCATTCGGTACAGCTCACAGAGCACACTGCTCAAATGTTGGTGTTACTCAGTTCCTTAACGGACCTCACGCTGTTGGTTACCTTATGCAGAAGGAGATCAAGTTCCTTGGACAGGCAGTAGAGAATCCGGTACGTCCATTCGTAGCTATCCTTGGCGGTGCTAAGGTTGCGGATAAGCTTAACGTTATTTCAAATCTCCTTGAGAAGTGCGATACACTTATCATTGGCGGAGGTATGGCATATACATTTGCCAAGGCTCAGGGCTATGAGATCGGTACTTCGCTTTGCGATGAGACTAAGGTTGATTACTGCAAGGAGATGATCGAGAAGGCAAAGACACTTGGAAAGAAGCTTCTTCTTCCTGTTGATGCTGTAACAACAGATCATTTCCCGGAGCCAATTGATGGTGCTATCGATACAGTAGTAGTTGATATTGACAAGATTCCTGCAGACAGAATGGGTATGGATATCGGACCTAAGACACAGGAGCTTTATGCAGAGGCAGTTAAGTCAGCCAAGACTGTTGTATGGAACGGACCTATGGGTGTATTTGAGAATCCTACACTTGCAGCCGGAACAAAGTCAGTAGCAAAGGCTCTTGCAGAAACAGATGCTACAACAATCATCGGTGGCGGTGATTCAGCAGCTGCCGTTAACCAGCTTGGATATGGCGATAAGATGTCACATATTTCTACAGGTGGCGGTGCTTCTCTTGAGTTCCTTGAGGGTAAGGAGCTTCCGGGTGTAGCTGCTGCAGACGATAAGAACTGAGATAACAATGATGTCTTTCCGGAGGACAGATGATAAGAGATAGTGCTTCATGCAGTTCTCCGGAGAAGAAAATTAATTATATAGAAGATTTCTATTGCGTGTATTTTATTCTTATGAATAGGATACATGCGGAATGGAGTTTATAATGAGAAAGAAGATTATCGCCGGAAACTGGAAGATGAATATGGTGCCATCAGAGGCTGTTAAGCTTGTTGAGACATTAAAGCCACTTGTTCAGAATGATGACGTAGATGTAGTTTACTGTGTTCCTGCAGTAGACATTGTTCCGGTAGTTGAGGCTGTAAAGGGTACAAACGTTCATGTTGGTGCTGAGAACCTTTATTTTGAGGATAAGGGAGCATTCACAGGTGAGATTTCAGCAGATATGCTTCTTGATGCAGGTGTTGAGTATGTTATCATGGGACACTCTGAGAGAAGAGGTTACTTCCATGAGACAGATGAAGATATCAACAAGAAACTTTTAAAGGCTCTTGAGAAGGGGCTTAAGCCTATCGTATGCTGTGGTGAGTCTCTTGAGCAGAGAGAGCAGGGCATCACTATGGACTGGATCAATATGCAGATTAAGGTTGCATTCCAGGGTGTAAGTGCTGCACAGGCTAAGGATGTTGTTATCGCATACGAGCCAATTTGGGCTATCGGAACCGGAAAGACTGCTACTGTTGAGCAGGCTGAAGAGGTTTGCAAGGGTATCCGTGAGACAATCTGTGCTATCTACGGAACAGATACAGCTGAAGCTATTCGTATTCAGTATGGCGGATCTATGAATGCCGGAAACTGCAAGGAACTCCTTGCTCAGCCGGATATCGATGGTGGACTTATCGGAGGCGCTTCACTTAAGCCTGACTTCGGAACCATCGTTAACTACAACAAGTAATCGGCTTTTTTGACTGGCTGATTTACTTATATCTTCCTGAGAAGACCGATCACATATTATGTGGTCGGTCTTTTTATGGTTGCCGACTAACTGATAGAAAGAAAATTATTTGCATGTAAACAGTTCTATTGATGCTTATTAGTGAATAGACTACGACTTATAAAATAGAAAATGAAAAGAAATCTGGTGGATCAGTTTATTGAATTATATCCTATAGAATAGATTATTCTTTTGTAAGTATCATCCAGGGTGATATGTACAATAAGCCTGTTATCAAGTACTGTGTCAATGAGAGTGATATCAGAGTTGTTTGAAATCTCAGCAGAATCAAACTCAGGCAGTGACAAAAGACGTGTACTTTCATCAGAGAATTCCGTGTCGGAAAGAGTTTCACCAAGGCTCATGTGGAAACTGTTTTCAAGAATACTGCTATACTTATAGTAACGATAGGAAATGTTGGAAGCGTCAGCCGCGATAATATCCGGAAAAACAGCATCTACAGTATCTCTTGTTATAGCATCGATATCATCATCGAACTTCATATAATTATGAACTTCAGTTGTGCCGGAACAGTATGGTGGCAGTATACAAAGGAATACAGTGGCAATGATTCCTATGATGAGAGAAGGAAATGAGATCGCTGTGAAGAACTTTGTCCATGAGCGGGATTCATATGTTCTTGCCCATAATCCGAGAAGACCTGTAAAAAACGGTAGAAACAGGCTTAGGTAAAGAAGATTTAAAACTGTAGCTTTCTCGAATGTGAGCTTTGGAAATCTCATTGACCAGAAAAACATAGAAAAAAGAAAGATGAATATCTGTAAGGATATTCCAAAAACAAGGTCGTATGTAAGCCAGTCACGCCAAAGAGGCTTCATGTTATGAGTGTTGTTCTTGATATGTTTTTTTATATTGAAATGATTGTTCACTTATATCACCTTATTCTGTGTGCAAATATGGCTTCATTATATTATATAAAAAATGCAGCCACCGTAGTGACTGCATTATAATAACACATTTTGTTATGTTGTTCAAAAATGAAGCATTACTGCTCCCATGGAAGCTCCGGCTTTCCGAAGTGACCATAGCTTGAAACAAGGTTGTAATCAACATCACGAAGCTTAAGAGAATTGATGATACCCTTTGGTGTAAGGTCATAATTGTGCTTGATGTCATCCCAGATCTTGTTGCAATCTTCCTTTTCGGTTCCGAAACAATCAACATAAACGGATACAGGCTCTGCAACACCGATGGCATAAGCAAGCTGAACCTCACAACGGTCAGCCTTGCCGGCTGTAACGATGTCTCTGGCAATCTTACGGGCCATGTATGCTGCGGAACGGTCAACCTTACTTGGGTCCTTTCCTGAGAAAGCTCCGCCGCCGTGATGAGCAGCTCCGCCGTAAGTATCAGCGATGATCTTACGTCCTGTGAGACCGGAATCAGCAAATGAAGAACCGAGAACAAAACGTCCTGTAGGATTTACAAGTATTCTGAAATCCGTATTGAGAGAAAGTTCTTCAGCAGTTTCCTTCATGATGGCTGAAACAATCTCTCGTACCTTATCAAGAGATGTTTCCTCAGCGTGCTGTGTAGAAATAAGGAAAGTATCGATACGATGAGTCTTGTAATCGAAAGATACCTGCGCCTTCGCATCCGGACGAAGAGTCTTGAATCCATCCTTTAAGTTAAACTCACGAAGTTTGAGAAGTGCTCTGTTTGAAAGAACATAAGGGATAGGAAGAAGTTCTTCTGTTTCATTGGTGGCATATCCGAACATCATTCCCTGGTCTCCGGCGCCATCATTGTCTACGCCCATGGCGATATCAGGTGACTGCTTGGAGATGAGAATACGAATGTTGTACTTATCTATATCTGTGAGACCAATTTTCTTAAGAACGTCACGTGTGAGTTTCTCGTAATCAGGGTCATAATTGGTTGTAACCTCACCAAGAATTGTGATCTCGAAGTCCTTGATTGTTGTTTCTGCAGCTATACGACCTGCTTTGTCATGCTGAAGAATATCGGTTACGATCGCATCTGAAATCTGGTCACAGATTTTATCAGGATGTCCGTTGGATACCTGCTCTGATGAAAATAACATATAAAAAATCCTTTCTGACGCATAGCGTCCTGGTGTTTCGAAAATGAAAAACGGATGAGTCTGTCTATTTACAAAAGAAAAAGCCCGTCGAACAATCGACCGGCTCATAATAAGCATCCTCTTATTGTTCGAAACAAAATTAGTTCGCTCAGGTTAGCACCTTCCGGTTTTCCCGGGGTTGCTGCGGTTTCATAGCTCCTATGTAGCTCCACCGACTCTGAATAAGTATTCATTTGTACGGGATATTGTAACATTTCATTTCTATTTGTCAATATCTATATTAAATCAGCGTTCTCCCATACTGTTTACCCATATAGTTTTCATCGGCATACGTCTGATATTTATAAATGTCAGTCAGAGAATTATTTAAAATGTGGTCAGAACTCTTGTCAAACTGTAGTCAAAGTATATTTGCAGAAAAGGTTCTGTCGGAAGAAGCATATATTACCGATGACTATGACATGGAAACCATGTGTATTCTTGTTGATATATTCTATCGAAATCTATCTTAACAGCAATGTTTAAATTCTTGATTATTTAATGTATACTTATGTTTAATTGTCTATCTTCTCACAGTTTTATTCGGGTAAGGATAGCATTTGTACAGGTTAGAACAGTACAAAAAATGAGGGGTACCTCTGAATTTAGGGAGATGTTCATATGCCAATTAAAGTACAGAATGATTTACCGGCAAAACACATACTGGAAAGTGAAAACATTTTTGTTATGGACGAGCAGCGTGCCCAGTCTCAGGAGATACGACCGCTGAAGATATGCATTCTCAATCTGATGCCTTTGAAGGAAGACACAGAACTGGATATCCTAAGGGTATTATCCAATTTTCCTATCCAGACTGAGATAACATTGATGAAAGTTGCCACCCATGAGTCGACACATACTGCGGCGTCCCATCTTAATAAATTTTATGTTACCCTGAGCCAGATAGAGAATGAGAGATTTGATGGTCTTATCATTACCGGTGCTCCGGTGGAAAAGATGCCTTTTGAAGAGGTTGAATACTGGGATGAACTGAAAAAGATCATGGAGTGGTCAAAAACACACGTATTTTCTACATTCCACATATGCTGGGGGGCTCAGGCCGGACTTTACTATCATTATGGTATAGAGAAGGTTATGCTTCCAAAGAAGCTTTCCGGTATATACAGACATAAGGTTCTGCACAGGAAAAAAATGATAATGCGTGGTATGGATGACTATTTTTATGTTCCTGTTTCCCGATATACAGGTATTGACGAAGAAGCGGTGAGGAGCAATCCTGAGCTATATGTGGTTGCTGAGTCAGAGAAACCGGAAGATGGAGGGACATATATGGTTCTCGCATGTTCCAGCCGACAGATATTTATCACAGGTCACTCTGAATATGACAAGTATGATCTAGATAAGGAATATAAGAGAGACCTTAAAAAGGGGCTTAATCCTGATATCCCTGTAAACTACTATCAGGATGATGACCCGTCAAAGGAGCCGATACTCAGCTGGAGATCCACATCAAATTGCACCTACACCAACTGGCTTAATTTCGTATATCAGGAAACACCATATGATCTTAATGAACTTAAACCTGTGGAGTATGACAGTTATGTAGAAGGCGATCACCTTCAGGAAAGAGATACAACTCTTACTTTTAGAAAAAATATTTAAACAGAAATTGGAGACATCATGGACGTATTGGAAAGATTTATCGAGTATGCAAAGATTGATACACAGTCAAGCGAGGAGACAGGAACACATCCTTCAACTGAAAAACAGTTCGATCTTGCAAGACTACTGGAAAAGCAGATGAAGGAGTTGGGGATTGAGAACGTACATCTCAGTGAACACTGCTATGTATTTGGAAGAATTCCGTCAAATCTCAGCCCTGAAGAAGGTAAAAAGACACCAAAGCTTGGATTCATAGCACATATGGATACTTCACCATCCGCAAGTGATGAGGGGGTAAACCCAAGAGAGATTAAGAATTATCAGGGTGGAGATATTGTTCTCAACAAGGAAAAGAACATTGTACTTTCACCTAAAACGTTCCCTAAGCTTGAAACTATGATTGGTGATGATCTCCTGGTTACAGACGGAACAACACTCCTTGGCGCAGATGACAAGGCAGGTGTTGCAGCTATCATGGCTATGGCGGAGTATCTTCTTCAGCATCCTGAGTTAAAGCATGGAGAGATTGAGATTGGTTTTACACCGGACGAGGAGATAGGTGAAGGGCCTATGTTCTTTGATGTGGCAGACTTTGGAGCAGATGTGGCATACACTGTTGATGGTGGTACCATTGGTGAGATAGAATATGAGAATTTCAATGCTGCATCCGGTAAGGTCAGCATAACAGGTGTTAATGTTCATCCCGGAGATGCAAAGAATAAGATGGTAAATGCAGCGCTTGTTGCTATGGAGTTTGATGCACTGCTTCCTGACGAGCGCCCGGCAAACACAGAAGGATATGAGGGATTTTTCCATCTTACGGGAATAAACGGAGATGAGGCATGTACCAATATGAGTTACATTATCCGTGATCATGATAAGGCGAAATTCCTCGAGAAAAAGGAAATCTTTCGGAAAGCAGCTGATAAGCTGAATGAGAAATATAAGGATACTGCGGCAAGTGTTGAGGTCATTCTGAAAGATCAGTACTTTAATATGAGAGAAAAGATTGAGCCGGACAATATGTATCTTATAGATGCTGCTGAAGAAGCGTTCAGAAAGGCAGGAGTTGAGCCTAAGACAGTTCCTATCAGAGGCGGAACAGATGGAGCGCAGCTTAGCTTCAAGGGTCTTCCGTGTCCGAACCTTTCAACAGGTGGTGAGAACTATCATGGCATCTATGAGTATCTTAATATCAATTCCATGAGAAAGATGGTTTCGGTACTTACAAATCTTGCTACAGATATGGTTGGAAAGAATAAATAATGACAAAACAAAGGACCCTTCCTCGAGGGTCCTTTCTAAGTATTTAAAATTGTTTCTTAATCTATATTCAATTTTTCAACTAACTAATACAACGGGGTAGTCTCCCTTCTTTGTATTAGGTATATACAGTTTCTTCGATGACGGCTTTGTGCTCGTCTCACTTATATACCTTGTAAAAATTTAAAATAAAATAGATTCTAAGATTTTATTCTTAATACTTATTGTTTACCGGAACGATGGTATCTGGCTTCAAGAAGGTTAAATAAATTGGAGAAACACTCCTCAGTTGAATAACATGACCACTTAAAGTGCTGTTATCGCTTTTCCTAAATTACCTTACCTGAAGCATCGAGATATCATCGAATAACTGAGCTGGTGTCATAATTTTCATCCCTCTGCTTTCTCCGATATAGTTTTGTGACTATGCATGACCACGACCGATCACAGTCACTGTAGTTAACTTGGATCATCCTTTCTCGTCAGATGATGTGTTAACTGATCTATTTCTTGTATACTTATAGTAGCATGAAGGTATATCCTTGTGAATATCAAAAACGTAAGAAAACATTTTTATTTGAAATGAAAAATTAATTTTTAATAAACATTCTGCAATAGCGGAGACGCGCCGGATACTTACGCAATATGGAATAAAGGAAATGCTGATATGATCAGTCTTTCCTTGGCATAATAACGGAAAGGAAGATTATAATAGTGTTATGGATAAAAATGAATTACGAACCCTGATCAGAGAAAAGAATAAGACAATAACAAAAGAGTACAGAGAAAAATCTGATGCAGGTATCGCTACGAGATTTCTTTTATACCCGGTATTTCAACAGGTGGACTCCATCTTTTGTTACGTAAGTATGGACAATGAACCGGATACAAGGACTATCATTGAAACTGCCTGGCAGATGGGAAAGACAGTTACAGTGCCAAGGTGCATTCCCGGGGCAGAGCATGATATGGAGGCTGTCAAGATAACATGCTGGGATGATCTCGAGACCGGTACCATGGGGATACTTGAGCCAAAACGGGGGCTTCCTGTTGTTGATGGATACAAGATTGCACTGGCGGTGGTGCCATGCGTATCTGCTGACAGGTGGGGAGGAAGGCTTGGACACGGTGCCGGATACTATGACAGATGGCTGAAGGGACAGACTATGTATAAATATTGTCTCTGCTATGAAGAACTTATGTCTGATAATATCCCTATGGAGCAGTACGATGTAAAGATGGACAGGGTGTTTACGGAGGATAGAATCTACAATCCGGGAACACAAAGTGACGATACCACCAATGAGATAGTGAAGGAAATCAGAAGTAAGGGTATCATCGGAATGTTGAAGGATCTGCTGATTAAAAAGAGATGATGTGTCCCCCAAAGTGTAGTCTATGATTTAGTTTATATATGTATGTTCTTTAGGTTGAAGGGAGAATGCTATGGATGAACAGAAGATTTTGGAACTGAAGGATATGGTAGACAAATCTCAAAACATCGTGTTCTTTGGAGGAGCAGGCGTATCCACAGAAAGTGGTGTTCCTGATTTCAGAAGCAAGGACGGACTGTATAACCAGCATGATGTTCAGTTTGAAAAGTATCAGCCGGAGTATCTTCTGAGTCACAGCTGCCTTGTGCGTGAGCCGGAGGTTTACTTTGAATTCCACCGTCAGAAGATGGACACAAGAAAGATTGAACCGAATAATGCTCACAAATATCTGGCTGCGCTTGAAAAGACAGGTAAGCTGAAGGCTGTTGTTACTCAGAACATTGATGGACTTCATCAGAAAGCAGGCAGTGAGAAAGTTTATGAGATACACGGAAGTGCCCTTCGTAACTACTGTATGAGCTGCGGAAAGAAGTATTATACGGATTACATTTTCGATTCAAAGGAACCGGTGCCACATTGTGATTGCGGAGGTGTGATTCGTCCGGATATAACATTATATGAAGAAAGCCTTCCGGAGATGGCGGTTCGTAAATCAGTGAATGCAATTTCCGCTGCAGATATGCTTATTATCGGAGGAACATCACTGACGGTTTATCCGGCAGCTTCCTATATAAACTATTTTGAAGGAAAGTATCTGGTTATCATAAACAGAGATGAACTTAACATCCGCAGAGCGGCAAACACACTTGTGATCAATGATAAGATAGGCGAAGTGTTCACAAGACTTGCTGAGATAAGCGGTATCAGCCTTGGGTAATGCCTGAAAGAAGTTTGAAGTTGATACATCAATACAGCTATGATGCTTAAATTGAATGTTCAGCAGCACAACTGCCTTCGATTTTTAATCGAAGGAATCACGCGGCTTTGAGCGCTCAATAGGAATCTGTATGCATTCCTGCTCTATGCACACGAACGTGTGCGTTGGGGCTAATCGGTGAGTGGCAAATACTCTTGACACTGACGTCATTGAATAAATTAAAGAAAAAAGAGAGGAACCGGTCTGACCGGATCCTCTCTTAAATTTTTGGTGGTAAAATCATTTTCTTTATCCATATGCACTAGCCGAAGTATCTCTTCAGGAGACCTGCAAATGCCTTGCCGTGTCTAGCTTCGTCGCGAGCCATCTCATGAACGGTATCATGGATAGCGTCAAGATTCAGAGCCTTTGCTCTCTTTGCGAGATCCGTCTTTCCGGCTGTAGCACCGTTCTCTGCCTTTACGCGAACTGTAAGGTTTTCCTTTGTTGATGCAGAAACGCACTCACCAAGAAGTTCTGCAAATTTTGAAGCATGATCTGCTTCTTCAAAGGCTGCTGTTTTATAATATTCACCAACTTCGGGATAACCCTCACGGAAAGCCGCTCTTGACATAGCAAGATACATACCTACTTCTGTGCATTCAGCTTCGAAGTTTGCACGAAGATCTGCCTTGATATCTTCAGGTGCATCAGATGCTACGCCGATAACGTGCTCAGCTGCCCAGGTCATATCTCCGGACTGCTCGGTGAACTTTGATGCAGGAACACCGCATACAGGGCATTTCTCAGGTGGATTCTCACCTTCACAAACGTATCCGCATACTGAACAAACCCATGTCTTCATACTAGAAATCTCCTTTTCATTTTATTGTGGGAGAACCATGTCATTCTCCGTTTTGATGATTGGCGTCATACGTATGTTGAATATCATATGTGAGCGGCAAATACTTTTGACGATCATATAATGACATATAACACCATCAACCAGAAACCGGATTATCATTTTTAAAGTTATGACAATGTCACAGATAAACGCTTTAAAACTGATAATCATTAACAATTAATTCGACTATACATTTCGTAAAAAACGAAGTCAATACATTATAAAAAAGATTTTCTTTTATTTTTTGCGACAGGATGTTAGTTCCACCTAACCTTTTTGATATGGCAATTTTATTATTCTCGGTCTATAATATACCGGTCTGCAGGAGCAGACCTGATATGAACATTATTAACTTTAAGGAGATATTATGGGACAGATAAAAGTTACTAAGGCTCCTATCGAGGGTCTTTACGTCATCGAACCGACAGTTCACGGCGACAGTCGTGGATACTTTATGGAAACATACAATCAGAACGATATGCACGATGCCGGACTTGATATGGTATTTGTTCAGGATAACCAGTCCATGTCAACAAAGGGTGTTCTTCGCGGACTTCATTTCCAGAAGGAGTACCCGCAGGGCAAGCTGGTTCGTGTTATAAAGGGCTCTGTTTACGATGTGGCTGTTGACCTTCGTCAGGGTTCAAAGACTTACGGTCAGTATTTCGGCGTTGAGCTTACAGAAGAAAACAAGAAGCAGTTCTACATCTCTGAGGGATTTGCTCATGGTTTCCTCGTTCTCTCTGATGTTGCTGAGTTCTGCTATAAGGTAACTGATTTTTATCATCCGGGAGATGAAGGTGGTCTCGCATGGAATGATCCGGAGATCAACATTCAGTGGCCTACTCTTACAGGTGAGTATAAGGGCAATGCTTCTGCTGAAGGATATGCGCTCTCAGACGGAACACCACTTAACCTCTCGGATAAGGATCAGAAGTGGCTCGGACTTAAGGATACATTTAAGTTCAACTGATATGTCAAAAAATCTAAGAGTACTTACATATACTATACCGGAAAGCTTCCACGGAAAAAACGTGGAGGCTTTTCTTCAGTCCGAGGGGTATTCCAGAAACGTAATATATCACCTGAGAAACACAGGAACGGATGCGGTGCCGGCAGATTTAAGCGGCCTGGTGTTGAACGGACAGAAAACATGGCTGAAGAAGACATTAACCACCGGTGATGTTCTTCAATGCAATATTCTTGAAACAGAAGAGAGCGCAAATGTTACAGAAAGCGACATTCCGCTTCCCATCATATACGAAGATGATGACCTGATGGTTATAAACAAACCGGCAGGTATGCCGATACATCCGTCGATGGGACACCATGAAGGAACATTGGCCAATTCTCTATGTTGGTACACACATCATACTCTGGGCTTTGATAAATACGTCAACAGGGTAATAAACAGGCTTGACAGAGACACCAGCGGTCTTCTTATATCTGCCAAAAACATGCTTTCGGCGGCAAAGCTTTCGAATATGGTGAGGGCAAGGGAGATACACAGGGAGTATCTGGCTATATGTCATGGAGATGTGGCAGAACTTGCGAAAGGATGTTCCTGTGTTCAAAAATATTTTGGAAAGTGTATTGAAACATCAAATGCTTCGGGAGCTGCCATTGCTGATACATTTGATGTTTTTGATAAGACGATAACTACTGAATCTGGTGATTATGACATTACTATAGATGCCCCAATCGCAAGAAAAGAAGCTTCGGTTATAGAAAGAACTATAGATTTTGAAAGAGGAGAAAGAGCGGTCACTCATATAAAGCTGTTGTCATATGATCCGGAACGGAAGCTTTCACTAGTCAGATTGAAGCTGGAGACCGGACGAACACATCAAATCAGGGTTCACATGAGATATACGGGTCATCCTCTCATTGGAGACTTTCTGTACAATCCGGACTATAGATTTATAAAACGCCAGGCTCTTCATTCCCGGAGACTGAGATTCAAACATCCGATTACAGGGGAAGAGCTGGATTTGACGGCACCTATGCCTGTAGATATGAAAAGTCTGTTTTTACATTATTCAGATAACACATTTTGACATTCGGATTATTATTTATGAACCTTTTTATGGAAAACTCTGCGGGGAATAGGTGTTTCATATCGAAACAAAAATTGCAGATTTGCAAAAATGTTAAAAAATGCAATGAAATTATTAAAAAAATGGAAAAAACTTATATAAAATACCTGTGTTTGTCGATATAATAGACAAGTCGCGTTGTGGGGGTCTTTAAGATCTCCATAGACAATATTAAATATTTGAGGGGAAATTGTTATGTCAGACAAACTTACAAGACGTGATTTTCTTAAGGGAATCAGTGCAACTGCAGTTATCGCAGGTCTCGGTTCTCTGTCAGCATGTTCATCAGGAAGCACTCCGAGTGCTACAACAGCCGCAGCTGAAACAACAGCGGCTGCCGCTGCTGAGACAACAGCTGCAGCCGCTCCTGCAGGTGGAGCTATCTACACACCCGGTACTTATACAGCAGGTGCAGACGGAATCAGCTCAAAGGTTACTGTTACTATGACTTTTGACGAGTCATCAATCACAGAAGTAAAGATCAATGCAGACGGTGAGACACCATCAATCGGTGGCGCTGCTGTTCCTGATCTTGAGAAAGCTCTTATGGATGCACAGTCAGCAGAGTTTGATGCTGTTTCAGGTGCAACTATCACATCAGACGCTGTGAAGAAGGCAGCAGCTAACTGTATTGCACAGGCAAAGGGCGAGGCAGTAGCAGCTACAGGTGATCTCATTCCGGCGGGTTCTGATGAGGATTGGCTTGGTGAGGAGCCTATCGTTGATGATGCAGACGTTAAGGATACAATTGACACAGATATCCTTATCGTAGGTGCCGGTAATGCCGGTATGATGGCAGCAGCATATGCAGCATCAAAGGGTCTTAACTTCCGCGTTATCGAGCAGAATGCTGTGGTTCAGGATACACGTCACTGGTATGGAGCTGTTAACAGTTCAGCAGCTATCGCAGCAGGTTCTTCTATTGATAAGAAGAAACTTCTTTCTGAGATCAGCCGTTATGCATCAGGAAAGTGCGATCAGAGAGTAGTAAAGCTTTGGCTTGATGAGTCAGCAGCTATGCATGATTTCGTTGCAGGAATCCTTGAGAATGAGCCTTACAACTGGAAGTGCGACTTCACATCAGGTGAGGAAGCACGTTGGCCGGATAGCGATGAGAATACAACATTTGTATTCCCTGAACAGGAGCACAACTACAGAGCATCCGAGTCAGAGTACGGAATGCAGAGAAACGAAGTATTCCTTGAAGTTATCCAGAAGGCAGGCTATGATGTAGACTTCAAGACTGCACTTGTTAAGCTTGAGAAGGATGATACCGGAAGAGTAACAGGCGTTATCGCTCAGAACGTGGATTCAGGAGACCTTATCCGTTACAATGCCAAGGATGGTGTTCTTCTTGCCTGCGGCGGATATCCGGGCAACCCATACATGATGGAGCAGCTTGACCCGCTTGGAACTTCTGTTACAACAGCATGTTCATTCAGTCCTGCTGATAAGGGTTATGGAATCCGTGCAGCAGTTTGGGCAGGTGCTCATCTTGATGCCGAGTCAGCTCCTATGCTCTTCGACCGTGGACTTGTAGCTCCTGGTGTGGATTCAGGTTATGTTGAGAGTGAGTCATCATTCGGCGGAAAGGCATTCCCTGGTACTGTAAGACAGTACAATCCTGGTACACAGCCATTCCTTAAGGTTAACCGTCATGGTCAGCGTTTCGCTAATGAGTCAAGCCCATATAACGATATCGTTTATGCAGCAGCTCATCAGCCTGGTCATGTGTATGCTCAGATCATGGATGCTAACTACATGGAGGATATCAAGAGATTCCATACTATCGGATGTTCAGCACAGTCAAGAAATATTCCTGGCTATGTAGACAAGCAGCTTGAGCAGTACGGTGAAGAGGGCGAAGGTCTTATCTTCAAGGCTGATACAATTGAGGAGCTTGCTGACAAGCTTGGTTTCAAGGACGATGATAAGAAGAACTTCCTTGCAACAGTTGAGCGTTATAACGAGCTCTATGACAAGCAGGAGGATGAGGACTTCGGTAAGATGAAGGTTCGTCTCTCTGAGCTTAGAACAGCTCCTTTCTATGGATGCTGGCTTGGTGCATCACTTCTTACAACAGAGCAGGGTATCTCTATCAATGATAAGACACAGGCTCTTGATGCAGAGAACAATGTAATCCCTGGTCTCTATATCGGCGGTGATATGTCAGGTTCTTTCTTCGCAAACAACTATCCTTGTCTCATGGCAGGTATCGCTTGCGGACGTACACTTACATTTGCAATGAAGTCCATCAAGGTTATGGCCGGAATTGACGAATAAGATATATGACTACTATAACGCTCGGGTTATCCCCCGGGCGTTTTTTGTATCGCTGATTATGTGATGAAGATGTGGTTGAATCAGATTGATGTCATTCCGGAGATTAGGGGAACGCTGATTGAAGCGTTTTCCCGGCCGGATATTTTCGATGCGAAGCATCAACTTTCTTTGAAAATCTGTGCCCCGACGCCGGAGGCGCAAAGGAAACATTGATATAATCATTGCTTCCTTAGATGTGCTGTTTTTTGCGGGTCAGATTTTATTTTGATTTCCCGATTATAAATACTGTAAATATGATGAAATAATATATACAGAAGTATTTGCAGATTTGCCAAGGAGGAAGTATGGGAGATGAAACTAAAGGCGGGAACCTGAGACGATTTAATGAGGGAGATATCATTTTCCAAGAGAAAGAGATGCATCCATATATGTATAAGGTTCTGAAAGGTAAAATCGGGCTTTACGTGAATTACGACAAACAGGGTGAGAGTGTGCTTGGGATATTAAATGAAGAAAAATTCTTTGGAGAGATTTCCATGCTCACCGGAAAACCTCAGGTATATACCGCGGTGGCGATTGAAGATGTACTTCTCATGAGAGTGGAAGAGGGACAGTTGGAGCAGTTTCTCTATGATAACCGAAGCAATATCCTTGGGATGATGAAGAGTATGGCACGTATTATCGTGACACAGAATATGGACATATCTCTTCTTATGGAAGATATATCAGAAATGATGAAGAGTCTTCCGAAGGAAACTAAGATAGATTCCCGGATAGAGATGAGACTGAAACAGTATCAGCTTAAATATATTGAGAAATCATGTACTCCGGAAATGCTGATGTTTTCGGCAAAGGGGTGATGGAAGGAGGGCGGTTTAACAACGCCTTCTTTTTTCAGGAAAGACAGAAACAAAAATAAGAACCTCGAATCCATGAAGCACACGCCATTTCATCTACCGTTCTTATCACACGATCGTTTAGGATTTGTGAAGCACTCGCCACATTTCCTTCAACTGATTGTATTGTATCAGATAAAATACATATATGCAACATAAAATCAAAATAAAAAATATTTCCTAAAATGATTGGTGAATACAGTAAAACCGGACACGGTTATATTTGATTTAATAAAATTTGAAAAAAATATTCTATATCCACTGTTTTTCTTATGGGGACGCAGTCTATATCAGGGTTTCCTCATGCGCTCATTTGCAATACAGCTGATAAAAAGAAGGAGTTGTATTTTTTTTAACAAAGTTGTGCCCTGAATCATTGACGCTCATTCCTATTTGGTATAAACTACAGTGGATTGCAGTAAATACAATATGATGATGTAAGGGTCAATATTTTTGGCAAACATCACAATATAGTTTTTATAGAAGGATGGTTATTATGACAGATAAGAAACCGGTAGTTTTACTTATCCTTGATGGATACGGCATTAATCCTAACCCTGAGGGCAATGCTATCGCTATGGCCAAGACTCCAGTTATGGACAGACTTGAGGCTGAGTGTCCTTTCGTACAGGGACAGGCATCAGGTCTTTATGTAGGTCTTCCTGATGGACAGATGGGTAACTCAGAAGTTGGACACATGAATATGGGTGCCGGAAGAATCATTTATCAGGATCTCACAAGAATCACAAAGTCAATTCAGGATGGTGATTTCTTCGAGAATCCGGCACTTCTTTCTGCAGTTGAGAATTGCAAGAAGAATGATTCGGCACTCAATATGTTTGGTCTTGTTTCAGACGGTGGTGTTCATTCACATCTTGAGCATATCTTCGGCATTCTTGAGCTTGCAAAGAAAAACGGTCTTAAGAAGGTTTATCTTTATGCATTCCTTGATGGTCGTGATACACCTCCTGATTCAGGTAAGAGTTTCCTTAAGCAGGTAGAGGATAAGATGGCAGAAATTGGTGTAGGTGAGATTGCCATGATTTCAGGCCGTTACTATGCTATGGATCGTGATAAGAACTATGATCGTGTCGTTAAGGCTTATGATGCCATGACAAAGGGAATCGGAGATAAGGCAGCTTCTGTTTCTGAGGCTATACAGAATTCATACGATGCAAAGATCCTTGATGAGTTTGTTGTTCCTTGCGTTATTGAGAAGGATGGTGCTCCGGTTCACGTTATAAAGGATGGAGATTCATGTGTATTCTTCAATTTCCGTCCAGATAGAGCAAGAGAGATGACACACTGCTTCTGTGATGATGAGTTTGATTTCTTTGAGAGAGGAAGTCGCCTCGATACTAAGTTTGTATGCTTCACAGACTATGATCCGACTATTCCAAACAAGGAGATTGCTTTCCCTAAGCAGTCTATCGAGAAGACTCTTGGTGAATACGTTGCATCTCTTGGACTTAAGCAGCTTCGCATCGCTGAGACAGAGAAGTATGCTCATGTTACATTCTTTTTCAACGGTGGTGTTGAGGAGCCTAATGAGGGTGAGGATCGCGTGCTTGTTCCATCTCCTAAGGATGTTCCTACTTACGATCTTAAACCACAGATGTCATGCCCTGAGGTATGCGAGAAACTCTGTGATGCAATATCATCAAAGAAGTACGATATGATCATTGCCAACTTTGCAAACCCTGATATGGTTGGACATACAGGCGTTATTCCTTCAGCTGTGAAAGCTATAGAGGTTGTTGATGAGGCTGTTGGCAAGGTTGTTGATGCATTAAAGGCGGTAGACGGTCAGATGATTATCTGTGCTGATCATGGTAATGCTGACATGATGATCAACTATGAGACCGGAGAGCCATGGACAGCTCATACTACAAATCCTGTTCCTTTTATCCTTGTGAATTCTGATCCAAACTGGAAGCTTCGTGAGGGCGGTGCGCTGTGTGACCTTGCGCCTACACTTCTTCAGATGATGGATATTCCACAGCCTTCAGAGATGACAGGAAAATCTCTTATTGAAGAAAAGTAAATTATGTAGTATCATTCTAGGGTTATTTGTTGCTCCGAAATGAAATGAAGGATTTAAAATCTTTGGTTTCGGAGATGTGAGAGACGCTCATGTGACACTCACAGCATTGATTTTAGATGTACAAAGTAAAAGCGGATGTTTCGGTAGAAGCATCCGCTTCGCCATAAAGGCGGTTTACGTAAATTGTGATGTATGTGTCAGATTTTCTATGATGATCTGACATGTGACTCCGGTCCTTCGCAAAGCGAAATTTCAAAGGTCCGGAGTTTTCGAAATAAGAGGTAAGGTTTATGAGAATTGGGGTTTCAACAGACTCCGGAAGTGGTATAACTCAGGAAGAGGGTAAGGCGCTTGGCATCCGTGTAGTTCCGATGCCGTTCCGTATAGATGGTCAGGAATACTTTGAGGGTGTAAACATTACAAAAGAAGAGTTTTATGAGAAGCTTCAGAATGACTGCGATGTTGCAACATCACAGCCCAGCCCTGAGGATGTTATGAAGGTCTGGGATGAACTTCTTGAGGAATGCGATCAGGTGGTTCATATTCCGCTCACATCAGGTCTTTCCGGTTCAACTCAGACTGCAATGATGCTTAGTCATGAGGATAAGTACGAGGGCAGGGTTTTTGTACCAGATGATAAGGGCGTTTCTGTAACACAGAGGCAGTACTGCATTTTTGCTTTGGAGCTTGCTGAAAAGGGTTATGACGGGCAGGCAATCTGCGACATTATAAATCGTGAGTCCGGAAGCAATCAGATATATATCGGGGTTGATACCCTTAAGTATCTCAAGAAGGGTGGACGTATCACTCCTGTGGCCGCTGCTATCGGTACACTTCTTCATATCAAGCCGGTGCTTGGTATCACCTACGGCGGAAAGCTTGATTCATACACTAAGGTAAGAACAACAAAACAGGTGAAGGAAGCTATCATTAAGGGGCTTAAGAATGAACTGGAGACAAGACTTGGAGACCCTGAGATGAGCAATTGCTATGTTCATATTGCTCATACCGAGAATGACGAGCAGGCTCATGCTTTTGCCGAAGAGCTTAAGGCTGAGTTCCCTGACCGACTTAATCCGGAGATAGTTATAGCTCCATTGTCACTTCTTATAAGCTGTCATGTCGGACCCGGTAGTCTGGCCGCGGCAGTTATAGAGAGACCTGAAGAACTTAAATGATGAATCAGAGGGCGATTTTCATAAGTGAAGATCGCTCTTTTGTTATAATCACTTTTTTACAGGTGAATATGTGCAGCATGTTTTAATATATGCGCCGGAAGTAAATGATTTTCTTCTTGTAATACTAATCATTATCTGTTACTATCAAGCCCTATGAATTATAAAAGACCTATGCTTCTGATTGCGATGGTGTTCGTACTTGGAGTGTGTGTAACAGCTGTTGAAGCAGGCCTTTATCTTAATGTTTCTGCAGGAGTTCTTTTCTGCGGAGTATTATCCCATGGAATCATCAGTAAAAGACTGGTTAAGCGAATGGCAGCAATTCTTCTTGCTGTATTTTTGACGGGTACACTCAGATACCGGTATGATATGGCGAGTCTTGATCTGTATAAAACCAATATTCAAAAATTTGATGGATTGAAGGTATGCCTTCAGGGAACCGTAGACAGTCATACTTCATCACTAAAGAATGATAGAATAGTGATAAAGAATGCTGTGCTTTCCAATGCCTATGGAAGTTCGGAAACATTACCGGAAGATGCACCTCTGGAATTGAAAGAACGATATGATCAGAGTGTCGGAGATATCATGGTTTATCTAAAAAACAGCGATACATCCTATAGTTCATCTCGTTTCGGAAAATCAGGATCCGATAAAACGGGAATCCGTAAAAATGATGAAAATGATATTGTATCTGATAAAGAATCAGACATCCAAAGCCCTTATCCCGGGGAGATGGTGAAAATCTACGGAACAATGATACAGGATGAAGGAGTAAGGAATGAAGGACAGTTTGATTTCGGATTATACTACCGGACATTGGGCATAAGCGGTTCAATGTATGGTGACAGACTTGAAATCACAGGTGGTGAACCGGAACCCTTCAGATCGTTGCTTCAAAAAGCTCGAAATTGGGTATGTAAAAGATTGGAACTTGTTTCAGAAGAAAGAGATCTTGGCATATATAAGGCGTTGCTTGTTGGCGATAAATCATCCATGGATGAGGAAATTAGGGAACTGTATCAGGATAATGGTATAGCGCATATTCTTGCTGTGTCAGGGCTTCATCTGTCTATTATAGGAGCCGGATTTTATGATTTTTTGAGACGATGCGGTTCGACAAAACGTTTTTCAGGAGTTCTTTCGGCGATTTTGATATTAAGTTACGGGATATTTACCGGTTGCTCGGGTTCGGCGATGAGAGCTGTGATAATGCTGCTTATCAGATTCCTTGGGGAAGCCATAGGCAGACAATATGATATGCTGTCAGCACTGGCTTGCGCCTGTATATTGTTGCTTATCGGTGAACCCTATATGATTTTCAGTTCGGGATTTCAACTGAGTTTTATGGCAGTTCTTTCTCTTGGAACAGGTGCCATCCTTCCTTTCCCCAAAGAAAAGACTTTAAACGGAATCTGTATGTCTTTGTTTCTTCAGATCATGACTCTGCCGGTCATTATTTATCACTTTTTCCGGTTTCCTCTTTATGGGATGATGCTTAATTTTCTTGTACTTCCGCTTATGAATTATGTGATTTACAGCGGACTTCTTGCAATTGCCCTTTCTTTTGCGTCGGTACTGACAGGTGCTGCGGCATTGGCATCCGGACACTATATCTTAAGCTTTTACAATTATCTATGCCATCAAACGTCTGATTTGCCGTTTTCATCACTTCTTCTTGGCAGACCGAAGATATCGGAAATCATAGTCTACTACACGATGCTTTTTTTTCTTCTTGTTTTGACCCTTTATCTTAAAGATCAAAGGAAGAAGGGAAGACTTAAAGGGATAAAACGGAAGATATACTATGAACTTCCGGGAATCTGGCTCATCAGTCTCATGATTGCCTGCCGGGTTCTTCTTCCAAAGATACCTGCCGGGATTGAGATTACATGCATTGATGTGGGACAGGGGGATGGATTTATAATACGACATAATGATCTTGTGCTGACTGTTGATTGCGGCTCATCCTCGGACAAAAAACTAGCGGAAAACAGACTGGTGCCGTACCTTGAGTCACAGGGAATAGGCAGAATAAATATGGCATTCATTACTCATTGTGATTCTGATCATTACAGCGGCATGATAGATATTTTGAATAACGAAGATGGGATAGTTATAGATGAGTTGTGTCTCCCGTTCTGCGGAAAGGAGGATGAAAGATATGATAAACTTCGAAATGCAGCGGAAGGTAGGGGGACAAAAGTCTCGTATTTTGGGACAGGAAGCGTGGTGGAATCAGATGATCTCAGACTGACAGGACTTTATCCTTTGGATGGAGGCTATATATCGGAAGCAAACAGTCATTCCATAGGAATGCTTTTGAGTTACGGTGAATTTAAAATGCTGTTTACCGGAGATATGGACAAAGAATGCGAAAGGAAAATGCTTGAATATTTGAAGAACTGTAGCTGGAGAATGGTGGGAGATGGAAGTATATATAATCATGAGGATGCAGCAGGAGGATTATCATCCGGAAAGGATTTAAAACAGTATGGTCATGATGAGGGGGATCTTCCGGATATAGACATTATCAAGCTCGGACATCACGGCAGTTCAACAAGTACAAGTGAGGAACTTCTCAAATATATGAAACCTGAATGTGCGATCATAAGCTACGGCGCTGGTAATGACTATGGGCATCCGCATCGTGAAACGGTAGGGCTTATGAAAAGCTACGGTATAAGCATGTATGAAACTGCAAAGATGGGAGAGATAAGGATAGTGAGTGACGGTGAGAGGTATAAGACCAGGAGTCTGTTAAAAGAATCAATAAAAAAACCCGCGGTGGGTTAACCGCGGGTCTTTGTGAGTAACGTTACTTACAAAGTATATTTCAAGAACGACTTGAAAACAGAAATCCTGATCAAAGATTTCTGCGCGCATACGCGCTTATTAGTTCATAGCGTCAACTGCTGAGTAAAGCTTAGCAATCTTTCTTGAAGCGTTGTTTGACTTAAGAACGCCCTTGCTGTGAGCCATGCTGATCTTCTTCTGAGCCATCTTAAGAGCATCCTGAGCCTTAGCCTTGTCACCAGCCTCTACTGCTGCGTGTACTCTCTTGATGTATGTCTTAACTTCTGAACGAATAGCCTTGTTGCGCTCGTATCTTGTAGCTGCTACAAGGATTCTCTTCTTAGCGGATTTAATGTTTGCCATTGGAAATATCTCCTTTCACATGATATATATCTGTTTATGATGTTTTCAAATACCGGACACGGACAGTTTGAAAACACGCTCAACTATCATATATAAAAGCCTCAATTGTGTCAAGAGAATCGGCGGGTAAAATTTTTAGACCTTTTATAATCTTTTATTATGCTGTCAATCGGTAGTGACATAAATATTTACAACCCGTGTGGATACAGGGCAAATCATGCTGGAAATGTACAGGCGGCTTTTCGGTGACAGTTATCCGGATCATAATAAGATAAGAGTCAACAGGCATGTCCCCAAATGCGATGCCATTTCTATCTTGTTGTGTTTTTTGATGGCATCAGTAATGGTACTTCTTCAAATATATTGGCAAAGATGCAATCAATATGGTAGGATATTTGAACGAAAATGAATTAGATTACATATAGTTAGGAAGAAACATGGCAGATATTAAAAATATTGATCAGTCAAAAATCAGAAATTTCTGTATTATAGCACATATTGACCACGGTAAATCAACACTTGCAGATCGTATCATCGAGATGACCGGAACTCTTACAGCAAGAGAGATGCAGTCACAGGTGCTTGATAACATGGATATCGAGAGAGAACGGGGAATCACCATCAAGTCTCAGACTACCCGTGTTATATATACCGCAAAGGATGGTAAGGAGTACATATTTAATCTCATTGATACTCCGGGACATGTTGACTTTAACTATGAGGTATCAAGAGCACTTGCAGCCTGTGACGGAGCTATCCTTATAGTGGATGCCACACAGGGGATACAGGCACAGACACTGGCAAATACATATCTTGCACTTGATCATGACCTTGAGATACTTCCTGTTATCAATAAGATAGATCTTCCTTCCGCAGATCCGGATCGTGTTGCGGAAGAGGTGGAAGATGTTATAGGTATTGAGGCCATGGATGCGCCGAGGATTTCTGCCAAGACAGGTGAGAATGTTGCTGACGTGCTCGAAGCCATTGTGCAGAAGCTTCCGGCACCGGAGGGCTCTCCTGAGAATCCGCTTCAGGCACTTATCTTTGATTCACTTTATGACAATTACAGAGGTGTTATCATTTTCTGTCGTGTTAAGGAAGGAACCGTGAAGGTAGGCACACGTATCAGACTTATGGCCAGCAAGGCTGAGTTTGATGTTACAGAGGTTGGATATTTTGCACCGGGAAGATTCATCCCATGCGAGGAACTCACTGCCGGCATGGTTGGTTACATTACTGCTTCCATCAAGGATATCCGTGAGACACGTGTAGGTGATACAGTTACAGATGCTGCCCGTCCTGCAGAAAAGCCGCTTCCGGGATACAAGAAGGTTCAGTCCATGGTTTATTGCGGAATTTATCCTGCGGATACCATGAGATATCCGGATCTTCGTGATGCTCTTGAGAAGCTTCAGCTTAATGATGCTGCACTCCAGTATGAACCTGAGACATCACAGGCTCTCGGATTTGGTTTCAGATGTGGATTCCTTGGACTTCTTCATCTTGATGTAGTACAGGAGCGACTTGAGAGAGAGTACAATCTTGATCTCGTTACGACTGCTCCGTCTGTTGTTTATCATGTATATAAGACAGATGGTACCATGATGGAGCTTTCAAATCCTGCAAACCTTCCGGATCCTGCAGAGATAGATCACATGGAGGAACCTATAGTTGAAGCAGAGATCATGGTTACACCTGAGTTTATGGGCTCTATCATGACTCTTTGCCAGGAGAGACGTGGCGTATATAAGAGTACTGAGTACATTGAGGCAAATCGAGCGATACTCAAATACGATATGCCGCTTAATGAGATAATTTACGATTTCTTTGATGCCATTAAGTCACGCTCCAAGGGCTATGCATCTTTTGACTATGACCTTAAGGGCTATCAGACAAGTAAGATGGTTAAGCTTGACATCCTTGTCAATCGTCAGGTTATCGATGCCCTCAGCTTTATCGTACACGCTGACTCTGCTTATGAGCGAGGCAAGAAGATGTGTGAGAAGCTGAAGAATGAGATACCTCGTCAGCTGTTTGAGATACCTATTCAGGCGGCTATTGGCGGTCATATACAGGCCAGAGAGACTGTAAAGGCGCTTAGAAAGGATGTTCTTGCCAAGTGTTACGGCGGAGACATTTCCCGTAAGAAGAAGCTTCTTGAAAAGCAGAAAGAGGGTAAGCGCAGAATGCGCCAGTTTGGTAATGTTGAGATTCCGCAGAGCGCATTTATGTCCGTGCTCAAGCTGGATTCAGAATAAGGAAATAAGGTTTAGAACAGATGTTGGAATGTAAAATTCTGACATCTGTTTTTGCTTTCTGTCTGTTAAAAGTAAGGAAAGAGTGCTGGGGTTTGAAGCTATACATGGAATACGTAATAAAAAAGAAGGTATTTTTATAACAGTATAGTTACTGTTGTAGATATAACTGCGGGTTTGAATATGAAAGTAAAGAATAATCAGTGATTATAACTTGTATAATAATATTATGTATTAAGCCTCGTTGAAATCGTATTTTTTTAGACTTATACTTGAGAAAGCAGCCGACATATTAGAGATGTCGTGAAAGGAGATTACAAACATGGCTAAAAAGGACCTTGATTGGGCAAATATAGGTTTTGCTTATCACGTAACAGATAAGAGATATGTTTCTAATTATAAAGACGGTAAGTGGGATGCAGGCGCACTCATTGATGATCCGAACGTAACAATTAACGAGTCAGCATGTGTGCTTCAGTACTGCCAGCAGGTATTTGAAGGTCTGAAGGCATATACATGGGAGGATGGTTCTGTTGTATGTTTCCGTCCTGACCTTAATGCAGACAGAATTTACGAATCAGCGCAGAGAATCGAGATGCCTCCGTTCCCTAAGGACAAGTTTATCGATGCGGTGGATCAGGTCGTTAAGGCCAATATCGACTGGGTGCCTCCATATGGTTCAGGAGCATCTCTTTATCTCAGACCATATGAGTTTGGAACAGGCGTTGTTATCGGTGTAAAGCCTGCTACAGAGTATCAGTTTAGAATCTTTACAACACCGGTTGGCCCTTACTATAAGGGTGGTGCAACACCTATCGCTATTCTTGTTTCAGACTTTGACAGAGCGGCTCCTCGCGGAACAGGCGCTGTAAAGGCAGGACTTAACTATGCAATGAGCCTTCATTCTTCAGTACTCGCTCATCAGGCAGGATATGCAGAGAATCTTTATCTTGATCCTGCAACAAGGAGCTATGTTGAGGAGACAGGCGGTTCCAATGCCATATTTGTGGATCAGGATGGCAAGCTTGTAGTTCCTAAGTCACCGTCTATCCTTCCTTCTATCACAAGACGTTCTATCGTTTATATCGCAGAGCATTATCTGCATCTTACAGTTGATGAAAGACCTGTAAAGTTTGATGAGATCAAGGGCTTCAAGGAGTGTGGTCTTTGCGGAACAGCTGCTGTTATTTCTCCTGTAGGACGTATCGTGAACGGAGATCAGGAGATTCTTCTTCCTTCAGGTATGGAGAAGGCCGGAGAGGTAATCGGTGAGCTTTACAGCACTATCACCGGCATCCAGAGCGGCAAGATAGAGGCTCCGGAGGGATGGATTCATCACGTTTGCTGATTATGATATAGTGATTGACAGCCTGTCGCATTGCGGCAGGCTTTTTTTTCTGCCCGATTTATGTTAGATTTAATAGCCGCAGAGAAGAATTAAGGCATTGATAATAAGTCTGTTAAAAATCAGGCAAAGAAGGCTATGGTTTCTCTGTTATTATTATCGAACAGGAGCATATATGCTGGAAAAAAAGATCATTGATCCGACTGATGTTAAACAATTGGAACTCTATATTCATATCCCTTTTTGTGCAAGAAAGTGTAACTATTGCGATTTTCTTTCTTTCCCTGTAAAAGAACAGGATCATGCTGAATATGTGGAAAAGCTGTGCAGAGAGATTGCATTGGGAGCAGAGCCTGCATCAGAAAACCGTGAAGTATCCAGCGTGTTTATAGGTGGAGGGACACCGTCACTTATTGATCCTCGTCATATAGTTCATATCATGGATGAGGTTAGAGATCATTTTTCAGTAAGGAAAGATGCCGAGATTACTATAGAATGCAACCCGGCCTCTACGCTTCGCTACAAGTTTTCTTTATACAAGGAAGCCGGAATCAACAGACTTTCTCTAGGACTTCAGTCTGCCAATGATTCGGAACTCAGAATGCTCGGAAGAATACATGCTTTTGATGATTTTTTAAAATGCTTTCAGAATGCAAGGATGGAGGGATTCAGCAACATCAATGTTGACCTCATGAATGATATACCGGGTCAGACATTGAAAAGCTGGAATGAGACATTGAAACATGTGCTTATGTTAAAGCCAGAGCATGTTTCGATATATAATCTGATAGTGGAAGAGGGCACGCCCTTTATGAAAATGTACAAGGACGGAACATTAGCGCTTCCGGATGAAGAAACGGCTTCTGAAATTGATGAGATCACACGTGTCCTTACCGGGAAATACGGTTATAATCGATACGAGGTCTCGAATTATGCAAAACCGGGATATGAATGCAGGCATAATTACGGCTATTGGTCCAATGTTTCCTATCTGGGCTTCGGACTTGGAGCGGCATCATACTTTAGCGGTAAACGATGGAGCAATACAAGAGATTTCAGACGTTATATGGAGCTTGATTTTTCTGATGACATGAAAGCGGGATTCTCTTTGCTTCGTACAGATGAGCAGATTCTCAGTAAGGAAGATCAGATGGAAGAGTTTATGTTCCTTGGATTAAGACGTATTGAAGGTATATCCGAAGTTGAATTCAAACAAAGATTTCAGATGGATATAATGAGCGTTTTCGGAAGTGAACTTGAGAAATATGTCAGTCAGGGATTTATCATTCATGATGGATACAGATTCCGTTTTTCTGACAGGGGTATGGATGTTTCCAATGTGATTCTCAGTCAGTTCCTTATTGACAGATGATCTGTGTGATGCGTCCGATTCTTGATGAAAATACATTCTTTGGCTGGTGTTCGAGCGATAAATGCGGTTGAGATAAAACATTTGTATATCATGATACATTGGAATATTGGCTTTTTCGGGTGAAGGGTGAAATATGGCAAAGAAAAGCGGAAGAAATACAAAACAGAAGATCGTTACGGCTGCATGGAAACTGTTTTATGAACAGGGATATGATGATACCACTGTTGACGATATAGTTTTTGAATCAGGTACATCAAAGGGATCCTTCTATCATTATTTTGAGGGAAAGGATGCGCTTCTCAGTTCACTGCAGTTTTTGTTCGATGAAAAGTATGAGGAACTTGAAAAAGTCATAGATCCGGAGATGAACGCCATTGATAAGCTGATATTTCTTAATCACGAACTCTTTGAAATGATTGATTCTTCCATTTCCATAGAGCTGTTGGCCAGAATGTTTTCAACGCAGCTTGTCACACATGGAGAAAAGCATCTTTTGGACAGAAAAAGAACCTATTTCAAACTTATAAAGCAGATAGTAAAGCGCGGGCAGGAAAGAGGAGAAATAAGAGATGATATAACTGTCAATCAGATGGTGAATGACTATGCCATGTTTGAACGGGCGCTCCTGTATGACTGGTGTCTTGAGGATGGAGAATATTCTCTGGGGCGCAATGCTGACAGGCTGATGCCAATGTTCCTTCAGGGATTCAGAAAAAATAGGATTTGATATTAATAGAAAGGCATTTTGGATAAGCAGGATGTGAATCTGCTTTTGATGGTTGTATTCTGATCCGGCTTTTTTAGGCGGGTAGTGCAGCAGTGCTGATTCAGAGTGTTTTACTGGCGCAAAAGTGCAGATGTAAGAGGATTATTAACTCTTATGTCTGCGCTTTTTTGATGAGGAAAAATGAGAATCACACTTAAATTATAATGGAATAAAATCGAAAAATATGAACAAATTAACCAATTTAAATGATGAGTACTCAAAAAAATATTTTTAAGACATATAAATGAACGGATATTAGTCTATTAAAATATGATTGAAATTAATATGTTAATAGATATAAATGATAAAATAGTACAGAATGTAGTCTATACAACATTCTGCATTTTAGTCTAATAATAGTTGTGATATAGTACTGAATAACAAATTTTCAGGAGGAGAGTATGTCTGGTACAAGTATTTGCGTTTTAATGGCTATCATTGCTTATCTCGGTGTTACGATTCTTATCGGTGTTTATTACAGCCGAAAGGGAAGTTCTGCTGATACCGAGAATTTTTATCTTGGAGGTCGTGGGTTGAATCCTATAGTTACAGCCATGAGTGCGGAGGCTTCAGATATGAGTTCATATCTACTTATGGGACTTCCGGGACTTGCTTATCTTGCAGGTGTTGCAGAGGTAGGCTGGACTGTTATCGGCCTTGCAGCAGGAACATACCTGAATTTTCTGCTGGTTGCCAAGAGACTTCGTGTTTATTCTGAAAAGATAGGTGCAAATACGGTTCCGGATTTCTTTTCAAGAAGATATGATGACAGAAAGCGCACACTTTCATGTCTTGCTGCTGTGGTTATACTGATTTTCTTTATCCCTTATACAGCATCGGGATTCAAGGCGGTAGGCACACTGTTCAACAGCCTTTTTGGATGGGATTATCACGTATCCATGGTTCTCGGAGCGGCGGTTATCATAGGGTATACAGTTATGGGCGGATTTATGGCTGTTTCCACAACAGATCTTATCCAGTCAGTTGTCATGTCTGTAGCATTGGTTATCATCATTTTCTTTGGCATATCTCAGGCCGGTGGTATTCATACAGTAGTTGAGAATGCAAAGGCTCTTCCGGGATACCTTGATCTGTCAAAGGGTTATGATGCAGCTACAGGAAGCGCTGCAAGCTTCGGAGGACTTTCTGTTATTTCCACACTTGCCTGGGGACTTGGGTATTTCGGAATGCCGCACATTCTTCTCAGGTTTATGGCTATACGTGATCCGGAGGAGATAAAGGTTTCAAGACGAATCGCATCTGTATGGGCTCTTGTTTCTATGGCAGTTGCAGTTCTTATCGGAATAATCGGTTACAGCGTTTCTGTGGCAGGAAAGATAGATTTTCTTACTGCAAGTTCGGAATCAGAGACTATCATCATCAGATTGTCTGATTTAATGAGTCGTAATGGAGTTCTTTTTTCTATAGTATCCGGCATCATCATGGCAGGAATCCTTGCGGCAACCATGTCAACAGCAGATTCCCAGCTTCTTGCAGCAGCCAGCAGTATGTCAGAGGATCTTCTTCGTGATTTCCTTAAGATCAAGCTTGATAACAAAACTTCAATGCTTATAGCGAGAGGTACAGTTGTTGCGATTGCTATCATAGCTGTATTCCTTGCATGGAATCCTGACAGCAGTGTGTTCAGAGTGGTTTCATTTGCATGGGCAGGTTTTGGAGCTGCGTTCGGACCGGTTATGCTTCTTGCTCTTTTCTGGAAGAGAAGTTCAAGAGGCGGTGCAACAGCCGGAATGTTCGCCGGAGGACTTATGGTTTTCGTATGGAAGTTCCTGGTTGCACCTATGGGCGGAGCATTTGCCATCTATGAACTTCTTCCTGCATTTGTAGTTGCTCTTATTGTTAATGTAGTTGTATCTTTGCTTACTTTTGCTCCGTCAAAGGAGATTCAGGCAACATTTGATGAAGTGGCAGCAAGATGCAGGATGAAAGGTAATGCCGCATTCGATTATGTTGAGGCAGGTCAGGAAGTATCTACCAATATCTGACTTTGGAAAATGATATGAGTACATGATATTGCGGGCAGAATGGTTTATTACGCAATATTCAGAATAGTGTTAAGATTTTTACCGGGCACAGGGATTCTTCCTATGCCCGGTTTATTTTGTTATAATGTCTTTAAATTTTTACGAGTGGAGTTATACATGGCATTTAATAAAAAGGAAACGTACAGTGAATATCTGAAACTGAGTCAGGATCTGAAGAGCGGTGATTATAAACCATATTATCTTATGTACGGATCTGAAGAGTATCTTAAGCTGTCATATAAGAAAGCCTTCAGAAAAGCCTTTGGCGGAGAAGAAGGAATGGCGTATACCTATTTTGACGGAGCTCCGGATGTTGACGAACTTATTGATCTTTTGAATACAATTCCTTTTACATTTGGCGAGAATAACGGAAGACTTGTCATTGTTTCAGACAGTCAGTGGTTTAAGAAGACTCCTCCTGAGAAGCTGGTCAAATTTCTTGAGGATATAGAACATTATCCTGACACTGCGCATCTCATGTTTATAGAAGATACTGCGGATAAGAGAGGAAAACTGTATAAGATCATACAGAAAAACGGATTTGCATGTGAAGTTGGGGAACAGGATCATGGACAGCTTGGCAGATGGGCGGCGCGTTATCTCACAAATGCAGGGAAGAAGATCAGAAGTTCTACGATGGACCTGGTACTTATGAAGGCTGGGACCAGCATGGATAACATTGCATCGGAACTTGAGAAGTTGATAGCTTACACAGGGGAGCGGGAAATCATAGAAGATGAGGATGTGGAGACTATATGTTCTCAAAATGTTGAAGACAGGGTCTTTGACATGATAACTGAGATGAGTCTTGGAAATACGGAAAAGGCGCTGAAATATTATGCAGATCTCCTCACTCTTCAGGAAGCGCCGATGAAGATTCTCAGCCTTATGAGACGTAATTTCAATCAGCTTCTGCTTACAAAGGAATCGGTGACAAAGGGTATGACGGGGCAGGAGGCTGCAAAGTTTGTGGGTGTTTCTCCATGGATACTCGGAAAGCTTCAGAATCAGGCTAAACATTATACGCTGGAGAGCCTGGAAGCTTATATTTCAAGGTCTCTTGACTATGATGAAGCCATAAAAAGCGGCAATCTTTCTGACCGTATAGCGGTGGAATTACTTCTTACGGTTTAAGAAAAATAAAGCATAATATTATAATTTGGTTATAAAAAAGTAAGTTGACCCCCAAAAGCAAGTGTATTAAGGTCTTGATATAACTGCGAATTATATGTTGACAGATGAGTACATAAGTGCTCATCCTGACATCCTTTTATTCGATGGATGTTTATGTAAATATCAGGAGGAACTTATTTATGAAGTCAGCAGAATTAAAGACGATAGCAGCTGCGTTTATCATGGCTGTTGTTGTTTCAGCTTCTGCTTTTGCAGCTGAAGGGGTCGGTCCAACGGGTACAGCCTGGAACGATACTTCACAGGTTACCGGTTATACTTTGGAAGAGTCTTCGGATGAAAGTCTGGATGCAGAGATGCAGGCAGAGCTTGCATTGGAACAGGCCATGGCAGCAGCTTTAGCCGCACGTCCCGGAGAAACTCCCATAGGAACCAAAGTTACAGAGGAGTCAACACATTATGTGAGAGGCGCATGTCTTGGCAAGTTCAAACTTACAGGATATTACGGGGCCGGTGTTACATATTCGGGAGCATATACTGTTGCGGATCATACCATTGCCGCGGATACTTCTGTACTCCCATTGGGGACTAAGGTGTTTATAAACAACACTGTATACACGGTTGAGGATATAGGCAGCGGAGTAGTCGGCAATATGATTGATATATATTACGATACATATGGAGAGGCTGCCGGGGTGACAAATCTTGGATACCGCTATCTTGATGTGTACATAGCAGTACCTGCGACCTGATCTTTCACACTTGATATAAACAATTTGCCGATATTTGAAACTGAAATGGAGATTCTTTGGATTCGGTTCTGTTCTCTTTTCTGATCAGGATCGATGTATCGGGAGTGACCGGATTATCCTTAGAGCCTACGGCGTCGGGGCACGGATCTTCATAGGAAGTTGATGCTTTAATCCAGGCAGGGAAACATTTTAATAAGCGTTTTCCTGATAAGACATAATTAAGCGGAGTTGCAGAAATGCGGCTTCGTTTTTTTCATGCTTATTTCACAATTCGCTTTAACTAAATCTCTTGACATAAAATTGTAAGGCGAGTATTATAACTCTCAGATGTTAGCACTCCATATTTTTGAGTGCTAACAGATAAAAGCAAAGGAGGCGGACAGATGGAGCTGGATCAACGTAAGGTTGTTATACTTACCACCATAATTAAAAATTATCTTGAGACCGGAGAACCGGTTGGCTCGAGAACCATAAGTAAGTATTCCGGGTTAAATCTTAGTTCTGCCACCATAAGAAATGAGATGAGCGATCTGGAGGAGATGGGCTACATTGTACAGCCTCATACATCTGCAGGCCGTATACCAAGCGATAAGGGCTATCGTTTTTATGTTGATCAGCTGATGGAAACACATCAGCATGAGATAGAAGATGTAAAGACTGAGATGTTCGAAAAGGTGGATCGTCTTGAGACCACGCTGAAAACGCTGGTAAAGAATCTTGCGGAAAATACGAACTATGCAGCGGTTGTGACCGGGCCGTCCATAAGGACGAACAAGATCAAGTTCATTCAGACATCTCTGGTGGATTCCAGAAGACTACTTCTGGTTATCATGATGCAGGGAAACATTGTAAAAACTGCTACAGTTATGCTGGACGGATCTGAGGAACTTGATTTCAACAGGGTTCTGAGTATTAACATGCTGCTAAATGATGAGCTTAACGGACTAAGTGTTGAGGATATCACAGAAGGCCGATTGGCACAGCTTCTGGCCAGAACCGGTTATAAGGAGACTATCAAGGCTATAGTGGCCAGCATAGTAAATGTTCTGGATATCAAGTTTGGCGATTCTCAGATATATACTTCGGGAGCCACAAACATTTTCAAGTATCCTGAACTCTCTGAGTCGGACAATGCATCAAAGCTTATAAGTGCATTTGAGACAAAGGATGAGCTGGCAGCTCTTGTAAAGGGAAGTCAGGAGCAGGGAGATGGTAAGAAAGCGATTCAGGTATATATAGGAGATGAATCACCTCTTCAGAATATGGCAGATTGTTCGGTGGTCACTGCAAGCTATGAGCTTGGTAACGGACTGAAGGGAACGATCGGAGTCATAGGTCCTAAGCGTATGGATTATGAAAAAGTGCTTGAAATTCTGAGCAAGATACAGAATGAGATGGATCAGGCATTTCAATAGTTGCAATTTTGGCTGTGTATGCAGCTGAATCATATAGTTTTGATGCAGAGACCGGAGTGATCCGGAGAGATTTGCATTTTAGCAGTTGAAAACAGGAGGTTATCTTGAAAGACGAGGAATTAAAGCAGTCTTCCGAAGAGCAGGGTACTGAAGAGACTACAGCAGGCAAAGCTGAGGAAGTAAAGACAGAGCCTGCAGACGAAAAAGAAGCAGAGGCAAGTGAGGCTGGGGAAACTTCAGAGGAAGCGGATGCGGCTGATGACGATACAGAGAAGCTCAAGAAAAAGTATGAAGCAGAGATTGCTGACTGGAAGGATAAGTACACAAGACTTTATGCTGAATTTGATAACTTCCGTAAGCGTACCGAAAAAGAAAAAATCCAGAATTTTGATTTTGGCGCACGGGATGTTATTGAGAAGCTGCTTCCTGTAGTTGACAATTTTGAAAGAGCACTTGGAACCGTAGAGAAGGAAGATGAGGAGGATGCTTTTACAAAGGGCGTTCAGGGCATCTACAAGCAGATCCAAAAGATGTTCGAAGACCTTCAGGTTAAGGCTATAAAGGCAGAGGGGGAGAAGTTTGATCCATCTCTTCACAATGCCGTTATGACAGATACAGAGAGCGATGTTGAGGAAGACACCATCACTCAGGACCTTCAGAAGGGATATACATATAAGGACCAGGTCGTAAGACACAGCATGGTCAAGGTAAAGAAATAGTTTATCAGAAAAAGGAGAAATCATATGGGAAAGATAATTGGTATTGATTTAGGTACAACAAACAGCTGTGTAGCAGTTATGGAAGGTGGAAAGCCAACCGTTATCGCTAATGCAGAGGGTCTCAGAACTACACCTTCAATCGTAGCATTTACAAAGAACGGTGAGAGACTTGTAGGTGAGCCGGCAAAGCGTCAGGCAGTAACAAATGCAGACAGAACCATCTCTTCAATCAAGAGACATATGGGTTCAGACTATAAGGTAAACATCGATGGCAAGGACTATACTCCTCAGGAGATTTCAGCTATGATCCTTCAGAAGCTCAAGGCTGATGCCGAGGCTTATCTCGGTGAGAAGGTAACAGAGGCTGTTATCACAGTACCTGCTTACTTCAATGATGCTCAGCGTCAGGCTACAAAGGATGCCGGAAAGATCGCAGGTCTTGATGTTAAGCGTATCATCAACGAGCCTACAGCTGCAGCACTTGCTTATGGCCTTGATGAAGGAAATGAGCAGAAGGTTATGGTTTATGACCTTGGTGGTGGTACATTCGATGTTTCTATCATCGATATCGGAGATGGTGTTATCGAGGTTCTTTCAACAAACGGTGATACACGTCTCGGTGGTGATGACTATGATAACCGTATCCAGAACTGGATGGTTGAGGAGTTTAAGAAGGCTGAGGGCGTAGATCTCAGCAATGATAAGATGGCTCTTCAGAGACTTAAGGAAGCAGCAGAGAAGGCTAAGAAGGAGCTTTCTGCTTCGACAACAACAGATATCAACCTTCCGTTCATAACAGCTACTGCTGAGGGTCCTAAGCACCTTGATATGACTCTTACAAGAGCAAAGTTTGAGGAGCTTACATCAGATCTTACAGAGAGAACAGCAGTTCCTGTACAGAATGCTCTTCGTGATGCGGGATTCACAGCCGGTGAGATTGATAAGGTTCTCCTTGTCGGTGGTTCGACACGTATGCCAGTTGCTCAGGAGAAGGTTAAGCAGATCACAGGCAAGGAGCCAAACAAGTCTCTTAACCCCGATGAGTGTGTAGCTATCGGTGCAGCTATCCAGGGTGGTAAGCTTGCAGGTGATGCCGGTGCCGGCGATGTCCTTCTTCTTGATGTAACACCGCTTACACTTTCTATCGAGACACTCGGTGGAGTTGCTACACCTCTTATCAAGAGAAACACAACTATCCCTACAAGACAGTCTCAGGTATTCTCAACAGCTGAGGATAACCAGACAGCTGTAGACATCCATGTAGTACAGGGTGAGCGTGAGTTTGCACGTGATAACAAGACTCTTGGTCAGTTCAGACTTGACGGAATCCTTCCTGCAAGACGTGGTATGCCTAAGATCGAGGTTACCTTCGATATCGATGCAAACGGTATCGTAAATGTTTCTGCAAAGGATCAGGGAACAGGTAAGGAGCAGCACATCACAATCACATCCGGATCAAATATGAGCAAGGAAGATATTGATAAGGCTGTTAAGGAAGCTGCACAGTATGAGGCAGCTGACAAGGAGAAGAAGGAAGCTATCGAGACAAGAAACGGTGCTGATTCTATCGTATTCCAGACAAAGAAGGCACTTGAGGACGTAGGTGACAAGATTTCCGGATCAGACAAGGCACAGGTTGAGGGCGATCTTAAGGCACTTGAGGATATCCTTGCTGCAAATCCTCTTGAGTCCATCACAAAGGATGGCGCAGAGAAGATCAAGGCTGCCCAGGAGACACTTATGAAGTCTTCACAGGCACTTTTCTCAAAGGTTTATGAGCAGGCTCAGGCAGCTCAGGGTGCAGCCGGTGCAGGTGCTCAGAACGATGCTTCTCAGGGTGCTCAGCAGAACAACGCCGATGATAATGTTGTTGACGGTGACTTCAAGGAAGTTTAATTAAAGTCTTTACATCCGACAGGGTGCAGAGTATCATTCATAAAGCCTCCGGCGCAGTGCGCCGGGGGCAAAATGTGGATTATGGAGAACCATGATCCGTTTGTTAGGAGATAAAAATGGCAGAACAGAAGCGAGACTATTATGAGGTTCTCGGCGTAGATAAAAATGCTGATGATGCAACCATAAAGAGGGCTTTCCGTAAGCTTGCAAAGAAGTATCATCCTGATGCAAATCCGGGAGACAATGCTGCGGCAGAGAAGTTCCGTGAGGCGAATGAGGCTTATGCGGTACTTTCAGATGAGCAGAAGAGAAAGGCATATGATACTTACGGCCATGCTGCATTTGATCCGAACTCGGCAGCCGGTCAGAGCAGTGGCTTTGGCGGATTTGATTTCGGAGGCATGGATTTCTCTGACATCTTCGGAGACATTTTCGGATTCGGCGGAAGCAGAGGAGGATTCTCTTCCTACGGAGGAGCGGCTAATCAGGCAACCCGTGGTCAGTCTATCCGTACAGGAGTACGTATCACTTTTGATGAGGCTATCAAGGGATGTAAAAAGACAGTCAAGATCCGTTATAAGGATGAGTGCTCAAAGTGTAACGGTACGGGTGCGAAGCCGGGCACTCAGCCGGAGACATGTTCAAGATGCGGAGGCCGTGGTCAGGTTGTTATGACACGCCAGAGTATGTTTGGTACTATTCAGCAGGTTACAACTTGTCCTGACTGTCAGGGCAGCGGAAAGATCGTCAAGGAGAAGTGTCCTGACTGTCGCGGTGAAGGATATATCACAACTCAGAAGAATATTGAGATCACTATTCCGGCAGGCATCGATGATGGTCAGACACTGCGTCGTTCAGGAGGCGGAGATCCGGGAACCAACGGCGGTCCAAGAGGAGATCTGCTTGTTGATATAGCTGTTTCTCAGCATCCGTTCTTTAAGCGTCAGGGTACAAATATCTACTCAACCGAAGAGATAAGCTTTGCAACAGCGGCTCTTGGCGGAAAGAAGGTTATCCGTACAGTGGATGGTGATGTGGAACTTACTATCAAGCCGGGAACTCAGTCTGACACCAAAACCAGACTTCGTGGAAAGGGTGTTCCAAGTCTTAACAATCCAAACGTTCGCGGTGATCAGTACGTTACTATAGTTGTAAACATTCCTTCATCTCTCAACAAGAAGCAGAAGGAAGCTCTCAAGGCATATGCAGAGGCGTGCGGAGAGACTGTAGAAATCTGAAATAATCTGAACCGGTGAATATGGAGTATTTATAGGTTTCTATATCAGAATAAAGTACAGTTAATTGAAGTACGATATATGTTTATATATATGTATGTGCATTGAAGATAATGAGCATGGATATGCAGATAACCCGGTAAATAACGATGTTTAAACGTCGGAGAGAAATCTCCGGCGTTTTTGTTTTGTAACAGGATTGAATATAGGCATGCCGTTGCAGATTACGATAGGCGGGCGAACCCGCAGGATTGTTCTTTTTCTGAAATGGAAAGATTGTTTTCAATTGAATATTCAGTTTTACTTTTTAATGATTATTGTTATAATAGCGAAAGTTTTACTTAGGGAAACGCTGATTAAAACGTTTTCCTGGCCGGATTTTTCGTTGCGAAACATCAATTCCTTTTAAAAATCCGTGCCCCGACGCCGAAGTCTCTGAGGAAACACTGATATAATCAGTGTTTTCTTGGAAATCATAGTGAAAGCAGGTCGTTATGCATCATTTTTTTGTTGAAAGATCCAATATTGATTCAGATAGTCGCAAGGTTTTTCTTACGGGTGACAATTACAATCATTTAAAGAATGTTCTCAGGGTGAGGGTAGGCGAAAAAATACTTATCTCCGATGGAGAGGGGACGGATTACGAGTGTGATGTTATCACGATTCATGATGAGAACTATATTAAAGAGGCACGGGAATCGGGAGATATGTCTGTTACGGAACCTGAAGTGGTTCTTCATATCAATTTTGTTGAAGAGATACATGAGCTTCCGGCAGATATATATCTTTTTCAGGGACTTCCGAAGCAGGACAAGATGGAACTCATCATACAGAAGGCAGTGGAACTTGGGGCACATGCTGTTATCCCCCTTGATTCAAAAAATACAGTCATAAAGCTTGATGATAAAAGGCAACAGAAGAAAACAGACCGTTGGCAGGCTATAGCAGAGGCTGCTGCCAAGCAGTCAAAACGTTCCATTATTCCTGAGGTTATGCCTGTGATGAAGTGGAAGGCGGCTATGGAATATGTGAAGGATTTTGATCTTAAGCTTATTCCTTATGAGAATGCCAAAAACATTAAACATACCATGGAAGAACTGAATAAGCTTCCTGAACATGGAAAGATAGCTGTATTTATCGGACCTGAGGGTGGCTTTACCGATGGAGAGATTGAAGATGCACTTCAGCATGGTATAGAGCCTGTTACGCTTGGAAAGAGAATACTTAGAACTGAGACAGCAGCTATAACAAGTCTTTCGGTATTGATGTTGATGCTGGAGGCAAAAGCTGACCAGGATACAAAGTAGAGATTCCGGGTGGCAAATACATCTGACACTCACGTCATAATATAATTCATTAAACGGATTTCACCGGTACGGGTGATAGAACAGGACTAAAATGAGAGAAATTTACTTTGATAATTCGGCGACAACAAGAGTTTATCCTGAAGTCGTAGAGCTGATGAAGAAGACTATGGAGGAGGATTATGGTAATCCTTCCTCAAAGCATATAAAGGGATTTGATGCGGAGAAGTATTTCCGTACAGCAAGAGAACAGGTGGCAGAAACTCTTAAGGTTAAACCAAGAGAGATAATATTTACCTCCGGTGGAACAGAGTCGAACAATACAGTAATATTCGGAACGGCTCTGGCAAAGCGTAAGCAGGGAAAACATATCATATCATCCCAGGTGGAGCATGCAGCCGTTTACAAACCGCTTGATACATTGGCGGAACTTGGATATGAGATAACTTATCTGCCTGTAGACAGCAAGGGGCATATCAATCTAGATGAGCTGAGAGCGGCTATTCGTCCGGATACAATACTTGTGTCTGTGATGCATGTGAATAATGAGATAGGTGCCATCGAGCCTGTAGAGGAGATAGGCAGAATCGTTAAGGAGTGTAATCCTAACACCTGGTTCCATACAGATGCCATTCAATCTTACGGTAAACTTACTATCCGTCCAAAGAAGCAGAACATAGATATGCTCTCTGTATCAGGGCATAAGATTCATGGACCTAAGGGAATTGGATTTCTTTATGTTGATGAAAAGGTTCGTTTGAAACCTATGATTTATGGTGGCGGACAGCAGGAAGATATGCGTTCAGGAACCCATAATGTTCCTGGTATAGCAGGTATGGGACTTGCTGCAGAAATCGCATACAGGAATCATGATGAGAAGATTGCACACATCATGGATATAAAGAACTACTTCATTGATGAGGTATCGAAGATTGACGGAGTGACCGTCAATTCCGAGAGAGGAGATGCATCTGCGCCGAACATCGTATCCGTTTCTTTTGAGAAGGTGCGTGCGGAAGTTCTTCTTCATGCATTGGAGGAGAAGGGCATATATGTGAGCTCGGGTTCGGCATGCTCATCAAATCATCCCGGTATTTCCGGAACTTTGAAGGCAATAGGCGTAAAGCCGGAGCTTTTGGATTCTACCATCAGATTTTCATTCGGTATGTTCAATGAAAAAGAAGAGGTGGATATTTGTATGGAGGCACTTAAAGAACTTGTTCCTGTACTTAGAAGATTTACAAGATTCTGATGAAAGAATCAATGATATCATTGTGCCCTGAGAAACGACAGTAAGAATCCGGGGTTATCATTCTGGCGGTACTTCCGATTATCTTATATGGAAGTATTATGTTTTGGGAAAGGTATATTAAATGGTTTGGAGAAAATTCACTATTCATACAACAACTGAGGCTGAGGATATCCTCAGCGCAAATCTGGCAGATCTTGGTCTTGACGGGGTTCAGATAGAGGATAAGATCCCTCTTTCCGAGGAAGATACCAAGGGGATGTTTATCGATATTCTTCCGGATATAGGACCTGATGATGGTATGGCAGATGTAAGTTTTTACGTAGAAGTCCTTTCACCTGAAGATAAGCAGGACAGAATCGAGAAAGCAAAAAAGTATATGGAGGATCCTTCTGTAGATGCCAGCTATATGCCTAACACTTCCAATGTCTATACACCTGCAGAACTTAAGAAGCTGCTTCAGGATGTTGAGGAAATGATCTCTGATATGAGAAACTACTGTGAGGTAGGAGAGGGAACGATTGAGACTTCAGAGACTGAGGATAAGGACTGGATAAACAACTGGAAGACTTTCTTCCATCCTTTCACAGTGGGAGATATTCTCATTAAACCGACATGGGAAGAGGTTCCTGAGGAAGATAAGGACAAACTTCTGATAGAGATTGACCCCGGAACAGCGTTTGGAACGGGTATGCATGAGACAACACAGCTTTGCATTCGCCAGATTCAGAAGTATATGAAGAAAGGCTCTGAAGTAGCTGATATCGGAACAGGCTCGGGAATTCTTGGTATAACTGCTCTTAAACTCGGTGCCGGACATGTTTACGGAACTGATCTTGATGAAGAGGCGGTACCTGCTGTTCGTGACAATATGAAAGCCAATAACCTTTCTGAAGATGCCTTTGATATAGTTGTGGGTAATGTTATCGGTGATGAGGAAATAAAGTCTCGTATGGGACTCGGAAAGTATGACATTGTTGTCGCCAATATCCTTGCACCGGTTATCGTTCTTCTTACTGGAGAGGTTGGACCGCTTCTTAAGAAGGATGGTCTTTTCATAACATCAGGTATACTCAATGAGCGTGAGCAGGAAGTGGTTGATGCATTTAAGGCTCATGATGATATTTGGGAGATTCTTGAAGTTAATCACCAGGGAGAATGGGTTAATGTGACTGCCCGGAAGAAGTAAGGATGAAGACTGCCGTTCAGCTTTGAAATAGCCGGTAGGAGCCGGAAGGCATCCGTTTAATGCGGAGGTGCTTACATTTTAGAAACCTAAAACATCCACCTGAGAGAGCATAGTGCCTCTTAGGTGGATGTTTTGATTTATCATGGTCTCGTTTTATATATTTGAAGGGATACGTTTCGGCTCTTACCGATATTGATACCTCAGTTAAACTATGTCAATGAAGTAAAGAAAAAGCAAGGGATGGATGCCATGGCTTATGGGATGAAAAAACAGCCTGTCCTTTCAATCGGGTGAGCCGGCGTCCGCCCTTGCATTTTCTGTATCATTTAAACTGACCAATCAACGGCCTTTGCCCGCACACCAGATAAGCTCAGCCTCATTAACTGCCTTCTCAACTAAAGGAAGCATCTCTTCATAAACGATTTCCTCTGACTTTCTGATCTTCTCAGGAACAGGCTTTGTAACAGGATGCTTGGCTACGAAAATAGTACAGCAATCCTCGAAAGGCTCAATGGAAGTTTCATAAGTTCCGATCTTCTGTGAAACCTCAACGATCTGCTGTTTGTCAAAAGCTATAACAGGACGGTATACAGGAAGATTGCAAACTTCGTTTGTACATACAAGCGACTGCATGGTCTGGCTTGCTACCTGGCCGATGGATTCACCGGTGATAAGTGCGATACATCCGCGCTTCTCTGCAATAGCCTCTGCGATACGCATCATATATCGTCTCATGATGATGGTGAGCTCCTCGTGAGGACACTTCTCGTAGATTTTCAACTGAATATCAGTGAAGTTTACAACGTGAAGAGCGACTGCACCGGAGTAGAGTGCTACTTCATTTGCAAGATCAACTACTTTCTGCTTTGCACGCTCGGAAGTGTATGGAGGCGCATGGAAATAAGTGGCTTCAATGATAGCGCCGCGACGTGCGATCATATAACCTGCAACAGGGCTGTCGATTCCTCCGGAGAGAAGAAGCATGGCTTTTCCGTTTGTTCCGAGAGGCATACCGCCGACACCCGGAAGAATCTCTGAGTAGATATTGATGAACTGACGAATCTCGACATGAAGGACAACTTCAGGATTGTGAACATCTACAGAGGTGTTGGGGAACTTCTCGAGAATGTCGTGACCGAGTTCTGCGTCAATCTCGTTTGACTGCATGGGGAACTCTTTGTCTGCACGTCTGGTACTTACCTTGAAAGTGAGCTTACGATCGCCGTAAACCTCTGAAAAATACTCAAGAACCTTGTCTGAAACGGTCTTATAGTCATGTGTTGATTCCATCTGAATCATAGGACAGATGGAAACAATTCCGAAAACATGCTGAAGAGCATTGACTGTTTCGTCATAATCATAAGTCTCGGACTTGACTGTAACATAGATACGTCCGCGCTCGCGATACACTTTGAAATCGCCTTCTGCGCGCTCCAATTTCTTCCTGATGTCGTGAACAAGGGCATCCTCGAACACATAGCGGTTCTTTCCCTTTGTTCCGATCTCGGCGTACTTGATAAGAAAGCTTTGGTACTGCATAGAACTCCTTTGATTTGTTTTGTATAAGTCTTACGCACTGCTCTTGGGACACTATTACGATTCCGAACTTATACATTAAAAAAACGAGTGCGAGCAAAAGAGCACGCACTCATTTGACACTTGTTAATTTATCGCTACAATGATACGATATCAATTACTCTGCAATGATGTATGGTGTCAAAGCAGAAAGAATCTCATCCATACGATTTGCATCTGCGTGGATGTTAAGATCGATAGGCTTTGAAAGATCCAATGAGAAGATACCCATGATGGACTTTGCGTCAATTACATAACGGCCGGATACAAGATCGAAATCAACGTCCGGGAACTTTACAAGTTCATTGACAAATGATTTAACTTTATCGATAGAATTAAGTGAGATACGTACGGTTTTCACGATGAAATCCTCCTTAAAATAATATTCTTTAAATAGTAAGTAACGAAAAACTTACTTTAAAACAATTTTATCAACAAGGAACTTTAAAAGTCAATAGGATGCCAAAGGTTTCCCAATCAAAACATGGCATATGAGGCTGAATTATATATAAGATTTAGCAGGAAGTTAAAAAGAATAAGATGGAATTTAAAAATAAGAAAGCAGCCATGCATAACCTGGGCTGTAAGGTTAATTCATACGAAGCTGAGGCCATGGTTACCGAACTTAGAGAAGCAGGCGTCGAAATAGTATCCTGGGATACTGAAACTGCAGATATTTATATCATTAATACCTGTTCAGTGACAAATATCGCCGACCGTAAGTCAAGACAGATGATACATAAGGCTCGTGCCATGAATCCCGATGCGGTTGTTATAGCTGTGGGCTGCTATGTTCAGGCCAGATCCGAGGAACTCAGGGAGGATTCGGCCGTGGATATACTTGTGGGAAACAATGAAAAAAGCAGGATACTTCCCATATTGGAGAAATATTATATGGAGCACCCTGAAAAGAACTTTACCGTAAGTGAAGTTAAAGATATTTCATCGGAACATTATTATGAGGAGCTTAATGCTGGAGAGATATCAGATGAAGGCCGCGTTTTTATAAAAGTTCAGGATGGCTGCAATCAGTACTGCTCATACTGCATTATTCCTTATGTGCGTGGACGGATCAGATCAAGATCAGTACAAAATACATTAAAAGAAGTACAGGATTTCGCGGAACGCGGATATCATGAGATAGTACTGACGGGGATACATTTATCATCCTACGGTCTTGATTTTGATGACAGTAATTATGAGTATGCCATGAATCATGATATTCCTTCGGTTCATCTCGTGGAATTGATAAAAAGTGTGGCAGCTGTCAAGGGAATTGAAAGAGTAAGGCTCGGAAGTCTGGAGCCCCGTATCATAACAGAACAGTTTGTGGAAGAACTTAAGAAGATACCTGAGATATGCCCTCATTTTCACCTGTCTCTTCAGAGCGGTTGCGACCGTACACTGAAGGCTATGAACAGACATTATGATACAAAGGATTTCAGGAATTCTGTTGATATACTCAGACGAACATGGCCGAACGTATCTGTAACCACAGACGTTATAGTCGGTTTTCCGGGAGAGACTGAGGAGGATTTTGAAACTTCGTACCGTTTCATAGATGAAATCAGCTTTTATGAGCTGCATGTGTTTAAGTACAGCAGACGTCAGGGGACTGCTGCAGATAAAATGAAGGATCAGGTTCCTGATAAAATAAAGACCGAACGTTCGGAACGGCTTATAAGTCTTGACCGCTTAAAGTCGGAGGCATTCAGGAAGAATTTTATTGGAGAAAAGGATGATATCATACCTGAAGATGTGGTCGACATTCACGGAAAAAAATATTTACGCGGTTATAATAAATGTTATGTACGCTATTTGGTGCCGTTTACAGAAATTGAAGATCCGGAGAGTAAAATCGGACAAATAATCGAGGTGCAAGGCACAGATTTCTGTGAGACATGCGTACTTGCAATGCCGGTATAAATAGTATAAAATTAAAAAAGTTATTAAAAGGACGTGACAATATGAGTGATTTAGGCAGTACACAGATTATCAGACCGATGCAGGATTACGATTTGGATGTTACGGAAGTGTTGGCTCGTGTTTATGAAGCATTAACAGAGAAGGGCTACAATCCTATCAATCAGATCGTCGGATACATCATGTCCGGTGACCCTACATATATCACAAGTCATAAAGGAGCTCGCAGCCTTGTTATGAAGGTTGAACGTGATGAGATCCTTGAGGAACTTATGAAAACTTATGTTGAGGCTAAGCTCAACAAGTGAATTTGTGTGTCTTTAAAGAGTCTGTCCATCTTTGACAGGCTCTTTTATTTTATGAATATATTTGACGTTGTCGGATGATTCGTAGGACATGAAGAGACAGGGAATGATGGATATTGATTTGGATACATTATTTATTTGGAGATAATAAGTGAGGATATTAGGACTGGATTATGGGTCAAAGACCGTTGGAGTGGCTATAACCGACCCTATGGGTATAACTGTTCAGCCGTTTAAGACTATAGTGAGAGATCGGGAATCTAAGCTGCGAAAGACATTATCCGAGATACAGGATATAGTTGAAAACTATGATGTCGAAAAGATCGTATTGGGACTTCCTCTTAATATGGACGATACCGAGGGAGAGAGAGCACAGCTTACCCGTGCTTTTGCAGAAAAGCTGGCACTCAGGGTGTCGGTACCTATCGAGTTTACTGATGAAAGGCTTACAACTATGGAAGCCGCCGAGATACTTGATGAGAGTGGTATCAAAAGGAGTGAGCAGAAAAGGGTGATCGATCAGGTTGCTGCGCAGCTTATATTGGAACAATATCTGAGAGGCTGAAGGCCTGTCTATATAAAATCAGGAGTTAGGAGAATTACATGAAAAACACGATTCGATTAAAATCAGATGACGGTAATATCGAGCTGGAGATTCTTGAAGAGACTACGGTTCAGGGTGTGAATTATATTCTTGTGACAGATGCACCGGAAGGTGAAGATGGTGAATGCTATGTCATGAAGGACGTTTCCGGACCGGAAGATGATGAAGCAGACTATGAATTTGTTGATGATAAGGAATCAGAAGCGCTGATGCAGATATTCTCTGCACTCCTGGAAGGAGAAGGTATAACGATTGAAAAGTAATACAGATAAAGAGATTAAAGAAACTGTTGATTCGGGAGTTATGGATGTTCAGGTGAACACTTCTTCCGGAGAAGAGCGTCCACGCAGACCGAGAAGAAGAACGCCTCGCCGTAAAACGGTGGCTGACACAGAGGCGGCAGTTGCTGAGACTGCGGTTTCAGAAGAAACACAGAAGGAAGAAATAACAGAAGTAAAGACTGTAAGAAAAACCAGAAATTCAGGACAGCGCCGAAGAACAGTAAAGGGCGACGCTGAGGCTTCTGTTTCTGCAGACGCTGATTCCGTTTCTGCGGATGAAAACCGTGAGGCTGCTGCTCCTGAGAAAAGGGTTGGCAATAACAGACGAAGAAGACAAAAGTCTGATAAGAGTATGGTAAAGAAGAACGGTAAGGTCAGAATCATTCCGCTCGGCGGACTCGATCAGATAGGTATGAATATCACTGCCTTTGAGACAGATGACAGTATCATGATCGTTGACTGTGGACTTGCGTTCCCGTCCGGGGATATGTTGGGAATCGATCTTGTAATACCTGATATCACGTATCTGAAGAGCAATATATCAAAGGTTAAGGGATTTGTGATTACTCACGGACACGAGGATCATATAGGAGCTCTTCCTTATGTGCTTCAGCAGATAAAGGCGCCTGTATACGGAACAAAACTTACTATGGCGCTCATCGAAAACAAACTGAAGGAAAACGGCCTTGATCAGGTTATCGATATGAATGTGATACCATTTGGCGGTGTGGTTGATTTCGGTGATATCAAGGTTGAGTTTATTAAGACCAACCATTCTATTCAGGATGCTGCGGCATTTGCGATTTTCACTCCTGCAGGTACTATCGTTCATACAGGTGATTTCAAGATAGATTACACACCGGTATTTGGAGATCAGATCGATCTTCAGAGATTTGCCGAGCTTGGAAAGGCGGGAGTTCTTGCCATGATGTCCGACTCTACCAATGCAGGAAAGCCGGGTTCGACCATGTCAGAGCGCTCCGTAGGTGTGACTCTTGAAAGGATATTTGCCGAGCACAGAGAGAATCGAATCATAGTTGCAACATTTGCATCCAATGTTGACCGTGTTCAGCAGATCATAAACACTGCGGCAAAGCATGGACGCAAGGTGGTTGTGGAAGGCCGTTCCATGGTTAATGTTATCACTGTGGCTTCGGAACTTGACTATATCGATATTCCGGATGGAACGCTTATCGATATCGATCAGCTCAAGAATTATCCGGATGAGCAGACTGTACTTATCACCACAGGATCTCAGGGAGAGTCTATGGCAGCTCTTAGCCGAATGGCGGGCGGAATGCACAGGAAGGTGCGTATCAAGCCAAATGACGTTGTGGTGCTTTCGTCACATCCGATTCCCGGTAATGAAAAGGCAGTGGACAAGGTTGTTAACGAGCTTTGCATGCTTCATGCACATGTCATCCTTCAGGATACCCATGTTTCAGGTCATGCCTGTGCTGATGACATCAAGCTTCTGTATTCACTTGTTAAGCCGGAGTATGCTATTCCTGTCCACGGCGAGTATCATCATCGTATGGCAGCTGCGAAAATCTGTGAATCAGTGGGTGTTGACAAGGAAAAGTGTCTTCTTATCGAGAATGGAGATGTGCTTGAACTTTCTTCCAAGGATGGAAAGAACAAGGCGGAAATCAAAGAACATGTTCAGGCCGGAGGCGTATTTGTCGATGGTCTCGGAGTCGGGGATGTCGGTAATATAGTTCTGAGGGATCGTCAGAATCTCGCTCAGAATGGTATAATCGTTGTAGTTTTAACTTTGGAGAAGTATTCCGGACATCTTCTTGCAGGCCCTGATCTTGTTTCCCGCGGCTTTGTTTATGTCCGTGAGTCAGAGGATCTTATGGAAGAGGCAAGAGTTCATGTACAGGATGCGGTTGATGACTGTCTTGTACGTCATGTTAATGACTGGGGCAAGATCAAAAATATCATCAAGGATTCGCTAAGTGACTTCCTCTGGAAGCGTATAAAGAGAAATCCGGTCATTCTTCCGATTATCATGGAGGTTTAATGCATGGGGCATCAGGATACTATTGAGAGAGTTGCCAACTTTCTGATAGGCATCGCATGGCGTGTCATCGTCATTGCTCTTTTGGTTTATGCACTTATGAACGGAGTCCGGGCAGCTTACAGCTACGGCCACGGACTGCTGTATTCACACGCCATGGCGGGGGACAATGCTATAGATGAGGACTTTGTCATTTCTGAAGGGGATAAATCTGCAGATGTAGCCGAAAGACTTCTGAAAGAGGGGTTTATTGACAATGCTGATGCATTCAACGTTCAGGCTAAGCTGTATGAGGCTGAATTCGTTCCGGGTGTTTATACCATAAGTAAGTCTATGACTATGGTTGAGATAATTCAGCTTCTTACTCAGGAAGGGAAGAAGTATCAGGAGCTTGTGGACAAGAATCTGGTTGATGCGGAAGCTACTACTACAGCGGCTGCTGAGGTAGAGACTGACGCAAACGGAATTGAGGTTATCGGCGGAACCGAGGATGAGCAAATGATAGAACAGGATGCGGCAGATGCTGCACTCAGGTCTCAGGAGGCCGAGCAGTATGCCGGAGGTAATGCTTCAGCAGGTAATACGGCAGAAACCGATTCATCTCTCGGATGATTCCGAGAGGTATTATTGAAAATGAGGAAGTGGAGCTTTGATTGCAAATGAGAGACTGGTGAATTATATACATTCACTTGAACCCGATCGGAGTGAGCTTCTGGAAAATGTCAGAAAAGAAGCGCTTGCGGCGGAAATTCCTATCATAAGGGATGAAACAGCGGCGCTTCTTAAATGTTTCATAACCATGCTCCGTCCGAAGCGTATATTGGAGATAGGGACGGCAGTCGGATATTCAGCTCTCACTATGGCTCACGTCATGCCTTTGGATGCTGAGATAATAACTGTTGAGAACTATGAGCCGCGTGTGAAGACAGCAACCAGAAACATTTCCGGAAGTGTGTATCGGGACAGGATTCATCTGATAGATGATGATGCCGGTAAGATCATAAGAGAATTTGCTGCGGAAGGCCGGCAGTTTGATTTTATATTTATGGATGCCGCCAAGGCACAGTATATAGTGTGGCTTCCGGATATCATAAAGATGATGCCTGAGGGGGCTGTCCTTTTCAGCGACAATATACTTCAGGACGGCTCCATAGTTGACAGCCGGTATCAGATCAAGCGAAGAGACCGGACAATTCACAGTCGCATGAGAGAGTATCTTTTTGAACTTAAGCACATGGAGGTGCTTGAGACATCCATCCTTACCGATGGAGACGGTATATCGATCAGCGTGAAGAAATAGTAATATATATTTTCACAAGGAGAAAAGATGTTAAAAGAAACAGAGTTACTGATTCCTGCAGGTTCTTTGGATGTGCTTAAGACTGCAGTAAACTACGGTGCAAATGCAGTATATATCGGCGGTGAAGCCTTCGGACTTCGCGCCAATGCCAAGAACTTCAGTATTGATGAGATACGGGAGGGTGTAGCTTACGCACATGAGAGAAATGTCAAAGTATTTGTAACTGCGAACATTCTGGCACATAATGGTGATATGGATGAGGCCCGTGAATATTTCAAGGAGCTTTCTACAACAGGAATTGATGCTGTTCTGGTAGCCGATCCGGGAATGTTTATGATCGCCAAGGAAACATTACCTGAGAGTGTTGAACTTCATATCTCCACACAGGCAAACAATACCAACTACGAAACATTCCTATTCTGGTGGAAGATGGGGGCGAAGCGTGTGGTATGTGCCCGTGAGCTTAGTCTTAAGGAAATCAAGGAAATCAGAGAGCATATACCTGTGGAACTTGATATAGAAGCCTTTATTCACGGTGCTATGTGTATGTCATATTCAGGCCGCTGTATGCTCAGCAATTTCTTTACAGGAAGAGATGCCAATCGCGGAGAGTGTACACATCCATGCAGATGGAAGTATAATATCGTTGAAGAAAAGAGACCCGGGCAGTATTATCCTATATATGAGAATGACAGAGGAACCTTCATTTTCAATTCAAAGGATCTTTGCATGATAGAGCATGTACCTGAGCTTATAGAAGCAGGAATAGATTCTCTCAAGATTGAAGGAAGAATGAAGACGGCTCTTTATGTGGCTACGGTAGCAAGAACATATCGTAAGGCTCTGGATGATCTCAAGGAGAGCGAAGAAAAGTATCGTGCCAATATGGAGTGGTATAAGTCTGAGATAGCCAAGTGCACATATCGTGAGTTCACGACAGGCTTCTACTATGGTAAGCCTTCTCAGGAGGATCATATCTACGATAATAATACTTATGTTACAGGTTCTGTATATCTCGGCACTATCGAGAGAACAGAAGACGGATGGAGCTATCTTGAACAGAAAAACAAGTTTTCTGTAGGTGAGACTATCGAAATCATGAAGCCTAACGGTGATGATATACCTATCGAGGTTCTTGAGATACGTGATGCCGAGACTGATGTTCCACAGGAGTCCTGCCCGCATGCATGTCAGAAGATCAAGGTGAGATTTTCTGTTGCACCTGAGGCAAGAGACATCATCAGAAAGGAAACACCTGATAAGCAGGATGTTGACTAAAGAGAGAGGAGACACCTTTCTTTAAGGTGTTGACTGAAAAGTATGGAACTTATCTTTATAGCAATGGGAATAGCATCGCTTGCCTATGTAGCTGCGATCTTTGTAAATTATGGGCTGACCACATTTATGTGGTTTTGGCCCTTATTTGCGTTTATGAATTTTCTCATGTTTGCCCTTATCAGATATCTAAGGGTGAAACACAGGGATAAGAAAGAAATCAATCTTAAACCATATATTTTCTATTTCACTACTTATGGAATATGTGTCTGCACATTACTGAGTGTTCTTGCGGTCATTTTTTCCAATTCTGCAAGCAGGGTTCAGAATAATCTGGACTATGTTATAGTCGTCGGAACCGATCTGGTGGATAACAAAATTTCTAAATCACTGAAAAGAAGACTGGATAAAGCTCTGGAATATGCTGATGAAAATCCGAATACAGTATTTGTTCTTTCTGGCGGAAGAAGTGACTATGACAGAAGTACGGAAGCCACTGTTATGTATCAGTATATGATCAGGGAGGGCATTCCTGAGAAAAATCTTCTTCTTGAGTTCTACTCCGATTCAACACAGGAAAAAATCGGGTTTTCACTGAGAACCATTAATCAGGATCATGAGCAGAAGCTTATGGCCAATCGTGTAAGGCACAGTAATGTTACTCCGGTAAAGCGGAATCATTCAGAAGATGATATAATTAACGGAGTTGACCGTCCGTTATCTATAGGCATCATAACTTCAGAGTTTAATCTTTTCAGGGCAAGAGAGATAGCAAGAAGGTATGGAGTTCCGGATGCCTGTCCTATGGCGACAAAAACAGATGAACTTATGCTTGCACACCTTGCGGTGAGAGAGGCAGTTGCACTGTTTAAAGATAGACTGATAGGGAATATATAAGGTAGAGAGGAGAATGGCTTGATGAAAAACTATGAGCTGATTGAGACAAAAAGAATAGAGGAGCTGTCTACGGATGCCTGCATTTACAGGCACAGGAAGAGCGGTGCACGTATCTTCACCATGAAGAATGATGATGACAATAAGGTTTTCGGTATCGCATTCCGTACTCCGGCGGAGGACAGTACAGGTGTGGCTCATATAACCGAGCACTCCGTGCTTTGCGGATCTGAAAAGTTTCCGCTTAAGGATCCGTTTGTTGAACTGGCAAAGGGTTCACTTAACACATTCCTTAATGCCATGACATATCCGGATAAGACTGTTTATCCTATCGCATCAAGAAACGATAAGGATTTTGACAATCTGATGAATGTTTATATGGATGCAGTATTCCATCCCAATTCTGTGAAGGATCCACGTATTATGATGCAGGAGGGATGGCATTATGAGATGCAGGATGAGAAGGACGCGCTTATATATAACGGTGTTGTTTATAATGAGATGAAGGGCGTTTTCTCAAATCCGGAGTCAGTGCTTGAACGTTATATCATGCATGCACTTTTCCCGGATACTACTTATGGCAATGAATCCGGCGGAGATCCTGTGGATATCCCGGATCTGACTTTTGAAGATTTCAAGGCATTCCATGCCCGCTTCTATCATCCGTCCAATTCCTACATTTTCCTTTATGGAGATATGGATATGGAGAAGAAGCTGGACTGGCTTGATAAAGAGTATCTTTCAGCGTATTCTGCCATCGAACCCAACTCCGATATTGCATATCAGAAGCCTTTCGATAAGATGCACACAGAGGAAATTACTTATTCTGTAGGTGATAATGAACCTCTTGAGAAAAATACGTACCTGTCATGGAATGCTGTTGTTGATGCAGTGGACAGTAAGCTGAATATGGCATTTGATGTACTTGATTATGCACTTCTTTCATCACCGGGTGCTCCTCTTAAACAGGCTCTTTTGGATGCGGGTATCGGAGAAGACATATTCGGAGGCTTCCAGGATGGTATCAGACAGCCTTATTTTTCAGTAACGGCAAAGGGCACTGATAAGAAGGATAAAGATAAGTTCCTTGAGGTTATTGATACTACACTTAAGAAAATTGCCAGGGAAGGTCTTGACAAAAAGACTCTTCTTGCTGCCATTAATCATGATGAGTTCCAGTATAGAGAGGCTGATTACGGTCGGACTCCAAAGGGACTTGTTTATTCACTTACTTCGCTCGATACATGGCTGTACGGTGGTAAGCCATGGGATTATCTTGAGTGTGAAAAATACTATAAGGAACTTCGTGAGGATACAGAAAAGGGATATTTTGAGGCACTCATCGGGAAGTATCTTCTTGGCAATAAACATTCTGCACTTGTAATATGTGAGCCTGAACGTGGACTTACTGAGAAACGTGAGAAGCAGCTTGCAAAGAAACTTGCCGATATTAAGAAGAAAATGTCAAAGGCTGACATCAGGAAGTGCATTGATGACACAAGGATGCTTAAGGAGTATCAGGCAGAGCCTACCTCTGAAGAGGATTTAAAGAAACTTCCACTTTTAAGCATTAGTGATATCAGTAAGGAAGCAGAGAAATACAGCTGGAAGGAAGAACGACTTGCGGATACCCTTATTCTTAACACAGAGCTCAATACAAGAGGCATTGCCTACATCCGCTTTAATTTCAATACTTCTACGCTTACAGAAGAGGAACTTCAGTATGCAGGTTTCCTGAAGACCGTTCTTGGATATATGGACACAAGCAACCATACATTCCAGGATCTTACATCGGATATTCTGCTTAATGCAGGAGGCATAAACTTTGATACGAATGCATACCCTGACATTGATAATTACGGACACTATACCGGGGTGTTCAGTGTTGAGATAAAGCTTCTCTATGATGGCTTCAGATTTGGCTATGATATCGTCGATGAGATACTTCATACAACCAGATTTGAAGATAAGAAGAGAATGCAGGAGATTCTCAATGAATCACGTTCCCGTGAAAGAATGCGCGTAGAAGGTGCAAGCCACAGCTATGCTGTAAACAGAGCAACTTCATACTTCTCAGGAACGGGCAGATTTGCCGATCTGACAGGAGGAATCGCATATTATCAGTTTATTAACAGGATTTCAGAACAGTTCCGCAAGGACCCGGATGCACTTGTGAGAAAGCTGTGGGAGGTTTCGGACAAGCTTTTCCGTGCGGAGAATATGTTTGTCACCATAGCTGCAGAAAAGAACGGATATGAGGCATTTGCAAAGGGATTTGCAGCCTTTAAGAAGAGATTCAGTAAAGAAACAGAGGCTAAGAAGAACCGCTGCCTGAAGCTTGACAAGAAGTACAAGCCTTTTGAGAAAGCAGAGGCAAAAGTATCTCCACAGATACTTCTCTCAGGTAATCTCAATGAAGGCTTCAAGACACCTTCACAGGTAAACTATGTTGCAAGAACCGGACTGTATGATACAAAGAAGCTGCCATATACCGGTGCTCTCAGAGTACTCAAAGTCATCCTGAACTATCAGTATCTTTGGCTTAATCTGCGAGTAAAGGGAGGCGCTTACGGATGTATGTCCGGGTTCGGAAGATCCGGAGAGGGATACTTTGCATCCTACAGAGATCCACATCTCAAGGAGACTCTTGATATATATGAGGCTCTTCCGGAGTTTGTTCGTGAGTTCAGTACATCTGAACGTGATATGACAAAGTACATCATAGGTGCTGTTTCTGAACTTGATACACCGAGAACAAATTCTGCCAAGGCTGCACTTACCATAAGCGCATATATGTCAAATGTAACCAACGAGATGCTTCAGAAAGAAAGAGATCAGGTTATCGCTTCAAAGGAGAAGGATATCAGGGCTCTTGCGCCGTATATGGAGGCAATACTTAAAAAGGGAGCAGTCTGCACCATAGGAAACAGTCAGCTTATAGATGAGAATAAAAAAGAATTCCTGACAACAGAGGAACTGTTTAAATGATTTATTCCGGTGTCATAGTGAGGTCCATATCCCTGATATGTCACCGGATTTGATTAGCAAGTGAGAAATATAATGAGTGAAAAGAAAGTAAAAACCGGATTTGTTGCATTGGTTGGAAGACCAAATGTGGGCAAATCAACATTGATGAATCATGTCATCGGGCAGAAGATAGCCATCGTTTCCAACAAGCCTCAGACCACAAGAGGAAGGATACAGACAGTTTATGACGATGAACGCGGACAGATTATATTCCTTGATACCCCGGGTATTCATAAGGCCAAGAACAAGCTTGGAGAGTATATGGATAATGTTGCGGAAAAGACTCTTCAGGATGTTGACGTCGTAGTATGGCTCGTGGAACCAACCACATATATAGGAGCCGGAGAGCAACATATTGCTGAGGTTATAAAGGCGTCCAATAAGCCTAAGATACTTGTTGTCAACAAGATAGATACCATGAAAGATAAGCCCGATGAGCTTGATGCTGCCATAGAGAAGTATAAGTCTCTCATGGAGTTTGACGAGATAGTTCCGCTTTCTGCAATGCGCGCGCAGAATATAGAGGGCTTCAAGAAGGCAGTTTTTAAATACCTGCCGGAAGGTCCAAGATACTATGATCAGGATACGGTCACGGATCAGTCCATGAGAGAGATAGCTGCGGAGCTTATCCGTGAACAGGCTCTGAGAAAGCTCCAGGATGAAGTACCTCATGGTATAGCTGTTCTGATAGATCAGATGCATCAGAGATCAGATGGTATGTGGGATATCAAGGCTACAATAGTCTGTGAGAGAGATGCACATAAGGGTATCATCATAGGCAAGGGTGGATCCATGCTGAAGCGTATAGGTACAGGAGCGCGTATACAGATAGAGAAGATGACTGGTGACAGAGTGAACCTTCAGCTTTTTGTAAAGGTACGTAAGGACTGGAGAGATTCCGATACATTCCTGAGAAATTACGGGTATAAAGACGAAAGTTGATTGATCTTATGAGAGATGAACTTGAACTTCACGGGGTGGTGCTTTGTTCTGCGCCATCCCGTGACTTTGATAAAAGACTGTCTGTTTTGACAAATGAGTGCGGTAAGATAACCGTATGGGCATCCGGAGCAAAGAAAACCGGGTCACAGCTTATGGCCGGTACCAGAAATTTTGTATTCGGAACATTTTCCGTTACAAAAGGAAGAAGCGGTTACAACCTGAAATCTGTTAAAGTTAATAATTACTTTGAAGAGATCGCCAATGACCTTGTGAATGCCTGCTACGGATCATATATTCTGGAATTTGCCGATTATATCGCTCAAGAGAATCTTGAGGCGACTGAGACAGTGAATCTTATATACATGTCTTTGAAAGCAATACTCAATCCGAATCTTGACAATGATCTGGTTCGAAGGATATTTGAACTTAGACTTTTATATATAAGCGGTGAATATACCGAAGAACCGCCTATACCCTGCAGCCAGGCATGCAGGTTTGCATGGCAGTTTGTGCTTGGAACACCTGTGATGAAACTCTATACATTTACGCTTAAGGATGAGGTAATGTATGAGTTTTCGCAAAATATCGATATGCTGCTGAAGGGTGTAATGCCGCATAATTTCAGATCACTGGAGATACTTAAGACATTGAAGTGAGCATGAAACTGTAGAATAAGATCTGAATCAGACTGATAGGGCTGGTGTTTATAAGCCATATCAGTCTGATTTTTTGCTGGATTTTTTGAGCTTCAGGATGTATAGTGAAAAGCAACGCGAAAAGCGGAAATAATAACTATATACTTTATTCTTAGCCGCACTCCGGCGGCAGAAAGAGGAAAAAATGGCAAAAGAATACACAATGGACACAATCGTTTCCCTTGCAAAGTCAAGAGGATTTGTTTATCCGGGCTCAGAGATCTACGGCGGACTCGCCAACACATGGGATTATGGTAATCTTGGTGTTGAGCTGAAGAACAACGTTAAGAAGGCCTGGTGGAAGAAGTTCATTCAGGAGTCAAAGTACAATGTAGGTATTGATTGTGCTATCCTTATGAACCCTCAGACATGGATTGCATCAGGACATCTTGCATCTTTCTCTGATCCTCTTATGGACTGTAAGGAATGTCACGAGAGATTCCGTGCTGACAAGATCATCGAGGATTTCGCGGCTCAAAATGCTATGGAGCTTAATGGTTCCGTAGACGGATGGAGCAACGAGGAGATGGAGAAATTCATCGAGGATAACAAGGTAGAGTGCCCAACTTGTGGTAAGCATAATTTCACAGGTATCCGTCAGTTCAATCTTATGTTTAAGACCTTCCAGGGTGTAACAGAGGATGCAAAGAATGCGGTTTACCTTCGCCCTGAGACTGCACAGGGTATCTTTGTAAACTTCAAGAATGTTCAGAGAACATCACGTAAGAAGCTTCCTTTCGGCATCGGTCAGATCGGTAAGTCATTCCGTAATGAGATCACACCTGGTAACTTTACATTCCGTACAAGAGAGTTTGAGCAGATGGAGCTTGAGTTCTTCTGCAAGCCGGATACAGATCTTGAGTGGTTTGCTTACTGGAAGCAGTTCTGTCAGGACTGGCTCCTGAGCCTTGGTATGCCTAAGGAGATGCTTCGTGCAAGAGATCATGAGAAGGAAGAGCTCAGCTTCTACTCAAAGGCAACAACAGACCTTGAGTTCCTTTTCCCGTTCGGTTGGGGCGAGCTTTGGGGTATCGCTGACAGAACCAACTATGACCTTGGACGTCATGCAGAGGTTTCGGGTCAGGATATGACATATTTTGATGATGAGACAAACGAGCATTATATTCCATATGTAGTAGAGCCATCTCTCGGCGCTGACCGTGTGACTCTCGCATTCCTTTGCGCAGCATATGATGTTGAGGAGCTTGAGGGTGGTGATGAGAGAACAGTTCTTCATTTCCATCCTGCACTTGCACCTGTAAAGATCGGTATCCTTCCACTTTCAAAGAAGCTTGCTGAGGGTGCACAGGCTATACACGACGAACTTGCCAAGTACTGGTATGTTGAGTACGATGACAGAGGAAACATCGGAAAGAGATACAGAAGACAGGATGAGATCGGAACTCCTTACTGCGTAACATATGATTTTGATTCAGAGACAGATCACTGTGTTACTATTCGTGAGAGAGATTCCATGAAGCAGGAGCGTATCCCTATCGATCAGCTTAAGAGCTACTTTGAGGAGAAGCTTGCATTCTAAGTGCATCATAAGTAAAATCGCATAATAACTATCAGATCCGGTATGAACATTCGGTTCATGCCGGATTTTTCTTTATAAACTGAGGTTTTCTTATATTAAGAATTTATAGTTATGTTATAATTAATCGATAAATAAAGTATAAAGAGTTTATCTTCAGTTATATGCTGTTTTTATATAGATTGTATGTTGGTGTCAGATAAAAAGTATAAAAACAGCATTGACAGATGAGGTATGACAGATGAGTTTGGAATTTGCTATATAGATTGTGTAAACTTTTGGTCTGATATTAAAGGAGGATAGGTTCTTTATTGAATATATTGATGGACAGTGTAGCTGATCTGAGGGATGACAAATGAAACATGTTGGTCTTATGGGGCGAGTGGCAGTAAGCTTTTGTATAAGTACGATCTTGCCTTTGATTTTGATGTATCTGATGTTCATGGGTTATACAACCATGAGTATGAATGTGGTAACGCTTATAGTGGCGGGTCTTTTCTTTATAGGCTGGATATACATGGGCATAGTTAAGCCGGTTGATGAACTTAAGGCAGCCGCCAGAAGGATAGAGTCGGGAGACCTTGATTTTACTCTTGAAGCGGAGACCAATGATGAGTTTGGTGAACTGATGCAGGCATTTGACGAGATGCGTATGAGGCTGAAGGAAACTCAGGACGAGAAGATACGTAATGATAATGCCAACAGGGAACTGATAACCAACATTGCCCATGATCTTAAAACGCCTCTTACAGCAATCAAAGGTTATTCAGAAGGAATACTTGACGGCATTGCCCAGAGTCCTGAGATGCAGAAAAAGTACATCCAGACTATCAACATAAAAGCCAATGATATGGACAGGCTCATTGATGAGTTAAGGTACTATGTCAAAGTTGAGTCCAATAAGATTCCTTATGATTTCCAGCATATGAGAGTTCAGGACTATTTTCAGGATTGTGCTGATGAGATAGGGCTCGATATGGAATCCCAGGGCATAGATTTCACATTTGAAAACAGCATCGATAAAGATGTTGAGATGATTGCGGATCCTGAACAACTTAGAAAAGTAATAAACAATATTATCTCCAATTCCGTCAAATACATGGATAAAGATTACAGGAAGATAGCATTGACGCTGGAAGACGCCGGAGACTTCATACAGGTTAATATAACGGATAACGGAAAAGGCATAGCCAAAACGGATTTGCCATACATATTCCAAAGGTTTTTCAGAGCTGACAGCTCGAGAAATTCAATGAAGGGAGGATCCGGAATAGGTCTTTCTATAGTTAAAAAGATAGTAGAGGACAGCGGAGGACGTATTTGGGCATCCTCGGTTGAAGGTGATGGAACAACGATACATTTTGTTTTACGTAAGTATATTCGAAGCGTACAGGAGGTACTGATCGATGGATGATGAGAAGAAGAGAATTCTGATAGTTGAGGATGAACAGTCTATAGCTGAACTGGAGAGAGACTATCTGGAACTCTCCGGGTTTTTGGTAACTATCACGGGAGATGGAGAAAAGGGACTTGATATGGCGCTTAATGAAAACTATGACCTTATCATTCTTGATCTCATGCTTCCCGGAAGAGACGGATTCGAGGTATGCAAGGACATTCGTGCAGTTAAGGATATTCCTATCATCATTGTATCAGCAAGAAAGGACGACATCGACAAAATCAGAGGTCTTGGTTTGGGAGCGGATGACTACATGACCAAACCTTTTTCTGCATCAGAACTGGTTGCAAGGGTAAAAGCTCATCTTGCAAGATATGAGAGACTCATAGGAACAGGCAAGGAAGAGAATGACATGATAGAGATCCGTGGCCTAAAGATCGATCCTGCGGCAAGACGTGTATGGGTGACAGGAGATGAAAAGATTTTCACTACCAAAGAATTTGATCTTTTGTATTTCCTTGCATCCCATCCGAACCATGTCTACACAAAGGCGGAGCTCTTTAAGGAGATATGGAAGATGGATTCGGTCGGTGATATTGCTACAGTAACTGTGCATATCAAGAAGATAAGAGAAAAGATAGAGATGGATACTGCAAAGCCCCAGTATATAGAAACAATATGGGGAGTCGGATACAGATTTAAGGTTTGATGTTTCCGAATGGAGCAAAGTCAAATTTGCACTATTTCCGGCTGTGAATATATTTTTATAAATGATACTTTCAAAACCACAATCGGGATTTGCAAAACAGAGTGGGGTATCAGGAGCTGTTAAGGGTCAGACGTTATGGTCTGGCCCTTTTGCGTAAATTTTAGTAATCACTTAAATAAGGATATTCCGGGCGGTATTATCGTAAAGAAATGCTTCAAGATAACAGTCCGTGTTTAGTCCGATACAGACTGGCTGGAATGTCAGGATGCGAAATAATCTTATCGGGATGGGATGTCATTTTAACAGTGGTAATTTTGCACATATTAGGGTGACGAAACAAAATATCCGTTTCAGGCCATGAAATAAAAAATATTTTCTAAAAATCCCTGATATAAAGCCTTAGATATTCTTTGATTTTCTTAGAATTTCCAAGGCTTTTTTGATGAGTGAAAAATTTTTTCGAAATGTAAACGCTTACATCAATAAGTGTACTTTACTAAAAAATATTCGTCGAGTATAATCTCAAATGGTGATTTTATCTGACTCAAGGGGATAAATCACGAGTAATTTTGTAAGGTTTGTCATGGGTGTTTTTACAAAAAGACAATCGTATGCAAAAGGCTCATAAATATATGTTTGCTTAGGAGGAGAAAGCAATGGCTAAGAAATGGGTTTATACCTTCAAAGAAGGTAACATGTCTATGAGAAACTTGCTTGGAGGTAAGGGTGCTAACCTTGCTGAGATGACTGAGATCGGTCTTCCTGTTCCACAGGGTTTCACAATTACTACAGAGGCTTGTACACAGTACTATGAGGATGGTCGTAAGATTAACGATGAGATCATGAGCCAGGCTATGGAAGGTGTAGCATGGATGGAGAAAGAGAACGGAAAGAAGTTCGGTGATCTTCAGAATCCTCTTCTTGTATCGGTTCGTTCAGGTGCACGTGCATCAATGCCTGGTATGATGGACACTATTCTCAATCTTGGTCTTAATGACGAAGTCGTTGCTGCTATGATCAAGGGCAATCCTGATCCTGCATTTGAGCGTTTTGTATATGATTCATATCGTCGTTTCATTCAGATGTTCTCAGACGTAGTTATGGAAGTTGGTAAGAAGTATTTCGAGCAGCTTATCGACAAGATGAAAGAGAAGAAGGGCGTTAAGTTCGACGTTGACCTTACAGCAGCTGACCTTAAGGAGCTTGCAGAGCAGTTCAAGGCTGAGTACAAGAATCAGCTTGGCAAGGATTTCCCTTCAGATCCTGTAGAGCAGTTAAAACTTGCTATCGAGGCTGTATTCCGTTCATGGGACAACCCACGTGCCAACGTATATCGTCGTGATAACGATATTCCTTATTCATGGGGAACAGCTGTAAATGTTATGCCGATGGTATTCGGTAACCTTAACAACCAGTCAGGTACAGGTGTTGCATTTACACGTGATCCGGCTACAGGTGAGAACAAGCTCATGGGTGAGTTCCTTATCAATGCTCAGGGCGAGGACGTAGTTGCAGGTGTTCGTACACCTATGCCTATCGCTCAGATGGAGAAGGAGTTCCCTGAGGCTTATGCAGAGTTCATCAAGGTTTGTGAGACTCTTGAGAACCACTATCATGACATGCAGGATATGGAGTTCACAGTTGAGAACAAGAAGCTCTACATGCTCCAGTGCCGTAACGGTAAGAGAACAGCTCCTGCAGCTCTCAAGATCGCTTGTGATCTCGTAGACGAGGGACATAAGACACCTGAAGAGGCTGTCGCTATGATCGATCCTCGTAACCTTGATACACTTCTTCATCCTCAGTTCGATGCTGCTGCTCTTAAGGCTGCAACACCACTTGGAAAGGGACTTGGTGCTTCTCCGGGAGCTGCCTGCGGTAAGGTTGTATTCACAGCTGATGATGCTGTAGAGTGGGCTGCAAGAGGGGAGAAGGTAGTTCTCGTTCGTCTTGAGACTTCACCTGAGGATATCACAGGTATGAAGGCTGCTCAGGGTATCCTTACAGTTCGTGGTGGTATGACATCACACGCTGCCGTTGTTGCCCGTGGTATGGGTGAGTGCTGCGTATCAGGTTGCGGCGACATCATCATGGATGAGGAGAACAAGAAGTTCACTCTCGGCGGCAAGGAATTCCACGAGGGAGATTTCATCTCTATCGATGGTACAACAGGTAACATTTACGATGGAAAGATCGCAACAGTTGATGCTCAGATCGCAGGTGAGTTTGGCCGTATCATGGCATGGGCTGATGAGTTCAGAAAGCTTAAGGTTCGTACAAATGCTGATACACCTGCTGATGCCAAGAAAGCAAGAGAGCTCGGCGCTGAGGGTATCGGTCTCTGCCGTACAGAGCATATGTTCTTTGAGGAAGACAGAATTGCTGCATTCCGTGAGATGATCTGCTCAGATACAGTTGAGGAGAGAGAGGAAGCTCTTGAGAAGATCCTTCCATATCAGCAGAATGACTTCAAGGCTCTCTATGAGGCTCTTGAGGGTTGCCCTGTAACAATCAGATTCCTTGACCCACCTCTTCACGAGTTCGTTCCTACAACAGAGGATGAGATCAAGAAGCTTGCTGATGCTAAACATAAGTCTGTGGAAGAGATCAAGGCTATCATCAATTCTCTTCATGAGTTTAACCCTATGATGGGTCACAGAGGATGCCGTCTTGCAGTTACATATCCTGAGATTGCAAAGATGCAGACAAAGGCTGTTATCCGTGCAGCTCTTGAGGTTCAGAAGAACCATCCTGAGTGGAATGTTAAGCCTGAGATCATGATCCCGCTTGTATGCGAGGTTAAGGAGCTTAAGTTCGTTAAGAACATCGTAGTTGAAACAGCAGATGCTGAGATTGCAGCTGCAGGAGCAGATCTTAAGTACGAGGTTGGTACAATGATCGAGATCCCAAGAGCGGCTCTTACTGCTGACGAGATCGCCAAGGAGGCTGACTTCTTCTGTTTCGGTACAAACGACCTTACACAGATGACATTCGGATTCTCTCGTGATGATGCAGGTAAGTTCCTTAATGCTTACTATGATACAAAGATATTTGAGTCAGATCCATTCGCTAAGCTTGATCAGACTGGTGTTGGTAAGCTTATGGAGATGTCACTCAAGCTTGGAAAGCCTGTAAACTCTGCTCTTCATGTAGGTATCTGTGGTGAGCACGGTGGTGATCCATCATCTGTAGAGTTCTGCCACGAGATCGGCCTTGACTATGTATCATGTTCACCGTTCCGTGTACCTGTAGCACGTCTTGCAGCTGCTCAGGCACAGATCAAGAACCCAAGAAAGTAATAGTTACAAATCAATTAATAGCAAAGTTGTACGCCGGGGAGTTATCCCCGGCGTTTTTAATGCTGATGAGGAAGGCTGTGGATATGGGACAAAAAATGAGTATTCATGTCAACGTCCCTGGTTATCGAACGCCCAAAGAAGGCGTTCGATAATCTCACTGCGTGAGATCGGTTTTTCTGGCGGAAAAACCGACATATACTGAAAGCACTTTTTCTGAAGAAAAAGTGTTTTCCTACTGCGTTGAAAGTACATTCCGAGAAAAAAGTCCGTCAGGTCCTGAATACCTTGGTGTTCGTCCCTGACGGACTTTTTTCTCTCCATGTTCTTTCAAGCAGCAAGCCTAGTTGACATTGAAAACTCATTTTTTCTGGTTTTCGAAATGGCAAAATGACTTCTTGGGGGATTGGATAACTGGACTGGTGTGATGAAAATATATTTTAGTCCGCTTTGAATATGACTCCTGCGATTCCTGATAAAAGATGTTAAAACTGCCCACCTGTAATGATATACTTATACCAATAACGCGTCTGCGTTAATTCTTTTATGGGCTATGGTAGTGGGACTATGAATGAGGGGACAAAAAAAGCGATAGTTAAAAAGAAAAGAAAGAAGGGGAGGCTGCAGCTGAGCACCACCCAGATGATTGCGCTGAGTTTTCTGTTTACGATACTGGCTGGTACCGCGCTTCTGATGCTACCCTGGGCTACAGTTCCCGGGGAGACAACATCACTACTTACTGCACTTTTTACTGCCACCACATCTGTGTGTATAACGGGACTTGTGGTGGTTGATACATTTTCACACTGGACTGTATTCGGGCAGATAGTGATACTCATGCTTATTCAGGTTGGTGGTATAGGAGTGGTATGTTTGTCTGCGATACTCATGCTTCTATTCAGGAAGGGATTGTCTCTCAAGACCAGAGTTCTGATGATGGATTCATTCAATCTTGATTCCATAAAAGGCGTGGTTAAATTCTGTCGTCGGGTAATAAGAGATATCTTCATAGTTGAAGGAATAGGAGCACTGCTTTCGGCTTTTGTGTTTGTTCCGGAATTCGGTAAAGACAAGGGCATTTTCATTTCTGTATTTCATTCAATATCGGCATTCTGTAATGCAGGAATCGATCTCATCGGTTCAGACAGCTTGATAAGGTATAGCGGAAATTACTATATGCTCGGAATCACAATGATGCTTATAGTACTTGGAGGATTAGGCTTTGTGGTATGGTTTGACGTGATTGGCGCAGTGAAGACTCTGTTTACAAAAACCGAAGATCCCAAACGCATAAGACTTCAGGAACAGACCAGACTGGTGATTGCTTTGACTGCGGTTTTGATACTTAGTGGAGCAGTGCTCACATTTATCGCAGAACGGGGAAATCCAGAAACTCTGGGTAATATGTCATTAAGCGGAAAACTCTGGAACAGTGTATTTCAGTCTGTAACATTCAGAACAGCCGGATTTATGACTGTGTCTCAGAAGGGTCTAAGGGATGTAACGGCGTTCTTCGGACTTCTCTATATGTTTATAGGAGGTTCACCTATGGGGACGGCCGGAGGCGTGAAGTCTGTGACATTTTTTGCTTTGATACTTTATGCCATTAGTTCACTTAATCACCATCAGAAGCCGGTGATTTACAACAGGTCATTTTCCTTTGAAACCATACACAAGGCAGTAGCTATCATTATCATCAGTTTCCTTGTTACTGTTATCCTGAGTATCTTGCTAATGCTTACGAACCCGTGGGTAGTGCTTTCGGATGCGCTGTATGAAACCTTTAGTGCCACTGCTACGGTGGGGCTGTCAAGAAACCTTACAGCAAGCCTGAATCCGGCAGGTAAACTTGTGATTATTATTGCGATGTATCTCGGAAGAATCGGACCGATATCTCTTGTTATGTTTTTTAGAGGACAAAAAGACAGAGAGACCTTGCTGAACTGCGCAGAAGGAAAGTATTATATAGGATGATATTCGGGTTGTTATAGTACAACAGACACATATAGTTAGGCGGTAAGAGACAAGAAGTGTTGTTGTATATCGGATTAGATTGAAAAAACGGATAGAATAAAAATGGCTAAAAAACATAGTTTTATATAGTCTGTAAGATATATAACATCTGTGAGCCGTATATTACGGTCAAAAACATGCTTTTATATGGGAGAACGAGATGGGAGATAAAAAAACATTATCCATTGCAGTACTTGGACTGGGAAGATTTGGAAAATATACAGCCAGAGAACTGTTTGAAAACGGGGCAGATCTTTTGATTGCGGATAATGATGAGGAAGTGATAAATCAGATGGCTGAAATTGCGGAGATTGCAGTGACATGTGATCTTTCGGATCCTGAGGCTATAGAGAAGCTGGGGCTTGGTAATATGGATATAGTCATTGTGTGCATGGGAAGTAATCTGGATTCAAGCATCATGTGTACGCAGATTGCAAAGGAACAAGGGGTTCACAAGGTTATAGCCAAGGCCGGTTCTGAACGAATGGGCAAGGTGCTGAAGAAGCTTGGAGCGGATGAGATAGTATATCCGGAGAAGACCATGGCACATCTCACTGTTACAAAAATAATGGGAAGATAATTAAAGGAAGGGTTAATGATAGTCCGGTTGATGGATTGGTGAAGTCCATCAACCGGACTTTTTTAAAAGCAGAAAAAATGCAGACAGAGTGATAGATTTGTGGAAATGCTGAGTAACGTGTTTCCTACGGCCGGATTATTAATACAAAGTATTAATTTCCATTGAAAATCCAACCCAACCGCCGATGGCTTTTATGAAACACTGATAAAATATGCATTTCATTGGAACCAATGGAATGTTTATACCTGAACTAAGTAAAAAACGAACAAAAAGAAATAGTTCAAAAATTAAAAAGACATTATAGACGTCTTATATTGTATACAGAGTCAAAAAGGTATCTCATTATCGAGCTTGATTTTTATGATTATGTTCATCAACGATTTAAAGCGGCGATATTAGGGTGTCTTTTTTGTACGGACATGTGTATGCACAGAAAGAATAAAAGACATAATTAAAAGTTATCCATCACATTAAAAATGCTTATGTGTTATAAGAAGCTTAATTATTTCAATTGGTTGTAGATTATTTAACAGGATGATATAATCACAAGGCATGTTAAATATTGACACAAATAATATTAAATATAAGACATAAATTTGATTTATATGATTTCTTTTGTTGACAACATGGGAGGGCAAAATGAATTTTGATGAAGTAAACAAAGAGCTTATCTCTTTTTTAGATAACAGTCCTAATGCATTTTTTGCAGTGAGCAATATGTGTAAAACGTTGGATGAGGCCGGAATTATCCGTTTGTATGAGGGGAAGGCCTGGGAACTTGAAGAGGGGAAAGGATACTACGTAACCAGAAACGATTCCGCAGTTATTGCATTCCGTATACCAAAGAAGAATTACACAGGATTCCAGATGATGGCCAGCCATTGTGATTCTCCGGTTTTCAAGATTAAGACCAATGCGGAGATAACAATAGACAATCAGTATGTGAAGCTTAATGTTGAAAAGTATGGCGGAATGCTTTGCGCACCGTGGCTTGACAGACCGCTTTCTGTAGCCGGACGTGTTGTTGTTCAAACAGAAGAGGGTATAGAGACAAAGCTTGTAAATGTCGATCGCGATCTCATGATCATACCTAATCTTGCTATTCATATGAATCGTCAGGTGAACGACGGATATGCATTTAATGCACAGGTGGATATGCTTCCGCTTTTCTGCGAGAAGGGTGAAGAGTCTGATGTATTCATAAAACTTATAGCAGAAGAGGCCGGTGTAAAACCGGAAGACATCCTTGATACAGATCTTTTCCTGTACAACCGTATGAAGGGAACCATGCTCGGATTAAACAGAGAGTTTGTGGCAAGCGGACGTCTTGATGATCTCCAGTGTGCTTATGCTTCACTTCAGGGATTCCTTAAGGCGGAGCCAAAGGATTCAGTAGCTGTACATTGCGTATTTGATAATGAAGAAGTAGGTTCAGGTACAAAACAGGGTGCTGCAAGTACATTCCTTAAGGATACACTTCACCGTATAAACAGTGCCTTAGGCAAGACTGAAGATGAGTATCTCATGAGCATCGCTTCAAGTTTCCTTGTGTCAGCAGATAACGCTCATGCGGTTCATCCTAACCATAAAGATAAATCTGATCCGACAAACCGTCCTTATCTGAATAAGGGCATCGTGATCAAGTACAGTGCTAATCAGAAGTATACAACTGATGCTGTCTCAGGAGCTATTATGCGCGCTATCTGTAAGAAAGCGGAGGTTCCTTATCAGACATTTACCAACCGTTCCGATATGCTCGGCGGTTCAACTCTCGGAAACATTTCCCAGAGTCAGGTAGCTTTAAATACTGTGGATATAGGACTTCCACAGCTTGCCATGCATTCACCTTTCGAGACAGCGGGTGCAAGGGATACCGCTTATCTCATTGAGGCTGCAAGAGTCCTGTTCTCAGGCTCAATGGAAGGAACAGGGGACGGTAATTACAAACTGAAATTCTAAGGAAACACTGATTATATCAGGTTCCCCTGAAGAGCAGTAATTTGATATTGGCTTTATAAAAGTATTTATAAAGGTACTGCTTCTTAAAAATATGTGAGATTTCAGTATTATATGATTTTGTTTAATGGTTCATTATTATATATGATCTTTAAAAGAACAAATCATTATTATGTAATTAAAGCGGAGACTGATTAAGGCAGAAGAAAGAGTCAGCCTTCGCTTTTTACAGTCATATAGAGATTTTTTAGGGAGAGATATTGCTATATGGCTGACATAAGTCCTAAGGTTTCTCATGGTGGGTGAGGAATCGAAGGGCATAAACAGAGATACAAAAACTCATGCGGTATCTCTGAAAAAGCAGGACAGGAAATGTTTTGCAGGTATGAAAAGGAGAGTTTTGTTATGGATTCAAAACGTATCAAATGGACGACTCTCGCATTCATGGCGTTCTCAACAGTATGGGGCTTTGGTAACGTTCTGAATGGTTTCGTCTACTTCAACGGTATCCAGGTTATTTTCAGCTGGATTCTCATGTTTGCACTTTACTTCATTCCATATGCACTTATGGTTGGAGAGCTTGGCTCAGCATTCAAGGAGTCCGGCGGTGGCGTAAGCTCATGGATTTTAAAGACCACAGGTCCCAAGCTTGCATACTATGCAGGCTGGACATATTGGGCCTGCCACATTACTTACATCGCAAGTAAGTCATCAGGAGGACTTAAGGCTCTCAGCTGGGCAGTTTTCCGTAATGCAGAAACTTATGACACATTCCCTACACTGGGAGTTCAGCTTGTGACATTTGCAGTACTTCTTTTCTTCTGTTGGGTTGCCAGCCGTGGACTTAACCCTCTTAAGAAGCTTGCAACAATCGCAGGTTCAAGTATGTTTGTAATGTCTATCCTTTACATCATCATGATCTTCAGTGCCCGTGCTATCAACCCTAATGCAGACTATGTATCTATGGATTTCAGCATGAAGAGCCTTATCCCACAGTTTGATGTAAAGTACTTCACTTCACTTTCAATCCTTGTATTCGCTGTCGGCGGATGCGAGAAGATCTCTCCTTACGTTAATAAGGTAGAGAATCCAAGCAAGGGCTTCCCTAGATCAATGATCACTCTTGCAATCATGGTAGTTGTTTGTGCTATCCTCGGAACTATTGCTATGGGTATGATGTTCGATCCTGTAGCTATCAATGAGAACTTCAATGCTTATGTTTCAAATGGTTCTTACTGGGCATTCCAGAAGCTTGGAAACTACTATGGCATTGGTGATACACTTCTCATGGTTTATGCTCTTTGCAATGCTGTAGGACAGCTTTCAACACTTGTTATCAGTATCGATGCTCCTCTTCGTATGCTTCTTGACAACGAGGATGCACAGGAGTTCATCCCTACAGCTCTTCTTAAGAAGAACGATGCTGGTGCTTATGTAAATGGTATCAAGATGGTTGCAGTCCTTTCAGGTGCTATCATCCTTATCCAGTCATTCGTTCCGGGTGCTGCTGCCGTACTTAAGCAGCTTACAAAGCTTAACTCAGTATGTATGCCTATGAGATACCTTTGGGTATTTACAGCATATATTGCGCTTCGTAAGGCAGGCGAGAAGTATGCACCTGAGTATCGTTTCGTAAAGAACAACACCATCGCACTTGTTGCCGGTGGCTGGTGCTTCTTTGTAACAGCAGCATGCTGTCTGCTTGGTGTATATGATACAGATGCATTCACAATGTGTCTCAACATCGTAACACCTGTTGTTCTTACAGCACTTGGCGTTATTCTTCCTATCATTAAGAAGAACGAGAAGAATAACTCTAAACTTCATGAGAGAAAAGTAGGCTGATAGCCTATTGATATTATAAGGAACAGGTCGAAATTGACGGCATTCTTGCAATATCGCTCACAAATCAAACTATTGACTGAAAATGATCATTATAATGGCTGTTCGCTTAAGCGGACAGCCATTTTTGTTGTTAAAAATATCTAAAACCAGATGTAAAATGATGAGGAAGTTGTTAATATATGCCTATATGGTCGAAAATGCATATCTTGTAGGCAAAAATGTGAACATTTATGCATATAATGCTGTTAAAATACACATATGTGAGGCGATCGATGTGAGAAAATGATAAAGATTGCACAATAAAAACTGTAAAACAATGCCGGATATTCAGTATTCGGCGTGTAGATTAAGCTCATGGACTTTCATGATCTCATGAGTAAGTTATTAAACGGAGGAAAATTTATGAAGAAGAGACTTTTATCGGCTTTGATGGCAGGAACTATGGTAGCATCACTTGCTGCCTGCAGCCCATCGCCAACAGCACCTCAGGATGGCGGCAATGCCAAGGAAACATCCAAGGCAACAGAAGCTGCTACAGAGGCTTCCGGAGAAACGAAGGCTGCAACAGAAGAGAAATCGGCAGACGGCAATACTCTTACTGTTTACGCATGGGACAAAAACTTCAACATCCCGGCACTTAAGGCTGCTGAAGCTGATTATCAGAAGAATGTTAATCCTGATTTCAAGCTCGAAATTGTTGAGCAGTCACAGTCATCAGATGTAGAAAATGCAGTAACACTTGCCGGCTCTGCAGGTGACTACAGTACACTTCCTGATATCGTTCTTTTCCAGGATCACTACTTTAAGAAGTATGTAACGGATTTCCCTGATGCATGGGCAAGTTTTGAAGGAGCAGACATCAATTGGGATGATTTCGGACAGGAAAAGCTTTCATATTCAACCATTGATGGAGTACATTACGGAATGCCTGTAGATAACGGTACAGTTATCTTTGCATACAGAACAGATCTCCTTCAGGAGGCCGGATACACAATCGATGATATGAAGGGCATCTCATGGGACGAGTGGATCGAAGTTGGTAAGAAGGTTTATGACAAGACAGGCAAGTATCTTCTTTCAATGGATGGAGATGGAAATGATCTTCCTTACATGATGCTTCAGGCCGAGGGCGTTTCACAGTTCAAGGACGGAGATGTAAACCTTACAGAGAATGAGACCTTTAAGAAGATAATCGACGTTATCGTAAGAGGTGTTCAGGCTAATGCTATCTACCTTGCAAATGACTGGTCAGATTACACAGATCAGACAATCGTTGGCGATATGGTTGCAGGTGTTATGAATGGTAACTGGATCATCCCTACAATCAAACAGGTTTCTGACAACTCAGGAAAGTGGGAGATCACAAGCATGCCTACACTCGAAGGAAATGGCAAGGAAGGATTTGCTTCTAACGGTGGTTCATCACTTTACATCACATCTAACTGCAAGAACCTTGAGCTTGCTCAGGATTTCCTTGGAAAGACATTTGGTGCAGGTTCAACAGAAACATATGATACAGCTCTTAAAGAGGGCGGTGTTATCACATGTTCAATTTCAGCCGGTAAGTCAGATGTTTACAACGAGGGTATAGAGTACTTCAACAACACACCTGTTTATGCAGAGATCGTAGCTATGGGTGCAAATGTTCCTATCGTTGAGCAGAGCGATTATCACTATCCTACACGTACACAGGTTGCAGCTGCTATCCAGAATATCATCAGCGGTGCAGATGCAGATGCTTCTATCAAGGATGCAGAGGATCAGGTAAGATTCGCAATGCAGGGATAATAAGCAGATACGAATCTGCCGGAATCACCTGATTGACTTGATGATGAATGTAAAATGATGCAGCACATTGCACATGAATGTGTGTTGATGCTAAATAGTGAGTGGCAGGTACGTTTGACACTCATATCATAAAATGACTGACAGCAATTACACAGAATCAACAATGAAGAAATATACGGGCGGGGAGACGCCAAACCCTCCCCGCCCGTATTGTATCCAAAGGTAATATGATTCTGAAAATCCTGCACGAAAAAGTGTGCTATCGCCAATGTGTGGGTAGTAAATACTATTCCCACAGTATTTTCTTAATCTAAATTTTATCGTGAATGAAATACGGCATTAGACAGGAAAATGACCTGAATAGTGCAATAAGGAGGACTTATATGAATACAGAAAAGAAAGGAAGCAGTGTTCTTGCCAAACAGCATCGAGCAGGATGGTTTTTCCTACTGCCGGCAACCATACTGATCTTTGTATTAAACTTTTATCCGATGCTTCAGGCGTTCATCATTTCTTTAAAGAAAGGTTCTCCGGCAGCATTACAGTGGACTACACCGATATTCAACAACTACACACGTATGTTCCAGGACAAGCTGTTTATACGTTCCGTGGGTAACACATTTCTTTATCTGCTCATACAGGTCCCTATCATGCTGATTCTTGCCATACTTCTGGCTCAGCTTCTCAACAATAAGGATTTAAAATTCCGTGGACTGTTCCGCACTATGGTATTCCTGCCTTGTGCCACATCACTGGTATCCTATGCATTGATTTTTAAATCTTTATTTGCAACACAGGGACTCATCAATTCTGTTCTTGTAAATATTGGAATCTTTAAAGAGAATTTCAATTTTCTGGGAACTCCATGGTCTGCTAAGATGGTCATCATCATAGCTCTCATTTGGAGATGGACAGGCTACAACATGGTATTCTATCTTGCAGGACTTCAGAATATCGAGTATTCAGTTTATGAGGCTGCAAAGATTGACGGAGCAAACGGATGGGAGACCTTTTGGGGAATAACAGTACCGCTTCTCAGACCTGTTATCGTCATGACTTTTATAATGTCTATCAATGGTACACTTCAGCTCTTCGATGAGTCAATGAACCTTACAGGAGGCGGACCTGCAAACTCAACTATCACCATGTCCCACTATATCTACAATAACTCCTTCGGGCAGGGGGTTGGAAACTTTGGATACTCCTCAGCACTAAGCTTTGTAGTATTCATAATGGTTGCAGTTCTTGCATTTATCAATCTGAAAGTAGGTGACAAGCGTGACTAAGAATAATGAAATAAAAGCCAATTCTTCGGCCATACAGAAAAGACTTATACCAACTTATGTGTTTTTGATATTCTGGTGCCTGTTTTCAGTGTTTCCACTTTACTGGATGATAACGGCGGCCACCAATGCTTCTATAGAGATAGCAAGAGGTAAGATAGTGTTTGGTACCTATGCGGCCACCAATTTCAAGAATCTTCTTGCTGCGGAACCACTATTCAAATCACTTATGAATTCCTTCAAGTATTCGATTGTTCAGACGGTTCTCTGTCTCTTCATATGTTCACTTGCAGGATACGGATTCGAACTTTATCATGACAGCAAAAAGGATAAACTGTTCGGAGTGCTTCTTCTGGCCATGATGGTACCTCAGGTTGCAACTATGATTCCTCTGTTCAGAATGGTATCTAATGCACATCTTCTGAACACTGTATGGGCATTTATACTTCCATCCATCTCAACACCCTTCATGATCATGATGTTCAGACAGAACTCGCGAAATTTTCCGATAGATATCATGGAAGCGGCGAGACTTGACGGACTCAGTGAGTGGGAGATCTTCTTTAAGATGTATCTTCCTGTAATGAAGTCAACTTATGCGGCAGCAGCGGTTATCAGTTTTATGAATGCATGGAATTCATATATGTGGCCTAAGGTTGTCATGAATACAGATACCAGTGCCATGAATATGCCGATGCTTATTGCCAACCTTTCTGCCGGTTACACTGTTGATTATGGTCAGCTTATGATGGGCGTACTTTTCTGCTCTGTTCCCACAATGATCATTTTCTTCATATTACAAAAGCAGTTCGCGGAAGGTATCACAGGTTCTGTAAAGTAATGAAATATCAGTCAATGATTTGTCAGGTTTTCTTGTAAAACCTGACAAAACTATTGATACATACAACAAGTGAAGACATTAAGGGTTTTGATTGATAAAGAAAGAAGTGAATGTGATGGAAAAGTTTGATTATAGTATCGTAAAGGATCCAAAGATCTTTAAGATAAATGTGTTACCTCAGCTATCTGACCATATAGCATACAGGAATGAAGAAGAGTTAATGACAGGAAACTCAGGATTGAGATTCTCGCTTAACGGTCTATGGAAGTTTTCGTATGCCAAAAACTATAGAAGTACAATCCCAGGGTTCTATGAAGAAGGTTATGATGCCGAAGATTGGGAGGATATAAGAGTACCTGCTCACATACAGATGGAGGGATACGATATCCCGGCATATGTTAATACCCAGTACCCATGGGATGGAAGAGAACAGATTGAACCGGGAGAGATACCTGAGAGTTTTAATCCTGTAGGAAGCTATGTGAAGTATTTCACTGTACCGGAAAACTTTAAAAACAAACCGCTTTATATATCTTTTCAAGGAGTGGAATCAGGGTTTGCTCTTTGGATGAACGGACAGTTTGTAGGCTACAGCGAGGACAGCTTTACACCTTCTGATTTTCTGCTTACTCCATATGTGAAGGCAGGGGTGAATAAGCTAAGCGTGCAGGTGTTTAAGTGGACCGCCTCAAGCTGGCTTGAGGATCAGGATTTCTACCGTTTTTCCGGAATCTTCAGGGATGTATATCTCTATACCGTTCCGGAAGTTCATGTTTACGATCTCAAGGTGAAGGCATCTCTTGATAAGACATTAAAAGACGGTACACTTGAGGTGACGCTTGATCTCGGAAAGGCAGGAGGTTCTACGGAGTATGCATTATCATATGGTGATGATGTTGTACTCAGTGGGGAAGTGAAGAATGCAACGGGCTCTCTTCGTATAACAGGAAATGTTGATTCTCCGGAACTCTGGTCGGCAGAAGCTCCGAATCTTTACAGGTTAAGATTGACACTTAAGAATGATGGTGGGGTTGTTACCGAGGTTATTGAACAGGTTGTCGGATTCCGTCGTTTCGAGATGGATAACGGCATCATGAAGATAAACGGTAAGAGGATCGTATTTAATGGTGTTAACCGACATGAATTTTATACCGATAAAGGACGTGCGGCAGTGACATTGGAAGATGTGAGAGAAGATGTCATCGCAATGAAGAGAAACAATATCAATGCCGTAAGAACATCTCATTATCAGAATGCTCCTTACATATATCGTCTGTGTGATGAGTACGGACTCTATATGATAGCCGAGAACAACATGGAGACTCACGGTGTCTGGGATATGATAGCAAGAGGCCAGAAACCTCTTGAATATGCACTTCCCGGGAACAGGGAAGAGTACATCCCGATGCTTATGGACAGAATTAACAGCACATATCAGCTGGATAAGAATCATCCGTCTGTTATCATTTGGTCCATAGGTAATGAATCCTTTGGCGGCAGGGTGCCGCTTATGATGTCGGATAAATTCAGAGAATTGGATCCGGACAGACTGGTGCACTATGAAGGTGTGGATCATGATGACAGGTATCCTGATACTACGGATATGTATTCACAGATGTATACACCGGCTGCGAAAATAGAAGAATACTTGAAAATTCATACAGACAAGCCCTTTATTCTTTGTGAGTATACACATTCCATGGGCAATTCCAATGGAGGAATGTTCAAGTATACTGATCTTGCTGACAGAGAAGCGAGATATCAGGGAGGCTTCATATGGGATTATGTGGATCAGTCCCTTAGAAGAAAGAACCGGTTCGGTGAGGAGTACCAGGCTTACGGTGGGGATTGTGGAGAGAGACCTACGGACTATGAATTCAGCGGAAACGGTATAATGGACGGGAACCGTCAGGAGTATGCCGGAAAGATGCAGGAAGTAAAGTATTGCTTCCAGGGATTAAGGATAAGAGTTGAAGATGGGAAGATAAACATTTTCAACAGAAATCTGTTTACTGCTTCTTCTGAATGGAGATGCATTGTAAGTCTCAAAAAACAGGGAACAGAGCTTAAACGACAGGAACTTGAGACAGACGTTGAACCACTTGCAGAGAGGAACTATCAGGTTCCTTTCGATATGCCGGATGAGCCGGGCGAATATACCATTGATGTTTCATTCAGACTGAGAGAAAATACCTCTTGGGCAAAGAAGGGACATGAAGTGGCTTATGCTCAGGGGATCGTAAAAGTAGGAGAGTCTCAGCTTAAGGTAATGCATGAGGAGTCGATGAAGAAGCCATTTAAGGTGATTCGCGGTTCTGTTAATGTAGGTGTAAAGGGTGAGAACTTTGATATACTTATCTCTACATTGAGAGGCGGAATAACTTCGTACCGTTATGGTGGAAAAGAATTGGTTGGAGCAGTACCGAGACCTAACTTCTGGAGAGCTCCGACGGCCAATGATGAGGGAAACCAGATGGCAGGAAGATATGGTATCTGGAAGCTGGCTAGCCTGTATCAGACTACGGCACCACAGGAAGCAAGATTTGATGACGGATGGATGAAGGAAGCCATGAAGTATCCTGAGGTGTCAGAGTATGAGGATCATGTGGATGTATGCTTTAAGCATTGGTTGTTCCCTTCGGATAAATCGGTTTTTGCAACAGTGACCTACAGCGTTTACGGTGACGGAACCTGCAGAGTAACTATGGATTATAAGCCGGAAAAAGAACTTCCGCCTATGCCGGAATTCGGGTTCATGATGAAACTTGATTCAGATTTTGACAGGATAAAGTTTTACGGATATGGTCCTGAAGAAAACTACTGTGACAGAAATGCCGGAGCAAGACTCGGTATATATGAAACAACAGCAAGGGATTCGATGGCTCCTTATCTTGTACCGCAGGAGACCGGAAATCATACAGGCGTGAGATGGGCTCTGGTCACAGATCGAAGAGGACGCGGTATGAGATTCAGATGTTTTTCATCTGAGGGAATGGATTTTTCGGCTATTCCGTATACTCCGGAACAACTGGAGGAGGCAAGGCATTGGCATGAGCTTCCAAGAGTTGAAAATACTGTGGTACGTTGTTCTATGAAGCAGATGGGTATCGCGGGTGACGATTCCTGGGGTGCAAGAACGCATGAGGAATTCCTTGTTGATAATAAGAATTCACTGAAGTTCAGTTTTGAATTCAAGGGGGTTTGATTCCCGGTACACTGATTAAAAAGTATCTGAAAATTTGAGTGAGAGGAGATAATTGATGCCAAAGAAGAAACAGGAGATGCAGTATCGCTATTATGAGATGCCGGAAGATTCCTATATATTGCCGCTCCTGGGTGAAAGCTGGGTGAGAAAATACGGTGATGGTATCGACTATCTCCATTTTCACAATTACATGGAGATAGGAGTATGCCATAAGGGGACAGGAGAGATGGTTTTTGAGGACACGGTTTATCGTTTTGAACCGGGTTGCTTCACCATTATCCCGCCAAACTATCCTCATACTACCAATTCCGATCCGGAGACCTTCAGCTTTTGGGAATACCTTTTTGTTGATTGTGAGGGACTTGTACAGCATGTATTTGACTCTAAAGCAGACAATGCAAGGATAGCTGTCGATGAACTGTATAAAAGGCCGTATTTCTTTAAGGATGGGCAGGGAAAAGAACTGATGACCTGTATTGATTCCATATTAAGGGAGCAGAAGGAGAAGAAGCATCTCTATAAGCAGAAGAGCAACTCTTACCTTGTGAGCATGTTCATTGATATCATACGCATGAGTGAAGATAAATCGGATCATCTGAAGGATGAAAAGAAAGTTATCAAAGAAGAGTCCGGAGATATGGAACGCCTGGAACCGGCTCTGAGTTATATAAAGAGTCATTACATGGAGGAAATATATATCGGAGAACTTGCTGACCTTTGCGCTCTTTCCGAAACTCACTTCAGAAGACTGTTTAATGACAACATTCATCTGTCACCCCTTGAGTATGTGAATTCCATTCGTATACATGAGGCGTGTAAAGCGCTGAGGACAACGGATAAACCGATTCGTACAGTTGCTTTTGAAACAGGATTTACTTCGATTTCTACATTCCAAAGGAATTTCTTTAAATTTGTGGGAATGCCGACTCATGAGTGGAGGAATCATCCGGAGAATTACGAATATAAGCTGCAGCAATATAAGATAAGCACTTATGAGGGATGGTAAGACTTGAAATATTTTTCCTTTTAGTGCTATAATTCAGAAAAATTCTATAAGATCAGATTGCAAAGAAGCCGTCGTATATACATTGCGTATATAGGTCGGCTTTTTTGTCGTTAAAGTCTTAAATTAATGACGGGAAAATGAAGACCTAATTTAGAGATGAATACTTTAAAGCGATAATACTTAAAATCGCCTGAGCGGAGAAAAAAATTAACCGGATGCAGAAATATGGAATATTAAATGCTATTAGATATTTGCTATGACGACTATAGTATTAATGCTATAGAAGAATATCAGACATAACCTAAAATTTGCGACTTAAAAATATACAAATTATTGAGAATAACTGTCGGGCAATAAGGACATAAAGACATTGCGTCTTTATTGAAACACGCAAATAAAAATGCATAAACATTCTACTAAAGCATAATTATGCATTATAAGGTCAACTAACCGAGCATGAGTGTGGAATAAATGTATAAATAGTGCATATATAAAAAAGTTGACAAAACCGCCTCAAAGTTTTACCATTTAATCATTAACTGAAGAAAAAGTTATGGGATCTTTTGATTTCATAACAAAAACTATACTGCTGGTCTTCAGAGAGGGAGAGTTTATGAAGAAGTTATTATCATTAGTGATGACAGGCGTGATTGCAGCGAGTGCATTGACAGCATGCGGGAACCTTGAAGAGGTAAAAACAACAACAGCTGCTTCTGCAGGAACAGAGACCACTGCTGCTGCAGCCGCTGCCAATGCCGGTGCTGCTTCAGGTGAGGAAGTTGTATTCGGTACAGGTGGAACAACAGGAACATATTACGCAGTTGGCGGTGTTATGGCTACAGTTCTGAATCCTCTTATGCAGAACTCTCATCTCACTGTTACTTCAACCGGTGCTTCAAAGGCAAACATTCAGCTTATCGACGACGGAGATGCAGACATCGCTATCGTACAGAATGATGTTATGACATATGCTCATGAGGGAACAGATCTGTTTGCAGATGAAGGCGCATATGAGACATTTGCACCTGTAGCAGGCCTTTATGATGAGACAGTTCAGATCATTACATGTGGTGACGAGATAAAGACAGTAGCAGATCTTAAGGGCAAGACAGTATCAGTAGGTGATGCCGGTTCAGGTGTTGAGTTCAATGCCCGTCAGATTCTTGATGCTTACGGACTCAGCTTTGATGATATCAAGGTTGTTAATGCATCTTTCGGCGATTCAGCTGATTCACTTAAGGACGAGAAGATCGATGCAGCATTCATCGTAGCAGGTGCGCCTACAACAGCAGTTGTTGACCTTGCTACAACAAAGGATGTTCATCTTGTAGAGCTTGATGATGAACATATCAAGACATTACAGGATAAGTACAATTTCTACACAGCTACAACTATTCCGGGCGGAACATATAAGGGAACAGATGCAGATGCAAAGACAGTTTCCGTAAGAGCTACTATCATTGCTTCAACAAAGCTTTCCGATGACGTTGTTTACGAGATGCTTAAGGCTATGTTCGACAACAAGGATGCACTTGCTTCAGGTCATGCCAAGTTTGAACTTCTCAGCCTTGATGATGCAACAAAGGGTATCAGCATTCCATTCCATCCGGGTGCAAAGAAGTATTATGAGGAGCAGGGGATCACAGTTGAGTGATGGCCTTTGAATCAAAGATAAAAAAAAGGATTTTAGTAGCGGTGATTGCCTTGGTGGCGGTTGCCGCTACCGTTGTTATTTATATAGAGGCAGTTGGAATAGGTTTTCTGGTTCTGAGAGATGCTTCGAATGATATAATATATGCAAAGTATCATGTTTCTCAAGGCGACAGATTCAGCATTGGTTTCATACATTCGGTAAACAAGAGCCCTCTGATAGATTGTTATGAGATTAAAGAGGACGGAATCTATGTTGAGAAAACGATATATTACGGATTCGGAGCAGGTGTTCAGACAGAACTCTCTGAGGGGGAGAAGCTGGAGTATGGACCGGACGGAAGTATGATTGTATCAGGTTTTGACAAGAGAATGGATGATCTCATCTATTTTGTCGGTACTGTATCTGACCATACTTTGACTATTAATAACGGAGAGGGCATAAGCCTGAGAGACCTTTGCGGAAGGAATTCTGAGGTGAGATTCTCATATGAGAAGTGGAGGCTTTTTTGATTCTATCGGAGCTATCCGATAACTCCCGATTAAATAACGTTAAAAACGTTTTTAAATAAGCGAGAGAATGGAGGACACAACATTGGAAGAAAGAACAAATAACACAACAAAAGCTGTGGACGTTGGCAAGACAGGCGTTATGGCACAGCCGGCACAGTCTGCTGAAGCTCAGGCAGCTGTGGATGAGATCATGAAAAAGTATGATCGTGAGTCGAATACGAGACAGTGGAAGGGCGTGCCGGACATTGTGATTAAGGCGGCACTTGCTGTATTCTCTCTTTTTATGATCTATATGAATCTTTTTGCTGTGTGGGATGAACGTATCAGACGTCCTTTGTTTGTAGGCATCGTCATTCTGTTTATTTTCATTCTTTTTCCGGCGGGAAAGAATCATAAAGCAGCTCAAAAGGTGAACTACATACCTTTCTATGATGTGATACTGGCACTTATTGGTTCAGGAAGCTTTTTCTATTTTGTAATCAACAATCGTGAGATAATTAACCATGCAACGAGGATCAATCAGACTGAGATTATCCTTGGTGTTATAGGAATAGTGGTTCTTGCAGAGTGTTGCAGAAGAGTTACAGGTATTCCTATCGTAGTAGTTGCTTCACTGTTTGTGATATATGCATTTACAACAGGAGCGTCTCTCAGAAAGATAGTTTACAATCTGTTCTATACAACAACAGGTGTTATCGGTACACCAATCGGTGTATGTAGTACATATATCGTTCTCTTTATCATTTTCGGTGCATTCCTTGAGGCAACAGGCATTTCCGATTTCTTTATCCAGTGTGCCAATGCTCTTGCCGGTTCTGCCACCGGCGGTCCTGCAAAGGTTTCGGTTATCTCCAGTGCTCTTTGCGGTATGGTTTCAGGTTCATCGGTTGGAAATACCGTTACTACAGGTTCTGTTACTATCCCTATGATGAAGGATACAGGTTTCCCTGGAGACTTTGCCGGCGCTGTTGAGGCAGCCTCTTCAACAGGCGGACAGATCATGCCGCCTATCATGGGAGCTGCAGCCTTTCTTATGGCTGAGATGATCGGTGTACGTTATTCAGACATCGTAGTCAGAGCTATACTCCCGGCTATACTGTACTTCACCGGTATTTTCCTTATGGTTCATCTTCGTGCAAAGAGACTTGGACTCAAGGGTATCCCAAAGGAGAATCTTCCAAAGTGGAAAGACCTTCTTCCCAGGATTTATCTTCTTATTCCGCTTGTTGCACTGATTTATCTTATCTGTGCCGGTTATACTATGAGCCGTGCGGCCATCATTGCAACAGTGCTCTGTATCGTTGTCAGCATGTTTGACAAGAATCACCGTATGTCACCTAAAGACATCTTTAATGCTCTTGTGACCGGTGCAAAGAATACTCTTTCCATCGCAGCAGCCTGCGGTATCGCCGGTATCATCGCCGGAGTAGTCACCATGACAGGTCTTGGTCAGGTGTTTATATCTGCTATCGTAGGTGTATCGCACGGAAATCTGCTTATTGCACTCTTCCTTACCATGATCTGCTGTATCATCCTTGGAATGGGTGTTCCTACTACAGCAACATATATCATCATGGCAACCACATGTGCACCTATTCTTACAACAGGTATGGGACTTAATGCATTAAGTGCCAACATGTTTGTATTTTACTTCGGAATAGTTGCGGATATCACACCTCCTGTTGCGTTGGCTGCATATGCCGGTTCAGCTATTGCAAAGGCTGACCCTATGAAGACAGCAGTCAATGCTACAAGACTTGCTATCGGAGCATTCCTGGTGCCGTACATTTTCTCACTGAATCCTGCTATGCTTCTTATCAATACTAATGGCATAGGGGTAGTGATGATTGTTATAACAAGTTTCATCGGTATGTTTGCGATTTCGGCAGCTCTTGAAGGCTACACTATCAGACCTATCAACATGGTCACACGTATCATATGTGCCGTAGCCGGACTCATGATGCTGTATCCCGGAACAGTTACCGATATAATCGGTATTGTTATCATCGCTGCTATCATAGGTATGGAGATAGTACAGGGAAAAGGTCCCAGGAAAGCAGAGAAAGCGGCATGATGTCAGACCTTTATGAAAGAAAATAATAAATCATAAGATGATGTAAGGGTCAAAAGTACCAAATCACGTGCTTGCACGTTGATTTGAGACTTTATGACCCGCCCGAACACGAATAACGTAGTCGTTTTGCATAGCAAAAGGACCGAAGTTTGAGTGTTCAGCAGCACAACTGCCTTCGATTTTTAATCGAAGGAGCCACGCGGCTTTGAGCGCTTCAAAGGAATCTGTAAGGATTCCTGCTCTATGCACACGAATGTGTGCGTTAGCGCTAATCAGTGAGTGGCAAATACTTTTGACACTCACGTCATAAGATTATATAGAACCGTCTTGTCATTTTGGCAAGGCGGTTCTGTTTTATTACAGTCACGGCTTTATTAGTATTTAAGGTCAGATATCTTTGAGAGCGCTGATTAAGGTGATTATCCTACCGGATACGAATACAAGAGGAAAAAATGCCCAAAATGGTGAACCGGTTTACAACACATTTCACAAAGTTTTGAAATCGCTTACATTTTTGACCCAAAAGCCTTGAACCGAGTCTGTTAATAAACTATCATAATCTCGTAAAGTTAATATAAACGCCGAAAACAATAGAGATTAGAAGGGATTTATCCTGTCTCGTCTATCGATACCACAATATATATTCGAGGAAGATGATAAGGGATAGATTCATACTTGGTATCAGATTTAAGGCGAATAATAAAAAGGAGATATAACATGGCTGGAATACTTGATAAGTTTAGACTTGATGGCAAGGTTGCATGGGTTACAGGAGCTTCTTACGGACTTGGACTTGCGTATGCAAAGGCATTTGCAGAGGCCGGAGCAAAGAAGATTGTTTTCAATGATATCAATCAGGAACTTGTAGACAGAGGTATGGCTGAGTATAAAAAGGCCGGTATTGATGCTTACGGTGTTGTATGTGATGTCACAAACGAGGAGCAGGTTAATGCTCTTGTCAAGGATGTTGAAGAGAAGTTCGGAGGTGTAGACATTCTTGTAAACAACGCAGGTATCATCAAGAGAATCCCTATGACTGAGATGACAAAGCAGCAGTGGGATCAGGTTATCAATGTTGACCTTACAGGTCCATTCCTTTGCTCAAAGGCTGTTCTTCCCGGAATGATAAAGAAAAAGGCTGGAAAGATCATCAATGCATGCTCAATGATGTCAGAGCTTGGTCGTGAGACAGTTTCTGCTTATGCTGCTGCAAAGGGCGGTCTCAAGATGCTCACAAAGAATGTTTGCTCAGAGTATGGTCAGTATAACATTCAGTGTAATGCTATAGGACCAGGTTACATTGCAACTCCACAGACAGCAGCTCTTCGTGAGAAGCAGCCTGATGGTTCAATGGCGCCGTTTGACCGTTTCATCCGTTCAAAGACACCTGCTCAGAGATGGGGCGAGACAGAGGATCTTCAGGGACTTGCTGTATTCCTTGCTTCACCTGCGTCTGATTTCATCAACGGTCAGGTAGTTTACATTGATGGTGGTATCCTTGCCTACATTGGTCAGGATCCAAGCCAGCTTGATGAGTCAAAATTCCAGGAAGTTACAGGTGTAGAAGAAGTAAATGTAATTGATAAGTGATCCGGAACCGGTATTATTTGAATTCTCTGATATTTATAATGTAGTTTTTCTGCATAAATATATAAACAAATCCCCCTATGTGATAAGAAGCCTTTCCCGTCATGGGAAAGGCTTTTTGGATGGTATAGAATTGTAAGGGTCAAAAGTACCAAAGAATTAAGTTAAGTTATTTTCTGAGTTTATGTTTATGATTTTTATTGTAGAATTGGGGTATGAAAAAGACGGGGGAGGAAATATTAGTGTTAGATGTAGAAAAAATAATGTCTGAAATTACAACCATCTGTATGCAGGCCGGAAGTAAGCTATTGCTTGCGCTTGTCATCTTTATCGCCGGGCGGATAGTCATCGATCACATCATGAAGCTTGTTAAGAAAATCCATGCCATCGACAGGGCGGATAAGACCGTTGCAGGTTTCATCATTAGTGGTGTGAAGATAGTCCTTAATATAGTATTGCTTCTCAGTATCATAAGTGTTTTGGGAGTTCCCATGGCTTCGGTTATAACCATCCTGGCTTCGGCAGGTATGGCTATCGGTCTTTCACTTCAGGGGGCTCTCAGCAACATCGCCGGTGGAATAATGCTTCTGATATTCAGACCGTTTAACGTAGGAGAGTATATTCAGGCAAACGGGGTTGAAGGAGCAGTAAGAGCCATCAGCATCATGTACACAACACTTCTCACAAACGATAACAAGAAGATAATGATACCTAACGGCGAGCTCATGAATAAGAGCATTACCAACTTCTCATCGGAGGAGTTTAGAAGAGTGGATCTTCAGTTCAGCACAGGAAAAGGAGAGGATGTTGTTAAGGTTCAGAACATTCTCCTTGAGGTAATGAAGAACCATGCCAAAGTCCTTACGGATTCACCGGCCCATATGCCTTTTGCCTCCATAGATGGCGGGACTAATGAATCAATCATTTTTACAGCAAGAGCATGGGTTAAGACCGGGGACTACTGGACGGTATACTATGAACTTTTGCAGGAAATAACCATGTCACTTGGTACAGCCGGTATTTCTGCCCCGGAAATGAAGGTACTCGTTAAGGAGAACCAGAAAAACGCTATACTACACTACACATAAAGGAGATACTTACGATGCATAAGGAAACCAGACTCACATTTACTTCTGACTACATGGAAGGGGCACATCCCGAAATACTTAAAAGACTTATGGAAACCAATCTGGAAAAGTCTGTGGGGTACGGGCTGGATGAATATTCGGAATCAGCAAGGGAAAAGGTAAGAGCAGCCTGCGAATCACCGGATGCGGATGTATATTTCCTTGTGGGAGGGACTCAGGCCAATGCCACCATGGTGGATGCATTGCTCCGTCCCTATCAGGGAGTTATGGCGGCAAAGACAGGTCATATAAGTGGACATGAAGCAGGAGCGATCGAGTTCGGTGGACACAAGGTCCTGGAGCTTCCCCATCACGACGGAAAGCTTTCGGCTTCTGATATCCGTGACTGCATCAACAGATATAAACAGGATGATAATCGTGATCATACAGTTATGCCGGGTATGGTTTATATCTCACAGCCTACGGAGTACGGAACCCTTTATTCCTCAAATGAACTTAAAGAAATAAGTGATATATGCAGGGAAAACCATATCCCGCTTTATATGGACGGTGCGAGACTTGCATATGCTTTGGCCTGTCCTGAAAATGATGTGACACTTCCGGATATAGCAAAGCTCTGTGATGTATTTTACATCGGCGGAACCAAGTGCGGAGCTCTGTTCGGAGAGGCGGTGGTTATTCCGAAGCATGATTTCATTCCCCATCTTTTTACCATCATAAAGCAGCACGGAGCCCTTCTTGCCAAAGGACGCATCGCTGCGATACAGTTCGAGACATTATTTACCGATGACTTATATGGAAAAATCGGTGTTACGGCCATAAAGGCTGCTGATAAGATAAGAAAGGCCCTTAAAGATAAGGGATACAGCTCACCGATACTAGCACCGACAAACCAGATTTTTGTGCTTCTTACTGATGAGAAAGCAGCAGAGCTCAGAGAAAAAGTTGAGCTTGGCTTCTGGGAAAAACCCGATGCAGAGCATACGGTTCTTCGTATAGTTACAAGTTGGGCCACGAAGGATGAAGACGTGGAAAGGCTGATAGAGATACTGTGATATCGGCAAAAGAATATGTAACATAAATAATGGTTATTTGTTAATGTGCTTACATCTAAGTATAGTACAAAGTAATTCAATAAAATTGCAAGGGCGCAGCTGGATTATTTCGGCTGTGCCTTTTTTCGCGATAAGCCCATCAAGCGCCCAACCGGGCGTTGTGCTCGCACAAAAGACCGGTTAGTCATTTGACGGGCAACGCGGAATCGACCATCAGTGATGGGAGATTTATTTAGAAAAAAGAGTGAAGGTTGGATAACAGTATGAATGTAGCTGAGATGTTGGTGAAGGCCCTGGAACACGAAGGGGTGAAGTACGCATTTGGTATTCCGGGAGAGGAAAATCTGGATTTTGTTAAGGCTTTGTGCGACTCTGAACAGATAAAGACTGTGCTTGTGCGCCACGAGCAGGGAGCTGCTTTTATGGCGGATGTTTACGGAAGATTGACAGGTAAAGCGGGAGTGTGTTTTTCAACTCTCGGCCCGGGAGCAACTAATCTTATCACAGGAGTCGCGGATGCCAATGGTGACGGTGCGCCTCTTGTAGCTATCACCGCACAGGTAACCACCGAGAAAATGCCGCTGACTTCTCACCAGTACCTGGATCTGGATACATTGTTCCATCCCATCACCAAGAGGACAAAGATGCTGATGTCTCCGGCTTCGGTAACGGAGATAACCAGACTGGCCTTTAAGTATGCGGAGGGGGACAGACCCGGCGCAACCCACATTTGCATACCTCAGGATGTGGCTCAGATGCAGGTTCCGGAGGGGGCTTCACAAAAGCTCATAAAAAGACCGGTTTTGGGTTATGAACGTGCCGATGAAGATGAAATCGCTGAAGCTTCGGCGGAGATAAACAGGGCACAGCATCCGGTGATACTTGTAGGTCACGGGGCAGTGCTTGCAGGTGCGGGAAAGGCATTGACAGAGTTTGTGAACAGACTTCATATTCCTGTCATAAATACCATGATGGCCAAGGGAATAGTGTCCTATAAAAATCCATACTATATGTGTACTTTGGGTATTCCATGGAAGGACTACCCGAATATCATGCTTGATAAAGCGGATCTTGTCATCTGTATCGGCTATGATATCGTTGAACTTGCTCCCTCAAAGTGGAATAAGGATGTCTGCCACAGAATCATTCATATCGATGAAAGGATAGCTGACGTAAATAAGCATTATCAGCCGGATGTGGATGTGGTGGGAGATATCAGTCACTCCCTTGAAGAAATAATGCTGAACTGCGATGTAAAGGCAGAGCCCAAGGAGTTTCTTGATCTTAAGAAGCGGTTTGACAGTGAGCTGTCGGAATATGAAAAGGACACTTCTTTTCCGATGAAGCCTCAAAGGATACTTTTTGATGTGCGTAAGATTTTGGGACCTGAGGATATAGTTATCTCGGATGTAGGCGCCCATAAAATGTGGATTTCCAGATACTATAATTGCTATAAGCCAAACACCTGCCTCATATCAAACGGTTTTGCAACCATGGGAATATCTCTTCCGGGAGCCATTGCGGCAAAAATGATATATCCTGAGAAACGTGTTCTTGCCATATGTGGAGACGGTGGGTTCATGATGAATGTTCAGGAACTGGAAACTGCGGCAAGACTTAATGTTGCCATGGTGATCCTTGTGCTTGTTGATAACAGTTATGGGCTTATCAAGTGGAAGGAGTCCACCATATTCCATGAAGATTTCTGTGTAAATTTCACCAATCCCGATTTTGTGAAGCTTGCGGAATCAATGAGTTGTGCAGGTTTCAGGGTTGATTCTGCTGAGAGTTTTATTCCCGTCATGGATAAGGCGTTTCAATGCGGACGACCTGCAGTTGTAGAGTGCCCCGTTGACTACGCGGAAAACGATAAGCTGACAGAGCATCTTAAGAAGTTGACATGATGAATAAATAAAAGCATCGATGAAATGATTTAAATATTTTCATTGATGCTTTTTTAGTATTTATAACTGTATTTTTTGTTTCTTTTATCTGCTGCGACGGGTATAATATTGTATTCTGCGACTCATAGAGTAAGTATAGTATCACGTCGGATCCATAATACTTGAATCAGAAGGCTTGACCATAAAAAGGATATGATATGCGTGTTCGGGCGGGTCATAAAGTCTCAAATCAACGTACAAGCACGTGATTTGGTACTTTTGACCCTTAGATCATCAAATTATAGAAACTGGGGTTAAACGATGGAAAGTAATAATAAAAGTGAAACTAATAGCATAGTAACACCGGCAGCAAACGGATGGGCTCTTATGCCCATATTGATATTTCTTGTATTGTATCTTGGAAACGGTATATTCTTTGAATGCATCAGACCGATTGAAGGTGAGATGGGATTTTACATCATTTCGGTGGTGGTAGCCTTCGGTGTGGCACTGATTGCAGCATTCTTTCAGAACAGAAAACTGTCATTTGATGAAAAGATACATCTGTGTGCACAGGGAATAGGTGATGATAATATCACTATAATGCTGTTCATTTTTCTGCTCTCGGGAGCCTTCAGCGGAATAGCGGGAAAAGCGGGAGGAGCAGTCAGTACAGCCAACATGCTCTTAAATATCATCCCACCTGGATTTGCGGAGATGGGACTTTTCATTATCGCATGTCTTATATCCATGGCCATGGGAACCAGTGTGGGAACCATCACAGTGCTTGTCCCCATAGCCACCACAGTGGCTCAGAATGGCGGTTTTTCGATTCCTATGTGTGTAGGAACTGTGGTAGGAGGCGCCATGTTCGGGGATAACCTTTCCTTTATATCGGACACGACTATAGCTGCCACAAAGACCCAGGGAGTTCAAATGTCGGATAAGTTCCGGACCAATATAAAAACAGCACTTCCTTCTGCAATACTGACTCTTATGGTGATCCTTTTCCTGTCACTTAACAGTGAATCTGCACCCATGGAAAATTTTGAATATAATCCCTGGCTTGCAGCGCCGTATTTTGCAGTGCTTATACTGGCATTGCTGGGAGTCAATGTTTTTGCGGTACTTATGATAGGCATTGTTCTTTATCTTGGTGCCGGCTTACTGCTTGGTTCACTTGATTATGTCAGCGCATTTTCTGCCATGGGAAGCGGAACGGCAGGAATGTTTGAAACCATGATAGTAACAGTGCTTGTGGCATCAATATCAGCCCTCATGAAAGCGGGAGGAGGATTTGCAGCAATTCTCGAATTCATAAAAAAGCGGGCAACCGGTAAAAGAGGAGGCATGGCAGGTATTGGTCTTTTGACAGCATTTCTTGATATTGCGACAGCAAACAATACAGTGGCGATAGTGATAGCTGCTCCGATAGCCAAAGAAATAAGTGATGAGTATGATGTATCCGGCAGAGTTACAGCATCACTCCTGGATACATGTTCCTGTATAGCCCAGGGAATCATCCCTTACGGAGCACAACTTCTGATAGCTTCATCACTCTCAGGCATAAGCAGTATTGAGATCATTCCATGGCTTTTCTATCCCTTCATACTTTTGATATTTGTTGTGGCATCCATCATCAGAGCAAAATAAAACGTTTAAAAGAAAAGCATCAATGAAGTGATCAGAACTTCATTGATGCTTTTTAAGCGTTTATGTTTATCATTTGCTATTCTTTATATAATCACATCAGCTCCGCGAAAAGTCTCAGGAACAGTTGTGAAAGCTTTAGATATGAACTCTTCACAGTACTGTATTCTTCTGTGACCTCTCTGCTTTCGGAAAACATCTTTTCGAAGTCACGACGGATATCTGTCACAACATCACTGTGAGCGATGAAGCAGCCGTTTTCAAAATGATGATAGAGGCTTCTGTAGTCAAGATTTATGGTTCCACAGGTGGCCATAGTATCATCTGAAACGCACATTTTCGCATGACAGAATCCCGGGGTCCATTCGTACATTCGCACTCCATGTCTTGCAAGAGAGTTATAGAATGAGCGGGTTACGCTGTAAACCAGCTTCTTATCCGGTATTCCCGGAGTAATGATCCTGACATCCACGCCTCTTTCCGCTGCCAGCGTAATGGCATGGGTCATCTCATCTGTTATGATGAGATATGGAGTGATGAAGTAGCAGTAGTTTACCGCTTTTTCAACGATGCTGATATAGACGTCCTCACCGACATGAACATTATCCATGGGATTGTCCGCATAAGGCTGAATAAAGGATTTTTCGCCTGCAATAGTTGGATTCTCCGGGAAAAATCTGTCAAACTCAGCATCATCCTTATCTGTAGCACTTACTGCATTCCACATTTCAAGGAAAGTGACGGTGAGAGATTTCACTGCCTCACCTTCAAGCCTGATTCCTGTGTCTTTCCATAATCCAAAGGGATGTGTAATGCCGAAATACTCATCTGCAAGATTATATCCACCTGTAAATCCGATATATCCGTCTATGACCGTTATTTTTCTATGATCCCTGTTATTCAGAAAGAAGTTAAGCCCCGGTGCCAGCGGATTAAATACACGGCATTGAATGCCTCTGGCTTCAAGCTTTTTGCAGAAATCCGTGGTTATGAATCCGATGCTGCCCATATCGTCATAGAAAACACGGACTTCAAGGCCCTGTTTCACCTTTTCAGCCAGAACCTCCTCGATACGATTCCATGAAACAGAGTCCTCGATAGCATGGTATTCCATGAAAATGAATGATTTTGCTTTTGACATTGCACGAAGCTGTGCTTCAAGACCGGAGGAGGCACTATCAAAATATTCAATGCGGGTATTCTGGTAAACCGGATATGATGCCTTGGATGAAATATAGTGTGAAACTCCTGCTGCTGCGCTGTCTAAATCCTTCAGCTCTTCATAAACATCAGTATTTTCGGGAAGCATGGGCAGAAGTACATCGTCTATTGTTCTGTATCGTTCCCTCATCTTTCGTGTATGGCCGTTAAGACCAATCATGAGATACAGCGAAACTCCCATGACAGGTGCCACAAGTATCAGAATAACCCAGGGCATCTTCATAGATGATGTCTTGCTCTCTGCATATATTCCTAGAACCAGCATTAAAGCAATAATTCGCATACTGATGTTTATCCATTCGGCATAGTCCCATAATCTGGTGAACATCAATACTATAAGCACAACTTCAACCGTCAGGGAAATCCCGACTAAAATCATTCGTTTAACACCGTTTTTTGCTGCTTTGCCACCCTCGTAGGTACGTTGATCATTATTCATTTTGCTCATTGTGAACCATCCTCGGTACTAAGATACATTTTATAATAATCATAGTAAAGTATACCATGTTGTGCCTGCATGTAGCACGTAGGAACGCATTTTTCGGTTCGATAGCGACTTTTGACATTCGCATCATAGGCTCGGATTTGTTACGAAGCCCCGAATTTTTTTCTGTATGCGCTGGGAGTCATGTCGTATTCTTTCCTGAAACATTTTACAAAATAGTTGGAATCCAGTATTCCAACGGAAGCTGCTACCTCCTGTACAGAAGTATCAGTCTGTCTCAGGAGGTCGGCTGCTTTTGTGGCTCGTATGTGGTTAAGGTATGCCATAGGTGTTGTGCCGGTTTCTTTCTTGAACTGATGAATAAGAGTGCTGCTGCTGATATTGAGTTCCGATGCCAGTTCATCAAGTGTCAGAGACTTATGGTAGTCATTTTCCAAAAGGTATATGAGGCTTTGAACAGTGCTGCTGAATTTATTATCATGATAAGTTTTTATAGTGTCGCAGTATTCACGTATAAGTCTTTCGTGTTCAGCGTAGATACTGTCAATGCTTCTTGCTTTAGTTATATTCATGGAACTGGTGCCGGATATCCGGTCATTTATTTCGGCAGGAAGTCCTGCATTTACGGCACCTATACGTATAAGGGTTCTGGTAATGCCGGCGGATACCCTGGCTGTTTCAAGAGTATGTCCGATTTTCGTATATGAAACCGCCTTGTGAAGAAAGTGCCATGCATCCAAAGCTTCTGTAAAATCCCCCTTTTTGACAGCGTCCATAAGTCGTTTCTCGTTAGTATAGTGTTCACGAACCAGTTGAGTTCTGAGTTCCTTCTTGTCTGAAGGCTCATCCATGACTACAGAGCTTTGCGAAGGGGCATATGTCCTGACATTACGGATAGCTGTATCTCCGGTGACTTCAGAAAACAGGATATTAAGATGATAATGCACATTCTGCAGAGGCTTAACGGTGTAGCGGCTTCGCTGACGGGCAAGATCCTCTGCAGAGAGATCTCTTATTTTCAGATGTGAAAGAAGTATAGTGATCTCTTCTGTGGAAAGGAGTTCTGTGCAGTAGGGGCCATAGGCAACAGGGGTGTCCATGCATTTGCCGAAGAGAAATTTTATATGGAAAGGATCTTCATACAGCAGGAATTCGGAATCGTTGAGAGATGTCAAAAGGTAGTCAATCTCACTTTTGGAAAACAGAAGCTGAGCCGGGTGGATACGGTATTTACTGATAAATTCCGAAACTGCAGATTCAGAGTCAAGGATATGAACGGGAATCAGTTCCAGGTTTTCGAGAAAGCGGCAGGCGTCATACAGATTCATAGCATTTACCCGGTCAAATTATACACATCATAATAGAAATATAGATGTCCGGGACCTCCTTTCCGTGATTGATACTGTAAAAAATAATATCACACCATACAATATACTGCTATATTTTCAATAATGTTCTAATGCCTTTTTGCTTACACTGCTATAATGTCACCATCAGCTGAATCGATTCAAAAATCAATCAATAACATGAGTGCAAAAAGTTAATATCATGAATTATCGGGGAGAAACAGAGATGGCAAAGGATTATGAACTTATAGCCAGAGAAGTTGTTAAGAACGTAGGCGGCAGCGACAATATAAAAGAACTGACACATTGTGTGACAAGATTAAGATTTATACTTAAAGATAAATCAAAGGCAGACAAAGAAGCCCTTGAAAGCATTAACGGAGTTTTGAAAGTTATAGAAGCAAGCGGACAGACTCAGGTGGTTATAGGTCAGGATGTTACAAAGGCATTTGATGCGGTTATGGCACTTCCTGAGGCGGCAGATTGGGGAAAGAGCAGTGGAACCGTTTCTGTGGAAGATACGGAAGAGCCTGAAGATATAGTTGCCGAAAACAAGAAGAAGGCAAAGAAAAATGTCTTCGGAGACAAGTTTGTAGAGTATGTTTCAGCTATATTTACACCATTCATGGAAGCCTTTATGGGAGCCGGACTTTTAAAGGGCTTTGTGGTGCTTTTTGTGACTATAGGAATGCTTTCAAAAGAGTCTTCAACCTATCAGATTCTTTATTCGGCAGCAGACGGAGTGTTCTATTTCCTGCCTGTCTTTATCGGATACACAGCAGGAAAGAAATTCGGTGCAAAGCCATTTCTTACCATGGCTATAGCGGCAGCTATGGTTTATCCGAATATAGTAGCCCTTAAGTCTGCGGAAACAGCAGTTACATTCATGGGCATACCTGTGAACATGATAAGCTACACAAGTTCAGTGCTTCCTATCATTGCAGCAGCATATGTTCAGGCTAAGTGGGAAAAGCTTCTCAAGAAGTTCCTTCCTGAAGTGGTGGCCGGAATATTTATTCCGCTGCTTGACCTTCTTGTCATATTCCCGCTGACACTTATAGTAGTGGGACCTGTGACAGATTACCTCGGAAGAGGCATTGCTGTAATGATCGAACTTGGACTTAATACAGTTCCTCTTCTTGCTGGATTCCTGATGGCAGCCCTCTGGCCTGTAATGATCATCTTCGGCGTGCACTGGGGACTCATCCCTATCTGCATGAACAACTATGCAGTTTTGGGATATGACTACATCCTTCCTTTAACTGTAGGAACAAATTTCGGTATCGCGGCAGCAACATTTGCAGTTTTCCTGAGAACCCGTGACAAGAAGCTGAAGGAGCTTTCCGGAACATCGGCATTATCAGCATTTATCGGAGGTGTTACAGAGCCTGCAATCTACGGTGTGCTTCTGGCAAGAAAGAAGGTCTTCGCCGCAATGTGTATCATCAACGGAATCGGCGGTGCACTTTGCGCTATCATGCATGTAACAAGAGATGTACAGATTTCTGTTAATGCTCTGACACTGCCTGCCATCTATGCAGTATACGGTCCATGGGGCATCGTAGCCATCGTTATCTCCATCGTGGGAGCTTTTACAGCAGCTTTTGTGACCTTCAGGGAAGATGGCGATAAAAAAAGTATAAAGGTAAAATCAGTGACAGCTCAGAAGGCCTCTGCCTGAGAATTTGAAAAGACCATCGGAGCCGGATTACAAAAGAAAATGTATCAAAGCATGACTGATGAATCAGAGACTTGTCGGGTGGTCTTTAATTCAGGAAACCGCTGATTAAAGCGTTTCCCCGGCCGGATTTTCGATGCGAAGCATCAATTTCCTTTGAAAATCCGTGCCACGACGCCGGAGGCGCTAAGGAAACACTGATGCAATCAGTGTTTTTTTAGAAATAATCTGAAAAACGGAGAGTTAGAAATATGATGGAATCACTTTTATATCCCTGTATGACAGTGACAAGGATGAAGCTTTCTTTGGATGGGATGTGGAAATTTTCTTTTGACAGAGAAAAAACAGGAGAAGAGAATCATTGGGAAAAGGGGCTTTCAGAATATGAAATGATGCCGGTTCCGGGGAGCTTTGCAGATTTATATACGGACAAGAAGAAAAAGAATTACTGCGGGGATTTCTGGTATGAGACGGATTTTGTGGTACCGGGAATATCCGAAAGTAAACGCTGTGAAAAGAGAATACTTCTTCGCTTCGGAAGTGTGACTCACAGGGTTGTTGTATATGTTAATGGTCAAAGGATCGGGGAGCATGAAGGCGGATTTCTACCTTTTGTATTCGATGTGACAGATTGTGTATATCCCGGAATCAATCGATTGTCTGTTAAAGCCAACAACGAGCTTAATGAAGAGTGTCTTCCATGCGGAACAGTCAGGAAAAACAAAGACGGAAGTCTCACGGCAAAGCCGTATTTTGATTTCTTCAATTATTCCGGAATCCAGCGCAGTGTAGAGCTTTTACTGGTACCTAATACTTCTGTAGAGGATTACAGTTATGTTACAGAACTTGTTGACGGAACTGCAAAGATTGATTTAAAGGTAAAGCTGAGAAACGGAGAAGTTTCCGGAGATGTTAATGTTTCCGTTAAACTCATTGATGAAAACGGAAAGGTTGTTTTGGAAGAGAGACTTTACAATTATGATAAGGAATCATTATCCGGAAAAACAATGGAAAATAAAACTTGTGACTTTGTTTCAAGTGAAGCCGGTTGTGTTTCAGAGATAGAGTGCCTGCGCTATACAAAAAGTCTGTCAGTGGAAAGTCCATTCCTTTGGAATGTGAGAGATGCGCATCTCTATGACATTATCATAAGAGTGACTGACAAAACAGGAAAACTTCTTGATGAGTATACAGACAGAATAGGGCTTAGAACCGTAGAGGTAAAAGGAAAAGAGATACTTGTAAACGGAAAGCCGGTTTATCTCAAGGGTTACGGAAAACATGAAGACTTCAACATTTTGGGAAGAACCTTTAACTACTCTGTTGCCAGGCGTGATTTTGAGTGCATGAAATGGAACGGGGCAAACTGCTTCAGGACCAGCCACTATCCATACGCTGATGAGTGGTATCGTATGGCGGATGAAGAGGGATTCCTTATCATCGATGAGGTACCGGCTGTGGGAATGATGAGATCAACTCACAATTTCGTTGATGCCGGAACAGGAAAGTACACATATTTCTTTGAGACACCGACGGTGTCGAAACTCAAGAATAATCACATTCAGCAGGTTCGGGAGATGATCACGAGAGATAAAAATCATCCAAGTGTCATTGCCTTCAGTCTGTTTAATGAGCCGGAAACCACAAGTGACTATGCATACGATTATTTCTCGGATATTTTTGAAGAGGCAAGAAAACTGGATCCTGAGAAGCGCCCTCTCACAGGGGCTCTGGAGAAGAACAGCAGCCCTGAGAAGTGTAAATGCCATCCTCTTCTCGATTTCATCAGCCTGAACAGATATTATGGCTGGTACATCAGCGGCGGAGAGGACTTTGAGGAAGCGGAAGGAAAGTTCAGGGATGAACTTGATCGCTGGAAAGCTTTGGGGGTAAATAAACCTTTCATCATGACTGAGTTCGGAACAGATACATTGGCAGGAAATCATTCACTTCCCGGAACCATGTGGTCAGAGGAATATCAGAATGACTACTATGAGATGAATTTCAGAGTAATTGATGATTATGATTTCATACAGGGTGAACTTGTCTGGAATTTCGCCGATTTTGCAACTTCCGAAGGCATCTTCAGAGTGGGCGGCAATAAAAAGGGAATCTTCACAAGAGACCGTCAGCCTAAGTCGGCAGCATTTGTGCTTAAAAGCCGTTGGGAAGAACTGTAAAAGAGTTTGTTCATAATAAGCTGTTTTCAAAACGGAAAAGTATTCTGTTTTGAAGATGGCTTATTTTATTTTTTAGGGAACCGCTGATTAAAGTGTTTCCCCGGCCGGATTTTCGATATGAAGCATCAACTTCCTTTTAATAACCGTGCCCGACGTCGAAGGCGTTGAGGAAACATTGATGTAATAGATGTTTCCTCAGAAATCATGTTACGGTTGGAAGCATATATATAATGACGGTTTTTTGTTATATCTGATAGTCCTTTTTGATAGATTACATACATAACTCCCTGTGATACGATGCTGATATGGAATTATGTATAGTTATGGCACAGACCATAGCTTAATGTGAAAACGAGCATTCGACAGTTGTCTTTATAAGAATGTCTCGGTCGGAAATCAGTCAATTATCAGAGTGAAGCATAAGTCGTATCTAAGCGCTTATGTCAGAAATGGGGAGAAGATAAACATGGCTAATATTCTGGAAGACATCGCTGAGCACACAAGAAAGCGAGTGGAAAAGGCAAAGAGAATCGTACCGCTTCAGGAGATGAAGCAAAGAGCAGAATCAATGGATGTGAATACCGGTTTTCCTTTTGAAAAGAAGCTGAAGGAGCCGGGGATAAGTTTCATATGTGAATGTAAGAAGGCATCCCCATCGAAGGGACTTATCACAGTTGATTTTCCTTATCTTAAGATTGCATATGAGTATGAGAAGGCAGGAGCGACTGCTATATCTGTACTTACGGAGCCGAAGTGGTTCAAGGGCAGCAATGAGTATCTTAGACAAATTGCGGAAACAGTGAAGCTTCCGTGTCTGAGAAAGGACTTTACCATTGATCCGTATATGATTTATGAGGCTAAGGTTCTGGGCGCACAGATCATACTTCTTATATGTGCTCTTCTTGATGAAGAAACATTGAAAGAGTATATCGGCATAGCAGACAGTCTGGGACTCTCAGCTATAGTAGAGGCTCATGATGAAGATGAAGTCAGAAAGGCTGTTAATGCAGGTGCAAGAATCATCGGGGTCAACAACAGAAATCTCAAAGACTTCACTGTAGACATCAGTAACAGCATAAGACTCAGAGAAAATGTGCCTGAAGATATTCTCTTCATTGCAGAAAGCGGCATAAAGAGTCATGATGATATAGAAGAGCTTGAGGCGGGGCATGTTAACGGTGTTCTCATAGGAGAGACGCTCATGAGAGCGGCAGACAAGAAAGCAATGCTTGATGAACTGCGTTTGGGGATACTTCATGAGCAGGCGGTGTAATGCCGAAAGGCTTTGACTGTTTGACATATATCAATAAAAAAGACTGTGGTATTTTTGGTAAAAAAAGATATTTTTGCCATGAATTTATGATTTTGTATTAAATGTTTACTATCTTATGCTAAAATGGCAACATAACTTTTTTATATGCGGCAATTGACTCTTTAAGGAGTAAAAATGCATGGTTGTCGTGAAAAATATAGTTTTGGAGGGGAAGTTATGTTTTGTAAGAAGTGTGGAAATCAGTTGGCTGATGATGCCAAGTTTTGCCCGGTTTGTGGAGAACAGGTCAATTCTATCAATAACTTTAAGGAGTTCAGCCAGGGTGCGTACAATGCGGCAAACTCTGCATTGAACAAAGCGGAAAATGAGCTTGGAGATGCAGCCCGTAACATTGCCGGCAACAATGGCGGTTATTATGGTGGTGAGAGACTGAAAGAAGACAGAAGTCTTTTGATGTATATTCTTTTAACCATCGTTACATGCGGCATTTATTCATATTACTTTGTTTATAAGCTTGCTCAGGATGTGAATACAGCTTGTAACGGGGACGGACAGGAGACTGCCGGTCTTGTAAAGTATATTTTATTATCTGTTATAACTTGTGGTATCTATTCATTCTATTGGCAGTATTGTCTTGGAAACAGACTTGCTTCCAATGCTTACAGATATAACCTTGCATTCCAGGAGAATGGTACAACAGTTCTTATGTGGGATCTTTTCGGTATTCTGCTTTGCGGAATCGGACCATTCATCGCCATGAATATCCTTATCAATAACACAAATAAGATTTGTGCTGCTTACAACAGATCAAACGGACTTTGATGGTTGAATATATAATGTGATAGAGGCCCCTGTGACAGCTTTTTTATAAGCTGCCGCAGGGTTTTTTGTTGAATCTTTATGCATTCATGTATATGAATATGACCTCCGGATATGTACCTGATATTCAAAGATTAGTGATTGTATAAGCTGTTACAGGGTCATGTTATGTGGAGTTGTACATGAGGTTATCACTGCTATAAAATTTCAATATTTTTATTTATTGAATAAGAATTGACATTCTTTTTCAAAAGCATTATCGTAGTTATCAAGTTAATAATTTAAACCGTTGAAGCGGAGATAAAGCTATGTATGATCTCACAGAGAGCCGGCGATGGTGCGAATCCGGCAGAAAACAGCATTGCAAATGGACCGCTAAGGGCACAATGAAAGGCATGAATATGCTTAGTATCCTGTGACGTAAGACATACGTTAGTTGTCGGAGATATGTTGGTATCTCGCAAAGCGCACGAGTCATATCGTGAAACAGGGTGGCACCGCGATTTTATCGTCCCTGGCAGAATCATAGTCTGGTTCTGCCGGGGACTTTTTAGTATATATCCATGTTTCCGAAGGAACCATGGATGCCCCTTATTCCTGAATCCGCGCAGCGTGAGATCGTAATTTTCAAAGGGGATCAGCCCCGAAAGGAGAATAAGATGATCAAGAATGCTATTGACAAGATTGCAACATTAAAAGGAGACCTTACTTACGATGAGGCCTACACAGTTATGACGGAGATCATGACAGGGCAGACTACACCTACACAGAATGCAGCATTTTTGGCTGCTCTATCAACCAAGTCGACGAAGGCTGAGACAATAGACGAGATTTCGGGCTGCGCGGCTGCGATGAGAGAGCAGGCAACAAAGGTACCTCATCCAGGTATGGAGGTGCTTGAGATCGTCGGAACAGGCGGAGACGGAGCACATAGCTTTAATATCTCCACAACTGCAGCAATGGTTATCGCCGCTGCAGGAATCAAGGTCGCCAAGCACGGTAACAGAGCTGCATCGTCACTTTCGGGAACAGCGGATTGTCAGGAGGCACTTGGTGTAAACATTAATCAGGATGTGAATAAGGCACAGCAACTCTTGGCCGATGTGGGATTATGTTTCCTTTTCGCACAAAAGTATCATGCGGCAATGAAGTATGTAGGACCTATCAGAAAGGAACTTGGATTCAGAACAGTTTTCAATATCCTCGGCCCTCTTACCAATCCTGCAAATCCTGATATGTTTCTTCTTGGGGTTTATGACGAGTATCTGGTTGAACCTGTTGCAAAGGTACTTGATAAGCTTGGAGTAAAAAGAGCATTTGTGGTTTACGGTCAGGACAGAATGGATGAAATCTCAGCATCCTGTGAGACTACCGTTTGCGAACTTAGAAACGGCTACTATAGAACAACAGTTATAAAGCCTGAGGATTTTGGCCTTGAGAGAGGCAGGAAAGAGGATATAGTAGGCGGTACACCTGAAGAAAATGCCGAAATCACAAGAGGCATCCTTTCAGGAAAGATTCAGGGAACCAAGAGAACTGCGGTGCTTCTCAATGCAGGAGCTGCAATTTACGTCGGTGGCAAGGCAGACTGTATGGAGGAAGGAGTGAAGCTCGCAGCAGAACTCATAGATAACGGAAAGGCTCTTGATAAACTTGAAGAGTACATCAGATGCAGTAATGAACCTGCAATGCTGGCTGATATTCCTGCCTGATGAATTGCAACTTTATATACTTTGAGAAAGCAAAGACTGCGGGATGGAGGGTATATGTCAGGGATTAAAATCTGTGGCTTAAGAAGACCTGAGGATATAGAAGCGGTAAATGAACTGAAGCCTGAGTACATAGGTTTTGTGTTTTACAAAAAAAGCAGGCGTTATGTCACGGAAGCAGAAGCGGAACAGCTCAGCAACATGCTTTTACCTTCCATCAGTGCGGTGGGGGTGTTTGTATCAGAGGACAGAGACATTATCCTCAGACTCATGAGGAAGGGGATAATATCTATAGCACAGCTTCATGGTGACGAGTCCGCGGAATATATAAAGGAACTGCAGGAAGAGCTGAAGAAGCCGGGAGAATTTCCTGACGGAACACCGTACAGTATCGACGGAAAGGTGATGAAGGCATTTCTGGTAAGGACTTCTTCGGATGTGAAGAACGCTGAAATGTCACCTGCAGATTATATCCTACTCGATAAGGGAATGGGAGACGGGGAAACATTTAACTGGGAGCTGATCAAAGGGCTCCAAAGACCGTATTTTCTTGCGGGAGGACTCAATCCTGACAATGTTTCAGAAGCAGTAAGAAAACTCAATCCATATGCTCTTGATGTGAGTTCCGGGGTGGAAACCGGTGGCTTCAAGGATCCGGTCAGGATGAAAACATTTGTAGAAGCGGTGAGAAGTTTGGATTTGACAGAAAAGTAAGGAGAAGAGATGTTTGAGATAAAAGGAAGATTTGGTGTTCATGGAGGACAATACATACCTGAGACTCTGATGAATGCGGTTATAGAGCTTGAGGAAGCATACAACAGATATAAGGACGACCCTGAGTTTAACAGAGAACTCATAGAGTTATACAACGAATATGCTAACCGTCCTTCGAGACTGTACTATGCAGAGAGATTAACAAAGGAGCTTGGCGGGGCAAAGATATATTTGAAGCGAGAGGATCTGAACCATACAGGAGCACACAAGATCAATAACTGTCTCGGACAGGCTCTGCTTGCGAAGAAGATGGGAAAGACACGTCTCATCGCTGAAACCGGCGCAGGACAGCATGGGGTTGCAACAGCTACAGTGGCAGCACTCATGGGTATGGAATGTGTTGTTTTCATGGGAAAAGAGGATATGGAGAGACAGGCGCTTAATGTTTACAAGATGCGTCTCCTCGGATCAGAAGTTGTTCCTGTCACAACCGGTACCGGGACTCTCAAGGATGCGGTATCAGAGGCCATGAGAGAGTGGACAAGAAGAATATCAGATACACATTACTGCCTGGGATCCGTTATGGGACCTCATCCTTTCCCTACCATAGTCCGTGACTTTCAGGCGATCATCTCCCGTGAGATAAAGGAACAGATGCTTGAAAAGGAGGGAAGACTTCCTGATGCGGTTATAGCCTGCGTAGGAGGCGGTTCCAATGCCATAGGTTCTTTCTATCATTTTATCGGGGACAAGGATGTACGTCTTATAGGATGTGAGGCTGCCGGCAGAGGTATTGACACATTTGAAACAGCCGCGACCATCAATACAGGACGACTTGGAATCTTCCATGGAATGAAGTCATATTTCTGCCAGAATGAGTATGGTCAGATCGCACCGGTTTACTCGATCTCTGCAGGACTCGACTATCCGGGAGTAGGGCCGGAGCATGCTTATCTTCATGATATAGGCAGAGCCGAGTATGTTGCCATAACAGATGATGAGGCGGTTGATGCATTCGAATATGTTTCAAGAGCAGAGGGAATCATTCCTGCTATTGAGTCATCACATGCGCTTGCCTACGCAAAGAAGCTTGCACCGACACTGAGTAAAGACAAGATAATAGTTGTGACAGTATCCGGAAGAGGAGATAAGGACTGTGCGGCTATAGCCCGTTACAGAGGGGAGGATATAAGCGAATGAGCAGAATCACAGAAGCATTTAAAGACCATAAAGCATTTATTCCATTTATAACCTGCGGAGATCCGGATCTTGAAACCACAAGAGCCTGTGTCCTTGAGATGGTGAAAAACGGAGCCGATATCATTGAACTTGGTATACCTTTTTCAGATCCTACAGCTGAGGGTCCGGTGATCATGGAGGCTGATAACAGAGCACTTAAAAGCGGAGTGACTACAGATAAGATATTTGAATTTACAAAAGAACTCCGTAAAGAAGTTGATGTACCGTTTCTTTATATGACTTATGCTAATGTTGTCTTCTCCTACGGTACAGAGAAGTTTATGAAAGCGGCTTCGGAAGCAGGAGTAAGCGGATTGATACTTCCTGATGTTCCTTATGAGGAAAAAGGGGATTTTGAGGAAATCTGCGACAGATACGGGGTTGAACTTATATCGATGATAACTCCCGCGTCCAATGACAGAATCAGGATGATAGCAAAGGAAGCAAAGGGATATATCTATGTGGTGTCATCCCTCGGAGTGACAGGCGAACGTTCGGATATCACAGCAGATATAGGGTCGATGGTTAAACTTGTGAAGGAAAATACAGATGTACCTTGTGCCGTTGGCTTTGGTATATCCAGTCCTGAGCAGGCCGGATCAATGGCAGCGCTCAGTGACGGAGCCATCGTTGGCTCATCCATAGTAAAGATTGTGGCTGAAGAGGGTGCAAATGCTCCCCAAAAAGTCGGAGCACTGGTTAAAGCCATGTCTGACGCGGTTCACAAAGCTTCATAAGTGATGATTATGCTCTGATGATACCGGGGAAACACTTTAATCATTGTTTTCCCGGTATCATCAGAGGTAAATGTGAGATAATCTGCAGGTGCCATATAAGCATTAGCGTATCGACAGTGAACGCAAATTATGATAAACTACATCGGTATGTTTATTGATATTAAACAGATGCTTTAAGCTGATGTTGCTAAACGACGGAATGCATTTGCATCTGTATTAACCAGGAGGTTTATATATGGCAGATTATACAGAGAGAGCCAATCAGAAGCTCGTAGAGGCCATCAACAGATTCAAGGAGTCAGAGGGCAGAGATAAGGAAGCACAGAATGTGATTTCAGAGGAGCTTATTTCAAATGCTGAGTTCATCATGCCTGCAAGAACAGTAGAAGATCCTAAAGAGGGAAAGAAGACACTTTACGGAGTAGTTGCATTTAAGGATGCACGTCCTTTCTATACATTATTCACCAGTAAGGAGAAGCTTAAGAGCTGGAATAAAAGCATAAAGCATTCAGAGACGGAAGTAAACAAGTTCGATATGATTGCTGATCTTGCTTTCGGTGATGATCGCATTTTCGGCCTTGTTGTGAATCCCGGAACAGATGATTTCATCATAGCACGTCCTGTTATTTCACAGCTTCGTGCCAGAATGAAGGGAATCGAAGGCGGTCTGGAAGGTGAGAAGGCTCATGCTGATGATGATGTAACATTCCAGGATGTCCGTCAGGATGAAGTTACAGAGGAACTTCAGAATGCACTTGTTATGGCTATGCGTAACAATGATAATGTAACCAAAGGTTACCTTAGAGATATGATCAGAAACGGAAATCTCGATTATCTTGTTGTTATCGAGCATACAGGTTCTATGAATGAGACATTCACAAAGATTATGGATATCTGTAAGAATCACTCTCATGGACGCAGTGTTGCACTTATTTCTTCAAAGGCACCTGTAGCTGACAGAGCTATCGAGGGCGCTGAGCCAATCTACAGCAAGTAAAAAAGCGGATATTTTCTTTGTTAGTACAAGATTGAACAGCAATTTCCTTGACAATGTATATTCATACTAGTTATAATTTTTGTACTTATAGTTATTAAGTACCTATTTAAGAAAGAGGTGTTAGAATGAAGCATATCGTTACATTAAATACTAGAGATATGAAGAGATCAGAAGAGAAGGGCGGATGCGGCGAGTGCCAGACATCTTGCCAGTCAGCTTGCAAGACAAGCTGCGGTATTGCAAACCAGAAGTGCGAGAACAAGAACGCTTAATATTCAGGTGAGCTAAGCCGGGGCAGATAAAGCCCCGGCTTTTTAATGTACTGTATAAGTATTTGCTATATGCCATCGTCACATATGACTGCAAATGAAGTCAAATGAGGTTGTATGACATGGCAGCAGGGATCGGTCAGCAGAGTTACAGGGCGAATCAGAGATACCTGCGGCAGGGCTTATGTATGTGCGGAGATAGAGTATGGATACGGTGTTTATTGTTTTAAAGGAGATTAGGAGTATAAATGATACATCAGTATAAAATGAACGGTTACAACATTGTGCTTGACGTTTACAGTGCAAGTGTACATGTAACTGATGATCTGGCATATGATGCTATTCATCTTCTCGACGAGGGAAAGTCTGTAGATGAAGCCCGAAAAGAACTTGCAGAGATGTATAAGGATGCATCAGCTGAAGATATAGATGATACTTTTTCAGATATTCAGGAGTTAAAGGATAATGGAAAGCTTTTTACAGAGGACATCTATGAAAAGGCTGCCGGCTATCTGAAAAAGCAGACAACAGTAGTTAAGGCACTTTGTCTTCTTGTAGCTCATACCTGCAATCTCAATTGCAGCTACTGCTTTGCCTCCCAGGGAAAGTTCAAGGGTGATGAAGGTCTCATGACTTTTGAGACAGCAAAGAGAGCGATCGATTTTCTTGTTGAGAATTCCGGAAACCGTCGTAACCTTGAGGTGGATTTCTTCGGTGGTGAGCCTCTTGTAAACTTTGATGTATGTAAGAAGACAGTAGAGTATGCCAGATCCATCGAGAAAGAGCATAATAAGAATTTCAGGTTCACTCTTACCACTAACGGAGTAAATGTTACAGACGAAGTTATCGAGTGGGCTAACAAGGAGTGTTACAATGTAGTTCTTTCTCTTGACGGACGTAAGGAAGTTAATGACAGATTCCGTGTGAATCGAGCAGGTCAGGGATCCTATGATCGAATCGTTCCAAACTTCCAGAAGTTTGTCAAGGCAAGAGGAGACAAGGCATATTACATGAGAGGAACATTCTCTCACTACAATACAGATTTCACAAAGGACATCTTCCACATGGCAGATGATCTTGGCTTCACAGAGCTTTCCATGGAGCCTGTTGTCACAGACGGAAAGAGTCCAAGTACCCTTACAGAGGAAGATCTTCCTGTTCTTTACGAGCAGTATGAGATTCTTGCAAAGGATATGCTTCGCCGTGAGAAGGATGGAAAGCCGATCACATTCTATCATTATATGATAGACCTTGAGCATGGTCCTTGTGTATACAAGAGAGTATCAGGCTGCGGATCAGGAACAGAGTACATGGCAGTTACTGCATGGGGAGATCTCTATCCGTGTCACCAGTTTGTAAATGATCCTGAGTATAAGCTTGGTAATGTCTTCGACGGAGTTGATCGCACAGACCTTGTTGATACTTTTAAGGAGTGTAATGTTTATTCCCGCCCTGAGTGTAAGAAGTGCTGGGCAAGAATGTACTGCGCAGGCGGCTGTTCAGCCAATGCTCTTCATGCTACAGGAGATATCAAGGGCGTTTATGAGTATGGATGTAAGCTTTTCCGTAAGAGAATGGAATGTGCTCTCATGATGAAGGTGGCTGAAGCCGAGATGGCTCAGGAACAGGAAAATGAAGCAGAATAAAAGCTTATTCGAAGAACTGAAAATATATAATGAAAAGGGCATATATCCTTTGCATATGCCAGGACATAAAAGGCGTATGACATTATCAGAAACCTCTGAAAGCTGTTGCTTTCCGGATGTGATCAGGGAAAAAACCTTCGGGAATCCGATGACGTATGACTTTACAGAGGTTTCCGGGACTGATGATCTTCATCACCCCGAGGGGATTCTTTTGGAATCCATGAAACGTACGGCTGAAGTGTTCGGCGCCGATAAGACCAGATTTCTTGTCAATGGAAGTACCTCAGGTAATCTTATCGGAATAAGTGCTATATGCCCGTTAAACGGGGAACTGATCGTGGCAAGAAATTGCCATAGATCAGTTTTTCACGCATTAGAGATAAGAAATATTACTCCACACTGGCTGTATCCTCAATACGATGAGGAGTTTGGCATCCTGACGGATATTGATGCCTGTCAGGTGGAAAAGCTTCTTGAAGACTATCCTGAAAGCAGAGGTGTTGTCATTACAAGCCCGACTTATGAAGGGGTGGTTTCCGATATAGAAGCAATTGCCGATATTTGTCACAGACATGGTATTCCGCTTTTTGTTGATGAAGCTCATGGAGCTCACTTTGGTCTTGTGGAATCAGCAGGCTTTCCAAAGAGTGCGATTCAGTGCGGCGCTGACATAGCGGTACAGTCTGCCCACAAGACGCTTATCGGTATGACCCAGACTGCATTTTTGCATATAAAGAGTGACCTGGTAAATGAAGATACGGTGGACCGTTTCATAGATATCTACGAAACATCGTCGCCTTCGTATCCGCTTATGATATCTCTTGATTCCTGTACTGAGATGATTCTTGACAGTGGAGAGGCGGTGTTTTCAAAGTGGTCGGGGATGCTTAAACGTTTCGATGAAAAGGTCAGGGGCTTAAAGCATTTCAAAGTGATGTGTCACGGTAGAGATAATAGTTCGAAACATGTTTTTTATGATTTTGACAAGAGTAAGCTTCTTGTGAATTGCAGGGATACCCATTTAGATGGTGGCTCCTTAATGAAGATAATGAGGGATAGATTCAGTTTTGAACTTGAGATGAGTCTCTCTGACAACGGGCTGGCCATGACGGGTCCCGGAGATGAACCGGGTGAAATACTGAGATTTGCCGATGCTATCCTTGAACTTGACAGGGAAGAAGAGCTGATATCAGAAGCAGGAAAAGAGAATCGATGCTTAGGTGAGTTATCATCAAAGGTATTATCCGAAAGAGATATGGAAATGCGGGAAGAGGCAGTTGATAACATTGACGATCGGTTAGATAAATCCCATGATTCCAATGTTGACTTTCGGGATAGACATGGATTTAACGGACATACTGATGCATATCACGAACTTCTTTCCACTAAGATGGAACAGAGTTTGACTCTTCAGGAAGCAACCGAAAGTTCATCGGAGTGTTTCTCTTTTCCGGATGCGGCAGGAAATATTTCGGCAGAATATATTTACTGCTATCCGCCGGGTATCCCGATGGTGGTTCCGGGAGAGATACTGACCGAAAAATGCATTGAAATGCTGGGCAGAATGTGCGATATGGGATGTAAGCTGCATTATACAAAATCTGTTGAGGATACAAGAGATATAATGTGTGTGAAGAAGTCCTGATCAACAGGTAAGGCCTGATGGAGGCGGTTTTCATTTTGCTGTCGGGAAGTTATGGTTTTGTCGTGAAAGCGGATATACCAGAGAATGATGCTTGAATGTATTAAAGGTTATACCTTCTGTCAATAAATTAACTTTTATTGACTAAAAATGCCTTTGTGATTAAATTTATCTATGTTCGCGTATGGAAATCATCGTTTTATTTTTATCTGATAGAGAAGATAAAATAATTGAAGTTCCGAAATCAGGGAGGAGATAATTATGGCTGTACATGTTTTAGATGAGGCAAATCGTTGCCTTCAGTGCAAGAATCCACGTTGTCGCACAGGTTGTCCTATCAATACAAACATTCCGGAGATGATCAGACTTCTTAAAGAAGAGCAGATGATGGATGCAGCGGTTATGCTTTTCAATAACAACCCGCTTTCTATCGTATGTTCACTGGTATGTGATCATGAGAAGCAGTGTGAAGGTCATTGTGTTCGTGGTATCAAGGGAACTCCGGTTCATATCTCTGCTATAGAGAACTACATTTCAGATTCATGCTTTGAGAGAATCAAGCTTGAAAAGAAGCCATACAACGGTAAGAAAGTTGCGGTTATCGGTGGAGGCCCTGCCGGAATCACTATCGCGGTTCTTCTTGCTCAGAGAGGGTACAAGATCACTATATTTGAGGGACGTGAGAAGCTTGGCGGTGTCATGAGATACGGTATTCCTGACTTCCGTCTTCCGAGAACTGTTCTTGACAGATATGCAGCAAGACTTCATGAGCTTGGAATTCTGTTCCGCCCTAACTTCAATATCGGTGGTTCAACAAGCATAAAGGATCTTTTTGCAGACGGATATAAGTCAGTATTTATCGGAACCGGAGCATGGCGTCCAAAGCACCTTCGTATTCCTGGCGAGACTTTTGGTAATGTTGCTTATGCTATCAATTATCTTAACAATCCTGATGTATATCATATCGGAGAGAATGTTGCCATCATAGGTGCCGGTAATGCTGCCATGGATGCTGCACGTACTGCGATCCGTAAAGGTGCAAGAAATGTTACCGTTTATTGCAGACGAGATACTGCGGCTGCATCTATCAAGGAAATCGAGTACGCAAAGCTTGACGGGGTTAAGTTCGAGTATTGCAAGTCGCCTCTTGAGATAAAGGATGACTCTATCGTTATGGCACCTGTAACATTCGATGAGGATGGTAAGAGTACAGTGCATAAGGAAGAAGCAGTGGAAGTTCCTTGTGATTTTGTTATCATCTCAGTTTCTCAGGTTCCTAAGGACCGTCTTGTATCAAGAGATAAGGAACTTACTCTCAATGAAAAGGGTACACTTCAGACAGATGAGAACGGTGAGACTACTATGCCGGGTGTATTCGCATCAGGTGATGTAGTAACCGGTGCCAAGACTGTAGTAGCAGCTGTAAATGTATCAAAGCAGATTGCAGATGATATGGATAAGTATATGCAGGGGCTTCTTGACTGATAAGTTGTAAGGCGCAGAACATACAAAATGTGAGCATATGTTGCATAATAACAAGTTGTGGTGCTTCTGAGAACCGCATAATAAAATAAGAGTCTCCGGGAGAAGATTATCTGATCTTTTCCCGGAGACTTTTTTAGATTCTGACCGTACAATTTATCAGGTATCATCCGTTAGAGAATAACTCGGGTATAATACGGATTTCTGTCCGACAAACATATGTTTTATCCAGTTCGAAGATGATTGAATAAGAACAAATATTCTGCAAACAAATATTTGGGAACAGCTGTTTACAAAACGTTTGTACAGTGATAAAATACATTCAGTGTTAAGAACAGTTGTTTTGAGTTTTCCATGAAGACATGACGTTTAAACAATGGAGGAAATCATCATGAGAATCAATATGAAAACATTTGAATTCGTAGTAGAGTTTCTGTTAGTGATTGGAATCGTTGCATCTCTTTGTGAATTTAATGAGGTGAGATACCTTGGATATATGATCAGCGCAGGCAGCATATATCTTATGTATCAGATTGAAAAAGAGATAGAACGCAAACGTCATAGAGCAAGATTTCATAGACGTATGTACAAGCTTATAGAACAGAAATTGTTTTCATGATATTTGTCAGTCCCAGCTTATGTATACATCTGAGTTTTCATCTATATCGAACTCATTGATGTAAGCATCTTCTTTAGGAATCCATATTGTTTTGTATTTTTCAATCAGATCTTTGTTATCGCCTACACGTGCGATTACATTTTCAATCTGAGATTCCGGCTCTATATCACAGAATATGCGAAGCTGATAGGGTTCTCCAAAGTAAGGATGCTGACTATAGGAACCTTCGATGATATTGATTCGCTTGGGCTTTATGATTTTTTCCATGGCTTTGTCTATTTTCATGGTCTTGCAGTTAAAGGGACGATAGGTGACTGCATCCCCATACCATATAGGTATCATTACTTCTTCACGGAATCTTTCATAATCTACATTACCGCCTATCTCTGACATACGTTCTTCAGTTCTTTGTTCTTCTCTGAGGAAAAAGTCGTCCATATGAAAGACGTTAGCATCGTACATATCTGCAAGAAAGTGTGCGAGAGTGGTCTTTCCACTTCCAGAACGTCCATCGATGGCGATCATCAGAACTTCCTCATCCATAAATTCGTCATCAGACAAAAGATCATTCATCGCATCTATTGCCGGTTGAAATCGTTTTTGTTTCATATCAATGATATCCATTATTTTTCTCCTGAATCCAATTAGTATAAGTTTGCGATATGTGAACTTAATGATGCAACAATGTGTTACATTTAGGTAAACATATCTAAAGAAGCATTGATTATATCAGTGTTTCCCCAGAGCATCCGGCGTCGGGACACGGATTTTCAAAGAAAGTTGATGCTTCGCATCGAAAATCCGGCCAGGGAAACGCTTTAATCAGAGTTCCCATAAGGAAATTAGTGCTCAGGTGTGTCATAAAGTCACAAATCATTGTAGAAGCACAAGATTTGGTATTTTTGCCTCTTACATCATGATATGAGTCGCCCGACAAATGGGGCGCTAGAACCTTAAAAACCTAATACATTACCTTTTCTAAATAGTATAATAGAGATAGGATCTGTTGGAGGTATAGTTTATGTCATTTGCAACAAATTCATCTCAGCAAATCAGCTTGTTTGATTCTACTTCTAATTTAACCCAAAGAGAAGTAAAAATGCTTGAAAAATCATGGGCTAAATTTTTTTCTGAAAATATTTTTCCAGCTATAGATGAAGAGCCTTTCCGAGTATTGTACAGTGATCAGCCTTCACGCCGTAACACTCCGATTAACGTAATTATAGGTGCTCTTATTATAAAGGAGATGTTTCAGCT
>NZ_FOPH01000018.1 GCF_900113415.1 Oribacterium sp. WCC10 | reverse complement strand
GGAATGGTGTAGAAACGATTCCGGCATCATTAAGGAAAAGGCATAATGCTGATAAAATGCCTGTAAGAGGTCTGATAAGGAATAGGCATTTCTTCGGTTTTAAAGTTGCAGCACTAAATACGATTAAGCTAATCAAATATATGGTTAGCTTGGATAAGTGTGTCCAATTAGCATAAGGAATGGAAATAGGATGCTAATAATCCTCTGATTTTAGGTACGCATGTGCATCTGAAATCGTATTTTTTATAAAAAAGATAGTGTATTAAGTTTTCAAGGAACAATATATCGAAAATGGATGTGATATAAACGTCCATTTGTCGGGCGACTCATAGTATAGGTGAGACCTCATTATGGGGTCTCTTTTTCTTTGATTTTTGTATATTTTTGTATAAAAACATAAATGTAGATAACAAAAAAGTCATTGTTATGATAGTATAGAGAAACGCTAGGATTATTATGGATATAAATGCGGACAGGCTGCATTATCTTTATTAAAAATTGCTCTGAACAGGCAGTTTAATGTTGAGTTAATAAACTTGGAGGTTTTTTTATATGTTGGAATTGCAAAACATCTCTTTTCAGGTAGATGATGAGGGTCAGGATAAAGAGATCATCAGGGATATATCATTGACCATTCCTGATAACAAACTGGTGGTTATCACCGGACCTAACGGCGGAGGTAAATCAACTCTTGCGAAGATTATTGCAGGAATAGAGAAGCCCACCGGCGGAAAGATTCTTTTCAACGGAGAGGATATCACAGATCTTTCCATCACTGATCGTGCTAAGAAAGGTATAGGTTTTGCATTCCAGCAGCCGGTAAGATTTAAGGGAATACAGGTATTCGACCTTATCAAACTTGCTACAGGAAAGAATATTTCCATTGCCAATGCATGTAACTATCTTGCAGAGGTTGGCCTTTGTGCAAGAGATTACATCAATCGTGAAGTAAACAGCAGTCTCTCGGGTGGTGAGCTGAAGAGAATCGAGATTGCAACCGTTCTTGCAAAGGCTTCGAAGCTTTCTGTTTTCGATGAGCCTGAGGCTGGTATAGATCTTTGGAGCTTCCAGAATCTTATCGAGGTATTCCAGAGAATGAGAAAGGATATCGGAGACAGTTCCATCCTTATCATTTCTCATCAGGAGAGAATCCTTAATATCGCAGATGAGATTATTGTTCTGAAAAATGGTCAGCTTGTGAAGCGCGGTACAAAGGACGAAGTCCTTCCTGAACTTATGGGAACAACTTCAGCGATGCCTGAATGCAGAAAAATCGAGCAGGTAAGGGAGGCAAATCAGAATGCTTAAATTAGACGAGATTCAGAAGAGACTTTTAAAGGAGGTTGCAGACCTTCATAAGGTACCGGAGGGTGCCTACAATATTCGTTCTAATGGACAGTCTGCAGGACGTGTCTCCACAGAGAATATTGAGATTATTCCAAGAGAAGACGGACAGGGACTTACAGTTCGTATCAAGCCGGGAACAAAGAACGAGAGTGTTCATATCCCTGTTGTTATGACTCAGACAGGATTAAAGGAAGTTGTGTACAATGACTTCTACGTTGGGGAGGGTGCCGATGTAACTATAGTTGCAGGCTGTGGTATCGATAACTGTGGTTCACAGGATTCAGAGCATGACGGTATCCACCGTTTCTTTGTTGGAAAGAATGCAAAGGTACGTTATGTTGAGAAGCATTACGGATCAGGTGAAGGAAGCGGTAAGAGAATCCTCAATCCGGGAACAGAGGTTTACCAGGAGGAAGGCAGCTCTGTTGAGATGGAGATGGTTCAGATAAAGGGTGTTGACGATACAAACAGAACCACAACTGCCGAGCTCGCAGCAGGTGCAAAGCTTGTTGTCAGAGAGCGTCTCATGACACACGGCGACCAGAAGGCTCTCAGTACATATGTTGTCAGCATGAATGGAGAAGGATCAAGCGCAGATGTGGTTTCCAGATCTGTAGCGAGAGATACTTCATACCAGAAGTTCGATGCAAAGCTTGTCGGAAATGCAGCATGTTCAGGTCATACAGAGTGTGATTCCATCATCATGGATAAGGGTAAGATTCTTGCAGTTCCTGCTCTTGAGGCCAATGATCTCGATGCAGCGCTTGTGCATGAGGCTGCTATCGGAAAGATCGCCGGTGATCAGATCATCAAGCTTATGACCCTCGGACTTACTGAGGCTGAGGCTGAGGAACAGATCATAAACGGTTTTTTGAAGTAAGTGCTTTCCTATACTTGAATAATTCGAATCCTGAGGTATCCATTTAATACCGAGACGCTTCGTCGGAAAAATGTCAAATCTACTCCCTAAGTGACTCTAAGTCCTGGCCAATATCAGAGTTTTCCTTATGAAAACTCTGACTTGACCAGGAATCCAATGAGAAGAAACTAAGAGCCACTAATGGAGTAGATTATGATTTTTCATGACTCAGCTTAACGTCATTAAATGGATACTCTCAGGATCTGAGCTGTATATAACGGTTAAATATTACATGTAAAACCTGATTGAAAAAGACAGATCTGAACTAAGATTTCAGTTCTGTCTTTTTTGCTGCTTTATAACTATTATCGTATATTTACCCGGACTGATGAATTCGCAGTGTTTCAAGGCTTCTGAATCAAAATTAAGTCCGGCTGATTAATGAACGTTCTATTATATTTTGTTTCTTCTTCGGTATTCGGTGGGTGTCATCCCGTATTTCTTTTTGAATAGTTTGACAAAATAATTTGCGTCATCTATTCCGACACTATTGCTTATTTCCTGAACAGTAGAGGATGTTGAAGCCAGAAGAGTGGCGGCCTGTTTCAATCGGTAGTCATTCAGGAAGTTTATGGGTGTTGTCTTATATTCCTTTTTAAAAACCGATATAAGGTAATTCTTTGACACTGAAAGAGTGTCCGCCATTGTATCAAGACTGATGGGATGATAATATTCATGACGAAGATAGTACACCGCACTTTGGGCAAGGGCGGAATGATTTTCGTCATTGTGTTCGAGGATTGCCCGGCAGAAATTCTGTACAAGTTCCTCTTTGGCTTTTAATATCTCTGATGTGGTTTTTGCAGTCATGGTTTTTCTTGTATTCTCGGAAGAAATCCTATCGGCAATGATGGCAGGAAGTCCGGCCCGTATTGCGGCCAGTCTCGCTGTGGTTCTGGTGATGGCTGCTCCGATACGTTCATTTTCCATTGTGGTTCCGATTTTTTTGAGATATGAAACATCATGCTGCATATTTTCAAGATTCATAAGTGCAGATCTTGCATTTCCGGCTTCGATATTCTCTATGAAATGCTGCTCAAAAGTATAACGCCTTTCCAGCATGGTCATATAGTAGGGACGGTCTGCCTGAACACTCATTTCCATTTCTTCAGGAGTGGATGAATTGATATATTCACCGGAATAGTCATCGTGTTTAATGAAGGACAGAACTCCGGAATCGGTGCTGTATACATGAAGGAGAGATGCGACGATGCTTTTTATATCCTCTTCTGTGATTATGGGAAATGTTTCATGATAGTGAAGGTAGTCAGCAACAGTTATTTCTGTTGCATTAAGAGCATGAAGAAGATTCTCGCTATCCTTTTTTGTAAGTATGTTTTGACGGAATGGCCCTGCTACGAATGAACAGCCGTTGATTCGAAATATAGCCAGGCATATCATCAGACGATCTTCGCAAATATGAACCGAAAAATCGTCGTTAGTCTTACAGAGAGTATCAAGTGTATCCGGATACAGATACTTTTGCATTGAATGAACTCTGTGTGTCTTACAGAAGTTTGTGAGATCCGGGAACTCTGTGATTTTAATGATATTAAGATGATAAAGTGTTTTTATAAGTTCCATTCCGGAATTCAGTGCGGAATCGGAACAGTTTTTTTCAATATTATTTTTCATATATGTTTCTATATTTTTTCCAAAAGTTAGTAAATGCTGAAGGACAGTATTTGCATGAACTAAAAAACACTTATTAACTCAGTGTTTCTTTAGAGTTTACGGCGTCGGAGAATGGAGTTTCAAAGGAAAGCAATGCTTTGTCCGTACCCATTCGCATCGAAAACCCGACCAGGAAAACGATTCAACCTGTGTTTTTCTTACGCTCTCTTCCGGGAATACGAAGGAAAATGTAGTAATATAATACTATATAGAATTATATATTACTATCCTAAGGATCATACTTTCTGTTATATTGCTTTTTGTAAAAAACAAGTCTTGTTATAGCCGTTTGCATGTGAAGGGCCATTCCGGTGTCGGCGAAGAAAAGAAAACACAATGGATATTTTCATTCCCAAGAATGGAGTTTATGAAATGGAAAGCGTAACAAAAACGAATTATCAGAAGTATATGAAAGAGAACGGAATACATAATGTTCCTGTATGGAGAATCATAGGTTTTTCCGGTGGAAATATGGCTGTAAACCTTTATATGGGTCTCACAATGATTATGTCATATTATCTCAACGGTTATGTTGGTATGGCGGTAGTGCTGGCCTCCAGCTTTTCAACCATTATGCGTTTGTGGGATGGTGTCACGGATCCTATGGTAGGTTTCGTTGTAGATAAGTTCAAGGAAAACAGCAAGATCGGAAAGACCAGACTTTGTCTTTTGCTCGGAGGCATTCTTCTGTTTGTGAACAGTTTTCTTATGTTCAACGTTACGGATAAACTTCCGGAAGGAGCCATCAGACCGGTATTTTTCATTATATTCACATTGATTTATTACATCGGATATACCTTCCTGAATATCAGTGCCCATGTGGGTAATGTCTGTCTCACCAACGATCCTGCTCAGCGTCCCATACTTTCAGTTGTGGGAACAGTTCTTGTTAGAGTCATGAGAGCAGTTATGCAGATGGTGGTTGCAGCGCTTGCGGTTAAGCATGGTTCACTTGGAAGTGCCGGTCTTTTCCATGAATACTGGCTCATAGTTGCAGTCATCGCTTCAATAGGTATTGCTGTCGCGTACATTTCCATCACACCAAAAGATATCGCTATTTTCTCAGAGACAAGCACAAAGAAAAAGCCTGAGATCAAATTCTCAGATTATGTGGATGTACTCACTCACAACCGCCCTCTTCAGATGATGATAGTTACAAGGGCCACAGACATGCTGGCTAATACATGTAAGACCAGTGCTATAACATTGGTACTTTACGGAATAGTTGCAGGTAACTACAAGCTTTCCGGTGGATGGACCATGTATACAACGGTTATAGGTCTTGTGATGATGACACTTGGTATCGGTGCAATAGGTGCAAAGTTTGGACTTAAGAAAGCGATGCAGATGGGGTCATGGGGCGTTATCGTCATGGACGCTATAGCAATTCTTATCTGGATGCTGCTTGATCCGAAGACACTGAACCTTCCTGGCTTCACAAACGGATATGGTCAGGATTTCAACGGACTTACAACATTTACAGTACTGCTTTTCATTGTGACTGTTGTAGGCGGTGGTTTCCAGATGATTACAAGTTCCATCATACCTCCGATGATTGCAGATGTTAATGACTACGAGGCTTCAAGAACCGGAAAGTATATCCCCGGTATGGTGGGAACGCTGTTTTCGTTCATGGATAAGCTTATCTCATCCTTTGGTCCGCTGCTTGTAGGAGTCGGCTTTGCGGCCATCGGCTTTGCGGATAAATTCCCGGATCTTGACACACCGTACAGCCCCCAGCTTTTTGCCATAGCGATGCTTTTCTATTATGGACTTGAGTTTATCGGAGCAGTGTTTAATGTAGTCGCAATGAAGTTCTATGATCTTTCTCCTGAAAAGATGAAGGAGGTCGAGGAAAAGATATATAAGATGAGGAATGCAGCATGATAAGAATTCCTTTAAATAAGGATTGGACTTTCAAACGTATAGAGGGACTGAAGATTTCTGATGTGAGATCGGAAATCAGAATAACGGATATTACTGATGGCGGCAAATATTCAGGAATTGATGGTTCTGAACTAGGTTCATTAACAGCAGAAAAGGCTGATTTATTTCCGGAAGAAAAAGAAATAACCGGAAAATCGGAAGAAAAATATACAACCGGGAAAAATAAAGTATGTGTATTATCAGCAGTTAAGAGCGAGGTTATCAACCTGCCCCATAGCTGGTATACGGATGACGATCAGTACAGAGGTCTCACCTTATATGAAAAGGAAGTTACTGTGGATCCGGAGTGGAGAGAGGGAGGGAAATGTCTGTTCATAGACATTCCTGCCGCAGATCAGCACGCAATGGTTTATGCGGATGACATATTTCTTACTGAGCATAAGGGCGGTTACAGTGCTTTCCGCGCAGAAGTACCTTTAGACTGCCTCAAAAAGCAGTCTTTCCTTCTTCGTATTTTCCTGACAAATGAGAAGAATGATGTCATTTCTCCTCTTGCGGGAGACTTTACAATCTATGGAGGACTGTATCGCGGTGTTAATCTTATAGTGACAGAGAAATCACATTTTGATTACATGTACTATGGTACAAACGGAGTCATTGCGAGAACTGAAATGAAGGACGGGGATGGGGTGATAGTTGTTGAATCCCATGCTGTGGCATCGGAAAAAGCGAAGATAAGATATACTGTGTCGCTCTGGGACAGATGCTGTGACAACAGTGATAGTATCACGGACAGTAATTCCTCTGATAAATCGTTTGGGATAGAAACAGAAACGAAGGTTTCAAAAAAGAATCATACTGATGTGACACGGCAATATATCGATCAAGGTGATGATTGTAATTATTCCGGTCGGAATCAGGACAACGGGAATGATAAAGGTTTTGTAAAGGATTTAGAGGTTTTATGTGAAGAACATAATGCCGGTGAAAATGTTCAGTTTCATGTTAAATCTCCGCTGCTATGGGATGGCAAAAAGTTTGAGAGTGAACTTTCAAACTTTTTTGATGGGTCAGATATTAGCTCTGATAAATCCGGATTGTGCCTGAACTATGGAGGTAAAAATGTAAATCTTTATACATTAAAAGCTGAACTTATAGAGGACGGCAGTGTTGTTGATACAGTCAGTGTTCGTTTAGGTTTCAGATTCTTCCGGATGGATTCTGAGAGCGGTTTTTATCTTAATGGTCGTAATGTCAGGATCAACGGTGTCGCAAGGCATCAGGATGCTGCGGAGATTTTCAATACGACTAAGGATGAAGATATTAACCGTGACTTTGAACTCATCGATGAGATAGGTGCCAATGCTGTGCGCCTTTCACATTATCAGCATCCGCAGCATACCTATGACCTCTGCGATGAAAAGGGCTATATAGTCTGGGCTGAGATTCCCATGCTGAAGATGCCTGATTCCGAAGAAGTTTTTGAAAATGCAGAGCAGCAGCTTAAGGAGCTTATCCTTCAGAACATTCATCATCCGAGTATTTTCTTCTGGGGTATACAGAATGAAATCGGCATGTTCCGTGATACGGCATTTATGCATGATGAGCTCCGAAAGATGCGGGATATGGCAAAAGAGCTTGATCCTTCAAGACTTGTGACTGCCGCAAATCTCTATACAGTTAAGTTCAGGAGTGAACTGAATAACGTGACCGATATGATAGGTTACAATGTTTACTTCGGCTGGTACTACGGTGAGATGCAGGATTACGATAAGTATCTTGACAGATTCCATGAGGAGCGCCCGGATATGCCTCTCGGAATGAGCGAATACGGAGTAGATGCCAATGTAGAGCTTCATTCAGAGGAACCTAAGATTCGCGACTATTCAGAAGAGTATCAGGCGCTTTATCATGAGACAGTATATCCGATATTTGAGAGCAAGAGTTACCTTTGGGGAAGCTTTGTCTGGAACATGTTCGATTTCGGAAGTGCTCTTCGTAAGGAAGGCGGTACAGAGAACAGAAACCAGAAGGGACTTGTGACCTTTGACAGAAAGATAAAGAAGGATGCATTTTACTACTATAAGGCAAAATGGTCGAAGGAGCCTTTTGTACATATCTGCTCAAAAAGATTCAAAAACAGAGCTAAGGATGAAATCGATATAAAGGTATACACTAATCTTCATGAGGTTACACTGGAGCTTGACGGGGAAGTAACAGATAAAGGTAACAATTCCGGAAACGGAGTTGTTGTGTTCAGAAAAGTTCATCTAAATGAAGGTGAGAATAGAGTAAGAGTTATAGGAGTATCGGGTAATGAAAGAAATGATGGACTTAATTGTGCTTCAGTGAAATGTGAAAGGGTGTATTCTGAAGGAAAAATTAAGGTAAGTGGAATCTTAGATGCATGTGAAAATAAAGTAGAAACCCAAATGAATGAGATGCCTGTCTCAGATGAGTGTATCTTTGTCAGAGTATCAGAAGAGGACAATTCATATACACTTCCTGACAGCGGTGCCGGACAGGCAGTTAAGAACTGGTTTCTAGCCGGAGATTCAGTGGTTAGGGAAGGGTACTATTCCATAGAAGATACAGCCAATGATCTTCTGGAGAATCGTGCAACACGTGATGTTCTGGAAGTTTTTATGCCCGGTCTTGTGAAGAAGATGACGGAAAAAGACATTATCCCGCTGGGACTTTCATTAAAAAGTATACTTAGCAGAAATTCAGGAGACATAGACCAGAAAGCTCTGAATACGGAGCTTAATAAGATTCCGGTGTCATAGGTCTTACAAGAGCCCTTGCACTTGAGTTTGCAGGAAGAGGCGTTCGTGCCAATGCCATCGCTCCCGGTATGATCATGACAGATATGCTTCGTGGAGTTAATCAGGATGAGCTTAATGCACTTGCAGCAACTATTCCTGAGGGCTATATCGGTGATGTTTCCGATATAGCAGGTGCTTTGGAGTACATCCTTAAGGCATCATATCTTACAGGGCAGGTTATCTCACCTAACGGTGGATTTGTACTTCAGTGATTGCTTTTCGGTGCTCAGGATATAATTAATAACATTAAGAGTTCTACATTGTGAATGTTGGATATCAATACCTGATTGCTCATGCAGAACTATAAAGGGGCTGTCGCTCTGGATCAGATTATCATCAAAATCCGGACAACAGTCCCTGTTGCTTATAACCATACCTACAATTCAAATGTTTTTAATTCTATAGATTTTTATCATTTCCTGATAGTTTTTAACACATCCAAAAACTTTCCAAGTTTTTCCTCCGATACATGCTGCATCACAACGATATGAGACAGGGCACCTCCGCGTCTTTCGTCGAAATCGGGGGATAGATGGAAATTGGCAGCTATCTCCTCAGGAGGGCGTTTGAAGTAAACTGTGTTAGACATGGGCGCGAGCCATGCGGGCCATCCGATCTTATCAAACTGATCTTTGAGCCAGCGGGCTCTCTTAAGCATTCCCTCTGCCTGGGCGGAGAATTCCTCTTTTGTGGTGTGGTTGATGATCCACCAGAACTTAAGAGGTGACAGTGCGGAGCGGGAGCAGTTTATCATAGGCATGCTGGCATTAAGATAGGATATCTCGTAAGGATTCTGGTTCTGCTTGACATCCATGGATGTAATGAACATACCTGCCGGTTCATCCATGCCAAAGAATTTGTGCCCGCTTATGGCTATAGAATCAAATGGCTGAATCTTTCTGTTGATGATATCCCTATACTCTGTGAACGGAATATATCCGCCGAAAAGAGCGGCATCCAGGTGACGGTACACACTTATCTCAGGGTGCTTTGCCAGGATGGCATTCAGTGCAGCCTGATCATCGATTCCTCCTTTAAAAGTAGTTCCCATAGCATATACCATAAGTGCAGGTTTGTCGGGAACAAGTGCCTTTTCAAATTCTTCGGTAATCATGCATCCCTTAACATCTGCCGGAATGATCCGGAGTTCCAGATTCTGAAGATCAGCAAGTCTCTTACTTGAATAGTGGGCTTCCTCGGAAACATACAGAATCGGGTTCTTCTGAGTTTTTTTCTTTAAGTAGTTTGCTCCGAAATATATACCATGATTGTTGCCATCGGTACCGCTGAAGGTTACGATTCCCCAGGTATCACCGGGATCAAATCCGTATAAAGGAGCGAAATATTCGATGACCTCTCTTTCAAAATCCAGTGTGTTGAGGATTTCATCACCATGGTTAAAGGGGTCACCGGCATTGTTTATCATGGAAAGATTGAAGCCGCTTCCGTAGAGCCATTTATAGAAGCCTACAAGCTGGCTTTTCTGGTTGATTGGAAATCCGAGAAAACGGGATTTTTTCATCATGACATCACCGGCATATTCATCAAGACGCGCTTCTGCCGGATCAAAATCCAATTCTTTTTTAGGGTCAGTACTCATGTCTTTATCCTCCATGAGATGAGAAGACAGCATAGATGCTGCACAGGGTGGTGGTTAGTAACATTAACAGGAACAATATATGTTTATTATATAATCGGAGTTTAAAATACATTTAATAAGCAAGTTGCTTTTTTGATAATTCAAAAAATGATGATTAGGGATGTCATTTATTCATGATAAGTTAACAGTAGAACCCGGAATTCATGCTGAATAACAGCTTGATATACAGTGTTATGTAAATTAGAATAAGGATTATCGTAATTAAACGCCGGTTATTGGATCCTTTAGGGGTTAAAGATAGCCGGCGATTTTCTGCAGAAAAGCCATGGTTAGACTTTTCTATATGGACCGAATATTACATACCATATATAACATGGGTAAACATTAATTATCATTTTCTATATGCAGCAACTATGTTACCGGTTTTAACAGCTTTAGATGGAGACGAGACATTATGACGAGAACAGAACAGCAGTACAAAAGAATGACAGAGACACCTATCCCAAGACTTATTACATTGTTGGCGATACCCACCATGATATCCATGCTGATAACCAATATTTACAATGTGGTGGATACAGCTTTCGTGGGAACTCTCGGAACCTCAGCCAGCGGTGCGGTGGGAGTTGTATTTGGCTTTATGGCCATCATTCAGGCATTCGGATTTTTGTTCGGACAGGGAGGTGGAAGCATTATCTCCCGTATGCTTGGGGACAGGCAGCCGGAGAAAGCATCTGAAACCGCATCAACTGCTTTTTTCTGTTCTCTTTTCATGGGATTCGTTATAACAGTATTTGGTTTCTTTACACTGGATTCTTTGGTCAGATGGCTCGGAAGTACCGAAACCATAGCTCCATTCGCCAAAACTTATATAGGGTACATTCTTTTTGCGGCTCCATTCATGACCACGAGCTTCACCATGAACAGTATCCTTAGATATGAGGGAAAGGCATCCCTCGGTATGGTGGGACTCTTGGTGGGAAGTATTCTGAACATCGGCGGAGATTATTTCTTCATGATGATACTCAATATGGGTATCGCCGGTGCCGGTCTTTCCACCTGCATAGGACAGATCATAAGCTGGGGCATACTGCTTTCAATGTTTTTCTCAGGGCGCACTACATAGAGAATTTCTATACGTAATTTCCTGATGAAGCGACAGGTTCAGAAAGGTAAGACTACAGAAAAACTGATGATATGCATTAACACAGTGCTTCTCAGCGAAATCGTTCTAACCGGTATCCCCAGCCTTTTACGCCAGATTCTCAATAGTTTCACAACTATCCTTCTTAATGTTTTGTCATCGGTTTACGGAGATGAAGTTGTTGCGGCAATGAGTATAGTAAACCGTATAGTATTTTTCGTCTTTTCCATGGCGCTTGGAGTGGGACAGGGATTTCAACCGGTTTGTTCCTTTAATTACGGAGCTAAAAAGTTTGATCGTGTCAGAAAAGCTATATGGTTTACAGCTGCACTTGGTATGATTTTTATACTTATTGCTATTGCTGCCACACTGCAGTTCCCGGATGAGATCATAAGAATATTCCGTGATGACCCTGCTGTTGTAAATGTTGCCCACAGAGCATTGGTTCTTCAGATGCTCCTGCTTCCGACATTGCCGCTTTCAGTTGTGACTGAGATGACATATCAGTGTACAGGAAAGAAGGGTGGAGCTGCACTTCTTTCATCTCTTCGAAGCGGATTTATATTTATGCCGGCCTTGTATATCCTCGCACATACGAGAGGTGTGGCCGGAATACAGGAGGCACAGCCTGTGGCATACGGTCTTTCATTTTTTGTTTCGCTTATGTTTTTTATTATGTATATGAAGAAACTGCCAAGGGAGACGGATATCGATACCATGAAGAAGACAGCGGTATGATAAATCATATAGTTTATTTACGTAAACAAGACATCGCAAAAGCGGCGTCTTGTTTTTTACCATTACAATCATTCTTTAATACAGACTCGACTTTATCCGTTTTTTAGTGCATTATAATACCCGTTGAGTTTACAGGAGGATACTAATTTGACTTTAAAAGAATTAGAGACAGGAAAGACAGCCACTATAGAACGTATCGGTGGTGAAGGTGCGTTAAGACAGCACTTTCTTGATATGGGACTGATACCCGGAGTGGATGTGACACTTATAAAATATGCCCCAATGGGTGATCCTATGGAGCTTCGCGTGGCGGGGTACGAATTGACTATTCGTCTCGCAGATGCAGAAAAGATAGATATCGGAAACGTGAGAAGCGGAGAATCTCAGGATGTAAACATTAAGACAAATCTCATCAAAGACATCCCTCACCCGTCTCTCGGCGAAGAAGCAGATGTTCATGAATACTATGTAGAGCACAAGGGAAAAGAGGCCCGAACAGGAAAGCTGACATTCGCACTTGTGGGAAACCAGAACTGCGGAAAGACGACATTATTCAATCAGCTGACCGGAGCCAACCAGCACGTCGGCAATTTCCCGGGTGTGACCGTAGACAGAAAAAGCGGTCCCATAAAAGGCTATCCGGATACAGAAGTTGTGGATCTTCCGGGAATTTATTCTCTTTCACCATACACCAGTGAAGAGGTGGTTTCCAGACAGTTCGTCCTGGAGGAGAAACCTTCAGCTATCATCAATATCGTTGATGCCACAAACATTGAACGAAATCTGTACCTGACCATGCAGCTCCTGGAGCTTGATATACCGATGGTCATCGCGCTAAATATGATGGATGAAATGGCAGGGAACGGCGGTACTGTCAATGTAAACCTCCTCGAGCAGCTTCTGCAGGTACCGGTTATTCCCATTTCCGCCGCAAAGAATCAGGGGATAAAGGAGCTTGTTGAACATTCGCTGCATATCGCCAGATATAATGAGACTCCCGGAAGAAAAGACTTCTGCGGAAAGGATGATCATGGCGGTGCAGTTCATCGTGCCATACATGCTGTCATGAGTATGATCGAGGATCACGCAGAAAAGGCTGAAATCCCCATCAGATTTGCTGCAAGCAAGATGATAGAGGGAGACATTCTGGTAAAAGAAGCACTTGGTCTTCATGAACATGATGCCGCAGCCCTTGAGAACATTGTTTCACAGATGGAGGAAGAGCGTGGTCTTGACAGAGCGGCAGCCATCGCCGACATGCGTTTTACTTTCATCTATAGCATTTGCAATCAGACTGTGGTTAAGCCTAAGGAAAGCAAGGAGCATGCCAGAAGCCGTAAGCTTGATGAATTTTTCTCAGGTAAGTGGACTGCTATACCGGCCTTCATTGTCATCATGGGACTGGTGTTTTTCCTGACTTTCAATGTTATCGGAGCATTTTTCCAGAGTATACTTGAAACACTTATCGGATACCTTACAGATATAGTTGATTCAGCATTGACTGTGGCTAATGTTTCCGCCCCTATTCATTCGCTGGTGATTGATGCCATATTTGAGGGCGTAGGTTCCGTGCTTAGTTTCCTGCCTATCATTGTGATCCTCTACTTCTTCCTGTCAATGCTGGAAGACAGCGGTTATATGGCGAGAGTTGCATTTTTTATGGATAAGCTGCTCAGAAAGCTGGGACTTTCCGGCAGAAGTATAGTGCCAATGCTTATCGGATTCGGCTGCAGTGTTCCGGCCGTTATGGCGGCGAGAACGCTTCCATCTGACAGAGACAGAAAGATGACGAGACTTCTGATACCGTTTATGAGCTGTAGTGCAAAGATGCCGATATATGCATTTTTTGCAGCGGCTTTCTTCCCAAAGTATGCAGCCCTTGTGACTATCGCTTTGTACCTTATAGGTATAGTAATGTCTATTGTGGTGGCTCTCATAGGAAAGAAAACCGTATTTTCAGGTGAAGCCGTACCGTTTGTAATGGAACTTCCCAACTACAGACTTCCGGGATTCAAAAACGTCGTAATGCTAATGTGGGATAAAGCCAAGGATTTCCTTCAGAGAGCCTTTACGGTGATTTTCCTTGGAACGATTGCAGTGTGGTTCCTGAAGAATTTTGATCCGGGATTTAACCTTGTAACAGATTCCGAAGATAGTATTCTGGCAGTTCTTGCCGGCGGCATCGCACCTTTGTTTGCGCCTCTCGGATTTGGAGACTGGAAAACAGTAACTTCACTGATTTCAGGATTCCTGGCAAAAGAAAGTGTAGTTTCCATGCTCACCGTGCTTTATGGAGGTACTGAGGGTCTCAGATCCCAGATGAGCGGCCTTACGGCCTTTGTTTTCCTGGTATTCTGCCTGCTATATACTCCTTGTGTGGCGGCAATTGCATCAGTGAAGCAGGAGTCCGGTGGCAAAGCCGCTCTTTTGACTGTTATATTCCAATGCCTAGTCGCTTGGGTGGTGGCCTTCATTGTGAGAATAATAGGGCTTGCGATAGGATTTTGATAAGCCAATCAGGACCAGTCTTTAGAGGAAACGTTACATTATTGTCAATCTGTTTGTTTTTTTATAGATACCTGAAGGATTTTTACTTTCAGCTACATTTAAGCATTATCGGTTAAAATCCGTCTGTCAAATTCTTAAATACAGGAAAAAGGAGAATCGTAATGTCAATAGATTTTTCACTTAGTATGGCAGCGGCAGCCACACCGCTGTCTTAAGCAAGGTATCCTGAAATCAGGAAGAATTAAGGTATTAACCTGGAATCTGTTACATTAGTTCGTGGAAAAGTAAAAATAAGACATAAGACACAGGGACGGGGATATAGAGTCGGTAAAATGACACTATATCCCCGTTTCTGATTTTCATATCAGACTTTATTTATCTTTAGGGAAACACTTTAATCAGAGTTTCCTTAGTGATTGAGTTATTTTAAGAACAGATATTGCCGAAATATGGTATGTAGCGTGTAAGTTTGCGTATTTATTGTTTTATGGGAATGGTGTGAATATGCATTCTATAAAGACAAAAATCATCGCCGAAACAATAGGTGCCATCATTATCACCATGGTGATTGCATTGTTTTTCGGCGTTACTGCAATAAAAAATCTCGGAATGAGCAGTTCTGAGCAGATGCTCCTTCTGTTATGTGATTCCGGAAGAAAAAATTTGGATTTTTATCTTGGTAGTGTGGAGCAGGAGGTAAAGACGGTTTCTGCCTATGTGGAATCCGATCTTAAGGGACTTGATGATGAACACCTGAAGGAACATGTGGGAAGGGTGAAGAAGTTTTTCAAGAAAACACTTTACCGTACCAATGGCGTCATGACCTTTTATTACCGCATTGATCCGGAAGTATCCCAAAATGTCAAAGGCTTCTGGTATATCAATACAGATGGTGAAGGGTTCAAAGAGAGCAAGGTGACAGATATAACACAATATGATACGGAGGATACCTCAAAACTTGTGTGGTTTACTGTTCCGAAGACAACCGGTAAACCTACATGGCTTACTCCGTACTTCACAGACAATCTGGGTGTGAGAGTCATATCCTACAATATACCGGTCTTTTTTGAAGGCAGATTCGTGGGGGTTATCGGCATAGAACTGGATACCACTTTCATAGCCGCTCAGGTCAGAAACATTACACTGTATGAACACGGACGGGCTTTCATAAGCGATTCTAATGGCTACATCGTATATCACCCATTGATGAATAATCTGACGAGAGAAAAACAGGAGCGTATTCCCGACGGGTTTTTATCCGGAGACAAAATCATAAATTACGAATACGAAGGCGAAAAAATGATTGCGGTGTGTCTCCCGTTGATAAACGGAGACAGTCTCAATGTTTCAGTGCCATTCAGAGAGATAGAAGCGAGCTGGCATAAGTGGATAAATATTATCGTTTCAGTGTTTGTGCTTTTATTGGTCATATTTATCGTTTTCATAATGAATTACACAAGTCGTATTACAAAACCGCTTCAGGATCTGACTAATGCAGCAGAGCAGCTGGACAGAGGCGACTATGATTTTTCTTTGGATTATAAGGGTAATGATGAGATAGGATTGCTGACGCGTACATTTAACCGTACTTCGGCCAATCTCAAGAGGTATATCACTGATCTGAATGACATGGCTTATGCAGATGCATTGACATCACTTCGAAATAAAGGTGCATTTGATATCTACATGAGCAATATTCAAAGCAAAATCGAAAGTGGTGAGATTCAGGAATTCGCCGTATGTATCTTTGATTGCAACAATCTAAAGACCATAAATGATAAATTTGGTCATGATAAGGGTGATATCTATCTGAAGAAATCAGCAGAACTTATATGTCGGGTTTTTGAACATTGTCCTGTATTCAGAATAGGCGGTGATGAATTTGCCGCGATACTTCAGAAAAATGAATTTAAAAAACGTATGGAACTTGTAAGTCTATTTGATGCGAAATGCAGAGAAATCAGAGACAGTGATACGGAAGCCTGGGAAAAAACAAATGTGGCAAGAGGCCTGGCAGATTATGATCCCGGTGAGGATGAGTCCGTAAATGATGTGATCCGTCACGCAGATAAGAATATGTATGAAAATAAGTGGCAGAGCAAAAGAGGAGAATTGTAACCACGTATTGTAAATAATAGTGGATAGTCAAAGGAACCGGAGATGGGAAATCTACGGTTCCTTTAGTATGTTTCTTATGATTTAATTTATTCAACTCCGTATAATGTACAAGAGGTGATGTATGCAACTGATAAACACTGATAAATATATCAATCTACTGCGTGAAGAGTTGGACAGGGTTGGGGTTCCATGTACAGTAGAAGGACCATTTCCCAAAAGGTTGCCAAAACATGAACTGCCTGAAAAATAATATTTTTTAATAGCAATTAGAAAGATTAATCTATGAAACAGAATGACAAGAGAGTAATAGACAGATTTATAGAACTTGCGTTGGTAGACGGAGAATCATTTAATGAACGAATGGTTGCTGACTATCTTGTGGCGGAGTTTCAAAAGCTGGGAATAAAGCTTTGCGAGGATGATACAGCCGGTAAGATTGGAGGTAACTGCGGAAATCTATATGGATTTGCGGAGGGGCGGGGAAAGTATGCAGATTCTGAGCCTATTCTGTTCTGTGCACATATGGACACCGTAGCTCCGGGTAATAATAAAAAGATCATACTAAATGATGATGGAACCATCACAAGCGACCATACTACTGTCCTGGGGGCAGATGACAGGGTTGGTATAGCAGGTATTATCGAGGCATACACTGAAGTCTTGGAGGAAGAGCTGGATCATCCGCCAATAGAGTTTCTGTTTACAGTGGCAGAAGAGGTTTACGGTCTTGGAAGTGCAGCTCTTGATTATTCAAAGATTCGTTCCAGGATAGCTTTTGCTCCTGACTGCAGCGGAGAATACGGAGTCTATTCATCCTGCGAACCGACCCTCATTTCATTCGAAGTACATATAAAGGGCAAGGCCTCTCACGCAGGTTATGAGCCCGAAAAGGGAATAAATGCGATCGCAGTAGCTGCAGCTGCAATCAGCAGAATAAAGCAGGGATGGGCGGATGATCACACAACGCTGAATATCGGTACTATTGAAGGTGGAAGTGTGACCAACGCTGTTCCGGAAAACTGCCTCATAAAAGGTGAGATAAGAAGCGGTGTCCATGAAGATGCATATCAGACAATGGAATATGTGGAAAGCGTTTTTTCTGAAGAGGCGAAGAGTGCAGGTGCAGAGCTTTGTATAGATAAAAAAGAAAGAATCACCGTATACAGGAAAGATCCCGAAGCCCGGGCGGGAAGTGCTTTGGATAGGTATAAAAGAGCTTTAGGGAAGCAGGGCAGGGAAACATTGGCGAAGAAGTCCTATGGCGGAAGTGATATAAATTCTCTGATAAAACACGGGATGGACGGTCTTAATATATACGGTCCTATGTATAACATACATACAACTGAGGAATATACAACTGTTCAGGAAATAGTCAGCTTCGCAGAACTGCTTAAGATTCTTATGGTTCTGGATTGGACAGAATGATTGGGATATAGTTATCTTTCTTCCTGCTCTTTCTTCTTAATAGCTTGTCTAATTAAATATACATTGCAAAGTACGGATCTGAAGAAGACAAAAAGAGAATGGAAGATTTGTGTCAGCAGGTTATCGATACTTATAGAGAGCTGCTTAATGAGAATAGCTGGGCTTCGGATGAAGTTAAGAAAAAAGCCATTGAAAAACTGGATAAGATAGCCATTCATGCCGCTTACCCGGATAAATTCAGAGACACTTCCGATATTGATATTTCTGATTGTTCACTTATTGAAGCTACCAGGCGCATCTGGATGGCTGAGACAAAGCATGATATGAGTTGTTTAGGCCAAAACCTTGATAAGGACATGTGGGCAGAAGGCTTTAATATTTTAACTTGCAATGCCGGGTATGATCCGTCTGCCAACACTATTAACATGATCATAGGAATGATGGGAGAAACTTTCTATTCAAGTGATATGGACGTGGAAGAGATGTACGCCTCAATTGGAGCATTCTGGGTGGGACATGAAGTGTCACATGCTTTTGATCTGGTGATCCATCAGCCGGAGCATTATTTTGGCAGAAAAGCTCTGACTGAGTATATCCATGATTTGTATTAAGTTATAGCAACCAACAAAGAAAGGGGGAAAATTATGATTTCAATTATCAGTTTTGTTCTGTGTTTAATCATTATTGGTATTCTTTACAGGAATATGATTGCCTGGGAAGGAGACTATCGGATTTCAAGAGGACAGGCTTTGCTGCCGGTGTTTCTTGGGCTTTTATCTGTGCCGATTTCATTTATTTTCGCTTTAATAATTGGGTTGTGCTTCAGGTCGGTAACCGGGTTTGCTCCTTCAGAGGGACCGGCATTACTTGCCAGTTTCAACCATGCGCTTTTCTCAGCGGCTATGAGTGAAGAGCTCGCAAAACTACTCATTACACTTATTGTATTATGCATTTTTAGAAAAAAAATGAGAAATATATATGAATATATGCTGATAGCAGGTGCTGTCGGATTCGGATTTACTCTTATAGAAGATTTTGTATATAGTCTCGGGGTTTCGGGTCTTGTGATGAGACTGCCGAATATAACATTGCATGTGATGCTTGGGCTTGCCATGGGAAGGCATCTTGGACTTGCCAGATATAACAAAGTAACAGGCAGTGGGTCTGTAATAAAAGAATATCTTCTTGCATATTTTATCCCTGTATTCTGTCATGCTGTTTTTGACTTTTTTGCTGCAAACAAGCTAATACATGCCGGGGATGATGTAGAGGTTGTGACAGCAGAAATACAGAGATCTGTACATATTGGGGTTGGTATGGTGTTAATTGCGGTAATTCCGGTATTTATATTTCAGATATACTTATTCAAACGCCTTAAGAAAAACGCATCAAATCTTGTTGCTCTTTCCTTTACAGATGCTGGAAGTACGGAACAGGAGAACACTAATGCTTAAAAAGTATATTGAATTTATGAAAAGATCACCGCTGATAACTGCTGCACTCTGTATAGTATACGTGGTTGTGTGTTTTAAGACGGTACATACAGAGACAAATTTCCATTTCTTTATAGTAAGGACCATGCTCTGCGGAGCGGTGTGCTTTTTCCTGACCAGATATCCGGAGATAAGGCACTGGCCTCCTGCTATGTTTCTACAGGATATGTCATCAAGAACGCCATTGGATTTTTATTGATGTCCCTTATCATGGGCTCTGTAGTGCTGATTTCGAATATAGAAGAAAAGGTACCCCTGAAGGAAAATCCGATATTGGGATTTATCATCATATTTCTTATGAATATTTCTGTGGGACTTTTTGAGGAACTGGCCTTTAGGGCAGTTATTAACGATGCAATCGTCTATAAGTTTAGGCAAAAGAAATATGTTTTTGTACTGAGTGCAGTGGTCTCATCACTGGTATTCGGAGCTGTACATGTTTTGGGATTTGATCCTACGTCCCCTATTGAATGGGGGCAGGCAATAGCCAAAACGCTGGAATCAGGCATTTTTGGGCTGGCTCTTCTTATACTGTATTGGAAGACAAGAAATATATGGGCCTGCGGCCTGGCTCACGGACTGTTTGATTTTTTTGCAGGTTATACAGAAGGCCTGTTTGTTCCGGTTGGAGATTCGGGTTCATCGTATATTAATACCGGTGAAGATGGCGCGAGGACTCTTATCGCATACTTCGTAATTGCTGCTATAAATGCGATCCTTACATTTATTGTGTGGAAGAAAGTCGGCAAGACTATTGATTTTGAAAAGATCAGACGAGAATGGTAAGGAGAATTGGTTATGGAAAACAAAAAAGTAAGGAAACATTCATTATGTGAAAAAAATGCTGTAATCGCAATGATACTGACAGTTCCTCTGGGTTTATTAACTCAATTGAGCGGTCCGACAAAGGGAGCAGTAAGCGCACTTATAGTTTCCGCACTGTCTTTAGTTCTTTTGATCATTTATAATATGTGGTTCTCGCCTGAATTTGATGGAGTGTTTAAGGCTCATGTTCCGGTAAAAGAGAGATTTATGGTATCCTCTGCGATGGCAATCCTTATTATCGGATGCATAATCATAAATGCTATATTTAGTGGACTTGCTTTCAAACCATCAGTTTCTTTCGTGTGTCTGGCACTAATGGCTGGCATTAGTGAGGAGACCATTTTCAGGGCTATGCTTATTCCTATAGGAATGAGATATCTGAAGGTGAAGAATAGGGCAGTGGCAGCAGTAATTATCTCATCTGTCATCTTCGGACCGCTCCATTTGACAAATATATTCGTAGGAGCAGATCCTGTCATGACTCTGATACAGGCATTCATGGCAACCTGTGGCGGTTTTGTTCTCGCCGGAATATATCTAAGGACAGGCTCAATAATTCCTGGAATGATCGCTCATGCTATATATGATTTTATCAATTTTGTAACAGATTCAACCATCAATGAAGAGGGGATTGTGGTTTCTAGTGGCGGGAATACTGGTATTTCGTACTATGTTCTTATAATAGCGGTTTCGGTGGCACTTTTTGTGGCAGGATGCTACCTGATCAGAAAGACTAAACAGGAAACAATAGAGAATATATGGCAGACCAAGTGGAGCAACTGAATTCAATCGGAGAAGGAAAAATGAGGGAAGGTATATAAAGCATCGGAGGAGATAAGACGAATGGATAACAAGAAAGTTATGGCTGTTCCAAGGATTTGTGCGTATCTTGTGATAGTAGTTTGTATTTTAGGGATTATAGTGGGCTCTATAAAACAAATAGCAAACAAATGGAGGAAAACAATATGTCAAATTTTAAAAAGGTAAATGTAACAGAGGACCCAAGAACAGAACTTCATGACGTGCTTGGATTAACAGGAGCAGAGATAAGTATTAACCATCTTCCTGCGGGAGCAAGTGTTCCTTTTGTACACTCACATAAGAAGAATGAAGAGATCTATATTATCCTTTCCGGAAACGGCAAGGCTTCGATAGATGGAGAAGATGTTGAAATCGCTAAAGGTGATGTAGTTAAGATTTCACCTGAAGGAAAGAGACAGTTTTTTGCAGCTGATGATTCAGAGCTGAGCTATGCTTGTATCCAGGTTAAGGCTGGTTCAATTGAAGGATACACAGCAGATGATGCAGTGGTATACTAAATCAAAAAAACAGAAAAAAATCAAGTTTCAGTTTCCTTTCAGCATCCGGTGATAATATATGACCATCAGATGAGGAACATCTGATACCCTATAAAAGTTTTTTTCATACTACTCTAAAGCCGGCAGCCCCCCCAAATCTGCCGGCAATCCTCTGAAAACCGATGATCAGATAATATGCACTCTATCATCTTTAAATAATAAATCAGCCGGCCGGATCAAAAAGTGATCTAGCCGGTTTTCTTTCGTTATTAATCAATTTACTTATGTCGAGAGTTAGCTAATGTTATGTTCCCCGAAAAGCATTATAATAGAACAATGAAGATAATTGTTACGTACATCCTCAAGGATATCTGCGGAGACTGTAGTTGGTATTATATTTACAGAGAAAAGGAGAAGGACCATGCCATTCATTTCAACAAAAACAAACGTTACGGTAACAAAGGAAAAAGAGAAACAGCTCAAGGAACGCCTTGGACAGGCTATTTCAATCATTCCTGGGAAGAGCGAGAACTGGCTTATGCTGGCAATCGAGGGAGATATTCCTATGTACTTTAGAGGTGATGATTCCAAGCCTACAGCATTCATCGAGGTTAAGATCTATGGCAATGCTTCTTCTGATGTTTACGGTAAGATGACGAAAGAACTGACAGGAATATATGGGGACATCCTTGGTGTGACTCCTGACCACATGTATATCCGTTACTTCGGATCAGATGATTGGGGATGGAATGGGAACAATTTCTGATAAAGTGCTCATTTGCAGCTCATTAAAAGAGGCTGTTTCATGACAACGAAAGGATTGTAGTTATGAATAAAATATCTAGTCACTGAAAAATACCCACAAACCATTGCCTTTTTGAAATGCTAATATGCGCCTAGCGTTTTCCGATATGTTAAAATAGGAGAGAAATCTTGAAGAAGATATTGTTTATGGCAGAAAGTCAAAACATTGAATAGAACTTTTCATGGGGGACGAGGGATTGGATGCATTATTTCATGGTTTCCTTTATTTCTGCCCTGGGTTATGGCTTTGGTGAAACCATAGCCAGGCTTTCAGGCTGGTCGATGTTTATGTGTACGGTGGCGAGCACGGTTCTTGGAATCGTGCTGGAGGAGTTCATCAGCAATATCGTTTTTAGCAAGGCTGTACAGAAAAGCAAGGAAAGAAGGATTGTGACATTTGCCGGCATTTTTCTTTTTTTTTCTAGGGGCTCAGTGGGTTTCTATCCGTTGGATGGGCTTGTCCATGATGGAGTATGTGCATGAGGAGTTTATATACGTCATTATTATTCCTGTTTTTGGCTTCATTTATATTCAATGGAAAAAGGGTCAAAGAACTGGAACTGTTCCCGGGGTCTTTGAGAGCGGGATATAAGCTTTTTATCAATGAAATACTGGTACGGTTGAATAAAGTAAATATAGAGGGGAATATATGGATATCAGTTATCTTTTGTTGTTACAGGATTTCAGAAACGGGGTAGGTTCTGTATTTGAAACCTTTTTTCTGAAGATGAGCTATTTGGGGGAGATGAATGTTGTACTGACGATCATGGCGGCTATATACTGGTGCGTCAGCAAAGAGTACGGTACCTATCTTCTTATGGGATGGAGCGGCAGCCGTGTGGCCAACGGTTTACTGAAGGTGGCGGCCTGTGTTTATCGTCCATGGATCAGGGATCCGCGTGTCGTGCCAAACAATACAGCTTTGTCTGAGGCTACAGGGTATTCCTTTCCAAGCGGACACAGCATGAACGGAGCGGCACTGTACGGCGGCGGAGCTATAAGAAAGGAGTTTAACTCTATACTGCGGGCAGCATTCTTTATCATGATCGTACTTATCGCATTCAGCCGGAACTATCTAGGAGTACATACTCCTCAGGATGTTATTGTAGGGGTATTGGCAGGGATGCTTGTGATGTTGGGGACTCTTAAACTGATGAAATGGTTGGAGACGCACCCCGAAAAGGATATACAGGTTATGTGCTTCGGGATTCTGATAGCCGTAATAGTGGCTGTATTTGCCGCTGTCAAAGAATATCCTGTTGATTATGATGCTGCCGGAAATCTCCTTGTAGATGGTGCAAAAATGGCCGGTGATACTTTTAAGGGCGCCGGCTGGTGCATGGGGTTCCTTGTTGGCTGGGTTCTGGAGAGGAGAATTATCGGCTTTTCCACGGACGTCACTATGATCACAAGGGTTACAAGGCTTATGCCCGGGCTTCTTTTGCATTATGCCATCAGTCTTATCCTCGTACCCATAATTAAACACGGCATTCCGGGGGCGGCAGGAATACTTATTTCCTGCTTTCTGCAGACGTTTTATGTTTCATTCGTTTTTCCGTTTTGCATGAAATATCTGGAAAAGAAGACTGCGCAGTAAAGACGAGAACCGGAATCTATGTCGGAGAAAAGCAAAAGAAAGTGATTCAATATCTGGGGATCCCATATGTGAAACTGCCGGTAGGTGAACTCAGATGGAAGGCTCCCGAACCGCTTCCTTCATCGGAGAATGTATTTGAGGCTGTAAATTTTGGAGCTTCGGCCATACAGGTCGAGCACAGTGGCGTAATCTTAAAACATCACAGGCAGGATGAGCTGGTCCGGCTTGATACGAGAGTCCTGAAGGAGGCGGCGCAAAAGCTTTGGAAGGACTTTTGCGGGCCGGTCTGCGACGGAACAGTGTTTCCCGCTGATCTATACCATGCCTATCGGGAAGGATGTACTTCAGACATTTTTACTTAAATTTATAAACGGAGAGTCCATGCAGCTGTATACTAACGAGATTGCAGGTGTTGATGCGCTTAAATGGAAGGTATTTCCCAGGGATCTTACTGTATCGGACGGAAAGATCATGTGTGATTAATCATACACCAACACCATTGTCGGATTAGAATGTATCTGGAAAAAGACGAATCCAGATATGCAATTTTAAAAATCAGATGCATTAAGTGGGATAGGAAATGCAAAAATGAAGGTACTTGCGGTAGAGGATGAGGTCATCCTGTTAAAACATTTGACTAATCGCATACATGATGCTCTGCCTGAAGCTGAAATTCTGGCTTTTGATAATACTGACGATGTGCTTGATATCTTACCTGAGACAGAAGCTGATATCGCATTTCTTGACATTGCTATCGGTGAAATGAACGGTGTTGACCTGGCTAAACGCATCAAAGCTGTTCATCCCTGCTGTGACATTGTTTTCTGCACGGGTTACAGTGACTATGCCACTCAGGCCTTTGAACTGGGAGCCAGTGATTATCTCATGAAGCCTATTACCAAAGAGAAGATTGAACACGCTCTGTCTCTGCTCCGTCAGACCAACCTTAGCAAGATCACTGAGCAGGGGCTGTATATCCGCTGCTTTGGTGAATTTGAGGTGTTCTATGATGGTGAACCCATCATTTCATTTACAAAACGTTCTAAAGAACTTCTGGCTTATCTTATTGATAAGGCAGGGGCAGTTTGTTCCTCCTCAGATATATGCGACAGCATTTTCCGCGGCAGTGCCGACTCTTATATCAGGGTTGTAAAAAAAGACCTTATCAAGGTTCTTTCAGATATCGGAGAAGAAGATATTCTTATCAAAGGATGGGGAAACCTTGGAATAAACAAATCAAAGGTCAGATGCGATTATTTTGATTATCTTGACGGAAAACCTATGGTTCTAAATCGATATAAAGGTGCATATATGCAACAGTACCCTTGGGCCGAAGCGACACGCTTACGACTTGAAACTTAGAAAACATATGTCAGAATAAAACAAGCCCGAGCCAGCGAACAATCATTGCAGGCTCGGGCTAATAATATTTCTGACTGAATGCGTTATAGGGACGGAGTTAAAGATCCATGAAACAGTAACTCTGTCTCCTGGTCCCATCAATTCTTCGGAATCTTAATCGTCACCTCGGTTCCTTTTCCTGGAACACTTTCTATATCCAGGCTGCCTCCTACCATGTCATGGAGGCGGGACTGGGTATTATTAATGCCCAGGTGAAGCTTTGTGTCGTCGATGGTTTTTTGTACATCAAACCCGGCTCCATCATCTGAAACTGTGATACAGTAAAATGTCTCTGTTTCATAAGAGCGTATCCTTACAGTTCCCCCAGACTTGGTCTTACAGATACCATGCTTAATTGCGTTTTCAACCATGGGCTGTACCGAAAGTGCAGGAACAGGAAAGGCATCACATTCTATATCGTATTCTACCCTTAATTTGTTTGGGAATCGCAGTTCCTCGAGCCAGACATAGGTCTTTATGTGATTCAGTTCTTCTGAGAACGAGATAGGTTTACTCTTATCTGCAAAATTCATATTTTCCCTGAGATACTTAGAGAAGGCATTGGTGGCCTCAGCGGCAAGCTTTGGATCCTCTTCACAAAGGGCCTCTATAACAGCAAGGGAATTATACAAAAAATGTGGCTGCATCTGAGACATCATGGCAGAAACCCTAAGCTGAGTCTGTTCTTTTTTATGTCGCAGAATGTCATTTTCAAGCTCATCATGGGCATTAAAGAAAATAAGATACAGCGGCAGTATTACTGTAAAGCTGACTAACCCCAAGATATAAATCCCCCACTTAAAAAGTTCATGATTTATGGCAATTGTTGAAAAAAGACAGGGGAAAAAAACACAGCAAAAAAATGAGAATTTTTGGTTTCTGCTGAGATTGGATGTAAAGGTGGCTACACATAAAAGCAAGAGGCAGAAACATGATGCAGCAACACTGAAATAATCCTTAATCATATACGAATAACCGCCCTGATCCGTTATGCTGAAAATAACAGGCTTAAACAGATTAATGACGAGTATAAATGTGTAAATGATAACTACTGAAGCTATCAAAACAGTAACGGCATGAGTCACAACAGATTCTCTGATAAATTGTTTCTGATAAAGCCACAGAGTCCAAAAGACCAGCATTACAAAAAAGTAACACAGGGTATAAAGTATTCTGATGGTTTGAGCATGTCTTGGAATTTGATATAAACAGGACACGAGTGTCAGGAAAAAGGTTCCGGCATAAAGATTCAGAAGAAACAGCATGAAATACATCCTGGGTTTTGTGGTTTCTTCTTTTTTTGATGTCAAAATTCCGGCCAACACCGTCATGAAAACAAGACTTATGATACAGATGCTATTGATAATCCATATATAGCTGTCCCGAAAAACATTATGTATTACCGACATTAGGATACAAAACAGTGTCAGGAAACACATGAGCCCGAAACAGATCTTCTGAAAAGTTCCGAATTTCCTACTGTATAAAGAAGTCTGAATATCCAACTATAATCCTCCTGAAATTTGGAAATATAAGCTTGATAAAAAATGATTTCATGTGGAATATATTTTCGCAAAATGAATTTTTACGGTTTTTTAACGTTATTTTCAATATAATAATTTTGTGTGTTAAGTTACATCTATTGTAGCCGACTCACTAAGAAAAATCAGAAAAAAACAACATATTCATAACCTAAAAATATATTTTAAGAAAAAGAGATTTCATTTTTAGAAAGGAGAAGAAATGAGCAACAACCTGTCATCAGAAACTGTAGGTGTGGCACCCGACTATTCCAAGAAAGAATGCTGGTGCAAGCTTCCGGAAATCTCCAAGGATGTTGATACCTTCTACATCTATGCAACTGAATACATCATGGGAAGCTTTGCGGAAGGTGCACCCGATTTTGCCAGCCTTGACAATACCGAGATGCTGCAGGGTGCGGAAGCAGAGTACAATTTACATGCGAGTGCTTACGTGGATTCCACCAACCTGTTCATGCCGTACTACCGCCAGTCCGGCTTAAAGTATGCCGGAGAGATGGCTAGGAAAACCGGAACTGCGGATACAGCTTTTGAAGGCATGCCCATTAACGATATAACTGCGGCCCTGGACTATTATTTTGAAAACTACAACGGTGGTCGTCCGTTCATCATTGCGGGTCACAGCCAGGGATCTGCCATGGTTCTGGTATTGCTTCGTACATACTTTAAGGATCATCCGGAATACTATTCACGCATGGTCGCAGCCTACCCCATCGGCTATTCCGTTACAGACGAATATCTGGCGGCCAACCCGCACCTTAAGTTTGCCTCCGGCGAAACCGACACGGGTGTCATAATCGCATGGAATACCGAGGGCCCAAAGAACCTTGAGACTAATGCTCATAACCTGGTGGTACTGCCTAACACGAGAAGCATTAACCCCCTCAATTGGAAGCTTGATGAAACCTATGCCCCGGCCAGCATGAATCTTGGTTCACTCATGGCAAATGAAGAAACCGGCGAGCCGGAGATCAAAGATGTCGGTGCGGATGCGCAGATCAACCTTGCCCGCGGCGTGGTCATAACAAACGCCAAAGGCGAACCAATGGACGAGGAAACTGCCAAAGCCGCCGCCGAGTTCTTTGGACCGGATGGACGTCATAACGAAGACTATCTGTTCTTCTACAACAACATCAAGGACAACGTGGCAAAACGTGTCGCAGCTTTTAAGGCAAGGAGAATGTAGTTATGAAAACTAACGATGGCTCACAAAAAAATGGAATAGCAACAGCAGCTGATCTCGTGGTTTGTGGAAAGATTTTCACTTCCGAAAACGACAGGATTGTTGAAGCATTTGCCGTAAAGGACGGAAAATATGTTTATGTAGGTGATCGAAAAGGTTCCGAAAAATTTATTAAAGAAGGGCAGACTCAGATTCTGGATCATACCGGAAAGGGTCTCGTTATGCCTTCCTGCGGAAACGGTCACGCACATTATTCCATGGGCTATGCCACACATTCAGTCGGAACTATAGTTGGTGGACATGATGATGTAGATAAGTTTCTCACGAAAATCGTCCCCAATGCAGTAAAAAAAGCAAGAAAAACCGGAGCGACATCCATATTCGGTTTCGGCTGGAGCGTTATGCTCTTCACTGAAAATATGCCAACCCGTCAGCAGCTGGATGACATATGTGATGATATCCCTATTTACTTTGCAGATGAGGAAGGTCACAAGGGTATAGTAAACACTATATGTCTTGTAAATGCCGGCATCATGGATAAAGACGGAAATGTGCTGAAAACCGAAGTCAGGGGAGGCGAGATTGTCATGGGAGACGACGGTACACCTACCGGTTTCTTGAAAGAACAGGCCGGAACCTATGTGCGTTCCTTCCTGGACAATAAGAAACTCTTCCCTGTTGACATTGCAAAAGAAAACATGGCTAAGATTCAGGAACAGATGCTGTCAGAAGGTTACACCATGTATATGGATGGCTGGTCTCCGTATTTCTATAATGATCATTTATATCAGGCCGCCAGGCAGGTGGATGAAGCCGGAGATATGCATATAATATTGGGCTTAAGCTATGAGATCGAGAGCTGGATGAATGTGGACGAGGCTCTTGCCAAGGCTGACGAAGCCCAAAAATACAGGACTACCCACGTACTTCCAAACTGGGTTAAGCTCTTCATGGACGGTACTGTAGAAGGCAGTACAGGCTTTGTGGATCCTTTATATCCTGATGGCCATCAGGGTCTTGCAAACTGGGAAGAAGATGAAGTCACAGACATTACCCGTAAGGCTAATGCAAAAGGCATGGCCATGCACATTCATACCATGGGCAACAAGGCTGTAAATCGTTGTATAAACGCTTTCGTTAATGGTGGAAAAGATGAACTGCGAAATACGATTGTTCACGTGCGTAATGTTAATGATCCGGATTGGCAGAGAATGGCTGACCACAACATTTACTCTACCTCAGGTATGATATGGCATCATTTCCCTACAGGGGCACCTGAAATTCTTAAAACTCTGGTTCCCGCAGGTATGGAGGACAAATCCTACCCCATGAAGTCATACTTTGATTACGGCATTAACGTATCTTTCCATTCTGACTATCCTGCACTTAGCGGGAGTCCTGATGACCCCTTCGGCATCATGGAAATATCAGTTACCGGAGTGATGGATCCGGAAAAAGAGTCCCCCTGGTGGACCGAAGAACTCATAACCCGTGAACAGGCCATAACAGCACTGACCATAAACTGTGCAAAGCAGATGTTTATAGAGGATGAAAGAGGCAGCATCAAGGAAGGTAAATATGCAGACTTCCTCCTCGTTGACAAGGATGTACTGTCATGTCCGGTAAACGAGATACATACTGCAAAGCCTGAAGCAACATACTTCGAAGGGAAAAAAGTTTTTTCAATATAAAAAATGAGCTAATGAGCGTATATGGAAGTCCCTAATGAAGAAGAGTTCACTAAACAAAGAAGGAAAGCAAACATACTCCTGACATATTTTCACGATCCTGCCGGGAGAAGTATTACACAGATGAAAGGATTACGTGTTGAACAGTCAAAAGCATAATAAACGAGAAGAGTTTTATTATAAAAAATCCTATCTGGAACACAGGCTGCAGAAAGATGTGATGGTGGATGGAATCGCCCATATACCCTGCAGGGTTGAGGGAGTTGACGACATCATAAGCAAATTCAGTATTAAAGGATGCGAGTCTCTGGATGGAGAGTTTAAGGATTATCTATTGGAATTTATCGACTGCATTCCGGACGAATATCCTGTTGTATTTGAGATACACGGACCGAAATTTACGGATGAGGAAAAAAACTTAATCATTGAGACCATAGATTCGGATGCAGACTACCTGCTCGGTAAAACAGAATCCGAGAACAGGCATCACAGAAAAGTATTCTGGTGGATGGCAGTGGGAACCATAGGATCGGGGATATTACTTGCCTTGATCAGAAAAATCATATCTGATGATATCCCGATCGAGTTTTTCTATGTGTTATTCTGGCTCTTTGCGGATGCCTTCGTCAGATATATTTTCATAGAAAACTCCGATTATCAAAACGAAAAAATCCGAGCTGGCAGGATTGCCAGTATGAAGGTGGAATTTGTGGAAGACTGATTACCGACAGCAAACAGCAGTAATTGGTATATCATTGAAAAGGAGACCAAAACAATGAGTGACAAGAAAAGGGTTTTTAAGGATCTGGCCATTTTCGAACCGTACGAGTACTTAAACAGCGAAATCACTGGAGACTACGACAAGTCCCATGCCGTGAAATGCGTCAACGGCACCTTCGTTGGAACCGAGAATCACGGAGTAACGTCGTGGCTGGGCATCCCCTATGCGAAGCCGCCCGTGGGCGAGCGACGCTTCAAGGCACCGGAATATGTGGAAGCGAGCGACCGGGTCTTTGAAGCAAGGTACTATGGTAAGGGTGCTTTCGGCTCACTCGGCTATGAGGATTGCATACAGAAGCTAATGTCCGAGGACTGCCTGTACCTTAACATCTGGGTCAACGCCGACGATAAGACCGAAAAGAAGCCTGTTATGGTCTGGATCCATGGCGGTGCGTACGTCGTTGGCTCGGGCTCGCAGATCTCCTACACCGGAGCCAACCTTGTACAGGCGCAAAGTGACATCATCATGGTGAACATCAACTATCGTCTTAATATGTACGGCTTCATGGACTTCTCGTCGGTACCAGGCGGCGAAAACTTCAAGACGGCGCCCTGCAACGGTTTGCTGGATCAGGCAATGGCACTCAGGTGGGTGCATGAGAATATAGCCGCTTTTGGTGGCGATCCCGACAACGTAACCATCTTCGGACAAAGCGCCGGCGGCGGTTCAGTATCCATTCTTCCAGTCATGAAGGAAGCGAACCAGTATTTCCAGAAGGTTATCGCACAGAGCGGCTCCACCGGCCTGGCCTTCCCGGTCAACTGCGAATCCGCCCAGGGCAAGACTAAGGCGCTGCTCGAGTACACCGGCTGCAAGACCATGGACGACATCATGGCGCTGACCGAAGAGGAGCTCCAAAAGGCGTATGTCGATGCGGTCGGAAAGTTCACGTCCTGTCCGTACTATGGAACCGAGGTGCTCCCTGAGGCACCCATCGAGCTGTACCGGAAGGGCTATGCAAAACACATTTCCATCATGGCAGGCAGTACGGCCGACGAGGCCAGGCTGTTCATGGGAGAGGGCGCAATGCTTAGCATGGAAGAGCAAAAGCTATTCGCCCAGCGCGCCGTGGGCGACGCAGTTCCCTACCTGAAGGAAGAGGACAAGAAGTATTACGAGGAGTTCCAGCGTGTCTGCAGGTTCCATGAACCGGGACTTATCGAGACGGAGTTCATAGATGAGCTCATGTTCAGGATTCCGATGCTCCAGCAGCTAGACGTGCAGAGCGCATTCAACAAGACGTTCTGCTACTATTGGTCGTACCCTGGCAGCAATCCAGATATAGGTGCAGCACATTCCGTGGAGCTCATATTCGTGTTCAATCTTCGTGACATCGGGACAAGCAGCGCCTTTAACGGCACAAACATCTCCGATGAGATCTACACGGCGGTTCTGCAGACGTGGACCAATTTCGCACGCTGTGGCAACCCGTCGACCGACCGGATTGAATGGAAGGCATACTCGGCGGATGATCAGAACGTCCTTGATATCGCCGGGCCGGGTGACATACGTATCAAGAAGGATCTTCTTGCCGACCAGTACAAGGCCGCGCTCCCTTTGCTCGGCTACTACCAGTTCATGGACAAGTACTTTACCCCCTGTTACCTTGCAGATATCATCGCCGCACGCAAGTAGAGTTTTTTGACATTTTGACAGCATGACCAAACGAGGAGATGCGTTTTTTATCGAATAGAAAGTAACTTGGTTTTATCATACAAAAGTTCAATAACGAAAGGAAATTGATATGAAAGCAGACAAGATCATCAAGAACGCGAAAATCTTCACATCGGACAAGGACAAGCCACAGGCAACAGCTCTTGTGGTAAAGGACGGCAAATTTGTCTATGTGGGCGATGAATCAGGACTTACGGATTATGAAGGAGATGTTACCGATCTCGGTGGAAAGTTCATCATGCCGGGAATCATTGACAGCCACATGCATATTACAATACCGGTCGGATTCGAGTATGCCGATATGGGAGAACGCATTGAGCCAGATGGCAAACAGGAAGCATTGGACATTATGGCCAAACGCATCAAAGAAAATCCCGGCCAGAAGCGCTACAGATTCCTTCTGGAGAAAAAATTCCTGAAAGGTGAGGATATAGTAAAGGAGGATCTTGATGCGATCTGTCCTGACGCCGAGCTTCAGATCCAGGAAGGAGAGGGACACAGTATCTGGGTGAATTCAAAGATCCTTGAGCGGCATGGTATTACAGATGATACGCCTGACCCCATACCGGGACTTGCTATTTATGTGCGTAAGGACGGACATGTAACCGGAAATTGTATTGAGGGTGCAGCGGAGGTACCGATCATCCTCGACAGCTCTATGGAACTTACCGATGAGCAGGTTGACGCAGCACTTCAACGCTGGATTGATTTTTCAGTCGAATATGGCGTGTGTGCAGTATTTGATGCCGGCCTTCCGGGAGATATGAAGTTCCATGAGAAGGTCTATAAGCGTCTGTGCGAACTGGATAAGCAGGGAAAACTGCCCGTTTATATTGACGGCAGCCTTGTGATTAATGCTGAGCGTGATGCCGAGGAGGGACTTCTGGAGGTGAAGCGCTTCCGGGATGAGTACAATACGGAGCATTTAAAGGTTCATACCATGAAGATCTTCATGGATGGTACCCAGAAGATCCATACCGCAGCTATGGTTACGCCTTATGTGGATGTCCATACGTTTGGAACTACTGCTTTTTCCGCAGAGGGAATCTGCAAGCTTTTGAAGAATCTCAATGAGGCAGGCCTGGATCTTCATCTTCACACGGTGGGAGAGCGTGCTTCACGTACGGTGCTGGATGGTGTGGAGATGGCCAGAAAAGAGATGGGAGACAGCTTAAAGGTGAGAGTAACCTGCGCTCACCTGGAGATTCAGGATGACGCAGATCTTGATCGTTTCGCGAAGCTTGGCGTAATCGCGAATTTCACACCGCACTGGCACGCCGGGGATACTGCTTTCAGTGCTACCTGGCTCGGTGAGGAACGCTCCAGAAAGCAGTTCCGCTGCAAGACAATATGGGACACCGGCGCTCTGGTAGCATGGTCAAGCGACAATATCACTTTCATGGACTTTACGACATGGAATCCATATCTTGGTATGGAAGTCGGCATGACACGTTTAATTACCGAAAAGACCAAGAATTATGAATTCACCAGATTCCCTAAGGTATTCCCTCCTGAAGATGAAAGAATGAACATCGAAGAAATGCTGCTGGGATTTACGATAAATGGAGCAAAACAGCTTGGTATTGAGGATAAAAAGGGTTCCATAACTGCGGGCAAGGATGCAGACTTCCTGGTATTCGACAAAGACCTTCTTACAGCTGAAAAAGAAGGATTCAGCTATAACAAGCCAAAGGAAGTGTATTTTGGCGGAAAGAAAGTAAACTGACGAAAGTAGCATAATTCTGATCTGCTGAATATAAAGAATCATGGGCAGTCTGGCAGGTTTTGGACTGCCCTTCATCATGTACGTAACAGTACTGCAGTAAAATGGCATCAAGGACATTTTATTTGGAGGAAAATAATGAATTCAATTGATTATTCTCAGAATGCCAGCTGGTGCAAGATTCCGGAAATCACAAAGGATATTGACACTTTCTATATCTACTCTACAGTGACCATGAGTGCGAATGAGGGCGACCCCGATTATGCGACACTCGACAATGCTGCAATGCTTCCAAACGGAGTCGCAATCAATCCGCTGAACTGGAAACGTGACGAAACATATGCTCCGGCAAGTGAGAACCTGGGATCTCTTGTGATGGATCCCAAGACAGGTGAGACAGAGATTCGTGACATCGGAGCTGATGCACAGTTGGACACTTCTCGTGGTACGGTTGTAACAAATGCCGCTGCAGTAGCCAACGAAATGGTAGAATTCTCAGGACCGGAGAGCTTCCATCAGGATGACTACTCGATCTTTTACAACAACATAAAGGACAACGTAGCTAAACGTATCAAGTCATATAAAGGTCTTTTATAAATTAACATCTCAAATATTCAAGGAGGCAGGTAACCTCGGTCTGCTTGACCAGCTCGAGGCCTTCAGATGGGTACAGAAAAATATCGCAGGGTTCGGCGGAGATCCTGATAACGTGACGATTTTCGGCGAATCTGCAGGATCGGCAAGCGTCACATTCTTCCCGCTCATCGATGGAAGCGAAGGACTTTTCAGGAGATGCATTGCACAGAGCGCCAACATCGCCTACTGCGACACCATGGAGCATGGCATCCACGTCACTCAGAACTTCCTGACCGCAACGGGCTGCCAGACCATGGACGAGCTGATGGAACTTACCACCGAGCAGCTTGTAGAAGCCTATCAGAAAGCAGCTGTCATTGACAAGAACTGCCTTCTCGGAACTGCCAACTTCCCGCTCCTGGACGGCATCACGCTGCCTGAGGATAGAGCCGTCATGTACGAGATGTGGGGAGACGAGAAGAGGGCAAAGCTCGACCTGGTGATCGGGTCTACCCTTGACGAAATCAGATACTTCGTTCCATCCGAGGGCGGTGAAGAAGACTTCGCGAATACGCTTAGGTGGATCGCAAAGAGGGATCGTGCGATGCTTAACAATCAGGAGAAGGTCATGTATGACGAGTTTATGGCCACGCTCGCAAACGAAAGTGAGTTGAAAAGATTGGAGCAATATTGCAATGATATCAATTTCCGCGCCGGTAACACCAATATGGCCATCAGGCACTCTGCCGACGGAGGAAACACCTACATGTATTTTATGAAGAGTCCGGTAACAACCAAGGAGCTTGGTGTGATACACGCGGCTGAGCTACCGTACCTGTTTGATACTCCCCTGGAGGACCCGATGGGAAGCGGAAAGATCGTCAGCAACGAGGATTGCGAGTTCCGTCACGTAATAAAGGAGATGTGGACCAACTTTGCCCGCACAGGAAACCCCTCAACTAACAAATACGAGTGGAATAAGTTCTCGGGGGATGACCGCCAGACAATGGTCTTCGACGATGCCATCGGCATGCAAAAAAATCTGTTTGGAAGACGTGAGGACCTGATGATGTCCTGGGCAGAGCGCCTTGGAAACGGTTCGTCCAAGAGGGTCTGCTAATCGCGGCTTATAGCCTGCAAGGCATAGTTTAGAGCATATTCTTGATCTGATGAACATAAAATGTGGATCATGTTTCTGTAATAATGAAAAATAGACTACAGATAATGAAAGGAGCAGAAAATGGAATGGGAAGCAAGCTTGATTAAATGGCTGCAGACAAGCTTAAGCAGTGCAGCGGACTTTGCGAAGTGTTTTGATTTTTTTGGAGCTGAGACAGGATTGCTGTTACTTATATTGATCGTGATGTTCTGTTGGAAAAAGGAAGCCGGACAGAAGCTGGCACTTATTGTATCCTGCGTGAATCTGTGGCTTCCTATGATTAAGTCTGTCGTCTTAAGACCTAGGCCTTATATGGAGTATCCTGACAGTGTGAAACCCTTGGCATTGTCAGATAAGGGTGCGGCAGCCATGGACGTGGCGGCGCAGGGATATTCTTTCCCCAGCATGCATAGCGCATCTGTACCGGCAGTGTACTTTTGGCTGGCAAATGAGGCTAAAAAGAACTGGCTTTGGATCGCAGCCGGAGTCTTGACTATACTGGTAGGCGTTTCAAGGGTTGTGGCAGGCATGCACTATCCGACAGATGTGCTTGTAGGATGGGTACTGGGGTTTGTGGTGATTGGAGTGTTTATGCTGCTTGATCGTTACGTACATAAGGAGTGGCTATATTATATGATACTTCTGATACCAGCGCTTCCGGGATTATTCTATGTGCGCACTACCGATTACTTTACTGCTCTTGGATGCCTGATCGGTGCCACCGCGGCATTCCCTTTTGAACGTAAATATGTAAATTTTGAGAATACACGGAAGATCCCTGCGATGCTCCTGCGCGTGTTCGGTGCCATATTAATATATGTTGTGGTAAATTCGCTTTTAAAACTTCCTTTTGACAAGCAATTTCTTGCAGGCATAAGCCTTGCTGCCTTTTTGATCAGGACCGCAAGGTATGCGGTCATCATGTTCCTGATCTTTGGCGTATACCCGATGGTGTTTCCCCGATTTGAGCATATAATGAAAACAAAGGAATCTACTTGATTAAAGGGTTAGGAATATTGGGGTATAAGACATGAAAAAAACACAGAGGTCTTCAAGATGAATGTATATGATTTTGACGGAACGATTTTCTATTCAGACTGTTCTATAGGTTTTGCAATCTGATGTATGATGAGGCATCCTAAGCTGTGGTTTACTATTTTACCCGGTATGATCGAAATTTAAGATATTAAATGCCTGAGTAAATGCAATTTCGAAAATCAGATGCATCAAGTGTATAATCACTCCGAAAGGAACTGCAAAAATGAAGGTACTTGCTGTAGAGGATGAGGTCATCCTGTTAAAACATTTGACTAATCGCATACATGATGCCCAGCTCGAGGCTCTCAGATGGGTACAGAAAAATATCGCAGGATTCGGCGGAGATCCTGATAACGTGACGATTTTTGGCAAATCCGCAGGATCGGCTAGCGTCACGTTCCTCCCACTTATCAGTATGTCTGACGCTATCAGTGTTTCTACTGCTTATATTGACATTTTTTATACCTAAAGGATCATGAGATCACGGATTCATTTATCAGAACATTTTACATACGATAAACTGCTGAGATTTACGTTGCCATCCATTGTGATGAATATATTTGCATCTTTGTACATCATTGCAGATGGATACTTTGTCGCCAATTTTGTAGGTAAAACAGAATTTGCTGCTGTCAACCTGATCATGCCGGTTTTGAATATCCTGGGTGAAACAGGTTATATGTTTGGTGTAGGAGGCAGTGCACTGATTGCAAAGACGCTGGGGGAAAAGAAGCAAGTATAAAGAACATACTTCATATCACAGACGAACAGGTTGAAGAAATCTATAAGGATTTCTTTTTCAGATTGCCTGAATATATGCAGGATGCTCTGACAAGTGATTACAAAGTGGCGTAATTGTATTTTTATAGTCTGGAATATAGAGTTTTCAAGGTACGATGCCCACTATTTATGTGGGAAGTTTAAGTGATTTAATTTATTCAACTCCGTATAATGTACAAGAGGTGATGTAACCGTCCTCATCAACAGAGTTCACGTACATGAAATTAAAGTAATGTCCGCTATCCAGGAATTCATCCATAGAGATTGATGAATTGCTGTTAGGATCAGGGTGAACCATGCAATCAGATGCAAACCTGGCTGTAGTCTTTACACTGCATTCAAAATCTGCGAATAATCCCGGATCACTTCCTTCGTGATATACAATCAAGGAAACATCTGAAGAATAGTCATCTCCGTTATCTTCTATAGAGTCTATCCAGGCGACGCAAATATCTTTGAAGTCATAGTGATCCACATCTGAGGAATAAACATATTTTCCGGTAGAATAATCCATTCTGACTGAATAGTTTGTTGGTAAAGAAACATTCTTAACAGCTGAATGACGTGTTGTAGTCTTACTTAATGCATATACATATGTGTGAGTGTAATCTGTTGCAGCACCGTTGCCGTTAATATTTACCTGCAGATGATCTCCAATATCATCCATTGTTATTGAGGTAGACTGTGACATGATTCCGCTGGCATCAAAATGGTATAATTCTGCATTGTTATCGTGGTTCTCGTCCAGCCAGAGCCAGGTATTCTTGGCAAAGTTTCCGTCATCTGTCATATAGAACCACTTTCCACCATAGGATATCCACTGTCCGGCAAGAGATGTCACTGCCATGGAACAGATCATACTTACTGTTGCGATTAGGATTTTTATTTTTCTCTTCATAAGCCCCCTCCAAAAAATCGTTTTCTTTTCTAAGGATACTACGGTAGTGCTTAAAGGGGCAGTTAAATATCGGTATATGTGATGTGTGATAGCTCAAACGCCCATTGAGACGTTAAACAACGAAATGGCTAGACATACTCCGGCTACATGAAAAAGCAGCTCAATTGCGCCGAGCACAATGAATTTACGGGATTTTGCAGAACCTTCCTTTGTTGCTATCACCGCAAAGATTGTTCCGGCAAGGGACATCATAAGACATGGCAATGGTGAGAGAAACATACCTGCCAGGCCTACAAGCGCAAAGAGGGAATAGAATACACCTTTATTTGTTGGTGTCTCCAGCATGAATGCGATCAACAGGCACAGTACTATAATGAAGAAAATAGCGATTGGTATAAGAAGCAGGATTTTTGCAATAGTATGGTTTTTGTTGTTCATAATAAGACTCCGGGAAAATGTTTTTTTCTTTACTTAATTATATAGGAAATGAAGATTCTGTGCAGAGAAAAGTAGGTGATCATTTTTATCTTGCTCCAAATCAATCGTGAGCGGCAAATACTTTTGATGTTCAAAGCTTATTAGGGACGCCAAAGATTATATATTCCTGCATATAAAAAAGGAAGTTGAGGTTTTCATCATCAACTTCCTTTAGATTATCATATATATTCAATTTAAATCCCCGTGAAGAGGTACAACACCTATGCTTTTAAGCGCTTTATGCAACAGGTTTTCCATTTCATCTTTTGAAAGTGGTTCGTTACAGGAGAGATCCATATCTTTAATGTAGAATCTTGTTTTCTTCTCGGATTTATCTTCACTGATCATCTTTATATCAGCTTCATAGTGCTCACACCAGCCGTATATTGAGTATAAGCCGTATTCTGAGTTCATGCTGCAACCGCAATAATTGCCTTTGTAATCATACATGTTGTAAATACACGTATCACATTTCCTTACATTATCCATAATATTGCCTACGTACTTCTCGATGCGTTTACCTTTCTTTCCCATAGGTGCTCAAATCTGAGGTATAGTAGCAAAGAGAAGTATCGTAAACCACTTAATTATTATGATATATATGTAAAAATACGTATAAATTACTCATAGGTTCAGTGTTTGAAAAATAATGCATTATAAATGACAGAGCTTTTCACACGCACATCATAAGATTCTGATTCAATACATCTCTGTATATTTATGAAGAGTAGCCCTTACAGCCCCTTTTCCGGCAGTAAGTTCAGTGAAATAGTTCATAACTCTTTCTGCAAGTCCTGCTTCAACCAGATCAACACCAAATACAGAAGTGTTTCTGAGAAGTCCCTCGAGTTTGGTGTAGTCAGGTTTTTCACCGGGCTTAATGTCTGAAACATATCTCTGTGCAGACTGAAGTAATGGATCCGGACTCGGATCAAATGCATTTCCCTCGTCATCAATGGCCATAAGGTAACGGAGCCATCCCGCCTGAACAAGAGGAATGAGGTGGAGATCGTTGACATCAAGTGTGGCAGATGACTGATATGCCTTTATGGTTTCACCGAAACGTATGGACAGCTTTTGCGATGTATCAGTTGCTATACGCTGTGGTGTGTCCGGCATGAACGGATTAGGAATACGTACATTCAGAACAGTATCTATGAAATCACGCGGCTTAATGATACCAGGATCGGTAACGACAGGAAGACCCTCTTTGTATCCGATGATTTCAACAAGCTTTCTGAGGTCATTATCCTGCATCTCCTTGTAGATTTTGTCAAAACCTAAAAGACATCCGAAAACCGCCAGACTGGTATGCAGTGGATTGAGGCAGGTGCAGACCTTCATGTGCTCCACTTTATCAACAGTTTCACGGGTGGTGAAATAAATTCCGGCGTTTTCAAGAGAAGGACGACCGTTTGGGAAGTCATCCTCTATAACCAGATACTCCCGTTCCTCTGCATTGACAAACGGCGTATCTTCATCCAGACCATCTTTCTTAAGCATTTCAGCCACAGATGCGTCAGGCCCGGGAGTGATTTTGTCAATCATTGACCATGGAAAGCTTACGGATTTTTCGAGCCATTCGTTGAAATCGGAATCATACCATTTGCTTGCGAAACACTGTATAACCTCTTTGAGTTTGTCACCATTGTGAGAGCAGTTATCCATGCTGACCATGGCGAGAGGAGTGCTGTTTGCTTTGTAACGTGCATAAAGCATGGATGTCAGCTTGCCCATATAGCTCTTTGCCTCATCCGGTGTTCCTGAAAGATCTGAAGCGATATCAGGAAGAAGACTTCCCTTGGGATCATAAAGTGCATAGCCTTTTTCGGTTATAGTAAAGGATACCATCTGAAGTGACGGCTTTGTAAATATCTCTGTCAGTCTTTCTTCATTACCGTAAAGATACAGTTTTTCGGCAATGGAGCCGATGACTGTTTTTTCCACGCTGCCATCAACTTTAAGTGTGACCTTGATGGTCAGATTATCGTTTTTCTCGGGATTTTTCTCGCGACGATCGGCTGTGATGATGCCGGTATCAGTGAGTCCTTCATCAAGAAGTTTCTGGCATGCAGCGGCCTGGAACGCCTTAAAGATATTACCTGCGCCGAAATGCAGCCATGTGGGATTAGCCAAGGTTTTTGTCACCATTCTGTCAATGTCATAGACCGGCAGAATGTACCCGTTTTTTTCAAATGTTTCTCTGTTTCTTATGGTATCCTTTGATAATTTCATGATTCTAATACTCCGTTTTTGAATTATCATTTAATCTTTCGAGAACACATAATAGCATACTGGTATACATTTATGTAAGCGTTTACGCGAAAATTCTATGTCTATGTTTTAACGTTTATTTATTATCAATTCCGGTATACATTTTAAATCTGAAATATTAAAGACGATTCTTAACTTTTGTCGTGGCATGATGCCTTATAATGCCTGGATTTTTATGCCATATTTTGTGAGTCATTCCTTTGAACCGTATGATAGAATGATGATTGACAGAGAACTGAGGAAACACGTTAATCAGAGTTTCCCTTATCACGATAGTGTTTGTGTTGGCTCTAATCAGTGAGTGGCAAATTATTTTCACACTCACGTCATAACTTGATACATGCACAATAAACATTATATATACGGCTTCGCTTATCTTAATCGGGTGACATACATGAAAAGAAAGAATCTATTTCTCATTGCCAATGTATTGATCATGTTTCTGATCTTCGTTGTATTTTACGGGATTCAGACTAACGAACTTTCCTATTACAGGGAGATGGCATTCAGGCAGGCACAAAATGATGTAACTCTTACAGCTATAGATATCAATTCACAAATCACCAATATGTCTACGGAACAGCGGGTTTCCGCCCAGATGATGGCTAATGATATTTTCCTGAAAAAATGGTGTGAAACCGAAACAGAAGATGCATCTTCCGGACATACAGACATTCTCTATAAGTATCTTTCCGAATATAAGGAAAAGTATGGTTATGATGTTGTATTTTTCGTATCAAATAAAACATACAATTACTACTATGATGGTGGCTTGAATAAGGTTATTTCTCCCAAAGATGATTTTGATTTATGGTATTTCAATTTTTTAAATCTGAATCAGGAATATGATATACAGATTGATCATGATGAGGTTAATGATTTTTCCGTGAGTCTCTTCGTTAACTGTCTTGTTAAGGATGATGATGGGAAGATACTTGGCGTTGTCGGGTCAGGCCGTCTCATTAATGGTTTCAGGGATTCGCTTGCTGATCTTACGAATACGTTTGATGTTGATATAGCTGTTGTAAATATTGGTAATGCTCATAATTCGTTTAAGAGCAGCAGCGGTTCCTATATGACTGTTGACGATGCTTCAAAGAGTCTTGGTTTAAGTAAAGATGAGATTGTACAGGATGTATCTGAAGACGGAATAACATGGAGTAAGGATAATAATTGTTATTCTTTGAGAAACAATGAAGATCTTAACTGGAATATTATCGTACGTAAAGATACTTCAACCATTATTCAGAAATTACTTGAACAGACTTATCAACGCACTGCATTTATCGTCGGAATTATGATCATATATATGATCGCAAGTTTTACATTTCTGTACAAACTGAGACAGATAAGTGAAATTAAAGAAAATACAGATGATGTAACGGGACTTATTAACAAGAAGTTATTCACAGAGGATTATGAGAAGCTGAGCAAATCATTTTTTACTAAAACTCCATCATCACTTTTTGTTTTGGACATCGATGATTTCAAGTTATTTAATGACTCTTACGGGCACTTGTATGGAAATACTGTTCTTCATCTTATGGCGGATGAATTGAGCGCAACTCTGGGAAAAGAAGGTAAGGTATGCAGATGGGGTGGTGATGAATTTATCGGAGTGGTATTCCATGATTCCGTCGAAGCGTATGAAATACTTAACAGAGCACAGGAGAGTCTCAAGAGTAAAGATGTAAAACATCAGGTGACATTCAGCTGCGGAATTGCTGATATTGGTTCCCGTGAAAGTCTGAAAAGTGTTTTTGACAGAGCGGATACAGCTCTTTATAAAGCGAAAGAAAATGGTAAAGCGCAAAGCGTAGTTTATGCACAAGTTTAAACATACACAAACATTTGGATGTTCTGATTTTTTTAGTTGATAATCTCGATAATGCTATGGAAAAGATTTTTATTTTGTTTATAATAAAAAAAGAAATATAAATCAGTCTTCGTATGAAAGGTTTGCAAGTATGGAAAATGAAGAAGTAAAGGTAGTTGATCAGACAAAGTCAGAAGAAAAACCTGTAGAAAAGAAGGACGAAGCAACTGCAACTGTAGCTCTCAAAAAAAGGGGCCCTAAGCCTAAAAAAGAGAACGTGAAGAAGGATGAAACAATTGCTAAAGCGACTTCCAAAAAGAGGGGGCCGAAACCTAAAAAGGATAGTGTAAAGACAACAGATCAAGATGCGGCAGAAAAGAAAGATCCTGCAAAACGCGGGACAAAGAAAACTGTAAAAGAGCCAAAGGTTACTGCTGCTGAACCAAAGACTTCGGCTAAAATTGCAGCAGCAAAAAAATTCAATTTTGCAAAAACTGTATTTGAATTTGAAAACAAACAGTACACTGAGGATACCATCAACAGCAAGGTTTTAGATTATCTTGTCAAGCATCCGTATATTCATGCTGATAAGATTGAGACCTTCGTCAATGTGGAAGAGAAGAGAGTTTATTTTACAGTTGACGGATTCGGTAACAATGATTTTACCATCGATCTATAAATTCTATGCAACAAAACAAAAACTATTATGGAGAACTGAAGAAAGTAACTGTTAACAACATTATTCTTCATTATGCTGTGGCAGGAGAAGGCAAGCCTGTAGTATTGGTGCATGGAAATGGCGAGGATCATCATTTATTTGATACGGAGATCAGGCAACTGGTGGATGCCGGCTATAAAGTTTATGCTCCTGATTCGAGAGGACATGGAGCTAATGCACCTCTTTCGGAATATCATTACAGTGATATGGCAGAAGATATATTCTGCTTCATAAAAACACTTGGTTTGGATAAGCCTGCTCTTTACGGACACAGTGATGGTGGAATCATCGGACTTATGTTGGAGATCAGTCATCCGGGGACACTTGGAGCATTAGCGATTAGCGGAACGAATATGTCACCAGAAGGACTTGATCCTTCATTCATAGAAGAGTTCACTGCAAAGAATCAGAAAGAGCCGGATCCATTGGTGACACTTATGCTTTCAGAACCTCACATTGATCCTGACAGCCTGAAAAATATAGCAATTCCTGTGTTGGTAACGGCCGGCGAAAACGATCTTATTCTTCGTTCAGAAACTGAACTCATCGCAGATAATCTGCCGGATTCTACCATGGTTATCCTTCAGGGACAGGATCATGGAAGCTACATTGCGGGCAGTGAGGTAATGGGAGAAATGCTGATAGATTTTTTTAACAAGGAATATAGTTATGCGAATGAAAATGATGGCTGATTGATTTGTTCTTTGAGTTGTTTTTTGAATTAAAAATCATCTAATCAAACTAAAGGGACGGGTATAGCATGCGAGTTTAATTAACCTGCAGTACCCGTCCTCTCTTTATGACAGTATAAATGCTGAACTTATCCTATATGTCTGTCGATATATTTGTTTATTGATTCTTTTATTTTCCTGAATTTCTCTTTTGTATCTAAAACATCACTCTGGAAATCGAGCATCTGATCAAGATAGCCCTGCTGACGAACTTCAATGAAGCTCTGTTTGTATACCAGTCCGTACACAAAGCCAATATGACCGATGATATAGTCAGCCGGAGTCTTTGAGTGGTTTCTGTCAACATTATGTTCTGAAATGATGTCTTCATAAACATTCTGAGAAATAGTTGATGCTCTGAACTCCGATTCCGGAATATCGTAAATCTCTGCTCTCGGTGTGATGCAGTTGACTTTTATAATGTCTACCTTATCCGCATCTCTGAGAATGTTCGTGAAAAGAAGTTCTCTTTCACTGAGATCATCCGGCAGTATGTAAACATTATGAAGACGAATAACCTTTTCCAAAAGTTCATCTTCCGAAGAATCATCTGTAAACATGCGAATATTTCCGTCCATAAACAGTATATCCGCGCTAAGAGCAGCATGATTGCAGGAGATTTTATCCTGAAATGTATGATATCTTCTTAACTGCTCAAAACGTCCTATGTCGTGAAGCATACCGGAAAGCCATGCTGTGTCACGATCTTCCTTTGACAGGTGAAGAGAATCTGATATCTTATCACATATTTCTGCAACTCTGTAGGTATGATCAATTTTTAGTTTTACCTTAATATCAGTAACATCATAGGCTGATGTGTAACGATCAAAAGCTGATATTACTTTTTCTCTGTTGATTAACATATGTTACCTCTGTGATGGATTTTTTATTTTAGTATGATGTAAGGGTCAAAAGTGTTTGCCACTTACTGATGATATCACAGTTTATTTCAAATTCTATATTAGTCAAGAGACAGTGGATGATAAATGATAATCTTTACTGCAGAAATGTTTCATAAAAGAATGAAAACAAACATTTGTTGCACAGGCTACAGTTTTCTTAAGACCGGTGATGTATGATTTAAGAGAACCGGGGATAGAGTTTTTTAGTAGAAACCCTGTATTCTGGTTTTGATTGTTAATAATATGTTTAGGATGCAGTGACAGCTATGACGGTAGAAGAATTAACAAAAGAACTTGAAAGAGATCCAAGAAATGCAGGATATACGGAACGGAATGTACCACCGGTATATCAGATTAATAAAAAGGCTAAAATACTGATCATCGGTCAGGCGCCCGGGAAAAAGGTTGAGGAAACTTTGATTCCATTTAATGACAAATCCGGAGAAAAACTCATGGAATGGATGGGAGTCAACAGGGAAATGTTTTACTCGGAGAAAATTGCCATAGTTCCGATGGATTTTTATTATCCGGGAAAAGGAAAAACCGGAGATCTGCCTCCGAGAAGATTTATTGCAGAAGAATATCATCAAAAGATTCTGGAAATGATGCCGGAGATAAAGATGACGATACTCATCGGGCAGTACGCCATGAAGTATTATCTCAAGGATCACATGAAACCAAACCTTACAGAAACAGTAAAAGCATATAAGGATTATCTTCCGAATTATTTTCCTGTTGTGCATCCAAGTCCGTTGAATTTTAGATGGCAAAAAACTAATCCATGGTTTCAGACTGAAGTTGTTCCGGTACTTAGAGAAACTGTAGCATCTGCAATTGATAAATATAGTTGACTGAGGAGCCTGATTGGAGTTATTTGAAGTATTGAGATGCAGTGTCATTACATCCCACAGGGAAGAGTGGGCTAAGCATCATCAAAAAGTAACAATGGATGGTTCTGCCGGGGTACAGATGCAATATTCATGGTGAGATGGCAGTACTTTCGATACAAGGTTATTCAATGATTCTTGAAACTGTCGGAAAGGAAAGATGGATGAATCTTTTAAAAAATTCACAATATAAAAAGTTCGTCTGTGGCATCATTGCAATGATGATGCTTGTTTTTGTACTTCTTTCCGCTGCGTTCATTGCTGCTGAGTCAGATCACAATTGTACAGGAGAAGACTGTCCGGTTTGTGAGTGCATTCAGCTTTGTGAGAATACACTTCGTAAACTTGGCGGCGGAACAGTACCCGTTGTATTTCTGTTCCTTCCTGTTGTTTTCTTTAGTTTTTCTTTTTATATTCCGGCTTTTACATGTGGACAGGATACTCCGGTGACACGGAAAGTCCGCCTTAACAATTAAACCTCCGGAAGAGTGAATTAAAACCCGATAAGTCTGTTTTAGTGTATGTAATGCGCTGAATCAGACTTATTACCTGCGCTTTTACAAATTTATCGGACATATCCGGTTAATGATTCCGGATAATCGGAGGTTTATCATGAAAAAGTTAATATCAGTATTTACAGCCGCCCTTATGATGGTCGGTTTTCTTTCAGCATGCAATTCTACAAGTGTTCCGAATTCAAAGGAAAAATCAAATGAGAATGTTACCACAGAATCTTCAACTGAGACATTGGATAATACTTCATCGTCGGAGACAGAAACAAATTCTGAATCATCCGATTCTTTAGATTCATCAGATAAGAAAAAGCTTCAGATAGTTACAACAATTTTCCCGGAGTATGACTGGGTTAAGAATGTTCTTGGCGGAAATCCTGCCGATGCGGAAGTTACTATGCTTCTTGATAACGGCGTTGACCTTCACAGTTTTCAGCCAACAGCTGAAGATATCATGAAGATTTCCTCCTGCGATATGTTTATCTATGTGGGTGGAGAATCCGATGAGTGGGTTACGGATGCCCTTCAGGAAGCCACAAATTATGACCAATAAAATGGTCATCATACTTCCCGTAACCATTTTGAGCGCTATACTTCTGCTTCGTACCGGTCAGAATTCAAAGATCAACGGAGATGCGGTTATAGCCATGATTTCTGTCGGAGCCCTGGCATTCGGATATTTGCTGATGAATATCTTTTCTACATCGTCAAATCTTTCGGGTGATGTGTGCAGCACGTTGTTTGGGTCGACTTCAATACTTACACTTACAAAAAAGGAAGTATGGCTGTGTATTATTCTGTCTGTTGTTGTACTGATTATTTTTATCATGTTTTACAACAGGATATTTGCAGTGACCTTTGATGAGAATTTTGCAAATGCATGCGGAACTGAAACAAAAAACTATAATCTTTTGATTGCTGTGGTTGTGGCTGTAATCATAGTTCTTGCCATGAACCTTGTGGGGTCACTTTTGATTTCCGCACTTGTAATATTTCCTGCATTGTCTGCCATGCGGGTATTCGGAAATTTCAAAAGCGTCACCATATGTTCAGCGGTGATTTCTGTGATTTGTGCTTTGTCAGGAATACTTATAGCCATTCTTGCGGGAACACCGGTGGGGTCAACCATAGTTGCGGCTGATGTGGTGACGTTTATAATGTTCTGTATCATGGAAAAATATTTAAAAATAAACATATGAGATTTACGGGATATTTAAAAACAGGAATAGGTTGTATTTCCGCATTTACACTTATTGCCTGTGGAGACTCATCCTGCAGAGGTACAGTGGTTTCAGGTAATATAAAGAGTGTAAATGATATTCTTCAGCAGGAAATGTCTAAAGAGGATAGTCAAAATGATGTTCAGTCGGAAACTGAAACATGGCAGAACATTGATGAAACATACCTTAGTGAAAGTGAATACTTTGTTCCTGATAGGAATCAGGAAGAGGACAGAACTGTAACCGGCAAAACTGAAGGTATAGACATAGATCTCACATCAATGAATGCAGATATGGTATATGCTGAGGTTTTCGACATGATGATGGAGCCTGAAGAGTATGTCGGGAAAATCATTAAGATGGAGGGACTGTTTACTACTTTTCGTGATGAAACCGATGGAAATGTTTACTTTGGCTGTATCATTCAGGACGCATTGGGATGCTGTGCCCAGGGAATGGAGTTTTTTGTTACGGACGAGTATCATTATCCTGATGATTTTCCGAAAGAAGGAAACAGTGTTTGTGTTGTAGGGAGATTTGACCGGTATCAGGAAGGTGAAGCTGAATATTACGCACTGGTGGATTCAAAGTTGGTAGAAGCTAAAGATTAAAAAAGTATAAAGTATTTGACAAAGTCCGAAATCGTACATTATTATAATGTCCGATTTCGGACTTTTCGGTTGCCTGGCATTTTCTGCTTTTACTTATGCTGTGTGTAAAAAGTATTTGCCACTCACCGATTAGCGCTAACGCGCACATTTGTGTTCAGGTCGGTCATAAAGTATCAAATCAACGCACAAGCACGTGATTTGATACTTTTGACCCTTACATTATGTTATGTATGATTAACTAACGGAGAAAGAGAGAATATCATGGTCGTAAAATTAAGAGAATTTAACAATATTATGGGGCAGATTGAAGGCGCATATCATTCGGCAATAGTTTCCGCCGGACTCTCAGACAGCGAATTTGATATTTTTTATACTATTAATTCCGAAGGTGACGGATGCAATCAAAGTCTTATCTACAAATTAAGCGGACAGAGTAAATCAACTATCAATTCCGCCATCAAAAAGATGGAACAGAAGGGGCTTCTTATACTTAAGCAGGGTGACGGAAGAAATACAAAAGTATTTCTAACTGAAACAGGCAAGGAGCTTTCGAAAAATACTGCTGAAAAGATCATTCAGATCGAGAATGAAGCTTTCAGTTCGTGGTCCGAGGAAGAGCAGATAGTATTTTTGGATCTTAACAGAAGATTTCTGGAACGTTTCATCGAAAAGAGCTCAGGTTTGAGATAAAAGGGCTTTATGGCAGTGGCTCTGAGACTTTTTATCCGGCCGTCCTCGGGAAATTATGTTTTCAGGGTAAATGGTGGCTGTAAATACTTTAAATTAATGGCACTTATAGAAATAAAAAACAGAGAAAAGGAGAAATATGACAACGAAAAAGCAGATCAGCATAGCTGACCACTTTGATTATAAAAAACTTATAGAATTTACGAGGCCATCCATCATGATGATGATCTTTACATCCATATATGGAATGGTTGACGGATATTTCGTTTCAAACTATGCGGGAGCTGTTCCGTTTGCGGCACTCAACATCATGTGGCCGTTTCTGATGGTCATTTCGGCAGTCGGATTTATGTTCGGTTCCGGCGGGATGGCACTTGTGGCTATGAAACTCGGTCAGCAGAAGACAAAGCAGGCCAATGAGATATTCTCACTTATCACATACGTTTTGATCATTATCGGAATCATTTTTTCGATATTGGGATATATATTTGCACCTCAGGCAGCTGTACTCCTTGGCGCTACAGATGAACTTCTGCCTTACAGTATCCTGTATGCCCGCATCAACATGGTGGGAATGACAGCATTTATGCTTCAGCACCTTTTCCAGAGCTTCCTCATCACCGCTGAACGTCCCAAAATGGGATTCTGGATCACAGTAATTGCCGGTGTCACCAATATGGTTCTTGATTACTGCCTTGTGGCCGTGCTTGGGATGGGGCTTTCGGGTGCCGCGTGGGCTACGGTTATCAGTCAGATAGTTGGCGGAATAATACCTTTTATATATTTCCTGATGCCAAACAAAACGATATTAAGACTTGGAAGGACTCATTGGAACGGCAATGCAATCTTCCGTACATGTACCAATGGATCCAGTGAGTTTATGTCTAATGCGGCTTCGTCCATCGTAGGTATGCTTTACAACCGACAGCTATTATACTTCATCGGAACAAACGGCGTTGCGGCATATGGTGTTATCATGTACGTGAATTTTATTTTCATTGGCATATATTTCGGTTACGCAATGGGTGTTTCACCTGTCATCGGATATCATTTCGGCGCAAACAACAAGGATGAATTGAAGAATCTCTTTAACAGAAGTATGCGTCTTATTATTACCACAGGAGTTGTCTTGACCATAATCGCGGAGTTAACAGCCGGAATTCTTGCAAAGGTTTTCGTGGGTTATGATCCTGAACTGTTGGATCTTACCAAGAGAGGTATGATGATATATGACCTTGCATTTCTTATGATGGGTGTTAATGTCTTCGGCTCGGCACTTTTTACCGCCCTTAACAATGGCAAAATTTCAGCACTTCTGTCTGTCGTACGTTCTGTTGTTCTTGAGGTTTCCATGATCCTGCTGCTGCCTCTTATATTCGGCGGTCAGTCACTTTGGGCGATAGTGGTTATTGTAGAACTTGGTTCATTACTGCTCACTATATGTATGATTGTTAAATACAGAAGGTTTTATAAGTACTATTGATATATATAAATTCGAATGAAAAAGCTACCTTGAATCTTATCTCATTCAAGGTAGCTTTTATCGTGTTTTAGCCTCCTATTCTATACTTCCGTTAATTATACTGCGACAGAAATACAAATAAGAGCGAACAGAGTTAAAACCGTTGAAATATGTTGGTATTTTTTATTTGTCGTATGGGATTTTTAATTGTGCTATTTGATAGAGAATCAGATGCGTGAAGTGCCGGCTTCGGCATATTGCACAAAAATTGATACAATTTTTCTGCGACGAAGTTGACCGAAAATGATTGAATCTGAATGCAAACATCATTTATTATAAACGTAAATGAACGATACTGACCGAAAATGATTGAACGATGAATGGAGGTGAAAAGATGCTGGCCGAGGAAAGATTTGCGAGAATACTTTCTTTAGTGGACTCAGCAGGTACAGCAACGATTGCAGAACTGATGGATGAATTGAATGTATCGGAATCTACTATAAAGAGAGATTTGTCGCTTCTTGACAAGGACGGACTTTTGAAACGTGTGCGTGGAGGTGCTACAAGTCTTAAGGGTTCGCTTTTTACCCATGATGACAGTGTTAGCAACAGAATGGCTCTTAATGTGGATGCAAAACAGAAGGTTGGAGAATTAGCCGCTTCCCTGATAGAAGATGATGACTTTGTATATATTGATGCCGGAACTACTACCGCAAGAATGTTGCCTTATCTGACGAATAGAAACAGCATGTATGTGACCAATTCACTTCCTCATGCCATGCAGCTTTCAGGGAAAGGATTCAGAGTCTCTATTTTAGGGGGAGAGTTCAAAAATCTGACTGAAGCGATCGTTGGCGAAGAGGCAATCGAGTCACTTCAAAAGTACAATTTCACAAAGGGCTTTTTCGGAACGAACGGTGTGAGCATTGACAAAGGTTTTACGACACCTGAGATAAAAGAGGCTATGGTCAAGCGTACTGCCATGCGTCAGTGCAGAACCTCATATGTACTTTGTGACAAGAGTAAATTTGATAATGTTGCATCCATCACCTTCGGTACCTTTGAAAGCGCAACGGTAATCACAGATTATGCAACAAAGAAATATAAAGATAAAAAGAATGTTATGGAGGTATGACAATTGATCTATACAGTTACTTTTAATCCTTCTCTGGACTATATCGTTTCGGTGGATGACTTCAAAGTAGGCATGACAAACCGCACAAACACCGAGCTTATGTTTCCGGGTGGTAAGGGTATTAATGTCTCAATGGTTCTCCAGAATCTCGGACTTGAAAGTATGGCTCTCGGTTTCATGGCGGGATTTACCGGACGTGAGATAGAGAGACTTTTGAAGGTGAGAAATGTCAAGTCTGATTTTATCGAGGTAGCAAGCGGTATTTCGAGAATAAACGTAAAGCTTCGCAGTAACAATGAGACAGAGATAAACGGAATGGGGCCGGCTATCGGAAAAGCTGAGATAGATAAGCTTTACAAGCAGCTGGATAAGCTTGCAGAAGGCGACATTCTTGTACTTGCGGGTAGTATTCCTTCAGTTATGCCTGAGTCTATGTACAGTGACATCATGGACTATTTAAAGGAAAAGAAATTGAGAATAGTTGTTGATGCAACAAGAGACCTTCTTGTTAATGTTTTGAAGTATCATCCGTTCCTGATCAAGCCAAACAATCATGAACTTGGAGAGATTTTCAATGTCACCTTGAGCAAAAAGGAAGAAGTCATTCCATATGCAAAGAAGATACAGGAAATGGGTGCAAGAAATGTTCTTATTTCCATGGCCGGTGAAGGTGCTGTTCTTGTAACAGAGACAGGAGAGGTTTTTGAAAGTAACCCTCCAAAGGGTAAGGTTAAAAATTCCGTTGGAGCCGGAGATTCAATGGTTGCCGGATTCCTTGCCGGATTCCTCCATGGTGAAAACTATGAAGAAGCTTTCTACATGGGTGTATGTACGGGAAGTGCATCGGCATTTTCCGACAATCTTGCAACAAAGGAAGAAGTAGTTGAACTGTTGAAGCAATTCGACAGAGAGCGATATATTAACTAAATGAAGGAGATTGAGAATGAGAGTAAAAGATTTATTATCCCCGTCAAGTATTGAGCTTCATGGTAAAGTTTCAAACAAGACAGAAACCATTGAGAAGATGGTTGATCTCATGGAAAAGCGCGGAAATCTCACGGACAAAGAGGCTTATAAGAAGGGCGTTTTTGCACGTGAAGAGGAGTCAACAACAGGTGTAGGTGAAGGAATTGCCATTCCTCACTGCAAGTCAGATACAGTAAAGGCTCCGGGTCTTGCTGCCATGGTCATTCCTGACGGAGTAGATTATGATGCTCTTGATGGAGAACCGGTTAATCTTGTTTTTCTTATAGCTGCGCCACATACAAAAGATAATGTTCATCTTGATGTTCTGTCCAGACTTTCGACATTGCTTATGGACGAAGATTTCGTAAATGGTCTTCGTGCTGCAAAGACACCGGAAGAGTTCCTTTCGGTTATTGAGAAGGCAGAGGATGCAAAGGATGCAGAGGAGGCTGCCAAAGAAAATGCAGCAGCATCTTCCGATGGATATGAGGTTCTTGCTGTTACGTCATGTCCTACAGGTATTGCTCATACTTATATGGCTGCTGAAGCACTTGAAAAAGCCGGCAAGGAAATGGGCGTGAGGATTAAGGTTGAGACAAGAGGAAGCGGCGGAGCCAAGAACATCCTTACTGATGATGAGATAAAGGATGCAAAGGGTATCATCGTTGCTGCAGATGCAAAAGTACCTATGGATCGTTTTTCAGGAAAGCCTGTTCTTGAGGTCCGGGTGGCTGAAGGAATCAATAAACCTAAGGAGCTCATTGAGAAGGCAGTCAGCGGTTCACTTCCGTTATATACAGGTTCCGGCATGACAGAGAGCAAAGCTGATGACAAGGCTCAGGGAAGTGTAGGTCATCAGGCATATACTCACCTTATGAGCGGTGTTTCACACATGCTTCCATTCGTTATCGGAGGCGGTATCCTTGTTGCCATTGCATTCCTTATTGATACTCTTGCAGGTTACGGCGCAAGTGCAGGAGGAAGCTTCGGTTCAGCCACACCTCTTGCAGCATTCCTAAAGTATGTCGGCGGACAGGCAATGGGTCTCATGATTCCTGTTCTTTCAGGATATATTGCATACTCCATAGCTGATCGTCCGGGTCTTGCAGTAGGTTTTACAGGCGGTATGCTTGCAGCATCCGGTAATGCAGCCCTTGCAGGCTATCTTGATACATGGACAAGTCTCGGCAGTAATGCAGGAGCTTTTGGACAGTTTATATCAAAGTTTGCATTTTCTGCTGACGGCGTAAATACCGTATCCGGTTTCCTTGGCGGTATTGTTATCGGTTTCCTTTCTGGATATGTTGTTAACTGGCTTAAGAAGTCTACAGAGAACCTTCCTGAGTCTCTTGCAGGTATCCGTCCGATACTTATCTATCCACTCTGCGGTATCTTTATCGTAGGCGTACTGATGTGCTTCATTTTTAACCCGATCATCGGCTTTATCAATACAGCACTTTCTTCAGCGCTTAATGCAATCTACGCAAGCGGACAAATTTGGCTTTTAGGTCTTCTCCTCGGTGCGATGATGGCTATCGATATGGGTGGTCCTATCAACAAGGCAGCGTATGTATTTGGTACAGGTATGCTTGCTCAGGCAGCTGTGGATCCTTCTCTTGAAAGTGCAGCTTTTATCTCTATGGCAGCAGTTATGGCCGGCGGTATGGTTCCTCCTGTAGGTATAGCACTTGCATGTAAGCTTTTCCCTAAGAAGTTTACTGTGGCAGAGAGATCTTCATGGATCACCAATATTATCATGGGTGCCTCATTCATTACCGAGGGCGCTATTCCGTTTGCAGCAGCCGATCCGGGACATGTTATTCCGGCTACTATGGCAGGCGCAGGTGTAGCAGGACTTCTTTCAGCACTATTTGGATGCACACTCAGAGCTCCTCACGGCGGAATATTCGTATTTGCAACAGTTGGTAACCCGTTCATGTATATTGTTGCATGGCTCATCGGTTCAGTTGTGACCTGTGCTCTTCTTGGAATTCTCAAGAAGGATGCAGAGTGATAGAGGGGACAGATTCATCTGTTGACGCCCTTATTAAGTCGTTACATTTTAGCTGCATATATGAATCTTTGTTTCTGAATCAGCCTGATTTGCAGTATTGCAATATCTGACACAGAAACATTTCTGCGCGGCTGAAATAAAGCACAGTTTTTTATAAACCTAAAATAAATATCCACATACAATGCAGGTCTGTCATTATGGCAGATCTGTTTTGTTTTATTGTGCAATTATGTTTGGCAGGCACTCGGGGTTCGGCGAATGTGAGTTTTGAATCATGATATTTTTTTACCCTTACATCATTTTATAAAAAAGCATATTTCTGACGATATAAATCGGGTAGCGTGGTTATCAGTTATTGTGATCTGAAACTTCGGAACAATATGAGGTATGCATATGTATGAAAATGTAGATGCAAGAGGAAGTTTGAAATTTGAAGATATAGAATGTATATATAAGCCTTTTTTGTATTGGGAAAGTCAGAGAGATAAGTTCTGGTATGAAAATATGTGGCATATTCTGGAGCATCAGGGCCTCAGCGCTTATGAAGACGAGGACAGCTATTACAGGGCTGTATTCAGGGCTGTAACGCTTCTCCTGATATATACGGACTATATAAAGATAAAATATCATAAAACAGATTTGTGTGAGGACATTTACGATAAAGTTTTGTCGGATTTTATTTCAGAAGAGACCCTGGCTGAAATGTATTTTCAGTATACTCAGGAGATGGAAGACGACAAAGAATACCTGGTTAAGTATCTTGCCAATGCTTTTCGCGATGAAGCTGTAGTGGCAATATACAACGAAATCGGCAAGGACAGACTTTTCTTCAGCTTTTATGCAGTGGAACACGTCTACAAGGATATGGTTCAGGATGGTAGCGGAGAATATGTAGAAGTGTCAATTGAACCCGGGAATGCCGATGAATTCTGGTCGCTTATGAATAAAAACCTTGATGATGTAATTGCAGGAGCGGAAAGCTTTTCGCTGGATCTTGGAACATATATTTATAATTGGGTGACAAATGGATGTACGGAGAATTTTTAGGTTGTCAGAAGCGCTGATATTTATAGTGCCGGACGGCGGAATTTTAATTCTAAAAATAAAATAAATAAAAAATGATATTTTATGTTGACATTAGAGCTTCGGTTGTGTAATATAACACTCGCGTCACCGATAAGCGGTTCGCAAAAAGCTCTTGCGGGTGTAGTTCAATGGTAGAATGTCAGCCTTCCAAGCTGAACATGTGGGTTCGATTCCCATCACCCGCTTAGTTGCCCAGATAGCTCAGTTGGTAGAGCAGAGGACTGAAAATCCTCGTGTCACTGGTTCGATTCCGGTTCTGGGCATCAAGATGACAGATTTAGCGATAACATTCACACTGAGTCTTCTCATCTTTTGTATAATGTTTTCGTTCTTCACAGAAATGAAAGTTGAACGGACATTAATAATGCGCGAGTAGTAGAGTGGTACTACGTCTCCTTGCCAAGGAGAAGATCGCGGGTTCGATCCCCGTCTCGCGCTTCTCAACAGTCCAGAGGTTTTCCTTTGGACTGTTTTTGCGTTCAGCAGGGTTTAGACTCGGGGGAACGTTTCTGCTCCGGTCGCGCTAAGCGGGCGCCTATGTATTCTGTTTTCTGAAGTCTTGAGGATAAGCATTGGGTTTAATGTACTCAGGTGATCAAACATTTGGTTTGTTTCCATCTGAATTTATTTTCTGAAAATATAACAGCGTCCTCTCCTGATTCGGAGAAGACGCTGATTTTTTTGGCAAGATCGTTATTTTAATGTATTCGAATAGTAATTCGCCACTTTTTCAAATTCCGCGTCATCCTCTATATAAACGACAACCGGATTCTTATCGGCATCTTCCTGGACTTCATACAAAGAAATATTCTTTGTATGATCCAGTTCTTTCTTTCCGATAAGCGGAAGCATGGCGAAGTACTCTTTTCCTTCAAATTTAAAATATTTATGAACGCCATAATCTGCGGTTGTTCCATCCATAAATGGAAGTGTAATAATGAGATCTTCTATTTTCTTTCCTCTGAATTCCATAAAGAACCTTTCCTTTTGTATAGTTTCAATCATCTTATCACATTTTTATGATATATGGTCAAATGACGTATAATTTGCATTTTCAGTTGCTTAAATGGTTTGTCTATGAATTAATGGTACACAACCACATGATGCTTCTGATGGTGCTGAACCATAGCCAATTTCTATCGATGGATACAAAACCCATATTTTTCATATAATTCGTTCTTTGTTATCATGAAAACACAGTTGTATTGGATATCCTGATTACGATTATAAGATTTCGGAAACTATCATGGAACCTGTTAGATAAGCATATGCATGTCAGACATAAGTGACCGGGAATATGCGATTACAGAGGCGCAGATGGTTTCAGATATCGAAGAAAAGGAGAATTGAATATTATGCGTAGAATTATGACGGCTTCTCTTGCGGTAATGATGCTTATGGGAAGCGTGACCGGATGTGGAGGCAGTTCAGAAGTCCCGATGGCAACCACACATGGAAGTGACGCTGCTGAATCTTTGACAAAAGAAATCCCAAATGAAACATCTTCTGCAGTCCAAACCATGACTTCAGGTACTTACAATGCATCAGCACAAGGTATGGATGGTGAGATTCAAATTGCTGTCACAGTGACAGATGATAAGATTGAGAACATTGAAATCATTGATGACAATGAGACTGCCGGTGTTGGGGATAAAGCACTTCAGCTGATATCTGAAGCGGTAATAAAAAACCAGTCATTGGCTGTTGACTCTGTATCCGGTGCAACAGTCTCTTCCGGTGCCATTAAGCTTGCAATAGCAAATGCATTAGAGCAGGCGGGAGCCGATGTTGCCGAATGGAAGCAGAGGACAATCGAAAAGGATATCATTGATGAAGACTACACATATGACGTTGTTGTAGTTGGTGCCGGCTTTTCCGGAATTCAGGCAGCTGCAAAAGCAAGCAGTGAAGGCGCGAATGTGGCTCTTATTGAAAAACTCGATATCGTAGGTGGCACATCTATTTTCTCGTCAGGAGCATTTGTTGCAGCTTTTACTGAAGAGGAAGTGCCTGAGAAAATGCAAATATGGGTTGACCGTAATACACAGTATGACAACAAGATTGATCTTGAGAAACTTAAAACGGCCATGGGTAATTCTCCGGAGATAATCAGCGACTTTACAGGAATGGGTGTAAACGGTAAACCTTTTATGGAAACAGGCTGGGGTGTGGATGCATCTGAGAAAGCTTTGAAAAATGCTTCCGCTATTGAGCTTGCTGACGCGGAAGTACATCCAAAGGGCGGAGAGTATCTTCTTGCCACACTTATGAACTATATTGAAAAGAATAATGTCGACGTATTTACTGATACTCCGGCAACCAGGCTTCTTTCTGAAAACGGCAACGTGACCGGTGTTGAATGCGATACAGATCATGGAGTAAAAAAATTCCATGCAAAAGCTGTAGTGCTTGCAACAGGCACATATGCCCGTAACAAGGAGCTTTGCAGGGAACTTGATCCGGGTGCAGAGTATAACTTTACAGCTGCATGCGTAGGAGATACAGGTGATGGAATAATCATGGCCAGAGAACTTGGCGCAGATGTCTACTCATACCAGCACAAAATGAGCGGTATATTTGCACCGGATCCTTATGATATGCCTGTGGTAGGTCAGCCATGGAACAGTTATCCCTATGACTGTCTGCTTATCAACAGCAAGGCAGAACGCCCTGTTTCTGAAACAGTAGGTACGCATTTCCAGATGGAATACTTTATCGAGAAGGAGGCACCTGACTATGGATGGGTCGTAATGGATCAGGGCACAGCAGATCGTTTTCTTAATCTTGATAAGTATCTTGAGGCAACAAAAAATGGCAGTGCTTATTTGGAAGCATACCAGGAAGACTCTCTCGAAAAGCTGGCAGAAGATATGGGAGTGGATGTTAATGCTTTCCTCGATACTGTTTCACACTATAATGAAATGTGCAAAGCCGGAGAGGATAAGGACTTCCGTAAAGATGCCAGGTTCCTGGATCCTATTGATGACGGAACATACTATGCTGTTAAGGAATATGACATGACAAGAGGCGAGTACGGCGGAATCGTTACCAATGATAAGGCGCAGGTGATGACTGCAGAAAACAAGCCAATCGAAGGGCTCTACGCTGCAGGACTCATTTCTTCCGGTGACCTCATAGGTGACTTCTATCCCGGCATGGAAGCCCTTGGCGTTGATGCCTATATGGGATACATAGCAGGCAGAGAAGCTGCTGAACACGCAAAAAAATAATCAGATCTAAATGTCATAAGCCTGCTCCCATGCGAATCATTACAAAAGTGGGAGATGGACTTCATGGCACTCATATCATGATAGACTCCAAAAGCTAAATCAAAACTATTCATTATATTTATCCCAAATTGTAAAGGACAAGGTATTTGAACTGCCTTGTCCTTTATAATTTGGGATTTCCTTATGTGAAAGTACATAAGAAGTTACGAAGAATTATAGCCGATTAGATTGACATCTGTGTGTCAGTAATAAATGGCTAAAAACAAGCATTTAGATGAGAGAAGCAATTCATAAGATTACATTTATGAGGATCCCGTTAATGACATGATTATTATTTTATATGCTTTGTTTCAAAGGTCTTTCTGCAGAAGGCAATAAAACTTTTGGCCTCTTTAGTGAGGTAGTCGTCTTTTCTCCAGATTACCGCCACGTTCATGCGGAGATCTTCTTCAACCGGGATAGGGATGATACCGTCCTCTTTGTTGATGATCTGAGGCATGATGAATCCGCTTGCTATATCATCTTTGATAAAGCTTTTTATGGTGGTTAGCTGATTTGAATGAAACAGAATATTGGGATTCAGATTCAGTGACCTGAAACGGCTGTCTATAAGCTGTTTCAGGTAGTAACCACCGGAAAACAAAATCATGGGATAATTGGCTGCCTCCTTTAAGGAGACAGTCTTTTTTGTGCAGAGAGGATGGTTTGGTCCTACGCAGTAGTTGAGATCAAAGCTCGTGAGCTTTATGTAGTCAAGTCTTGAAGCTACAGTAGCGCCCATAGTTATAACGGCAAAGTCAAGCTTCTCATTCATAACCTCTTCCTGAGCGAGCTGAGAACCTATCTCAACGGGATTAATCTGTATTTCAGGATGTTTGCTTCTGAACGAATTAAAAATCTCCGGAAATAAGATAGAGCCGATCATAGGTGGGATTCCTACATTGATTGTTTTGTGTTTGAGACCTATTTCTGCAAATTCCTGAACAAGTGCATCTGTCATAGCAAGTATCTCATCACAACGAAGAAGAAAACGTTCTCCATCCGGCGTTGGTGAAACCGCTCGCGCGCTTCTGTGGAGCAATGCCACTCCCAGTTCATCTTCAAGAGCTTTAATAGCTGTTGTGACGGATGGCTGCGATATATGCAGCTCATCGGCTGCTTTACTTATATTGCCTATATGGCATGATGCTGAAAAATAACGCATTTGTGAAAGTTTCATTAAGTAAACACTCCTAATGAATGTATCAATCGATAGGCAATAACTATCGATTGATACAAAACAGATATTTTATTTATATTAAACCTTCTGATATTGTAATGACAAGAGGAAAAACGTTTTTCATAACACTTTTTCAATTCAGGAGGTTGTAACATTTTTTATGAACAGCATTGCTCTCGTGTCCCTGATTGTACTGATAGCGGTTATCATGATCGGATTTTTCCGTAAGGTAAATGTCGGTCTTGTGGCAATTCTTGCCGTTACAGTATTTGCAACATTCATCGGGCAGTCGGATTCAACTACTATCAAAGGTTTCAGTGCCAGCCTGTTCATCATGCTTTTGGGAGTTTCATTTCTTTGCTCCATTGGTATATCAAACGGATCATTGGAACTTATCAGTAAAAAATTTCTTAGACTCTCTGGCGGACACGCCATCGTCGCACCATTTCTTATTTATCTCATCGGTTTTGGAATAGCTGCCATAGGCCCCGGATGCGTTCCGGCACTTGGAATAGCAGCAGCCCTTTCATTACCTCTTGGAAAGTCCACAGGCTATGACCCGATAATGCTTGCTTTAATCGGCGAGATTGGTTCTTTTGCCGGGCGTTTCTCCCCCATCACACCGGAATCGGTTCTTATCAGAAGTCTTGCGGAGCCACAGAATATCAATGGCTATCAGACATCACTTCTTATCTATGCAGTTCTCACTACAGTATTCATTTCCATAGTAGTATTTTTTGTTTTCAAAGGACATAAGGTAGAGACCAAAAAGATGGAGGCTGAAACATTGGAGAAATTCTCCTTCGGACAGGCCTGTACACTTATAGGATTTTTGATGGTTATAGTTTCGTGTGCACTTTTCAAAAGAAATGTGGGACTTATCTCTTTCGCAGTTGGAGTATTTCTCATCATTATCAAAGCAGCGGATGAAAAAAAGGTGTTCAAAACCATCTCATGGTCAACACTTCTTATGGTTACGGGTTTCGGAATGCTCATGGAAACAGTTATCGCCGTTGAGGGAGTAAATCTTCTTTCACAGGGACTTGCATCTATTATGAGTCCGAGAACAGCGGTTGCCATTCAGGGACTTACAGCAGGTATCATGTCATGGTTCAGTTCAGCCATAGGAGTAGTATGGCCTACCCTTGTTCCGACAGTGGGTGATATAGCCGGTAAGGTAGGTGTTCCTGCCAGCGGACTTATCAGCATAATGTGTCTGACCGCAGCATTTGCGGGACTCAGTCCTGCATCAACAGGCGGTGGGCTTATCATGGCAGCCAATGCCACAGACCCTGAATTCACTAAGGAAAAAGAAAACAAGCTTTTTATCAAGCTTTTCGGAGTGTCGGCGCTGGCTCTTGGAATCATCGTGACAGCAGCTCTTTTGGGGCTCTACAGCGTCCTTTGATATCAAACGAAGTACAGACTAAAAAAGAAAATACCACTAAATATGTGAATAAAAAGAAATAATAAACTGCAATTAAATTATGAGTAGCTCATTGGATACGAATGTGTGCGTTGGCGTTAATCAGTGGGTGGCAAATACTTTTGACACTCACGTCATTAAATGAATTAAGTATTGTGAGGAAATAACAATGGAAAAAGGACTTTTGGATGGAATAGTAGTACTGGATCTGACACGTGTTTTAGCAGGTCCTTATGCAGGAATGATAATGGCGGATATGGGTGCCACAGTTATAAAGGTTGAGAATCCAAACGGCGGTGATGATACACGTAAGATGGGACCTTTCATAAATGATAACAGTGTTTACTACACAAATTTCAATAGAAGCAAAGTTGGCTGCACTCTGAATCTTAAGGATCCTGAAGGTAAGGAAATTTTCAAGGGTCTTGTAAAAAAGGCGGATGTGGTTATAGAGAATTACCGCCCGGGAACCATGGAGAAGCTTGGACTTGGTTATGAGGAACTTAAGAAGATAAATCCTCAGATCATATATGGATCCGTTTCCGGTTTCGGACATACAGGCCCACTCAGCAAGCGTGCAGGTTATGACATTGTCGGACAGGCAATGGGTGGACTTATGAGTACAACAGGCTGGCCTGATGACCCTGCCACAAGAGTAGGTACACCTATGGGTGATGTTCTTGGCGGTCTTAACATGGTTATCGGTGTTTTGGCCTCACTTGTAAATCGTGAGAAAACCGGTCTCGGTGAAAAGGTTGATGTTGCTCTTGTAGACTCTGTTGTTTCTGCTATGGAAAACATCACCATGATTTATCAGTCAACAGGACGTATACCTCAGCGTATCGGAAATCGTTATGAGTCGATTTATCCTTACGACTCATTCCCTGCAAAGGATGGTGATGTAATCATCGCAGCAGGAAATAATAAGCTGTTTGCAATTCTCTGTGATGTCATGGGTACACCTGAACTGACAAAGGACGAGCGATTCCTTGAGGCTAAGGATCGCGTTGCAAACCACGCAGAACTAAGAAAGATCGTATCGGCATGGAGTAGCGCTCACACCATTCAGGAGGTTGATGAGATTCTTAACGGAGCAGGTTGCCCTGCAAGTGCCGTAAATACTATTGATCGTATGGTCAAGGATCCCCAGATTGCGGGAGCTCGAGAAATGTTTCCTGAGATCGATCAGCCGGGTATCGGAAAGCTTCATGTAACCGCGACTGCCCAGAAGCTCACACGCACAAAGTCATGTCCGCGTAAAGCTGCACCTCTTCTTGGAGAAGATAATGCTTCTATCTATGGTGAGTACCTTGGATTTGATCAGACTAAGCTTTCAGAGCTTAAGGCTAAGGGTGTCATCTGAATCAGCGTTTAAAAATAAATAAATCATTGAGAGAAGCATTGTTTCATGTACAGGATGTTGGATTCGACAAAATTCTGAAGGTTTATGTAAATGTCTGACAGTGACTGAAATAGAGGTTCGACACCAGTACATGGATTGATGCTGGTAGAAAGGATTTTTTATGTCAAAGAAAATTGAAGTTTACGAAGTCGGTCCCAGAGACGGATTTCAGAGTATAAAATGTTCCATGATCCCGACGGAAGAGAAGATTGCAATCATTGACAGTATTATTGAATCAGGTGTTAATCATATTGAGTTTACTTCATTTGTAAGTCCGAAGGCTATCCCTCAGCTTGCCGATGCAGCTGATGTTACAAAGGCGGTTTTGGAAAAACACCCCGAGGCAGACCTTTTCGCACTTGTTCCAAATTTAAGAGGAGCAACAAATGCTTATGAACTTGGACTCAGAAAGGTATGCTATGTAGTTTCTTTTAGCGTTAGTCATAATAAGGCCAACATTAACCGTACACATGAGCAGTCCATCGAAGCATTTAAGGAGATAAGAAACACTTACCCTGATCTTGATATCATCGTGGATCTGGCAACTGCATTCGGATGTCCTTTTGAAGGAAAGTTTGAGGATCCTGCAAGGCTTGTTACCTTTATGAAGGATTATGTTGATGCAGGAATGAAGGCATGCTGTCTTTGCGACACCATAGGCATAGCAGATCCTGTTCAGGTGAAAAATGTTATTCGCGCAATAAAGGAGGCTTATCCTGAACTTGAGCTTTCTGTACATTTCCATGATACGAGAGGATTAGGCATCGTAAATACTATGGCTGCGATTGAAGAAGGGGTGACGGAAGTACAGTCAACTCTTGGCGGTATCGGCGGATGCCCGTTTGCACCTGGAGCATCAGGAAATATGGCAACAGAAGATGTTGTATGGATGCTTAATGAGATGGGTTATGAGACCGGAATTGATTTTTCAAAGATAGTTACAGCTGCAAAGCATGAAAAGGAAGTAGTTCCGGGTAATTACAGCGGTCACAATATCAACATAGAAAATGTAACTGTCTGCAAAGCCGGTTGATAGAAAATCAGTATTTCAAACGTATTTGGTGGATTATATACTTGATGAATATGTATTTTCTGAGCACAATTACTCCATTCTATATAAATATAATTTTCAAAAACCGGAGCGCCTTATAGGGTTGCTCCGGTTTTTGAATGGGATTATTCGTTCGTTAAAATTTTTTAATGAACAAATTCGTCCAGGAAGTGATAGAATGAAACGTATGTGATTTTATGATGAAGAATAAAGCATTAGTCTTTTTAATTAGCTGCATCATAACTACCTTAAGATTGGAGAATTATATTACCAATGATATCTACATTAAGAAGAGCCTGGGCTGAGATAAATCTCGATAACCTGGCATTCAATTACAATAAAATAAGAGAATATATAGGAAAAGACGTAAAGTTTCTCGGAGTGGTAAAGGCTGATGCTTACGGCCATGGGTCTGTTCAGGTTGGACAGAAACTTCAGGAACTCGGGGCGGACTATCTGGCAGTGAGCAGTATTGATGAAGCCATGGAACTTAGATTCAATGGCATTACCATGCCGATACTGATACTTGGACATACACCCAGAGAACAGGTTGACCGTCTTATCTGTTTTAACATTACTCAGGCTGTTACCTGCGAGGCAAAGGCCATCGAGTACAGCGAGGAAGCGGTAAAGTATGGCGGAACATTGAAGATACATATTAAAGTTGATTCCGGTATGTCCAGACTCGGATATATCTGTGAGAATGATTATTTCCAGCACGGAGTTGATGGAATTGCGTACGCCTGCACACTTCCGGGACTTGAGCCTGAGGGCATATTTACCCACTTTGCGGTTTCGGACGAACCCGGTGAAGAGTGCGTTGATTATACGAAGCATCAGTTCAAACTTTTTACCGATGTGGTGGATGCGGTTGAAAAGAAACTTGACATGAAGTTTAAGCTGAGACATTGTGCCAATACCGGAGCTACAGTTGACTATCCGGAAACTTATCTTGATATGGTTCGACCGGGACTCCTGCTTTACGGATATGGAGAGTTTGCCAAGCGCCTTGGTCTTAAACCGATGATGTCTATGAAGACCACAGTCAGCACCATAAAGATTTATCCCGAAGGAACAAAGATAAGTTACGGCGGACTTTACACTACAGAACGTGATACTAGAATCGGAGTTATACCTTATGGATATGCAGACGGTTTCTGGAGATCCTTGTCCAACAGGTACAGCGTATGGACAGATGCAGGACTAGCACCGGTTCGCGGAAGAATCTGTATGGATATGTGCATGATTGATCTTACAGATAAAAAGGATGTGGTTGTCGGAAGTGAGATCGAGATCTTCGGTGACCATAATCCTATAGAAAAGATGGCTGAGATGGCAGACACCATTCCTTATGAACTGGTATGCGCCGTGAGCAAGAGAGTACACAGAGTGTATATTTCCGATGGCGAGATAGTATACAGAGAAGTGATGCTGAGAATGTGATGGCATAGTGCTGATCCAGGTCCGTTTAAAATCGGATTTTGATGATGTTTCGGGCGCATTATGTTTTGAGTGCCCCCCGGGATATAGGATTTACAGTATATCCTTATCCTGTGTTTTGACAGATGACAGAGGATGACAGATATCCGGATAGGAAAAATTATGAGTAGAATAAATGACAAGCGCAATGTTTCCATGATGATGGATCTTTATGAGTTGACCATGGCTAACGGCTATTTCCTTGAAGAAGATACCGATACAAAGGTTGCTTTTGATGTGTTCTTCAGAAGAAATCCTGATCAGGGAGGTTTTTCTGTTTTTGCAGGTCTTGAGCAGGTTCTTCAGTATCTTGAGGATATGCATTTCGACAAGGAAGACATCGATTATCTGAGAGGCCTCAATCATTTTGATGAGAAGTTTCTTCAGTGGCTTTCTGATTTTCATTTCAGTGGAGAAGTGTATGCATTTCCTGAGGGAAGTGTCATTTATCCAAATGAGCCTATAGTCACAGTTGTGGCAAATATCGTAGAGGCACAGCTTGTGGAGACAGAGCTTCTCACACAGATAAATCATCAGAGTCTTATTGCAACAAAGGCCCGCAGAGTGGTTCGTGCAGCAAACGGAAGAGCGGTGTCTGACTTTGGCGCACGCCGCGCCCACAACAATGATGCTGCTATTTATGGAGCAAGAGCTGCCGTTATCGGCGGTGTTAACAGTACGGCAACAGTTTCGGCAGGACAGTATTTCGATATTCCTGTAGGTGGAACGATGGCTCACAGCTGGGTAATGTATTATAAGGATGAACTTACGGCTTTCCGTAAGTTTGCGAAGATATATCCTGATAATTGTATCCTTCTTGTTGATACATATGACGTACTTAGTTCCGGTATTCCGAATGCCATCAAGGTATTCCGTGAGATGAAGGAAAACGGCATCAATTCAAAGAGCTTTGGTATCCGTATCGACAGCGGTGACCTTGCATATCTGACAAAGGAAACACGAAAGATGCTGGATGAGGCAGGATTCCCTGAAGCAAAGATCATTATCTCTAACTGTCTCGACGAGAACACCATAACATCTATTCTTGCCCAGGGTGGTCAGGTTAATGCTTTCGGCGTAGGTGAGAGACTTATCACTTCGCGTTCCGAGCCTGTTTTTGGTGCGGTCTACAAGCTTTGTGCTGTTGAGGAAAATGGTGAAATGCAGCCTCGTATCAAGGTATCAGAGAGCGTAGATAAGATAACCAATCCTGGAATCAAGGAAGTATATCGTATCTATAATGATGAAGGACGTGCGATTGCGGATCTAATAGCAAAGAAGGGCGAAGAGGTTGATCTGTCACAGCCTTTCAGATTTGTTGACCCTGCAAGACCATGGAAGGTTTATAATTTCGAAAACTGTACTGCAAAGAAGATGCAGAAGCTTGTGATGAAGGATGGAAAGAGAACAGAAAGAGAGTTTTCTGCCAGGGAGATTGCTGCCTATGTCAGAGATCAGCTTTCAAATGAAATCTGGGATGAGGAGCAGAGATTCGAGAATCCTCATTACCATTATATTGATATGACGCCTTCATACTATGAGATGAAGATGGATATTCTGGCTAGAGATGATAAGAATTAAAATCTGGTAATGGTTCAGTCGACCTTGATTTTTTGAAGATCAAGGTCGACGTTTTTGCCAATACATCTACGCTTTTATAAGCTTTTGATTATTGGCAGCCGGAGATGAAAAATATAAAATTTGTTGTTGACATTCTAATGTCATTTCTGTATACTCTTCAATGTTCGCAAGAGAGAAACGAAAGCGAACGACGAAGTGCGCGAGTAGTAGAGTGGTACTACGTCGCCTTGCCAAGGCGAAGATCGCGGGTTCGATCCCCGTCTCGCGCTTCTTAACAGCTCAGAGGTTTTCCTCCGGGCTTTTTTTGCGTTTGGCGTGGATTAACCTCAAGGGTTCGTCTCCGTTTCTGGCGGGGCCGAGTAGGCACCGCTGGTGTCCCCCGTCTCGCACTTCTTGAGAGCCCGGAGGAAAGAACTCAAGGCTTTTTTGTTACAAATTCTTTTCTCCCCAGGCTTTAAGCTCCAGCAGTATAGGAATCATACTCTTGGCTTTATCTGTTAAGGTGTATTCAACTCTTACAGGCATCTCCATGTACTGATGCCTGATGACAAGGCCGTCGCTTTCCATTTCTTTCAATGATTGAGCAAGCATTGTATTGGTTATGCCAAAGATCTTTTTACGCATTTCGTTGTATCTGACAGTTTCCTCGTCATCTATGAGACATAATATGAGAATCTTCCATTTACCACCGATTATATTAAGAACTTTCTTGAGTCCGCACCCATTGCCGGCAATGCTTTCGCATAATGATTCCCGCTTCTTCTCCATATATTTCAATCCTTTCTTTGATGGTGCATTTAATCATATATTTAGCGGTACATTTAATAATAAATATCTGATAAGAAAGACAAGTTTAAAAATCAGAAAAGTACTGCATTTAAAGATCTTCTGAAGCCACTTTACCGAATATAATACTAATCCTGTACAAGATATATATAGTATATCAGGTATGATATATATACTTATATAATAAGCCTGCTGCACAAATCAGACAATTAATTTTATATTTAAATGCATTATTATAAATAGGATTAAAAATGTAAATGCTTACTGTATAGATATAAATACAATATGCAATGTGCAAATATAATATAATTTCGTCGTGGCTGACTGAAAGTTTAGCCATAGTTATTATTGTGAGCGTTGGATTTGTAAAATAATCCGGCATATGTCATCAATTTTGTCCTATAGATAGATGGAATATTGAATGACATTTTCAAACTCAGGGGGAACAATAGAATGAAGAAAACACTTATCAAGTCGGTTTCTGTACTTGCTGCACTTTCTATGGCAGCGTGTGGAAGTACAGAGATACCAACAGCTGCTACGGCTGCCGCAACTGAGGCCGCAATCACAGAAGCTGCAACAACAGCTTCTGAAAACGGTGCGGAGACAGGCACACTTACTGACGGTACTTACACAGCTTCAGCCAAGGGAATGGATGGAGATATTACCGCAGAAGTAGTAGTTAAGGACGGAAAGATCGCAGAGATCAATTTCACAGAGCAGAATGAAACTGCGGGTGTTGGTGACAAGGCACTTCAGCTTATGTCACAGGACATCATCGAACACCAGTCGCTTGCTGTTGACGGTGTATCCGGAGCAACTATTACAAGCGGAGCATTACGTATGCTCATGGCTGATGCTATCGGGCAAGCCGGTGGCGATGCATCCGAGTGGAAGAATCGTGAAATCGTTGTTGAAAAGAATGACGAAATGCTTGATTGCGATGTAGTGGTCGTAGGAGCAGGAATCGCAGGACTTGCAGCGGCTGAAAAGGCAAGCCGTGATGGTGCCAGTGTTATCGTTGTAGAGAAGCTTTCCTTTGGCGGTGGCACTTCGATCTTTTCATCAGGTTCATTTATAGCAGCACAGACAGAAGAGGAAGTTCCTGAACTCGTTGATAAGTGGGTAAAGCGCAACAAGATCACAGAGAGAAATCCTCTTAACATGGACAAGATCAATACAGCCTGTGCTGTTTCACCTGACGTACTTGAGCTTCTTACAGCAGCCAATGTTGACTACAAGCTTAACGACGAAGGTACGATGGTTCCGGCGCCTTCAGAGCAGGCAAAGAAAAATGCTGAAACCATTCAGCTTGCAACTGCTCAGGTTAAGGTTAAGGGCGGTCAGGCTCTCGTAAATCAGCTTGAGGATGATCTTAAGGCAAATGGAGTGGACATTTACTTCAATACAACAGCTACAAAGCTCATCACAGATGATCAGAATAATGTTACGGGCGTTATCTGTGATTCCAGAACAGGAACAAAGACTATCAACGCTAAAGCGGTTATTCTTGCCTGCGGTGATTATGCATGGAATGACGACCTTACAGCGGAACTTGCACCTGACGCCCTTCACAACTATACTTCAACAGCTGTTTCTAATACCGGTGATGGTATCAATATGGCAGTAGAGGTTGGTGCAGTTAAGTCAGCTTTCGGCGAGTCCATGAGCGGCTGTTTTGCACCGGATCCTTATGACATGCCTGTTGTTGGTCAGCCTAACAACTCATATCCTTTTGAGTGTCTCCTTCTTGATAACAAGGGTGAGCGTCCTGTTGCCGAAGATCTTGGTGTTCATTCTCAGATGATCCACTTCATCAATGAAGGTGAACCTGACTATGGCTGGGTTGTTATGGATCAGGAAATTGCTGACAAGTTCTTTAAGCTTGACGAGTACCTTGAGAGAACTTCAGAGGGATCGGTTATTCAGGCTTATAAGGAAGACTCCATCGAGGCTCTTGCCAAGGATATGAATCTTGATCCTGCAACAGTGCAGGCTACCGTTGATGAGTACAACAAGATGTGTGATTCAGGTGAGGATACCGATAACGGCAAGGACGCACAGTACCTTTCATCTATCGATGAAGGTCCTTTCTATGCTGTTAAGGAGTATGACCTTACAAGAGGAAATTATGGCGGTATCGAGACAAATCTTAAGGGTGAAGTGACTGATAAGGATGGAAATGCTATTCCCGGTCTTTATGCAGCTGGAATCATCAGCTCTGCAGGATTCTTCGGAGATTATTATCCCGGCCGTGAGGCACTTGGAGTGGGCGCTTACATGGGATTCATCTCAGGCGAGAGCGCAGCAGCATATGCCGCTCAATAATTACGATCTGATGGTATAGTGCTTTAGGATAGAATGTTTAATGGTAATAACAGATATAAAATAAATATCTATAAAAAGACGGGGTTTTACGCCCCGTCTTTCTTTAGTTTTCATTATGCCGATGCTATAATCGAAAATAATATCTGAAAGTGAGGTTCTGAACCATGGTTATATCAAAGAATATGGAACGTTTGGTAGCAGGAAGCTCTACCATAAGAAAGCTTTTCGAGGAAGGCCTTCAGATGGCGGCAGAAGTGGGGGCTGAAAATGTCTACGATTTTAGTCTCGGTAATCCGGCATCTCCGGTGCCACAGGAAGTCAGAGATGCTATAGAGGACATTCTTGACAGCACTGATGGCAACATTGTCCATGGATACATGAAAAATGCAGGATATGATGATGTCAGAAAGGCAGTTTCCGAGAGCCTTAACAGGAAAAACGGAACAAACTATGATGCGGAAGATATAATCATGACATGCGGTGCTGCCGGTGGAATGAACTGTGTTTTCAGAAGTCTTTTAGGGCTTGATGATGAAGTTATTACATTTGCACCATTTTTTGGAGAGTACAGAAGCTACGTATGTAATTTCGGGGGCAAACTTGTGGTTGTTCCTGCGGATACCGGGACATTTCAGCTGAATCTTCCTGCTCTTCGTCCGCTGATCAATGAGAAGACCAGGTGCATTATTGTCAACAATCCCAACAATCCTTCTGGGGTTGTATACACCGAGGAAACTCTCAGAAAACTAAATGATATTATTGTTGAGGCTGAAAAAGAAATAGGGCATCCTATATATGTGGTGGCTGATGAACCATACCGTGAACTTGTGTATGGTGGTCAGAATGTTCCGTACATTCCTGACATCATCAAGAATTCCATATTCCTTTATTCCTTTAGCAAGACACTTTCGCTTCCGGGAGAGAGAATCGGATATATGGCGGTTTCAAAGAACGTTGATTATTATGAGGAGCTTATATCTGCTCTTGTTGTTGCCAATCGTTGTCTTGGCTATATCAATGCTCCGTCGCTGTTCCAGCTTGTTGTTGCAAGATGCCTTGATATTCCTGCAAACCTTGAGTTCTATGACAGGAATCGTACCCTTTTGTATGATGAACTGACAAAGATGGGCTTTGATATTGTAAGACCGGATGGAGCTTTTTATATGCTTATCAAGTCGCCTACTGAAGATGAAGATGATTTTGTTGCTATGGGAAAGAAGCATCATATCATTCTTGTTCCTGCCAAGTCATTCGGTTGCCCGGGATATGTACGTCTTGCCTACTGCGTATCTCATGACATGATAAAGAGGTCAATTCCTGCTTTCAAAAAGCTTGCTGACGAGTTGTTCCCAGGCAATACCTAATAACCTTTATTAGCCCAACTGATATTGACCTTATAACCTAAATCAGGTTATAGGGTCTTTTTTATGTGATTATGATTATTTTATAGCCTTTCAAGTAATCAAAATCCTGGTAGAAGGGGATGAAAGTGGCAAAAATCCTGTATACTTAATGCAGTATTGTACAAATTCGTATACTTTGGGTGAAAAATGTAGACATTTTGTTTTTTGATGTTATTATAGCGACTATTGTTTTGACTGTGTCAGGTTTTATTAAGGGTCTGACATGCATTGAAAAGGCATCGTTGGTCGCTTCCTGGAAAAAAGATACTTAATTGCGTATCAATTTTTGCCAACATTTGCAAAGCAATATTTCAATTGGATTATGTGTACGATTTTGGAGGTATCGATATGTTCAATATAACTATGGAAAAGCTTTATAAGCGTATAAATGATATGACATCCGGTATGAATGACACAAATTGTAAATACAGAGTATTTCTTGAAGAATCATGGAAGAATATGACTTCATCAGAAACTCCTGATTTTGAGAAGCTTGGAAACGGACATCTTGATGTCATGACCAGTTATCTTGCAGCGAGAGCATAAGACAGACTATTTTAAAGTTTGATTATCATATTTCATGTGTTCAAAGACTCAAAGAGCAATGCAAAAAAGTGTGCAGTATGAATGTGTGATAGTCTCCATATGAGCCCATCGTATACACTTGCGGATTTAAATCAGGAATCCTTTTGGCATCTATGAACTATATAAAGCCACATGACTTCCCGGATTATGAATCGATGACAGCATGGCTTATAGCATAAAAACCTCCGAACCCGAATTCAGGATCGGAGGTTTTTGATTAGTCGAATTTTCTTTCAGGCAGACTCTTTGGCCTGTACTGTATATTACTTACCTGATATACGGTTACAAACGCCTGAGGATCTACAGTATCTATAAATGTCATCAGTTTTTGGAATTCATGCTTATCTACGATGGTGATGATCTCTTCGTGTTCGTCAAGGTGATAAGCTCCGATTGCTTTGTACAGAGTGGCACCGCTGTGAAGATCGTTTAGAATATAGTTTCTGATGTCGTCAATCTTTGGAGAAACAATGCATACACGACGTTTCAGATTATGATCAAATATGAAGTGATCCAGCACGATTCCATTCAGGTAGGTTCCGAGCAGACTGAGTACCACAGTTTTTATATCGTAGGCAAGGTATGAGGACAATGCTATACATATTCCTGCAACTGATAATGCCTTTCCCATTTCTATACGGCAATATTTATTCAAAATCTTGGCCACTATATCAAGACCTCCGGAGGATGCGTTTCTGTTAAAGAGGATTGCAAGACCGATGCTTACAACGAAAGTGTAGCAAATGACATCGAGAAGAGAGTCCCCTGTTAGTGAAACAATATTGGGAAAAAGCTTCTCGAATATTCCCAAATATACAGGCAGCAAAATCGAAGTGTAAACTGTTTTGTATCCGAATTCACTTCCGCATGTAAAGAAACCAATAATGAGAAGTATGACATTTAAAAACATGGTTATCTGAGACATGGTGAATGGGACAAAATTTGCCAATACTATTGATAAACCTGAAATACTGCTTATGGATGTATGGGAAGGTAACAGGAAAAAGAATACAGCAGCTGCGATAATTAACGTAGCAAATGACAGGATAAAAAGTTCTTTTACTATAGAAATTAGTTTCATTGTTCCTCCAAAAGAAAGAGTTTCGATTGTTTGGCTATGCCCGGATTATTTATGGCATTTTTCCGGGTTTAATCGATAAGGTAATTGAATTGTTATCGGATAAACCATCACATATAGATAACTCATAATTATAGCTCGTATATTCTAGCACTAAAATATGATGATGGATATAACTATATTAGGTTGTTCGAAATTATATAACACATAATGTTTATGCATTATAACCATGTTAAGTTGGGACAAAATAATGTAGAATGTCACAGACTAAATATAATAGGTCTGCCAAATGAGACATAGCAATATATGAAGTGTTGTTCAGAAGTTATTGCATTAGTGTTTAACAATATAAGAAAAAGCTAATGGATTTATTGATATACCTTGGTATTTGATATGTGATTTGGCACCTATGAAAAATAAGGAGATTCTGTATGGATAAAGTAGAACAGGCAGTAGTATATAAGCACAGTGGATGCAATTGTTGCCAGGCGGTATTGAAGGTTTTTGAAGATGAACTTGACCTTAGCGGTGATCAGCTTAATGCGATTGGTTCCGGCTTTGGCGCTGGAATGGCTTGCATGGAAGCGACTTGCGGAGCACTTGTGGGAGCAAATATGGTTTTGGGTCTTAAGAACACTACGGGCAAACCAACAGCGCCACAGTCAAGACAGCTTCTTCAGAAGTTTGATGAAATGAGTGGTGCAACGATATGTAAGGAACTGAAGGGAATCGAAACAGGAAAAGTTATCTGTGAGTGTGATGATTGCGTACGTAATGCAGTAAAGATTCTTTTGTCGGAGAAGTGATGAAGATATATAACTGGTATAGCCGTTTTTGATAATGATACCAATGCCATTATAAAGTGCTGTAATATATCAAAACTTAAAAATGTATTGTGAAGTAAAAAACGCTATACCGGTTCATCAGATACTGTAATGTTTCTATAAATGCCCGAAGATGATAGTATTACAAAAATTTACAATAAAAAAGTTCTGAAATATTTTTATGAAATTTCTCAAAAAGTGTTTGACATATGTAATGTGAATTGATATATTAACTGAGCGCTCGAGAGAGCGGTAAACAAATAGCTTTAAACGAAGCGATTAGAACCTTGAAAATCAAAGATCGATTAATACACAGACCC
>NZ_FOPH01000044.1 GCF_900113415.1 Oribacterium sp. WCC10 | reverse complement strand
CTGTAGATCATATATGTAAGACCGGCTGCATTCTTGTTAACAGGAATTGTAAGTACGCCGTCCATAATACATGGAACTAATACGCTTGTTCCGTCACTGAATACTACTGTGTAGTACTGACCGGTGGATACACTTGCGTATACAGGTAAGTCTACTGTATCAGTTAATGCAGTTGCAAACATATTTGCGAAATTAACAAAACCTGCACCTAACATATTGTCAGCTCCAAAACCGCCTACGCCTGCAGCAATAAAGTTGTTGATAGCTGCCATAGGATCGAGAGGCATGAGAACATCGGTTATATTAAGGACTGTATTTGTTCCGGCAAGATTTGGTGCCTGGATCGTTAAGCCCTGATATCTGGTCATGTCTGATGAGAAACCCGGGGCGTCATTGCCTGCGTTTCCTGTGTTGTTTCCTACAGACCAGTTCTGACCGGATCCTGAATCAGACTTTCTGTGGTCTCCCTCGGTGGCTACGACATTGGATGCATCGATCTCGGTAGATGATATCTTCTTAAGGTTAACACCTACAAATACACCACCGCCTCTTGGAACTTCAAGATAATACTTTCCATCGCTGGAGATGACCTGAACATTGGCTGCACCGTCTACATTGTAGAAACTGTCGACAGTATATCTCGCAGGAACTGTTATCTCGAGATAAACCTTATCGCCCTGATGAGCGGTCTGGTAACCATGGAGTTCAGTTGTGCCGGAAAGTCCGATCGCACCACCTGTAGCAGTAACAGGATCTACCTTGATGATGTAGTTGATGTTCTGCTCAGCTTCTTCGTTTCTGGTGTACTCATAGCTTGATGCAGAAGAGTCTTCAGAAGAAACAAATTTAGAGTTTTCAACTAAGTTACCGCTGTCCTTTACAGGGTCGATCTTCCATACAGTGATGCTCAGATTCTCGGTTGAAGATGCAGTTGGAAGCCAATCTTCATCCTCTTCGGAGTATACATAAGTTTCTTCAAGTACGATATTGTGCTCACCGCCGGAAATCGTTCCGCCGACTACAAGATCAATCATACTCTTGTCAGTGGATTTAGCTACACTAACAGCACCACCAGCGGCAGTTACGTTTTCTGCAACCTTTACAGTGATTTTGCCGGTTTCTTCTTCAAAATCGTTAAGCTGTACGGCTACGCCACTTTCTCCTTCCTGGATAACATTTCCTCCGACATTAATATCGAGAGTTCCTGTTGTGGCACCATTAATACTATTGGAAAATTCATCACCGCTTACGGTTACGTCTCCACCTACGTTCACAGTTAAAGATGATTTATCATCTGTTGAATGAGCTCTTATACCATAAGAGGTACCACCTGAAACAGTGAGATCATTTCCGATGTCTACTTCGCCGGTTGAGTTTCTATGTGTCGTTACGTCAACACCCATTGCCTCACCCTTAGATGATGAGGTTACTGAAACATTGCCACCTACACTTACAGTACCCGATGAATTCTTATAATTATCTACGTAAATACCTGTTGCTTCATCTATGCCTGAAACAGTGAGATTATTTCCTATATCGACTTCAGCCTTTGAGTCTACTGATGCTCTTACATTAGTTCCGGTTGATCTGCTCATGCCATAGTGAGTATCATCTGTGCCTGAGGCAGTTACAGATACATCGTTCCCTACACTAACCTTTGCCGCGGAATCCTGTGTTAAATCAACATAAATACCTCCGGCCTGATTCCACTTGCTTGATTCATCATCAGCAGTACCTGTAGCGCTGGCAGTAATGTTATTTCCTACTGAAACCTCTGTGCTGGAATCGCCATGGGAACCGATGTAGACACCAAAGGCTTCGTTATCATCGTATGAATCGCCACCGGCGTTACCTGCAGTTGCCGTAACATCGTTTCCGACAGATACCTTTATGCTTGATTCATCCGTTGAATCTGCGGAAATACCGTAAGCATAACTTCCGCCATAGTATGAGGATTCACTATTGTTCTTCGATGCTGTTGCTGAAGCATCTTTTTCCACTTCTACAGTAGCTGAGCTGTTTTCGTCTGCATATGCGAGAACACCTCTGGCATCACCCTTATCATCAACGCTGGCCGTTGCATTCTCTACTTTTTCAGACTCTGAGCCGCCGTCAGAAACGACCACCTCCACACCGGATTCAGAAGCATAGTCTGTTGCTGCTATTGCCTGCATACCCGTTCCCATGACCATTGAGGCAGAAATGATCACAGCTATAGCTTTCTTTGTTTTACATAAGTTCCTTCTTTTCAAAATGAAACCTCCTTTTCGTGTTCCATCACCTGAAAATGTTACGTATTTATGTCATAAGACGTCTTAATATAAAAATTCGGCTAATATGGATAAATTTATTAGACGACAACAAAACTTTATGGATTTTTAATAATCATAAAATTTCATGAAGAAACCCCGGCGAAATCATCATCATTTGCGGTTACCGAGACATCACCGCCCACATTCACCCGGGTTGATGCTTTTGAACCGTCAGTGGATTCTGATCTTGCACCTGCTGCTACACCGTCATGACGAACATTCTGTTCTACATCGCCCACAACATTTACTACAGCCTCGGTATCGCAATCGCCTTTGATAGAAATGCTTTCCACATATACGCCTTCTTTTGTCACGGATTCCCATTCCTCGGTTTCTTTCTCATCTGTGACCTTAAGTTCAACTCCTTCGGTTGATTCTGCCAATGCAGTGATACCGGTGCTCGATCCCATTGATGCCGCAAGTATCACAGCCAGCAGTTTCTTTGTACTGCATAAATTTTTTCGTTTCACTTGCATACTCCTTCTGCAAAACTGAATAATTGCGTACTATGTTAATAAAATCGCATACTTCTATAATTGCATTTTGGCTTATATATGAGGGATATAATGACGAATACCGATGGATATATCCTGATAATTAAGATATATTCAAAAAGAATATAATGAACGTTAAGGTGATGACAATGAACGTAAAGAGAATATTCGGAAGCGTCAGCTTTTATAAAGCGGCGCTGTCCATAGCTTTACCGATCATGCTCCAGCAACTGATCCAAAGCCTTGTTTCACTGGTCGACAATTTCATGGTTTCCGGTCTTGGAGATGTCTCCATGTCGGGTGTTAATATAGCGGGTCAGATACTGTTTGTATTTCTGATATTTACAAACACCATCTGTATGACCGGTGGGATTTTTCTCACACAGTTCTTTGGAGCAAAGGAAAGATCGGGAATGCAGCAGGCATTCAGCTTTAAACTTATCATGGGATTGCTTGTTTTGATTCCATATTTCATGGTGTGTCTGGCCTATCCAAAACAGATTCTGTCACTTCTGGTAGTAGGTAACACTCAGGCAGATGCCATCATTTCAGAAGGAGTCAGGTACATCAGGATAATGTCTCTGGTGGGCATACCAATGACATTTTCCATCTGTATAGCAAGCTCACTGCGCGATATGGGAAAGGTTCGCCTTCCACTTGCTGTAACAGTAGTGGCTACTCTGTCCAATACAGTATGTAACTACATAATGATCTACGGTCATTTTGGCATTCCTGCCATGGGAGTACGGGGAGCCGCATTTGCAACTGTTATAGCAAGAACACTGGAATTTTTGATTTTTGCTGTAATATATATGAAGATAAAGCCTCAATTTGGTATATGGCTTTCGGAAAAATTCCGTATTGACGTTGTATTATTCAGGGAAATGTTAAAGAAGGGGGCGCTTGTTCTTTTCTGTGAGATGACCTGGGCTGTTTCGGAAACCATAATCACTGCTATCTATAACGGAAGAGGCGGTGCGGATGTTGTTTCAGGTATGGCAGCAAGCTTTGCCATTGCGAACCTGTTTTTTGTGGCATTTAACGGTATCTGCACAACCACAGTTGTACTCATAGGCAAGACTCTCGGAGAAGGAGAACTTTCAAGGGCACGTCAGGAAAAAACATGGCTGCTTTCGGGCTCAGCCGTTTTTGGGGTGATGATGACATTATTCGGAATGGTGACTACACTGGCAGTGCCCATAGTTTATGCACGATTGAGCGTCAATGCCATTGACATTTGCAGAAGGATGGTCATACTGTTGTCCCTTTTCATGCCCATATGGGTTTACATGAATACGCAAATGTCCGTAGCCAGAGCCGGCGGAGATACAAAGATGGGTGCCTGCGTGGATGCTTCCATCAATATAATCGTCATGCTGCCTATGCTTTTTATGCTTGCAAGATATACGGGTATCGGTCCCGTGGAGATGTATCTCTGTGTCAAGCTTCTGGATATCATAAAGATTGTGATATTCCAGTTCTGGATGAAGAAGGAACGATGGCTCAGAAATCTGACTGTTGAACACGAGTGATGGAGTATTACGAAGATATAGCCAGAAAAGAGGGCATTGAGCTCGGAATGTCACAAGGCATATCGGAGGGCGAATCAAAAAAGCTTTATGAACTTGTTGAAAAAGGCATCATTACTATAACAACCGGTGCAGACAATATAGGACTTTCTGTAGATGAGTTTTTAAATCAGATGAAGCTGGCCGGTTATAAACCACCGAAACAGTATTTTCATCGAAAAAATTTCAGGAGTTGACATGGAAATTTAGTTTTTCCATATCAACTCCTTTTTTCTATTAATTGTATTCCGCTATTTCCTGTAATTATCCTTAAGATGGCTATCTGTATTAGGAATATCCTTTCCGCCATTTCTTCAAGAAATTTTATCATTATTAAAAATATCTAAAGTTTTGTTGTCGTCTAATATATTTATACATATCAGCCGAATTTTCATATTAGACGTTGTATGACGTAAATACGTAACATTTTTAGGTGATGGAACACGAAAAGGAGATTTCATTTTGAAAAGAAGGAACTTATGTAAAACAAAGCAAGCTATAGCTGTGATCATTTCTGCCTCGATGGTCATGGGAACGGGTATGCAGGCAATGGCCGAAACAAACTCTGCTTATGATGCCGGTGTGGAGGTAACGGTTTTTGATGGTGGATCAGAATCTGAAAAAGTAGAGAACGCCACAGCAAGCATTGATACTGCGGGAGAGGCTGTAGGTGTTTCAGCTTATGCCGATGAAAAAAGCACAGCCACTGTAGAAGTAGAGAAAGATGCTTCAGCAACAGCGTCGATAGACAAAGCTGAAGATTCTAACTATATTATTGAAAACGATGCTTACGGTGTTTCTACAATTTCCATAGATGAATCAAACGTAAAAGTTTCTGTTGGAAACGATGTTACAGCAACTGCCGTTAACGACAATAGCGACTTATCTGATGTAAATGATGCTAAAGGTATCTATATCAGATCATTTTCAGGATCCAGCACAGAGGTTTCAGTAGGAAATAATGTTTCGGCAAGTGCTAAAGGAACTGATGATGACAAGTCATATCAGGATAATATAGCTAATGGAATTAACGTTAGATCAAGAGACGACTCTACTGCAAAAGCCACAGTGGGAAATGATGTTTCAGTAACTGTAACAGGTGGAGATCTTGATTCCTATGGCATGAGCAGAGCAACCGGAATCTCTGTATCGTCAGAGGCGGATTCCGGTGCCGAAGTCGATATAGGCAATGATCTCACTGTTTCCGGAATAAAGGAAGCGATTGGCATTTCCGAATATACTTATGATAATTCATCAGGTACTGTGAATGTGGGCGGAAATGTTTCAGTATCGTCTCTAGGTGAGGCAATTGGTGTTAGGGCGAATGCACATGAAGGCTCAAAAGAAGAAGTAGACATAGGAAAAGATCTCACTATTACCGGCGGTACCTCTTACGGCATCGAAGCACATACAACCGATGATAAGTCATCTATAAGTGTGGATGTTGGTGGTGACGTAAAAGTAACCGGTACTGATTGGGCGGATGGAATCATGGCAAACGGCGCAGGAACTATCGATGTGAATGTCGGTGGAAGCGTCTTGGTAGATGGAGATGGATATGCATTATCACTCGGTGATTTCGCAGAGGATACAGGCAAAATCACTGTAAAGGTTGTAAATGATGTAACTGCAACCGGGGATGCAGTTAGTATCTCAAAAACTACCGATAAGAGCACCCTTGATCTCGTAGTTGGCGGAACTCTTTCAAGTGGCGAACATACTATTGTACTTCAGAATACTTCTGTATACTCTTCAGAAGACGAAACGTGGACAACAGGATCATCTTCTACCGAGAACCTGAACATCACTGTATGGAAAGTTGAACCTGCAAAGGATACCGGTAATATAGTAGAGGATGTTAAACGCGTTTATTCCGAGGACTCTTATAGCTATACCAGTGAGTACACCAGAAACGAAGAAGCTGAGCAGAACATCAACTACATCATCAAGGTAGATCCTGTTACTGCTACAGGTGGTGCGATCGGACTTTCCGGCACAACTGAACTCCATGGTTACCAGACCGCTCATCAGGGCGATAAGGTTTATCTCGAGATAACTGTTCCTGCGAGATATACTGTCGACAGCTTCTACAATGTAGACGGTGCAGCCAATGTTCAGGTTATCTCCAGCGATGGAAAGTATTATCTTGAAGTTCCAAGAGGCGGTGGTGTATTTGTAGGTGTTAACCTTAAGAAGATATCATCTACCGAGATCGATGCATCCAATGTCGTAGCCACCGAGGGAGACCACAGAAAGTCTGATTCAGGATCCGGTCAGAACTGGTCTGTAGGAAACAACACAGGAAACGCAGGCAATGACGCCCCGGGTTTCTCATCAGACATGACCAGATATCAGGGCTTAACGATCCAGGCACCAAATCTTGCCGGAACAAATACAGTCCTTAATATAACCGATGTTCTCATGCCTCTCGATCCTATGGCAGCTATCAATAACTTTATTGCTGCAGGCGTAGGCGGTTTTGGAGCTGACAATATGTTAGGTGCAGGTTTTGTTAATTTCGCAAATATGTTTGCAACTGCATTAACTGATACAGTAGACTTACCTGTATACGCAAGTGTATCCACCGGTCAGTACTACACAGTAGTATTCAGTGACGGAACAAGCGTATTAGTTCCATGTATTATGGACGGCGTACTTACAATTCCTGTTAACAAGAATGCAGCCGGTCTTACATATATGATCTACAG
>NZ_FOPH01000004.1 GCF_900113415.1 Oribacterium sp. WCC10 | reverse complement strand
ATTTATATATAGTGTCTTTTCATAGCATATGGTTCCTAATGAAGTAATCAGTTCCTTTTTGTCTGTCCTTACAATGTTCCATTTAGCCTTTCTGTTTGGACTATTCTTTATTGCCTTATCATAGTTTTCCAGTGTTTCTGCTATGATGTTCAATCCAAGGTTTAATACAATGTCTTTTACATTTGATTCCAAACTGGCCAGGTCCTTTTGGCCTATGAAATTATCCTCAGCCTTTCTAAGATTTTTAATGCCTTCACTTTCAAACTGCTGTATACTGTTAAACATGAGAACGATCTCCTACCTAAAGTTTTGTTTAGTCGCAATAACTTTATCACTTATTCGAGATCGTTCTCTTTTCTATTTTCTTAAACCTACAAAAACTTTACGCTAGCTTTACGTTATACTAGCAGTTGAGAATGAATCAATAATTTGAGGTTACTATGGCATATATCGATTATTTAAAAGCGGATTATTCAGATAAGCCAAAAAGATTAAGAGAAGAATATATTAAGCGTGACAAAGAAAACTTAGCGCAGCTGATTCAAGAAAGAGTTGCAAGAGACATAGATAATATAATTGAACGATGGTACGAGATTGACGATGTTGGACTAATTACTGTACAAGAAAAATTCTTAGATCTTCTTGAAGAAGCTGAGCAACTATATTCGTTCGGTTATTACACAGGTGCTGTGGCTGTTTCCGGGATTGCCTCTGAAGAGTATGCAAAGTATTTGTTTCAGAAAAACATAGGCGGAGTAGATAATAATACTCAGGAAAAAAGAATTAATAGACTTGCTACGCAAAAAGTTATTGACGGAACTCTTAGGGATAAGTTTCATGATATTCGCAGATTACGTAATGAGTGTATGCATTACGACCAAAGCTTTAAGTCTCTTTCTGATGAGGATTTAAAGTTAAAAGCACAAAATATCTTGAGTCTTTATAAAGAAGTGCTTTCTTCAATAGCTGATAAACATATATCGAATGAGAAAGCCATTATTTCTGTAGAACATTATGATTCAGAGAGAGAATTCACATTGAAATATAGAAATATACTGATGAAAAATGGTGTGAATCTGCAATTACCGCCCGGGGTTAAAAATCAGGTCAAGCAATCATTATATCTAATTCTTGAGATTGATATTGAAACTGAAATGTTTAAGGAGATGACTTTGTTTGACATTTTAAACGGGGGATTATCAGTTGTGGATTTGACAATTCCTCAGACAGAAATGATTTCAGAAGCAGCAATTAAAGAGGGAAACATTATGGCTGCTACTCTGATTTCAGCTGTAAATGGAGCTGGTTTAACAGCTGATTGGAATTTGATATGTATAGATGAGGTATGTCGTTGTAATTTGGGAGTTGATGATTTGGCAAAGTTGGTTTAGCCTAAAATTTGATTTTGAATAGTGGGAATATAGAAAATATGATTAACAAATGTGGATCAGATAATACAGTAGCGCTAATGTTTGACAAAATCTTTGGTTATTGCCAGTGTCCAAATGATGAAATAACTACAGATCTTGTATTTCAATTGAGTGAGTATTCTAATGAATTGTGTATAGAGCATGATAAAAATTTTTTAAGGCTATGTTTTTATCAGTCGGCCTTAGAACTATACGTACAAAATTTGATTCAAAAGGGAATAAAAACCGATGAAGAGAAAGTATTGGAAGGATATTATGTCAAATATAAGCAGGTATGGTCAAAAGGAAGCAAAAAACTAGCAGCTTTTCTAAAGAAAGATGCTTGCAATATAAGGTGTGAACTATTAAAAGATTTGATACTTATTAGAGATATTCAGATACAAGAGCCACGCATTGGAGCATTAAATGTGTTTTTCTTATATCTAATACAAATGATGGATATGCCTGTTTGTACTAAGCATTCTTCTTGCCTTGAATTTGCTTTCAATTTTAACTTGATAGCAGGCATTTTTAACGGAGATATTGATATAAATGAAGCAAAGCTAAGGATTGAGAGATGGAAAATCGCATCACTGAATGATGATTTGATGAAAAAGTCTAGACATATGAGACCGCCTGTTTTTCATATTGAAGGCGAATTTGTGCCAGGTAAGAAGAAACTTATATATCTTGATACAAATGTCTTTATAGATATTGAAGAGAAACGATTTGACAATGGTGCAGAAAACTCATGTGATTGGCACCTAATTATGGAGAGTAAGAATTATTTTGATTATTACTATAGTCCAGCTCATCTTGAAGATATACAGAAAAGAAAAGGCGAGTTGTTCTCCAAGAGACGTTTTATTGATTTATTGAATGAAGTTACAGATCATATAGAGATTCATAGGGTCAATGGTGGAGTGAGATTTGATTATGAAGATGCTCACTATTGTAACAAACGAGTAGACAATTCCGATTCGCTGGAACTAACAAAAGTGCTGGAGGAAATAAGATTAAATAAGATTAAAGTAATAAATGATTTATATCCTGAATTTAGCAGCCAGTATCATAGAAATGAAATAAATAATAAAGATTTGTTCGGTGAAGATAGAAAATTACTTGAACAGGCGCTTAAATATGTAGGAGCTTCGTTTAATTTAGCTGATGTTAAGGATATTTATACGCCTCAAATACCTTATGATAAGATAAATGATATTGTATATTCGTTTATTCGTGCTTTTGATGTTCTTCATTACCAATCTGAGAGGAATAGAGATGGTGGAAAAATTAAAAGTGCTACACATGACACAGAACATATTATTTATGCAGCCTATTCTGATTATTTTGTGACTGGAGACATTAGATTATTTAGTAGAGCGCATGGGATATTAGGGTGGATAGCACCAAATGTTGGGATTCTGAAAGGAAAAGTTTTTAGCGACTGGATAGAAAAGCAAATTGGTTTAAATTCTGGTTTTAATAGCAGTTAATAATGACAGGTAAGGCACCATTGTGGACTAAATGATGATATGAATAATTATGAACTTATTTTTTCAAAAAATTGTGAAAAAGTGAAAAACGGAAAAATCGAAAGATTTGGTAAAAATGACGATATTATATGATAAAATGCTTGCTGATTATGAGTATGGCAAGAAGATAGCTTTAGGGGCTCAAGTTGCTATTAATTGGGAAGATTAGAAAACAGCATTTTTTGCAAAAGTATATCGGAAACATATCAATTTTCAGGGAAATGTCGAGATTTGGACGGATGGGAAGATTTTAATCCTAACTTCCAATAAGTTTTGAAACTCAATCGAATAAACGTGGCAAAAAGCCCGAAAAATCAGCGGATCTGTTGATTTTCTGGGCTTTTTTGGGATCTCCAAAGTTTAGTGGGGTTTCCCAAAGTTATTTAGGGTCAGACTTTAGGGTCTTGAAGTGGTAAGCTAAAAGTAGACACCAACCCAAATTTATTACACACCATTATTTAATTTTACTCAGGTGTATAATAAATGCATACATGGAGGTGTTCTATGAAATACACTCACGAAGAACGTATCGATATAGGACGAGATATTTATACCTCTGGCATGTCATGTGCTGATGCTATGGCTAAATATAATCTAAGCCATGGTAGCGTTGAACGTTATGTCTCGATGTATAAAGCAGAAAATGGTATAAAAGGTACTCGTTCTTTATCAAGCGAAAATCCAGCTCCCAAACAACCATCCAAGGCTCGTCAGGCGTCATCCGATTATGACATTGAAACTTATATGGCAATGTCAAAGGAAGAACTTATTGATGAACTTATTAGAGCCAAAGTCAATGAGGCTCGAGCAAAAAAAGGATACGAGGTGAAAGGGGATGGTGCAAGCAAGGAGTACAGTTCTTTAAGCAACAAGAATTTCAAGTAATCATGGAATTATCCGGACAGTTTTCAGTTCAGAGATTATGTCGGATAATGGGTGTTAATCGTTCGAGCTTCTATAAATGGAAGCATCGATTGGAGCACCCTTCAAAACGTATGCAATCTTTTGTTGCTGACCTTATCCTGTTTAAGGAGTATCACGCAAAATACCCATCACATGGATATCGTTGGTTAAATGCAAAAATAAGGCTAGATACCGGACTTGTTGTTTCTGACCAGTACGCTCATAAATGCTGTAAAACCGCGGGTATTGTAAGTATATCCAAGCACTACAGATACAAAAAACAGGGAGATCCTTTCAAGGTATATCCTAATCTGTTAATGACAGGCCTTAATGTTGATGGTCCACTACAGTGTATTGTGAGTGACATGACAGCTTTCTATCTTAAAGGCATTTATTATGAACTCACCTTATTTATGGATATATGGAACAATGAAATTTTAACTCATTCTCTGTCTGCTAAACATGGAGACAGAATGACATACATTGATGGGCTTAATAACCCCCGTGTGTTAGGTTAGATGTCAGTGAAGCCAAATAGTTTTTGTGCAACTAACGTCAGATTGCGAACAATCAAAAGGCTAAGAAACCTTGAAAATACTGGAAAAATCTGCATTTTCCGGATATAGGGTCGAGTAGACAGAGGGAGTAATCCCCCTGTCTACTCGACCCATTAAATTCAGGAAATGGCAAGAATATACCAGAACATGATCCGGCTTGGAACACTGGATAAAAAGAAACTGTTGGAAGCATCTACAAAGAGGAATCTCTAACATGATATATGGTTTATTGTAGAATCAAAATATATTACAGACAGTGCGTTTGAGCTTGTCTCTGCGCTTAAGAGGGAGAGTTGAAATATGTCGTATGAGGAAAAAATGTTTCATGACAGTAAAACATAGATTGTCAATACTTTTAGGCAATAGATAGATGAATAGTTTTATTTTGAAAGGCAACTAAAGTGTATTTTGAGAAGGCACCAAAGGATGATGTAACGTGAACTATAATAACAATAGGATGGTTATCTTTATAAGTACTGATAATAAATATGCTATACCTGCATATATCACTTTATATTCAATGCTGAAAAATTATAAAGGAAACCGTCATGTAAAAGTATATTTGCTTACTTCTGATGATTTGGGTAAGGATAGGGAATCTTTATTATTTCATTTATGTCAGCTATTTGAATTCGTGGACATTAACATCATTAATATGGGCGATAGTTATGATAATGTAACTATACATACTGAATTTATTACAACAGCTACGATGTATAGGTTGATGATTCCCAGGATTCTGATTGAAAACGGAGAGCAAGACATAAAAAAATGTATTTATCTGGACGCAGATACAGTGGTTGAAGGAAATATCGAAGATTTATTTGATGTAGATGTAGAAGGGTATTGCATCGCAGGGGTCAGGGAAAAAACGATAACCTGTAGTTGCGATAATGGTTTGAGAGAGCAGTTAGGTGTGCCTAGTCTAAAGGATTATATTAATGCTGGTGTGTTGATGCTGAATCTCGAAGAAATAAGAAGCAATGGAATGGATTCAAGGATGGAGGAGGCGGGATTGAAAAATGATTATCGATATAATGATCAGGATGTTATCAATTCTGTATGTTATGGAAGAATCAAACTGTTGCCGATCAAATATAATGTTATGACTTCACATCTTTCTAAAAAGGACCATGACACTATAGAGGAATATGGCCATGAAAATCTCGCAGAGGCTATGAAAAATCCCATAGTAGTACATTATACCGGGAGCAGAAAACCTTGGAGTTACTGGAGTGAAATTAAAGCAGATCTTTGGTGGAATTATTATGTAATGCAAGATATTGAAATAAAGCGGAAGTATCTTGATCCATTTATAAGGGAGGTTAAGCTGCCTATAGCCTTGTATATTAAGGAACTGGTAAGAGACTTAACTATTCGCTTAGGTATATATGAACCAGTGAGAGCTCTTAAACAAGCAATTTGTGATGGGCGAAAGTAGTCATGACATATTCACAACAAAGGAATTTTATGTTGAAAAAGCAAATAAAATACGTTCTAAAACCAATGTTAAAGAGTGCGAGGCGGATTCGCTCAGAAGTTAAAGGCATAAGGTATACTCTAGATATGCTTCTGTTTCCGGAACAAAATAATTTATTCTGTCCTTGTTGTAAAAAGAAATTTCGGGCATTTGCAGAGGGTGAATATATAAATATTCCGGATAAGGTTGATGTAAAAAGGTATATAAATGTCAGACAGGATTTGGTTTGTCCGTTTTGTGGTTCTATTCCACGACATAGAATTCTTGCTTCTTGGTTTGAAGAAAATAAAACAATGATAAAGCCATCCAATATTTTGTATTTTGCTCCTGAAAAGAGTATGCTGCTATGGATGGATCGAAACAAGATAGAGTATACAACTGCGGATTTATATGAATCGGCAGATTTAAAATTAGATTTACAAGATACTAAACTGCCGGACAACTCCATCGATTTAGTTATCTGTAACCATGTACTTGAGCATGTTGATGATTTTCGAAAAGCCATCAGGGAGGTGCATCGTATCCTTCGGTCAGGTGGATCTTTTATCTGCTCCTTTCCTATGGATCCACAGGTTGAATTAGTGGATGAAGATGTTACGGTTCAAACAAATGAAGAAAGGATAGAACGGTTTGGACAGTTTGATCACAAACGTGTTTTCGGAATGCAGGCAGATGAACTATTGAAAGAAGCAGGATTCAAAGTAGAGAAAATTTCAGGGGAATTTTACCCGGATGAAATTCTTCCGGTTGTTGGTCCGGCAAACTATGACATGAATATCCTGTTTCGGTGTGTGAAGTGATATGGAACGTACAGCAAATACAAGGCGAAATATCGTTTACGGATTCCTGCAGGTTCTAACCTCGTTGGTTTTACCATTCATAGTCAGAACAATCATCATATATCGGTTCGGAGTTGACTATCTGGGACTAAATAGTCTTTTCACATCTATCATTTCAGTGCTCTCTCTAATGGAACTTGGATTTGGTTCTGCGGTTGTCTATAGCATGTACAAACCGGTGGCAGAAGGGGATAATGAACTGGTTTGTGCGTATCTGGCTTATTTTAAAATCATCTACAGATTTATCGGTTTGTCTATCATGGGTGTCGGTCTGCTTTTGGTGCCATTCCTGAGCAGGCTGATTCGAGATCCTTCGTTGCCGGAAGGATTGAATTTATACTCAACTTATCTTATTTTCCTCGCTAATTCAGTTATAAGTTATCTGTTATTTGGGTATGTCACAGTGATTCCGACTGCATTTCAGCGGCAGGATGTGTTAAGCAGGATTCAAACGGTTATGACTGTTGCCAAATGTATAATTCAGTCTGCTGTGCTTCTGTGCAGCAAGAATTTTTACTTATACTTTTTTGCTATGCCGCTGGTGACTGTTATCCAAAATCTGTTGACAGCGTATATAGTCAGGGAAAGATATCCTGAGATTGAGTGTAGAGGGGAGATAAATGAAGAACAGAAAACTGATCTGAAAGAAAAAGTAAAAGGTCTACTTATAAACAGACTGACAAATGCATCCAGAAACAGTATAGACAGCATGTGCATCTCTGCATTCATTGGACTTGCAATGACGGGGATGTATAACAATTATCTTTTTATTATGACAGGGATTCTTTCCTGCACTGTAGTTATAATGACATCAATGACTCCGAGTGTGGGAAATAGTATAGTTACAGAGAGTAAAGAAAAAAACTACAACGATTTAAGACAATTCGATTTCATGTATATGGGCATAGTTACATGGGCAACAGTTTGTATGCTATGTTTATATCAACCGTTTATCATTACATGGATCGGGAATGGGATGGTACTTAGAATTGCTGTTGGCATGAGTTTATACTTTTTTGTTCTGAATTCAGGTTCCATAAACTGGGTCTATCTGTCCGCTGCAGGTCTATGGTATGAAACCCGATGGTGTATGATTGGAGAACTAGTTGGGAATATCGTCCTTAACGTCATTCTCTGCAAAGTTATGGGCATTTACGGCATCGTTTTAGCAACGATAGTTACTGTGTCTGCAACGAACCTCTTTTTCTATCCAAGAGTCGTATTCACAAAGTATTTTAAGAATGGGAAGCTAAAAGAATTCTGGCTGGATCATGCGGCTTATACTTTTGCTATGATCTTAACTGCGGGATTGAGTTGGATTCTATGTGCGATTGCATTACCGATAGGTATGTTGCGGAGTAAGTTGATAGGAAGCTGTCTCATATGCCTGATAGGCAGACTGATTATTGCTACACTTATGTTTGTTGCGGTGCTTTGGGTGGTCTGGCACAAATCTGAAAGATATCGAATCGCTATGGTTTGGATGAAAAAGTTGGTGAGGATATAAGGGAGTCGGAGAGTGTTGAGTGAGATTGGCCTATTTGTAAACTTCCGAGACTTTTGTGCAACTTGCGTCAGATTGTGAACAATCAAAACCCTAATAAGCCTTGAAAATACTGGAAAAAATCTGCATTTTCGAGTTGAGAATCTGCAGATTTTTTTTATACTATATATAGTCGTAAATACAACTATTAAAGTGAGGGAATCTTATGTATCTGGACTATACTGTTGAAATTCCGGAAGCCAAGGGAAAAATAACCTATCGTGAGAAGAACGGAGCAACTTATGTTTACTATGAGTATGACCGTGTTTATGATGCAAAAAAGAAATACACAACGGTGAAACGCAGGACCATAGGTAAAGTTGTTGAGGATGATCCTACAAGGATGAGGCCTAATGAGATTTTCAAAAAGTACTTCCCTGAAGTAGAGGCTCCGGAACAGCGCGAGGATGTATCAAGGAGTAGCTGCCTTCGTTCGGGTACTTTTATGGCTATCCGTGAAGTCATCAAAGAGTATGGGCTGGATAAGAAACTGGATGAAGTCTTTGATCCTAAACAGCGTGGACTTATCCTTGATTTTGCTGCTTATTCAATCGTGACAGAAGGCAATGCTGCACAGTACTACCCGGACTATGCGTACAACCATCCTCTTTTCACAGACCACATGCGGCAGTACAGCGATTCGACTATTTCAGATTTCTTCAGGGATCTTAGCGAAGATCAGAGAACCCGTTTTCTTGAATTATGGAATGAAGAACGGTCCAAACGCGATAAGATCTATATTTCCTATGATTCCACAAACAAGAACAGTGAAGCCGGAGACATTGATATGGTTGAGTATGGGAAAGCGAAAGTTGATACAGGGGAACCCATATTTAATTATGCCGTTGGTTACGACGTGAATAATCGTGAACCTCTGGTATATGAGCAGTATCCAGGAAGCATCAATGATGTATCTCAGCTCAAGTACATGGTTTCAAAGGTGAAGAGCTATGGCTACAGGGACATCGGATTTATACTTGATCGAGGATATTTTAGCCATGATAACCTGAAGTGCCTTGATGAAAACGGATATTACTTTATCATCATGGTCAAAGGTATCAAGGATGTGGTCCATGACATCATCAGAAAACATAAGGGCACTTTCGAAAGTGACTGGGGAAGCTATGTGACTGAATTCGGAGTATACGGGAAGACAGTACAGAGCTTTGTCTGTGCATCCGATAGTAAGAAGAGATATTTCCATCTGTTTTATAACTCGGGCAAGGCAGCCGGTGAGCGGAGCCGCTTTGAAGAAACCGTCCAGGGTATGCAGGCATGGCTTGATAAACAGAGAGACCAGGAATGTGAATTCAGCAATACATTCCACCACTATTTCTACATCCACTACAACGAAAATACATTTGTCTATGCAGAGCCAAAGCTTGATGTGATACGTGAAGAACTGGAGATGTGCGGATACTTTGCAATCATTTCCTCAGAGAAGATGGACTTCAAGAAAGCTATTGATCTGTACAAGAGTCGTGATGCTTCGGAAAAAGTGTTCCGTGCAGACAAGTCTTATCTTGGCAACAATACACTTTGTGTGGCATCTTCGGAAGCGGCTGCAAATAAGATATTTGTAGCATTCATTGCACTTATTATTAGATGTCGTTTATATACTGTACTTAACAAAGCAAAGGAAATGACGAAAAAACCTAATTATCTCACAGTCCCGGCAGCGATAAGGGAACTGGAAAAGATCGAGATGACAAGGCAGCTTGATGGAGAATACAGGCTGGATCATGCGGTGACGAAAACCCAGACGGAGATCCTGAGCGCATTCAACATTGAGGCGAGTCACGTAAAGTATAAAGTTGCGTATATAAATGATGCGTTGAAGGGAGCATAAGATGGCACGTACGGTCAACAAGGATGCATTGAACGATAAGATCACTAAACTTGAAAAAGCGATCAGCAAAAACCGGCAGCAATACGAAAAGATGACAGCTGAGATGAAGAGGCTGCTGGATATGAGAAAATCCATCCAGAGCGATGAACTTTTCAAGGCCTATGCCTCAAGCAAGAGGAGCTTTGAGGACATTATGCGCTACATCCAAAGTGATCCGGATAAGGATGGTTCAGATGGTCGGTGAAGAAAACAATAGCCGGAGGATTTCAAAGCCAGAACTAAAGGCAAGGATAAACGAGCTAGAGAAACGGCTGATGTTCATAGAAAAGTATCTCATGGAAAAAGGCCTCTATGACGAGGCCTTGGAGTATGTCGAGGAAGCGTTGGGAGTATACGAGGAGTTACCGTTTGAGTGGTGTTTTGAAGGAGTGTAGTCGTAAAATTTCTGGAAGTTAACATTTACAATAATAGTATGGCAACCAGAAACTATATGTAATTTTTGAAAAATCTAATACATTTTTATATTCCAAAATGATGCTTTACAATCATTATAGCTTTCCAAAATGTTGATTATAATATATAATTGTATCATCTATTTATGATGGAGTATGAATCATGTTAAGAAGAAAAATTTTTACACAGCTTAGATCATGGGCAGAAAATAAAGAAAAAAAATGCCTTATACTCCAGGGCGCCAGGCAAACCGGAAAAACTTATGCCATAGAACGGTTTGCAGAGTCACATTACGGAGAAATCGTTGAAATCAATTTCAAAGAAACACCGTCTGCGTCAGATATATTTTCCGGAGACCTTACAGTGGATAATATGGTCATGGCCTTGCGTTTCCGGTTCCCGGATAAAAAAATAGATCCGGAAAAGACCCTGATCTTCCTTGATGAGATACAGGAGTGCCAGGAAGCCATCACTTCCTTAAAGTTCTGGGCTACAGATAACAGATATGATGTGATCGCATCCGGTTCCCTTTTAGGGATCGATTATAAAAGGGCATCTTCCTATCCGGTAGGATATGTTGATTATCTCAACATGTACGGCCTGGATTTTGAGGAATTCCTTTGGGGTATCGGTATCTCTGACGATATGATAAAAACGCTCCGTGGATATATTGATTCAAAGAAACCGGTTCCTGATCCGATCCATAAAAAAATGATGGAATATTACAGACTGTATATCGCAACCGGAGGAATGCCGGAGGCGGTCCAGAAATATTTTGACACCAGGGATTTCAGAGATGTAGACCGTGTTCAGAGAAACCTGCTCCAGGGCTATCAGTATGATATCGCCCATTATGCGACGGCGGAAGAAAAGGTCAAGGCCGAGAAATGCTATCTGACTCTGTCAAAACAGCTGCTTGATAAAGAAAACCACAAATTCCAGTACAAAGAGATCGAGCATGGAGCCAGGGCACAAAAATATTATTCGAGTATCGAATGGCTGCTCAGGGCTGATATTATCCACTTATGCAGGATCGTGACTGATGTGAGATATGATCTTGCCGATTATGCCCGGGATGATTTCTTCAGGGCATATACAACGGATCTGTCCCTGCTCATTGCCATGAAGGATTTCTCTCTGAAACAGCATATCGTAGAGAATACCCTTGACGGGAATACGAAGGGCGGGATATATGAGTGTGCCATAGCTGATGCGCTGCATAAAAAGGGATACCCTTTATACTTCTACAAAAATGAAACCACTAAGAAGGAGCTGGATTTCATCATCCAGGTCGATGGGAAGGTTGTGCCCATAGAGGTGAAGAGCGGAAAAGAAAGGGCGACCTCACTGATATCAGCAATGAAGAAGAACCGGAACATATCCTATGCATATAAATTTATTGATGGGAATATCGGTGTAAGCGAAGACGGGATCATCACCCTGCCGCTCTATATGGCTACATTCATATGATGAAAAGATGTCTGTTTATTTCGAGGACACCTCATCGTGTATTGTATATATAGAAATAAGAGTGCGGAAGTTAACATAAAAGTTACTTAGTGTGTGCTCAACAATCAAAAAACCTTGATTTTACTGACTTTTTTGCCTGTAAATGAGATAATTAATGCAAGGAATTACATTAAATTGTCTCAAAAACCTTGCACTTTTCACGGAGAATACCATGTATAAGAAAAATCAAAATCATCAGTTCAGTCTCCAGGATTTCAATCAGCCCATGGGTCTAAAACTTGATCCAGAGAATAAATGGATTAAAAAAGCTGCTATGATTCCCTGGGATGAAATAGAAACTGTGTATGCAGATTTATTTCCATCCGATTGCGGAATGCCGGCAAAGCCATTACGTATGGCACTTGGTGCTCTCCTGATTCAAAAAAAGTTTGGATTTTCTGACAGGGAACTCGTTGAACAAATCCAGGAGAATCCATATTATCAGTATTTTATTGGATTGCCTGGATTCCAATTAGAAAAACCATTTGTACCTTCTTTGATGGTTGAATTTCGTAAAAGAATTACCGACGAAAAGCTCGCAGAGATTAATGAATTAATCATTGATTACAACGAAAATGATCATCCATCAGATGGTAATTCTGAAAACAAAGGTACAATGATAATTGATGCAACGTGTGCTCCGCAGAACATTGCATTTCCACAGGACATAAACTTGTTAAATGAAGCAAGAGAAAACCTTGAAGCAATTATTTCATCTGTCTGTTACGAGCATAATGGATTAGGAATACGAGTGGATGTAAATCAATTGTCTGAAGCGTTTCAGAATTATTTTTTTAATAATTATATTGCACGATTGCAAAATCGAGATTTAAAAACAAGGAAGGCATTTATAAATAAAATGAAATTTGTATGTAGAGAATAGAAGCTATTTGTTAATAGGTTTCGGTGAGTAACCGTCGATGCCACTAAGCTGGAGCATCAACTAAGTTGATTAAAAAAGATATCATAGGCTTATCATATATAGAAGAGACGGAACGATTTGCTTGAAAAGAAAAAAGATTATATCGGAACAAATTATAATTGTATTGGCGCTATTGAGGAGGTACTTCTCATATTTTCGGCTTGTACTGCCACGTATCCGGAATTTATAATTCCTTCAACCATTTTAAGGTTTATAATTTCTTTGGTAGCAGCGATACATCTCGTTCTATTTATATCTGATCTTATCCGAAAGCCTAAATATACTAAAGAGGATTTAGTAAGAGATATAGAGGATTTAAACATGACAGAAAGAAATAGCTCCATAATCGCTATTCAAAATAAAAAACACCCAACAAAGTATTTATTGTATTCAGACCATGGTTGGGGCTTGAAATTGTTTCCGAATTTTACAACTGTTAAAGATGACATGAATAATATCAAGCGTAGGTTATCTGAGGAATTTGAAATTGATACCGACAACATTCATGTGGACCACAAAACCGCTCAACATGAGATTAAGTTTTCTACAGAGCATAATGAGGAACGATCATACAATTATACTCTTTATACAGCACAGATTGATGGGCTCGGACATGAGGATGAGGATTCGTTTGTTGTGGCCGGTAAAAATTATTATTGGATGACCATTTCGGAGATGTTAGAAGATCAAACCCTTAAGAAACATAATGAATTTGTTATAGCTATGGTCAGAGATAATGCGTAATTAGGCTTTATGGTGTAATTCGAATTATCTGAAAGATTTACTCGCTAATGAAAATATTGAGAAACCACGGATTCGTGCCGAAAATTTTGATTTTGTCATGAATCCGTGAAATTTACAAACACAAGTTGGATTGAAATGTGATAAATTGGCTTTAAGGTTATTATGATAAGGCATTAGCAATATGCAAATATGAAATATATAAATTATGGTGAATAGTTATGAGAGAAAGCGGAGTGATAGTAAATGGCCAAACCTAAGAAACGACCACATTATGATCCGGATAAGATTATGAAGAGTCTATTGGATGCAGTATCTGAATCCTATGAGGAAACCGGAGAGCTGAAACAGACGGCAGCTGAATTTGATATGTCACCTTTGAAGATTCGAAAGCTGCTGATCACATCCGGAGCATATAGCAATGAAATATCAAAAGTAGTAAACGATCTGCGTGTCGGCGGGAAGAGTATAGCGGAGATTCAGGCGCTTACGGGCCTTAAAAAATCATCTGTAAACGGATATCTGCCGTATACGAAGTCGATATATAAGGCGGAAGAATTGTCGATGAATGCAGAGCGAATTAATGTATATCGTAGAAGGCAGCAGGCGGTAAGGAATCTGATGGAGCGTATGAACGAATATGCTCTTTGGAATGCGGTTGTGGCATTTCAAAGGTATCCTTTCCGTACAATGACAGGACTGCCTTTTACCTATGAGTTAAAGAAAGACCGGGATGGGGATTACAATAGGGAGCTGATTATAGACAGAAAAGGAGAGAGTGAGACGATGGATTGGGGTTCTGTGGTGAAGGCGTTTGAAAAAGCAGTTGAATTACAGGGAGAACCCATTTCCCGCCCCAAGGTCTTGGGCGACATCAGGGGTGTGTCGTATATTTACCCCATGCTGTATAGGTTTGGGGTTATAGAGGTGGCGGAGGAAGATGCGTGGAAGATGGAGGTTAAGAGGCCGTTGAGAAAGAATCATTAGATGTATTTCGGTCGCTATAAATGACAGGAAATTCATAAACAAAGATTGAAACATTTGACTGAGTCAGATATAATTAAATTACCTGATGGGTAATTTACAAAAGAGGAGGTCCACCATGTGGAACTGATTTATGTTAGTGATAAGGTCCGACAACAGTGTAATAATTTAAAGGATGCCAAAAAATTATTCGGAGGGGATGCGAAGCTGGCAATAAGTCTTTTGTCAAGAATAAACGCTCTTGAGGCAGCGGAGTGTATTAAAGATATTATTGTTCAGTCACAGTTTCATTTCCATGATTTACATAATAAAGGCAACAGCAGGCTTGAAGGATATTTTGCCATAGATGTTAAAACAAGAAAGGAACCATGGCGAATTATATTACGACCACTGAATAGTGATAAAGAACCGTATGAAAAGTGCAATATAGATGAAATTGCCGATGCCGTTGAGATTGTTGAAATAAAGGAAGTGAGTAAACACTATGAGTGATTATATAGAGTATGATAATAAGGTTGCATTCCATCCGGGATACTATATTAAAGAAATAATAGCTGAAAGTGGATTAACACAAGAGGATTTTGCGAAAAGGCTGGACACTACTCCTAAGAATTTAAGCATTCTGATAAGAGGCGAGCAGAGTTTGTCTAAGGATATCGCTATGAAGCTGTCCAGATTGTTGGGAACTTCGATTGGGTATTGGCTCAATCTGCAAAAAACATATGATACTTTGGTGGCAGAATTTGCTTCCGATCAGGAATTGGAAGAAGAACGGAAAATCTTTGATTTATTTGAATACAATAAGTGTTTCAGAGATAAGTATGGTCTGGAAGATTGTCCAAGAGATAAAAATGCTCAGATTAAGAATTTAAGGGAATTCTTAAATGTATCTACCTTAAGAGCTTTTACAAAGGTAGATATGGCGGCAAGTTTTCGTAGTGCCTCAAATAATTTGAGTGAAGCAAATATAGTAAAAGCTAATGCTATGGTGCAGATCGCGACAAACAGAGCGCTGAAGGTCGATGCTCCGAAATATGATAAAAAGAAGTTTGAAGTAGCAGTGGATTATGCGCTTACTTTAACGAATGATCATGATACTTTTTATGAAAAAATAAATGGAGCTTTTCGTGATGCGGGAGTCATATTGGAAATTCTTCCCAATATTTCAGGATCAAATACTAACGGTGCAACTAAAAAAATTGGAAACAACATTGTCCTTATGGTGAACGATAGGAGGCTTTATTCTGATACTTTTTGGTTTACGCTGTTTCATGAGATTGGGCATATCATGAATGGGGATTACGGCATTTCATTTGATGAGGAAAAAGGTGAAATGGAGAATAAGGCTGATAGATATGCTCAAGATAAGCTGATTGATCCGGATAGATACCATGAGTTTATCCTTGCCAAACGATTTGATGCGGCTTCTATTAAAGCTTTTGCTCGAAGCATTAACAGAGATCCGGGAATTGTCCTTGGACGGCTCCAGAATGATAGGCTTGTTGGCTACACGGACAGGTTGTTGAATTCATTGAAGCATAAGTATAAGGTGAGTTACGATTAATTACTATAAGCTGCCAGGTAAGACAAAGAGCTTTTTTGAGAGGGGAAGAAAAAGGTGATGGATGCAATAGCGGGAATAACAATTGAAAAAGCTGGAGAATTAGTTCTTGATTATGCAATTAAGAAAATCTCTGAATATAAAGAAAAAAAGATTGGGAAAAACTATTCGTTAATACAAATGAGTTTTTATTAAAACACGTTGATAGGGGGGATGCAATTCTTGAAGAGATTGCATCATACTTGTCGAGCAAAGAAATTGAACAAATAGCATCAAATCTTACTCAAGAAAGTAAATATAATTTGTTAGATAATCTTCATGGAGAATTATCTAGCTTAATGATGAAATATGGGATTCCAAGAAATGAAGCAAATTATTATATTGCTGGTTTTATTAGAGTTATTATTACGGAGTTGGAGAAGATTATGATGGTACATCATGGACAGAAATGATGTGTTCAAGAAAACCCATGTTGGTAAAAAATGGTGCAGCAAACAAGCAGATCACAAAGTTCTGCTTAATGAAGATGGTTTTCAAGAGTCAATGTACAACACAGAACTATCTGTAGTTGAACCGAATGGCGCCGATGCCGAAAATGAGGAATGTTTTTTGATGGGTTCATGTAATGATAGATTTGGTGTAGCACGCTCGTCAGGTTTTTGACCGGGCTGAATGACCACATCGAGAAACGCTTTTGGGCGCACTGCATGTCACCATTAAATTTTTATAAAAAATAACATGAGATTGAAAAACTGTGACCGGAATAAAACGGCCACAGTTTTTATGTTATAATCAAAAGTGATGAATAATTGTTGACAGGGTTCATGTGGAGGGATATTTGAACGATGAAAAAGTTTAATACAACAGCGGTATGTATACCATCAAAGCATTATATGGTAGATCTCTCCGAGAGGGTGAGGGAAATAAAAAGGCTTGTAGATGATGGTAAGTATTTTACAATCAACCGGGCGAGACAATATGGGAAAACGACAACTATAAAAGCTCTGACGGAATATCTGAAACTAGACTATGACGTGCTTAGCCTTGATTTTCAGAAGATAAGTGCTGCAAGCTTTAGGACTGAAGAAAAATTTGTACAGGCTTTTTGCCGTCAGATAATGGCACGCGGAAAGAGTCTTCCAATTCCCGGAGCATTAAAAGCGGAATTACAAGAATATATTTCCAGAAAAGAGAATAAAGCGGTGCTTGATGAGTTATTCTCTTCTCTGACAGAGTGGTGCGAAGGATCCGAAAAGCCTGTGGTGTTGATTATAGATGAAGTGGATACAGCAACCAACAATCAGGTATTTCTTGATTTTCTTGCACAGTTAAGAGCGGATTATCTGGAACGGGAAGATGATCCGGAAAAGAAAACATTTCAATCAGTCATTCTTGCCGGAGTGACGGATGTGAAACACATAAGATCAAAGATTAGACCGGAGGATGAACATAAGGAAAATAGTCCGTGGAATATAGCAGCCGATTTTACGATAGATATGAGTTTGTCTGAAAACGGTATAAAGGGGATGCTTGATGAGTATGAAGCAGACCATCATACCGGGATGGATACAGCGGTCATGGCCAAAAGTATCAGAGACTATACAAATGGTTATCCTTTTCTTGTGAGCAGAATTTGTCAACTGCTGGATGAAGAGGTCAGCAAAACAATGAGCCTGTCTGACGCGTGGACAGAGAGTGGCATAGATGAAGCTGTCAAGCTTCTTCTTGCAGAAAATAATACACTATTTCAGACACTGACCAAGAACCTGAATAACTATCCGTATCTGAAAGCTTCTATCAGAGGCATACTGATGGAGGGAACCAGGCTTACATGGAATCCGGATCAGGAAGATATCGTGCAGATGCAGATGTATGGCCTGATCCGGAATGACCATAACACAGTGAGAATTGCTAATCGAATATTTGAAACAAGGCTATATAACCTTTTCCTTTCAGATGAGGAACTAAAAAGAAATGTTTTCTCTCGAGAGGGTGAACTTGCAAAGAATCAGTTCATCACAGAGGGTAGACTTAACATGCGCCTGATATTGGAAAAGTTCATTAAGACGTACACTGAAATATGCGGACCTTTGGTGGAGCGCTTCAAAGAGAAAGATGGCAGAGAACAGTTTCTGTTATATCTGAAACCGATTATAAATGGAACCGGAAACTACTATATCGAAGCACAGACCAGAGACCAGACAAGAACAGATGTGATCGTCGATTACCTGGGGAAGCAGTACATCATAGAACTTAAGATATGGCGCGGGGAAAGGTATAATGCAGAAGGTGAAAAGCAGATCAGTGAATATCTGGATTATTGGAATCTGAATACCGGCTATATGCTTAGTTTTAATTTTAACAAAAATAAAGAACAGGGAGTAAAGAGGGTAGAGATCGGAGATAAAGTTCTGTTTGAAGGAACGGTATGATGGCGCAGCAGGCAGTGGTGGACAGACAGGTGAATTGAGTTTATGGTGCCTGACCCCAATGTGGAGAGGTGATTACATGCTAAGAGTATGGTTTGGAGATACCGTCCTTAGAGGAGAGAGCGGCAGAGGCAAGACAACACTTTTCGATATGATACGAGAATATAACAGGTACGGGAAGGAAAGCGGTGTAAGTATTTCGTGCGATAGAGAGCTTTTGGCTATTGAAGGTGATCGGTGGGAAGAAAATATTCAAAGTAATCCCGGAAAAATCATAGTTATAGATGAGGATAGCAAATGATTATACATCCGATACCTCCTTTGTACGATGAAAACTCGAAAGTGCTTATTCTCGGCAGCTTTCCCTCAGTTAAATCACGAGAGGCACAGTTTTTTTACGGGCATCCACAAAACAGATTTTGGAAGGTCATGGCCGCTGTTTTTCATGAAAGAGTACCTGATACAGTTTCTGAAAAACGTGATTTTCTTTTGAGGAATCATGTTGCTCTGTGGGATGTTATTCATTCCTGTGAGATTGTAGGCTCATCGGATTCAAGTATAAAGAATGTTGTGCCAAATGATCTTAGTATCATACTTGATGCAGCACATATTGAAAGAGTGTTTGTGAACGGGAAGACTGCAGAAAAGTATTATAAAAAATATATTGAAAAGTCCCTTGGAATCAAGGCCTTCTGCCTTCCTTCCACAAGTCCGGCCAACGCGGCATGGAATCTTGACAGGCTGATCGAAGCATGGAAAGTGATACATGAAATCTAACAGGATTATATCTTGTGGTGGCCGGATCATGAGTGATGTCCGTTGTATTAAGAATACGGGGAATAGGAATAGGTGCGATGAATTTTTCTGATAAGTGATTGATAATTTAAAATACAGTTAATAGAAATATGTGATAATCAGTTTGGGAGCTGTTAGTAAGATGGTATGAAAGGCAGTAGTCATTAAACAATAGGCTTTACAAAATGGAGGATTACATATGATTAAAAATCAATGGTATGCAGTTCTTTCATCACATCAACTCAGGAAGGGAAAGATTCTAGGCGTCAGGAGATTCGGTGAGGATATAGTTTTTTTCAGGACAGAGAGTGGAGAGATAGGCTGTCTTAACAGTAGGTGTGCTCACAGGAAAGCCTCTCTTGAAAAAGGCCGGATCAGTAATGAACATATCAAGTGTCCGTTTCACGGCATAGAATATGATATCAATGGTAAATGTGTGTATGTTCCGGCTGAAGGAAGAGCTTCGGTTTATGACCATTCAAGATTTCATATGAGACATTATCATACAAGGGAGATAGGTGGTATCATCTTTGTATGGTATGGTGAGGGAGAACCTGATAAAGATCCGGATGTATTTGATGTGATTAAGGATTCATCCTACAGCTATGATCATATGGAGGACTTTTGGTCTGTTGACTACTCGAGGGTCATAGAGAATCAGCTTGATGTTTCACATCTTGCATTTGTTCATCGTGATACCATTGGACGTGGAAATAAAACACTGTGTAACGGACCGAAGGTGGTATGGATTGACAGAAACACACTTGAGACCAGTGCCGACAATGAAGTTGATGTGGGACAGACTCCTAAATCTTCTGAAGAGAGCGTGCTAAAAAGTACAAATCTGACATTTAAGTTTCCCAATATGTGGCTTAATCATGTCACCGATAAGCTGATGATACTTGCGTTTTTTATACCGGTTGACGATGAACATGCAATTATCGCATTGAGATTCTACAACAGATTTACGGGAATTAAGGCTATAGACAGGGTGATAGCCATATTAGGAAGTATTGCCAACAGAATCATTGAACGGCAGGATAAACGGATCGTAGAGACTGAGCTTCCGAAGAAAACCGGAATGTTCATAGGAGAATGTCTTTTGGCGTCGGATCTGCCCATACTTGAATACAGAAGGAGAAGGGCTGAACTTCAGAAGGAAAGTACAGTGAAGGATGATGCTTATGCATCGGCTTCTTCTGATGATAAATCAAATGTTGGAGCCGGAACTTTTGATCATGAGTTATTGAGGAAATTGAGTTTTCGTAAAGGAGATGTGACTATGTCTGAAAACAACATTGTAACTGATGGCAATGAACCTGGCAGAAAAGCTGAGATGAATACCAAGGCGATGTACAGGCTTTCCTACGGCCTTTTTGTATGTACGGTCAAAGATGGCAAAAAGACCAATGGCTGTATCATCAATACTGCGATTCAGGTGGCATCTTCGCCTAACCGGATTTCAATTGCGGTAAACAAGGCAAATTACACCCATGACATGCTGAAAGAAACAGGTCGCTGCAATGTTTCTGTCATAAGTACAGAAGCGGAGTTCGAGCTTTTCAAGCACTTCGGTTTTCAATCCGGAAGAGACGTTGATAAGTTTGACGAGAGCTTCAATGCGAAGGATTACAGGATTGCGGAAAATGATATTCCTTATATAACAAAGGGAACCAATGCTTACTTCTCATTGGAAGTGAAAGAATCCGTGGATCTGGGCTCCCATACCTTGTTTATATGTGAACCGGTCATGATGGAGGTGCTGTCGGATGCTGCTTCCTGCACCTATGAGTATTATCAGAAGAATATCAAACCAAAGCCCCAGCCTGTTGGAAAAACAGCAACAGGGAAGACTGTATGGAGATGTACCATCTGCGGATACGAATGGGAAGGGGAAGAGCTGCCGGATGATTTCATTTGTCCGATATGTAAGCATCCTAAAGCGGATTTTGAAAAGATAATAGGATGATGTAGGTTTCATAAGTGCCAAATCTCGTTCATGTACGATGATCTCTGCGTAGTAGTCTGTAGATTCGTCTAACATGTGCCAAATCTCGCGCTTGTACGATGATTTGACAGTGACATCACAGTGAAAATCAATAGTAAGTCCGGATATCATTAAGTATAAAAGGAGGGAGTACGATGTGTACAGCGGTATCATATAAGACGAAGAATCATTATTTTGGAAGAAATCTGGATCTTGAGTTTTCCTATCATGAGACAGTGACGGTGACACCACGGAAAAAGCAGTTTTCTTTTCGTCATATGGGTGAAATCAGAGAGCATCCCGCGATGATCGGCATGGCTTATGTTGTGAATGATTATCCGTTGTATTACGAGGCTTCCAATGAATATGGTGTAAGTGTCGCAGGGCTGAATTTCCCGGAAAATGCACATTATAACAGTACGGTGGAGGGAAAGGATAATGTTGCTTCATTTGAGCTTGTTCCATGGATTCTGTCTAAGTGTAAAACAGTTGGAGATGCGAGAGAGCTGTTATGTAAGATCAATATAACTTCGGATGCCTTCAGCGAAAAGCTTCCGCCATCACCTTTACATTGGATGATTGCGGATTCGAAAGAGTGCATCGTATTTGAGCAGACGGTATCCGGTGGGCATATATACGATAACCCGACGGGAGTGATGACGAACAATCCGACATTTGATTATCAGCTTACCCATCTTTCGGATTATATGAGTTGCTCTGCTTCTGGACCTGAAAATCATTTTGCAGGTGATCTTGATATGAGACAGTACAGCCGTGGCATGGGTGGCATAGGCATCCCCGGAGATTTGTGTTCTACCTCAAGATTCGTTAAGGCTGCGTTTACAAGGCTTAATTCATATACAACAGATGATGAGTCTGCAAGTGTTTCACAGTTCTTTAAGATCCTTGGCTCGGTTGAACAGCAAAAGGGCTGCTGCCGGATTGGAAAGAATGCTGATGGTTCACCGGTTTGCGAATATACCATTTACAGTTCATGCTGCAATACCGATAAGGGTATATATTACTATACGACTTATGAGAACAGTCAGATCACTGCTGTGGATATGTATCATGAGGATTTGGGAGGCGATCATGAAGTGATATACGAGCTTGTCAAAGGGCAGCAGATAAGGTGGGAGAATTAGTCGTAGTTGTAGTCCCCGGATTGACAGGATCACTAGTACAGCGTTTATTATATTCCTGGCACATAAAAAACCATAGAAGACGCTTTGATACTTCATTTGAGCAGTGTGCTATGTGCCGGTTACTTATTATTACTAGAATATAGCAAAATGCGGGACAGTTTATGAGCTGTCCCGCATTTAAGGTTTTTAATAGTTCTCTTCGTGAACTTCAAAGAAGCTCTGAGGATGATCGCATACAGGACAGACATCGGGAGCCTTCGTGCCAACTACTATATGTCCGCAGTTACGGCATTCCCATACCTTGACCTCACTCTTTTCGAATACCTGCTTTGTCTGAACATTCTTGAGAAGTGCACGGTATCTTTCTTCGTGGTGTTTTTCTATCTCGGCAACGCCACGGAACTTTTCAGCAAGTTCATGGAAGCCTTCCTCATCGGCAGTTTTGGCGAAACCGGCATACATATCGGTCCATTCGTAGTTCTCGCCATTGGCAGCAGTTTCGAGATTCTCTGCCGTGTCACCGATGCCGTAAAGTTCCTTATACCAGAGTTTTGCATGTTCCTTTTCATTTTCGGCAGTCTTCAGGAATAATGCTGCAATCTGCTCAAAGCCCTCCTTCTTAGCCTTGGATGCAAAATAGGTATACTTGTTTCTTGCTTCGGATTCTCCGGCAAAAGCGATTTCAAGATTCTTTGCAGTCTGGGTTCCCTCATATGGATTTGGCTTCATAGTAACACCTTCTTTCTTTGCTAATGTTAACGCTTCAATCTCCTAAAATACATTTGATGTGAATATATTGACATCAATATAATTATACATTAATTAGAAGTGTAAACAAATGAATTTGGAATATATGAGTAAGTCAACTGATTAAATCTTTATAAAGTAATCAGGCAGGGGATACTCTTTTCATGTTGCTTTATTACGTTTTAACGCATACAATGTGTAATTATGATAAGAAAAGAGAAAGTTAAGAATAGTATTAAATCTATATATACATTTATAAGCTTAAGCATAGCATTCCTTTCGGCAGCTGCTATGTGGTATTGGAATGTATCTCCTGGATGGAGCAAAGGTTTCTTCGGTATCAGAACTCTCTGTACGGTAGGAACCTTATTTGCTGTCGTATATTTCTTTTTTGCCAGAATGTATGACGCTCACAAGATTGGTCTCTACAGACTTCAGGAACTCGCATTTTCGCAGATGCTTGCTTACGGAATAGGTGACTCTTTCCTGTTCGTTGCTGCTTTCTTCTGGTTTCATAATTTCAGCCGTATAAGACTGAGTTTTTTCCTTTTGGGGTTTTTGCTGCAGTTTGGATCCATACTTATAACTATTTTTATCTTTAACAGGCTTTATGCAAGATTCGATGAGCCTAGAAAGATTCTGATAGTTTACGGGTCGGATGACTATAGACGTCTTCTCAGAAAGATGGGAGAGAAGAGAAACAGATATGATATAGTAGGGATCTTTGAGGATTCTGTGGACATAAGGCGGATATATGATGCATTGTCAATGTGTAAGGATGTCTATCTTTGCGATGTTAAAAGTCAGATAAAGGAGAGGATACTTCTCTTCTGTGATGCGCATCATATGGATGTTCATATTTCTGCAGATATAGTTGATCTTTTGACATTTAACAATGAAGTATCACATACTTTCGATACTCCGTTTCTTAGAAATAAAAAGATGCCTGAAGCTTGGTACTATGGAGGAGTAAAGAGAGCGGGGGATATCATCATTTCCCTTTCAGCTATACTTTTGCTGTCCCCTCTTTTTGTGATTACAAGTCTGCTTATAAAGTTATATGATGGAGGACCTGTCTTCTATACACAGAAAAGGCTTACCAAAGACGGTCGGTGCTTTGATATTTATAAGTTCAGAAGCATGAAGGTGGATTCTGAAAAGGGCGGAGCGAGACTTGCCAGTGTTAATGATGACAGAATCACACCGGTGGGAAAAGTCATCAGAAAACTCAGGATTGATGAGCTTCCACAGCTTTTCAATATACTAAAGAATGATATGTCTGTTGTTGGACCGAGACCTGAACGTCCGGAGATAGCAAAGCAGTATGAGAGGGAGATACCCGAGTTTGGGCTGCGACTAAAGGTTAAGGCCGGACTTACCGGGTATGCACAGGTATACGGAAAATACAATACAACACCTCTCGATAAGCTGAAGCTTGACCTCATATACATTTCTCAAAGATCAGTGTTGTTTGATCTCAGGATTCTGTTCTATACGGTAAAAATCATATTTATACCTGAAAGCACAGAGGGAGTGGCGGAAGATCAGGTGACGGCGCTTGAGAGCAGTGAAGGTATGTAAAATCAACAGGATATTATTAACTGGCTACATATTTTTGATATACATAAGGGATTTGTATTCACATAAGTCAGATAGTACGGCTGAAATAGTCGTTAATAGATGAGGAGAAAGAATGAATATAGTATTATTATCCGGCGGTTCAGGCAAGCGTCTGTGGCCGCTGTCAAATGACATCAGAAGCAAACAGTTTATCAAGATCTTCAGACAGGACGATGGAAGCTATGAATCCATGGTTCAGAAGATGTATCGTCAGATCAAGAAGATAGATAAGGATGCAACTGTTACTATAGCAACCAGCAAGACACAGGTTTCATCTATACACAATCAGTTAAATGAAGAAGTGGGGATTTCTGTGGAGCCATGCAGAAGGGATACGTTCCCGGCCATAGCATTGTCAGCGGAGTATCTGAAGGATGTTATGCATGTGGGACTTGATGAGGCGGTTGTGGTTTGTCCTGTTGATCCCTATGTAAATGATGACTACTTTGAAGCTTTATATGTGCTTTCTGCACAGGCGGATAAGGGAGAGGCAAACCTTGTACTTATGGGTATTGAGCCGACTTATCCTTCGGAGAAATACGGTTACATCATTCCTGATGATGGAGCAGCGACAAGTTTCGTAAAGTCATTTAAAGAAAAACCGACTGAGGATGTGGCCAAAGAGTATATCAAAGAGGGCGCACTCTGGAACGGTGGAGTGTTTGCATTTAAGCTTGGCTATCTGATTGAGAAGGCACATGAACTTTTTGATTATACCGATTATGAAGACATGTTTGACAGATACGAGACCATGCCGAAGATATCCTTTGATTATGCTGTAGTTGAAAAGGAACCGAGGATTCAGGTACAGAGATTCAATGGAGAGTGGAAGGATCTCGGAACATGGAATACCCTTACAGAGGCTATGTCTGAGAAGGTCATAGGCAAGGGGGTAATGAATGATAAGTGTGAGAATGTCCATATCGTGAATGAGATGGATGTACCTATACTTGCCATGGGACTTAAGGATGTGGTCATTTCTGCATCCCCTGAGGGAATTCTGGTATCAGATAAGGAGCAGAGTTCACAGATCAAGTCTTATGTTGATGAGTTCCATCAGCAGATTATGTTTGCCGAGAAGAGCTGGGGCGACTACAAAGTTATAGATGTTGAATCGAATTCTATGACTGTCAAGGCAACACTGAATCCCGGACAGGCTATGAACTATCACAGTCATAATAACCGTGATGAAGTGTGGGTTGTTATCAGCGGAAAGGGAAAAACCATAGTTGACGGTATGGAGCAGAATGTCAAGGCCGGTGATGTGATAACCATGTCGGCAGGATGTCGGCATACTGTTATCGCAGAAACAGAGTTAAAGCTTATAGAGGTTCAGCTTGGAGAAGCTATAAATGCAGAAGACAAGCAGAAATTTGAACTGGAACTGTGATAAAAGGAGCGGGGCCTAAGCTTTAGGCCTCGCTTTAAGTATTTTATGGACTAATGAAAGGAATAAACATGAGCAGTGAGTTTAATAAACCGTTTTTACTGAGTCCTTCGGCGAAGGATTATCTGTGGGGCGGGCAGAGACTTAACACTGAGTTTGAAAAACATATTGAGTTAAATCCTTTGGCTGAGACATGGGAGTGTTCAACGCATCCTGACGGACCAAGTTTTGTTGCAAGCGGAGAGAATATAGGGGAAAGTCTTGTAGATGTCATTAAGAAACATCCTGAATATCTGGGAGAAAGACATAAAGGAAAATCTGAGCTACCCATACTGATTAAATTTATAGATGCTAAAAAGGATTTGTCTGTACAGGTTCATCCTGATGATGAGTATGCTAAAGAGTATGAAAACGGACAGCTTGGGAAGACGGAGATGTGGTATGTGCTGGATGCCTCAAAGGATGCAAAGCTTGTATATGGTCTTAGGAAGAGATGCAGAGAGGCAGAAGTAAGGAAGGCTATCGCAGAAGGTAAGCTTGGAAAATATTTACAAACTGTATCTGTAAAAAAAGATGACTTATTTTTTATCGAATCCGGAACGATACATGCTATAGGGGCGGGATGTCTGATCGCTGAGATTCAGGAGAACTCCAATCTTACTTACAGACTTTATGACTATGACCGTATAGGTAAGGATGGAAAGAAAAGAGAACTTCATGTGGATAAGGCACTGGCAGTGGCAAATCTAAACAGTTCTCTGGAACCCAAACAGCCCCTTCGTGTTTTGAAATATAAGCCGGGAGTGGCCTGTGAACTTTTGTCACGCTGTAAGTATTTTGAAGTGTACCGAATGCTTGTCAATACTGAGAGAAGGCAGATAGTTACTTATAGAGCCGATGAAGTCAGCTTCAGAGTTCTGTTATGTGTGTCCGGTTGCGGAAGCATTAGTTTTGGCGATGAAACACTTAAGTTTTATAAGGGAGATTGCATATTTGTACCGGCTGATTCGGAAACTATCACCATTCACGGACAGGCGCAGTTTTTGGATGTGAGAGGGTGAACTTTTTGACTATTCTAAGAATTATCTTTCTTATCAAGTTATACTTCTTAGGAAAACGGACGATAGAACTGTATGTCTAAAGGCATTAGTGCGGGTAGAGCATATAGTTGCCTTATGTTTTCGGTCAACCTAAGGAGGTACAGAAAATGAAATTCTACAAAATTGATGATCAGATCGTGATTTCAGACAAGAGCTTATCAGTGGGTGAAGAGCTGGTTGCCAATACAACCGATGCTGCTCAGGAAAAACATGTTCCGGTCATCAGTCAGAAAGACAATACGGTTACAGTTTGTGTGGGGTCAGTTGAGCATCCGATGCTTCCTGAACATTTTATCGGCTGGGTTCTTCTTGAAACAGAGTGCGGTTTCCAGATTCATTATCTTAAGCCCGGTATGAAGCCGGAAGCTGTTTTTGAAGTAAATGAGAAGGTTGTTGCAGCTTATGAATATTGCAATCTCCATGGACTTTGGAAGGCTGAGGTATAGTGGGTAAAGAACAGATATTATGCCGGGTGTATGAGTCGTTTATATCTGTGACTGTATATCAGAGATAAATGATGAAATTATTAATTTATAGATGAAGAGTGTAGAAGGCAGGTGCGATGGCATCTGCCTTTTTTAAGATATTGGTGGATTTTTGCATAGGTCATGTGTTAATCTATATAAGCAAAAAATATAAGGAGCGTTGTGTGTAATGGTAAATGATGATGAGATGGAGATTGATCTTATCCAGCTTTTTCTTTTATGCCTGAGAAAGTGGAAGACGATCATCATAACAGCAGTGGTTGTTGCGATCATTTTGGCCGGTGCCAAGGGCGGAAGGGATGCATTGGCATTAAGGTCTGCTACAGTAGAGTCTGATGAGGATTCGATAGAGCTTCAGCTTGAGCAGTATGAGAGAACCAAAGCTGCCTATGAAGATAAGATCAAGCGCCTGAATGATGCATTTGAAGATAACATCGTATATGAAAAGGAATCTATTCTTCTTAATCTTGAAAAGGATAACTACTTTTCGACTTTTGATACCTATTTTGTTGATACCGGATATCAGGTTTTGACTGACAGGTCATCTCAAAACAGAGATTATACAGGAGATGTTGTTAATGCCTATGCATCATATCTGAAGAGCAGCGACTGCATCAGACATATAAGATCAAAACTTTCCAAGGATATTGCAGCCAAGTATCTTGCAGAGCTTATCAATGTTAATGTGTCCGGCAGTTTCATTACAGTTGAAGTTGTGGGAGATACAAAGGACAGGGTAGATGAGATATCAAAGGCGATAAATGAGGCTATCTATATTTATAAGGCTGAGATAGACGATAAGGTCTGTGAACACGCTATTGAGCTTATGGAGCATGCTAAAGCTGCTGATGCTACCGGTACAGATGTTTCCGGTGTTCTGGATGCAGAAGGCAAACAGATTTATTTAAACAACAGCAGTATCAGTTATGTAGAGAATGCAAAGTCAAACTTTGATAATGAACAGAGTTCACTTACAGATCAGATTTCTTCAATGTATGACAGACTTAAAAATCTTTCTGAGCCTACAGAAAACGGAAATGACAAGTCATTTAAGGATGTATTGAAATCATGCATTAAATTTGGAATCATCGGTATTGTACTTGGTGCATTTATGGCTGCCTTTATCATCGTTATGAAGGCGATTTTTGAGGATCATATCAACACTGCGTCTGAAGTTAAGGATATGTTTGGTGTATCTGTTCTCGGAGATTACAAGGAGAAGACAGGAACCGGAAAGTTCTCAGATATGTTGTATAAGCTGTCCTACGGTGATGCCATGTCAGATAAGGATTACTTCAAGAAGTACCTTGCTGCCAATGTAAGTGCATGTATGGATACTCTCAAGGATTCTGATGTGGGTGAGATTTCACTTATCGGACGCATAAAGGCAGATGATATGAAAGAAATCGTTGATTCGGTTAATGCAATAAGAGGAACCGGTGATCTTAAATTTGCAGGAGATATATTCTCTGATGCTGAAGCAGTAAACATCGTTAGAGAGAGAAAACTTGTTCTCGTTGTGGCTGACAGACTTACTTCAAAGAAGAAACTTAAAGAACAGCTTGTAAAGCTTGATGGTCTCGGAAAGACTGTTATCGGAGTTGCACTGTTTAACTGATTAGCTTTTTTGAATGGTGTCATGGTGTAAGTCAACTGTACTTGCTTATGCAGGTTAAGGATGAAACTGATAATCTATGTCTGGAATGAAAAGCAAAAAGGATTGTCCGCTTTGAACGCGGAACAATCCTTTTTTGTTACGTAAAATGTCCGTTATTGAATCTGATTACTCTTCATCGTCATCGCTATCGTCTTCGTAGCCGTCTCGCTCAATGACACTATTCTGCTTAGGGCCTGAAAGATTATCATTGCTTGTATCTGTTACAGGAGAGTAGTTCTTGGATGATGAGCTGCTGGGGATATTGGCTCCGGGACCCTCATCATCATAACTTGTGCTGTCAACATCGGGCTCTGTATAGTCTTTGGACTTGCTGCTTTCGGATGTGGAACTTGAAGATGATGATCCACCGGTTACAATTTTGCTGCTTACTATCTGTGAGCTTGGTACAGTTCCTGAAGAAGACTTCGAACTGGAACTGGAGCTTGATTTAGAGCTGGAGCTGCTTGAAGATTTACTGGTGGTCTTGCTTGTGCTCTTACTGCTTGTACTTGTATTTTTTTTCTTCTTGGGACTTGAGTAACGGTTTGCAACCAGCTGTGTACCATCTTTGCTGTATACGAAGTCATCGCTGTCTGTATTTGATGAATCGTTATCTGCTGTTCCATTCTGGTTGATCGGAACTATTGCAGTTGGTACCACAGAGGCATTGTTCATAAACGGTTTGTATACAGGCATGTAGTTTTCGTACCAGGATCCGTCCGGTCCGACCAGATACCCGTCCGGAGTCACGGTGTTGGTGTAAAGATATCCGTTTTCATCAAATGCATAACACTGATATATTCCGTCTCCGTCATTATCAATCCACTCCCAGGAGTATGTGGGATATGTGCCGTCGCTATGAACATACCAGTATCCTACATTATTGGCCATCCATTGTCCTGCCATGCTGGTCATGGAAAAAGTTGCACAGAAAAATGTGCCGGCAAAAAGAGATACGATGTTATTTTTGATATTTTTGCTTAAAACAGTCTTTTTCATTTTCATCACCACTCTATATATAACCCTCTATAGTATACATCGGACTTTTACGATTAAATATAACAGGGGGAGCATTTGCTCTATATTGATATGATGCAGCGCATTTCACACGGACATATGTGTTGTGTGCAGCATCTGTGAATGGAAAAAGCTTTAATACTCACATCCTGATATTGATCGTCGATTTTTCCGCATAATCACATCATATCATGGAGATATGATTCATTATGTGAATATTTATTTACGAAATGGTACGAAATGTTGACCCTCCGGTCAATCAAAATGTGCTATGATGATAAGGTCATCTGTTTATTGGCTGCTTGTGCTTTTATGAAGCGGCTATAAACATTTATGATACATGGGAGGAATTTATGTCAAAATATGATTATCTTGTAGTTGGAACCGGTCTTTACGGCGCGGTATTTGCGCAGGAGGCAGCCAGAGCCGGAAAGAGCGTTCTTGTTATAGATCGAAGACCAAATATTGCCGGCAATGTTTATACAGAAGATATAGAGAAGATTCACGTACATAAGTATGGAGCTCATATTTTCCATACCAATGATGAAAAGGTTTGGAACTATGTACAGAGATTTGCAACCTTCAACAGATTCACCAATTCACCTGTTGCCAATTTTCATGGAGAGCTTTATTCTCTTCCGTTTAATATGTACACATTCAATAAGATGTGGGGTGTGGTGACACCTGAGGAGGCTGCTGAAAAGATCGAAGAGCAGCGTCGTGAAGCAGGCATTACCGAGCCCAAGAACCTCGAGGAGCAGGCCATCTCCCTGGTGGGTACAGACATTTACGAGAAGCTCATCAAGGGCTACACCGAGAAGCAGTGGGGCCGCCCCTGCAAGGAACTTCCGGCATTTATCATTAAGAGACTTCCGGTGAGACTTACATTTGACAACAATTATTTTAATGCTCTCTATCAGGGCATTCCTGTTGGAGGATATACGAAGCTGGTTTCCAATATGCTTGAGTGTGCCGCTGTGCAGACAGGAGAGAATTTCGGGCAGGGCGCAGTACAGGTTGAGATGACAAATAAACCTGCTGAGTCCGGAACTGTGACAGGTTCAATTGAAGTTCATGTTGGCGTTGATTTCTTTGATGAGAAAGGTGCGCCCAGAAAAGATCTCATGGAACTTGCGGACAAGGTTATATATACAGGTCCTATTGATGCATACTTTGGCTATAAGCTTGGTTACCTCGAGTACAGATCTGTGAGATTCGAGACGGAGGTTCTTGACAAGCCGAATTTCCAGGGTAATGCTGCTGTAAACTACACAGACCGTGAGACTCCATGGACCAGAATCATTGAACACAAGTGGTTTGAATTCGGAAAGGATGATGAAGGCAACGATATTCCTAAAACTGTCATCTCACGTGAGTTCTCGAGCGAGTGGAAGCCTGGAGATGAGCCATACTATCCTGTAAATGATGACAGGAACGGCAGACTTTATGAGGAATATAAGAAGCTTGCAGATGCAGAAAGCGGCGTTATATTCGGAGGACGTCTTGGTGAGTATAAGTATTATGACATGGATAAGGTCATAGCTTCGGCTCTTGATATGAGTGAAAAGGAACTTGCCTGATTGATTTAAGTTCTTGTGGATTATAAAGATTAGCAGCAGACCATCAAAAGGACTGTTATGCATATTTGAGAATAAAATCGAGGGGCTTTATTCTTGTGGTGATGTCAATAATGGCATCGGATGTGAACTGTGAGAATAATATGAGTATAATACATTCCTATATGCCATTGAGGATGACAGTTTTTTCTGCCGCTATGGCCTGTACCGTATGTGCTTGTGGGAGCGGAAAAGTAACTCCGGAGATACCTGCTTCCACGGCAGTTTCAATTGAGACCATGTCAGAAGGTGAATTACAGTCAAAGGATGGCTCAAGAACGGTTGAGGTTTTTACAGGAAAAACGGAAGAAACAAATATTTATGAAACGGGCAATTCTGTCGATACGTCTGATGTAGCTGTTGGCGCCGTTATGACTGCTGATACAGGAGCGAAATCGTCAGATGATCCTAAAGACGGCAGAGTGGCCGGAGAGTCTGCCAAAGATTCTTCAGATATAGAAGAACCGGATAAAACAGAATCAGAATCCGAAGACGGTAAAACACCGGAAGAAGATTCTGCGGTGGAGTATCATAATGTGACTCCGGACTCCTCTGATATGACAGACTTCGAGACAGATTACGGAAAGGTTTTTATTACTCATGAAAACGGAGACATTATCAATCTGAGTCAGGAGATAAGCGAAGAAAGATATCATGATTCCGGGCAGAGCTTTGCTTATCATTCGCCTTGCGGTATCAGAGCGTTGGTACCCGGCTATTATAACTATTATCAGTCTGATGAAACCGGGTATGACAGGTTTTATATATTCAGTGATTCATCCTATCCCCAGATTTCCTTTGTTTCTTTTAATGAGGGAGTCGGTGAGGAGTTTACTGATAAAAACTATAAAAAATATCAGGATGATATACTTGATGCCTGGGAACTTGAGTTAAAGGATTCTTTTTCTGAAGAAAGCAGGACAAGTTTCACCATAGGAAAGTTCAAACTAAGGGAGGCTGTGATAAGAGGAAAACTTGACGGTAAACCGGCTACCGCCTGCCTTGAACTTTTGTGGAATAAGGAATCGGGAGCTATACTTGGCATCAGATATTTTCAGAATGATTTTGACAGCAGATCATATATGGATGATTTTGTCACCATGATCACTGACCACATGGAGTCGTAGGGAATACGGTTCATATATGGTTTATGCCATCTGATCCGGTGCGGTTCTGGTCATTATGAAAATCTAAAGATATCATAAAATAAATACAAAAAACTTTAATAATTTCAGAACTGAAAAAGTCATACACTTAAGAAAGAAAGATGCTATAGTATGACTACACAAAGGTTATTGGAAATACAAAACCTATTTTTTATGGAGAGAGAAAATGAAGAAAATGAACTTAATCAGAAAAATAGTAGCAGTTGGTACAGTAGCAGCACTCAGCCTTTCTATGGCAGCTGCATCATTTGCAGGATCTTTCGAAACAGACTCAACAGGCATCTGGTACAAGAACGACGACGGATCTTTTCCAAAGGGTGTATGGCAGTGGATTGATGCAGACGGTGATGGAAAGTTCCAGTGCTATGCATTTGATGAGAATGGTTATGTATATTCCAACACTACAACTCCTGATGGTTATTCAACAGCAGCAGACGGATCATGGATTAAGGATGGCGTAGCAGTTGTTAGAACTGTTGCAGACAATCTTTCTACCAGTGAGATTGTTAAGAATGTCAAGGCAGTTATCAATCACCTTAATGGCGTTGAGAACACATCTGAAAGTACTTCAGAGACTACTTCAACCGGTGCATCAACACAGGATGTTACTTTGACAGTTGGCCAGATTACGGTTTCCAATGTTACAGCCGGTGATATCGTTACAAAGAAGCATACAGTAAAGAGACCTGCTGCCGCTGCAGGAACAGAGGCTGAGGAGACAGGCCCAAACATGAATAAAACAAGCTTTGATACAAATGGTCCAAGTGTACCTGCAGATGCAGAGACTACAACTGTTGCACCTACTCTTGTCGGTGTATTAGATCAGGGTCTCACACTTAGCCCTAACGGAACATATGATTCAGCTTTGGATTGATTAAGGCAGAAGAGTAAATTTGAGAGATATTTTCATGACTCCTTGCGAGAGCAGGGAGTCATTTTTAGGTCGTGGGCTGTCTGAAAAAGCAGTTTTGAGTTCAAAATGGTAATGACTAAAAAGCGGGTAGATATTTCTGCGGCATTTGGTATGATGACGTGAAGGGAAATATTTGTGCGACCGAAAAAGTATACGATAATTACGAGGAAGAATTATGGAAGATAAGAGTGTAAAGTCAGAAATCAAAACGGATATAAAGATATATTACGGTGCGGCAGTTGCGCTGCTTCTTGTATCATGCATCAGCCTGATGCTTATCATAAATAATGTTTTTGGCAGTTCATCAGATGCATCAGGTCTTTCGTCATCCGGCGTAAAGACAGAGAATACTGCAGGAGTTTCAGAGACAGAGGAAGAACTGAAGATCTCACATGCAGGTCTTGCCGGAAACGATTCATCAAGTGATAAGTCAGAAGAAGTGAGCCCTGCTCTTAGAAATATTAAATAATGAATGCTGTTACCCGAATCGGTCACGCAGATGAAAAGTGAGATACAGGAAAGTGAAAAGAAGCAATGGATGGTGGGCACATCTCATTGCTTCTTTCTGTATGAATAGGAGTCGAATCATTTTTTTAATTGTTGAGTAAAGTATAGCGTAGTAACCATCACAAAAGTGTCACACATTGCAAAAAACTATGAATATCAATTTTGGACATTAATTTCAACCGGGCAAATAGAAATATAACTGGATATTTAAAGTGCACTATGTTAAAATTTCTGCTTGTGAGATTTGTTTTACGCTTTAAGAGGCGGAAGACGTAATGCTATATTGATTCTACGGAGGAATTTTTTGATGAGTACAATAGGTTGGGTTGTATATTTGGTTGCAATCGTTGCGATGTTCTATTTTGTTGGTATCAGACCTTCTCAGAAAGAGCGTCAGAGACAGCAGGAGCTTCTTGCATCTGTTGCAGTAGGTGATACAGTACTTACAACTTCAGGCTTTTACGGCGTTATCATTGATATCACAGATGATACTGTTATCGTAGAGTTCGGCAACAACAAGAACTGCCGCATTCCTATGCAGAAGACAGCCATCGCTCAGCTTGAGAAGGCTGCAAACGGTTCACCAAAAGCAGAAGATAAGAAGTGATAATATTTGATTTTTTAAACCTGTCGCATTGCGGCAGGTTTTTGTTTTGCGGAAATTTTTTATGGTGAAGTGTATTGGATAATATCTGGCACAATTTCCGTTTTGCTCACATTGTTAAGACGGAAATTCGTAATAAATCCTTAATTTGAAGTTGATTGTTATCATACGTAAAATAGCGTATCTTATACATATAAGATGTAGATAACAGGTTTGATCAGGTTTTTTTATCAGAACCTGAGGTGAGATATCAGCCCCTCGCGATGCGAAATTTCAATGGGCTGATATTCCCGGGTAGAGGCAAGGCTTATGAATCTAAAGACATTAAGGGAGCTGAAAGGGATCAGTCGAAAGGATCTTGCTTTGGCAACAGGTATTTCCTTTCGTTCCATACAGGACTATGAGCAGGGGCATAAGGAGCTGAGCTCAGCTAAAGCCGATACTATACTTAAGATGTCCAAAGCGCTGGACTGTACTATGGAGGATCTGATATCCGATGTTGATCTGAGTTCACTTAAACCAAGTGAGCTGGAGGAAATGGTGTCCGGTGAGAATGTTCGTTCCCATGTGGCAAAGGCGACAGTGGAAGCGTGTACAGATGCGGATATGACATTGGCAGAAGAAAAGGGAAAAGATCGTGAAACAGTTCAGGAAGTCGACTGTCTTTCTTCTTATGTCCTCATGCACAAGGATGACAAGGTGGCCGCCCTTGTGTTCGAACCTGTAAGCGGAGCTATAGTGACGGTTACTGAGGTGTATTCCCATACACTTCTTCCTATAGGAACAGACGGCCCGGACGTACTGCTGAAAGCATGGTGGCACAGAAGAGCAGTTCCTGTCACGCAGGGAGCCATGTCTAAGATTCTGGACAAAGCCGGTTTTATGACGCCACAGGCATACCTTCTTAAAAGCATGGGTTTGTCTCTAACGGATGATTACTGGGTTAAGCCTCAGGATTCTAAGGAAACCTGGGCTCAGGTGAACCTTTTCGATAATGAATTTGATGATGTTATAGGTGCGAGCCATTTTGCGGGCCTTGAGAATGAGATGGACATCGATAATTCTGATGTGAGATTTCCCAGCGCATCTGTCGGAGGTAATGTTCCTAAATCATGGGTTTGCATGGAGGGAAGAAGGTATCTTGTCAAAGGTACGGAAAAGGGCAATACCCAACAGATTTTCAACGAAGTTGTAGGCTCTTATATTCACAGAAAACAGGGCAAGTTCGAATTTGTTGACTATCAGTTCTATACTATAGATTATGGCCATGGAAAGCAGCTGGGTGTAAGTGCTGAAGCATTTACGAATGCAAATCTTGAATTTATTCCCGCATCGGAGCTTATAAGAGCGCATAGAATCAAACACAGTGGAGCTTCTGATTATGATCTGTTTGTGGACGCGGCCTCGAAAGGCGGTCTCGATCGTGATGAGGTTGTCAGATTCCTGGATTATCAGATACTGACAGATTTTGTTATTACCAATACTGATAGAAACTATGAGAATTTCGGAGTTCTGAGAGATGCCGGTACTTTGGAGTTTGTGAAGCTTGCTCCTATATTTGATTCAGGAAATTCTATGTTCTACGATCTCAATATGAATCATGGAACACTCGAACTTAATAACATTACTGTGAACAGCTTTGCAGATAATGAAGCCGGTCTTATAAGGCTGGTGAAAGATCCTTCAATTGTTGATCTTGATAAGCTGATGACAGATGAAGAACTCGGTCAGGTGTTGGCAAGTTCTAACCGGACTCCTGAAGAGATACGTGTTCTTGTGAAGATATATGACAGAAAAAAGGATATGCTTTTTAAATTGAAGCGTGGTGATATGAGCTGGCTTAAGAAAGCATGAGTTGTTGTTATATTAAAAAGCATTATAACTGCAATTTATACAGAAAGATTGAGAATTTTAAAACCTCTTTTTCTCCAGGCGCTGAGGCCTGACGTTTCTCCTAAAAGACTTCAGCGCCTATTGAAAATTCTGCCCCGGGGAGGAGTCGGCTGACACCGGCTTCTGTTCCGGGGCTTTTTTGAATTATGCCGGCATGTGTTGACGGTAAAAATCCCTTCATGGAATCAATCATGTATTGCAATAATGAACTATTGTAGTAAAATCAAACGGAAAATTGTTTTTAATGAGATAAAAGTCCCGGGCTTCCAAGCTGATGCGGACGAAACAGGAGCATATATGAAAAAGACATTACTTGCCGTTTTTGGCGGAAGATCCACAGAACATGAGGTATCATGCAAGTCAGTGGTAAATATCGTAAAGAACATAGATAGAGATAAATATGACATACTTCTTGTAGGCATTACAAAGCAGGGGGAGTGGCTTCTTGCAGACAGTCTTGATGAAATTACTGACGGAAGCTGGTATGAGTCAAAAACAAGAGCGTGTCTTCTTCCGGATGCCATGCTCAAGTCTCTTATGATAACAGATGAGAATGGTAACACTTCATTGAGAAAGATAGATGTTATATTCCCTGCACTTCATGGCAAGAATGGTGAGGATGGAACCATACAGGGGCTTTTTGAAATGGCTCAGATTCCTTATGTCGGCTGCGGGGTTCTGGCGAGTGCGGTTTCTATGGATAAGCTTTATACCAAGATTGTCTGCAATGAACCGCTCAAGGCCATAGGCGTTCGTCAGGCCGGGTACGTTTCGGTGGTTGGAAAAGAAATAGAAGATATGGATGAATGTGTACGTCGCGTTGAGTCGGCATTTTCGTATCCTGTATTTGTAAAGCCTTCAAATGCCGGTTCAAGCTGTGGAGTTACAAAGGCACATGACAGAAATGAACTTATAGAAGGACTGAAAAAAGCCTACGAGGTAGATTACAAGATTCTGATAGAAGAGACTATCACAGGCCGTGAAGTGGAGTGCGCGGTGTTCAAAGACTGTGACGGAAATATCAAGGCAAGCGGTGTAGGAGAAATCAAGGCAGCAGCTGACTTCTATGATTATGATGCCAAGTACAATAATCCTCAGTCTGAGACTGATACTGCACCGGATATTGCAGAGGCTGATGTTGAACTTATTCGTAAGGCTGCAAAGACTGTATTTTCTGCGGTAGACGGATTTTCTCTTGCCAGAATCGACTTTTTCCTTACAGAAAACGGACCGGTGTTTAATGAACTTAACACGCTTCCGGGATTTACAGCTATATCCATGTATCCGATGCTTTGGGAAGTAAAGGGAGTGGATAAGAAGAAGCTGATTCAGGATTTGATCGATACAGCATTTACACGTCCGACTTTGGATAAATAAACATTGGTTAATGAGTATCTACGAAAATATTTACCTTTTGAGAAAGGGACAGTGAGCGCTGATTGCTGCTCACAAAGATTTATGAGAATCAGGATAGAGATGAATACCCGTCAGTCGATAGATGGCGACACGGATGTCATAGATACTGTACTTGACGGAATACTTCGTGATGCGGGAGACGGAACTCACGTCATTACTTATTTTCAGGATGGCGTCCATAATGAAATGAGGATCGATTCTTCCGGAAAAGAGATCGTGGTTGTTCGTAACTGGAAACATGAAAATGCTTTTCGCTACAAGCAGAATGTACATCATGTTATGAATTATGAGACTCCTATGGGATATATGGAGCTTGGGTTTGACACAAAATATGTGGAGATCGACCGCGTACATGCAGATTGTCTTATGAGCATACGGTTAATATATGATGTGACACAATACGGTAAGCCTGTGTCTGAGAATGAAATTTATATAAAGGTTTCAGAGCAAAAGGCATAGGATTTTTACAATGAGTCAAATTTTGATTTACAGCAGAAGAATGCTTTGGTGGAGCGTTGAAGAAAAACCGAATCAGGTATTTACGGGATAATGGAATCTGACAACATTCTTTTTGTTGCATTTTATAAACGCAGATAGTAATATTAGGTTCGGCGGTTTCAAGGGTGCCGCTTTATTATTTTGAAAGTCGAGGATTTATATATGACATTGTTGGCGATAAACTGGGGTTCTGTAGGTAGCGTTATGCTCGTTATTGCTATCGTACTTCTTATTGTTATGGGAGTACTTTATTATTTCGGCCGTAAGATGAGCAAGCAGCAGGCAGAACAGCAGCCTATGATTGATGCCAATACTCAGAATGTATCACTGCTCATTATTGATAAAAAGAAGATGTCTATAAAGGAAGCTGTTGCAGCAGGTCTGCCTAAGCAGGTTCAGGATCAGACACCTGTATATCTTAAGTTCAGCAAGCTTCCGGTTGTTAAGGCAAAGATCGGTCCTCAGTTCATGACTCTTATGGCGGATCCTGCAGTATTTGATCAGCTCCCTTTACACAAGGAGTGCAAGGTTGCAGTTGCCGGAATTTATATCCGTAAGATTCTTTCTGTACGTGGCGGTTCCATTCCTAAGGCTACTGAGAAAAAGGGCTTTATGGCAGGACTTCGCGAGAAGGTTCAGGGAAAGAATTGAGTTGTCTCACGAATTATTATATTGATGCTATCATCATGATGCAGTCCTTCGGGGCTGCATTTTTTCTTTTTATAAAGATGAATGATCCCGCTATTTATTCTGTCATTTAGTTAAAGTCTGGTTAAAAGGACCGAAAATGACCGTATCTGATGTCCGGCCCGGATTGGAAAGCACTGCCGAACTTTAGAGATTATATATTGAGAGAAACAAAAATATCCGCCTCATTGCAGTGAGACGGACACTTTCGTAAGGAAGTAATTATGAGATTTGTTTTGCAATTTCTATGTCTATAATCTAACACCTGAAGTGTCACAAAAGTGTCACAGAAAAAATAAAAATCAAACTGATTTTCAAAAAGAAATCACCTCCTAAAAATAAAATAATAAAAAATCATCAGGTTATTGACTTGGAAATTAAAATAAGATAAAATGCTCTTTACTTATTTTGGAGTCGTGGGCTCAGTGCGCCCTTTTTTTGACTCGCAAAATATTAGGCAACATATAAACAGATTCATTGAAATGTTGATACATCGAAATACAATGCTCGTAACGATGAATGCACATTTTGAGAACATCCACATCTTTCTATGAATCACAACGATCAAGCGGGATTTCCCGCAATGGGGTGAACGGTCAATGGAAAAAAGCAAGATGCGTGTCGTTAAAAACGGCAAAAACGTCAGAATGACATTTGCACAGCACGAGGAAGTGCTGGAGATGCCAAATCTGATTGAGGTCCAGAAGGATTCCTATGAGTGGTTCCTTTCAGACGGCCTCAGAGAGGCATTTGATGACATCTCTCCGATCCAGGATTTTGCTGGACACCTTTCCCTTGAGTTCGTAGGCTACAAGCTCTGCGATGATGAGAAGAAGTATACTATCGAAGAGTGTAAGGAGCGCGATGCTACCTATGCTGCACCTTTGAAGGTTAAGGTTCGTCTTATCAACAAGGATAAGGATGAGATCAATGAACATGAGATATTTATGGGCGATCTGCCTCTGATGACAGATACTGGCTCATTTGTAATTAATGGTGCTGAGCGAGTTATCGTATCACAGCTCGTTCGTTCTCCGGGTATCTATTATGGGTTAGACCATGATAAGATCGGTAAGGAACTCTATTCATGTACGGTTATTCCTAACCGTGGTGCGTGGATTGAGTATGAGACCGACTCTAATGATATTTTCTTTGTACGTGTAGACAGAACACGTAAGGTACCTGTATCTGTATTTATCCGTGCTCTTGGTATCGGAAGCAATGCAGAAATCATCGATCTTTTCGGTGAGGAGCCTAAGCTTATCGCTTCTTTTGAGAAGGAGCAGCCTGAAGCGCAGAATTATGAGGGCGGTCTTCTCGAACTCTATAGAAAGATCAGACCGGGAGAGCCTCTTTCAGTGGATTCTGCAAGTTCTCTTCTTAATGGTATGTTCTTTGACCCTCGTCGTTATGACCTTGCAAAGGTTGGACGTTACAAGTTCAATAAGAAGCTTCATTTCAAAAACCGTATCAAGGGTCATACTCTTGCTGAGGATGTTATTGATGAGACAACAGGTGAGGTTATCGCTACAGCCGGTGAGCAGATCTCACTTGCAAAGGCAGTTGAGATTCAGGATGCAGCTGTACCATTTGTATGGATTGATGGACCTACACGTAAAGTAAAGGTTCTTTCTGCATTGGAAGTTGATCTTGAGAAGTACGTTACATTTGATGCTGCTGACATTGATTATGATGAGGCTAAGGAGTACGAACACGTTAAGGAGTACTTCGAGAAGCAGGCTGATCGTACACATTCATCACTCAGCGATGAGGCTGAGAAGAAGCTTTGGGATGCGCTTACTCTTGAAGAGAAGCAGGCTCTTATCGATCAGGATAAACCTGATGAACTTGTTTACTATCCTGAGCTTGCAAGACTCATGGAGGAGAATGCGGATGATCAGAGAGCTCTTCGTATAGCTGTAATGAAGGACATGCATGAGCTTGTTCCTAAGCATATTACAAAGGAAGATATCTTTGCTTCTATCAACTACTGCATGCATCTTGAGGAAGAAATCGGTACAAAGGATGATATCGATCACCTTGGAAACCGTCGTATTCGTGCTGTTGGAGAACTTCTTCAGAACCAGTATCGTATCGGTCTTTCCCGTATGGAGAGAGTGGTTCGTGAGCGTATGGCCACACAGGACATCGAGGAGATCACACCTCAGAGCCTTATAAATATTAAACCTGTAACAGCTTCTGTTAAGGAGTTCTTCGGTTCATCACAGCTTTCACAGTTCATGGACCAGAACAACCCTCTGTCAGAGCTTACACACAAGCGTAGACTTTCAGCTCTTGGACCTGGTGGTCTTTCGAGAGATCGTGCCGGATTCGAGGTTCGAGACGTACACTATACACACTATGGACGTATGTGCCCTATCGAGACACCTGAGGGACCTAACATCGGTCTTATCAACTCTCTTGCATCATACGCTCGTATCAATGAATATGGATTCATCGAGTCTCCTTATCGTATGGTTGATAAGTCAGACCCTAAGAATCCTAAGGTTACAAGAGATGTTATTTATCTTGCGGCTGACGAAGAGGATAACTATGTAGTAGCTCAGGCTAACGAGCCTCTTGATGAGGAAGGACACTTTGTTCATGACAACGTATCAGGTCGTTTCAGAGAAGCTACACAGGCATTCCCTAAGGCTTCTATCGATATGATGGACGTGTCACCTAAGATGGTATTCTCGGTTGCTACATCCATGATTCCGTTCCTCCAGAACGATGACGCGAACCGTGCGCTCATGGGATCAAACATGCAGCGTCAGGCCGTGCCGCTTATGGTTACCGAGAGAGCTGCTGTTGATACAGGTATCTCTGCAAAGGCTGCAGTTGACTCCGGAGTTTGCTGCGTTGCCAAGTATGATGGAGTAGTTGAGATTTCAGCTTCAAATAAGATCGTTATCCGCCGTGATTCCGATGGAACTCTTGATGAGTATAAGCTTACAAAGTTCATGAGATCCAACCAGTCAAACTGCTATAACCAGAAGCCTATCGTATTTGCCGGTGATCATATAAAGAAGGGCGATGTAATCGCCGATGGTCCTTCAACATGTCAGGGCGAGATCGCTCTTGGAAAGAACCCGCTTATCGGATTCATGACATGGGAAGGTTACAACTACGAGGATGCGGTTCTCCTTTCAGAGAAGCTTGTCCAGAACGATGTTTATACATCGATCCATATCGAGGAGTATGAGTGCGAGGCTCGTGATACAAAGCTTGGACCTGAGGAGATTACTTCAGATGTTCCCGGCGTTGGTGATGATGCTCTCAAGAATCTTGATGAGCGTGGAATCATACGTATCGGTGCTGAGGTTCGTGCCGGTGATATCCTTGTTGGTAAGGTTACTCCGAAGGGAGAAACAGAGCTTACAGCAGAGGAGAGACTTCTTCGTGCAATCTTCGGTGAGAAGGCGCGTGAGGTCCGTGATACATCACTTAAGCTTCCACATGGAGCGTATGGTGTAGTTGTAGATGCTAAGGTATTTACAAGAGAAAATTCAGATGAACTGGCTCCGGGAGTTTCAGAGTCTGTTCGTATATATATTGCACAGAAGAGAAAGATCGGTGTAGGAGATAAGATGGCCGGTCGTCACGGAAACAAGGGTGTATGTTCAAGAGTTCTTCCTGTAGAGGATCTTCCATACCTTCCAAACGGACGTCCGCTTGATATCGTGCTTAACCCTCTCGGCGTTCCTTCCCGAATGAACATCGGACAGGTGCTTGAGTTACACCTTTCTCTTGCTGCAAAGGTTCTGGGAATTGACGTTTCAACACCTATCTTTGATGGTGCTACCGAGCCGGATATCCGCCAGACACTTATACTTGCCAACGACTACGTAAATAAGTCATGGGAAGAGTTCTCTGAACTTCACAAGGAAGAACTTGACCCTGAAGTTTACGAGTACCTTGGAGCACATCTTGATCACAGAGCAGAGTGGAAGGGTGTTCCTATCGGAACCGATGGTAAGGTACAGCTTCGTGATGGACGTACAGGTCTTCCGTTTGATGGTAAGACATCTATCGGATTCATGCATTACCTGAAACTCCACCACCTTGTAGATGATAAGATCCACGCCCGTTCAACAGGTCCGTACTCACTGGTTACACAGCAGCCACTTGGTGGTAAGGCACAGTTCGGTGGACAGCGTTTCGGAGAGATGGAGGTTTGGGCCCTCGAGGCTTACGGTGCTGCATACACGCTTCAGGAGATTCTGACTATGAAGTCTGATGATGTTGCAGGACGTGTAAAGACATACGAGGCAATCATTAAGGGTCAGAATATTCCTGCTCCTGGTGTACCTGAGTCATTCAAGGTTATGCTGAAGGAGCTTGAGGCACTCTGTCTTGATGTACGTGTTCTTGATGAGAATCAGAACGAGATCGAGATCACTGAGGATCTCTACGATGCAAATCAGGATATGCACCGTCTCCTTTCTGGCGGCGATAACCGTTATGAGAAGAATGAAAACTACGGTCAGCTTGGATATGAGACTCAGGAATTCAAGAATGGTGAGCTTGTAAATGCTGAAGAAGCAAATGCAAAGGCTCAGGGCATCGAGCTTTTCAGCGACGGTGACGAGGAACTCGAGTCAGCTATTGCTGCCGAACTTGTAGACGATGATTTTGATGAAGAGTCTTCATCAGATGATTACTATACAGATAGTGAAGCCGTTTCAGAGTCAGATGATTTTTCAGACGGCGATGATGAATAATTAGGAGGAATACATGGCACAGCTTGATAAAATAAATGAGCCTGTACAGTTTGATTCAATCAAGATCGGCCTTGCCTCTCCGGAAAAGATTCTGGAGTGGTCTCACGGTGAGGTTAAAAAGCCTGAGACAATCAACTACAGAACTCTGAAGCCAGAGAAGGATGGTCTTTTCTGTGAGCGTATTTTTGGACCGGTCAAGGACTGGGAGTGCCACTGCGGAAAGTACAAAAAGATCCGTTTTAAGGGTGTTGTTTGTGACCGTTGCGGTGTTGAGGTAACTAAATCCTCCGTTAGACGTGAGAGAATGGGACATATCGCACTTGCAGCTCCCGTTTCACACATTTGGTATTTCAAGGGTATTCCTTCAAGAATGGGTCTGATACTTGATATCAGCCCAAGAATCCTTGAGAGAGTACTTTACTTTGCAAGCTATATAGTACTTGATAAGGGAGAGACTCAGCTTGAGTACAAGCAGGTTCTTTCAGAGAAAGAGTACAGAGATGCTGTTGAACAGTACGGCTATGGCTCATTCCGCGCAGGAATGGGCGCAGAAGCTGTTCTTGAACTTCTCAGAGGCATTGACCTTGAGAAGGAGTATGCAGAGTTAAGACAGGAGCTTGACAATGCTTCAGGACAGAAGAGAGCAAGAATTGTAAAGAGACTTGAAGTGGTTGAGGCATTCCGTTCTTCAGGAAATCTTCCTGAGTGGATGATCCTTACTCAGCTTCCGGTTATCCCGCCTGATCTCCGTCCTATGGTACAGCTGGATGGCGGACGTTTTGCTACATCTGATCTTAACGATCTTTACAGAAGAATTATCAACAGAAACAACCGTCTTGCTCGTCTTCTCGAGCTTGGTGCTCCTGAAATTATCGTACGTAACGAGAAGCGTATGCTTCAGGAAGCTGTTGATGCTCTTATAGATAACGGTCGTCGTGGCCGTCCTGTTACAGGTCCCGGAAACAGAGCGCTGAAGTCTCTTTCAGATATGTTAAAGGGTAAGCAGGGACGTTTCAGACAGAACCTTCTCGGTAAGCGAGTTGACTACTCAGGACGTTCTGTTATCGTCGTAGGACCTGATCTTAAGATCTATCAGTGCGGTGTTCCTAAGGAGATGGCTCTCGAGCTCTTCAAGCCATTCGTTATGAAGGAGCTTGTAAATACAGGTAAGGCGCACAACATCAAGAATGCCAAGAAGATGGTTGAGAGACTTGACTCTCAGGTTTGGGACATCCTTGAAGGCGTCATCAAGGGCCACCCGGTTATGCTTAACCGTGCCCCGACTCTTCACAGACTTGGTATTCAGGCATTTGAGCCTACTCTTGTAGAAGGTAAGGCTATCAGACTTCATCCACTCGTTTGTGCAGCGTTTAACGCCGACTTCGACGGTGACCAGATGGCTATTCACCTTCCACTTACACAGGAAGCTCAGGCAGAGTGCAGATTTATGCTTCTTGCGCCTAACAACCTGCTTAAGCCTTCGGACGGTGGTGTTGTTGCGGTTCCTTCACAGGATATGGTACTCGGTATCTACTACATTACACAGGAGAGACCGGGAGAGCCTAATGAGGGAATGTTCTTTAAGAGCATTAACGAGGCTATCCTTGCTAAGGAAAACGGATACATCACAATGCACACAAGAATCAAGTGCCGTATCAAGAAGGTTCTTAAGAACGAGGACGGTACTGATAGAATTGTAGAAGGTGTTATCAATACAACTGTGGGTCGTCTTATCTTTAATGAAATCATCCCTCAGGATCTTGGATTCGTAGATCGTTCCATCCCTGGAAATGAGATACTTCCTGAGATTGATGAGATTGTAAAGAAGAAGAACCTTAAGAAGATTCTTGAAAAGATCATGGACGTACATGGTGCGACTCAGACCGCACTCAGCCTTGATGATATAAAGGCAATGGGCTATCAGCAGTCTACCATCGCAGCTATGACTGTTTCGATTTCAGATATGACAGTGCCTGCTTCCAAGCAGCAGCTTCTTGATGAGGCTCAGAAGACAGTAGATAAGATTGCGCGTAACTACAGACGTGGTCTTGTTACTGAGGAAGAGAGATATCAGGAAGTTATCGATACATGGAAGAAGACTGATGATCAGCTTACACATGACCTTCTCTCCGGACTTGATAAGTACAACAACATCTTTATGATGGCTGACTCCGGAGCCCGTGGATCTGATAAGCAGATCAAACAGCTTGCAGGTATGCGAGGACTTATGGCTGATACAACCGGACGTACTATCGAGCTCCCTATCAAGTCAAACTTCCGTGAAGGTCTGGACGTACTCGAGTACTTCATTTCAGCTCACGGTGCTCGTAAGGGACTTTCAGATACCGCGCTCCGTACAGCCGATTCAGGATACCTTACACGTCGAATGGTTGACGTTACACAGGACCTTATCATTCGTGAACTTGACTGTGCTGCAAACAAGGACAAGATTCCATTTCTTGAGATCTCAGAGCTCTCTGATGGTCAGGAGAAGATCGAGTCACTTCAGGATCGTATCACAGGAAGATATATCGCTGAGGATATAGTTGATCCGGAGACAGGCAAGACGATTGTAACAGCAGATCACATGGTGACTCCTAAGCGTGCTCCACGTGTTATCAATGCTCTCAACAAGATGGGACGCAAGACTGTAAAGATCAGAACAGTACTTACATGTCGATCAAAGAACGGCGTTTGTGCAAAGTGCTACGGATCAAACCTTGCTACAGGTCAGCCTGTACAGATTGGTGAGGCAGTTGGTATCATCGCAGCTCAGTCAATCGGTGAGCCGGGTACACAGCTTACCATGAGAACATTCCATACCGGTGGTGTAGCCGGTGGAGATATCACACAGGGTCTTCCTAGAGTCGAGGAGCTTTTTGAGGCTCGTAAACCTAAGGGACTCGCTATCCTTACAGAGATTCCGGGTGTGGTTGAGATTAAGGAAACAGCCAAGAAGAGAGAGGTTGTTGTGACTGATTCGGTTAATGCCCAGTCAAAGACATACCTTATCCCTTATGGTTCAAGACTTAAGGTACAGAATGGTCAGGTTCTTGAGGCCGGTGATGTACTTACGGAAGGATCCATCAACCCTCATGATCTTCTTAAGATCAAGGGAACAAAGGCAGTACAGGATTATATGATTTCTGAAGTACAGAGAGTATACCGTCTGCAGGGTGTTGAGATTCAGGATAGACATATAGAGATGATCGTTCATCAGATGATGAAGAAGGAACGTATCAACGAGTCAGGTGATTCACACTTTATTCCTGGTACAACAGTTGATCGTCTTGATTTTGAGGATGAGAACGAGAGACTTATCGCAGAAGGCAAGAAGCCGGCTGAGGGTACAAGAATCATGCTTGGTATTACAAAGGCATCTCTTGCAACAGATTCCTTCCTTTCAGCTGCATCCTTCCAGGAGACAACCAAAGTCCTTACTGAGGCTGCTATCAACGGAAAGAGAGATAATCTTGTCGGACTCAAGGAAAACGTTATCATCGGAAAACTTATTCCTGCCGGTACCGGCATGAAGCGATACAGAAATGTAGAACTTTCACAAGATGAGGAAGATATTGAGGATGAGACAGAGCAGCTCTTCACACCGGATGAGGCATTCGATATTGATGCTGAGGGCGTTGAGAGAATTGCGGCTCGTCACAGAATCGAGAATCAGAAAAATAACGTACTGTAAAAGTGTTTCGCTGCGACCACCGAGCGGCAAGCTTGCTTGCCTGCTCGTGTGGGCATAGCGAAACCAAAGCAGGTATGAGGAAAAAAGCTACGCGAGCGAAGCGAGTGGAGCGATTTCCGAATACCTGCTTTTTTGATTGCGGGAGTGCGAAGCACGGAGCAATCAAAACTTTTATAAATAGAAAGAGAAGGGGAATATTGCGAGAGTGCGAGTACACATAGCAAACCAAAACTGTTCCTGCAGCCCTTGCAGCTCTATAAAAAATATATAAATTCGATTGACAACAAAAACCGCTTGAAGTATAGTATCAAAGCATGCGTGAAAAGCGTGTCCTGTTTTGATATTTCAGGGTAAAAAATATACATATATTCAACCTAACGAAAGGAGAACCAAATGCCTACATTTAACCAGTTAGTAAGAAAGGGCAGAACTTCTCAGAAGAAGAAGTCTACCGCACCTGCACTTCAGAGAGGATTTAACTCTTTAAAGAAGGTAGCAACTAACATTTCCGCTCCTCAGAAGCGTGGTGTATGTACAGCTGTTAAGACAGCTACACCTAAGAAGCCTAACTCAGCTCTTCGTAAGATTGCCAGAGTAAGACTTTCAAACGGTTTCGAAGTTACATCATACATTCCAGGAGAGGGACATAACCTTCAGGAGCACTCTGTTGTTATGATTCGTGGCGGCCGTGTTAAGGATCTTCCTGGTACAAGATACCATATCATCCGTGGAACACTGGATACAGCCGGCGTAGCAAACAGAATGCAGGCTCGTTCAAAGTACGGTGCAAAGAGACCTAAGGCTAAGAAGTAATTGATTATTTCTAGTCGCATTTAGTAACAAAGACATGGTTAAAATGACGGATAATGGAACTCATTATATATATAATAGATGTGTCCTTGTCCGCATGAACTCGCAAAACACTACTCAAGGTAGCAGTTGCGTAGAGTACCGATGATCTAAAAACAAATTTTTAAGGAGGGAAGTAACGTGCCACGTAAAGGACATACTCTGCACAGAGACGTTCTCGCAGACCCAATCTACAATTCAAAGATTGTAACAAAGCTTGTTAATTCCATCATGCTTGATGGTAAGAAGGGTGTTGCACAGAAGATCGTTTATGGTGCATTCGAAATTGTCGCAGAGAAGAGCGGCAAGGAAGCTACAGAAGTTTTTGAAGAGGCTATGAACAACATCATGCCTGTTCTTGAAGTAAAGGCAAAGCGTATCGGTGGTGCCACATATCAGGTACCTATGGAGGTTAAGCCTGAGAGACGTCAGACACTTGGTCTTCGTTGGCTTACAGAGTTCTCACGTAAGAGATCTGAGAAGACACAGGCTGAGAGACTGGCTAACGAAATCATGGATGCAGCAAACAATACAGGTGCATCTGTAAAGCGTAAGGAAGAAATGCATAGAATGGCTGAGGCTAACAAGGCATTCGCGCACTACAGATTCTAATAGGAGGGAAACACTTTGGCTACCAGAGAATATTCACTTGATCATACAAGAAATATTGGTATCATGGCACATATCGATGCCGGTAAGACTACACTGACAGAGCGTATCCTCTTCTATACAGGTGTAAACCACAAGATTGGTGATACACACGAAGGAACAGCAACCATGGACTGGATGGAGCAGGAGCAGGAGCGTGGTATCACTATCACATCCGCTGCTACAACATGCCATTGGACACAGGAGTTCCAGCATCAGAAGATTGCCGGTGCACCTGAGTACAGAATCAACATCATCGATACTCCGGGACACGTAGACTTCACTGTTGAGGTTGAGCGTTCACTTAGAGTCCTTGATGGTGCTGTAGGTGTGTTCGACGCCAAGTCAGGTGTTGAGCCACAGTCAGAGAACGTTTGGAGACAGGCTGATACATATCATGTACCTAGAATGGCATTCATCAACAAGATGGATATCGTAGGTGCAGATTTCTTCCATTCTGTTCAGACTATCGTTGATCGTCTTGGTAAGAACTGCGTTATGGTTCAGATTCCTATCGGACGTGAGGACACTTATGTAGGTCTCATCGACCTTATGGAGATGAAGGCTTACTATTATAAAGATGATAAGGGCGAGGACATTGAGATCACTGATGTTCCTGCTGATATGAAGGATCAGGCTGACGAGTACCATACTAAGATGGTAGAGCAGATTGCTGAGCTCGATGAAGAACTCATGGAGAAGTACCTTGAGGGAGAAGAGCTTTCTGTTGAGGAGATGAAGAAGGCTCTTCGTAAGGCAACTATCGCTGGAGATGCTATTCCATGTCTCTGCGGTACTGCTTACAGAAATAAGGGTGTTCAGAAGCTTCTTGATGCTGTTATTGATTATCTTCCGGCTCCTACTGATGTTCCTGATGTTACAGGTACAGATATGGACGGAAACGAAGATTCAAGACCTTCATCAGATGATGCTCCGTTCTCAGCTCTTGCATTCAAGATTATGACTGACCCATTCGTAGGAAAGCTTGCATACTTCCGTGTATATTCAGGTACACTTAAGACTGGTTCTTACTGCCTGAACTCTACAAAGGATAAGAAGGAGAGAGTTGGACGTCTTCTTCAGATGCATGCTAACAAGAGACAGGAACTTGATGAGGTATTCTCAGGTGATATCGCAGCTGCAGTAGGATTCAAGACTACTACAACAGGTGATACTATCTGTGACGAGCAGCATCCTATCATTCTTGAGTCTATGGAGTTCCCTGAGCCTGTTATCTCTGTTGCTATCGAGCCAAAGACTAAGGCTTCACAGGGTAAGATGACAGATGCTCTTGCAAAACTTGCTGAAGAGGATCCTACATTCCGTGTAAGGACTGATGAAGAGACAGGACAGACAATTATCTCAGGTATGGGTGAGCTTCACCTTGAGATTATCGTTGACCGTCTTCTCCGTGAGTTCCACGTTGAGGCTAACGTAGGTGCACCTCAGGTTGCTTATAAGGAGACATTTACAAAGGCTGTTGATGTACAGGGCCGTTATGTTCACCAGTCCGGTGGATCAGGTATGTACGGTGATTGTAAGGTTAAGTTCGAGCCGATGGATGCAAACGCTGAAGAGACCTTCAAGTTTGAGTCTACTGTTGTCGGTGGTTCTATTCCTAAGGAGTACATCCCTGCTATCGAGAAGGGTATCAGAAACGCAGCTCAGTCAGGTATTCTTGCCGGCTATCCTGTACTTGGTATCCATGCTAATGTTTACGATGGATCATATCATGATGTCGATTCTAATGAGCGTGCATTCGAGTTTGCAGGTTCAATCGCATTCAAGACAGCTATGGAGAAGGCAGATCCTGTTCTTCTTGAGCCTATCATGAAGGTTGAGATCGTAACTCCTGAAGAGTACATGGGTAACGTTATCGGCGATGTAAACTCACGTCGTGGACGTATCGAGAGCATGGAGGACATCCCTTCAGGCAAGCAGGTTAACAGCTTTGTTCCTCTTGCAGAGATGTTCGGTTATGCAACTGACCTTCGTTCAAAGACACAGGGTCGTGCAAACTACTCAATGTTCTTCGATCACTATGAGAAGTGCCCTAAGAGTGTTCAGGATGCAGTTCTCAAGGAGAGAAACGGCAAGTAATTGCTGTTAAGCTTCTAAATATATAAAAAGTCGGTATTTTTGGGCTAAGATTTTTTCGAATGCCCAAAAATACTTGATAAAATAAACTAACAATGTTAAAATCAATTTTGCTGATTGCTTAGAGGATACTCTGAGCAGTTTTGCAGTATGTACTGCACGGAGCATGCGGGCGCATGCATGGTGCTTGACATGATTTTCGTTGTATTACATTTTCCAGGAGGGATTTAAAAAATGGCAAAGGCACATTTCGAAAGAACTAAGCCACATGTTAACATCGGTACTATCGGTCACGTAGACCATGGTAAAACAACTCTTACAGCTGCTATCACAGCAGTTCTTGCTGACAGACTTGGACTTGATCCAGCTGTTCCTTTCGATCAGATCGATAAGGCACCAGAGGAGAGAGAAAGAGGAATCACTATCAACTCTGCACACGTTGAGTACGAGACAACAAACCGTCACTATGCTCACGTTGACTGCCCGGGCCACGCTGACTATGTAAAGAACATGATCACCGGTGCTGCACAGATGGATGGTGCTATCCTCGTTGTTGCTGCTACTGATGGTGTTATGGCTCAGACAAGAGAGCACATCCTTCTTGCTCGTCAGGTAGGTGTTCCTGCTATCGTTGTATTCCTTAACAAGTGTGATATGGTTGATGATCCTGAGCTTCTTGAGCTCGTTGAGATGGAGGTTAGAGACCTTCTTAACGAGTACGAGTTCCCAGGCGATGAAATTCCAGTTATCCGTGGTTCAGCTCTTAAGGCACTTGAGGATCCTAAGTCTGAGTGGGGCGACAAGATTCTTGAGCTCATGGATCAGGTTGATTCTTACATTCCTGCTCCTGCTCGTGAAACAGATAAGCCTTTCCTTATGCCAGTTGAGGACGTATTCACAATCACAGGTCGTGGTACAGTTGCTACAGGCCGTGTAGAGCGTGGTGTTCTTCACCTTAACGATGAAGTAGAAATAGTAGGTATCTCTGAGGAGACTCAGAAGACAGTCGTAACAGGTATCGAGATGTTCCGTAAGACTCTTGATGATGCTGAGGCTGGTGATAACGTAGGTCTTCTCCTTCGTGGTATCAACCGTGACCAGATCGAGAGAGGTCAGGTTCTCTGTAAGCCAGGTTCTGTAAAGTGCCACAGCAAGTTCACTGCTCAGGTTTACGTTCTTACAAAGGATGAAGGTGGACGTCATACTCCTTTCTTCACAAATTACAGACCTCAGTTCTATTTCAGAACAACTGACGTTACTGGTGTTTGCCACCTTCCAGAGGGTACAGAGATGTGTATGCCTGGTGACAACACAGAGATGAGCGTAGAGCTTATTCATCCAGTAGCTATGGAAGAGGGTCTTCGTTTCGCTATCCGTGAGGGTGGTAGAACTGTAGGATCTGGAAGAGTTGTTTCTATCACAGAGTAATTCTTTTAATTCCTAATTATAAAAGCTATTTTAAAAGTGCAGAGATTAGTCTCTGCACTTTTTTAGTTTATAGAAATGTGTATAAACTGAATATTCGGTAGTACATATTTGGGGTATAAAAAAGAGAACATATTTTATAAGGATTTTATTTATGGTATGAATAAGTGAATTTAGAAAGATCAGAATATATTTAGCTATTAATTAATTTGATATAAAATTATAAGTTGATATTAAAAAAAGAGAGAATATAGATACTTTTTTCTTTAATATGCATATAGTAAGATAATAGTGAAAAACTATATTGGAGTGCGTCTGTATATAGTTATATAGATGTTTCTTAAGGGGGAATTAATGTCAGATTATGGTTTAGTTACACTAATGGGTGGTCTGTTAATCGTAATGATTATATTTTTGATTTTTCTTCTTGCTCTTCTTGCTATAGAGATTTTTGCCAGATGGAAAATATTTGAAAAAGCCGGTATTCCGGGATGGTCTGCACTTATTCCATTCTATTCTGATTATTGTATGTTTAAACTTGCGTGGAAGAAGGATTATTTTTGGTTATTTCTTATTATTGAGATCCTAACAATTGTATGTGAATTCATTAAAAGATTGAGGATTCAAGGTGATAACATTACAAGCACGGTTGGCGCTGGTTTGAGTTTAGTTTTGTTTATATTTACATTATTCCTATATATTAATCTGGCCAGGAAATTTGGTCATGGAATTGCCTTTGGAGTAGGAACAAAGATATTTCCATATATATTTTTGATGATTTTAGCATTAGGCGATGACAGATATCTGGGTAATCCGGAAGAGGGGTTGTATACCGGTATGGAAAACCATAATGTTTATATAGATCCTGATTATGATTTTTCTGCTAATAATTTCCAACAGCCTGAAGACGATAATCATATAATATGAAGCCATATTATAAGTAAAGAATAATTAATTTCTGTGATTGTTTAAATGGGATGAATATTAAATATAATGTTGATATTTTAAAATAGAAGATTAAAGGAACAATACAGTTTATATATCAGTGTTAAATGCTGTTAATTATAAGTTGCATTGATATGATTTCCTAAAATTAAAGGGGGATATATGAAGTTATCTGGTAAAGTATTGATACTTGCTGCGGTTTTATCTATATGGTCATCAGTATCCGCATTGGCATCTGATGCGCCGACAGGAGTCAGTATAGAACAAAGTGGAAACGAAATTACAGTTTCATGGTCACCTGCTGATTTTGATGGTGTAGATAAGTATCAGGTGAGTGTAGTTAAGAAGGGCAATTCTTCAGGTTCAAGCTATAGAAGTGCAACAGTTGATGCTGATGAGAGCAGCGCAGACTTCACTATTAGTAATAAAGGATATTACTATGCTAAAGTAAGGGCGAAGGATGTAAATAATAAGTGGCATAGCTGGTCAGCTGATAGTGAAACTATAACAGTAACAAGTTCTGATATCAGCGATGGGGGTAAATCTCCGGGAGGCTCAGGTTCTTCAGGACGATCTGCGGTAATTCCCAGTTCAACAGGAACGGTTATATATACAACCGATTATACAGGTACAAATACTGCGTATCTTAATAACGGGACTGTATATAATACAGCTTCCTATGGACCTACCGGAGGAAATCTTGCCGCAGCCGGGCTTACTACATTAAGTGATCCAAATGCAATGAATCCGACCTTGGATAATGTTTACAGTTCATCCTCTAATGTTGTAAATACCATGAAGGTAACTGCGTTTACATATGCCAATACCGGATGGCAGTTTGAAAGTAACGGCATGTGGTATCTTTATGATGATGGAACATATCCTGTCAGCTGTTGGCGTCAAATTGATGGCAAGTACTATCACTTCAATAAATCAGGATATCTGGAGGTAAACACATGGGTTCTAGAGTCAAATCAAAAATGGCGATATGTCGGACCTAATGCTGTGATGGTTACAGGCTGGAATCTGATTAACGGTAGATATTACTATTTCAGTCCGTCAAGTGGAGAATTGCAGGGACCCGGTCTTATAGCGGTCGACGGGAAATACTATTATATTGACAGAAATGGTGCAAGAGTTGAAAATACAACTGTTGAGGGACATTATTTCGGAGCGGATGGAGCATTAACTAATGGATAAAAAGCTTAGAGACCTTGATGACGTAAACAAGGCATTAAAAGAGAAGACTGTCGAAGAGGTCGCAGAGCCAACCAGAACAGGTCGTAGAAATACAGCAATGCACAAAGGATTTGTCCTGGATTGGGAAGAACTTAAAGGTCTTGTGACTATACCGATTGTGATAATCATACTTATGATCGTGATAGTCATCCTTGATAAGGACCCGGTTGAAACTGATGTGAAAGAAACTGATTCCGTAGTAACTGAAACTATCGCTGTGGAATCAAGTGAAGATGTTGAAACCGAAAGTATGGCAGAAACAGAAGATCCGACTATAGTACGGGCATATTATGATGAGTATCTGACATCATTTTTTGAGGGGTATTTTAATGCAAGACTTGAGGCTGATACTGATAAGCTTTATGAGATTACAGGTGTGACAAATCAGACTGATGAACAGAAGGCACTTCTCAAGTCACAACTTGAGACACAGGCGGGATATATAGAGTCATTTCAGGATATCAGACAGTATGCAGTAAGTGCACTGGAAGAGAATTCCAAGCTTGTATTTGTGACATACAATATTAAGTTCAGGCGTGTATCAACATTGGCACCGGGGATCATGTACTGTTATATAAAGGTAAATGACTCAAACCAGTTTGAAATAGTAGAGAATCTTACACCTGAGCAGACAAAGTTCGTAAACGAATATATAACAAATCACGAGGAAGTTCAGGAACTTATCAACACCAGCAATTCACAGCTTCTTCAGGCTATAACAAATGACGAGAGGCTTTCTGTTATATACGATGCTTTCCAGAGTGGTCGTATATATACTGACAGTAAAGAGAAAATCGATAGTCAGGTTTCGCTTATTACTGTTGACGGCGATGATGTAACATCCGGTGCGGAGGAGTCCGCTTCTAATGGAGATACAGCTGAGATAACTGATTCGACGTCGGCAGAAACAGATGCATCGATGGCATCTACAGATACAGAAACAAATGCCTCTTCGGTAGAGCCAGTGGCACAGAGTGAGGTTCAGATTTCATCAGAGGCAACTTCAAATGGGCAATAAATCACGATGGCAGATGGGGATTTAAGCCTTTAGGTAAAACAATTCACAGACAGGCATGGTTCCAATAGGAATCATGCCTGTTTTAATGTGGCATGTTCAAGGCTTGTGGTATATAATAGATTGAATTTGCAGCAGATAAGATATGCAGAGGAATAAATGCTGCGTCTCACAGACATAATCCTTTGGACGCAGTAATAGCAAATAGATTAATATTTAGAAACAGAGAGAATAAAATGGAAACAAAAGATTTTTATTATGATTTACCGGAAGAATTAATTGCACAGGATCCTCTTGAGAAGCGTTCAGATTCGAGACTGCTTCTTGTTGATAAAAACACAGGGGATATCGAGCATAAGCATTTTTATAATATAATTGATTATCTACACAAGGGTGATTGCCTTGTTATAAATGATACCAAAGTAATCCCTGCAAGACTACATGGCGTTAAGGAAGAGACAGGAGCTCACATAGAGGTACTGCTTCTTCAAAGAAAATCAGCAACTGACTGGGAGTGTCTGGTAAAACCCGGCAAGAAGATGAGAAACGGCGCTAGAGTGGATTTCGGTGACGGGCTCTTAAAGGGTGAGGTTATTGATACCATAGATGATGGAAATCGAATCATTCGTTTTGAATTTGAAGGAATCTGGGAAGAGGTTCTGGATAAACTGGGAGAAATGCCTATCCCTCCATATATTCATCATCAGTTAAAAGAAAGAGAAAGATATAATACAGTATATGCCAAGAATGACGGTTCAGCAGCGGCTCCAACAGCCGGTCTTCACTGGACAAATGAACTTCTTCAGGCTGTGCGGGACAAGGGAGTAGAGATTGCGCATGTAACTCTTCATGTAGGTCTTGGTACATTCAGACCAGTAAAGGCTGACAAGATAGAAGAACACCATATGCACAGCGAGTTCTATATAGTAGAGCAGTCAGAGGCGGATAAGATCAACAAAGCTCATGCTGAAGGACACAGAGTTATCTGTACAGGTACAACATCATGCAGAACTATAGAGTCTGCAGCGCTTCCGGATGGAACAATCCCTGCAACTTCCGGATGGACAAATATTTTCATTTATCCGGGCTATAAATTCAAGTGTATGGATGCACTTATCACAAACTTCCACCTTCCTGAGTCTACACTTGTTATGCTGGTGTCAGCATTTGCAGGAAGAGAGCATGTTTTGAATGCCTACAATGCTGCTGTTAAGGAAAAGTATCGTTTCTTCAGCTTTGGTGATGCATGTTTCTTCGCAGATTTCAAAAATGATAAAGTTTAAAAACAAAGGATAAAAATGAGAATAAATAAAAGATTATCTGAACTTGGTGTTTGTTCGCGTCGTGAGGCGGATCGTCTTGTGGAAGCAGGGAGAATAACCGTGAATGGTAAACCTGTTGAGATGGGTCAGCAGGTTACAGAGGAAGACTCTATAGAACTGGATGGAATATGTGTCAATCCACATGCATTAAAAGCTAATATAAAGAATCCTGAAGAGCGTTATCTGGTGGAAACAGAGTCAAGAAAGATGAGTACAAGATATGGTGAGCAGCTTTCAAGAGCGGGTCAGGACTATGATAAACCAAAGCCTGTGCTGCTTGCATATAATAAGCCGAGAGGAATAGTCTGCACAACTTCGGATAAGGACAAGGCACCAAATATTATAGATGCGATAAAATATCCTTACAGAGTGTATCCGATCGGAAGACTGGACAAGGAATCAGAGGGTTTGATACTTCTTACCAATCAGGGAGATCTGGTAAACCGAATAAACAGGGCTCGTAATTTCCATGAGAAGGAATATGTAGTTACTACGGACAAGGCTCTGACTAAGGAATTCCTTGATAAACTGGCTGATGGTGTATATATTCAGGAACTTGATGTTACAACACGCCCGTGTGAGGTGTGGCAGGATATGACACTGCCTGCAGCCAAAAGACAGCATGAGTTCCATATCGTAATCACACAGGGATTGAACAGGCAGATCAGAAGGATGTGCAAGACATTTGGGTATACAGTTAAAAAGCTTAAACGCATTCGTATAATGAATCTGACTTTAGGCGGTCTTAAAACAGGTCAGTACAGAGAGATAGAACTCAGTGAACTGACTGATGATATCGACTTTTGAGTCATGACAATATATAGGATGCCCGGATCAACGATACCGGATCAGTCATGTTAGAAAAGATCTGAGATTATTATGACCGGGCATGACATGAATAAAAAGAGATATTGGAAAGCATTAAAGCTTAGCTTTGGATGAAATAACAGGTAATGGAGGCATTAACATTGAACATGAATCAACAGAAGACAGAACCAGTGGATACTGAACGTATGAAGGAACTGGTCAAAACCCTCAATGAAGCTGCGAGAGTATATTATGTTGATGGCAATGAGATCATGTCCAATTTTGAGTATGACAGGCTCTATGATGAGCTGGAGGCACTTGAGAAGAAGACAGGGGTTGTTCTAAGCGGCTCTCCGACACAGAGGGTAGGTTTCGAAGTTCTCTCTGAACTTCCAAAGGAACCGCATAAGAGCCCGATGCTGTCTTTGGACAAAACAAAATCTGTGGATGAGCTGGCTTCCTGGCTGGGAGATAAGGAAGGACTTCTAAGCTGGAAAATGGATGGACTGACAGTTGTTCTCACATATAAAGACGGAGAACTTAAAAAAGCCGTGACAAGAGGTAACGGAGAGATAGGAGAGGTCGTAACTCAGAATGCAAGAGCATTTGATAATGTACCTACAAGGATAAGCTTCAAGGGAGAGCTTATTCTCCGAGGTGAAGCTATCATTACCTACTCGGAGTTTACAAAGATCAATGAAACAATATCTGATGCGGATGCAAAGTATAAAAACCCCAGAAATCTTTGCTCGGGTTCAGTCAGACAGCTGGATGCCAATGTTACAAAATCACGTCATGTGAATCTGATGGCATTTGCGCTTGTAAGTGCTGTATCTTCCGACGGAGAACCCGTAAATTTTGACAATTCCAGAGAGGCACAATACATTTTTCTGAAAAATCAGGGATTCGATGTAGTTGCCTACAAGAAAGTTACAAAGGACAATATTGCCGAAACTGTGAAGTGGTTTTCTGAAGAGATAAAGACCAATGATTTTCCGTCAGACGGACTTGTTCTTATATATGAAGATATTGCTTACGGTCTTAGCCTTGGGCGTACTGCAAAGTTCCCGAGAAATGCCATCGCTTTCAAATGGAGTGATGAGCAGGCAGAGACGGTGCTCAGGGAAGTTGAGTGGTCTCCCAGCCGTACAGGCCTTATCAATCCGGTGGCTATATTTGATCCGGTAGAGCTTGAGGGAACTACGGTTACAAGAGCAAGTCTTCATAATGTCTCGTATTGTGAGGATATGGAACTGGGTATAGGTGATCATATAACGGTATATAAGGCTAATATGATCATCCCTCAGATAGCTGATAACCTTACAAGATCCGGAAAGCTTGAGCCGATCAGGATGTGTCCTGCATGCGGACATGAAACAGAGATCAAAGCTGAGGGTGAGGCCAGATTCCTCTATTGCCCGAATCCTGAGTGCCCTGCAAAGAAACTTAAAAACTTCTCGCTTTTTGTAAGTAGAGATGCGCTAAATGTAGATGGACTCAGTGATCAGACTTTGGAAAAGTTTATCGGTCATGGATTTATACATACATATAGTGACATTTTCCATCTTGATAAGTATAGAAGCCAGATTGTAGCCCTGGATGGTTTTGGAGAGAAGAGTTATGAGAATCTTTTTGCGGCAGCTTTAAAGTCAAGTCATACAGAACTTTACAGAGTGGTGTACGGACTTGGCATTGCCGGAATAGGACTTGCCAATGCCAAAGTGTTGTGTCGTTTCTTTGGAGATGATATTGATAAGCTTAAAAATGCTGATGTATCCGAACTCATGGAGATTGATGGCATAGGTCAGGTTCTTGCGGAGAACATCGTAAAGTATTTTAAGGATGAAGATAAACTTTCAGAGCTTGATAAGCTGCTTTCGGAGCTTGATATTGTAAAGCAGGAGGCTGATACGGAGACAGCCAGGACGCTTGAAGGAATGTCGGTTGTTATTACAGGTTCACTTACACATTTCTCGAATCGTAAGGAACTTCAGGAACTTATTGAACGTGCCGGTGGAAGGGCGGCGGGATCGGTTTCTGCGAAGACTGCATATCTTGTAAATAACGATATAACTTCCACATCAGGTAAAAACAAAAAAGCAAAAGAGCTGGGAGTACCTATTGTGACTGAAGAGGAGTTTATAAAGATTCTCGAGGGAAAGATATAAACATAGCATTTGCTGTATTTCATATTTGTGCGGCAGTTTCTTTTGGGACTATGTTATGACGTGAGTGTCAAAAGTATTTGCCACTCGCTGATGAGCAGCAGGAAGCGGATGAATTGTTAAACAGGAGAATTTATGATTTTTAATTCACTGGGATTTCTTATCTTTTTTCCTATAGTGATCCTTATATATTATGTTGTACCCAAAGCATTTCAGAACCTGTGGCTGTTGTTCAGCAGCTACTGGTTCTATATGAGCTGGAATCCTGTGTATGGACTTTTGCTTTTGGGGGTGACGGTAATTACTTATATTGCAGGTCTTATCCTGGGCAGGGGATCTTATGCTACATGGGCTGATCCTGATGAAAGAGGGAGGATTTCTGCTGACTTTGAATCAAAGGTAAGCAAGAAGCACAGAAATGTTGTGGAGAAGAACATTTCACGTAAGGAGAGAACCAAAAGAGCGGTATTGTTTCTGGCGCTTATTCTGGTATTCAGTGTACTTTGCTTCTATAAGTATTCGGACTTTGCAATCACAAATCTTACAGAGGTATTTAGACACTTAGGAATCAGTATAGAGCTGAGACATTTTGATGTAGTCATGCCTGCAGGTATTTCGTTTTTTATTTTTCAGGCAGCAGGATATCTCATCGATGTTTACAGAGAAGAGATACCTTCAGAGAAAAATTTTCTGAGATATGCTCTTTTCATCAGTTTTTTCCCTACTATTCTTGCGGGTCCTATAGGGAGGGCACCGTCGCTTTTGCCACAGTACTGTAAACCGAGAGATTTTGATTTTGGAAGAGCGAGTTCCGGCTTTTTGCTTATGCTTTGGGGCTTTTTTCTTAAACTGGTGATAGCTGACAGGGCGGCGATACTTGTGAATTATGTTTATGCAAATTATCATGAGCTTTATGGCTGGACTATAGTACTTGCAACAATGATTTATGCTGTTGAGATATATTGCGATTTTTACGGCTATTCCATCATTGCGACAGGCGCTGCTAATATGCTTGGCATCAGGCTTATGAAGAATTTTGATTGTCCGTACTTCAGCGTGTCGGTTCAGGATTTCTGGAGGCGATGGCATATTTCGCTGTCAAGCTGGTTCAGAGACTATCTTTATTTCCCGCTCGGGGGCAGTCGATGCAGCTTTCTGAGACGTTATTTTAATGTTCTTGTAGTATTTATAGTCAGCGGTCTTTGGCATGGAAGTCAATGGAGCTACATTATCTGGGGCGGACTAAACGGTTTATATCAGATAATCGGCGGAATACTTTTACCTGTGAGAACACTGTTTCTCAGAATTTTCGGATTTGACAAGAATGTTCTCAGCCTTAAGAAAAATCCCGCAATGTCCGGAAGCATGAAGATATATACATCAATAGCACCTATAACTTCTGTTGTTACCCCATGGGAAAAGAGTGTGGTCGATCAGAACAGAGAAAGATTTGATGAGATAGAGGAATATGATGCTGACGGGGGAATGCCTTGGATGAGCGAGGAGGCAAGACGAGGACATCTCCGGACAGGACTTTTCGGTATGCGTATAGGAGAAGGCAAGATGACACTTAAAAGTTTCAGTATGTGTATACTGAAGCTGGTACGCATATTTATTACTTTTATACTTATTGATTTCGCATGGCTGTTTTTTAGGGCGGCAGGTCTAAAAGATGCTCTTATGATGATAGATCGTGTGAGATTTAATTTTGATGCCGGAACCTTAAGCTTCTCAGAGATATACAGCCTTGGGCTTGATGCAAGAAATTTCTGGCTTCTGATTATATGCTGTCTGGTACTTCTTCTCAGTGATTATGTAAAGTATCACGGTGGAAATATGAGAAAATGGATCCTTGAGAAGCCGATGCTTGTGAAGGATGTTATCATAGCGGCGGCTATAGTGTTTGTTTTGATTTTTGGTATCTGGGGCAATTCTTATGATGCCTCTAGTTTTATATATTTCCAGTATTAACGGACTATGGTATGAAGATTTGGAAACAGATTACCTCGGTACTCATCATCGCATCACTGGTCATCGGTGGAGTGTATCTGGGTGACAGGCTTACAACTCGTGGTGTAAGCCGGCAAAAATATATAAAGTTTTTTGAAGAACATAAGGAGTATGATGTGCTTTTCTATGGATCCAGTCATGTATTGAGTGGTGTTCAGCCAATGGAACTATGGGATAAGTACGGCATTACAAGCTACAATCTCGGAGGCCATGCCGCATCACTCGGTATGTCCTACTGGGTGCTCAGGCAGTCGCTTAAGTATCATAAGCCTAAAGTCGCTGTACTGGACATATATGATATGTATGCATTTGATCAGCCATATATGGACATAAGCTTCATGCACTATTCAATGGATGCTTATCCTGCCGGTATCACCAAGTTTAATGCAGTGCAGGATCTGCTCGGAGGACATAGTACCCAGGAAAAGATGGAACTTTTATTTCCGTTTTCTGTTTATCACAGCAGATGGAATGAAATCACGCCGGAATCTGCCAGACTTGCGTTTGATAAGAGCATAATGAACTCGAACTATGGTTCTGAAGTCAGATACGGTGTTGCTGTTCCACCGGAGATCAAGAGGGTGGATCCTGATATAACTATCGGAGGGTCAGAAGGTGCGGATGAATACATAAGAAATTTTGTGAGTATCTGCAGGGAAGCGGGAGTCGAGGTTTGCTTTATGAGGATTCCTTATCCTGCATCTCAAGAAAATCAGATGGCCGACAATCGTGTCATGAAACTCGCTGAAGAGTTATCGGTCAGAGTTATTGATCTTATGCAGGATGATAAAAAGAGTGATAATCTTGATTCGAGAGTGGTGAATTGGGATACTGACTTTGTGGATGCCAATGCTCACTTAAATGCAGTCGGTGCTTACAAAGCAACAATGTATCTTGGCCAACTGCTTAGAACATATTATGGGTTCACGGATAAGCGGAATGACGAGGCATACAGCAATTGGAATACTGATTTTCGTGAGCTGTATCTCCCTATAATGTCAGCGAATATGGCCGCCCAATCGGATTTTAAGACATGTCTTATGATGGCGGCGTATCCTGAATATGAGACAGAGATTACGGCTACTAAGGCATATGATCCCGATGAGGTTTGTGAAAAGCTTTCAAAACTTCATGGCGACAGACTCAAGCTTACTTACATTGCCGGTATAGATCTGGATAATGTACAGGCTGACAATATTGTGAACTACGATCTTGATGGTGAACCGATGTATGAAAGCGTTGATATTTCAGGTGAGATTAAGCCTGTGCTCAGAATGACAGTTAAGGAGAGGGACACGGGTAAGGTGGTTTTGGACAAGATGTTTGTACAGTAGAACCCTTTCTGTTACTTATTCTATCAAAATCATGAGCCATTGGATGACAGAGACGTATACATAAGAATTGAGACACCAAAGCTGTGAAAGGAATTAACTTGATGAATACAGATAATTTTGACATTTATTTTCCACATCTGGGAATCGGCATTGAACATTTAACAAGCAGTATATCAGTGTTTGGATTCAGGATAGCTTATTATGGAATCATTATCGGAGTAGGAATGCTGCTCGGATTTTTCATAGCAAGCCTTGATTATAAGCGCAGAGGCCTAAAGGTGGATGATATTCAGGATATGGGATTATACACGGTTATATTCGCCATACTGGGGGCCAGAGCCTACTATGTTGCTTTTGAATGGAGCTACTATTCGCAGCATCTTGATGAGATACTGAACATACGTCAGGGGGGACTGGCGATATATGGCGGAATTATAGTTAGTGTAATATGCTGCGCGCTGTTTTGTCATGTTCGTAATATGAATTTCCTCTCACTTGCAGATTCGGCTATACTTGGCCTTCTCACCGGCCAGAGCATCGGAAGATGGGGGAATTTCTTTAATACGGAGGCCTTTGGAGGCTATACGGATTCTCTTTTTGCCATGCGTATCAGGGAGGCTATCGTCAATACCAATATGCTGAATGATGATGTACTTCTTAATTCTTATAAGATAGGCGAGAATCTGTTTATTCAGGTTCATCCGACATTCTTCTATGAGTCAATGTGGAATCTGTGTACCCTTGTGATATTTTATCTGATGGCGCCCAGGAAGAAGTTCACCGGCCAGATGTTTTTCCAGTATCTTATGTGTTACGGCATAGGGCGATTCTGGATAGAGGGACTTAGAACAGATTCCCTTTATCTTTGGGGAACAAAGATTGCGGTATCACAGCTTCTTTCGGGACTTCTGGCAGTTGTCGGTGCAGGACTGATAATATATAACCTCAACAAAGTGAAGAAACAGGGAACCGATGTGGTTCTTAAGGCTGAGCTTGAGGCATTGAAAGCAAAGGAACAGGCTTCATTAAAAGAAAATGGTAAGCAACCGGAAAATGACCAAAAAGAGAGTGACGAGACAGTAGAATCTGAACAGGCCTAAGAAAGAGGGACACAGATTTAATAAATGCGAAAGGGAGAATCATTGGATATGCCGGTAAACAGGGTTTCGTTAGATTAGCTGTTAAAAAGTGTATAGATGAATCTTTAATTGTGGAAAAGATCCGAGGGATAATGAGAAAGTCCTCCGGATCTTTTTTTATCCGCATAATTCAAAAGATTATAATGTGGAAAAATATGGTTGCAAGAATCATAAATCAACTATATAATGCTCCTACAAGTTGATGACACAAAGCTGTCAACATTTCTTTAACGTCAAGTTCTGACGTAGATTCCTTTATTATTCAAAAAGTATATATTTAATGTTATTTTGATAGGTAATGCCTCCGGTTTATTCCACGGTGGGGCATGTCATTCTTTTTATATAAATTCTGAATTTCTATAGTTACTTCTATGGCTCTAGGGCTATCTTTACAATCTATAGTTAATCCCCGGTTTTTGAAAATTTTTGTCTTCTTTTGAATGGATATGAATTTACGCAGGACTTACGTTATCGTGAGACCCTTTGTGCACATGCTTAGTTTTATAACATTCGAAAAGGAGTAAAAATGATCACAAAGGAAATGGTACTTTCAGAGCTTAAGAAAAACGGACACGAGGCAGAGCTCTGCAGAACCGTAAAAAACGGTGTAGTAATGGAGGCTATAGTTATAAGAGGAGAAGGAAACTGCTCTCCCAGTATATACATTGATGAGCTTATTAAGGAGGCGAATGAGAAGGAACAAAGTGTTTCGGATCTTGCTTCGCAGATTCTCAGGATTGCAGAAAACCATAGGTGTGCCGATTTTGATACAGAACTATTGAAAAGGAGGGATTTTGTTCTGGGTAATGTTTACATTGCCATACAGAAGAAGAGCGAAGAGCCGCTTATCAAAAGGGACTGCGGGTTTGAAGGACTTGAGTGCTATCTTTATTTGAGGGTTATGGTTGCAGGTGCAAGCGGAAGCATCAAGATGAATGAAGCTATACTGAAGCTTTCGGGAATAACCGAGGATGAAGCCTGGGAATGTGCAGAAAAGAATATATGCGGAGAAACTCTGATTCAGCCAATGTTTGAAGCATTGAGTGGTATGATGGGAAAGCCTGTACGTGATATGGAGTGCATAGACAGTGATAAAGCAATATACGTTATCACAAACAAGAATAAGATATATGGAGCGAGCGCTATTCTTGATAAAGGCAGCATAAAGAATCTTTCTGAAAAATGCGGAATAAGTCAGTTTATCGTAATTCCGTCTTCAAGACACGAGATGCTTCTGGTACCGGATGTTGGAGGTATAGAACTGGATAGGATTTCCGATATGGTGAGGGAGGTCAATGAAACTATGGTTGATCCGGTGGACAGGCTTACGGATGTGGCGTATAGGATGACGGCATAACAGAAGTATGGAAAAGTAATCTGAAGTATGGTATAGTATCAACGGTTTTTTGTGTACCCTAACCGGTAAACGGATCATAAGACAGTAATACAAGATTTTAAGGAGATATATATAATATGAAGTTGGGCATAGTAGGATTACCTAATGTCGGTAAATCGACACTTTTTAATGCAATAACAAAAGCTGGAGCTGAGTCAGCCAACTATCCGTTCTGTACTATCGAGCCAAACGTTGGTGTGGTTGCGGTACCGGATGAACGTCTGGACAAGCTTGCTGCTCTTTACAGTTCACAGAAGATCACACCTGCCGTTATCCAGTTCGTGGATATCGCGGGACTTGTAAAGGGTGCTTCAAAGGGCGAAGGTCTTGGTAACCAGTTCCTTTCAAACATCAGAGAGACCGATGCCATCGTACACGTGGTTCGTTGCTTTGATGATCCTAACATCGTACATGTTGACGGATCCGTTGATCCTATCAGAGATATTGAAACCATCAATCTCGAGCTTATCTTCTCTGATCTTGATCTTCTTGACAGGCGTATGGCAAAGACAAAGAAACTTGCCAATAACGACAAGGATGCCAAGGCTGAGTATGCACTTCTTGAGGAGCTTCATGCGCACCTTGAATCCGATAAGTTAGCTATATCTTATGATGCAGGTGATGAAGATAAGAATGCATTTGTGGATTCTCTTGATCTTCTTACAAGAAAGCCTGTTATCTATGCTGCCAATGTTGATGAGGATTCAGTTGCTGATGATGGGGCTTCCAATGAATATGTTCAGAAGGTTCGTGAGTATGCTGCAAGCAACAACTCCGGAGTTTTTGTTATCTCCGCTCAGATAGAGGAGGAGATCGCAGAGCTTGAGGATGATGAAAAAGCAGAGTATCTTGAGAGCCTCGGCATGACAGAATCAGGTCTTGATAAGATCGTTCGTGCTTCTTACACACTTCTCGGGCTTATGTCATTCCTTACAGCAGGAGAGAAGGAGACAAGAGCATGGACTATCAAGGTGGGAACAAAGGCTCCTCAGGCAGCAGGAAAGATTCACTCTGATTTTGAGAGAGGTTTCATTAAGGCAGAAGTTATCAACTATCAGGATCTTCTTGACTGTGGTTCAACTGCAGCAGCACGTGAGAAAGGTCTTGTACGTATGGAAGGTAAAGAGTACGTGATGCAGGATGGAGATGTCGTTGAATTCAGATTTAATGTCTGATTTGAGTTGATAGAAATATCTGATGGTCAGTATTTGAATCACGCAAACAATTTTGAGTGCAAAAACATGGGTACTTGTTGGTTCATGCGAACAGTTCAAGAACATGGCACCTTCGATACGATAATCATTGATTTTACTATATTTAAGATAGCGATGTCCTAAGCAAAGGACATCGCTTTTTTAATGGTGTAAAAAATTAAATTTTGAATAAATTAAAGTGTTTATAATTTTACGGTGGGCCGTATTCCCAAAATGAGTCAAAAAGTGGGAATTCCTCCCACCGTATTTTTATGTGGATATGACCATGGGAAAATCACTATTCTTACATGGCTCTGTCCGGTGATCATAGATGACCCGGAATGGGCTTTGAATTAACGAGGAGAATCGTTAACGTCTGAAGCACGTAAATAAGCCATAAAGTTTGTAAAAACGGGATAAAGTCATCAAAAATAAAACATAAAAATGTATAAAAAATATGTAAAAAAATACTCAAAATTTTCAACTATCGTAAGCCTATTATTACGGTATCTTATCTTGACACTCGATATAAAAAAGGGCATTATAATTATAGAAGTGGTAGAAAGTGGTAGAAAGTGGTAGAAAAGGGTATGTCGTTTACAGGGGAATATCACCACAACCTAGATGCCAAGGGCAGATTGATCATCCCGGCCAAGTTCAGGGACCAGCTCGGAATGGAGTTCACGGTAACCAGAAGTCTGGACGGCTGCCTTGCAATGTATGCATCGAAAGAGTGGGAAGCTCTTGAAGACAAACTTAATGCACTTCCTATGACAAATGAGAAAGCAAGAAGCTTAAAGAGATTTTTGCTTGGTTCTGCCAATACATGTGAACTTGATAAGCAGGGAAGGATACTTATTCCTCAGGTATTGAGAGATAAAGCCGGATTGGATAAGGATATTACTTTACTGGGTGTCGGAGATCACATTGAGATCTGGGATACAGATCTTTATAACGAGAAGTACAATTTTGATGATGAGGAAGCTCTTGAAGCCGACTGGGAAGGCCTTGGTATCTGATGTTTAAACATTATTCCGTTCTTTTACATGAAACAGTAGATGGATTAAATATAAAACCGGACGGAATCTATGTGGATGGTACGCTCGGCGGTGGGGGACATGCATCACTTGTATGTCAGAAGCTTTCCGACAAGGGAAGACTGATCGGGATAGATCAGGATAAGGATGCCATTGCGGCAGCTACGGAAAGATTGAAGGATTATCAAGACAGAGTCACTGTGGTTCGCAGCAATTATGAGCAGATTGACAGTGTGCTTAAGAATCTCGGAATCGAAAAAGTAAATGGTATATATCTGGATCTTGGGGTGTCCAGTTATCAGCTGGATACAGCAGAAAGAGGTTTCAGCTACAGAGCGGATGCACCGCTTGATATGCGAATGGATGATCGGAATCCTGTCACTGCCGCAGATATAGTTAATGACTACACCGAGTCACAGCTCTTCCATATGATAAAGAACTATGGAGAGGACAGATTCGCTCAGAACATAGCAAAGCATATATGCAAGTATCGTGAGACAAAGCGAATCGAGACTACACTTGAACTGTCCGATATAATTTCAGGAGCAATTCCTGCAAGGATAAGGGCGACATCAGGTCATCCAGCCAAGAGAACATTTCAGGCCATCCGTATAGAACTCAACAGAGAACTTGATGTTCTTGAAGAGTCTATAGATAAGATGATAGATGCATTGGATGAGGGTGGAAGACTTTGCATCATAACCTTCCATTCACTGGAAGACAGAATAGTTAAAAACAAGTTCCGAACAGCAGAAAAGCCTTGCATCTGCCCGCCGGAATTTCCTATCTGCACATGTGGCAGAAAGTCAAGAGGCAAGGTGATCACAAGGAAGCCTATACTTCCAAGTGATGAGGAGCTTTCAGAGAACTCAAGATCAAAGAGTGCCAAGCTTCGGGTATTTGAGAAACACACAGAGCGATGATCGGATACCATGAAATCCGGGCCGGGGAGGCAGGATGGAGTGGTTGAGTATCGGACTCAATAAACATTATTAAGACAAATAAGCTACATCTTGTAAACAACATAAGCAGACATAATGAACTGATACTGGCCGAGGGACAACCTGAGGCCATATTTTGACTGATTTATCGGAGGTTTATAAAGTTCGATTCAGGTAGATGGTTCCGGGATAGTGTGGGAGGACTTCTACCGTAGATGACATGATGTACTGTTCGATATACAGGGGGAAAAGTTATGGCAAGAAGACGAGCAGGTGCCGTAGCGGCATCAAGATTGGCCAGAACTTATGTGGAGGGAAATGCCGCCCGTAAGATACAGACACAAAGACAGATAGACAGAGAGACAGAACTTCGCAGAAGAAGAGAGCAGGAGAAAGCCCGGGTTTTAAAGGAACGCGAAAAACAGTATAGAGCCCAGCAGGAGAGACTCAGAAACAAGGTCGATACCATGGATGCAACTGCGCTTTCTATTCTGTGTATTGCTCTTGCATGTACTTTGGCACTTTGCTTTTCATACATACGTTTACAGACCCAGATTAACACAAGGATATCATCTATAGAGCTTATGAAGCAGCAACTGGATAAGCTTCAGTCCAGTAATGCTGCACTTCAGAACAGCATAGATACTTCCCTTGATCTCGATAACATTTATCGTGTTGCGACTCAGGAACTTGGAATGGTGTATGCTGATGATAATCAGACCATAACATATGACAAGACCGAAAGTGAGTATGTAAGACAATATGAGGACATCCCAAAGTACTGATGAAAACAGAAGACGAAAGAGGGGAAAGATACTTTCCCCTTATATGCAGAGAAAGCTAGCCATCACACTCGGTGTGATTATGCTAGCTTTAATTGCCCTTATCGTTGTGATTTACAGGCTTGTGCGAAACAACAGTGAGGAATACAACAGGATAGTTCTTTCGCAAAGACAGGCATCCTATGATTCCCGTACGATCCCGTTCCGTCGTGGAGACATTATGGACAGGAACGGAACTGTGCTCGCCACCAGCCAGAAGGTGTACAATCTGATAATCGATCCGAGAGTTATATTTTCCGGAGACGGTGGCAGATATGTAGATCCGACGATCAAAGCATTGTCAGAATATTTCCAATATGATGAGAATGAGCTTCGTGCACTTCTTAATGAAAAGAAGGACAAGTCATATGTAAAATATGCCAAGGAGCTTTCATATGATCAGAAATCCGGCTTCGAAGAGTACATGAAGCAGCAGAATGCAGCATATTCGAAGAGCGGAACCAAAAATCGTATCCGTGGAATATGGTTCGAGGATGAGTACAAGAGAACCTATCCTTACGGATCTTTGGCATGTAATGTCATAGGATTCTCAAGTGCGGACGGAACCAGTGGAAACGGTGGTGTTGAACAATACTACAATGATACTCTTGTCGGAGTTAACGGTCGTGAGTACGGTTACATGGACAGTGACACCAAACTTCAGTCGGTTCTTAAACAGCCTACGGACGGTGAAACCATAGTTACCACCATCAATACCAACATCCAGATGTCGCTTGAGAAGTATCTCAACGAGTGGCAGAATGACGATGTCGGATCAAAGGTTGCTGCAGCGATAGTTATGGATCCGAATACGGGTGAAGTACTTGCCATGGGTTCTACAAATCAGTTTGATCTCAACAACCCGAGAGAACTTGATCCAAAGACCTACACAGATTCATATCTGATGGAGCTCGGCCGAAAAGAAGCGGTAGGAGTTTATAAAAGAGAAAATCCTGATGCAACTCCCATATCTCAGGATGAAGTAAGCAAGTATTATTCTGCTGATGATATACTTTCTTATGGAAAGCAGGTTGCGTGGAACCAGATGTGGAGAAATGTAGTAGTTTCCGATACCTATGAGCCGGGTTCTACTGCAAAGTCCATAACACTTGCCGGAGCGCTTGAGGAAAAAGCCATTACCCCGTCAACAACGTTTAACTGTGAAGGATACATTGAACTGAGTGACGGAATTCATACCTGGAGAATCCGTTGCCACAATCATGACGGTGACGGTGTGATCGATGCCCAGACAGGTCTTATGAGGTCATGTAATGTTTACCTTATGAACACAGCCTTTGCCCTTGGAGCGGAGAAGTTTGTAAAGTATCAGCACTTATTCGGATTTGGTGAAAAAACAGGAATCGATCTTCCTGCTGAAGCTGACACATCAAGCCTTGTATATGCAGCTGACAATCTTGGACGTACGACCCTGGCGACCAACTCATTCGGACAGAACTACAACGTAACCATGATTCAGATGGCTGCGGCATACTGCAGTATCATAAACGGTGGAAGCTACTATAAGCCTCATGTTGTAAAACAGATACTTAACAACAACGGAACTGTGGTGGAAAATGTCAAGCCGGAAGTTTCCAGGATAACCTGTTCAAAGAACACAAGTGATTTCCTCAGGGAGGCATTGTACCAGACAGTTGAAGGCGGTACAGGTACCAAGGCAAAGATTCAGGGGTACCATATAGGAGGAAAGACGGGAACAGCGGAGAAGATTCCACGTTCCGCAAAGAACTATCTTGTATCGTTTGTGGGCTTTGCACCTGTTGAAGATCCTCAGCTTCTTGTGTATGTTATCGTTGATACTCCGAATCTTGAAGGTGAAGCACAGGCAACTGCTTCCTTCGCTATCAATATAGAAAGAAAGATCATGAATGATGCACTTCAGTTCATGAACATCGCTCCTTCAGGGGATACTGATCCGGAAGACAGCATTAATAAGCGACTTGCCAATAATCCGGAAGGCATTTCCAAGGATGCCATGGGAGAGCAGGTTACAACAGCTTCAGGGGACGGAGAGACAACAGAAGAGAAGACCGGAGATGAGAAGGAAACTGATGAGGATGGTAATGTTGTTGAGACCGAGACAGCAGCACCTGTGACGGATGAGTTCATCGAACCGGGTGGAGAAGAGTACGGATTCGAACTTCCGGATGAGGTTCCGACAGAAGAATCTAATGGATAATATGATGCAGAATATTGCACACGAATGTATGTTGACGCGAGCCAGTGAGTGACAAATACTTGTGATACTCACGTTATAATATGTGAAAGCTGGAGTTTTAAAATGTATTTTGATTTGGTGATTTCAATTTTATTAGGATTCGCAATAGTTGCGGCAATTATGCCTTTTGCGATTCCTGAGCTTCATAAGCTTAAATTTGGACAGGAGGTTCGTGATGACGGACCTCAGTCTCATTTGAAAAAGCAGGGCACACCTACCATGGGCGGAATAGTGTTCATTATCGCAATCGCTATTGTAAGTGTGATTTTCATGGGACGTTACCCTAAGATTATTCCTGTATTATTGCTTACGATAGGTTTCGGAATAGTCGGATTTGTGGATGATTACCTTAAGGTGGTTAAGCACCAGTCTGAGGGTTTCAATCCTAAACAGAAGTCAGCGTGCCAGTTTATCATCACCCTGATCTTTGCAGTGTATCTATACTTGTCACCGGATTACACAAATCTGATGAAAATACCTTTTACGGAAATATATCTGAACTTTGGCTGGTTCTATATTCCTGTACTTTTGTTTATTGTTCTGGGTACGGATAATGGTGCAAACTTTACAGATGGTATAGACGGACTGGCAAGTTCTGTAACAGCAGTGATAGCCATTTTTATTGCGTTTGTGAGCATGTATAAGGGTGATGGTGAACTTCTTCCTATGGCAGGAGGAGTTTTCGGAAGTCTTCTCGGATTCCTTGTTTTCAACTGTCATCCGGCAAAGATCTTCATGGGAGATACCGGTTCACTTGCGCTCGGAGGTTTTGTGGCAGCTGCATCATTTGAGATGGGCATTCCATTATTTATACCTATATTTGCACTTATATATCTTGTTGAGGTACTGTCAGTCATCATCCAGGTGACTTATTTTAAAGCAACACATGGAAAGAGGGTATTCAGAATGGCGCCAATCCATCATCATTATGAATTAGGCGGCTGGTCTGAAACGAAGGTTGTGACAGTATTTACAATTATTACTATTCTGCTTTGTCTTGTTGCTGCATTGGGAATGTGACAGACGGCAGCTAAGTTGACAAAAATGAGGTGAAGTGCATGCAAAGTCGGAAAGTGCTCGTGTTGGGCACAGGCAAAAGCGGTATCTGTGCTGCGAGGCAGATACTGAGTCTGGGAGGACATGTTATCCTTTATGACTCAAACAAAGAGCTTGATAAGATTAAGCTTATGAATAATTTTAAGAAAAAGGATAAGATCACTGTTATTGTGGGGGACCTGAATCCATCGGATCTTTTGCAGGTTGATCTTGCGGTTATCAGTCCGGGTATTCCGCTTGACAAACCGTTTGTGAAACTAATCGAATCCGCCAAGATTCCAATCTGGGGAGAGATTGAACTTGCGTACCAGTCAAGCAAGGGAAAGCTTGCTGCGGTAACAGGAACCAATGGCAAGACAACTACAGTTTCTCTTATTGGTGAGATACTGAAGACAGAATATGATGACACGCATGTATGTGGAAATATTGGAAATCCTTTCACTGCAGATGCGCTGGATACAAGGGATGACTCGGCAACGATTATTGAAGTGAGCTCCTTCCAGCTTGAGACGATCATGGATTTTCATCCACATGTGTCATGTATAACCAATATCACACCGGATCATCTTGACAGACACAAGACAATGAAGAATTATGCGAAAGTGAAAGAGTCCATTGCTATGAATCAGACAGAAGAGGACTATATAGTTCTCAACTATGATGATCCGGAGCTTAAGAAGTTCGGAAAGAGGAAAACGCTTAAGCCTCAGGTTATATGGTTCAGTTCGACTCATGTCCTGAAGGAAGGCTTCTATTATAATGAGCCGGATATTCATTACGTACATGATGGAGTGGATGAGGCACTTTTCAATGTTCACGATACGAATCTTCTCGGAGCTCATAACTATGAGAATATGATGTGCGCCATCGCAGTATGTATGAACATGGACGTTCCTATGGAAAAGATAGTTAAAGCTATAAAGAAGTTCAAGCCGGTAGAGCATCGTATAGAATTTGTTCGCGAGAGAAACGGAGTAAGATATTATAATGATTCTAAAGGAACAAATCCTGATGCTGCAATAAAGGCGCTTCTCGCGATGCCGGGTCCTACGATTCTTATAGGCGGTGGATATGATAAGGAGATTCCTTTTGACGACTGGTGCAAGCTTTTCAAGGGGAGAGTCAAGTATCTTGTACTTATCGGACAGACTAGAAACGCAATTGCCGAGTGCGCAAAGAAGTATGATTTCACAAATGTAATGTTTGCGGAGGATATGGATGAGGCGGTAAAGGATTGTGCGGCTTATGCGGATCCCGGTGATTATGTGCTTCTCAGTCCTGCATGTGCTTCGTGGGGAATGTTCCCTAACTATGAGGAAAGAGGACGAATCTTTAAAGAGTGTGTAAAAGCTTTGTGATGAGATGAAACTTCATTTTTGTTGACATAAAGAATAAATACTTATATAACGTAACTTTGAATAACATTAAGGATTGTGATGAACGGTATATCTATGACTGATATAAGATTAATACGATCCTTGCAGAGGAGTGTAATACTTGGCGAAAAAGAAAAAAATTAAATATTTCTTTGACTATAGTCTGCTGTTTACCGTCATGTTTATAGCAGGTTTCGGACTGATAGTCATGTATTCGGCATCGGGTTATTCGGCGCAGAATACTATGAAGGATGCCATGTATTTCCTGAAAAGACAGGCATTGTTTGCGGCTTGCGGAGTCGTTGCAATGCTGGTGGTGTCCAGAGTTGATTATCATATCTATTATAAGTTGAGTCGACCGTTTTATGTTGTTTCACTGGCTTTGCAGATAGTGACTGCAATCATCGGTGTAGCATCCCATGGTTCGGCAAGATGGCTAAAGATTGCAGGCGTACAGTTTCAGCCGGCGGAGCTTATGAAGATAGCAGTTATCATTCAGCTTTCCACGCTTATCACTATAAACGGTCAGAAGATGAATGACATGAAGAAAATGCTTCTCACGGCACTTTGGGGACTTGGCCCTGCGGTGATCATAGCGAAAACCAATCTTTCAACAGCGATGATCATTGCAGGTATCACATTCTTTATGATGTGGATATCATGTAAGAGAGTGGCACCTTTTGCGATTGCGGGAGGCTTTGCTATGATGGTATATGTGTTTGCCTATCCGTTTGCAAAGCTTCTTCAGAAGCTCAGTATACTTCAGGAGTATCAGCTTGTAAGAATTTTTGCATGGAAGGATCCTTCAAGCTATGCGGATGATACATTCCAGACCCTGCAGGGACTATATGCTATAGGTTCCGGAGGTATCTTTGGAAAGGGGCTTGGTGAATCGGTGCAGAAGTTCCTCATGCCTGAGGCACAGAATGATATGATCTTTACTATCATATGCGAAGAGCTTGGACTTTTCGGAGCGGTTTCGATGATTCTGATTTATGCATTTATCATATACAGAATGTATGATGATGCGAGAAATGCAAAGGACCTGTTCGGTTCAATGCTGGTCATCGGAATCATGTGTCATGTGGCTCTGCAGATCATTTTCAATATAGCAGTTGCTACAAACACTATCCCGAATACCGGAGTAACGCTTCCGTTCGTAAGTTATGGAGGAACTTCATTACTTATATTGATGGGTGAGATGGGTATAGCCCTTTCGGTATCCCGTCAGATAAGTCTTGAGACCTGATGGTTCAAAAGTAAATATGTTTTTATGAAGCGATGTTATTGAAATAACATCGCTTTTTTGTAAAATAGACGTTGTATGAAAAACAAGAAAGAAAAAAAATATAATAAAAAACGGTTTTACTTCGATGACAATGGTACTGAGGAGTATGAAGAATATGAAGATGGACATAAAAGTGGAAAACATCTCGTTTTATGGGGGATTCCGGTAATAATATTGCTGGTGGCCATAATTCTCGCCAGTGCAAGGATAAATACATTTAAGGTTATAGGAAATACCAGATACTCAAGTGAAGAGATGGTGAAACTCATATATTCAGATGACTGGGATACCAATTCATTCTATTGTTTTTTGAAGGATAAGACCAGCGAACATAAGCAGATTCCGTTTATCCAGAGATATGACATAGACTGGGAGGGACCTTTCTCTGTTGTGATCACTGTCTATGAAAAGAATGTGGTAGGATATGTTGACTATATGTCCAGTCATATGTATTTCGATAAGGATGGTATAGTGGTGGAGTCCACCGGCGAAAAGCTTGAAGGGATACCTAAGATTACAGGACTCAGTTTCGGTTCTATAGTTCTTTACAAGGAACTGCCGGTTCAGAATATGCAGGTTTTCAAAGATATTCTGAATCTCACAGGCTCACTTAGCGAAAACAAAATAAACTGTGATGAGATAGCGTATGACAATCTTCTCAATGCCACTCTTTATATAGGAGATATCGAGGTACAGCTTGGCGGAAATGAGAACATGGAGATGAAGATATATACTCTTAGAGATATACTTCCAAAGCTTGATGGACTTAAGGGAGAGCTGAATCTCGCCAATTACAATGAGAGTTCTGATCATGAAAGCTACATTTTTAAGACAAAAAAACAATAAAATAAAGAAATGTTAAAAAAACGTAAGAATTATGTGAAGAAAAATTAGTAATGTCCCGCTTATGTGCGTGCTAAAATCTGTTAAGCTATTGAAAAATAGAATGATTACATGTATAGTAGACGGGCGTGTGACCTTGTCTTGATATTTGTTGCAAAACAGGCGTATGAAGTCATGCGAGTTCAAGCTACTATAATGATTATGAGAACATATAGTGTTTAAGGAGGAAGATTATGCTTGAAATTAAACTTCCTGAGTCAGAGGCAGCTGCAAGGATTATAGTTGTTGGTGTTGGTGGCGCAGGTAATAACGCTGTGAATCGCATGGTGACCGATGGGATTGTCGGTGTGGAATTCATAGGTGTTAATACAGATAAGCAGGCTTTACAGTACAGCCAGGCTCCAACTACTATGCAGATCGGAGAGAAGCTTACTAAAGGACTCGGTTGCGGTGGCAGACCAGAGGTTGGCGCTAAGGCAGCTGAGGAGAGTTCAGAGGATATAACTGCTGCTTTGCAGGGCGCAGATATGGTATTCGTTACCTGCGGTATGGGTGGTGGAACCGGTACAGGTGCCGCTCCTATCATTGCAAAGATTGCAAAGGATATGGGTATCCTTACAGTAGGTGTAGTTACCAAACCTTTCCGTTTCGAAGCTCGCCAGCGTATGCAGAACGCTATAAAGGGTATTGAACAGCTTAAGGAATCAGTAGATACTCTTATCGTTATCCCTAACGACAGACTTCTCGAAATCGTTGATCGCAGAACAACTATGCCGGATGCTCTCAGAAAGGCTGATGAAGTACTTCAGCAGGCGGTTCAGGGTATCACAGATCTTATCAATGTACCGGGTCTCATCAACCTTGACTTTGCCGATGTTTCTTCTGTTATGAAGGATAAGGGCGTGGCTCATGTCGGCATCGGAACAGGTAAGGGTGATGAGAAGGCAACAGAGGCTGTTAAGATGGCTATATCTTCACCTCTTCTTGAGACAACTATTCAGGGAGCTACAGATGTTATTCTTAACATCTCAGGAGATATTTCTCTTATCGAGGCTAACGAGGCAGCTTCTTATGTTGAAGAGCTTGCCGGTGATAATGCCAATATCATCTTTGGTGCTATGTATGACGAGAATGCACAGGATGAGTGTAAGATAACAGTTATTGCAACAGGTATCCAGGATAGCGCAGCAACATCTTCTGTTTTTGATTCTGTAGAGAAGAAGTCAACAGCAGCGCAGCATGCACCTGCACAGCACACAGCGCAGACTGCAAGACCTGCTATGCCAAGCTTCCTTAATGCACCAAGTCAGTCTGTTGGTTTTCAGACACAGAGTCAGGTAGCTCCACAGGTACATACAGCGCCTGTAACTCCGGCACCGGCTCCGGCAGCACCTTCTACTCCGGTAGCTCCTGCGGCTCCGACAGTGGCACCTGCACCTCAGGTACAGCAGCCATATCGTCCACAGCAGGGTAAGGAGATGTCTATCAATATTCCTGATTTCTTAAGAAACAGAAGATGATAGGTGTAAGCTTAAAGCTTTTATAGATATTACAGGTATATTTGAGACTATGTCTTTACGACATAGTCTCTTTTATGTTAAGATTCAACGCGGAAAAGTTGAAGTATAAATGGAGAAAACATGGCAAATATAAAAGAAGAAATAGAGAAGAGACGTACGTTCGCGATTATTTCTCACCCTGATGCGGGTAAAACTACATTGACGGAGAAATTCCTTCTTTACGGAGGTGCGATCAATCTTGCAGGTACCGTTAAGGGACGTAAGGCTACCAAGCATGCTGTATCAGACTGGATGGAGATCGAGAAGCAGAGAGGTATTTCAGTTACTTCTTCAGTTCTACAGTTTAACTATGGTGACAAGTGTATCAACATCCTTGATACACCGGGACATCAGGACTTCTCAGAGGATACATACCGTACACTTATGGCTGCGGACAGTGCGGTCATGGTTATTGACGGTGCAAAGGGTGTAGAGCCACAGACGATAAAGCTCTTCAAGGTTTGTGTCATGAGACATATTCCTATATTTACCTTTATCAATAAGTTTGACCGTGAGGCTCGTGATCCCTATGAGCTTCTTGATGAGATAGAGAATGTCCTTGGTATCCGTACATGTCCTATCAACTGGCCTATCGGATGTGGCCGTAACTTTAAGGGTGTATTTGACAGAGAGACAGAGACTGTAGAGCTTTTTACAGCCAATGCCGGTGGTACAAAGGCGGTTGCTGAACAGGATGTAGCTCTTGATGATCCAAACTTGAAGGATCTTGTGGGATTTGAATACTATGACAAGCTTCAGGAGGATCTGGAACTTCTTGACGGAGCTTCCGATGAATATGATGAGGAGAGAATTAACAAAGGAGATCTGACACCTGTATTCTTCGGTTCAGCACTCACTAACTTTGGCGTTCGTACTTTCCTTGAGCATTTCCTTAAGATGACTAAGCCTCCTATGCCACGAATGAGTGACAAGGGAATCATCGATACTGTTGATGAGAAGTTCTCTGCATTTGTATTTAAGATTCAGGCCAATATGGATCCTAAGCACAGAGACAGAGTAGCTTTCATGCGTATATGTTCAGGTGAGTTTGATGCAGGTATGGAGGTAAACCACGTTCAGACAGGACGTAAGGTTAAACTTAGCCAGCCTACGCAGATGATGGCAGATGAGCGTAAGATTGTTGACAAGGCTTACGCTGGAGATATCATAGGTATATTTGATCCGGGCATCTTTTCTATCGGAGATACTTTGGAGTTATCTTCGAAGAAGTTTGCATATGATGGTATTCCGACTTTCGCGCCTGAGCATTTTGCCAGAGTTCGTCAGGTGGATACAATGAAGCGTAAGCAGTTCCTGAAGGGAATCTCACAGATTGCTCAGGAAGGTGCTATTCAGATCTTCCAGGAGTACAATACAGGAATGGAAGAGATCATCGTTGGTGTAGTAGGTGTTCTTCAGTTTGAAGTATTAACATTCAGACTTAAGAATGAGTATAATGTTGAAGTAAAGCTCGATACTCTTCCTTATGAGTATCTCCGTTGGGTTGAGAACTACACAGAGATCAATATCGACAAGATACAGGGTACTTCTGATATGAAGATAGTTAAGGATCTTAAGGACAGACCTCTTCTTCTGTTCGCACATGAGTGGTCCGTTGGTATGGTTCTTGACAGAAATAAGGATCTGAAGCTTACAGAGTTTGGAAGAAACTGATGGGACGGTTAATATTTAGCCTGACGGTTTGAGTACAGGCGAAATAACATATAAAGAAGATTTTCATTAGAAGATAATCAATTAACAAAAAGAACGGCAGTTGACTAAACAGACTGCCGTTCCCGCTTATGCGGAGATAGGAGACAGCATGAATGATTCAGTAAATAAGTGGATAGAGGAGCATCTTGATCAGTATATAGAGGATCTCAAGGATTTTGTATCTATCAATTCTGTTCAGGGGTCATATGAGCAGGGTAAGCCTTTCGGAGATGGCCCGTTCGATGCTCTTAATTTTGCTATAGACCTTGCTGACAAGTATGGTTTTTCTGTAAACAACTATCAGGGATATGTGGGTACAGCTGATCTTGACCCTGCTCTCCCAAGAAGTCTTGATATGCTTGCGCACTGTGATGTTGTTCCTGCAGGTGAGGGATGGACTGTAACGGAGCCATTTAAGCCTGTTGTTAAGGATGGCAGAATATATGGCCGAGGAACTTCTGATGATAAGGGACCTCTTCTTTGTGCACTCTATGCAATGCGCGCTATAAAGGAGTGTGGTGTACCTCTCAAGAAGGGCGTTCGTCTCATTATGGGTTCTGATGAGGAGACTGGTTCGGTAGACATTTCCAAGTATTATGCTGTAGAACCTGAGGCTGAGATGACATTTTCACCTGATGCGGAGTTCCCTCTTATCAATATCGAAAAGGGACGTTTCCATGGTGATATCTCGAAGGAATTTGAAGCTTCAAAAGCACTTCCGAAGCTTGTTTCTATGGAGGCAGGTGTTGCAGTTAATGCAGTTCCTCAGAAGGCTGTTCTCAAGTTTGAGGGTCTCGATATGAATCTTGCAGAGGAGCCTATGAATGAGGTTGCGAAGGAGTGCGGTGTTGAGTGCATCCAGACAGGTGTAGACGAAATAACAGTTACAGGTGTTTCTGCGCATGCTTCAACCCCGGAGACAGGTAAGAATGCAGGTATTGCAGCCCTTCTTCTTGTTACAAAGCTTCCTCTTCCTGAGTGTGAGCAGATCACAGCTATAAAGAATGTACTTAAGCTGTTCCCTTATGGAGTCACAGACGGTTCAGGTCTCGGTATAAAGATGTGTGATGAAGAGTCACATGATCTTACATGTACACTCGACATGTTCCATATCACAGATACAGAGCTTAATGTTCAGTTCGACAGCCGTACACCTGTTATGGCTACCAGGGAGAATTGCGAGGATGTGGCAGGAAAGACAGTGACAGATCTTGGCCTTGACTGGACAAGTCACGGTATGGTTCCTCCTCATGTTGTTCCATCTGATTCTGACTTTGTTAAGAAGCTTCTCAATGCATATGAGACAGTAACAGGTCTCAAGGGTGAGGCAATGGCTATCGGTGGCGGTACATACGTTCATGAGCTTAAGAATGGTGTAGCCTTTGGTGCGGTTCTTCCGGGTGTTGATACACGTATGCATGGTGCAGATGAGTTCTTTGATCTCGATAACATCGTTATAGCAACAAAGGTATATGCAGAAGCAATAATTGAACTTTGTTCATAAAAATTCAAAATTATTGTTGACATTTGTGCTCGTATGAGGTATCTTATACGAGTCGCGCGGAGGTGCTGAAATTGGCAGACAGGCAAGACTAAGGATCTTGTGTCCGGTAGGACGTGTGGGTTCAAGTCCCATCCTCCGCATAATGAAAGCTCTAGGCTGGAAGGCCTGGAGCTTTTTGTATTTTACCGATCGAAATAAAGCTCCGGGGCTATAACACCCTGGAGCTTTATTGATTTTCAATAAGGTCGTCACTCGTGAGTTGTGATTGTACTGATATATATGGCGTGGTATCGGATAAGCAGTTTTTATAATGGTTTAGCCATATGTGAGCGATTATTCAGGAGCACGGAGCATTACTTCAGAGTAGAACTCGGAGTCTTCATGATAGAAGTTTGCTGTGCCGCTATAGTTCTCAGCAGTATTTTTGATAGATAAAAGGCCTATACCATGCTCATTAGAGTTATTTGGTGTGTTATGTGCTGCTTTTTTATTGTTTGCTTCGGTGTAACTGTTTGTGACCATGATGTAGATTGTTTTGCCGTTTTCACTTCGTAATGAAAGATCGATGAAAGGGGCAACTTCAGGGGGCGCATCATTATGGGCAGAACAAGCGATGATAGCATTATCAAGAATATTTCCTACGACGGTACATAATTCCGAGTCGGTTATCCAGGGAATGTCTTTGTCGAGATCGACCTGCCAGTTTAGTCTGATATTATTCTCCTTTGCAGAATTCATATAGTAGTTGAGTACTGCATTGACAGCAAGATTTGGAGTAAAGTTTGTAACAGCATATGAAGGTTCACTATCCAGATAATGGGTGAGATAGGCTTTTATACTTTCCATTGTGCCAACATTGGACATGATAAGAAGTGTACGGATAGTTTGTCTGAAATCATGTCTTTGTCTTCTGGTGGCTTCCATATAGTCTTTCAGCTTTCGATATTCCTGCTCCTGCATTTCCAGATAACGGTTTTTTATACGGATTTGGGAAGCCTGAACAGAACTCATAACAATAAAATAAAAAATCATAAAAAGAATAAGCATGAGTAGAAACATCATGATGATAACAACCCAATATGCCATCATCATATTATTAACGTGTAAGGTTTCATAATGTTTCGGAACGATAAGAAGCGTCGTAATCAAAAAGAAAGAAGCAAGCACACCTGCAAGATACCAGGTTACATCGGAATCGAAACCGTCCACAAGTTCAGCTCCGAATCTGCTTAGAGGAAAACTCAACAGAAGTGTGATAAAGGTGCAGATGACAAATTGAAACACGGTTGCTTCATGACTAAAGTGATTCCAGTCTGAAGCGGGATGGATGATTGCATCATAGCCGTATGACATATTGACCATAAAACTTGCAACGGCACAGGAAAAGATAAATATGTATGCCTTTTTACTGAGATCCGCCCGGTATGCTCTGTCATATGCATAAAATGAGGGAAACAGTATCAGTGGAATATACCTGTTGTAGAATATGGAATGCTGTATCAAAAGATACGAAGTCACGGAAAAAAGTGTAAGCAAAAAGGCTATCACTACAAGGAAAGTGGTTATACGATTTCCCCGTCTTTGATGTCTCAATGGAATAATACACATTACGACTGCAGTCAGCATGGGATATGCGTTTAGTACAGCAAATAGTAAACGTGGTACATTCATAGATTGGTTCTCCTCTTTTTGAGCTCAAGTCTCATCTTTTTGAATTTATAGTTTGTCCATACTGATTCTATGTCAGATGCTTTTCTGACATTTATGGGAACACAGATATTTCCAGACATAGTGCAGGCTTTATTTCTGATATCTACTATGTGATCCATATTTACAAGTATGCCTCTGATTACCAGAAGGAATCTTGCGTCACCGGACAATTGATTTTGTACAGTGGAGAAAGTCATGCGGGTCTGATAGGAGTTTCCGTCTATATCTGTGATTTCCAGATAATTTGACAGAGAGGTTTTGACAAGTACTATCTGATCATAAGTTAGTGTGATATCTGTTTTTTCACTTCTGAATGAAAATGATGGGGCATCGGAAAGAGATGTTGAATGTTCAAGCAGTTCATCCATAAGCTGATATATACGCGATGTTTCCACAGGTTTCTTCAAGTAGTCATAAGCGTGGATGTGAAAAGCTTCAGGCATATATTCATCACTGCTGGTAAGGAAAACAATCGTCGCGTATTTATCTTTTGAACGGATAATACCGGATGCTTCCATTCCATTCATGCCATCCATGTAAATGTCCATGAAGATAATATTGTATAAAAAAGGCTGATAATCCCTTAGAAAATCCTCGGCACAACTGAATTCATCTATCGAAAAAGTCATCCTGTTCATAGAAGCGTATTGTGCCAGATTGTCTATCAAAAGATCTCGATCTGCTTCCAAATCATCTATAATGGCAATTCTCATTTTAGATCCTCCTTGATCTTATATAAATGTCACTTGTCACAAAAACCTTCCACTCGGCACAGTAACATTGATATTCATCACCAAAATAATTAAATTTATTACGATTTTACTACATGTTTAATACATAGTTTAATTAAATTTAACATACTATTTGATATTTTTTATTATTTCTCTTTTCAAGGTGGATGTAATGAATAGGAAAAGGAACAGGTCAGATCAGCCGTCATGTGTTTTGATTTGCGGAAACACAAGCTTTATGGATGAAGAGATCCTGCAGCTTATTGCAGAGTATTACCAGGTTGTGCTTGTGGGGGATAAGGAAGTAACAGAAGAATTATCGGTATGCAGGTCAAAGAAGGTAAGTGTTTATAGTGAGAATATGATTTCGGAGAATTTTAAAAGAATCATGTATTCCTATTCTCCGGATGTTGTCTGGTATTTTTCGGGACATGTCGATGGAAATCAGGGCATTCAAAACGAAAGCATGATGATAGAGGAATTGATACGTGATTGCGGTATATACGAAGTATCAAAGCTTATCTATATATCATCGGTTGAAAGTCTTAATTACAAGCTGATTAAAAATGAGGATTCGATTGGAAAGAAACATTATCTTAGTGAAGAATCATTTGTATGTGCGCAGTCGGAAAAACTTGTCACGTTTTTGTCCGCTCAAAATAATGTGAAGTCAGTCACCGTAAGGATTCCTCACATATTTAAAAAATATAATGTCAATAACTGGCTTGGCAGGCTGTTCGGCGATGTTTCTCAGAATAAACAACCGGTGAAGCTTCCGTTCAACGAAAAAGAACGTGTCGATTTTATTTCATTAAGAAATCTTACAGAACTTCTTCTGGATATCACGGAAGAGAGTATGGATTACGGTGGAAGCTATACTGCACTGAGCGGATTCCGGCACACCTATAAAGAGCTTGGCGATATTCTTTCCAAATGTGAAAGTCAGACAACAATAGAGTATGATGAACAGCAGTTTTTTGATCTTGTTTTAAATGAGAGGGAAGAAGCTCTCCGGCTGAAAAAGGAATATGGCTTTGTGCCTGTTGAGGATGTGTTTCCGGAGATTATCGAAGCTTATTACAGATATAAAGATAAAGCGGTAAAACGAAAGGGATATATAGAAAAACTGAAGGAGCTTTACGAAAAGGTATCCAATGAGCTTTTTATGGTGGGAGAACTGATTATTTTTTTCATCATAGTTCAGTACCTTCTAAAGTATACCACCAACAATGTCTACTTCAGATTCATAGATCTCAGACTGTTTTTTGTTGTGGTACTTGGGTGTGCCCATGGCATGTTCGCCGGTATCCTTGCAGGAGTTATGCAGTGTTTATCTTTGATTCATGCGTATATAGAAACCGGCGTTACAGGAAGTATGCTTTTTTATAATACGGATTATTGGCTTCCCTTTGCGATCTATCTTATGACCGGCGCCATAACAGGGTACATGGTCACAAGTAAGAATCAAAAGCTCAAATTTGAAGAGGAAGAAGTAAAAACGCTTGAAGGCAAATATCAATTCCTTAATGATGTGTATCTCTCAGTTATCAATAACAAGCAGGAATATAAGAAACAGATACTTGGCTATCAGGACAGTTTCGGAAAGATATTTGAAGCTGTAGAGCGTTTGGACAGTTCCATGCCTGCGGACATCTTTATGAACGGAGTAGAAACACTTGAGGATATTCTGACAAATCACAGTATTGCTATTTATACCATAGATGAGAATCAGAATTATGCACGTCTTGTGGCCTGCTCCCGGGAAATGTCAGAAAAGCTGTCCAAATCGCTGAATGTGAGATCCTTTAGCAGAGTGTACGATGTGATATCCGGGCAGGAGACCTGGAAAAACACAGAGTTTACAGATGGGCTTCCCATGTATGCATTTGGAATAACAGAAAATGGAAAAGTCAGACTTATGATCTCGGTTTACGATGCAGAGGCGGATCAGATGAGCCAGTACTACATCAACCTTTTCACTATTCTATGTAATCTTATAAGAATTTCTTTTATAAGGGCGCTGGAATATCAGACGGTAATAGAAGATGAGAAGTATTATCCTGAAACAGTAGTGCTTCGTCCCGAGTATTTTGAAAAAGAATTGGAGTCACAGAGGAAAATGTCTGATGCAGGTCTTGCTTCCTATGTCCTTCTTTCACTTGATACCGGGGATATAAAAGAAACCGGCAGAAAACTTGAAAAGCAGATAAGAAATACAGACATGGTTGGAGACGATAGGCAGGGTAAACATTATTTACTGCTGACACAGATAAACAGAACAATACTTGGCAGGATAGGTGAGAGACTTTCAGATAATGACATTAAATATGAGATTCTGGAGGGAATGTAAAGATGCTGCTGATCGCGATGGTATTTTTATTACATTATACATGCTGTTTCTTGTCGATCGGGATGCTGAGGCTCAGGAAGATCAAATGTGAATATATTGACATTTGTATGGCATTTCTTATTCCGGTCTTTGGTCTGTTGATGCTTATCATAAAGTGCATATCAAACAGGTATGAGGAAAGGGAAGCAGACGATTTGGAAGTTGGAAATCCTACAGAGGTTCTGAAAATGACCGATGATGCGAAGGCCATGGATGTAAGTGCAAAAAGCATAGTTATGGATGAGGATGATGTAAAGGAAAAAGTTGTGCCGATCACAGAGGCTCTGGTGGTGAATGATACGGAAACAAGAAGAGCTCTCATCATAGATGTACTTTACTCGGGACCTGAGGATTATGTAAAGCAGCTTTTTGAAGCAAAGGCCAACGGTGATACGGAGTTGGTTCACTATGCGGCAACGGCATTAACAGAGATTCAAAAGGAGTTCGATCTAAAGTTCAGAGATATCATGGCGAGGAAGATTGAGGAGCCGGATAACAAAGCCTTGGATACAGAGTATAGAAAATTGTTAGAGTTATATATAGATAGCGGACTTCTTAAGGGTGAGGGCCTTAAGAACCAGCTTTTAAAACTTTCAGGGCTTTTGGAACAGGAACTTCATAGAGCCGACAAGCGCGGAAAGTGGACATTGATCAACAAAAAAGCTCAAACGGATCTCAGACTTAAAGATATAGAAGCCCTGAAGAGTGACATCAGATATATGATGACGGACTGGAATGACAGAGAGGAAACCTATGTTTACAGGATTCAGGGTGCAGTTCTTGAGAGAGACAGAAAGCTTATAAAAGAAATATTTAAGGAAATAAGAGACAAAGGTATTCATCTTTCATCGGAGCTGAAGAGTCTTGCACGATTTTGGGATGGAGAAACAGAAGGAAATGGAGCATTCGTCAGATAAAAAACAAAAAGTCAGAATAAAAAGAGAGCTTTCGAGGATCAACCTTTTGGGGATGTATCTGCTTGGAACAGTATTTGTTGCCTTTATGGTGGCTCTTATCCTGGTACAGGCAAACGTAAGGTATACCGTAAGACCCGAGGTGCTGGAACTTTTACCTAAAGTGAACCTGGTGGATATGAAAAACACTGAAGAACCTTCGGAAGGAAGCTCGGAAAAAAATAATTATGGCGAAACTCTGATTGAAAACAAGAGTTATAAAACGCTTTTGATAACTGAAGAGGGAGATCCTCAAAGCATAAAGTCAAAGGAACTGTGGGATCCAATTCTTTCACAAATGAAGATCAGTTCAGATGAATGTGATGTATCGGATTTCAAATGTTCCATGCTGAAGGATTATGACAAGATCATCATGGCAGTCACCAAGTATCAGAAACTGTCGGAAGAAATCGTTGGAATAAAAAGCTGGGTAAAAAAGGGCGGTAATCTGATGGTGGCTTTCCCGCCGGAAACATCAGGAAGCTATAAAAGTTTATTCGAAATTCTCGGAGTTTCTGATAGCGGAGAAGCTGTGGTTGTGGAAGGGCTTCACTTTGAAAAGGATTTTTTGATCGGAGGTTCCGCACATGACTTCGGTATCATAGATGCATATGAATCTTCCTTGGCCTATGCCCTTTATGATGACTGCGAAGTGTATGTAAAGTCTACAGATGAGTATCCTGTTCCCGTTATATGGAAACGGAAGGTGGGTAAAGGCACTGTGGTGATGGATAACTTTGGAATAATGGACAAAGCCTACAGAGGGATACATTGTGCCGCCTACAGTCTGCTTGGAGAATTCTGTGTATATCCGGTGATAAACGGAGCCGCATTCTATATCGATGATTTTCCGTCTCCGGTACCTGAAGGCGACAGCACATATGTTTCACGAGATTACAACATGTCTGTGGCGGATTTTTATTCACAGGTCTGGTGGAATGACATCTATGAACTCGGAAGAAGATACGGCATCCATTATACGGGTCTTGTTATCGAGGACTATTCCAATCAGGTGGAGGGAGAGTTTCCGAGAAATCAGGAGATAACAAGATTCAGATATTTCGGAAATATGCTTCTTGATGCAGGAGGAGAAATCGGTATTCACGGATATAACCATATGCCGCTTGTTCTTGAAAACTTCGACTATAAAGACCAGTATGACGCCTATATCCAGTGGCCTTCGATTCAGGATATGAGAAATTCTCTTTTGGAGGTTTTTGGATTTTCCGATGAACTTTTCCCGGATGAGGAGTTTAAAGTTTATGTTCCCCCTTCAAATGTTCTTTCTGAAGAGGGAAGAAAGCTTTTGAATGATACAACAATCAGAAGTATTGCAGCAGTTTATCTGCCTACAGATATGGCTTATGAGCAGGAGTTCGAGGTTTCTTCCGATGGTATCATCAATACTCCGAGAATCACTTCAGGCTGCGTAATAGATGAATACATGGAACTGGCGGCTCTTTCGGAGCTTAATTTTCATCTTGTGAATACGCACTTCCATCATCCTGATGATGTTCTGGATGAAGACAGGGGCGCAGCGTTGGGATGGAAAAAACTTTACGAAAATCTCAGGAATTATATGCAGTGGTTATATATGAGTTTTCCGAATATAAGAAATATGACGGGCTCGGAACTGGCAGCAGCGGTGCAGAACTATGACCTTTTAAAGGTAGAACGTAGGATCAATGACAGGGAAATAACCCTTAACTTCGGAGATTTCAATAAGGAGGCATGGATGCTTTTGAGAGTGTCCGACGGGCAGAAGATAGATTATGTCACAGGAGGGAGCTATATTTCCATGACTGATGATCTTTATCTTTTGCAGTGTGATACAGATAAAGTCGTAGTGAGACTCAAACAGGAGACAGAATGAGAATTTGTGTGATCCTTGAGGGATGTTATCCCTATGTTACAGGTGGAGTGTCCACCTGGATACATCAGTATATGAAGGCCATGCCTGAACATGAATTTGTCATATGGGCTGTGGGAGCCGATTCTTCCATGAAAGGGAAGTTCAGGTATGAACTGCCGTCCAATGTGGTAGAGATCAGGGAGGTTTTTCTTGGGGATGCTCTTTTGCAAAAAGCAAGACCAAAGAAGTATAAGTTCACTGATGAGGAAATAAGAACCCTTCATGATTTTATAAATTGTAAAAACCCCGATTGGGAAATGCTTTTCAGAATGTATGCAGATGACAGGATAGATCCTATGTCTTTTTTAATGAGTAGGGAATTTCTTGATATTCTCACATCCATTTGCGAAGAAGAGTATACCTATACGGCTTTTTCGGATTTTTTTCATACCATAAGGTCGATGTTTCTTCCTGTGCTTTACCTTCTTCATACGGATATCCCAAAAGCAGATATATATCACTCCATAGCCACGGGATACAGTGGAATACTGGCAAGGCTGGGAAGCTACAGATATCACGTTCCGTATATGATCTCGGAACACGGTATATATACCCGTGAAAGAGAGGAAGAAATCATTAGAGCGAAGTGGGTATTACCTACTTTCAAGAAATTCTGGGTAAGGTTTTTCTACATGCTTTCTGCCGGTGCTTACGATAAGGCTGAAATGATAACAAGTCTCTATTCCGGTGCCAGAAAGATACAGATGGATCTCGGATGTGAACCGGATAAATGTGTAAGCATAGGAAACGGTATTCACTATGAGCGATTCAAAGATATAGGACCAAAGAAACAGAATGGTTACGTGGATATAGGTGCTGTTCTCAGGATAGCTCCAATAAAAGATGTAAAAACCATGATTTATGCTTTTTCCGGTCTAAAAGAAAGAGTGCCTGAAGCCAGGCTTTTTATAGCAGGTCCCGAAGATGATAAAGAGTATGCCAGAGAGTGCTACGATCTCGTGGAACTGCTTGGCGTTAAGGATATTAACTTTATGGGTTCCATAAATGTGGTGGACCATATGGGAGATTTTGACTTTACGGTTCTTTCAAGTATATCAGAAGGAATGCCTCTTTCTGTACTTGAATCCTTTGCGGCAGGAAGACCCTGTGTTACCACAGATGTGGGAAACTGTAAGGAGTTGTTGTCAGGTATATCTCAGGAGGATGATATCGGAATGGCCGGAATCTGTGTGCCGCCGATGGATATTCCGGCACTTACAAATGCAATGATGATAATGTGCCGACAGCCGGAAAAGCGTTATCAAATGGGGATAGCCGGAAGGAACAGAGTCGCACGCTTTTTTCTCCACGAAGAAATGATCAAAGGCTATCAGAGAGTTTATTCAGAGGTATTTAACAGATGGCAGGCATAGGATTTAGTTTAAAAAAGCTTTTTGACAAAAAAGGAATAATGAATCTGTGTAAAGCATATGGTTATGCCGGAATCGTGACTATAGGTCCAATGATACTCGGAGTTGCACTTTTAGCCGGTGTTTCAATGCTTGCACAGATTTCAGGACTTTCAGAACATGACAGGGAGCTGCTTAACTGTATGCTGACATATTCCCTTTTGGTGGCACTTCTTGTTACCACATTCTTTAATATGGTGGTGACCCGTTATGTTTCGGACATGATATATCAGGGGAGGAATACCGGTATCATGCCATCCTTTTACGGAGTTTCAGTCATTGAGCTGGTGATATGTGCGGTAATATATACGCCTTTTCTTATAATATCTTCGGAAAATGCGGTTCAATGCATACTTTGTCTATGGCTTGCCATGGTACTTATTATCGTATGGACGGAGATGATATATCTGACAGCAATTAAGGACTTTAATTCCATAGTTCTTAGCTTCACCATATCCCTGATGTTCGGATTTCTGGTAGCACTGATTTTTGTACTGATGGGAAAAGGAAGTGTAGAGAGTTTTCTTTCATGTGTCATTTTATCCTATGGAATTCTTGCGGTAAGGCAGCAGAAACTTTTGTTGGATTACTTTCCCAAAAGCCGTGGCAGTAATTTTTCTTTCCTTAAATACTTTGATAAATTTCCGACGCTTGCTCTTTCCGGAGCACTTATCAGGATAGGTCTTTTCGGGCATCTCATAGTTATGTATTTCGGACCCCTAAGGGTTCAGGTAAGCGGAGGATTCTATGGAGCTCCTGAGTATGATGTTCCGGCACTTGTGTCTTTTTTCTCTCTTCTCATAACCACCATAAGTTTTGTGATATCGGTTGAGGTTAACTTTTATCCTAAATACAGTGATTATTACGGCCTTTTTGCAAGTAAAGGAGCCATAAAGGATATCAAGCTTGCGGAAAAAGAAATGCTGGATGTTATGGAAAGGGAACTTATATATCTAGGATGTAAGCAGCTGTTTACCACGGTTCTGTTCGTTGTGATCGGGGCTCCTGTTATGAAATATCTATTCCCCGGAATCAGTTCCTTGTCTCTCGCTATATATAAGTTCCTATGTGTCGGTTACGGAGTATATGCAATTGCGAATTCCATAATGCTTATTCAGCTGTACTTTGCGGATTATGAGGGAGCTTTTACGGGGACTGTGCTTTTTTCGCTTGTAAGTACGGGTGCAACGTTGTGGCAGATTCTATATGGAGATGTTCAGTTTTTCGGAGCCGGTTTTTTTATCGGGGCGCTTGCATTTTATTTTTACTCACTTGTGAGGCTTAACTGGTATACCAAAAGGCTTAGCTATTTTCTTCTTGCACGCCAACAGCTTATTGAAAACGAAAAGTGCGGAATTTTTACAGAAATAAGCCGGAAACTGGATGAAAGAATAAGAAAAAAAGAAGAAAAGATTCGCAGAGACAAAGAAACAGCAGCAGAGAAGAGTTTACAGAAGGAGGGAATGAGACATTGAAAAAGAATAGAATTCTTTTATGCGGGATAGTAACCCTTCTCGTAATCCTGTTTTCTGCATGCGGAGAAATCACTCCTGAACCGGGGGTAACAGGCGGAACAGATAAGGAAAGCTCAAGTTCCCAAGAAACACTAGTAAATGAATATTATTCTCTTGATGAAAGCACAAGCGAAGATGGTTTGTATGATCTTTCTTCAGATGAAGAAAAATCATCGGGAGAAATAACCGAATATGATACGGAAGAAAACAATGATAAGGATACAGAGGTTGAACGTATTAATAAAGCAGTAATTACTGAAGGAAATATTAAGGACAACAAAGAACTCTATAATGCTGATGATGAACTTTCGGTTATAACCATGTATCTTACGGTCAGTAAGGGAAATGATGCTGACGGTAGTAATCATACATGGGATGAGATAAATACTTATTCAGTTTATGATTATAAGAAAATGGGTGTCGACCGTTACAAGGTTGAAGGGTTGCTTCAAATAGATGAAACAGGTGAAGGAATAGGAAAAGAATCTTTCGGATATCAGGAAACAGTGCCCAATGTTTCTATTCAGGTACGAGGACAGACTTCTTCGAAGTCAAAACAAAAAAATTATAAGATCAGAATAAAAGACGGAAAAGGAAAGTTTAGGGAACAGAGAACGCTGGATCTGAATAAACACGTTGGAACACCGTTTAGGTTTGAAAACAAACTTTGCTATGACCTTCTGAAAGAGATACCACAACTGATTGGAGGGAGGACTCAGTTTGTTCATCTGTATGTTAAAGATGAGACAACAGAAAACAGTGACGGTTTTTCTGACTATGGTCTTTACACCATGGTGGAGCAGGTAAACAGAACCTTCCTGAAAAATCATAATTTGGATGAAAATGGTCAGATGTATAAAGTTTCCTTTTTTGAGTGGAATAAAATGGATGAAATCATGATGGCGAAGGATGACCCCGAATTTGACCAAGCGTCCTTCGATATGTACCTTGAGGAAAAGGGAGACGGAGATGTTTCTAAACTTCAGGAAACCATAGAAGATATCCAGAATTATTCAAAACCCATAGAAAAGATAGTAGAAGAACACTTTGATGCAGAAAATCTTTGTTATTGGATGGCATTCAATATTCTGATAGGAAATATGGATACGGGAGCCAGGAATCTGTTTATATACAGTCCTCTTAATTCTCAAAAGTTTTACTTCATATGTTGGGATATGGATGCTTCATTCCATTATGGATTTAACAGATTTAAAGGAAGGCATGACGGAGAATCCTGGGAACAGGGAATGACAAAATTTTTGGGACTTGTCCTTGTAAGGCGCATGATGAAGGTACAGAAATACAGAGATATGTTAACTTCGGCAGTTGAGGATATATACGATAATTATGTCACACCTGAAAAGGTCCAGAAAATGGTTGATGGATATAAAGAAGTTGTAAAGCCGTATCTGTTTTCTATGCCTGATTTTGATAATTCAAAGTTTCAAGATGAAGAAAGCTATGATTTGTTTGCACAGGCACTAGGTTCGGAAGTGGAAGATAACTATAGATTATTCCTTGAATCCATGAAGAATCCATGGCCTTTCTTTGTTGATGTTCCTAATATCGACAGAGAAAAAGGAGAAACCATACTTAATTGGGAAATTTCGTATGACTATAACGATGAAGATGTGAAATATGATTTTATCCTTGCGAAGGATGCCGGATTTAATGATGTTCTAGACGAAGGTCATGAACTTACCGTTCCCTTCGCTTCAACGATGGTATTGGAACCAGGTACCTATTTTTTGAGAGTTAAGGCAACAAATGAATCTGGATATACCATGGAATGTTTTGACTACTATTCTGAAGGCGGATATGGAAAGCACTATGGATGCTACTGCTTCATCGTAAATGAGGATGGTACAGTAAAACCTTTCGAAAAGGAATTGAAATGAAAAATAATAATATAATTAAAAGCATCATGGCATTGCTTTTGACAGCTTCCGTGCTATCAGGATGCAATACTGCAAATGTCACATCAGAAAATCAAACAAAAGAAAACAGTGAGGAAAGCCTAATAGACAGATTTTTATATTGGGCCTTTCCACAGGACTTCTATGAAAAGGCATCAAAGGATGCATTGCTTTCGGTGAAGGACTATGATGCACTTTACGATGAACCGTTTGCTAAAGATGTCATGTATCTGACTGTCGGAGAACAGCAGAATAGCGGAGATGGGAAACACAGCTGGGAAGAAATCAATGAACATGAGCTTTCCTGGTATGAAGAACGGGGCGAAGAACCGTATTACTGTGACGCACTTGTTCAGTTTGGAAATGATGACGGACCTACTTCAGATGCCTTCGGGTATGGAAACATGTCTGCCAATGCCACGGTAAGGCTTTCGGGAGAAAAATCATCAAAAAGGCAGCAGAAAAGCTATCGTATAAAGATTAATCCGGGAAGTGGCAATGTGTCGGGAATAAAGACATTTATACTTTCAAAAAGTTTTACGGATCCTTTCAGATTTACAAACAAGCTGTGCTATGACCTTTTAACTGATATAGATGAACTCTTGTCAACGAGAACCAGGTTTGTTCATCTGTATGTCAGAGATGAACAGTCGGAATACGGAGACCTGTTTGTGGACTATGGTCTATACACAATGGTGGAGGCTATAAATAAAAGGTACCTTAACAACAGAAGACTTGACGGATCGGGAGAACTGTACAAGGCGGAAAACTTTGATTTCGGCCGGCACAGCGATGTGATCATGCAACCCACAAGTTCAGGATACGATCAAAAGAAATTTGAAGAGCTTCTGGAGGCAAAGGGGAGCGATGATTACAGCAGTCTCATAAAAATGCTCGATGCTGTGAATGATCCTGAAATTAGTATCAGGGATATAGTGAAAACCTATTTTGATGAGGATAATATTTATACTTTTATGGCGTTCAATATTCTAATGGATAACAAGGATACGGATACAGAGAATTTTTATATCTACAGTCCTACGGGCTCAGACAGGTTTTATTTTATCCCATGGGATAATGACGGCGCTCTTCGTGAGGACTATAAAGAACTTAAGGATGCGGATTATACACCGGGATGGGAGAAGGGTATATATCTGTATACGGATTCTGTTCTATTCAGCCGTATGCTTAAGGATCAGCATTGTGTGGATGAACTTAGCGAAAGAATAAAAGAGCTGCATGATTCTGAACTGTCTTCTGCAAATGTTTTTATAAAAGTAAAGAAGATGGCAAAGAAAGTAAAAAGGTATCTGTATGATGCGCCTGATATGGCTTATGCAAGAGTGACGCAGGATAACTATGATAACCTGATTTTAAAGATACCTGAACAGATAGACAGAAATTACTATGCCTACTATGACTCATTGGAAACACCGGCTCCTTTCCATATAAATGAACCGGAAATCAAGGACGGAGAGCTGCATGTTAACTGGGATGAGTCCTATTGTCTTAACGGAAATGTTTCTTATGATGTGGAAATATCAGATTCATGGGATTTCAGTACCGTAAAGGCAAAGGAAACGGACATTAAAGAAACAGTTTTTTCTGCAGGTAAGCTTTCGCCGGGACAGTATTTTGTTAAGGTGACGGCGAAGAGCGACAACGGAACCGGACTTACACAGGAAGCCTATGAGTTTTACAACACAGAAAAGAAGACTACTGTTCGTGGAGTGCTTTGCTTCTATATAAGAGAGGATGGAACAGTGGAAAAATCAATCATGAATTAGTTCCAGAATACGGAGATAGAATAATGGAGAAGCCAAAAGATATATATAGAAATGAGTGGAAATACTTGATTTCCCATAGTGAGGGTGAGCTTCTCAGAAGAAGACTGGCACCTTTTCTGCACCTTGATAAACATGCTAAAGAGGACGGGTATGAGATAAGGAGCCTGTACTTTGATGATTATAAGAATACTGCATATAATCAGAAGCTCATGGGAGTATATGCAAGAAAGAAATGGCGTATAAGGATATATAACTATAGTGATGCAAAGATATCGCTTGAAAGAAAGAAAAAGAGCGGAAGCTATATATTCAAAGAAATGGCAGATATCACGAGAGAAGAATTTGAAAGGATAATGGCAGGGGATTACGGCTTTCTGCTTGAAAAGAAAGAAAACCTTTGTAAGGAATTCTATGTGGAATGCTTAACTAATCTTCTGAGACCTAAGGTCATCGTTGACTATAAGAGACTGCCCCTTATCCTTGATGAGGGAACTGTCAGGATAACATTTGACAGTGAAGTCGCTGCCGCAGTAGGAAGTTTCGATATATTTGACGAAACTCTTCCTAAACTTCCTGCCATAGATGAGGGTGTGGAAGTACTGGAGGTTAAGTATACGGAGTTTTTGCCTCAGATAATCAGTGAATTGCTTCCGACTGACGGACAGGAGTTTGTCGCTTTTTCGAAATACGTGTCGTGCTATGACGCTGCTCACCAACTTACTGATGTTACAGCCGGTATAAGTAAGAACTGTGGCAGGTTTGCAGAGAAAAACTGGCATATATTTTAAGGATAAAGTCTATATAAAGAATTACATAGCCCGCAATAATGTGGGATGGAGGGTTTGAGATGAATGCTAAAGATTATTTTAAAAGGTCGGCACTGGAGGCTTTTACAGCCAGTAACGGAATAACACTGGATTTTATCATTACAACTATTACGGCTATGATAGTTGCTATTCTCCTGGGACTTCTGATACAGCGAATTTACAGAAAATATTATGGCGGGGTTGTCTATTCATCTTCATTTGCAATGACACTGGTGGGGATGACTATTCTTCCTTGCGCACTGACACTTGCTATCAGCAGTAATATAGTTATATCTCTTGGAATGGTTGGTGCATTGTCCATCGTTCGTTACAGGACTGCCATCAAGGATCCTGTAGATCTCCTGTATGTTTTCTGGTCAATATCTATAGGAATCATAGTGGCTGCACGTATATATCCTCTTGCATTAATTACCATGCTGGTAATGTATATCCTCGTGAGACATTTCTTTATAAAGAAGAAAGAGGGTGTCATATATATCCTGGTGATTCATTATGAAGGTGAGGAAACAGGAGCAGACATTCTTAAGCAGTTTGGCAATCACAAGTATCAGATAAAGTCAAAGACCATGAGAAAAGGAAATACTGAACTGACTGTAGAGCTTATGTCAAAGCAGGAGAATATGCCTTTTGTTGAGAAGATTGATGCTCTTCCGGGAGTCAAGGATGTAAGCCTGATTCAGTATAACGGGGAATATAATGGATAAAAGTAAAAGCTATGCCATTCAATACGTCATAATCCTGGTGCTTGCAGTTCTGATAGGAAGCATTCTATATTATATGGCTCATAGATCAGATCTTAATTTTGAGGTTAAGTATTCTCCGGACTATACATTGACAGACAATCCTCTCATGGGTTTTGCACCTGATGGGGCCAATGTTGAATTATGTGAGAAAACAAAGCTTGTATATATTCCTGTCAAATGGTCAGAGTGGGAGCCGGAGGATGGAGTTTATGACATAGAAGGGCTCGAGAAAAGATACAATATAGACAGATGGAAAAAGGAAAAAAAACACGCTGTTCTAAGATTTGTCTGTGATGTTCCGGGAGATGTGGAACATATGGATATTCCGGGATGGCTGTATGAAAAGACAGGAACAGGTTACTTCTATGATACAGAACTGGGGAAAGGGTATTCTCCGGATTATGAAGACAAAGTATTTATTAAGTATCATACAAGAGCAATAGAAGCATTAGCTGATTATTGCAAGAAAGACTATTTTGTTTCTTTTGTACAGTTAGGAAGTCTTGGACACTGGGGTGAATGGCATGCTACTGATAACAGTGGAAGGTCTCTGATGCCGTCAGCGGACATCTGTCAACAGTATGCCGAATTATACTCTCAGAATTTTACCAATGATAGACTAATGGCAAGAAGAAACTACGATTTCTGTGTTACCGGAGGAATGGGGGTTTTCAATGATATGGTTGGGGATCATACTGATACCGATGAGTGGCTTCAGTGGATCAACGAGGGAGGAGCCCAGGATACCAAAGGAAAGAACTTGAATCTGTTGACAGCTCCAAATATAGGTATGACAGCTCCGGTTGGAGGAGAATTCACAAGTGGTATAGCTATGGATGAGATGCTGGGAACAGATCTCGGAGAAGTGCTTCAGGATATTTCGGATTCACAGATGACCTTCATCGGACCGATGGTTCCGGACCTTACAGATGAGAAATATTCTACAGCTTTGGATTCCATAGTGAAGAGAATGGGTTACAGGATATATGTGTCAAATCTCAAGGCCAGATACGACTTCTCAAAGAATACAATAAATCTTGATGTGTCTTTCAGAAATGCAGGTAATGCAGGATTTTTCTTTGATTGGCCGGTTACGGTATCTGTTTTTGATAAGGATAAAAAACAGATATTCTGGCAGGGACTTCAATTTGACCTGAGAAAACTTACTGCAGATGAAGATATGACGGCGCGGGTGAGCATTCCATATATTAAGGAGATTAAGGATGAATTTTATATAGGGGTATCTATCACGGATTATAAAGCTGAAGATCATATAAAGCTTGCCATAGACTCTGAGGATACAAAGGAGTTTGTAGGTGATGTTCAGCTTATATATCATTATATGAGGGAAAAGAACTGATAGGAGAGTAGAGAAAAGGGGTGTGGTAACGGTTCAGCCAATGAATGAAATATCTGAGGAAACACTGATTATATCAGCGTTTCCTCGGAGCTTACGGCATCGTGGCACGGATTTTCAAAGGAAGTTGATGCTTCTCGTCGAAAATCCGGTCAGGTAAAAGCTTTGATAGGCATTTCAATAAAGGCATTGGCTGAACTTGTGTACTTACCCGGGGGTGATGATTTTTTTTGAAAAGTTTGTTGACAGAAGAGCATTCAATTGCTAATATATACGAGTCGCGCGGAGGTGCTGAAATTGGCAGACAGGCAAGACTAAGGATCTTGTGTCCGGTAGGACGTGTGGGTTCAAGTCCCATCCTCCGCATTAAATGTAAAGAGTTCTCTTGCTTAGCAAGAGAACTCTTTTTTTGACCGAAGCAGAGGCGTCGCTTGACCCCAGGGGGTTCAATCTCCGCTCCTCTTCGTTTTCGTTCCACTTCGGTCGGTGCAAAGCCAACGTTCAGTGGACGTTGTGCACCCGCGTTAAGCAGACACCAGTGGCGCCTGGCGCCTCATCCTCCGCAAAGGAAGAATTCAAGCAGGACAAGAGTGTCCATTTCATAACATCAGAATTTCTGCTATAGCTTCTGTTTATAGCTCATTATCGCTTTTACATAATTGATTATAGACATTTCATATACTAGAATCTAATTCATATTTGAAGCTTTTTTTATTTCCCTTAATTATAACGACATACTGATTATCACTGAGGTAATAAAGCCGATGATATAAAGGAATGGTGGGTAAATGACGTCGAGCCCGCGATTCATGAATAAAATCACATTTTGGGAGGATTTAATGGCAAAGGGTGACAATATCATCCGATTGGTTAACATGGGCAAAGCATTCCATACAAGTTCCGGGGATGTAGTGGCTCTTGATGACATCAATCTGGATATAAAGGAGGGTTCGATTCAGGGAATCATCGGACTTTCCGGTGCGGGTAAATCTACACTTGTAAGGTGTATCAACTACCTTGAGATTCCTACCAGCGGAAAGGTTATCTTCGAGGGAAAGTCCCTCGGCGACCTTTCGGACAAGGAAGTTCGTGAAGCAAGAAGAAATATGGGTATGATATTCCAACAGTTCAATCTTCTTGATCAGAGAAATCTTCTTAATAATGTAACATTTCCACTGGAGATAGCCGGAGTTGATAAGAAGCAGGCAAGAGAAAGAGCTATGGAGCTTCTTAAGATGGTAGGACTTGAGGAAAGAGTCAAGAACTATCCGGCACAGCTTTCCGGAGGTCAGAAGCAGAGGGTGGCTATCGCAAGAGCTCTTGCCACCAATCCCAAAGTGTTGCTTTGCGATGAAGCAACATCAGCACTGGATCCTAAAACCACAACACAGATACTCGATCTTCTTAAAAAGATAAATGAAGAGATGGGAGTTACAGTTATAGTCATTACTCACCAGATGTCAGTTATTGAGGCTATATGTGATTCGGTTGCCATCATTGATCACAGTCACATCGCAGAGAGCGGCCCTGTGTCGGAAGTATTTAACAATCCTAAAACAGAGATAGGAAGAAGACTTATACTTGGGGACGGAGATGCTGATTCTGCAAGACCGGTGATTTTCGGGGAAGGCGGCAATAAAAAGATACGTATAGTATTTGACGGACATTCTGCGCATCAGCCCATAATATCGGATATGACATTAAGCTGTAAGATCCCGGTAAATATCCTGTTTGCCAATACAAAAGAGGTAGAAGGAAAGGCTGTCGGACAGATGATCATAGAACTTCCGGATAAAGAGGAGGATGCTGATAAAATTAAACAGTATCTTAGAACCAATGATATCATTTTTGAGGAGGTGGACTGATGGATGCTGCATCAATTTCCATGTATCTTGAGGAAACCTGGGCGACCATTTATATGACACTTATTTCCAGTGCCATATCATATCTCATAGGCATTCCGCTCGGTGTCATACTTGTTGTTACCGATAAGGATGGCATAGCTCCGTGCAGTCCGGTTCATACGGTGCTTGGCGTTATCATCAATATTTTCAGATCCATACCGTTTCTTATTCTGCTTGTTATGGTACTTCCGCTTACCAAGCTTCTTGTGGGAACTACACTGGGACCAAAGGCTATCATTCCGCCGCTTATCATAGCGTCGGCTCCTTACATCGGACGTATGGTGGAGTCTTCCTTAAAGGAAGTTAGCGCCGGAGTCATAGAGGCGGCTAAATCCATGGGAGCCAGCAACTGGCAGATCATTACAAAGGTTCTTATACCTGAAGCTAAGCCAAGCCTTCTTGTGGGCGCCGCAATCTGTATCACAACAATTCTCAGCTATTCGGCTATGGCAGGTTTTGTCGGAGGCGGAGGACTCGGAGCCATTGCCCTTAACTATGGTTACTATCGTTATAAGACAGACATCATGATGGTGGCAGTTGTAGTACTGGTAGTGCTTGTGCAGATCATTCAGGAACTCTGGATGAGGCTTTCAAGAGCAACGGATAAGAGAATCAGAAGCTGAGGCTTTGACACTCTGATATGGTATTTTATGTTAATGTTTATATAGAACATTGACCTAAGATAGAGGAACATGCCTGTTTATCAAGGCGAGGTATTCGGAGAGACTATCCGAAGAATTCTGTCAGGGCAGATTTGAACCTGACATGCAGCATAAACTGTTCTGAAAAACGACGGGTTATGATGCAGATAAATGAGGAGGGAAATCATTATGAAGAAAAATCTTGCAGTAACACTTGCGGCATTACTTGCAGCAGCATCACTTGCAGGCTGCGGTTCATCAAGCTCTGCAACTGCTGCGACAGAAGCAGCAAAGACAGAGGCAGCAGCTGAAACAACAGCCGCAGCAGAGGAGACAAAGGCTGAGGAGACAAAGGCTGCTGACGAGAAGAAAGAGACAGCTGACGGAGACATCACACCTCTTGAGGAGCCTGTAGACATCAAGATCGGTGCTACACCGAGCCCGCACGCTGAGATACTTGAAGCAGCTAAGGATGCTCTTAAGGCAGCAGGCATCAACATAGAGGTAGTTGTTTACAATGATTATGTTCAGCCAAACCTTGCTGTAGATCAGGGTGAGCTTCAGGCTAACTATTTCCAGCACCAGCCATATCTTGATGATTTCAATGCCGAGAACAATACTCACGTTACATCAGTAGGCGTTGTACACTATGAGCCGTTCGGAATCTATGCAGGAAAGTCAAACGACCTTGCGAATATCGATGACGGGGCTCAGATTGCAGTTCCTAATGATACTACAAATGAGGCACGTGCACTTCAGCTTCTTCAGGCTCAGGGTGTTATCACACTTAAGGATGGTGTAGGTCTCACTGCTACAAAGCAGGATATCGTTGAGAATCCTCACAAGGTTGAGATCCTTGAGGTTGAGGCTGCTCAGATTCCACGTTCAATTGAGTCAGTTGATTTCGCATGCATGAACGGAAATTACGCTATCGATGCAGGTTTCAAGCCATCAGATGCCCTTGCTCAGGAGGATGCTTCTTCAGAGGCAGCTCAGACTTATGCCAACATTGTAGCTGTATCAGAAGCAGATGCTGATTCTGAGTGGGCAAAGAAGCTTGTTGAGGTTCTTCAGTCACAGGAAATTACAGATTATATCAACAACACATATGAAGGCGGCGTAATCCCTATCAAGTGATTCATTAGCCGGCTGTACAACACTATATGTATGATTGGCTTTTGTGTTACGTTTGAGCGTGATATATCTGTATGCTATTGATGCAGCAGATGCACAATATGTAGTATGGTTATAGACACCGGTCTTTTTTCGGATGATACGGGTCAAAGATTATAATCACAGTATATTATGTCGTAGATGACCGGATATACAATATATGGTGTTCTTAATATGATATTTTCTATCCCCACGCAGGTTGACTGCGTGGGGATTTTTGTGTTATAACCCATAAGCTCAAAAAGAAAAATTAACTGAACACTTAAGAATATAAAATCAAGACAGCAAAATTAACAAAACAGCCGTGATTTAGTGAGTTGACGGGAAAGTCCTTTAACTACGGGATTCTGATATTAAAAACAGCTGAAATCACGTGGTTCTATAAGTAAGAGTGAAGAGCGCAAAATTCTACGTTTTTTACAAAAAAATGACTTTTTTGCTTTTGCTGTTTCATTTAGCCTGAAATAGTAGTATATTTTATCTATACACAAGATGTAGTGTTTGACACGAAGTTCAAAACAATATTTGGTGAGTGAAGAACACATGAAATAAATATTTTTTTATGACACATACCGATGGGAATGTCAGTATTGTCAGATTGAATCACAGAAGAGCTTTCAGGTCATCAAAGAGATGAGTTGGAGATTTTTTCGAGTTTTGAGGGAGCTATAGGGGGAGCAAAGATGGAAGTATTAACAGAGACTGTTAAGCAGAATGTAATCAAGCGTAACGGAAAGGAAGTACAGTTCGATCTTACAAAGATTGCGAATGCTATCCGTAAGGCCAACAATGAGGTAGAACCTATCTACCAGATGAATGAGTACCAGATCATGGGCGTTGCTGACAATGTAGCAAGCAAGTGTGCAAGACTCAATAGAGCAGTCAGCGTAGAAGAGATTCAGGACATGGTTGAGACCGGCATCATGGAGATGCGAGGCTATGAGGTTGCCCAGAAGTATGTTCGTTATCGTTATAAGAGAGAAATCGCCCGTAAGTCCAACACTACAGATGATGATATCCTTTCACTTATCGATCAGTCCAATGAGGAACTCAAGCAGGAGAACTCAAACAAGAATCCTGTTATAAATTCAACACAGCGTGACTATATGGCGGGCGAGGTATCAAAGGATCTTACAAAGAGACTTCTTCTTCCTGAGGATATCGTAAAGGCTCATGAAGAGGGAATCATACATTTCCATGATTCTGACTATTTTGCCCAGAAGGAGCACAACTGTGACCTCATTAACCTTGAGGATATGCTTCAGAACGGAACAGTTATATCTCAGACAATGATTGAGAAGCCACACAGCTTCTACACAGCCTGCAACATTACAACACAGATCATTGCACAGGTGGCTTCAAACCAGTACGGCGGACAGTCATTTACACTTTCGCATCTTGCACCGTTCGTAGACATTTCACGCCAGAAGATAAAGAATCAGGTAGTGGAGGAGAATGCCGAAGCCGGTGTTGAGATGACAGATGATCAGATCAGAAAGATCGTTGAGAAACGTCTCCATGAGGAAGTGACCCGTGGAGTACAGACTATCCAGTATCAGCTCATCACACTTATGACCTGTAACGGTCAGGCGCCTTTCGTAACTATGTTCATGTATCTTGATGAGGTTCCTGAGGGACAGACAAGAGACGATCTTGCCATGGTTATCGAGGAAGTTCTGAAGCAGAGAATGAAGGGTGTCAAGAATGAGAAGGGTGTATGGATCACACCTGCATTCCCTAAGATCATCTATACTCTTGATGAGGACAATATCTATCCTCAGTCAAGATACTATTATCTCACAGAGCTTGCAGCAAAGTGCACAGCCAAGAGAATGGTACCTGACTACATCTCAGCCAAGAAGATGATTGAGTATAAGGGTGATGTATATCCTTGCATGGGATGCCGTTCATTCCTTACACCTGATAATGAAAATAATGCAGAAGGCCTCTGCGATGCCGGCAATAAGTCAAACAGCAAGACATTTGCTGAAGGTAAACACAAGTATTATGGACGTTTCAATCAGGGTGTAGTAACTATCAACCTTGTTGATGTGGCATGTGCTTCTCATGGAGATATGGATCTTTTCTGGAATATCTTTGACGAGAGACTTGAACTTTGCCACAGAGCACTCAGACTTCGTCACGAGAGACTTCTCGGAACTACATCAGATGTTGCACCTATCCTTTGGCAGTACGGCGCTCTTGCAAGACTTAAGAAGGGCGAGAAGATAGACAGACTTCTTTACGGAAACTACTCAACCATATCTCTCGGCTATTCAGGTCTTTACGAGATGTGCGTTCGTATGACAGGAAAGTCACATACAGATCCTGAGGCAAAGCCATTTGCACTTAAGGTAATGCAGCACATGAATGATAAGTGTGCTGAGTGGAGAAAGGCAGAGAACATCAGCTATTCACTTTACGGCACACCTATGGAGTCAACAACATACAAGTTTGCCAAGGCGCTTCAGAAGAGATTCGGTATCATCAAGGGTGTAACAGATCATAACTATGTTACAAACTCATATCATGTAAATGTACGTGAGAAGATCGATGCCTTCACAAAGCTTAAGTTTGAGGCTGATTTCCAGAAGCTTTCACCGGGAGGCGCTATATCATACGTTGAGGTTCCTAACATGCAGAACAATATTCCTGCTGTACTCAGCGTTATGAAGTTCATCTATGACAATATCATGTATGCCGAGCTTAACACAAAGTCAGATTACTGTGAGTGCTGCGGATATGACGGCGAGATCAAGATCGTTGAAGATGAGATGGGTAAGCTTGTCTGGGAGTGTCCGAACTGCGGAAACCGTGATCAGAGCAAGATGTCTGTTGCCAGAAGAACATGTGGATATATCGGTACACAGTACTGGAATCAGGGACGTACTCAGGAGATTCAGGACAGAGTATTACATCTGTGATTGTCTATAAAACCAAAAAAATTTTTTTGAGAAAAAGTATCAAATAAAAACAATTTTTAACCAAAAAAATTTTTTGAGAAAAAGTAGCGAAAATCTACAAAACCCCGTATGTAAACCGAAAGCCATTTAACCATGGGTAAAAACTCAAAATTTCAAAACTATATGTAAACTAAAAAAAGACAAACTGCTCCAGGGAAAAAGCTCCCGGAGTGGTTTGTCTTTTAATTTATTTTTTGTAAATATGATTGCATTTGATTAACAGAAACTTATATAATAGTGTAGTTGCTTTTAGGGCAATAATACTGAAAAGTAAGGAAATATTATGAAGATTGGGTTTTCTGAAATTATCATCATTTTTATCGTAGCATTGGTGGTTATCGGCCCTGACAAGCTTCCGGAATATGCAAAAAAACTGGGTGAAGCTCTTCGTCAGTTCCGTGACGTTTCCAATGATCTGACGAAGGATATCAAGGAAACCGTTATTGAACCTCTGGAGGAGGCGCAGAAGCCTATCAGAGAAGCTATTCAGCCTATGACGGATGCCACCAATGATATTAAAAAGAACTTCACAGACGTTAAAAAATCGATGAACGACATCGGCAAGGCATCACCGAAAAAAGCAGATGCTGTTAAGACTGACAAAGGTATCGACATACCGGCACCAACTGCTGAGATGGTAGAAGCTATCAAGGAAGCTGACAAGGCTGAGATGGCAGAAGAGCTTAAGGCTAAGGAAGATACTGACGCGACAACAGAAACTGTCGAGAAGAAAGAAGAGTCAGTTGAATCTGTTGAGAATTCAGCTGTGAAGGCAACGGCTGAGACATCGGTTCAGGAGACAGTCTGATTTTTGCAGATATTGTTGTTATAGGGGAATCGCATAGAAAACACTTGCAGTTCCATACATGATAACAGATTTTGGATATTCCATAATGTTAAGTTGAAAATCAAAAATGAATGAAATGTCGGTTTCCGGTGTATTAAACAGAAACTGATATAAGAAGGAGATAAATATGAGAATCGGAACACAGGAACTTATAATCGTACTTGCAATTGTAGTTATAGTATTTGGACCTACACAGATCCCAAAGCTTACAAAGATGTTCGGAAAGTCTATCAAGAGCTTCCGTGAAGGTGTAAATGAAGCTGAAGCCGAGGATGCAAAGGACAATACTGTAACAGAGACAAAGGCAGCAGAGGATGAAAAGAAAGACTGATAACAATGAGAACGGCGGAGAGATGACTCTGTCGGGGCACCTTGCCGAGCTCAGAAATCGTATCATAGTTATCATGATTGTACTTATAGCGGCGATGCTTGTGGGACTGCACTATGCTGAGATCATAGTTACAGCACTTCTTGAGATAGGACGTGCAAGAGGTTATCAGTTCGTATACATAGCTCCGCAGGAGATGCTGATACAGTATTTTTCACTGTCGTTGATTTTTGCAGCACTTATCGGATTGCCGCTTATCTTTTATGAGATATATGCATTTATGAGTCCGGGTCTAAAGCATACAGAGAAGCTGTTTATGATGCTGGCTATCATATTCGGTATCATATTCGGATTTCTCGGAATACTGTTTGCTTACAAGATATTGATTCCGTTTATGCTCTATTTTCTTTTGGATATGAGCAAAGGTGTCAATGTTTCGGCTGCCATCAGTGTTGGAAACTATATTTCCTTCCTTATGACTATATTTATCATTTTTGCGGTGATATTTGAGTTCCCTGTGGTATCTGTGCTGTTGAGTCAGCTCGGTATCATAAAGGTGAAGTGGATGCGAAAGGCTCGAAAGTTCATGATAGTGGCGATATTCTTTATGGCTGCTATAGTGACTCCACCGGATATAGTATCTCAGGTTATGGTCGCGTTACCTATGATTCTGCTTTATGAGTTAAGCATTATTCTTTGTACCATACTTGGAGTATTCCGTAAAAAGGAAAAGGCCGTAGCTTCAGAGTCTGAAGAAGCAGAAGAAACTGAATAACTATGGAAGTTTTGATTTAGTCATGGCTTCCTGTAAAATGTCACGTGAATTGTCGCGTGACATTTTTTTATGTCAATTTGTATCAATAAAGAAACATGCCACAAGGCGCATTAAAAAAGATACTGTACTTGAGGTGATTTAAAATATATATTAATTTTATATGGAATTTACGAAGCAGTATGTGCTGCGGAATGGAGAGAATATGCACTACGCAGAAATAAAGCATTTCGATATTGCAAACGGTCCGGGTGTCAGGCTCAGTCTTTTTGTGTCCGGGTGTACACACAAGTGTCCGGGATGCTTCAATGAAGTAGCATGGCCTTTTGACTATGGAAAGGAGTTCACCAGGGAAGTGGAGGACAGCATACTGGATGAACTTTCAGATGAAGCTTATCAGGGTATGACACTTCTTGGGGGAGAACCCTTTGAACCTCAGAATCAGAAGGGACTTATCTCCTTGATCACGCGGTTCAAAGACAGATATCCTGAAAAGGATCTATGGATCTTTTCCGGATACCTTTTCGATGAAGATATGCTTGGATGGATGTCGGAACAGTGTCCGGAAACGAAAGAGATACTTAAACGTGCGGATGTTATAGTTGACGGTGAGTTTAAGATTGCACTCAAAGACATTACACTTTTATATAAAGGTTCTTCCAATCAGAGAACTATCGATGTTCAGAAATCATTAGAGACAGGTGAGATCGTGCAGTGGGATCCGGGTGAAGGAACCACAGTATCAAGTAGAACCCACCTGTAATGTTTGCAAATGTCTGCCATTAAATCAAGACAGACGTATTTGGTCTGTTACAGAGTGATACGAAGGTTGTAACAGAGTCTGAGTTTATTACATAGTTTCGTGAAGATAAGTTTAGAAAGTAATATTCTGTATATTTAATCATTATTGAGGGGCGTTATATGACGTACCCTCAATTCTTATATTTATTCGTATATGATAGGGCCATCTTTTTGAATTTTGATAATTCATGATCGAGTATTAATAAAAAATGTCTAACTGCCGATAAAAAGAGTAGGTAATGGAAAATTCTTCTACAAATAGGAAGAATACTTTGTTCATACATGGCAGGAGGCAGTATGAGTAAATTGAGAAAGAGCGAGAGAAACAGCGGTAATAAGCCGTTTGTAAGTCTCGCCGTACGTATACCCACCATTGTAGCCGGTGCGGTCTTTGTCGTTGTGGCTATTATTTGTATTGCATTTGGTTATATGACTTTCAAAAATGTTGACAGAATGGCACAAAACCAGATCAGTAATGTAGCCGGAAAGAATGTTCTTACAGTGCAGAAGTATATGAATGGTATGAACATTTATGCCGATGCCCTTGGAGACAGCATCCTGAACTATGAGGCGTTGGGAAGAGAGGAAGGGGAATCCGCAATAGTTGCGCAGCTTACACAGGCTGTAAAGTCAGGAAAGATATTCTCTGCGTACTTTGCATTTGAACCTGACGGACTTTTCCCGGATACACCTGACGGATTGTCATATTATGTCTATCCCAGTGGCAGCGATGTGAAAACAGATATATTCAATGATTATGATGTTTACAGTACAGAAGATTACTACGCACCTACAAAGGAAAGTCTTCAGACTCACATCACGGCGCCTTATGAATATGAACTGACGGATGGAACAAAGGTATATCTCATCACACTCAGTACTCCTATTCTGAAGGACGGAAAATTCATTGGAGTTGCAAACTGTGATATGCTTCTTGATACACTTGAAGTTCTTGATTATGAGACAGGAGGCTACAGCAGCTCATATATCACTTTGTCAGATTCAGCTTCAACATTCATAGCACATACCAAGGATTCAAGTCTTGTTGGACAGCCTGCGGGATTCTCACAATCCATGACAGACAAGACATTGACACAGGGTATGTTTACCAAGAGCGTAAGTGACAGCATTGGCGGGGCCAAGTCATTTGCGATTTTCGCTCCTGTAACCCTCGAAGGAACAGATCTTAAGTGGGTACTTACAGATATCGTTCATAAAGACGAAGTACATGCTGAACTGTATCGTTCACTTCTCATAGTGGTTATCATCGGAATCATCGGAATAGTTGTTCTCGGATTTATATCTGTAAATGTAGTGAGACATGCACTTGCTCCTATAAAACCTCTCATGAAGATCGCAGAGGAAGTAGGACAGTTTAACCTGAGCGAAAGTGCTGATGTAAGTAAATATCCTAATGATGAGCTTGGGGTACTTGCCGGAATCTTCCTCAAAATGGAAGATAATCTGAGACAGATCATAAAGGATGTGGATCATGTCCTTGCATGTATGGCAAACGGAGATTTCACTGTAAACAGTTCGTGTCCGGACAGATACGTTGGCGACATGCACAGTACTCTGGAATCCATCAACAAGATCCGAAGCACTCTTGGAAGCTCTCTTCGTCAGATCAATGCATCTGCCGCTAAGGTGGCAAACAATTCTTCTCAGATATCCGACGGCGCACAGGCTCTTGCACAGGGTGCTACAGAGCAGGCCGGTTCTGTTCAGGAATTGAGTGCAACCATAAACGATGTTAATGAAGAGGTAAGAGGCACTGCAGATAATGCTGAAAAGGCAAGCAATATCGCATTACGAACTCAGGAGGCTATCAATGTAAGTAATGCTGAGATGCATAAGCTGACAGATTCCATGGATGCCATCGAGGAGGCTTCCAATAAGATTCAGGATGTCATCACCATCATTGATAACATTGCTTTCCAGACCAATATTCTTTCACTTAATGCAGCCATCGAGGCGGCACGTGCAGGTCAGGCAGGTAAGGGCTTCGCAGTAGTTGCGGATGAAGTCGGAAACCTTGCAAAGAGAAGCCAGGAGGCTGCACAGAGTACCAGTGATCTCATTCAGATGGTGACAGAGGCTGTAAACAGAGGAAAAGAAATAACCGATGAAACAGCTGAGGCTCTGAAAACAGTGTCAGGATATTCAGATGAAACCAACAGCATGATAAAGCAGATTTCAGTGGCTTCAATGAAGCAGGCTGATGCTCTAAATCAGATAAGTGTCGGAATCAATCAGATATCAGAAGTTGTTCAGAACAACTCGTCCACATCGGAGGAGAGTGCAGCCGCAAGTATTGAGCTTGCAAATGAAGCCCGCAGACTTAATGAACTTGTTGAGCCGTTCAAGCTTCCGTAAATGATTTTGATGTTCAGCCGGGGATAGAGTAAGTTTTACCTGCTGTCATCAAAAAACCAGGCGCTTCGGCAAAAAAATTAAACAGCTCCCTTAAGAACCACCAGCTCCCTGGCAGTTTTCTGGTTTTCCCGATGAAAACTGAGAATTGCCGAGGGAATCAAGGAAAAAGATTCAAGTGGTTCCTGAGGGGGCTGTTTTGCTGTTTAAACCACAGCCTAACATTTTTAAACTGATGCCCGCAGGTTCTGATCAGAACTCAATTCCAGGCTGAACTGTAATATAGTTTATTATTTAGTATATAGCCCTTTAGTATAAGGCTATAGTAAAAGCACAACATGTGGTATAATACGATGAAAAGGTCAAGTTCCTGAATGTTTTTTATGTTCCGGAGAGGACAGATATGTATATAGGAATTAAGACCCGATAAACATCGTTTATACATGACCCGGTTAGATAGCATCGGTCTGTCAGGTGTGTGGATAAAAACGTTGTTAATAGATGAGGAGTATATATTATGATGACATTATCTCAGATCAAGTCATTCGCCAAACGTCAGCTGAATGGCAATCTTTTAGCGGCCATCGGAGCCATGATCCTGAGTTTTCTTTGTTCTTTGCTTTGGTGTACAGCAGTATTTTTCGTTATTATAGTAGGAATCTTGGGGAAGATACTGGGATGGGTGACGACATTTGATCCGATACCGTTCATGTATGACGGACCGGTATTTTATGTTACCGCCGGCATTATGATTGCAGCACTGTTGATTCTTGGATTATATATAATGGTGGGACTCGCTCTTGGATCTCAGATGCTGTATCTGGATATCGCCAGAGGAAAGAAAGTCGGTGCGCTTCAGATATTCAGAGGATTCAAAGACGGTGTACACATGAAGAATTACTTTCTTGTTGTACTTCTGATATACATTATCGAAATTTTGATCACGGCACCGGATCTTATCATCGGTTTCAGATCCGGGTTCAGGTCCGCTGATTATACCATCACCAATCTGATAACCAATTTCATAGTTTTTGTTGTGATGATGTTCATGAGCCTGTCGACATATGCTTCTGCGGATCATAGGGAAATGAACGCTTTTGAAGCTGTAAAGATTTCTTTACACCTTATGAGAAATCGCAAATTCAAGCTGCTTGTATTTGAACTTAGTTTCATAGGGTGGATTCTCCTGATGTTTATCACGGGAGGACTTGCGGGATTTTGGGTTATCCCTTATTTCAATACGGCATTGGCGATCTTTTATCTCAGTGCTTATGGCGAGGATTATCAGAGTTCTATAAAGGATGCCGAGTACAGGGCTAAGGGTACAGGCGATCAGGGACGAACTTCCGAAACCATGGGAGGAAAAGCTGATGCTGAAGCCGGGGAATTCTCGGAAAATACCGCTGAAGAACCAAAAGACGTATATGTAAAGGGCGATGCGTCTCCTGACAATAAGACGACCAAAAGAAGCTTTGAAGAGGTAAGAGATCAGTATACTGATACAGGTTCAGGCGATACCGGAATAGTGAACCGGGAAAGCAATACACTTTGGGCTGAATCCACTAAGAAGGAGCCTGATAAGATGGCAGGTGAGTGGACACAGGATGAGGAAAGCGTTGCATCTTCCGATGTATCAGAAGAGACTGTACTTGATAAATCAGGCAATGAAAACAGTGAAGCCGTTTCTGAAACAGCAGAGAGCATTAAACAGGAAGTTAAGTCCAGAGATTCTGCGGAGATAGATATTGCCGGGAATGATAAACCGGAAGATGATGCATTTGCAGACTACGAGAAGTGGAAGAGGGATCATGGGATAACTATCGACAATCCGGATCCTTTCCACACAAAGTATCAGAATGGGAAGAAAGGGGAATGATATGAAGTGTCCGTTTTGTAATGCAGAAGATACCAGAGTTATAGATTCAAGACCTGCTGATGACAACACAGCGATAAGACGACGTCGTCAGTGTGAGGTCTGCGGGAAGAGATTTACTACCTACGAAAAGCTTGAGACCATGCCAATGATGGTCATCAAAAAGGATCAGAGCCGAGTGCCTTATGACCGTTCAAAGATTGAAGCCGGTATAGTACGAAGCTGTCATAAGCGTCCTATCTCAACGGCACAGATAAATCAGGTTGTGGACGAGATAGAGAATGAGATATTTTCAACAGGTGAGCGGGAGATACAGACATCTGAAATCGGAGAGCTGGTTATGGACAAGCTGAAGGCTCTTGATCAGGTGGCATATGTAAGATTTGCATCGGTTTACAGAGAGTTTAAGGATGTAAATACATTTGTTGATGAGATTGGTAAGCTTCTTAAAAATCAAAAAAACGGAGACTGATAAGAATGACAAAACATAAGGTAAAGGTTATAGTTCCCATTACAGGGGATACTAAGGATAAGATTCTGGAAGAAGCTCAGGTGATAGCACGTACTGATGCTGATGTGGTGGAGTGGAGATACGATCTGGCGAAGTCTCTATATCAGTTTAATGATGCAGGATCTGCAGGTGATGCCATGATATTCAGTGCGGTTGAGAAAATGCAGGTTATCCTAAGTATGCTGCTTGAGAAGATGCCGGGTAAACAGCTTCTGTTTACCATAAGAACCAGATGTCAGGGTGGTGAATTTCCGAATATTCCCATGGCTTATGAAAGACTTATATGTGAAGCCATTAAGACAAGGTGTGTAAGCTTTGTGGATATAGAGGATACCACAGATGAGAAAAGCATGAAAAGCATCATGAAGTTAGCGACTGACTATGATGTAAAAACCATTGCGTCCTACCATAACTTCGATATGACACCTGACTTTACCGAAATCATGGAAAAGTTTTCCGGACTCCTGGCTACGGGAGCTGACATCATAAAGACTGCATATATGCCACGAAGTGCAGCAGATGTTGCCACTGTATTGAGTGCAACAGCCTACTTTAAGGAGCAGGAGCATTCAGGTCATGAGATGATAACCATGGCCATGGGCAGTCTAGGAAAGATCAGTCGTGTAAGCGGAGCCATATTCGGCTCGGACTATACATTTGCATCGGTCGGAGAAACCAGTGCGCCTGGACAGATGCCGATAGAAACAGTAAGAAACATCATGTCTATGCTTGGAGATGCTTCTTCAGAAAACCTTTATCTCATTGGATTCATGGCATCCGGAAAGTCAACAATCTCCGCAAAACTTCATGAACTTACGGGAAAGCCGGTTTTCGAGATGGATCGCTATATTGAGGAAAAGATGGGCATGAGCATAACAGATATCTTCGATAAGTTCGGTGAAGAAAGATTCAGGGAGATTGAGACTGAGACGCTCAGGGAGATAAGACCTGACAGCGGAGCTATCATCTCTACAGGAGGCGGTGCACCAATGCGAGCTGAAAATCGTGAGATCATGAGTTCCCAGGGAAAGGTGGTATATCTTTCAGTGAAGCCCGAAACTGTCATAAAAAGACTTTCGGTTAATCAGACTGACCGTCCGGTTCTTGCAGGACATGTAAATATTGAGTATGTTACAGAGCTTCTTAAAAAGAGAGATCCTGTTTACAGAGAGACTGCGGATGTAGTGCTTGAGACAGACGATATGAGTATTGAAGAGATTTATAAGGCAATAATGGATCTTTGTTTTTGATGAGACATTTTTGATATGAGAAAGACTCTCCGATGAGCAATGTCATTAAGTTAAGATGACATTGTTCTGATGGAGGGTCTTTTTATTTTGCCCTGCAAAAGGTATAGGAAACTGTAGAATTGTCCGGAACTTATACGGATGGTAATACAGTCGAAAATACATATGTGAGTTACAAGTACTCCGGGAACGTACATCATGATGAGGTGAGTGTCAAAAGTATTTGCCACTTACTGATTAGCGCCAATTTACATATCCGTGTGCAATGTACTTCCGGACATGATACTGAATGGGATGGGATATATAAGGTGAAGTTTTTCGGGGGTTATAGAGATATACTGAATAATAAAATCACATTACGAAGAATTGCAGTGGTAGTTGCGGGCGTAGTTTTAACAGTAGCTATGCCTTCTTTTGCTGACCAGAAAACGAGATTTGCAATAGATGGCAGTGCTCAAATGACAGTCAGGGAAATGAAGGAAGCAGCAGAAGAGAAAGATAAGAGAGCTTCATCAGAATATACGGTTACATCGGATAACAGCAGTGAAGAGGTTACAGAAACAGAGAACACCAGTGAACACGATTCTGAGCCTAAAAGCAATAGCGACAGTAATACTGAATCAAAAAGCACCGGTGAACATGATATAGAGTCAAAAAACAAAGTCAAGTCAGAAGAACAGGAAACAGCAGAGAAAGAAGAAAAAACTGAAAAGAAAGATAATACAAGTACGGAGGATTTGAGTCGGCTTCTCAATATAAAAGCAGATGTCTCAGGTCAGAACAATGATGCGCTGAGGCTTGATCCTGAAGAGACATTGACTTATGAACAGGAGACAGAGGTTCTCAGCACCACAGAGATCGAACGTTATGTGAAAGCAAACTACTCGGTTTTGCAGCAGTTTACAAATGAAAGTGAATATACCACAAGAGCAAGACAGGCGGTAATCAGTTATGCCATGCAGTTTATCGGCAATCCTTATGTCTGGGGCGGCACATCACTTACTAACGGTGCTGACTGCTCAGGATTTGTGCAGGAGATATTCAGACATTTCGGAATCACTACCGGAAGGACGTCGAGAGACCAGTACGCGAACTGCGTTTATCTGAAGGGAAAAGAAGTGATGCCGGGGGATCTGATATTCTATGCAGATAATACGGGTTATATAAATCACGTCGCCATATATGCCGGGAACTATATGATCATCCATGCGGCCAACAGGAAGGCCGGCATAAAAATAAACCGCTATGACTATAAGCAGCCATACGCTTACGGAAGATTCATAGCTAATTAAAGCGTTATGCATAGCAAAAGGACGTGAGTTATGAGTGTTCAGTAGCACATTGCACACGAATGTGTGCGTTAGCGCTAATCAGTGAGTGGCAAATACTTTTGACACTCACGTCATTTATATTAATTTGAAAATGGTCGATATATAGATACGAGGATAGAATGTGTAACTCTATCTTTCTGTAACTGTATAGCATAATTGTGATAGAGAGGAGACAAGGATGGCACTCGAAATTAACAATTTGACCACTACGCTCATAAAGAGCAATGACTCGCTTAAGAAGACTGAAGGGACAGGGAAGTCCGCGCAAGCTTCATCGGCAGACAAAGTAACAGATCTCAAAACACAGGCATCGGATCTAAATATGTCAGTAGATTCATTTGTTCGATCAAAAGATTCGGAGGGAGATGCAGCAGAGAGCGGCGGAAGCAGCTCAAATGGAAGACGTGATATGCTTCTTGATGTATCGAAGGCCGAAAAGTATGGTGTCGTTAAACTAAGTCAGGAGCAGCGTACAGAGCTCGTTTCAAAGCTGAAGGAGCAGCAGGAGTCTATACAGACTCAGTTCCTTCAAAAGATGACTACAGGTACCATGGGAGAACAGTTCCGTCAATGGAGCGCTGCCAATGCCGACCTTACTCAGGACGGTGACGGTATCTGGAAGTTCATAGCAAGCGGAAACTATACAGTTGATGCAGAAACGAAGGCTGCGGCACAGGAAGCAATTTCCGAGGGCGGCTACTACAGTGTTGAGAAGACTTCACAGAGAATTTTCGATTTTGTGGCAGCTATGGCAGGAGATAACGTTGAGCTAATGCAAAAACTTCAGGCGGCAGTACAGGATGGTTATGACCAGGCCACAAAGGCCTGGGGAGGAGAACTTCCTGAGATTAGCTCGAAGACTCTGGAGGCCACCTACAAGCTGTTTGACGACTATTACAAAGAACGAGGTGTTGAGGCATAAGAGACCGGGGGGAACGCCTTAATCAGCGTTTCCATAGAATTTATATGCAGGCAGGGGGCCGAGAGGGGGAATCTGGCTCTCTGCATTGTATTAATGAACAGACGTCACATTTCAGAGGAAACACATGATTCAGAAGACATTCATCATACATGACGAGAGTGAAACATTTGAGTTACTTGCAAGCGTAAGGCTATATACCTGGTATCAGAATGCCAAATGTACCTTTGTTTTTTTGAGTTGCTCCAATGCGCCACATATTCAGATTCAGCAGGTCGTGAGAGTGCTGAAAAGTGCTTATCCCGGAATCAAAGTTCTTGCCGGTTCACAGGCTGTAAATGATGGAATGGACGGACGATGCACGGTAAGAATCAGTTTCCTTTATTTTGATAAATCAGAGGTTGATACCTGCACATTTGATTACAACAGAATAAGCCGAGAAAAGGCTATGGAACGCGCCGGTGATTTTCTGAAAAAGAAGGAGAATCTCAGGGGCGTTTGTGTGATACCTATAGGTGGGGAAATAGGTCTTTCGGAATTTTTGGAAACAGTTTCTAAGCCTTATCCCGATGTACCATTCTTTGGTGGCCTTGCAGGGGATCCCATAGATTCAAAGTTGCCGGTTGATCAGAGCGGTTTTGTCATGACGGATATCATGACAGACAGAGGCATTGCTCTTGCTGCGTTTTATGGAGAAGAACTTCATGTTGTGGCTGATATCCAGACTCCATGGAAAGCTGTAGGACGTGAACTCACAGCCAGAGTTGATAATAAGATCAAAAACAACAGACACGCTGATCTACGACTTAAGAGTCTTGACGATAAGCCGCCTGTGGATATATACAGGCATTATCTTGGCGTGGAGTTTAATGATTTTTTCCTTCAGAATGTGAGGGAATTTCCGCTTATACTTAATCATGATAAAGATGATAAGATCGTTAACATTCCCATGGATTTCAGCGAGACAGGTGAACTGTTCTATTACAGCGGAATTCGTGACGGAGACAAGCTGAGACTCGGTTATGGTAATCCCGAAGATTTTCTGAGAAAAGCAGATGCCGGAAGTCAGATCATTGACTCTTTCGGTGCGGAAAGCCTTCTTATATTCCTGTGCTATACCCATAAGATGATACTCAAAAATCAGAGCAGCGAAGAGATAAAGTGTTATCTCAGAAACTGTGTGGGTCTTAATTACTATTATTCCCTGGGTGAAATCTGTCGTTTTGAAGGAGTCGGAAATATACAGAACGGAGCACTGGTGGCTGTTGCCATGAGAGAGGGAGATAAGGATAGGGAAGTGGAGAATACTCTGTTCAATTTTCAGAGTGATTCCGGAAAAAGGGATATAGTTCCACTTAATGAGCGACTGATTAACTTCCTTGAAGTAACCACCAATGAGTACGACGAGATGGCTCAAATAGCCGAGCAGGCCAACAAGGCCAAGTCCGATTTCCTTTCAAATATGTCTCATGAGATACGAACTCCGATAAATGCTGTTCTCGGAATGGATGAGATGATACTTAGGGATACTGAGGAAGTGAAGACCAGGCAGTATGCCGAAAATATTCAGGATGCCGGCAATGTCCTCCTGTCCCTCGTTAATGACATTCTCGATTTCTCAAAGATTGAAGCCGGAAAGATGAATATCATTCCGGTTGAATATGATGCCAGATCCACACTGAACGACCTTCTAAACATGGTTAAAAAGCGTGCAAAGGATAAGGGACTGGATCTTAGGGTGCAGATTGACCCCAGAATCCCGTGTATCATGAGAGGCGATGTCATAAGACTTAAACAGATTATTCTCAATATAGTGAATAATGCTATCAAGTATACAAACTATGGCTCCATATTACTTCGGGCAGTGCTTACGGATATTGACAGGGAGAATGGAATCGTAGAGTTAAGAGCCAATGTCATCGACAGCGGCATTGGAATAAGAAGAAGCGACATACCAAGACTTTTCAACGCCTTTGACCGTATAGAAGAAAAGAGAAACAGAGACGTGGAAGGAACGGGTCTCGGTATGAACATTACCCAGAAACTGCTTCAGGCGATGGACAGTCATCTGGAAGTAGACAGTATCTATGGAGTCGGATCCACCTTCAGCTTCAATCTGAAGCAGGAAGTCGTGGACTGGACGCCGGTTGGTAACTTTGCGCTTCTCATCAGTAAGGACAGGCGGCAGAATGTGGTTTACAAGCCGGGATTTACAGCACAGAATGCGAGAATCCTTGTGGTAGATGATGCACCTATGAACCTTCAGGTGGTGCAGGGACTTCTGGACGGAACTGAGATGCAGCTTGACACGGCCATCAGCGGTGCGGACTGCCTGAGCTGGATACAACAGAATAAGTATGATCTGATACTTCTTGACTATCGTATGCCTCAGATGGATGGAATCGAGACGCTGCATGCCATCCGTGCGCTTGGAGGATGGAGGGCTACGGTTCCTGTTATCTGCCTCACTGCCAATGCAATCACCGGTGCAAGAGAGCAGTACCTGAAAGCCGGGTTTGACGACTATGTAACAAAACCCATAAAGCCTCAGGTACTTGAAGAAACCATAATCCAGTATCTTCCAAAGGAATACATTCACATCAATCAGGTTCCTCAAAAGTCAGCTGATGAAGAGGGAGGACCTACAGAGCTTCATATGGACAAGGAGGGTAATGTTTCAGGCCCGCCATATCCTGTGACTCTGTTTATGAATGAAGAGCTTGACATTTATCATGCTCTTAATGCCTGTGCCGGTCCAAAGAGGTTCGTTCAGAATCTGAAAGAATACATGAAGAGATTTCCGAAGTCTGTTGAAGAGATACAGGAACTATATGACAAAAGAGATATTCCCGGATTCACCATCAAGGTACATGCTCTTAAGAGTTCCTCTGCCCTTGTGGGTTTCGTGAGACTCAGTCGTCTGTGTGCGATTCTTGAGAAGGATGGCGATACCGGAGAGATCGATGATATCGACGAAAAGGCACCTGAGCTTTTCATGCTTGCCAAAAAGATCATGTCATATCAGTATGATCTTGAAGAGGAAAAGGTTGGCAATGCCGGTGAAATAAATCCTATAGGTTTGGGTAAGGCTTACGAAGCAATAAAGAATGCCGTCAATGACTATGATTATGATGAACTGACAGGCATTCTGGAATCACTTTCAAGATATGCCCTTCCGGAAAAGGACAGGGCAAAGGTGCAAAGGCTCAGTGAGGCGGCGGATGAGCTTGATTGGGAGCTGCTTTCGGAGATAATGGGAGAGGAATGAAGCATAGCATGATGCAGCACATTGCACACGAATGCGTGCGTTGGCGCTAATCAGTGAGTGGCAAATGCTTTTTTTGACACTCACGTCATATAATAGGAGTATGGTATGCGGAAGGTTTTGAAAAATCAATTGGCAGAGCTTATTGCGCTTTTACCGGAAGCTCATGAAAAAATACTTGAGAGTATTGAAAAAAATGATGTTGATACTGCCACAATCTGTCTATCCGACTGCCAGAACACAGCTGTTGCAGTAGGTACAAAGATTGATGAAACAGAAGGTGAAGGAACAACAGCTGTGAAGTCTCTTGAAGCATATTGCGAGCTGTTGTTTCAAATTCATCAGGAGATTTCAACGGGAAATGCTGAAAAAAAGAGCATTCAAAAGAGGTTGAAGAAAAGTTTCATCGACATTTCCAATAAATTCCTTTATGAGATTCCTGACACAAAAGAAGTGGTTTTTCTTCCTTACAAGGCATCAATGTGGGATTCACTGGAAAGTGTGTGGAAAAAAGCTGATGCAGATCCGCTGGTGGATGCCAAGGTTATACCTATTCCATACTATGACAAGAATCCTGACGGTTCATTCAAGGAACTGCACTACGAGGGAGGGCAATTTCCTAAGGATGTGCCTGTAGTTTTCTATGAAAATTACAATCTTGAAAAGAATCATCCAGATGAGATATACATCCATAATCCTTATGATGATGCGAACTATGTTACAAGTGTACATCCGTATTTTTACTCGAGTAACATAAGGAAGTTTACAGATAAGCTTGTTTATATCCCGTATTTCGTTCTGGAAGAAATAGATCCGGGAAATAAAGCGGCTATCGAAGGAATAAAACATTTTATAGAAACTCCTGCTGTTATCAATGCTCATGAAGTTATAGTTCAGTCAGAAAATATGCGTAAAGCTTATGTGGAATGCATGGTGAATCTGACGGGAGAGGAAAACCGCGAATATTTCGAACAGAAAATAAAGGGAACAGGCTCGCCAAAGATTGAAAAGATAAAGTCTATGACTATAGATGACGTGGAGATGCCTATGGAGTGGAAGAAATACATCTACAGAAATGACGGAAGTCGTAAAAAGATAATCATTTACAACACAAGTGTAGGAACACTACTTCAGGAATCCGAGCAGATGCTCAGAAAGATGCTGGATGTATTCAGGATATTTAAGGAGCATCGGAATGAGGTTACACTTCTTTGGAGACCCCATCCTCTTATAAAGGCAACTATATGCTCTATGAGACCACAGCTTTATGCGGCTTACGAGAAAATCGTGGAAAGATATAAGTCTGAGGATTTTGGCATCTATGATGACACGGCAGATATGGACAGGGCACTTGTTATGGCAGATGCCTACTATGGAGATCAAAGCAGTCTGGTAACGTTATGTAAGGCAATAGGGATGCCGATAATGATACAGAATGCACATGTGATAGAAGAGGAATGAAAAGAAACTCTATAGAGTCTGTTCATCTGGCATACAATGAGAACTGTACTATATATGAAACAATCAGATCGTTAAAGTTATGTCTGAAATTAGAGCTAAGGAAACGCTGATTATATCAGCGTTTCCCTAAATATAGCATTAATCGATGATATAGTATTAAATATAGCGGGGTGGGGGGATGAAATTTGATTTAAATGCATCCATGATGTGTGCTGACTTCGGGCACATGTATGATGAAATCAAAGCACTTGAAGAGGCGGATATCGATTCCTTTCATGTTGATATCATGGACGGAAGATATGTGCCTAATTTTGCCATGTCACTTTATGATCTTAAGTGTATTGCGGAAAACACCAATAAACCTTTAGATGTCCATCTGATGATAGTTCATCCCAGAAACAGTATAAAACTGTTTCTCAAGGAACTAAGACCGGGGGATACAGTCTATATACATCCGGAAGCGGAGTATCATCCATCTGCAACACTTCAGACAATAATTGATGCGGGCATGGTTCCGGGTATAGCTATAAATCCCGGGACTAGTGTCGAGTCCATAATGGAACTCATGAGAGTTGTTGACAAAGTTCTCGTAATGAGCGTGAATCCCGGAAACGCAGGGCAGATGTTCCTGCCGTATGTGGACAAGAAGATCACAAAACTTCTATCACTTAAGGATGAGATGAATATAAAGCTTTATTGGGATGGCGCCTGTTCTTATGAAAAAATACAGACTTATGCACCAAGAGGTATAGACGGTTTCGTTCTGGGAAGTACCATACTTTTTGGAAAGGACAGATCCTATAAAGAGATTCTTTCGGATGTCAGAAGTATGAGGTTTTGATATGTCTTACGGCTTTTCAAAGTATAATTATTGCATTTATATGTGAATCTTGGATTTCTTAGGAGATTCAAGATTCTATTGTGTATTGAGTCAATAGGCCGATGGCTTTGAAGTATATGAGTAAAAAAGGGCTGTATATACAGGAGGATAACAGAAATGCTGAGAGCATTACTACTTTCCGGAGGAAAAGGAACAAGGCTCGGAGAGGATATTCCAAAGCAGTATATAAAGGTAAACGGAAGGATGATCATCGAATACAGCATGGAGACATTACTGTCCTGTAATGAGATTGATTCTCTTACCATAGTCGCGGATCCGGAATGGCGGGATGAAATACTGAAGGTGCTGGAAGGGATGAAGTGCAGCGAGAAATTTCAAGGTTTTGCTGACCCGGGTGAAACGCGACAACTATCAATATACAACGGGCTTTTAATAATGAAGGATAATGTTTTCGGAAGCGACGCTGTTCTTATACATGATGCAGCGAGACCACGACTTAAAGCGAATATGATAAAGGAAATGATTAAAGCATTTACAGATTCAGAGGGAGTTATGCCGGTGATTCCCATGAAGGATACAGTGTATGTGGTGGATGATTCAGGAAAACTCAAGTCGCTTCTTGAGAGGAAAAATGTGGTGGCAGGTCAGGCACCTGAGCTTTTTTTGTTTTCGGAATATCTGAAAGCTAATGAGAAAATGATAAAAGCCGGACGTATGGAAAGTATAAACGGATCTACAGAGCCGGCATTTCTTTCCGGTATGGATATCACGACTATTCCGGGGGATGAAGACAATTTCAAAATAACGACCAAAGAGGATCTGGAGAGATTCAGAGGATTGATGGAGAACTGATAGAATAAAACGGCTGGCGTTACAAAGATTACCGCTGTTTAGAATGTGATATATATATATAAGAAATCAGTTCTTTAATGACATAGATTAAGTGGTGTTTGAATCGATAATTTGAGTTAAAATGTTGGATATAAGTATCATATGGCGTGAGTTATGAGTGTTCGAGAAGGGCATAAAGTCTCAAATCAACGTGCAAGCACGTGATGTGGTACTTTTTACCCTTACATCATCATATGATAAATCAATAGGCAGAAGGATGGAACATGGAGATGAAGGCCTGGAAACTTGATGAAACAGGAAAAATAAATTTTTATGATGATGTACCGGTTCCGGAACCGGAAGCCGGGGAAGTACTTATAAAAGTAAATGCAGCAGGTATATGCGGGTCGGATGTTCCGAGAGTATATAGAGATGGAGCCCATAACATGCCACTCGTTATAGGACATGAGTTTTCCGGACAAGTGGAAAAGATTGGGGCAAATGTGGATAAGGGTAAGCTTGGAAAACGGATGGGAATATTTCCGCTGATTCCATGCAGGAAATGTCCTTCATGTCGTGAGAAAAAGTACGAAATGTGTTCGAATTACAGCTATCTCGGTTCAAGAAGGGATGGTGGATTTTCTGAGTATGTTACTGTACCGGAATGGAATCTCATAGAGCTTCCGGAAGGTGTGACGTGTGAACAGGCGGCTATGCTGGAACCAATGGCGGTTTCGGTTCATGCCATGAGACAGCTTCCCATAGAAAAGACGGACTCTGTTCTTGTTTGCGGTGCAGGTACTATAGGGCAGCTTCTTGTTATGTTCCTTTTGGAGCGAGGAATGGAAAATGTTTATGTGGCAGGTAATAAGGATTTTCAGAAAAAGATACTTCTCGATATGGGGCTTCCGGAGGGGCATTTCTATAATATAAAGGATGGTGATCTCCATAAATGGGTAATGGATAAAACCTTAGGTTCAGGAGTGGATGCATATTTTGAATGCGTGGGCAGAAATGAGACTATAGCAGACAGTGTGGAGCTTGTGAAAGCAGGTGGACAGGTGTGTCTCATGGGAAATCCGGCAGGAGATATGTCATTTTCCAAGGTGAACTACTGGAAGATACTGAGAAAACAGTTAACTCTCAAGGGAACGTGGAATTCCTCTTATCTTGGAGATGATGAAGATGCAGTATCAGATGACTGGCACTATGTAATGCGGAAGCTTTCGGAGGGAAAGATACATCCTGAGAAACTGATCACCCATAGATTAAGGCTTAATGAACTGGAAAAAGGACTTCTTATAATGAGAGATAAGACTGAGGATTACGTGAAAATCATGGTAAAGTTTTAAAGCGAACAGGAATTCCTGGAGCTGATAAAATTATGATAATTTGTGAGGCACTGCATATTAGACCTGAACTACTGTTGGTAGGTATATCCGGAGAAGTAGATACCGACAAAATATGTGAGCCTGATGAGTTGGACATGAAGATTATGGAAGAAACCAGAAAGTTGTCAGACGGGCAGAAAAAAAGAATATTGGCTTACATGAGTATGCTTCAAAACATGAAGAAAAAAAACAGGCAGGAGGAAGTCGTTGAACAGTTTTGATAAACAAATGGAAATGGTACTATATCACTCTGATGAGGGAGATGTGTCTGTTAATGCCTATATTAAGGAGGAGAGTCTGTGGATTACACAGAAAGCAATGGCAGAGTTATTTGGAGTTAAGGTTCCGGCCATTAGCAAACATTTAAAAAGAATATTTGAAGAAGGTGAATTAGATGAGAATGTGGTTGTTTCCAAAATGGAAATAACCAGCCCTCATGGTGCGATACCAGGGAAAATCCAAATCGGAGAAGCTATGTTTTATAATCTTGATGCTATTATCTCTGTCGGATACAGAGTTAATTCTAAAAAAGCAACAAGATTCAGAATATGGGCTACTACGGTACTAAAAGAGTACATGAAAAAAGGATTCGTTATGGATGATGAAGGTTTGAAACAGGGAAAGAATGCTTTTGCCAAAGACTATTTTAGAGAACTGTTGGAGCGCGTTCGATCCATTCGAGCAAGTGAACGTCGTATATGGCAGCAGATTACGGACATTTTTGCGGAATGCAGCATCGACTATACAAAAGATTCGGATGAGGCGTATCATTTCTATGCAACCATTCAGAACAGGTTTCATTATGCAATAACGAATCACACAGCGGCAGAGATTGTGTACCAATCAGCTGATCATAGGAAAGAGCATATGAGGAGTATGATATTTTTAATAAGACTCAGCCGATAGAATCGGATTTTGACAAAGAAATAAAGAAAATGCTTTCTGGAGAAAATGTGAGGAAGTAAAATGAAAAAAGATGCTTATGGTCACTTGGCAACTGGTCAGTAAAAGTGAAAGAATGTGAATAATTGGCAGTCGTAGAAAATGTAGGAGCGATAACAATATGTGGTATGTAATCCAAACGATGAAAGGCAAAGAAAAGAAAGTTGCAGATGAAGTCCGATATGACGTTGCAAAAGAAGATGAGAAGGTATTCATATTCGAAAATGAAATGGAGTATAAAGTAAAAGGAAAATGGATAAAGGATACAAATCCTTTTTTCCCCGGATACATATTTGTAGATCTGAATGGGGATGATGCTTTAGACTTTGACATCAGGCTGAGAAAAGAAAAGCATCCTTTAAAGCTGCTCAGGATGGATGAAAAGATAACTCCTATAAGACCTGAAGAAGAGGAGTACCTCACAAGACTTGGTGGTGAAGATCATATCGTACGAAGTTCAGAAGGGTTTCGTATTGATGATATGATTGAGATAACTTCCGGGTCCTTTAAAGGCTGGAAAGGCGAGATCAAAAAAATTAATCGGCATAAAAGACGTGCTACCATATGTGTTCCTATGATGGGACGAGAAGTTGAAGTCAGCATAGGACTTGAGATAGTAAAGTATATCTCCAGAGACGAGCTTAGTGCTGATGATAAATTTGACAGAAATAATATGGCGAGAATCGTGACTGCTTAGCGCGTATAGTATCTGTAAAAACCAGATAATGTTATGACGTGAGTGTCAAAAGTATTTGCCACTCACTGATGATGCGCAGCATATTGCACATGAAAATGTATTTCCAAAGTATAGTGGGTCTGTTCATAGTTGTTTCATTATGATGGCAAGTGATATACCTATGATATTCGCGGCTTGTGTTGCAAGTGTCATAGGTTTTTTAGTACAATTCTTTAGTATGTCTATAGTTGGAATTAGCCAATTGAATTTATATGTGCATGTCATCTAAAAAGGCTCAGAAATGGCGTTAATAGATGAGGAATGAATGGATTGATATTCGTATGCCGAAAAATAATGGTTAAAACATGCGTATAGAGATGAAAAATAATAAGCAGGGAGCATTGGCCATATAATGAGAAAAAAGGGGATTCGGAATAAAGAGGATAACTTAAAGTGGGGCTATAGATTTAAGTCAGCTCTTGGAAATACTTATTTTAATGTATTAAAGCTTCTTGATGACTATATCGTAGACAAGGATGATATTGATAAGGCCAGGGAGTTGGTTGAAAATGGAGAAGTTGAATTTACTAAGGCGAGCATAACATATCTCAGATCTACATCAGGTGATAATCAGCTGGGAATGTATATTTTCGGGAAAATCGATGATGAGATCTACAGTTATTCAGGACTTAAGCTGCTTATAACAAAAGACAGTCTGCTTTTAGGCAGCTGTCCTATCCACGGAAGTAACTATTACTCATATTACTATAACACTCTTTGTGTGCATACACTGGCGTTGATGCTGCTTGCAGATGACTATATAGCCAAATACAATCCAGGCGATGACACCGACATGAATGGTGATAAGGTTCTCAATGCTTATCATAAAATCATAAGCAACAAGATCATTGATGAGACTTCACAAAAGAAAAGTATTGTCAGGATAGAACCGAAGCTGTCTTATGGCAGGAATTCAGCCGACGAGTTGGCGCTGACTTTCAGAATAGGCATTGAGAAGCTTTTTAAGGTCAAGAACTTAAATGAGCTTGTGGAGATAAAAGAGCAGAACGGAACTCTTAAGCTTGGGACAAAAACCTTGATTTCCTTCATTGACTATGAGTTTGATGATGATGCAAAAAAGTATTATGAAATAATAGAAAAAACCAAAAGAGAATATGAGTACATTTCAGATAAGATAAATAAGATGCGTTATTATTACGGGGATCAGATCACTCTGAAGGACAGAGTTGATTTAACACCGGAAATTCTTGATATGTTTTATGAGGTGGCTCAAGGTAAAACCATCGATCTGGATGGAAGTCTGTATACAAAAAATGTCAAAATAACAGAAGGCACTTTAAATATCCGGGTTGAGATAAGCAGGAATATGGATGAGACGGGTAAGTTCGCAGGACTGTCGGTAATGGTTGATTCCCCTGCAATAATGAAGGGCAAGGATTACGGTTATTATATAGACGAAGAAAAAGCTGCATTTTACAGGATAGGTAATATGTCTCCTATGGCGAGGATGCTGATAGAAAGTGTTAGTGAAACAGAAGACAATTCGTTTACGATAGGCAAAAAGAAATTGCCAGAGTTCTACTACAGGATACTGCCTAAGCTCATTGAGTGTCCCGAAATAGAAGTTATCGAAAAGGGGAAAGTGCCATTAAAAAATTATCTTCCTGCAGAATGTGAAATCACCTACTACATGGATGCAAATGAGGATTATATTTCAGGAAGAGTTCAGGCGAAATACGGTGATGAAGAGATAATTCTTCATAAGCTGACAGATTCAGACTTCCCATTTCCTGAATCAAGAGATATGGAGTACGAACAGAATGCATTAAGCGCTCTTGAAAAATATCTTCCTGATGTAAGCACAGACGGGGAAGAATTCACCTGCGAAAAAACCGGAGAGAATACATTTGACCTTTTAAATGAAGGTTTAAAGGATCTTATGGCAATAGGTGAAATCCATGCAAGCAAGGATTTTGAAAATCTTAAAATCCGTAAGGCTCCTGTTACAAGAGTTGGTGTATCCGTGGAAAGCGGATTATTGAATCTTGAAATAGAAACAGATGACATGTCTGAAGATGAACTCCTTGAGCTTCTGGAAAGTTATCGAAAAAAGAAAAAGTTCTTTAAGCTGAAAAATGGTGAGTTCATAAGACTTGAGCAGGATGATACAATTGAAGAGCTCATGACTACAATGCAGTCCATGGGTGTAAGTGAAAGAGATTTCACAAAGGGTAAGCTTCATCTGCCGCTCTACCGTGCGATATTCATCAACAAGCTTCTTGAGGAGCATGATGAGATTGCTGCCGAAAGAGACAAGAACTTTAAGGCCCTTATAAGGAATTTCAATACTGTAAAAGAAAGTGATATAGAGGTTCCGGAGAGTCTTACAAAGATTCTTCGTGGGTATCAGGTGTACGGTTTTAAATGGCTGAGCATGCTTTCGGAGGTCGGATTCGGCGGAATACTTGCGGATGATATGGGACTTGGCAAAACCATTCAGGTCATAACACTTCTGAAAAGCAGGAAAGAGCTTAATGAAAAGGACGGTAAGAGGATAACTTCCCTCATAGTATGCCCTGCATCCCTTGTGTATAACTGGGAGGAAGAATTTAAGAGATTTGCTCCATCCATGAGCATTAAGACCGTAACAGGTACCCAAACGGAGAGAAAGGCTATAATGTCTGCTGATGAACTTCCGGAAGTACTCATTACCTCTTATGACCTTTTGAAGCGGGATATCGGGATATATGAGGATAAAAAGTTTGATTATGAAATCATCGATGAGGCACAGTTTATCAAAAATCCGAAAGCAGCCGCAACAAAGTCGGTGAAGGTGATAAATGCGGAGCACCGCTTCGCTCTTACCGGTACGCCTATTGAGAACAGGCTTAGTGAGCTGTGGAGTATCTTTGATTATCTCATGCCCGGTTTCCTTTATACTTATGACAGGTTCAGAAGTGATTTTGAAACTGCCATAACCAGACATAAGGATGAAGAGATCACAAAGCATCTTAAGAATATGGTGGGACCATTTATCCTCAGGAGGCTAAAGGATAATGTACTAAAGGATCTGCCTGACAAGATGGAGGAGATACGTTTCTCAAAGTTCGATGCTGCTCAGAGAAAACTTTATGATGCTCAAGTCACCCACATGAAGAAGGTTCTGGAAAGTGAAGAGTACAAGTCTGGTAAGGACAGGCTCAAAGTTCTGGCAGAACTCACAAAGATAAGACAGATATGCTGCGATCCGGAACTGATTACAGCAGGATATAATGGAGAGTCGGCCAAGCGCGAATCATGCCTTGAACTAATCGAAAGTGCAATAGACGGAGGACATAAAATTCTCTTATTCTCACAATTTACATCAATGTTCGAACTTCTGGAAAGAGATCTTAGGGCGAAGGGCATCGAGTTTTATAAGATAACAGGAGAAACCAGGAAAGAGGACAGAATCAGGCTGGTTCATGCATTTAATGAGAATGAGGTGCCGCTTTTCCTTATATCACTAAAGGCAGGCGGTACCGGACTAAATCTGACGGGAGCAGATGTGGTTATCCATTATGACCCATGGTGGAATCTTGCAGCTCAGAATCAGGCAACAGATCGCGCCCACAGAATAGGACAGACAAAAAAGGTTTCTGTATTTAAACTGATCGTCAAGGATACTATAGAAGAAAAAATCGTCGAGATGCAGAATGCCAAGAAAGACCTGGCTGATGCCATACTCAGCGGTGAGAGTGAATCACTGATGAATATGAGTAAGGAACAGCTCATGGAACTTTTGGGGTGAAGTTGGTTCGACAAGTACACGGTGTTGGTTGACGTATATGATATTGAGAAGATATAATATAATCACAAAACGTCACAAAGCATCACATGATGATGGAAGCATCACAAAACGTCACAAAAGTAAAAAACAATCACAAGTGCGATCAGGGAGTATTCCTTTACCTAGGTTTAAAGAGTATGTGAATAATTGGCATTAAGAGTCATAAATAATAAGCGGTGAGAGTGGTATGTCGTAACCCGGTTTGTCCTCGTTTGGGACTTCAAGATTTACGATAAGTTTTATGGGAGTGGATTTTGCATCTGCCACTCTCTAGATTGATTATTTACACAGAATGCACAGCCGCATTATATAATACTTGCCACCTATGAATTGTCAGGAGTTTCATTATAATACTTCATGACAGTTTCTCTGGAGACATCTTTATAGGCTCTGTTTTTTGTAACAGCGGCGTATAGAGAATCAAAGTCACTGACATATAACTTTAAACTCTGTAAAGTGTACCCCTTGTCAAGGACAAAGTAAGAAGAAGGGATTTGAGAAAAATCAGTCTAGCAGATGTCTATATTTTATTAAATTACCTTCTTCTCAATATCTTTTTGAAGGTATAACATCCTTTAAAGGATATACTCCTGATGTTATGTATTCATAGTATTCATTAGGAGATAGCTTTGCTAATCTCCACTGATATCTATCGTTGTTATAATAATCCATCCAATCATCTATTATTGCTTTAACTTCCTCAAAAGTAGTGCAGTTCTTAAGCTTGGATTTTATGTGGTCTTTCATCCTTCCGAAAAAGCTTTCCTGTGGAGCATTGTCCCAACAATTGCCTCTTCTTGACATAGACTGGCGTAACCCTTTGTCTTTTACAAGTTGAATGAAGCTGCAGCTTGTGTAGTGACAGCCTTGGTCACTATGGATTATGGTTTCAGTTGTTAGCGCAACACCATGCTTTTCTATCATTGTATTTACTGTTTCCAGGACAAAATCTACTTCTAATGATTTGCTTAATACATAAGATAGTATCTGCTTTGTAAATGCATCTATTATGGTTGATAAATAGCAGAATTCTCCATTAAACGGAATATATGTAATATCAGTAAGCAATATCTTTCTGGGACCATAGGCCTCAAACTGCCTTTTGACAAGGTTATCCGCAACATTGTTCGTTTTTATGGCTTTTGCCATTCTTCGATACGGATTAGCTTTTCTTATTTCACAGATCAATCCGTATTTCTTCATAAGCCTGCGGATCTTTTTGACATTCATGACAATGGGAGGATCCATATGTATCAGGCGCATATAAATGCCTTGTGCACCTTTGTCGTATCCCCTATGGGTGTATGCTATCAGTATCAATTCAAAGTCCGCTCTGTCTTGAAGTTCCTTTGCCATTCGATTCTTTTCGGATGCTACCCAGTTATAATAGCCTGATCTTGATACCCCAGCTATTTCACATAGCATTGAAACCGAAAGCCTATTATCCGCTTTATTTATAGTTTCATGGATGATTTCAAATTTGTCATTTGATGTCTCCATGATTATTTCTTCTTTTCTGAATTGTCTGCAATTATAATTTTTTTTAGAAAGTCTACTTCCTGGCGCAAGTATTGCAATTCACTTTGCATACGTGTGATTGATTGTGGAGAAGAGAGCTCTGCTTCATCAGTTGCTTTTATACTCATTCTTCTCTGTCTGTTTTTACCTTCTGTAAAACCATTGCCAGACAATGCTTGCTTCTTAATATGCTGAACCAATGAATCAATTTGTTTCTGCTTGAATATACTTAAATCAAATCCGAAATCTGATAGGATCTTTCGAGGAGAATTTCCTGCTTGATAACTAACCCAGAAGTCCTCCTTAAACTTAGCTGTGTAATACAACTTATACTTGGAGACTTTTAAAACATATGGGTTCTTTTGAAGTTCTTTTCTTTGGGCATCCGTATACTCTTTCATATTTTCCTCCGGTAGATAACTTTATTATATATCATCCACCAGAAGAATCCCTTTTTCCTTTGTCCACAAAATAGGATTTTATCCCTTCTTTGTGTGTCCATTTTTAGGGTTCCCTTCTTCTTAAAGTGTCCACTTTATAGGGTATATTTTACTGTACCAGAGCTTCAAGTCCACGTTCTATACCCTTTTCCAAACCTTTTTCTATGCCTTTATTCTCCATGGCAGTTGCATAAGTACACAAATCTGTCACCTCACTTTCAACTTCTTTCGTTATACTAAGTCCATATTCGGATTTTAATTTTTGAACTTTAGCTACTCCATTTATTCGTTCATCAAACAAATCAGTGAGCATCCGAATCATTTCATTTTCGGTATTTTCCGAATCATGTTTTCCGCTGATATAAATGATGATTGCATTAAGGATATCATATCTGGGATTATCCGTATTACTACCGAACAGGAAATTTCTGTTTATATCATAAATTTCAATAGAATTCGCTCTGGTCTGAGCAGCTTCCGTACAAAGCCAAATGGAATAAACTTTCTTGATGTTCCCATATTTTACAGGATCATCACTGCCCGTTGTGAATTCGACTCCCTGCTGAGCCGAGATCATGCGGCAGCAATAGAATAATGCTCTCAGCGGTAAATCATAACCCGGTTTATCTTCGTTTTGGACTTCAAGATTAATGATGAGTTTAATATACTCTGAACCACTTTTGCCAGGCAACCTGAGATATGTACGTATATCGTACCTGTCCAGCCCCTCATCGTTTAAATACGCTTCTGTATTCAAACCATCAATCCGATCACCTGCATTGGTGAGGCCACTGTCAACGTAAACCTTGCTGATGAGAACTTCACCTTCTATGCAGGCTTCAATTTCATCATAGCTCATATCCCGGCACTCAGATACAACCTCTTTAAAAATCCTTGCAAGCAAAGGTTTGTAAGCAAGGATATTTTTCACCGTCATATCAAGCCGGATCTTATCGGGGTCTGCAGCCACTATGGCTTTGCCCAAACCTGTTAATTGTTCCATATCTACTCCTAAAGTACAGCGAGAAAGATATGAACTTCTCGCTTTGATTATATATCAGTTCTGCGGAAAAATAATAGTGAATTTTATATTACCTGGAACGAATGTTCCGGAAGACTACTTAAGATTATAAACGTCGAATATCTCAGAATATCTTTCAGATGAAGTGATCATATCACGGCTCTAAGGAATTGCATATTGTCTGTTTTTAGACCATATATTCCTTATTCTTACAGAGATATTTTTTCTGACGGAGAATAAGCCTCCTAATTCGTTTGATCCGGAGATTAAATCTTAAATCAGGATACAGATATCTGTGGGAATATGGCTGTTTTACTTATAAAAGATAATTTCGATGACGAAAATACATGTATAGCCTTCGGAGAATTTGTTGATATTGGATGCGTTTAGGACCGATTCTACTGAAATGATATCAAAAACGCACAAAACAATATTGTGCCAGGAAAAATGCTATTATAAAATATACATAAATAGAGAAAATATCTTTTATCTACAGATAGAGATATTGCGACAATATGATTATTCGGGCATATATCAGAAATTTAAGAAACTGAGAAACAAAGTGTCGTGTTAGGCGCATGGCGGGAGACAGTGGACATAGACAGAGTTAAGGTGACTGAATGAAGTCATCATGGCGAAGCTATGATGAAATGTAAAATAGGTACAAAGGAGTATATTGATAATTATGTATAACTTAAATAAGAACTCATCAGACCAGAATAAATAGAGAAATATTAATAAGTCAGTTGATTTTTTCACAATGAGCCTTTCGTTTGTTATGATAGAAACAAAGATTTAAAGCTGTGTAAGTAGAAACTGTGTGTTATTTGGAGGGCTTATATGGTAAAAAGTGATGATAGACTTTTTTATCGTTTTGTAGATGAAGTCAAAACAGTATATGGTAGTAATTTAAAATCCATAATACTATATGGTTCAGTTGCCCGTGGAACAGCCAATGAGGAATCGGATGTTGATATTGCGCTGATAATAGAAAAAGAAGACGAAGATATGTATGACAAATTGCTGGATATAGTAGTGGCTATCGAACTTGAATATAATATAGTTATCACTACGGCACTCATAGAGACAAGGTTATTTGAAAAATGGAGAGATGTCTCACCTTTCTATAAAAATATAACTAATGAAGGGATTAAACTATGGACGGCAGCTTAAATGATTTGGCATTTTATCGACTGGAAAAAGCCAAAGAAGACTTGGTGCGATCAAAACGAGAACTTGAAATCTCAGATTATAAATTGACTTTGAATCGTTCGTATTATGCTATATTTCATGCCATAAGAGCTGCGAATACTCTGGATGGATTTGACAGTAGTAAACACAGTGGGGTGATTGCTCATTTTAATCAGTTTCATGTTAAAACAGAGGACTTTCCGAGCGATATTTCCAAAAAAATAGCAAATGCAATGAATATACGACAGCTATCGTATTATGATGATTTTTATATTGCCTCTAAGAAAGTGGCAGAAGAACAGGTACGGGTTGCTGAAAAGATATTGGGATTGGTTGAACAGTAGATAAATAAGAAAATATGATTAGTTATAAATGAATACAGAAGCTAAAAGCTCTTGATGTAGATTGTGATTGTCTTATATCTGGAGCTTTTTATGTTGGAATATATAAGAGATTCTTAAAGGTGACAGGCACCTGTTTTAAAATTGGTAATGGATTAGATTCAGTTCGTGGATGTAGACATCAAGATAGTTTTTAAATAAACAGTGTTTAAGTTAGAATTAATTGAACCTGTCAAATAATAAAAGTGAGATTGAAATGAAGAAAATAATTGTATATGGATTGGGTCATACTGGAAAATATATCATAGATAAGCTTAAGAATGCAGATTCCGTAAAAGTTGTTCTTTGCATTGATAACTTTATTGAACTGAGTAGGATTAATGAGATTAAAATAATAAAAGAGTCTCAATTAGTATATGAAGAATATAGCGATTGTGAAATAATAGTTTCGCTTGCTAATGAATGCGAGGCTGCAAAGGTAACCGTATCTCTTAAATCTAAAGGATTTAATGATATTTATTTTCCTGAAAAATATATGTCTACAGCAAAACTTCCACTTTTGGATGATGGTGGAAATTTGATTTTTTTAAGAAATCATAAAACTATTAACCCAGTGTTGGAATATGTTGAATATCAGGTGGCAGATGAGTGTAATCTGAGATGTAAAGGTTGTTTTCACTTTTCTAATCTAGTTACTAAACCTTTTCACCCTAAAATTGATGATTTTGAAAAAGAATTAAAAAACTTGTCAAATAAATTTAGTAATGTATGCATATTTAGGCTGATGGGAGGAGAACCATTACTTAACAAAGAGTTGCCACGGTTTATATTTTTAGTAAGAAAATATTTTCCAGGAAGTGATATTCGTATAGTTACTAATGGGATATTGTTACCTGATATAGCTGATGATTTAGTTCAAGCTATGACTATGTATAATGCAAGTTTTTTTATTACTCAGTATCCACCAACAATAAAGATAATAGATAGGATTTTAAATTTACTGCATATGACACATATTAATTATTATCTTGAACCACCTACTAAGAAATTTATATCAAGAATGAGTTTTGGTGAAGCTGATTATAAAAAGGTTTATGAGGAAAGTTGCTATAGTAAATATTGTAAATTTTTAAGAAATGGATATATATATCCTTGTCCCCATGTACCAATGCTTACTGAAAGCAAGGATTTTTTCGGATTGTCTATTGACGACAATGAGATGAAGCAATGTGGAGTTGATTTAAGTGATGAACATGTATCAGGATGGGATATTTTAAACAAATTCACTAAAGCAAACAGTTTTTGCCGTTTTTGTTCGTTAAAGTTAGGTGAAATAAAATGGGAAACAGGGACACCTCAAATAAGTGATTGGGTTGTTGTGGGAGATAGGTAGATGGTCATACACAATGAAGAACAGTTTAACTCATTTTTTGATGTAGATGAGCATATATATATATATGGATGTGGTCATTTCGCTGAATTACTAATATCTATGCTGAGTCCAACGAAGAAAAGCAGGATAAAAGGAGTAATTCTATCCAAAAAGACAGAAGAAAGATCTGTTTGGAATGGCATTAATATATTTTCATTGGATGAAATTCAATTAAAGAGAGATGATGTGATTTTAATTACAACAGGATATAAGATGAGAAATGAGATAATAAAAAATTTAACATCAATATCTTTTTGTAATTACTCTTATGTATCGAGAAATTACGAAGAAAAACTATGGGATAGGCTTAATTTAAAGAACCATTTTTCAGAAATGTTGTGGAGAGTAACAGCTCATCCAATCATGAAAAATCTTGTAGTAAATGTTACCGATCACTGCAATTTGAGATGTGCCGGATGTGATCATTTTTCATCTATAGCTAGAGAACGAAATGTAACATATGAAAGATTATATAGTGATTTAAGTAGGTTAAAACATCTTCTTGATAATAGAATAGGTAATTTGCGGATTATGGGTGGTGAACCGCTTCTCAATCCTGAGTTAGAGAATATGATAGCGATGTCAGCAGATTTATTTAAGTCTTCAACTATAGAGATTTTCACTAATGGAATTCTTCTTATGAAGCAGACAGATAAATTTTGGAAATTACTAAGAGAAAATAATGTAGTTCTTCAAGTGACAAAATATCCGATTAATATTGATTATACAGAAATAGAGAAAAAAGCGACATATGAAAATGTGAAACTGAATTATTACGGAGGAGGTGAAACAGTTAAAACGTTATATCATATTCCCTTAAATTTAAATGGAAATGGAGACTGTACTTATAATTTTATGAATTGTACACATGCACAAGAATGCACAATGCTTTCTGAAGGGCGATTATTTCCATGCACAGTTGCGCCCAACATACATATATTTAATGAAAAATTTGGATATAACATTCCTGTCACTGAATATGATGGCATAGATATATACAAAATTGAAAATGGGCAAGATTTGTTGATACAACTAGCAAAACCTATGCCATTATGTAGATTTTGCAATATAAAAGGACGAACTTTTGGACATACATGGCATCGTACAGCAGAGGACATAAAAGAATGGAGTGATTAATATACTATGATAAAACATTCATTTCGTGTTGATAATATAAAACTTCTTGCTTCAGAATATAGAAAATGTTACATGTTTGGTGCTGGATTTATGGCAAGAACTTTTATTGAATACTTAGGTGGTGATGTTAAGGATATTATTGATGCAATTATTGTTTCTGATAAGAATAATAATCCGGATTCAATAGGAGGTGTTTTAGTTGTTTCTCTTGGAGAAATAAAAGATATAGATAATTGTCTAATTATAGTAGCGATGTATGATAAAAATATATCTAAAATTTTGGGTTCCAAAGGGTTTAATAATTTGATTTATATTGATCAAGTTATGCCTTCTCGAAATAAAAGGATATTAATAGAGAATTCAACAGTTAATCATGAGATAAATAGATATATAGAGTATTTCGAAAATGAAAAGCCTTTATTCAAATATGTAGAGATAGAAACGGTTAATAGGTGTAATGGCTTATGTGAATTTTGTCCGGTGAATGCTAATGCACCCCAACGAGAATATAGGAAAATGGAAAAACAAATGTTTTATTCCATAATAAGTCAACTAAGTGAAATTGAACATTCAGGGCTGTTGGCGTTATTTTCAAATAATGAACCGTTTATAGATGAAAGAATCTCTGAGTTTGTTAAGTATGCAAGACAGAATTTGCCAAAAGCTTTTATTTATTTGTTATCAAATGGCACTCTTTTGAATGAGATAAAGTTCAAAGAAACAATTCCGTATTTGGATTTACTTCAGATAGATGATTATAAGAATAATGATCTCACAGGCGTCAAACTATTAGTCCAGAAATATCCAGAATATGATAGAAAGGTACGGTTTTGTGAAATTGAATACAACAGTATAAGAGAATCAAGAGGTGGAAACTCACCTAACAATAAGATTTATTACACTACTGAGTGTGGTTGTCAATTACCTTGGACACAAATTGTTATACGTCCTGACGGTAAAGTATCACTTTGTTGTAATGACTCATTAGGTGAGATGACGCTTGGAAATTTAAACGAAGAAAGACTAGTAGAAATATGGCATGGTGAAAAATACTCAACTATAAGAAATCTCTTGAAAAAAGGTAGAGAGAATTTGGATTTATGCAGATACTGTAATCATAAAGACAAAAGAGAAATATGGGATGCTCCACTGTTTGATAAAAGGAGCGAGAGATGGGAGGAAAGGATTTTTCCTAGTGGATTCGTTGGAAAAGAAATTATTTGTATTTATGGCGTTAGTGATAAGGCACTCATGTTTTATTCGTACTTGAAGGATAACGGCATTACGGTTAAGTATTTTTTGGATAATGGATATGAAGGTGAAACTAATGCAACGATAATTGATTCAAAAAAATGTTATTTACCTATTGAAATTAGCTGTCAGGCAAATAATGTAGGAATTTATATAGTCACAGAAAATGAGTTGTACGAAGAGACTTTTAAAGAATTGAAGGAACTAGGTTTTTTTGATATACGGATGGTATTTTGAATGATTCATTACAAAAATGTGAGATAGGAGTGGACAGGATTTGGATAATTCTAGAATGGATTTACATAGTTGGTGTGGATGCTTATATGAAGAAAACTTGCTTTTCCCCAATATAGACTTTAATTCTTTTTGTTCGATCAACTTACATGATTTGACAGTGAATTATATTATGATGAACCCTTACGAGAGTAAAGATGCTTTTGGATTATATGCTCATGGTTTACAATATGGTGATATTAGCTTGTTTTTTCCTAATAATTGCAGGCAAATTGCTGTGGTAGAACGTAAAAATAGTTGTTACAGATGGATTGAAATCCCTCTTGGCATTAGTAATGCTTTTTATGCATCGGCTGGAGAAATCTTAAATAATAGTGATGTTTACCTTTTTCCGCAGAAAATGGATATGGGAATATGGAAAATTGATATAAGGGATTACACCATAAAAAGGTGTGATGATTTGAATAAACTCATTGAAGAAGATGAACAGATTCCAGGTTCTTCGTTTATAGATATCGGAGATGGAAAGGGTGCTTACGTGACGTTGGATAATAGTCTTAGAGTATTTGATATTAAGACAAAAGATACAAAAAAATATACATTTGATGAAAAATATAGTTTATTTAGATGTTTCTTTCATGAAGATGATTTCTGGTTTACTCAAAACAAGTCAACTACAATACTCAGATGGAATATAAAAAAAGATTTTATTACAGAATACAGCCCTTTAGAAGAAATAAATTGGTTTAGGGATGGCATTCCTTACTCTAAACTATGTTTTTTAAATGATAAAGCAATTGTTCTAAATAACAGTATTTATGATGTTATGGAATTATATCCAGAGAGACCTGAGAAGGGAATTGTTAAGGCATTTTCCTATCCTGAAGGATTTGGAGTTAGTCCGGGTAGGTTGGTTGAGTTTGCAGCCGTTTTTGACGCATTTGAAATAATAGATAATAAATTATATTTAATACCATCATGTGCAGACAGGATGCTCGTATACGACATATTGACTGAGAAAGTAAATACAGTAGATTTTTCAATAAACACAGAGCAATTATCTTTTGAACCCATGATAAATAATTATTATTTAGAGAATCCATTTTATAGTTTGAAAAAGTTTATCAATATGGTTGTTTAGTATTTGTCTGTAAAGATTTATGAAATTTATTGTATATGCTGGTGGCAAAGGAGGATGATAAATGATATCGATAACTGGAAAAAAAGTCAATATTTTTGGATTAAATATATACGGAATGATTTTGGCATATACGCTGAAAAATGAAGGAAAAGAGATTAAAATACTAGATAATGATAAAGAAAAGCAAGGTAAGGAAATATTATTTGGAATTGAGTGCCTTCCTCCTAAAAATATTAATGATGGACTATATATCATTACAGCAAAGAACGAGAATAATCAGAAAGATATGTATGATCAACTACATTCTTATGGGATAGACAATATTTATTTTTTGTCTAAGCGTGATATGACAGATCTCATAAAAGATACAGATGATAGGATATATATTGAATGCCTTTGGAAATTAAAGATGAAATATGACATTTGTCTTGATCGCCCTATTACATTTAACGAAAAAATACAATGGCTTAAGCTCTATGACAGAAAACCAGTACATACAATTATGGTGGATAAGTATAAAGTTAAGGATTATGTGGCAGAGAAAATAGGTGAGAAATATGTCGTACCGATTATTGGGGTATGGGATTCTTTTGATGAAATAGATTTTGAAACATTACCTGAAAAATTCGTGCTAAAATGTACCCATGATTCTGGTAGCGTGGTGGTATGTGATGACAAGAGTAAATTTGATCCTAAATTATATAAGGATAAATTTGATGCTGCGTTAAAGAGAAATTATTTTTATGATTATCGAGAGTGGCCTTATAAAGATGTTCCACCTAAAATTATGGTAGAGGAATTCATTGACAGTGGAGATCATGAAGCATTGCTTGTGTATAAGTTTCTTTGCTTTAATGGTAAACCTAAGATTTTACAGATGATACAGAACGATAAGCATGAAAACGAAAGCATAGATTATTATGATATGGAATGGAATCTTTTAGAATTAACACAGAATTTTCCTAATAGTCGTGAACATCTTGGAAAACCCGTTTCTTTTGAACGGATGAAAGAACTTGCAAAGATTTTATCTAAAGATGAGATATTGGTCAGGGTTGATTTTTATGAGGTAAATGCTGAGCCAATCTTTTCTGAGTTTACTTTTTATTCGGATGCCGGTTTTGAGAAATTCAACCCTCCGGAATGGGATAAGCAACTAGGAGATTGGCTGATATTACCATGAATTAATTCTTTTAACAGCCTTTTTCATCTTTCAGCTAAATAATTAAAATAGATGATAAGCAGTACGAGTATTAATAAGCGACAGATATGAGTAGAGAGAAAATTCGGTGGTATTATGAAAAATATTGCAATAATCACAACGAGTTTAAATAGCGGTGGTGCAGAACGAATTGCTGGGTTACTTTCGAAGGAATTATCAAATTATTATAATGTTTATTTATTTTTATTGAGTACAGAGAACATTATATATGAATATGGTGGAACTATAGTTGATATTGGAGTTGACTGTCCATTATATGAACATTTAATAAAAAGATATAAGGAGTATTACAAGATTGATGTAGCAATCAGTTTTTTGGAAATAATGAACTTTGCCAATATAAGAACTAAAGGTAAGGAAAAAGTAATTATTTCTGAACGATGTGTACAGTCATTAATTGAACCATCCCTAGATGCACAGACATATAAAATGAAGAAGTATTATAATTATGCTGATGTTATTGTACCTTGTGCTTATGGTGTGCAGTATGATTTGGAAAAAAATTATTCTTTAAATAACTATATGCGGGTAATATATAATTTTATAAATAAGGAGAAGATAAAGGATTTAGCTAATTGTGAATTAGATAAGGAGATAAGAGACTTTATTGGTGACGCTGATTTTTTCTTAAACATTGGAAGACTTGATCCACAAAAAAATCAGTTAAGAATAATAGAAGCTTTTGAAGAATTTTATAAAAAAAACAATAAATATAAATTAATAATACTGGGGAGTGGACGATCAAAAAAAGAACTAGAGGCGGCTATTACAAGATATAATTTAACAGATAAAGTTAAACTACTACCATACGAAAATAATCCATTTAAATATATGTCAAAGGCAAAAGCACTATTATTGGCCAGTAGGTACGAAGGATTGCCCAATGCGGTTCTTGAAGCTATGACAGTCGGATGCCCGGTAATAGCTACAGACTGTCTTTCAGGGCCGCGAGAATTATTAGGTGGAATAAATGATTATAATGAGAAGATAGATAGTATACTAATTTTAGATAGGGGAATATTAGTTCCATTTTTTAGTAATGATAATAATTTAGTATTGGATGACTTTATTAGTGCAATGAATATCATTACTAAAGACGATGATTTAGTGTCAACAATTATAAATAATCAAAGAAATTATATGGAACGATATAGCAATAATAAAATCGCGAAAGAATGGATTGAATTAATAGATAATAATGTGTTCAATTATAAATATATCAATGCAGATGATTTTGATAAAGCAAAAAGAGTTTTGATATATGGAAAAGGTCTGGTAGGAACAATGGATTATCATATTTTCAGAGACTTGGGCATCAATATTGATGGATTTGTTGTGACTGATAATTCAAGTAATGAAAGTCAATACCTTGGTCTTCCGTTGTATTCCGTAGACAATATGCCTTTTGATAATGATGACGTTCAGTTTGTACTTGGTGCAATTGAAGAGACTCAAAGTGGTATGTTACGTTCTTTAAATGAAAACAACTATTTCAATATAGTTGAACCATTCATAGAACCTACAGAAAAATCAAGGTCGTTAGTCAAAGAATGGGAGAGAAAAAAAGCGAAATAAAGATGTATCAAAAATACTCAATAGATTTATTGGCTGAGAGTGCTTATAACGTTGCTATATATTGCGCAGGGTTACATGGAGTTGAATTTAAAAGAATTCTTGAAACATGTGGGATAAATGTGAACCTATTTATAGATAATGATGTCGAAAAAAATGGGAAGATTATAGATAATGTTCCCTGTTTGTTGCCCAATAATATAGGTAATAAATCAATCTATAAAGTTATAATTTGTGTTGCAATAGAAAATTATAATTCTGTGTTTGAAACTGCGTTAAAGCAGGGGTTTAAAAATATTATAGATTTTAGGGAAATATTGGATGATTTGATCGTTAATAAAGAACGGTTATTTCTTGAATTGATGAGGTTAAGGTATAAAAGTAAACAGGCAGATTTGTTTTACACAAATGATGGAAGAATAAATAATTACAATTGTGGTATAAACATCACACAAAATGAAAGAATTGCTGTATACACAGGTTTGTTTGGTGGGTATGACAATTTCTATGAACCTTTGATGATTTCGCCTAATGTTGATTACTTCTATATTTCAGACGAACAACCTAAATCATTAAAAATATACTCATGGATAGATGCAAAGACTATTATTCCTTCTGGTATATCATCTCCTATAAAGCGAAACAGATATATCAAGATGCATCCACATCTGATATTTCATAATTATAAGTTTTCCCTTTATTTAGATTCAAATATTCAAATAGTCGGCGATGTGTCAAAATTGTTCAATGAATCAAAGTGTGGGATATCAGTATTTAAACACTGGAAACGTGATTGTTTGTATTATGAGGCAATGACAATAGTAAATAATAAACGTATTGTGCCTGAAGATGCAATACGTCAGATAAAGAGATATATGTCGGAAGGCTTCCCCATTCATTATGGATTGCCAGAATTGCCCGTAATAGCTAGAACACATATGAATAAAATGTGCATAGATATAATGAATTCATGGTGGCATGAATTTGATAATGAATGTCAAAGAGATCAAGTATCATTCCCATATGCAATGTGGATAAATAAAGTTAATATGACAGATTTAGGTATTTTGGGTAATGATGTAAGATCATGTAATTTGTTAAAATTTCATGAACATATTAATGATTCCAAGTGGATTCAAAACGAAAAAAATTTAATTTGATTATATAAGGAAATATTTAAATAATGATTTGACTAGTTAAGTGTTTTCGTAATTATGGATAATAAATATTATATAGAGTTTGATAGGAAATTCAAAACATATAAATCAAATAGAATTGCAATATATGGAATTGGAAAAAATGCAAAATTAATCGTAGAGAATACTTTTGATTATAACTTTACTTGTCTTGTGGCTAATGATCATATTGGTGAAGTTAAATTTGGATTGAGAATTCTCCCTATTGAAGAAGCAATAAACGTTTCCGATATGATTTTGATTGCAGCAATTCCTTCATCTACAGCGATTGTATATAACAGAATTAAAGATGTTGTTCCTGAAAATATTAAGATATTGGATCTTCAAGGCTGTCTATTGCGAGGCGATGATAACTATAAAAACAATCCATATTGGAATTCAGATAAAAATAATTTGAAGAATCTTATTGACTCGCATGATGTGATTTCTTTTGATGTCTTTGATTCTCTTGTTACACGTATAGCTTTAGTTCCTCACAAAGTTTTTGACTATATGCATTTAAGTGATGAATTTAGGGATATTAGAATTAAGGCTGAAGCTGAATTATATAAAAGATACACAAGTCCTTCATTAACTCAGATATATGAGTATATTTGTTATTTGAATGGATGGAATATTAATAAAGCACAGGATTTTAAAAATAAAGAAATAGTAACAGAACAATCAGTTTTGGTTACGCGTAAGAGGATTGTAGATTTCTTTAAGTATGCAATAGCTACAGGAAAAAAAGTATATCTTACATCTGATATGTATTTGGAAAAAAAGGATATACTTTCTTTGCTCTCTTCGATTGGAATATCCGATGGATTCGAATTGTTGGTTTCATGCGAATATCAGAAAACAAAAGAATCCGGAGAGCTGTATGATGTTCTTTTAGAGAAGAATCCAAGAAAAACTATTCTGCATATTGGAGATAATAAGGATACAGATATTGAAAGGGCTAGAGCTAAAGGAATTGATACATTTTATATAAAAAAAGGATATGATATTCTTGCTGAATCATCATGCGCGTATCTTTTTGACCTTATTCATACTGAGTATGATAAATACATACTTGGTTATGCGATATCACAATTAATGAACGATCCTTTTTGCTTATGTTCGACAAAAGGTAAGATGAACATAAACAGTTACGCTGATATAGCAATCTGTATTCTGCCGATGACATTGATGTACTTAGCAAGGATAGTGAAATGGTCAGGAGACTATGATGAAGTTCTATTTGCTTCCAGAGATGGATATTATCTATATAAGTTATACGAATGGTATAGAGAGAAAAATAAAGCTTTAAATCTGCCGAAAGGAAAGTATATTTATGTATCCAGATCTGCAATTAGCAGTATGGCGGTCAAGTCGGTTGAAGATATTGATATTTTTCTAAACAAGATAGTTGATGATCCAAAGCTTAATCTAAAAAAACTTATAGAAAACCAGTTCCACATTAGTATTTCTGATGACTTTAATATCCTCACTGGAGAAGCAGTTGAAAATTGGGGACTTGATGAAATAAAAGCTAGGATAGGACAGTATTATAATCTGATTTTGAAGAATGCAGATTCACTTAGAAAAAGATATCTGAAATTTCTGGATAATATAGGTATACAAACTTATGGGAAGATTGCGGTTGTTGATGTTGTCACACAAGGGACTCTTGTTTATGGACTGAGTAGTATTTTCGAGAATCAAATTGATCTTTTTGCTTTGGGCACTTCTACGGTTCCAAATAAATATATAAAAGATATTTCCAGAGTACATTCTATATATGGAAATATTACTGAACGTATTGGGGAATCTATATATAGTAAAAATGACTTCTCAGAGTTGCACTTGTTTATTGAGATGCTATATGCATCAAAGGAAGGACAATTCTTTACAGTTGATGATGAATTAAATCCGGTCTTTGTTAAAGGTTCAGAATATAATCTGAAGCTTCTTGAGAGTGTTCAAACTATTCTCCAAACTATGATTGAAAAATTTGTGTTAGATTCTGTCATTTCAGAGGTATCACCCGAATTTGCTTTGGGTATGATTCGTGTCTTTTCAAAGAAGTACAGTGTTTTCTCAGATGAAATGAAATCAAAGTTTTCATTTGAGGATCCATATGATGGAAATATTCAAAAATGCAATCTGATAGATTTCATACAATGAGATTTAGGTGAATATGGAATTACTTAAGTATAAAACAGAGATAATAAGCCGTATTATCAACTCAAATGAAGTTATAGTTTACGGTGCGGGAACAATGGGAACGGCTGTCCGTAAATGCATTACTGATGCCCCTTACAATTTGTCAGTTAAATGCTTTATAGTTAAAAATATGGAAGACAATGCCTATTCTGTAGATGAGTTACCGGTTATTGATACTGCACACGCATCGACTTATAAAGATTCTACTATTCTTATTGCTCTGAACAGTAAGTTTATTCCTGAAGTAGTTAATGATCTTACAGAAGCCGGATTTACTAATCTGATACCGATTTCTTTCGACGGAGATGAGTGGTCTACCATAAGAGGCAATTGGATGAGGTTCCATGGGATTATCCCAGCTGGTATAATATATCTGTCTGATGTTTCATCTGAGAATTACAAGTTGAACAATATCCCATCAATTAGTGATTATTTTCATATATATGTTGCTCATAGCATATATGACAAAAATCTAATTGAAAATACAGTTGATAAACCGTATGAAATTAGTATTCAGGTAGGCGCTGCTCTTACAGATCAGATTATGTATGATGTTAGGGATTGCATTGGAGATGACAATATATCCGATAGAAACAGGCAGTATTGTGAACTAACTGGTATTTATTGGGCGTGGAAGAATGATACTGCGGATTATATTGGATTTTCACATTATAGAAGAAAGTTTGTCTTAACGTCTGAGCAATTTAATGCTATTTTGACTGAGAACATTGATATCATTGTCACAGAACCAATTGTGAATTTTGCGACTGTAAGAGGACAGTATGCCAAAGATCATATAGCAAAAGATTGGGATATATTTATTGATGTTATAGGCGAGCTGGCACCTGAATATCTTTCTGCGGCAGAACTGATTCAGGACAGCATATATTATTATGCGTATAATATGTTTATTATGAAGAAAGATATCTTTGATGAGTATTGCAATTTCATATTCCCTATCCTAGAACGCTGTGAAGAACTGATTGGATTAAAAGAAGATATATATCAAAACCGATATGTTGGATTTTTGGCGGAACGACTCTTGTCTATATTTATTGCCAAGAATTTAAAATATACTATTGCAATTGCGGATAAGCACTTTATAGAGTGAATATAAAGTTTAAAACTTAAACTACTACTATGTATTTAGTAGTTTGAGTTTTAAATTAATAATGACAAGTAAATGAATTGAGTATATTGTATAATGAATGCGAATATCCTCCAAAGTAAATGGAATATAACTGTTGCAGGAACGGGATATGTTGGTATATCGATTGCGGTTCTTTTAGCGCAGCATAATCATGTTACTGCTGTAGACATCATACCTGAAAAGGTAGATATGATTAATCATAGAGAATCTCCGATCAAGGATGAGTATATAGAGAAATATCTGGCAGAGGAAGAGCTTGACCTTACAGCGACTGTGGATGGTGAATCTGCATATAAGGATGCAGATTTTGTAGTTATCGCAACACCTACAAACTATGATCCAAAGAAGAACTATTTCGATACAAGCGCGGTGGAAGCGGTTATAGAGCTGGTTCTAAATGTGAACCCTGATGCTATCATGGTCATCAAGTCGACTATACCTGTAGGATATACGGAATCGGTAAGGGAGAAGTACAACACGAAAAATATCCTTTTCAGTCCGGAATTTCTCCGTGAATCAAAAGCGCTTTATGATAACCTCTATCCTTCGAGGATCATTGTCGGAACTGATAAAAGTGATGAGCGCCTGATTGAAGCAGCACGAACATTTTCTGAACTACTCAAAGAAGGGGCGCTGAAGGAAGACATTAGCACCCTGTTTATGGGATTTACGGAAGCGGAAGCGGTAAAGCTGTTTGCCAATACGTATCTTGCTCTTCGTGTTTCGTATTTTAATGAACTTGATACTTATGCGGAGTCAAAGGGGCTGGATACAAAGGAAATCATAGAAGGAGTTTGTCTGGATCCACGTATAGGTTCGCATTACAACAATCCTTCATTTGGATATGGTGGCTACTGTCTGCCAAAGGATACAAGACAGCTTTTGGCTAACTATGAGGATGTGCCGGAGAATCTGATAGAAGCGATTGTTGAGTCCAACAAGACGAGAAAGGATTTCATAGCGGACAGGGTCTTGGATATTGCGGGGGCATATGGCAATTCTGACTACTATGATCCTGATAAGGAGCATGAAGTTGTGGTCGGGGTCTATCGTCTGACCATGAAATTGAATTCTGATAACTTCAGGCAGTCTTCAATTCAGGGAATAATGAAGAGAATAAAAGCAAAAGGTGCCAGGGTTATCATCTATGAGCCGACACTTGAGGATGGTTCGACTTTTTTTGGATCAGAGGTGGTGAATGATCTTTCAGTGTTCAAGGAAAGGAGCCTCGCGATAATAGCCAACAGGTATAATGAATGCCTTGATGATGTGAGGGATAAGGTTTATACAAGAGATATTTTTGGCAGGGATTGAACTGTACGTGAGCTATATATTTCAATCATGAGCGATAAGATTAGTGATATATTATTTTCTGCCAATGTGTTTAAGTTGGGCGTTTGGTTAGGGACTGCATTGTGATGAAGAGTTGGGGTGTTTTGCAAAATCAACTCTTCAGAAATTGAGTTTTAAGGGGTTGGACATAATGAGTAAATATGCAATAGATTTGAACGGAAAAACTGTTTTGATCACGGGAGCGGCAGGATTTATAGGTTCTTATCTGGCCATGAGGATACTTCGTGACTGTAAAGATGTAACGGTTGTGGGATTTGATATTATCACAGACTATAATCCTGTGGAGCTCAAAGAATGGAGACTTTCTCAGGTAGATAAAGCGGCAGAAGAATCCTGCAATACATGGGTTTTCATAAAGGGTGATCTTGCTGACAGCGAAGCTGTGGCTTCTGTGTTTTCGGAGTATAAACCGTCTGTGGTAGTTAATCTTGCTGCGCAGGCAGGGGTAAGGTATTCCATCGAGCATCCTGATGTGTACATTAGCAGCAATATCATAGGTTTCTATAATATCCTGGAGGCATGTCGACATTCATATGACGGTGGTGAGTGCGGTGTGGAACATCTTGTATATGCTTCAAGTTCATCGGTGTATGGTGGGAACAAGAAAGTTCCGTTTAGCACGGATGACAGGGTGGATAATCCGGTTTCACTTTATGCGGCTACCAAGAAGAGCAATGAGCTGATGGCTCATACATACAGTAAACTGTATAATATTCCGTCTACAGGGCTCAGGTTCTTCACTGTATATGGACCTGCAGGAAGGACTGACATGTTCTATTTCAGTGCTACGAATAATCTTCGTGCCGGTAAGGATATCAGGATATTTAATTACGGGAAGTGCAAGAGGGATTTCACGTATATAGATGACATAGTAGAAGGGATTTTCCGGGTTATGCAGGGTGCTCCCGGAAGACGCGTGGGGGAGGATGGATTGCCTGTTCCACCATATGCAGTCTACAACATTGGAGGAGGAACACCGGAGAATCTTTTGGATTACATCACAGTGCTTCAGGAAGAGCTGATTCATGCAGGAGTGTTGCCGGAGGATTATGATTTTGAGGCACATAAAGTGTTTGTGCCTATGCAGCCCGGAGATGTTCCGGTAACTTATGCTGACAGCTCTGCTCTGGAGAAGGATTATGGTTTTAAACCGAAAATAGGAATCAGAGAAGGACTGAGGAGATTTGCGGAGTGGTATAAGAAGTTTTATTCATATTGACTTTTGAGTAAACTATGATTGCTTGATGGCATATTTTGGTAGGCAGTAACTTCTGTTTATTTTGTACAGATATAACTCCCACAATTGTGTGGGAGAATAACCGACTGCAGGATATTAACGAAGATGGCGTAGATTGTTGAACTACTTTTTTTAGGTAACACAGATTGTGTTTTGAATTACGGCCATGACGTTAAAGGTGTCACAACCGTATCCATTGAAAACTATATCAACAGAGAACATAGTTTTTATATCATATTAGATTATTTTCGTATTGATTACGGTAGGTTTTGAGGATTGGTTTATTTTAATTCGGCTAAAAGCTCATTAGCGGACTTCACGATATCCGGATCGAAACCTTCGTCAAGAAGCATTTTTTCTGAATAGCCTTGTTTCAATCATTTCGTGGCTTCCGTTAATTTAGCAAGAGCGTTATTTTTAGCGGCATCAAGTTCAGGTTTCATAAGTTTAATAAGAGCTTCATTCATTTTCGGTACCTTCTTCAGTTTATTGATAATATCTTGGTTTTCCGTCATTGCTAACTGTAGGACGGAATCGGCATTTGCTTTGTTATCCTATATTTTAGCATTGTCTTATATAGTGTATTGATACTTGACAAATGAATAATATTTGAAATTATAACTACTTCATATAGTCTAAGTCTAGACCAAATAGAAATAAGCTGTAAATCTTCAGGAGGTATTATATTCAATAGAGAATATAGCAAGTGTTGTGTGAAATGAAATTATTTTTATTTTTAAATTGTTTCTGATGGGTCATAGTTCTTGTGTTTGTAAATAATCATTCTTACATGATAATAAATATTCTGCGGAGATTTTTGAATGGAAATGGTGTCTTTTGGGGTTATAGCGAATAACGGTTCTGTTATTTTCGATGATTTCTGATAGGAAGGATGTACAGATTACACGATTCTCTAGATAGGGTGTCCAATGGACTGAAGAGGAAAGTTTTTTTAGATATTCCGGAGAATGTAGTATATCTTTGAATATTTTCGCTCGATTACGAGGGTCATAACGATCAGATAAATAATGAAGCCCCATAAGATGATGAGCATCTTCTTTATCAAATGTAAGTTGGATTTTAATAAGTTTACCGGAACGACCTATATGAATTATATATTTTGTGTCAATTAGATTTAAAAAGGATTCTGCACATCGAAGAAGCATTTCAGGACTCATAAAGTTGCCTTTCAAATCGATGTATTATAGAAAAATGCTCTTCCACAGAAGTGGAAGAGCGAATTAATGTTTTCGATGCCAGTTTTTGGAAACCATTAAACCATCCATAAGCTCTGCGGTATATCGCATACTGGCACAATATATCGCCTCTACGCTTGGGCGGACAATCAACGTTGCCCGTCATTAACAGCATGATTATATTCTAAAACAATAATTAAGTCAATAATACTTATTAAATATGCAGGCAATTAAACAATTCAGGAGAAAAATTTCATTCTTAAACATAGAGGATGATAACATGTTTAACAACGAAATTTACATTTTCGGTGCACATTCCAGAGCTCGTACATTCAAAGAGTACCTGCGGGTAGTTTCACCGGCTACGAGAATACTTGGATTTTTGGTGGATAATGATGAGAAAAATGATGAATATGTGGATGGAATAGAGGTTATAAATATTTCCACGCAGCAAAGTAAGGTTGTCGATCTTAATAGAGAGACAACTGTTTTTTTGTCTACAAGAGGGGTATACAATGAACATGAAATCAAGGTTTTAAGTGATCTTGGCTTCAAGTCCATAGTTCCCGTTGATGCTGACCTTGATGAAAAGCTGAGAAATATTTATGTACAGGAGCAGTTCCAAAAGCAGGGGCGGGATTTCAGAAAAATCAATGATGATTCTGCGTGTATCTACGTTGCAAAATCTCATCATGATAAGCAGACTAAGAGTATAGAGCTTTATCCATATGAGAAGTATATTCAGGTGGGGGCTGCATTATCTGAAAACAGGCTGGATGTGGATTTTCATGATGATTTAGGTGAGTCGATTTCCGAAAGAAACAAACAGTTTTGCGAGTTGACCGGATTATATTGGATATGGAAGCATGCTCGTGAAGATGTTGTGGGACTGGTGCATTATCGGAGGCATTTTAAGCTGCCGGTGGACTGGTTCCGGAGGCTTATGGATAGGAAAATAGATGTTATCCTACCGGTTCCGCTATTTGTAGCGCCGAGTCTTGAGGAGAACTATAAGTTCAGGCATGTGGGTGAAGTATGGGACTGTATGATGGATTTGTTGAAGGTAAAGGATACGGAGGAATACGCTGCCGCTAAAGCTTTTTTTGAAACAAACGGGTTCTATTCGCCTTGTAATATGATCATTGCAAAGAAACAGGTTTTGGATAGATACTGTGAATGGGTATTTCCTATTCTTTTTGGTGTTGTTGAAAAGATGGGACAGTTTGAGGATCCGTATCAGAACAGGTATCCGGGATTTTTGTCGGAGAGATTACTTTCGTTTTATTTCTACTATCATAGGGATGAGTACGATGTGGTGTATGCGGATAAGAATTTCATAGATGGGTAAAGCAGGTCACTTACCGGGAGCATACCCGGTCAAATAACCTTTTTGCTATTTTGTGATAGACAAAGAGCAGAATTTGAAAAAAACGTGTTGTTGTGTTTTTTGCAGGACGAAAGTATAAGAAAAAAATTTACTTCCCGGTCCTTATCCAATTATCATGAAGTTTCTCCAATTCTTTGAAAGGTAGGATAGCGTTTAATAGTTTAATGTTTTTGGGGGTTTTACGTTCTGATTCATGAATTTTTAGATTGTAGATTATACGGGAATTGTTAAGAATGTTTACATCGTTACGTTCAATCCAACGAATCTCATCTTTAATAATCGACTTATATTTTAGGTCGGTTTCTTCATCCGGATTGTAAGATAGCAACTCGGAATCAGGAACAGGAATCATGTTTAACAGCTTTATGGTACTTAGTAGAATTTCCTGTCCTTTATCGATTTTCGTAATACGTAAAATTGAAGTATTTGAAGATCTGATTTTGCCATCAATATAATCGCTGGCTTTGGGAGATGATAAAGGTGCAAAGTAATTGTAAGTGTTTATTGAGATAACAATGCCAATATATTTACGTTTATGTGTACGATGCCCTTCTTTGCTGTCGAACACATGTGTTACGTGGTTTTCAACTCTGAGATAATGGATGTACTCATCGGAAACAGAATATAGTTTTAACATAGATATGAGTCTTTCTAGAAAAATGGCGAGCATGATGCTCGCCGGATGTTATTACTGCCACGCTTAGGGAGGGGCATCTCCAGTTGTTATTACTGCCACGCTTAGGGAGGGGCATCTCCGGTTGTTAAAAATAACACGCAAAAGAAAGCTTCCTTTACAGTTTGACTATAGCAGTAATGAGAATTGAATTCAATGCAGTAAGAATAAAGTTTATAAAAATTTATGAATATACAAACTGCATAAATATGCTATTGGTCATATAAGTTGACCATATGAACTTTGGTCTATTTTGTGATAAACTTAGAAAAAGTCACTCTGTGGTGGAGCAATATGAAAAAATTATTCTATTATACCGATGTTCTTCCGTTTCTTGGTAGGGGAGAGGCGGCAATTGACAAGCTGAAACGTAATATGGAGATCTTCCGGGAGGCCTCGGATAAGATCAGGGTGATCTGGCATCCATGGTCAGGTACCGAGGAGTACCTAAGGCTTAATGCTTCAGATGTGTTGGAAGATTATCTGGATCTCGTCAAGAATTTCCGGGAGGAAGGCTTTGGGGATTTGGATGAAAGTGCTTCTTTTGATGAAGCAAAAGAAGTGTTGTTTTGTTGCGCCGGGTATTATGGCGATGTATCGGATCTTGCATACGAAGCGCAGAAGAGGAATATTCCGGTAATGCTCCAGAGTATTGATATATAGAAGGTAATTAGAAATGCCTTTGAAGGAAAAGAATGATATCATATATAGATTACAAGATTATAAACATCATCTTGAAAAGACTGAGGGACGATCCATTTAAGATGATTTTGTCGTTATCCGGGAACAGTAGATAATCCGTTTTTGATAGGTTTCAAAAAACTAATATTAATAAAAATTTTTACATGCCGATAGAATAAGTGATAGATGCTTGTTCTATCGGCTTTTTTTGTGTCGAAGTTTGTAATGTCGGAGGTTGTATGGATTTTCATGAAGGCTTTTATGAAGATGAAGTCAGAAATGGCTTTTATATTCCCAGTCTTATGAAACGGAATTGGGCGGCAGGGCTGGAAGTGTTGTCAGAGATTGATAAAATCTGCGTTAAGTATGGCCTTCAGTGGTTCATGTGTTTCGGAACGCTTCTCGGGGCTGTCAGACATAAGGGATTCACAGCCTGGGATGACGATCTTGATATCATGATGAAGAGAAGGGATTTTGAAGTGCTTAAGAAGCATAGGGATGAGCTTCCTGAGAATTACGTCATAGTCTCGGTTCAGGATACAGAAGATTACAACAGTCCCATGGCAAGCATCAACAATGATAAATCGGCATTGATATCACCGGATCAGGTTGCAAAACATCATGGGTTTCCTTTTAATGCAGGTGTTGATGTATATATGCTTGACGGAGTTTCAGATGATACTGAAGCAGAAGCAAAGCGTATGGAGCATATACATAGTCTTATGAAGCTTTGTGATGATCTGAATAGAGAAAAAGGTCCAGGGCAAGAGAATTTATTATTGCGATTTGAACAGGAATTCGGGACAAAATTTGTTTTGGATGAGACATTGACACATCAGATATACCGGGAACTGGACAGGGTATCCATGAAGTTCAGTATGGAAGAAACAAGGAAACTTGTTTATATGTATCTACATATGGAGAACGGTGGACATGTATATGATTCGGAGATGTTTAAGACTTCCATAAAAGTTCCTTTTGAGAGTAATGCTTTATCGGCACCACCCGGATATGATGAATTTCTAAAGATGTGCTATGGGGAATACGCAAAGATTCATAAAGGCACTTCAATGCATGACTATCCTGTTTATGTGAAATGGGAGAAGCAGGTGCTGGAGCAGGGTGCTTCATTACCGTATCTTTATAAGTTTGATAAAGAAGCTTTGCGGCATGACAGGCCAAAGCGGATGACTGTAAAAGAGAAGAATGTGGGTCTTCTCATGAAACTTTCCGAACTTTGTACATTGGCAAAAAAGGTAAACGATGCCGGGCGATATGACATGCTTTCTGAAATTATGACTTTGTGTCAGAACACGGCCGTTAAGTTGGGAGAAGAACTGGAAAGATCGATCATTTCACCTGAGAGGACAGTATCGGAACTCGAAACATTTTGCGAACTGGCATACAAAGTGTATGTGGAGGCTGATGAGTATTTCGGTAAGTTGATTTCAGAAAATGGAGGTTCGAATCTGCAGGGACAGGCAGAGGTAACGGCGCAAAACCTTGATGGTTTGTATAGTGTCAATAGTATAGAAAGGGAATTGGTTGAGTATATACCTGAAATGCAAGCGAGGCTCAAGATGGTAGATGAGAGTCTCATGGATGCAGAGGAGAAAACAGAGATAGTCATACTCCCGTTTAAGGCATCAGCATGGGAAACCATGAAGCCATATTACGACAGATATAAAGATGATCCTACTGTGAATCTTCATGTGGTTCCTATACCATATTATCGTAGAGGAAGAGATACAAGTTCCGGAAGTGAAATCTACGAGGGAGAAGTATTGTCAGAGAAGGTAGCGATAGAGGATTACAGAACCTTTCCTTTTGAGGATATAAAGCCTCACGTTATAGTGATACAGAATCCTTATGATGAGTACAGCATGGGGAGCGAGGTTAACCGATATTTCTTCTCTGATAATCTTATGAAGATGTGCGACAAGCTTGTGTATATCCCATGGTTTGTGACTGATGACATAGATATAGACGATGAAAAGTGTAGGCTTGATATTGCAAACATGAGGCATTATGTTACTGTACCTGGATGTGTTTCGGCGGATCTGATATATGTCCCCACGGAGAATTTGAGGAAAAGCTATATCAGAGTTTTGACCGAATTCTGTGGGGAGGATACCAAGGAAAGATGGGAGAAGCGCGTGCAGGTGATGTTGTAGTCCTGCATGTGGGAGAAAGCTGAGAGTGTGGTATTAAGCTTGGAAGGCGGAAAATAAAATGAAAATAATAGTTTATGGCATAGATGAACTCTATTATCAGAATAAACCGTTATTCGCAAAGTCTGAGATTGTTGCGCTGTGTGATAAAGAGCCTGACAGACAGATAGAAGATAGACATACAGTTATTAAGCCGAAGGAACTCTCACGAGTAGACTATGATTTTATAGTTGTAACCTCTCAGATATATTTCTGTGAGATTGCATCTGAACTGTTTTTCTATCATCATGTCGAGTGGAATAAAATCATTAATTTGGGATATTACAGGCATTTGATTGATGGTGAAGCAGTTACAAAGAATTGGCCTAAAAGTTTAATGAAGGTGGCGGACTGTCCGAGAACCGGAGAGATGTTGCTTCATGGTCCCACGGGGTGTTTTGTATGTGGTACGGAAGATTTTGATAACCCGGAAAGGGAAATCATTAATTCTGAAGGAGTTCTTGTTTCTGTTGAGAAGCAGGCAAAATCTTATGTGAATTATATTGTTTCGCATAAACCGTATCGTACTTTGAATTCAAAGGATTATCAAACCATTTGGGTCGGCAGTAATCCATGCCCGTCGAAGGACTTTTTACGCGATAATACCGGGGACAACATATCAGAATATAACCACCTGATTAACGAATGCACAGCCATATACTGGATTTGGAAACAAGCAAAAGAGGATATCGTAGGTCTCAGCCACTATAGAAGATTTCTTTCATCTCCAATGAATCCTAAGGGGCCGGTAAGTCATTGGGAAGTATGCGAAATTCTGAAAAGATATGATTTGATAGTGGCAGATTCATTTTATTTTGTAAAACGAAGTATATATGAGCAGATGCGTGTCACAATAGATGAAGAGGGTTTCTTTTCTTCTGTTGAAGCCTTGCGGGAAGCTGTAAATAAGTTTCATCCTGATGACTGTAAATACCTTGAGCAGGTTCTGTCGGGAAAGATGATGTTCCCTTGTAACCTGTTTATCATGCCGAAGAAGCTTCTGGATGAATACTGTACATGGTTGTTCCCTATCCTGATATACATGATTGAAAATGTAATCATCAGGGAAAACTGGGACACATACAGTAAACGTGTCATCGGTTTTTGGGCAGAGAGAATGCTCACGGTGTGGATTTTGAAATCCAATTACAAAGTTTATGAATTAACGGCTTTGAATCTGGATGAAGTTCAAAATGATACCGCTGAAGAGGTTTCAGGTATAAGTAGTAAAGAAAAGAAAGCTATGCTGGATCTGATAACTACTTATAAAGAGATGCATGATCAATTAAAAGCATGTATAAGAAATGGAGTTATATATGAAGCAAATGACATGCTTTCTGTTTGCCAGGATGCTGCGGTAAAGATAGGAACCGGTATAGAGAAGGCAGTCGGTGAAGGTTCAGAAGCGGTTCAGAATCTGGAGGCTTATTGTGAACAGGCCTATCAATTGTTTCAAAAGATAAATGTGGGAAGTTCTGTTGATGTGGCCACTGAAATAACAGATCTTCAGAGTAAAATCGATGAAGTGGAAACGTTTATAAGAGATTTAACGGTGACCACAAATTGAGTTAACGTTTTTTTAATTTTAGGATAATAGTAAAGAAAATTCTGTCGATAAAAATAGCAAAGCAGAAAGTATGCATTATAACAGGCATATAGACAGCCGGGAAATATGATATTAAACCCCGGCACAATATGGTTAAGAAAGCTTTTAGGAGGATAGTAGCAGTATGCAGACCTTTAAGAACATGAAGATCAGATCTAAGTTTATGACTACTGTAGTCATTATCGCGGTAGCTATAGTTATTCTCATCGGGATGTCTTTCGGCGCCTTTGTGAAGATGAGCGGCATGATGAATAGCTTTTCAAAGGTACAGTATCAGAATACCAAATCCCAGATGAACATGCGTAAGGATATCCAGACTGTTAATAAGCGTATCCTTCTATGCATCATGGATGAGGAGAACAATACTGTTGCGGATCAGAAGGCAGACTTCGACGAGCGTTTCGGAGATATGCAGGCTGACATCACCTCTATCGGAAAGACACTGGGAGATGATGCTCTTGTAAGTACACTGCAGAAAAGCTTTGATGCATTAAAGACTGACTCCTACAAGATTCTTGATATGATTGAATCGGGAGATAAGAACGGAGCCATGAACTACTATAAGGAAGGCTTCAACGTAAAGACTTCAGAGGATTTCGTGTCTGCTCTTGGCGCTGTTGGTAACCTTTCGGATCAGCAGGCGGCGGATCTCATTGAGGAATCCGAGAAATTTGAAATGAAGGTTATCATCCTGCTTACAGTTCTTGCGGTTGTCGTCATTGTCTCTGTTGTAGTGGTATTCATGTTCCTTGCAAACAGTATCGCATCTACTGTTGACGTTGCCAACCATACTATGGAAAAGATCGCCAATGCCGAGTTCAATGTGGATGTGGATATATCTAAGATCCCTCAGGATGAACTTGGAAACATGGTTAACAATATGAAGGATGTTACAGTTAAGCTTCGTATGCTTGTAGGTGAAGTAAGTTCGATGCTTACTTCCATGAGCGAAGGAAACTTTGCTGTTAAGATGGAGCACCCGGAGATTTACATTAACGATACCAGACCTATCAGAGCCGGTTTTGAAAAGATTTCAGAAAATCTGTCAGAGATGTTCTCCAACATGAATGAAGTTGCTGCTCAGGTTAAGGTAGGATCAGAGAAGATCGCAGACGGATCCATGGCTCTCAGCCAGGGTGCTACCGAGCAGGCATCAACACTTGAGGAGCTTTCAGCTACAGTTAATGTGCTTAATGATAAGGTTAAGAAGAGTGCCAAGGCAGCGCTTGATGTAGAAGACTTCTCAGCAGGTGTGGCTGACAAGATTCAGGCTCAGAATGAGCAGATGGCCAAGGTTCAGGAAGCTATGGAAGAGATCGAAAACAAGTCAAATCAGATCGAGAATATCATCAAGGCTATCGATGATATCGCATTCCAGACCAATATCCTTGCCCTCAATGCTGCAGTTGAGGCAGCAAGAGCCGGTTCAGCCGGTAAGGGCTTTGCTGTTGTTGCGGATGAAGTAAGAAATCTTGCAGGTAAGTCAGCGGCTGCGGCATCTGAGACTTCAACACTTATCGAGACCACCATCGCTGCTGTCCGTAACGGTTCAAAGATGGTAGGAGAAGCTGCGGAAGAGCTTAATGTTGTAAAGGATAATTCTATCAAGTCCAAGGAGCTTGTCGCTTCTATTGCTACAGAGATGCAGGAAGAGTCAGAGTCCATCTCTGAGATCACCATCGGTCTCGAGCAGATCGCGGAAGTTGTTCAGCAGAACAGCTCCACAGCAGAACAGAGTTCAAGCTCCAGCAGTGAGCTTAATGAGCACGCAGGTGTTCTCAAGGGCATGGTTGACAAGATCATCTACTGATGAGAATTTTACAAAATTGACAGCCTGATTTTTATTACAAGCTAATAAAACAGAAAAACCGGTCGATATACATTACATGGATTTAATAGCGAGAAAAACTAACTTAGACTCTCGTGTGTTCAATGATGTATTGTGGCGATAATCAATGAACAAGAGTCGTTATATGACGACTCTTGTTTTGTAAAATATAGTTTTTAGAGAGTATATGAACAGTATTCCGCAGGGAAGCGGTTTACTTCATCTTAGAGAGGGACGGATCCACGTCATAGGCTTTCTGCCTCAGGAACCGTTTGATCACTCCGTGAAAAGTTAGTTTCCAGGGAAGGGCAAAGTACACGAAACGCTATTTATAAAATTTAGCGCACTATTTGCTGAATTAAAAAATAAGTTAACGTAGTTTTTTTTAAGAAGATAGAGAGGCCTTGATCATGGAAATTAACAATCAATTCATCACACCCATGAAGCCGTGGACTTTTGGAGAGTCCGTATCAGAACGAAATACAATGCCTAAAGAGTCAGAGGGGGCAACATTATTTAAGGATATCTTTGCCAATGCAGTAAATAATGTAAAGCTTACCCAGGCAGATGTAGAAAACAAGCAGTATCTTTTGGCTACAGGTCAGCTTGAGGATGCACATTCGCTTCCTATAGCAGAGTCAAAGGCTGCCATAAGTCTCAGTATGATGGTTACTTTGCGTAATAAGGCATTAGCGTCGTATAACGAACTGATCAAGATGAACACCTAATTAGGGGCAGGGTTCATAGGGGAGTGAGCTTTGGATAACTTTAAAGAATCATGGGGGAAAATGTCGAAGCGTAACAAGGTTACGCTGATAGGCATCGTTGTCGCAACGGTTATAGTCGCGGCGGCAGCAATCATTTATTTAAGCCTGAACAGTAAAACTAAATACAGCACATTGTTTACGGGACTGAGTACAGAAGAGGCTTCACAGGTTGCAGGTCTTCTGCAGGATCAGGACATAGCATATACCTACAACGCAAACGATGGTTCGATTCGTGTCCCGGAGGACAAGGTTGAGTCGACGAGAGTATCGCTTCTTAGTCAGGGTTATCCAAAGAGTGGTTTTACTTATAACATGTATATAAGTAATTCGGGGCTCATGTCCACGGAGTCTGACAAGGAACTCTACACACTGTATGATCTGCAGGATAGACTGGGAGCAACGATTCGTCTGTTTGACGGAGTGCAGGATGCCAAGGTTACCGTAGCCAAGGGTTCAAATGAGAAGTTTGCACTCAGCAATACAAAGACCATAGATGCATCTGCATCTGTAGTTGTAACCATGAAGCCGGGCGCAACTCTTACAGAGTCCAATGCTGACGCCATCCGTAATCTCATTTCCAGATCGGTAAAAGGTGTTAATTTCACCAACGTGTCTGTTTTTGACGCGGCTACCATGGAGGAAGTAGGCGGGGATTCCGGTGGGGATACCAGCAAGGCAATACAGGATCTTACTACTCAGGTTGAAAACAGTATCGCATCAAACATCAAGAGAGTACTTGCTAAGCTTTACGGCTCTGAAAATGTTGCGGTATCAGTAAAGGGTACTCTCGATATGACGAAGCTCATATCCGAGAATACAGAATATACGGTTCCCGATAAGGTGGAGGAAACCGAACGAGACGGACTTCTTCATCATGAAGATTTCAATAATGAGAATTCCGGTTCTGCAACAGAGGGGGCAGCAGGTGTCGTAGGAACTGATGCCAATGCTGATACTCCGAGGTATACAAATCAGAACGGAACAAATACAACGACCAACGGTTATTCAGCCAATGCATATTCAAGAGACTGGCTGTTTAATGTACTGAAGGAACAGAAGGAGATTTCTCCGGGTGTACTTAAGGATGCAACAGTAGCTGTCGTTATCATGACAGATGACAGATCTGTACAGCAGCAGGATCTGGTTAATCTCGTTGCCGATGCAGGTGGAATAAGCAGACTTGAGGCAGCTGAAAAGATCACTATCATTCGTTCTACACCACCGGCTGACACTACAGAAGAGCAGAAGACAGAGGAAGTAACGGAAGAAGAACAGCAGTTCCCGCTTGCAGCACTTATCGTTGCGATTGCGGCAGCAGTTCTACTGCTACTTATTCTTATACTTATCATTTTACGAAAGAAAAAGAAGAAGAGGCTGGCTGCGGAAGCAGCGGCAGCAGCGGAGGCAGAAGCAGCAGCGGCAGCGGCGGCTGCAGCAGCTGCAGAGACTCCGGCACAGAAGAGACAGAGAGACGAAGAGATGGAGCTCGGAGCAGAAGAGGATACCAATGCTTCAATGCAGCATGGTATGCGCCTGAAGCAGAATATCGGAGATTTTATAGACAACAACCCTCAGGTAGTGGCAAAGCTCATCCAGGGCTGGCTGCGTGAAGAGGAAGAGGAGAGTAGTAACAATGGCAGGAGAAGAGACCGTTCAAGCAGGAAATAGTGCAGAGAACACAACACAGACAGCGGCACCGCAGGCAGCGGCGCCATCGACAATAGAGACGGAAAACAGAGAGCCTGGAAGAAAGCTTACATTAAAGCAGAAGGCAGCACTTGTCATAGTATCCATAGGTGCAGACAGAGCGTCACAGTTGTATAAATACTTAAATGAATCGGATATCGAAGATCTCACATACGAGGTTGCCCGTGTAGGAAAGACCACCAACCAGGAGGTTGAGGATACACTGGACGAGTTCTATAAGCTTTGTCTCACACATAAGATGATGACAGACGGCGGTATCGACTATGCCAAGTCAGTACTTGAGAAGGCATTTGGCGAATCCACTGCCAAGAACCTTCTTGATAAGGTATCGAAGACACTTGCCTCAAAGCCTTTCAACTTCTTCGCAAAGGGAGACCCGAAGGCACTGCTTTCACTGCTTGCTACAGAGAGGCCACAGGTTATCGCACTTATCATGTCGTACATGGAAGCGGAACAGTCTGCCAAGGTACTTGAGAACCTTCCTGAGGAGAAGCGTATCCCTACCGTAACGGCTATGGCAAATATGGACAGAGTTTCACCGGATGCCATACAGATCATCGAGAATGAGATGAAACGTAAGTTCAGCTCCATCATCACAAGTGAGGACAACATGAACCTCGGTGGTATCGACTATGTAGCTGATGTCATGAACCACATCGACAGAAGCTCCGAGAAGAAGATCTTTGATGAGTTGGATGTATCCAATCCGACACTCTCAAAGGACATCAGAGACAAGATGTTTGTATTCGAGGATATTCTCTCTATGGACAACCGTTCCGTACAGAGATTCATCAGAGATTGCGATACCAAGGATATCGTATTTGCTATGAAGACAGCAAGCGACGAGATGAAGGATATCTTCTTCGGCAACATGTCCAAGCGTCAGGCAGAAACAGTTCGAGGCGATATCGAAACTACAAGCAATGTACGACTTAAGGATGTTGAAGAGGCTCAGCAGCGTATCGTTAATCTCATCCGTAAGTTGGAAGAGCAGGGCGAGCTTGTAATCAATAAGGGAGGTGGAGAAGATACGATCATTGTATAAAGAGAAACCCTCGCGCTCGATCATTAAGGGTGGACGCAATGCCAGTATCCAGCAGTTTTCGCATACCGTTGAAATATTTTCCAGTGGTGACGATACTGAAGTTCCCGATGATGTTCAGGATAATGTAACAGAACCGGAACCCCCATATCAATCCTACAGGGATATGCCTATTGAGAGGCCTGATGAGATCATGCAAAGCGGAGAGGTGAAATCCGACGAGGAGATCTCCTTTATGCAGAGAAAGATGCTGAGAGATGCATCTGACAGAGCTGAAAAGATATTAAACAGATCAAAGCTTGAGGCTGAACAGATTAAAAAGGATGCCTATGAGGAAGGTTATAACAAAGGCCATCAGGAGGGGATGATGGACGGACGTACAGCCGCAAAGCAACAGGCTGAAGCCGAATTCAGGCAGACCATAGAGAAGTATCAGTCGGCTGTGGCACATTCCATAGTCCAGATTGGAGAAGAACGGGAGGAGAGTTTCCACAGATATCTGGATGAACTAAAGGACGTAGCAATTGCAGTGGCAGAGAAAGTCATACATATAAGTCTTGAAACCTCCGGTGAGATCATTAAACGAATGATCATAGCTGAAGTTGAGAAGATGAAGCGTACCGAGTGGATAAAGATATATATAGATAAGTATGACTATGAAAAGCTTATATCTGTAGATGAAGATGTGGCTGCGGATCTTGCGCGAATATCCGACAATGTAAAGTTCGTTGTTCAGGATAAGGAGAGTGTAGGATATGCGGTTATAGAGACGCCAAGTGAGATGATCGATATAGGGGTCGGTTCTCAGATCGACAGTATAAGAGAGAATCTGAATGGTGTCAGCTTCGATGAAGATGATGAAGAGGGTATGGAATAATGTTTGAAAAGCTTCCGGAAATTATCAGGAAGTCAGAAACGGTTGGACGTGTAGGTAAAATCGAAAATATCGTCGGAATGGCTATCGAGGCCTCCGGCGATAAGGCGAGTATCGGTGATATCTGCATGATCCACAATGATGAATTGAATAAGAGTATTCCGGCGGAGGTTGTTGGTTTTAAGGGTGACAAGATACAGCTTATGACCTATGAGGCCACATCGGGTATAACCTCCGGAAGCTTTGTAAGGAACACAAAGCACAGATTAAGGGTGCCGGTTGGCAATTTCCTTAAAGGGAGGATCATCAATGCTTTGGGGCAGCCGATGGATGGGGGAGCACCGTTTCCTGCCAATGCTTCTACTTACACAGTTAACAGTGGTTATACCAATCCGTTGGACAGACCTCCTATCCGTTCGAGACTCGATTTTGGAATAAAAGCAATCGATGGACTCAATACCATCGGTAAGGGCCAGCGTATCGGTATCTTCGCCGGCTCCGGAGTCGGTAAATCTACCCTTATGGGTATGATTGCCAAAAATGTAAAAACAGATATCAATGTTATAGCACTTGTAGGCGAGAGAGGACGTGAGGTTCTGGAATTCGCACAGAGAGATCTCGGGGAAGAGGGAATGAAAAGATCTATTCTGGTTGTTGCGACTTCCGATCAGCCGGCGATGCTGAGACTCAAGTGTCCTCTTGTAGCAACAACTATTGCGGAGTACTTCCGAGACAGAGGGATGGATGTACTGCTCATGATGGATTCCCTGACACGATATGCCATGGCACAGCGTGAGATAGGGCTTGCAACAGGAGAACCTCCTATTGCGAGAGGCTATACGCCTTCCATATATGCGGAGTTTCCGAGACTCCTTGAAAGAGCGGGACAGTTTAATAAAGGTTCAATAACCGGGGTGTATACGGTACTGGTAGAGGGTGATGATACAAACGAACCTATCGCGGATACCGTTCGAGGCATACTTGACGGACATATAGTCCTGTCGAGAGCTTTGGCGGCAGAGAATCATTATCCTGCCATAAATATAGGCGCCAGCGTCAGCCGTCTGATGGTTGAGATCGTATCTCCTGAGCATAACAAGTATGCATCAAGAGTACGAAATATGTTGGGGCTTTATCAGAAGAATGCTGATCTGATATCCATAGGCGCTTATAAGAAAGGTACCAATGCTGCGTTGGATGAGGCTGTGAACAAGTACGCTGCCATCAACAAATTTCTGATACAGGGTACAAAGGAAGCCTTTTCCTACGACGAAGTTCTGGAACAATTAAAACGCATTGTTGGCTAATTCAGAAAGGCGGCAATAAATGAAAAAGTTTCAATACAATCTTCAATCTGTACTTGAGTACAAGCAGCAAGTCCTGGATGATCTGAAGGAACAGTATGCACTTAGGATGAAATATGTAGAAGAAAAAAAGCTTGAGATAGAAAAGCTGAGAGCAAAAGCCCGTGCCCTTACGGTTGAATTTGATGAGATAAAGCAGCAGGGTGCGGCCATAGAGAAGTTTCTTATGTACTCCTCTATGATAGACAATCTGGATAAACAGGTAGAAGTTGAGAAAGAGACACTTAAGATTTTGCAGGCAAATGCCGATAAAAAGAAAGAGGAGGTAATTGCGGCCAATATCGACGTCAATAAATTTGAAAAGCTGAAGGAGAAGAAGCAGGAAATCTACAAGGCACAGGAACAGAAAGACAGAGAAGCCTTCATCGATGAGTTTGTATCCAATCAGCAGAATACTATAGGAAGGTCAGCCTGAAAGGGCAGAGGACCTGTAGAAAAAGGTGATCCTCATGCTATGCATGGATTACATATAAAAAATTAAAGGAAAGGAGGAAGATACTTTGGAACTTGTTAATAATTACGTATCCGTTCCGGGAAGAACAGCAGGAAAAGGTACAACAGGTTATGGTTCCGGCGGTGGACTTGGAGCGACAGGTGGTATCGACTTTTCAAGCCTTTTACAGAATACAGGAGCTGTTAAGCAGGATGTAAAAACTGTAAATGGCAGTGATTTCGGAAAGGCTAAGTCAACAGATACAAAGCCATATCCGGACAACGGAGTTCCGGCGGCAGCAAAAGATGTGACAGTTGTTGATCCTGAAGTGACCGGCGAAAAGGTTGAGGATAATGATGAGAGCAGCAATGTCAATGGCGCTGAAGAAATGGCAGCATTACTTGCGCTTATGGACAATCTGAAGGCTGATCGCGTAACAGCCGGAGATGTTGAGCTTGTCACCGAACGTATTCAGACCAATGCAAAACCACCTTCTGTTGAAAAAGTTCCTGTAAGCGGTGCAGGAAGTGCACCTGTAGTTTCTGAGCAAAATATGGTTCCGACTCAGGATGGCAAATCTGTGACAGTTGAAGTGAGGGATGGTGAGGAAAATCAGGCAGAAAAAGCGGCAACGTTGGAGGCAGAGAGAAACGGAGGCACATCACAACAGCCAAAGGAAGTGACATCAAATGCAGCTGACAAGTACGACCCACAGGAGGTTATGAAGAGTCTCGAAGGACAGGGACGTATGGTTGTGAACAGTGAGAACTTCCCCAGCGGAACACCATCCACAGATACTGACGGACCTACCGGAAGAGCTCCGGGAGAAAGCAGAGGAGATCCTGCTGAGATAGCCAAGGGACCTCAGGCACCAAAAACAGTAAGCAGCCCTGCAGACGACAACGATACAACAGAAACCAAAACATCAACACTCAGTGAGGATGCAACTGCGGCAGCGATGCCTATCGGCTTCACAGGACAGAATGTACAGACAACACAGACTGTGCAGACAGAAGTTGCAGCAAATGAGACCATGATGATGCGCACAACAGAAACTACCGTAGCAGATGATCTGACCAATCTTCTTTCAGCAAGATTCCCGGCTCAGAATGGACAGCTTACCATCGAACTTGATCCTCAGAATCTTGGAAAGATCACCATCAATGTTAGTTACGACAGCGGACATGCGGCGGTTACCATCAGTGCTACAAATCAGAAGACTGTTGAACTTCTTACACAGAATGCTCCGGCTATGGCCAATATCATCCAGCAGAAGACAGGACAGCAGACAGAAGTTTATATACCGAATGCACAGGAAACAGGCACAAAGCAGGATATGGCAAGCGGAAGAGAATCTAATGAAAATGCAGCACAGCAGCAGGCAAGACAGAGTGAACAGCAGGCCAGAACAGGAGATGTTGACAGCTCGGCATTCTTACAGCAGATGAGGCTCGGACTTGTATAAGCAAAAGAAAGGAGAACATATATGGCAGATGTATCAAGTGTATCCGGAACCAGCAGTCCATACACCACGGGACACTATACTCCTGAATCAAATGAGAAGAATACGCTGACCATTAGCAGCTATTTTAAACTGTTGTCAGCGCAGCTTGCCAATCAGGACTATACGAGCCCTATGGATAACAGTGAGATGCTTGCGCAGATGTCACAGATGGCCATGGTTCAGTCTCTGACATCCATGACTAAGTCTGTTGAAAGTCAGATAGCATTTGCGAAGCAGAGCTACTCGGTCGGGATGATAGGAAAGGAAATCACAGTAATGACCGAGACCGATTCAACCGGACAGACAGCTACAAAGACAGGAACTGTTGAAGCGGTTTATCTCACAGAAGATGAGCCTGTGATAAGACTTAAGGGCGATACAACAGACTATAAGCTTTCACAGATAGTCAATATCAAGAATGCGAATGAGGCTCAGCCTATCTAAAAAAAGAATATGGAAATGATTATCGGCTGTTGCCGGTATGAGGAAAGGAAAGCTATGGATTTTGATCTTACTTCGAGAAAACTCCAGTCAGTACAATATCAGAATATTGTTGACAAAAAGACTTCGGTTAACGAACAGAAAGACAATGCCACTTCCTTTCAGGATCAGTTGACGAAACTGCACAAGAGTTACAAAGAAGAGTTGAGTTTCAGCAAACATGCGGCTAAACGTCTCGAAGAGAGACATATAGAGATGAACGACAGTCTGATGGACAATCTTCAAAGTGCGGTTGAAGAGGCGAGAAAGAAAGGCGCCAGGGATGTGGCAGTCATAGGAAGACAGGGGATCTTCATAGTCAATGTACCGAACAATGTTGTGGTGACTACCATGGCAGAGGACGATATGAAGAACAAGACATTAACCAATATAGACAGTGCGGTTTTTATGTAGACAGGACCTTAACAGGATGTCTGGACAGCACCCCGAAGCGGTGCGTCCGGGATCGTACGGATATATTGAAGCTCACAGCATTATATGGATGATGCATTTAGATTAGGGTCAGAGTGTTCGAGTTATGACAGGTGGTCATCTTTCGGACATTCTTAGAAAGAGAGGAATAAAAGTATGTTAAGAGCAATGGATTCAGCTGTAGCAGGATTAAGATCACATCAGAATAAGCTTGATGTAATCAGTAACAATATTGCCAATGTAAACACTTTTGGTTTCAAGGCTCAGAGCTATAGCTTCAAGGATACCATGTATCAGACTTCCAATGCTTCAGCAGCAGGTAAGGAAGAAAGCGGTGTTGCAAAGACCGGTGGTAAAAATGCAGCCCAGTACGGATATGGTTCTCTGACCGGAACCATCGCAACAGACTTTACATCATCTACACCTTCTTATGTAGGTGGTTTTTCAGCTTCAATCAACGGACCTGGATTCTTCATTACAAGTTCTGCGAATAAGGATCTGGGTTCCAATCCTACAAAGATTGAGATTGATACATCAACTCAGGAAAAAACCAAAGCTACAACTTCAACGATGAAAACAGAGAACTTCGCATATACGAGAGTAGGTCAGTTCACTGTAGATTCAAACGGTTATATCGTTGATGGTAACGGAAACTTTGTATATGGTTTCAGACCCAACAAGTATACGGATCCGGTTGTGTACGGTGCCACTTCTGAAACCAGTACCACAAAGGAGCTGCATGTACTCAGAGCTCCTAATATAGATATAAAAAAGACGGACATTACCGGAGGTACAGCTACTCCAAACTTCACAGGATATGCTAAACAGCTTAAGAGTGTTGAAATCGGTAATGACGGTGTTATAAAGGCTATCGTTGAGATCGACAGTGAGGAAATCGCTATCATTTTGGGAAAGGTTGCTATCGCTTCTTTCCAGAACCAGGAAGGTCTCACAAAGGCAGGAAACAATACATTTAATGCAACATCCGGAGATAATACAGGTGACGTAACAGCGTCAGAACCCGGTGTTGGTGCTACGCCATCACTTATGGCAGGATATCTGGAAGGCTCAAACGTAGATCTTGCAAAGGAGTTCTCCGACATGATCACAACACAGAGAGGCTTCCAGGCCAATTCCAAAATCATTACAGTTTCTGACGAAGTATTACAGGAACTTGTAAATATGAAGAGATAAACTTATAATATCACTTAAATAGTTAAATAATTTTGATAGCGGCGTTATACTTAGCGCCGCTATAGCCGATAAAATGAGAGGATATATAATTTTATGATCGAACTCATCCGATTGAACGGAGAGCCTCTATATGTGAGTTATCTTCAGATTCTCACTATAGAGAAGATTCCGGAAACAAAGGTGAAGCTTACAACGGGGGATTACTATATCGTAAAGAACACTTTAGAGGATATAGAAGCTCAGATAGTGAAGTTTTTACATGATGTTGTCATATTCAAAAACCTTGCGGCAACAGATGAGGTTCATTGATCAGGGTACAGGAGGCTTGGTAAATGGATTTAACGCTTTTGATCGGTTGGATTATAGCTGCAGCGCTTATCGTTAACGGTATCGGAACAGATAAACTTGGTAACTTCGTAGATATGCCGTCACTGGTCATCGTAGTTGGTGGTACTATAGCCTGTCTTGTAGCCTGTTACCCATTCAGAATGCTGAAGGATATACCGAAGCATATCGGAACCTGTATGAGAGGCGGCAAAAAGTATGATGTTCCAAAGGCTGTAGATCAGCTTGTGGATCTTGCCATGATAGCAAGACAGAGCGGTCTTCTTGCACTGGAGGAAAAGGCAGGTGAGATCAAGGAACCTTTCTTTAAATCAGCGGTGCTTATGATCGTAGATGCAAACGATCCGGATAAGGTCAGATTCATCCTTGAACGTCAGGTGGAAGATATGATGACCCGTCATGATGAGGCAAGAGGTATGTATGTTAAGGGTTCTGCCCTTGCACCTGCGTTCGGAATGATAGGTACACTTGTTGGACTTGTAAACATGCTTAGAGGTATGGATCTCTCAGGTTCAGGAGGAGCAAGTACTCTTGGACAGGATATGGGTGTCGCTATGATCACAACATTCTATGGTTCGGCATTTGCAAACGTTATATTCCACCCTATCGCACAGAAGCTTGCTGTACGTGAGGGGGAGGAGGTGCTGTATTGCTCTACTGTTATTGAGGGCGTTATAGCTATCCAGGCAGGAGAGAATCCAAAGTATATAAGAGAGCATCTGCTTGCATCACTTCAGCGTGGACAGCAGACGAAGCTTCTCAAGAAGGCCGGAGACGGAGGAGGTAAGTAAAAGATGAAAAAGAAAGGCGGAGGAGGTGACGAAGGCGGAAGCTGGATGGACACCTATGGAGATCTCGTAACCTTGCTTCTGTGCTTTTTCGTTCTTTTGTACTCCATGTCAAGCGTGGACAGTGCTAAATGGGATCTTTTTGTAAGAAGTATTTATCCTGACGGTAAAACACCAAGTGAGCGTGCCAAGGAAGAGAAACAGGACACGGCTCTCATCAATGCACAGGTCGTGGAGGATGGTGTTCAGCCTGAAGGAATAATCGGTAACCCTGAGATTGAACAAAATCAGCTTATGGAGTCTGATCTGTCACAGATATATCTGCAGATAGCGAGAGCTCTGAACGAAGCCGGTGTAGAGGGCGTTACCGTTTCGAGAGGTGAAGATTACACCTTTGTGGTTTTCAAGGATAAAGCCTTTTTCGCCGGTGACAGCTCGGTACTGACCGAGCAGGGCCAGAAAACCCTCGATATATTCTGTGATACCATCAGCGGTGACAATGATCTGATATCGCAGGTAAACGTTATGGGACATACGGCGCAGGCCGATCCCAACCGTATAAACAGTGCAAGAAATGACCGAATGCTAAGCTCCATGAGAGCAGCAGAGGTTTGTATATACATTCAGAACAAAGATTTTCTCGACCCGGACAAACTTGTAAGTATAGGTTACGGTCAGTTCCGTCCTCTGGAGGAAAACAGCACGAGTGAAGGGCGTGCTGCCAACCGAAGAGTAGAGATCCTTATCATCGATAAGGAAGGAGAAGTCAGAGATCTGGATCAGTACTATAAGGATCTGAATGAAGGTGTGAACGCTGACACCACAATCATCACAACTGGTGAAAGCGCCGCAACGGCAGATGAAGGAGCAGCTGCCGGTATAAGTGAAGATACGATTGTGCTTTCTCCGTCAGGAGATGCAGATACGTCAAACATAAGCTCATCCGTCGAAGGAGTGTCGGGTCAGGCTGATTATGAGAACTATGCAGCGAATGCGGTCGATGATCTTACTTCGCTGGATGCCGCTTTACAGACCGGTCAGGAAAATACTTCGAAGGGGACTGCCGGATAGGTAAAGAGCATTGTTAAACTGAGTATGAAAGATGTTGTGGGGTGTTTAACATATGGCAGACGTACTATCGCAAAGTCAGATTGACGAACTCCTTAAATCCATGGCAGGCGGTGGCGGAGGAGGATCCGCTCCGGCTGAAGAAAAGGCCGCAGAAACCAAAGAAGTTGCCGCTGAAGTAGAGAAGAAGGAAGAAGAAAACTTTAATAAATATGATTTCTACAGTCCTCGTAAGTTCACGAAGGAGAAAATCAAGCTCCTTAGAAGTATCTATGAGAACTATGCCAGAATCCTTACGTCTCAGGTAAACGGTGTATTCCGTGTCATGACTGATATCACAGTCATCGAACTCAGAGAGAGCCGATACTACGAGTATGTAAATATGTTCCATGAGAATGACTGTATGTCCATAGTGGATACACATTTTCCTGATAAGGGAAAGAGTAATGTTCCTTTGATGGTATATGCAACACCGGGACTTATCATCACTCTCATAAACCATATGCTGGGAGGCGGAGATTCGGTTATCCGTGTTGAGGAAAATTACCGGTATACGGATGTCGAGATGGCACTTTATAAAAGAGTTTTGGACTACATCATCCATTCCATGGACGATGGATTCTCGAACTATATAAACATTAACTTCAAGATGCAAAGAGTGGAGGAAAACCCTTCCATGACGCAGGAGATAGGTCTGGATGAGACAGTTGTCATCATAGTTCTCAATGTTGACGTATCCGGACTTGCCGCCGAGAAGATCAGACTATGTATTCCGGGAACACTTCTTGAACATATCTTCAAGATCATAGATAACCGTAAGCATATAGCCAGAGGTTTCTCATATGAGAATAACTCTGATGTTATCCTTAATCATATCAAGGATACAAGATTCCCGATCACAGGTCAGCTTGGAGTTATCAGACTGGATATCAGTGATATCTACCACCTTCAGGTTGGTGATGTCATAGATATGAATAAATCATCAAAGAGTCTTGTGAAGCTGTATGTAGGACGGCAGCCGTGGTTTATGGGAACCATGGGTATCTATAAAAAGAATGTTGCTGTCCGCATAGAGGATCGTATCAAGCCTATGGGCAAGGATAAGAATTCCCAGGAGGATGAGATAGCAAGTTTGTTGGGTGAGTCTGTGGAACAGAAGACCGGATAAGGGCTTCATGACACAGTTCATTATATAGAAAGTACATTTTATTTTAAACTTAGGAGAGAAAAAAGTATGGCAAAGATTATGCTGGTTGACGATGCTGCATTCATGCGCATGATGGTTAAGAATTCACTTACAAAGGGTGGCTTTGCTGACTGTGAATATGTTGAGGCACAGGATGGCGCAGAAGCGGTAAAGAAGTTTGATGAAGAGAATCCTGATCTTGTTATCATGGATATTACCATGCCTAACATGGACGGCTTACAGGCTCTTAAGAAGATCAAGGAAGCTCATCCGGATGCAAAGATCGTTATGTGTACCGCTATGGGTCAGGAGTCCATGGTAGTTGATGCTATAAAGTCCGGTGCAAGAGATTTCGTTGTAAAACCATTTAACGCAGAGAGAATCACTTCTACTGTAAAGAATATTCTCGGAAGTTAAGTGATAGGGACGATATTCTCATTAGCGCCTGACTGTTGAAGGAGGAAAAGCGATGTCTTTTTTGAGTTCGTTTGATATCAGTGCGTCCGGAATGAGTGCCCAGCGCATCAGGATGGATATAGCTGCAGAGAATATTGCTAACGTTGATACGACGCGTACCGAAGCCGGGGGCGCGTATCAACGTAAGGATGTGGTGTTTGAAAGCTATGGTGAGGGATCTTTCGCTGAAGCACTAAGGAATGCTCAGCTTGGGAAAGGCTTTCATACTGCCAAAAAGTCGGGAGTCCGCGTGTCACAGATCATTGCTGATACACGTGAGATGAAACGTGTTTATAATCCTTCTCATCCGGATGCGGATGCGGATGGATATGTTGAAATGCCGAATGTTGATGTACTGAAGGAAACAGTAGACAGTATGTCCGCTACAAGATCATATGAAGCGAACGTAACTGCACTTAATGCTATGAAGGCGATGGCACAGAAGGCACTTGAAATAAAAACATAACTAGTACGAAGGGGTTAAGGAGAGTAACGAATGGGTGCTGATCGCTTTAATAGTATGGAAATAGACGCCATAGGCGAGATAATGAATATCAGCCTTGGCTCATCGGCAACAGCATTATCAACAATGCTCGGTACGAAAGTAAATATCACTACGCCTGTAGTTAAGGTACAGAACAGGACAGAGTTCGAGTATAGGGAACTTGAACCTGCAGTAGGAGTAGAGATCTCTTATGTTAAGGGACTCGACGGAAGAAATGTCATGATGTTCAGCAGGAATGACGTGCGTATCATCGTAAGTATGATGATGGGCATGGATATCCCTGAGGATGAGTTTGTGATGGATGAGATGAATGCATCTGCCATCAGAGAAGTCATGAACCAGATGATGGGTTCTTCCGCAACGGCTCTTTCCGAGTTTTTGGGAGTAACTGTCGATATATCGACACCGGTATCCTTTGAAGTGCCCAATGAAGAGGAATTCAAGGATAAGTATTTCCCGGGAGATGAAGCACAGGTAGTTGTGTGCTTTACACTTGAGATTGAGGATAAAGAGCTTGAAAGTGAATTCCTCAATATCATGTCTGTATCTCTGGTAAGGCGTTTGCTTCAGCCTTTTGCTGAACAGTTTGGAATAGAGTTAAGTGAGGGAGCTGATGAAGCTCCGGCAGAAGCAGCTTCTCCGGCAGAGGAACCGGCTGCAGCTGCCCCTGCATCATCCGGTGGTCAGCTTGATCAGTCGGCAGTAGATGCTCTGCTAAACGGTGGCGGAGGAACACCTGAACCGGCGCCTGCCCCTGCATCATCCGGCGGTCAGCTTGATCAGTCATCCATAGATGCATTGCTGAACGGTGGCGGAGGTACACCTGCACCGGCGCCTGCACCTGCTCCGACACCTGCACCTGCACCTGCTCCGCAGCCTGCTGCGGCAGCTCCACCACCACCTGCACCGGCTCCGATGCCGGCACCTGCTCCAGTACCTGCCGCTGCACCTGCAGCCCAGGCACCACAGTATGTTCAGGCTGTAGCCGGAGCACCGGATCCTATGACATTACAGCTGCTTAATCAGATGCAGCAGTCACAGACTCAGATGATGCAGCTTATCAAGGACATCGAAGAGGACAGAAAGGCAAGTAAGAATCAGCCTCGTCCCGGTGTCAAGATACAGTCTCTCAATTCACCTGAGTATGGTGAGAGTGAAGACTACGGTGAGCAGGAAGAAAACAAAGAGATGCTCATGAAGGTTCCTCTGGAGATCTCAGTCGAGATAGGAAGAACCAAGAAGCTTGTCAAGGATATACTGGAGTTCACACAGGGTTCACTTGTAGTTTTGGACAAGATGGCCGGTGAGCAGGCAGATCTCTATGTAAACGGTGAGTGTATAGCCCGCGGCGATATCGTTGTAGTAGAAGATAACTTCGGTATCCGTATCACAGAGATCGTAAGTAAGGAAATCAATCCGGAAAGTCTGTGATGATATGCATAGCACGATTTCACTTTTATCCGGATTTCTTGTCTTTATACTCATTCTGCTGTTGGCGTATGCCAGCAGCAGATATCTGGGAAAGACCTGGCATCGCAGCAGTACTGCGAGATATATGGAAGTCATAGATCAGCTGGCAGTCGGACAGGATCGTCTGCTTCTGATCGTTAAGGTAGACTCTAAGTTCTATCTTATGAGCTCCTCTTCTCAAGGGGTTTCTATCCTCAAGGAGCTCGATGGCGATTATTCGCTGGAAAGGAGTTTGGGGACTCCGCTTCAAAGCGATTTTTCTCAGTGTCTGAACAGGTATTGGAAGCAGTTCAGAGACGGAAAGGAAAGCAGTAAATGATGGGGGATTTACTGACCGGATTAAATGGCGGTAATGTGCCGACATTGGATTTGATATTCATGCTGACGATGGTAGCAATGGTGCCATCCATCGTAGTCATGATGACTTCGTTCACTCGAACAATTATTATCCTGTCTTTTACGCGTAATGCGATGGGTGTGCAGAATACGCCACCCAATATGGTCATGGCCGGAATGGCATTATTTCTCACATTATTTATCATGAGTCCAACGATAGCAGAGATAAATGAGGTTGCTTATCAGCCCTATCGTGCAGGACGTATAACTCAGGAGGAATGCATCAAAAGGATGGCAGGTCCTGCCAAGGAGTTTATGCTCAGAAATACTGAAAAGGAGACTTTGGACACATTTGTTGAGATGTCTCAGATTGCAGAGCAGGATGATGTAAGAGATTATCCTCTGACGGTTATAACGCCGGCTTTTATGACATCAGAGCTTAAGAGAGGCTTTACTGCAGGATTTCTCATTTATCTTCCGTTTCTTCTCATAGATATCGTTGTATCAACGACACTTATGGCCATGGGTATGGTTATGCTGCCGCCTACGATGGTATCCATGCCGTTTAAACTGCTTGTGTTTATTACTGTTAACGGTTGGGAACTTATGTTTTCTACGATTATTAACAGTTTCCGATAGGAGAATGACATGACTACTGAACTTGCACTTGATATGCTGAGACAGACATTCCAGACCGCTTTGGAGATTGCATTGCCGCTGCTGCTTATAAGTATGATAGTAGGAATTTTCCTTGCGATATTCAGTGCAGCCACGTCCATAAATGAGCAGACACTGACATTTGTTCCTAAGCTTTTATCCATATTGATAGTGCTTGCATTGCTTGGAAGTACCATTCTTCAGAAGATACATGATTTTACAATACAGGTTTTTGCTTTGATTGCATCCGGAGGCTGAAATGTTGATTTTATTTAGCTTCATCGTTATGCGTGTAACGGGAGTGATAGAATTAAATTCAGTATTATCAAGATCCGAATTTCCGGGAACCGTCAAGGGAATGTTTGTTTTCATGATTTCTCTCATGATCTATGTGTGGACTGACGGGATGCTTATGGCTGAGCCGGAGACATTGCTTGAATATGCATTTATGCTTATCAAAGAATTGGGAGTCGGTGCATGCATCGGGTTTGGTATGGAACTAACATTGGCGGTAGTCCGCTTCGGCGGTACCGTCATTGATTTTATGATGGGTCTTAACATGGCACAGATGTATGACCCTGCATCAAATCAGCAAATTACGCCCAATGCCAATCTTTTTGCGATAATGATGAGCTTTTTGTTTTTTACAACCAATGGTCATCTGAGATATCTGGGTATAATTTATGATTCCATCAGACTTATCCCTTTTGGACAGGTGCATATTGATGCAAATCTATCCTTGTTCATGATCGATTTGTTTAATGGATGTATTGTTTTAGGATTGACTTTTGCATTACCACTGATTGCCATAGAGCTTTTGGCAGAGATTGCGCTTGGTGTTCTTATGAGAGTTATTCCGCAGCTTAATATCTTTTCAGTAAATTTTCAACTGAAGATCATAGTTGGTATGGTTATGCTTTTGGTGCTTTATACACCAATGTCAGAAATGCTTATTAACATTTTGGAACAGATGTACTCGCATCTTGATGATATTTTGCTGATACTTGCAGGATGATACACCTTAAGTTCTTAAAGGACAGATGATAACAGGCAGAAATATTTTAGTTCATCTAATATGGAGTCATTTTAATTGGCATTTGTGTATCAGTAACAGATGACAAAAAGCATACGTTTATAAAGGAGTTTGCATATGGGTGATGATGGCGCTGATAAAACCGAGGAGCCTACCGCGCATAAGATCAGCGAGGCAAGAAAGGAAGGAAATGTCTGTCAGAGCAAAGATGTAGCCACAGTGGTTATGCTGCTTGGAGTATTTGTGATGGTTCGTATTATGATTCCTACCATTTACAGATACATCATAAGTATGCTCAGGTACATATTGGATTGTATAGCTCACAGTGAATATAATCCCATAGCGGGACCATTGTTCTATCGTTTTATACTGTATGCACTGGTATGTTCACTCCCTATACTGCTTGTAGCTGTTATCCTTGCTATCCTTTCTCATGGGGTACAGACAAAGTTCAACTATTCAAAAAAAGCGACGAAGGTGAAATTCAGCAAGTTGAATCCTTTATCCGGAATAAAGAAGGTTTTTTCACTGAGCAACTCAGTGGAAGTTTTGAAGAACATGCTTAAAATATCCATTCTTATAGTTCTTCTGATATTCATTATAAAGGACAAGCTTCTGCCTATTGCGAGAATGCTGAATATGGCGCCTTTCAATGCAACACTTCTGTTGCTCAGCTTCATATGGGATCTGATACTCAGGGTTGCGCTTGCGTTTTCCGTAATAGCATTTCTGGACTATCTGTATCAGAGATACAAGTATCATAAGGATCTCATGATGACCAAGCAGGAAGTAAAGGACGAGTCAAAGATGATCGACGGTAACCCTGAGGTCAAGAACAAAATGAAACAGAAGCACAGAGAGATGACCAATCGACGAATGATGCAGGAAGTCCCTCAGGCGGATGTTATCGTCCGTAACCCGACACATGTGGCTGTTGCGTTAAAGTATGACCCTGACAGGAGAGGGGCACCATACGTTGTTGCAAAAGGTCTTGATCTAATGGCGCTTAAGATAGTTGAGACCGGAGAAAAGAATGATGTCCCATGGATAGAAAACAAACCACTGGCAAGAGCCCTTTATGCATCATGCGAGATAGGGCAGGAGATACCGGTTGACTACTACAGTGCGGTTGCAGAGATTCTTGTATATATCTATCGTCAGAAGCACGGTGAGCTACCTGCATAGCCGGGTGTGCAGGATTTACAAAAATCAAATGAGCGGAAGGGTTAAAAATGTGCAGAATATGAATCGTTTTAAAGAAAAATCTAAAAAAATTAATGGAAAATATAATTTTTTCGAGACAATCTTTTAAAAAAACATTATAATAAACCTATATCTAGAATGTTCGTAAGGTATAGAGAATAGAATAAGAGAAAAGAAAACAGATCACAGACTATGAAATGGACGAAATTTATCGCAGATAATTCCATAGTTGTTATGGCACTGGTTATCATATTGCTCCTGATCATTCCGTTGCCGCCTTTCATGGCGGACTTGTGTATAGTCCTTAATATGGCTATATCCATGATGATCCTGGTTATCACTATGACGATCCACAGTCCGTTGGAATTTTCGATTTATCCGTCATTGCTTCTGTTAACTACACTCTTCCGTCTTGGTATCAATGTTTCGACCACAAGAAACATCCTGTCCAATGGCGGTTCCTCTGGACAGGTTATCGCATCATTCGGTGACTTCGTTCTTCAGGGAAATGTTGTTGTCGGTCTTGTAATCTATATCGTCATTGTTCTCATGAACTTCACGGTCATCACGAAGGGTGCTGAACGTGTAGCAGAGGTTTCAGCAAGATTCAACCTCGATGCTATGCCGGGAAAGCAGATGGCCATAGACTCGGATCTTAATGCGGGTCTCATCGACGAGCAGGAAGCTGCGCGTCGAAGGATGAATGTTCAAAGAGAGTCCGATTTTTACGGCTCCATGGATGGTGCTACGAAAATTGTAAAAGGTGACGGCGTCATGTCACTGATAACTACCGCTATCAATCTGATAGGAGGTAGTGTCATAGGTATCATTCAGTCCGGACAGGACATCGGTACCGTTTTAAACACATACACTATTGCAACCGTTGGTGATGGTCTTGTGGGACAAATCCCATCACTTCTTATTTCTACAGCAACCGGCATGATAGTTACCCGTGCCGTAGCAGAGGGATCACTTAACGAGGACATATCGAAGGAGTTTCTGGCACAGCCAAGATCATTTATGATTGCAGGCGGTGTTATTTGTGTTCTTTGCATATTGCCGGGCATGCCGATATTTCAGATTCTGCTTATCGGATTCGGATTTATGGCAGCCGGATTCTATATGCAGCGAATGATAGCAGAGGCACCTGAAGCAGTCAGGGCGGAGGCTTACAGGGCAGCCAGTCAGGGTGCAAGACAGAGAATCGGAAATATCGGAGCTGAAGAGCCTGCAGCTGAGGAACAGGAACAGACAACTGAAAAGGCACCGGCACAAACCCAGGAAGAATTCTTCAAGGATGTCAACAATGTCTACCATCTTTTGCAGGTTGAACCTATCGAGATCGACTTTGGCTATAGCCTTATATCGTTGGCCGATGAGTCGGTTGGCGGAAGACTTATAAGCCGTATAGTCGTTTTCCGAAGGCAATATGCTCAGGATATGGGTTATGTCATTCCGTCGGTCAGACTACGTGACAGTGCCAAGCTCGGGACAAATGAATATACCATAAAGATAAAGGGAGAGGCTGTTGCCGTAGGAGAGATACTCACCGACTTCTATCTGGCTCTGGAACCGGAACATGTTGAACGTGAGATTGATGGTATCGAGACCATAGAGCCGGCATACGGTATACCAAGTAAGTGGATCAAGCCTGAACAGCGTGAGAGAGCGGAGATGTACGGATATACGGTTATCGATCCGCTGTCGGTGCTTGTATCACATATGAGCGAAGTTATAAAGCAGCACAGCTTTGAACTTATCACAAGGCAGGAGATATTCAGACTGGTTGAGAATCTGAAGAAAACAGCGCCGGAATTAGTGAGTGAGGCATTTCCGACACTGGTTTCCTACAATCTGTTACAGAAGGTTCTTACGATGCTTCTGAAAGAGGGAGTATCCATAAAGGATCTTGAAACCATAGTTGAAACTATGGTGGATGTGATAACAGAAACGGGTTTACCTGTCAAAGATATTGATTCCCTTGTTGAACAGGTCAGAATATCGCTTAAGCGTACCATCACCAGAATGTACTGTGAAGATGGCAATATGAAGGTTGTCACGCTTGATGCGGATCTGGAACGTTCGATGGTAAGTTCTCTTTCAAAGGGAGAGAGCGGATACTATCTTGCACTCAGTCCTGAAGTACTTCAGAGCCTGGTAAGACAGGTATCTGAGGAGATGAAGAAATTCAAGGATCTGTCTCAGACTCCTGTTATATTGACCTCAGAGGTAATGAGAGCACATTTCTATCATTTGATAGAGCAGTTTTACCCTCAGGTCAGAGTACTTTCATTCAATGAAGTCGCAAATAATGTTCAGATTCAGGCTATAGGGAGTCTGAAGCTGGAGGAGTAGTATCAATATAAAGCACACTGGGGGTGTGCAGATGTAAATCTGTCAACAATACGTGAACGGGATTAGGGATTTAGTTTGAATAGTTAGAGGGGATGAGTTTATGATGGACACATTATTCAGGGAAACGATTGAAGACCTCGAAACGAGGAGTAATGAAGAACTGTTTTTACTTTATAAGCAGAATCAGGACAATCGTATAAAGCAGGAACTGACGATGCGCTACATTTACATAGTCAAGAGTGTAGCCTATCAGATGAGAGATGTTTACAGCGATACGATGCAGCCGGAGGATATCATCAATGAAGGCGTCATCGAGATAATGAAAGCCATCGATCGCTATGACATCGAGAAGGATAACAAGTTTGAGACATTTATATCCAGACGTATCAGAGGTATGGTCATAGACCTTATACGCAAGAATGACTGGATGCCTCGTAACTATCACAGAGATCGAAAGAACATCGAAGATGCGAGAGATGAACTTCAGAGAAAACTTGGACATTTACCAAGTGATGAAGAGATCTCAAAGTATTACAAGATGGACGTTAAGAAGATCAAAAAGGTTGATCGTATGCGAACCATGGTCAATGTCCTTTCACTGGACATGACCTATGATGATAATGATGAGACTTTGTTTCAGGTGGCATCTGATGATGTCAATACACAACCGGAGGGTAGTTTCTTGCAGGGCGAAACAGTTGCAACATTGGCGAGAGCCATCGATTCACTGAAAGATAGTGAAAAAAAGGTTATATCTCTCTATTATGTTGACGAATTAAATATGAACCAGATTGCGGAAGTCATGAATATAAGTCAGCCGAGAGTGTCTCAGCTGCACTCTATTGCAATCGAGAAATTGAAGAACTATATGGCAAAGCTGTCATGACTCCGAGGATATTTTTTTACATCCGTTATTTAAAAAATTAAGTGCGGACTTTAAAGGGTAGGACCCGGACAGGAGCGAAAATGTATCAGGGATTTTACAATCTGACATCCGGTATGCTGACGCAGCAGCGAAGACTGAATGTGATCAGTAACAATATGGTGAATATACAGACGGCAGGTTATAAAAAAGATACTATGACTGCAACCACGTTTCAGGAGGAAATGCTCATCCGAACAGGAAAGTATAACAAGGACAATCCGACGGATCTGGCAACCACTTCGAAGATTGTTGCTGCGGATCAGACTTACACAAATTATGAACAGGGAGCCTTTGAGCAGACAGATGATATATATGACTTTGCTATAGGAGGAAACGGATGGTTCTCTATCCAGACCGAGGGTGGAGTCAGGTATACAAGAGACGGATCGTTCTCTGTTGATCAGGAGGGATATCTTGAACTTAACGGTCTGGGACGTGTGCTTGGTGCGGACGATCAGCCCATCAGGATACCTACAGAGAATTTCTATGTAGATAAAGCAGGAAATATTATTGTTGATAGTACTGCTGCCGCAGAAAAAACAGGCAAAGCAGATGGAACAGAACAGAATAATGCGGCAAACGGAACTGAAAATCAGGTTACATCCTACGGACAGATAAAACTTGTGGATTTTCAGGATCTTACACAGCTTCATAAGGAGGATAACGGTCTATACAGTACCAATCAGGCGGCTACAGTAGTGAATGGAGCTGATGGAACCCAGCTTATGTGGACCATGCTTGAAAAGGCCAATGTGGATATGGTAGACGAAATGTCCATCATGATCTCTTCACAGAGGGCTCTTCAGGGAGCTGCACAGATGCTCAAGATGTATGACTCGGTTATGGCTAAGGCTTCATCCGATGTAGGCAGATTGTAGTTGATTCAATTATGACATAAGGAGGAAAGACTATGGAGATGTCATTTTGGACCGGTGCGGTAGGCGCAGATAATTTTACAAAAAGACTTTCTGTGACCTCAAACAATCTCGCAAATATCAATACAACAGGTTTTAAGGCTAAAAGTGCACCTTTCAGAGAACTGATCAATTACAATCTCAATGATTCAAGAGAAGCGGTCACAGAACTTCAGGCAGGTGCGGGAGCGGTGGTTCATCAGACCAATACCAATTTCAATGTATCAAGTTTAAATGTCACTAATGTGACTTCGGATCTTGCGCTTCTCGATAATAATACATTCTTCATGGTACAGGATCCGGGAGATGATTCCATATCATATACACGGAACGGACATTTTCACAGCGGACTGATGCCGGATGGAGAGTTCTATCTTATGACGGAATCGGGCAAATATGTTCTTGATCAGGACGGAAAAAAGCTTAAAGCGGACGTTTTGGATCTGACAACTCTTTTTGAAAAGAGTTCGGAAAATACAAGTGATACGAATACCACAGAAACCGCAGAAACTGAAGAAAAACCTACAATTGGCGTTTATACTTTTCCGCATCCGAGCCGATTATTAAGTCAAGGAGACAATGAATTTGTAGTACAGGAAGGTGATACTGAGAACACGGCGGCACTTGTGACAAATCCGCATGTTCAGTCAGGAGCACTTGAGAGTTCAAGTACAGATATCGCAAAGGAAATGAGCAAAGTTGTTGAGACTCAGAGAGCATTTTCATATGCATTAAAGGTGGTTACAACCTCTGATGAGATTCAGTCCACCATCAATCAGTTGAGATAATATAAAGTGGGGAACAGGTAATGAGGATAAAAGATTACGGGGAGATGAACCTCCAGGATCTGGATGTAATGAGAGAGATAGGAAGTATCGGTACAGGACATGCGGCGACAGCATTGTCACAGATGCTCCAGAAAGAGGTCCGTATTACTATTCCGCAGGTAAAGATACTTGGGTATGATGAAGCGATTGAGGCAATCGGCGGCAATATCGAGCAGATTGTCGGAGCAACGTTGGTGAAAATGGACGGGGATATAAATGGTCTTATGCTTTTCCTGTTCAATCTTGAGTTTGCCAATACCATCTTTGACAAGATGATGGGCATGTCGTATGCGGGATTTGAACAGATGGATACCATGGCACATTCGGCCCTGACAGAGATAGGTAACATCATTATATGTTCTTATGTGAACGCATTCACAGAACTTGTAGACATGCATATAGGACTTTCGGTTCCAAGTGCCGCGGTCAACATGCTTGGTGCCATTCTCACGGTACCTATAGCTGAGTATGGTTACGAAACTGATAAGCTGATGTATTGTAATGCGGATTTTGTGATAGATGGTAAGACTTATAACGACTGGTTGCTTATGCTGCCTGATATTGCATCCCTGAATCGTATATTGGAGAAGTTAGGGGTTAGTTAATCTATGATGGATAGACAACTGAAGGTCGGGATCGGCGACATGAAGCTGACTCGAGGACAGGGTGAGATAATCACTTATGCGTTAGGTTCATGTATAGGAATAGCTTTTTATGATCCTGTTTTAAAGCTGGGGGCACTGCTTCATATCATGCTCCCCATAAGACAGAACAAAGATGATGCTAATTTACTGAAATATGCAGATACTGGTCTTGCAGAGACTATCCGAAAGTTGACAGCATTTGGGATGGTAAAGAGCAGAGCCATCGTAAAGATAGCGGGCGGAGCTAAGATGTTTGAGATCAGTGGTAATGCCAGTTTCGGTAACATCGGGGAGAGAAATGCTCAGACCGTGCGTCAGATTTTACAAAAAGAAGGTTTTCATATCCGTGCAGAGGATTGTGGAGCCAATTATGCCAGAACAATGAGCCTGGATGTAGGTACGGGTGATGTGGTGATAAAAACATTTGGTCATCCGGAGAAACATTTGTAATTTTAACCGTTAGGAGGAAACCTGAATTGAAGAACAATAAAAAGGACGGAATTCTGCTTGAGTCCGGTACAAATGAAATTGAGATCATGAAGTTCAAGGTCATGAACGAATACTATGGTATCAATGTTGCCAAAGTAGTTGAAATCATGATGACTGAAAAAGTTAAACCTATGCCACATTCTCATCCGGCGGTTGAAGGCTTCTTTAAACCGAGAGACGTGCTTATCACGGTTATCAATCTCGGACAGTATCTTACAGGAGAACGTAAGGACTATGGTGACCGAGATCTGTTCATCATCACAGGCTTTAACAAGATGATGGTTGCGTTCAGAGTGGACAGCATCGAGGGAATAAGCCGTATATCATGGAAGAGCATACAGAAGCCTGATAAAACTCTCGGCTCAGGTGATGAGTCTGTTGCGACAGGTATCGCACAGTGTGACGAGCAGCTCGTTACAGTTCTGGATTTTGAGAAGATCGTAGCAGAGATCTCTCCGGAAACAACAATTCAGGTATCAGAAATCGATGAAATGGGTGACAGACCTATAAATCAGGCGCCTGTAGTTATAGCAGAGGATTCGGTACTTCTTCAGAAGATGATACTGGATTCACTTCAGAGAGCCGGATTTACAGATATTCATATGTTCAACAACGGACAGGAATGCTGGAACTATCTTGACGGTATAAAGGATGATCCTCACTGTTATGAAAAGGTAAGTATGGTCATCACAGACCTTGAGATGCCTATGATGGATGGTCACAGACTGACGAAGCTTATCAAGTCTGATCCTCATCTCCGTCATCTGCCGGTTGTTATTTTCTCATCACTTATCGATGAGCAGATGCGTGCAAAGGGCAAGGAGCTTGGTGCGGATGAGCAGCTTTCCAAGCCCGAGATCGGTCATCTTGTTCATATCATGGATACTCTTATCGGTAGATATGAAGAGCAGAGAAAGAGCAATTTCAAGGGGATGTAATACGAAAAGTATTTTAAGGCAGGCATACTATATGCCTGCCTTTGTTTTCGATACAGTATCCGGTTAAAGGGATTTTATATGGGGGTGTAAGATTGGATAATTCATATTCAAAAATCAGTAGGGCTGCATTCTGTGGATGCTTTTTCGCAGTATTCTTTTTGCTGATGACATCTTTTCCAATTAAGACTCTCGCATATTCCTGGCTCTACGATAACGGAAAGTGGTATCTTTATTATACATATGATGATCCTGTGGAAAATGAATGGGTCGACTATGGAGGAAACAGATATCACATAGAGGGTGAGGGACTAATGTCTACGGATAAGTGGTTTTCCGATGATGATACCGGAAAGACACATTATCTTGGAACAGATGGAATCATGCAGAGAAACTGCTATACCGCAAGTGGTGATAAGTTTGTGGGAGCAGACGGAGCTGAGCTTAAGTCCTTTGACAAATGGAGGGAAGAAGCAAAAAAAAGCCTGAAAAAGGTGGTTTCCGACTTAAACAGAAAAGTAACCGTTACATCGCAGCAGAAGGAGTTTCTGGCCTCTCTAAATGCCACAAACGCTGCATTTACTCTCTATGATCTTAACGGAGACGGTTACAGAGATATCATAGTTATCAATGCTGAAACAGAAAACAGTCAGGTTCTTGACATCAAACTCTGGAATTCTGAGGAAGAAGAGTTTTATACGGTTATGGAGCTCGATTTTGTTTCAGATGAAACTGCGGAACTAAGGCGCGAGGAACAGCAGGGAAATGTCTGGATGATCGTGTCAAAGGACATGAATGACTACAATTTTTTCAGTATGAATATTGGTGACTACGATTTCACTAGTGTGGAACACTATTATTTTGATTTCAATGAGTACGGTGATATCGTATATTATATAGATGAGGATAAAGTATCGGCCAGCGACTGGAATACATCGCTTATACACCGGCGGGCTGAAACCGGTAAAGGCATTTTTGCCAATTATCATTCTATGGATGATGATAGTATAAAAGAACAGGTTGATATGTATCCCTCGGAGGATGAACTTCAGCTTTTCCAGGAAAGAGAAGCGGCAAGAGAATAGAGTATGAAGAAGAGATGATTCTGCATCTTTAAGGAGGGTAATGTGGGTACAGAAACATTTGATGATAAAAAGGGGACATTTGAATCGATTGGGGAAGCGGCAGATTTTGCCGAGAATATAGCGGCTACCATCAGACAGGGACTGAAGGATGCCAAAAAGGCCAAAAAAGAGGCAAAGGCAAAAGAAATCGAAGACATCAATGCCATGATATCAGGGAACCCTGAGAAGAATTCTCAGAATATGCAGGAAAGACTTCTGGGGGAGCTTGACCCCGATGGAGAAACAAAGTCAAAAGGGAAAAAGGGGAAAAGGGTAGTTCCTGGAGGTTACGGAAACAATTATTCCTATGGTCTTGATAACATCGGACTCAGAAACGAGGTTGTAAAGGAAAAGAGACGTGCTATAAGAGTTGAGTCTGACGAGGACAGAGATGTGATTTCTGACGCCATACAGAAACGTCTGGAAGAAAAGGTTTTCGGTGAAGCCAAAGTTCAGGAAGGTTTCCATATAGTCAATATCATGCAGGAGTGCTTGAAGAGTGAGAATATCCTGGCATATATGAAAAATCAGGGGTGCTGTACATGTGAGAGGTGTCAGGCAGACGTACTTGCTGCAACATTATCCCATCTTCCGGCCAAGTATGTTGTGATGTATAAGAAGTCAACCTCTGCAAGGATCAGTTTTTATCATGACAGTTACAGGATGGATATACTGGCAGCTATCATGAGAGCCATAAGAGCAGTTAAAGAGCATCCTCACCATGGTGATGACCGTATGCAATGATCAGTAACATATAATTAAAATTTATAGAGAATCCTCTATGATATAGTTATTTCATATATCATGGAGGATTTTTTGTTTACAGGTTATTAATTTAGTGTTTGTGTCGATAATGACAGTAGGAATCAGTATGTATAGGCCAGGGAAGGTCTTCGTTTTTATTATGAAGGAGCATTAATATGAAAGTATCAGACAGCAGCAGCTCAACGAGCGCATTAGGAAATACCTCCTTGAAAGGTTTCGGAGGACTTGCATCCGGACTTGACCGAGATGCTTTGATAGAACAGTTGACATCAACTACCAACAGTAAGATAACGAAAACAAATCAGAATATTACCAGGCAGGAGTGGAGACAGGAAGCATACAACAGTATCACCGATAAGATGATAGATATGGAAGATGACTACCTGAGCTACTCCGGAAAAACAAGTATAGTCAATAACTCGTTATATGCCAAGTCTGACGTCACTGCCAAAGGAAACAGTTCATCAACATCACTTATTTCTGCGACCGGCAACTCCAATCTTCTTGATTATATTTCCGTGAAGGGTGTCAGTCAGCTTGCATCATCAGCATATTTTACATCTACAAAGATGACTGACAGTTCTACAGGGGAGACTGCTACCAAATCTTCAAAACTCAGCGATCTTGGTTTTTCAGATAGAAATATCACTGATATGACTATCAATGGTAAATCTTTTGAAGTAACAGGTGAATCAACAATCAGTAATCTTGTAAGTGCCATTAACAATAGTGATGCAGGTGTAAAGGCAACTTATGTTGAAAGTACCGGTAAGTTTATGTTCTTCGATAAGGAGACCGGAGAAGAAAGCGAAGTTAAACTTAACGGTGCGGCCAAAGCACTGTTTGGCGAGGATGAATCACAGTTTACAGCCGGAAAAGATGCTGTAATGTATGTAAGTTACGGTGGTTCTGAGCCTGTAGCCATAACCAGCCACAACAATACATTTAATGTAGACGGTCTCAAGGTTACCGCTAGCGGAACATTTGGTGATATATCTGTAGCGGATGGAACAGTATCTTATGATGCCGGTGCAAGCGTAACCTTTACAGCTTCTGCCAATGTTGATAAGGCGACAGAGCGTGTAAAAGAGTTTATAGAAGCCTACAATAAACTTGTCGAAGAGGTTAATACTCATGTGACCACCAGACCTTCCAGCGGTTATGATCCTCTGACTGAAGAACAGGAAGATGAGATGACCGAAAAGGAAATTGAAAAGTGGAATAAAAAGGCGAAAGAAGGAATACTTTATAACGATAGCGAGATTAGAAATTTTTCATATGAACTTCACGGAATGATGAATGATATCATCAGAGGAGGCATAAGTTACAGTGATCTTGAGAGCATAGGCATCACTATGAGTTCGGATCATGCAGATGGCGGACAGCTTTCATTTGATGAAGATAAATTCCGTAAGGCTATGGAAACAGATTCAACCAAGGTTGAAGAAATCATGTGTGGAACGGAGGAGAAGACCGGATTTGGTGCTACTATCAATAAGCAGTTGACTCCTTATGCAACAAGATATGCATCAAGAAACGGTAACTCCTACGGTCGTCTTGTTGAAGTGGCCGGTTCAACAAAGCTTTCTGCCACAAAGAATAACAATGAAATATACAAAAAGACAAAAGACTACAAGGAGGAACTGGAAAAGTGGAAGAGTAAGCTCAAGACAGAACAGGACAGATACATTAAACAGTTCTCAAATCTTGAGACTCTTATAAACAGCATGAACTCTCAGTCAAGCTATCTTTCAAGCTTATCATATTAAGTTTTTTGCCGATATACCATATGTAGTAAATGATTAGTTTCTGTACATGATTTGAAAAGAAGGTGCCGTTCATGACTTATGGTAAATATAAAGAAGATACTATTTTCTCCATGTCCCCTGTTGAGCTTTTGATCCTTCTGTATGATGAGTGCATGAAGGATCTTAGAAAAGCTGACATGGCTCTGGAAGATGGAGATATAACTGCTTTTGAAGATTATATAGCAAAAACAGTTAAGATCATAAGATATCTTATAAACACTCTGGATATGTCGATTCCTATAAGCAGAGATCTGAGAAGACTGTATGATTACATCATATATGATCTTTCAAAGGTAAAGGCTTCGGGTAAGAGTTTAAAGGGAGAGATTCCAAAGCTTGTAGAGATCATAGAGGATCTTCGTGATGGATTTGAAGGGGCCAGTCATCTGGTTCAGGATACACATGAAGCAAGACAGGCCAGTGTTGTAGGTTGATATTCGGAGATGAGTATGGAAGATATTTTAGATGTCGAAAATCTTGCGATTCTGTATCAGCGTAAATATACGTATATAAAAGATGTAAAGAATCTGACAGACGAGCTGTCTCAGGTTCTGTCCGGAAATGATGGATATACAGCAGAGATTCTTCTTGATGAACGAATGGATGCCATCAAAAAGGTTCAACACACAACGGAAACCATAGAACTTTTGGGTGAAGCCGGACCTAAGGCAGCGCTGATTGCACACAGACTTATATTTACAGATCCGGAGGAAATCGTACCGGAAACTGAAGATGAAAAGCTTGTGAAAGATATAAGACTGAAGACTCGATCTTTGATAAAAGAGCTTCAAATGCAGGATCGGCGCTTAAATATACAGCTTGCTCAGGATAAATCATATTATAGGGAATAAGTAACTGATGCTTATAAAAGAACGTAAAAATTATTAGTTTTTATATGTGTTTAAAGAATCACGGAGATTTTCTCTGTGGTTCTTTTATGTTAAAATTAGACCATAACATTGTATAGAACTTGGGAAATCCGGAAGAACGGATTTGCGGGGGGAAGAGCAGCAACATGAATCGAACAATATTTGAAGGCAGGTACCTGATCAATCTTGCGGGGGCGGTGATCAGGCAAAAGGAGATTCCGAAGCGATCCATGAAGATGGACTGGGAAAGACTTTTTCATCTTGCCGACTATCATAAGATAGCCAATATCATCTATCTTGGTATGCTTGGTGCTTCAGAGCATGTGCCTCAAAAGTGGGGCGAGAGGTTTTTTGAACGTTATCAGGAAAGCCTTATGTATTCATCAAGCTACGAGAACTCAGAGCTCGAGATATTGACACTTCTTAATATGCATAAGATATCTGCAACGGTTCTTGAGTCATCAGCCACGAGACGCCTGTACAGGATACCGGAAAGTGCCAGTAACAGCCCGTTGAGACTGCTTCTCAGTGAGAAGGATTACAGTCTTGCCAAGGGCTTTCTGGTGGATCTTGGATATCTTACAGACCATTTTTATCCAAAGTTCGGAGAGCATATGAGAGCCGGTAACGGATTTATGGTTGAGATATACTATAAGCTTCCGTTCATTACCAGGAACTATCAGAAGTGTATGACGTCCTTGATGGAAAGGGCCTATATAGACAGAACTTTCAATTCCATGCACACCTTTTCTCTTGAATCAAGCTTCGTATTCCGTATGGCGGAGATCTGCTATAACTATTGTGAAAATTCTCTTACTGTACGAAAGCTTCTTGATGTTTTTCTTTTTTACCATCAGTTCAAAGGGAAGATGAATCAGAATTTTATCTGGACCCGATTCAAAGAGTTTAAGATAGACATTCTTGCGCAATGTATGATACATATTGCAGCCATGTGGTTCGGATCCAAGGCGGATGATATATTGGATCTTGCCATAGAGGATGGGGCTGTATATGACAGCGTAGAGAGCAGGATACTTAGCAGTGGTGTTATAGGAACAGAGATGGTTCCTCAGGCCAATACTCTTAGAAATGATATCCAGAAGCATATCGATAAGGAAAAGCGTGAAGAGGAAAAGGAACTTAGAAGACAGCAAAGAGGTGAGTTCTGGGACGGTGTTAAGCAGCAGATACTCTGGGTATTCCCGGAATACAAATATATGAGTTCTTTGTATCCTACACTTCAGAAGTTCCCGATACTCCTGCCTGTTTTCTGGTTCTTGAGATGCATAAGGATGATAAAGGAGACCCTGAGAGTTCAATTTGGAGGCGGTGTTCAGAGCGAGTCTAAAGAGCGAAGCAGTGCATCCTCAGAGGTTAAGAGCAAGGGCAATATATCCTATCTTCCTAAGGAGACCAGGACAACAAGAGCCCTTGAGAATGGTGCCATGAGTGGCGTTGCGGTATCCAAAGAGGATGGAAGCAAGGCCGGCAAGATATTCGATTCAGTACTTGCGGACGAACAGCAGAAGTCTATGCTTGAAAAGGAGATAAAGGAAAGTGCAGGAGAGAATGTCACCGAGGAGGATTTCCTTGTCGATGAGAATGCTGAGACAGAGATAGGACTCTGGGAGTTCCCTAAGCTGGGAGAAGTTCCTAAGGAAACAACTTCCGGAGAAGCGGAGCCGGCGAAGAGCAGCGATGCAAGAGAAAGTCAAACTGAAAGAGAAAAGAATGATTTTGAAGAGTTTCAGGGCAATTCTCTTTTGGGTATGGACGTATCTCTGTTTAATAATCTTTTGTCCAATGACAAAAACCGTACATCAGATAAGGTTACCATAACTCCTCAGTACACGGATTCCGGCAAACTTGAATATAGCTTCACAAGAGAAGGAGAGGGTACACCTTCAGAGGACGGAACTACGGTAAAGAGACCAAGAGAACCGGAGATAGTTGTGGCTCAGGATGAGAATCACAATTCAGTGGGTGTTCAGAAGTGGCATTTCCCAACCATTGAAGAAGTTGAACAGGAAGAGCAATAACAGGAGCTGTTTGGTGTCTGTAAACAGGATTATGGGAGACAGAAAATAGTACACCGATTTTTGAATGTGAAAATGTAAAAAAGGCCGCCGATGTATATCGGCGGCTTAAATTCTATATGATATTCATAATGATCAAGACTGTTTATCGTTTCCTTTAGCTTCATCGGCAGAGGTTTCTTCACTCTGTACTACAGGCTTGTTTTTCTTTAATGTGATATGTTTTAAAGAATCCTGAAGTCCTGTGATGGCATCCGGATTAGGTGATGTAGCTATCTTGTTCTCCTGTTCAGCTATGGAAAGTTCTTCTCTTAGAATGGAAATCTGTTTTGGAGCATCAATGGCAAGTCTAACACCGTCGGAAGCGCTCTCAACAACAGTAATTCTGATATTATCTCCTATAAGTATACTTTCGTTTTTCTTTCTCCTTAAGATCAGCATCCTTATCACCTACCCTATACTTTTTTTTCGGCTGTGCCGAAGATCATGCGTCGGACCCGGTTTTAAGAAGTCCCTCCTGAACGGTAGAGAACGAACTTAACTTTTTTCTGAACTCATACTCAGAATCGTTAAGAATGACCTGCATGCCGATACGCTTATCAGGATTAATAACAATCGGTGCTTTCATATTGACAGTGTTCTCAAGATAATTGTTTCTGAGAACACAAACAACATAATATGAAAGATCATCTTCTGATTTCACAAAGAGATATGACAACTCCTCCTGACTAAGAACCGGATTGTAATCAGGATCCAGTGAAAACGGATTAACAACCACAAATGCGATGTCTGTGTTCGCCAAAGATTGGAGAAGAAGGATAGTATTGTCCTCGTTCTCATCCAAAACCAGTGGAATATAATCCTTTAACTCGCTGAAACCGAAGAGTCCGTCAGTGAAATGAATAATATCAGACTCTTCATACTCAATTGTGCCATAGTCTCTTGTTTCTAATGTCAACATGAATGACAACCTCCATTAAGTATATCTTATTATATTAAATATTGCTATTACTTTAAAAAAATTATTGGTTTAATGAACAAAATCAAACAAGGAATTCTGCATGATCTTGGAGCCTACCTGCATGGCGGCATTGTAGGAGAACTGGTTCTGATACATCTTTACGATGGCATCATAGGTATCGATGGCCATATGATCGTTATACTCCTCGATATAACTGTCCTGAGCAGTCTGCAGTCTGTACTGAACATCTTCGAGAGTGGCAGTTGCAACTCCGATACGACGGAAAGTGTTGCTGACGCTATTCATTGCACTGTCCCAATTCTGGAGAATATGTGCAAGATCTGCGTTCATTTCTTCACATACAGCTGCCCGTTGATCCTCTGTTGAACCGTCTGAAAATGATTTTGTGTATTTATCTGTTGCGGCTATCGCCCGGGCATTGAGGGCGAAACCTGATTTGTTCATGGCTTCCCTAAAAGTAGCAATGTTTGCATCAAGGTTTGGACTGAGAGTTTCGGTATCCTGATCACGAAGCTGATCGGAAGTGACACCGGTTATCATATTTAAGCCCCCATAATATGTATCAGGCAGAGTTCTTACATTAGTGATATCACCGTAACCGAGAGACATTCGCCCCTGTTCTCTCATGGCTGTTACAATCTTTTTGAGAGTTGCATCTTCATCCATGGGCTGTCCGTTTTTATCTGTACCACTATATTCAAATACTTTGTTTGTGGGATTATACTTCAAATTCATAGTGGTCTCAGCATCGTCACCGGCAAACTTGTGGTGGTAAGTCAAAGTATAACCATCATCAGACATGGTGAAAGGAACAGTTGTACCATCGTTTCCACCCATGACATAGTAGTTCTCATATGTGGTATTGAGATCCTGAGTCATGGTCTGCTGTGCGTTAAGCATATAGGTATGCATGGTGTCGACTGTACTTTCAAGACCCTGGAAAGATGCGGATGCCATCTGCTCGTACTTGATATTAAGGTCACCCATCTGTGAATAGAGAGTTCGTGATGCTGCTTCCTGCTGTTCCATTCGGTTCATGACATCCTTTATCATTGTGTCCTTTGTGACAGCATCATTGTACAGATTGTCTATCTTTTTACCTGCATAGTAGTCAAGGGGACTCTCAGCAGCTGTATCATATTTTCTTCCGGTCTGAACCTGTTCCATACTCTTGTTGTACTTGTATTTCTGGTCCTGAACGGATTGTGCGTAGTCTTTATAAAAAGACGAAGAGGTAACTCGCATATGTACTCCTTTCTATCATCCGACAATGCTTAGAAGAGTCTGCAATGTTTCGTCAAATGCATTCATCATCTTTGCTGCAGCATTGTAGGAAGAAACATAAGTCATCATATTGGCAGCCTCTTCATCAAGGCTGACACCGGATAACTGATCTTTTGAACTTGTGATACTTGTTAGTACTGCTTTATTAGTATCGTATGTGTCCTTGTTGTTTTCCTGATCGTTTGCGAGTCTTGTGGTAAGAGTGTTTACAAAGTTTGCAAAAGTATTGTCCCCAAGAGATGCTTGAGGTTGCGTGAATGAACGCAGAAGATTAAGTACGGTTTCATTTGAATCGGAACCTTTTAATCCTATACTTGTGTTGCCGTTTATCCAGTCTCTGCTGACAGAGATGTTTTCTGCGGTAATTTCATTATCATCTGATTTGAAATCAAAATTACCGGTGGTAGCGTCATAAGATGTAGCTGTGATCTTTGCAGTTTGAGATTCTCTGTTTACAAGAAGAAGGAAAGTTTTGTTTTCGTAACCTTTCTCGTCACCATTTTTTATTGAATCAATAGCTTTTTGTTTTGCGGTTGCAGAATTATGAGTCGGATAATCCCAGTTATTACCCATGCAGTTATACATATTAACTTCATTGGCAAGGGTACGTGCAAACTGGTTGAGCTGATCCATATAGTAGTCGTAGCCATAGTAGGTTCCCTGTTTTAAACCGGTTGTTGCTGTTTTTGTAGGGTCGGATCTTGCAAGCATATCAAGACTTGCCTGAACTGAACCGCCGGAGAAGGTAACATGCTTGTCTGATGGTTTGGACTGGCTGTTTGCGGTTGTGATATCCGTTGCAGTGACAGATTCACCTTTTTTGTCTGTTGCTGTAGAAGTGAATGTTAACTGTGTATCAAGAGGACCTACAGTATTGCTATCGGTGCTTGTCCACTTCGCGTATTTATCATCGGCAAGAGCAACCGAACCATAGTTAAGCCCATTGGCATCCTTATAGGTTCCGTTTACAAGAATGATTGATTCGTTGTTAATCTTTCCGTTTGCGTCCTTCGTGGTGTAATTAAGAGTAATTCTTAAGTCCTCCGGCCAGTCGGATTTACCACAGATTCTTCCATTGTCGGCATAATTATAGATGCGATACCGGGTTTCCTTTACCGGGTTTCCATCACCATCTACTTTGGGTGTTCCGTCGGGATTCTTTTGCTGAACCTCATAGGACTCGGAGAAATATTCCACGCTTATAGGAATATACGCTGAAAGCTGATCTATCTTCAGATTTCTTTCATCCTGAAGTTCGAGAGCACTGTTACCTATAAGCTGATTATGCTTGATTTTTTTGTTAAGATCTCCGATTTCGCTTAGAAGTGTATTGATAGTTTCAACAGCACCATTACTTGATGTGCCTTCACCGGTAAGTCTTTCATACTCATTATCTTCAGCAGTTTTTATCTGCTTGGCTGCAGAGTTGAGAAGTACGGTGGCTGAATTAAGATCAGACTGAAGCTGTCCCTCATATACAGGATCCTGTACCTTCGAAGTATCCTGCATGGTGGTGAGGGCCTTCTGAATTGCGTCCATAGAAGCTCTCAGACCATCGTGCTGTGTCTCATCCATGAATTTGGAAACTGTATTAAGGGCTGTTTCTATGGCAGAATTGTAGGTAGTAAATGCATTCTGATCACGGTACTGTATATCCAGGAATTCATCGCGCATCTGAACGACGGCATCCATGGAGACACCGAAACCAACATTAACGTCATTCTCGTTCATGTAAAATGAAACGGGATTTTCATAGTTGATACTGGAAGTCTTTAATTGCTGTCTGGTATAACCTTCCACGTTCATATTGGCAAGGTTCTGTGTCGTGACATCCAGCTTTTTAGAGTTAGCCTGAAGTGAAGACAGGGCCGTCTGGAAGCCGGCAAATGTTGCGCGAACCATAAGTTACCTCCTATATAAAAGAAAAACCAGGTATAATAATCACATTTCTCTACCTATTTATCGTCATATTTTCATAAAACATTAGTTAATCGGGGAAAATATATAAAAAAATAGCGGTTGTACAATGCTATGTACAACCGCTTAAGAGACAATGGTTCTTTAAAAGGGTAAAATCATGCCAATGTATCCTGAAAAATCTTCGGGACAGGATGACTTGCCAGTACAGTCTGGACATCCAAAAGCCTTAACTTCATAATGCGATCTGCTGTTTCCTGAGCCTCCTTAAGACTGTTGAGGGACTCTTTCAGTTCCTCAAAAACAGGAGCAAGCACAGCTTTCTCTTCATCAGATACCTGAGAGAGAATCTCAGAGAATTTGAGACCTTTCCATCCCAGTTCAGTGGCCAATCGGACACGTTTTTTTTCTAAGCCCCTGAAATTCAAAAGATCAGGTTGAGCTTCTTTTACCAAACTATCCAGCTTTTTTGGTTCATCATCAGAAGCAATGACGGAAAAGTCACGTTCCAGTTTGATGAGTTTCCTGACTACAGTTACCTGAGATTTAAGTACTTCAGTGAAAGATTTAAATACTGCAGAGTCTGACATAATATCTCCTTTTTTGAGATCATCCTCTGTATCCAAGCATACGCGCTGCGATCCTTGTAGAATCCACATTATATGTGCCGGACTGAACCTGCGCCTTTAGTTCTGCAACTCTTGCATCGCTTACGCCGGTTCTCATGGAAGCGGCTGTCCTGGAAGCAAGCATAGATGCGAAACTCTCATTGCTGACTGAATCAGCAGCTGAAAAAGATGCCTTATCATAACTTCTCACATAAGATGCGGATGATGCGGAAGAGGATCTGTCTTTTTTGTTTACTTTTTTTTCTGAATTGGAATAACCCACATTTCCAATCAGAGTAGTACGTAAATTGACGTCCATAAAATGCCTCCTTGCATAAACGCACAATTAAATCAATGAGTTCCATCTGCTTATAATATCGACAGCAGTTTCAAATAAATAACTCCTATTTAAAAATAATTTCATTAAAAAATTGTGCTATTTGTTTTGATTTAAACATATTATCGTCCTTTGCCCTGGTAATATAACATCAAGAAATGAATAATGCTATAAAAAATTTAAATCGCAAATGGTATACGACAAAAAAACAGTTTGTTATAAGTGAAAATTTACTTTTTTTTCTAATAGTTCGAGTTCATATTGACGATAATAAATTATGGTGCAAATAGGTCAGATGGACCAAATCAACGATCAGGAGAGATAGTAAATATGGCTAATATACTGCAAGTGCAGAATACCGGTTTGAACAATCAGCAGATAGGTGCACCGGGTGTCCATCCAAGGGTGGAACCCAATCCGCAGATAGTAACTCCGGGAAGGGTGGATCCTTCTCCTGCCGGGGATAACGGCGGTCAGATAAGTCCTGAAGCCGGGCAGGCAAATGTCAATTTTGAATCTAATTATACGAATTTCGTCCAAAGGATGCATGAAGGCATGCAACTCACTGAGGACATGGTTCAGCTACTGTTCACAGATGGTGCGGCGCTACAGTCCATGGGTGACAGTGAGATCCAGGAGCTTATGAATCAGCTCTTTCAGGAGATAGAACTTCAGGATCCGAAAGAACTTATGGACTTTATAGAGTCACAACAACAGGCGCAGGTGAAGTTTTCAGGGGAACTTTTCGATGGATTACGAAATATTCTCCATCAGGAGATATCGCAACCCTTCAGGGATGTGATACTTGATTTTATCAAAACCTACAATAATTACGCTTCTAGTGAGCATCTGCTCAATCAAATGGAGTCTCTCGGAGACGACATCGAGAGTTTACTCCTTCCTTCTTCGAGAGAGGACTTTGAAAAACTGATGGAACAGTTGGACAAGGATGCCGCTCCGGGAAATACCGAGAAAAATGCTGAAGTTATAAATAAAGAAATCATCCCATTCCTGTCAAAGTATGTTGCAAAGACACACAATTACGGGCCGGTAAGGACTGCCAGTGTACTTTTTTCCTTATATGCAGTTAAGTATGAGGATGGGAATGAAAATCAGTTAAAGCAGCTTTTTGCAAAGATGGTGAAAAATAATGACTTCAGGATGCTTTTCAAGGGTGATCCTGAGGAGGCATTACAGAAGGCCATAGAAAATCTGAAACCACAATCGGAGAAGGCCACGAACTTCCCTCAAATGCTTACAAAGCTTATCCAAAAAGGAACAGAGGGAAGTGCCGGAGCGGAGAATGTGGACAAATACTATCAGGTGCTTAACCATCTTCTTATGAATGAAAGTGTATATATGCCGCTTCTTCATATGCTGATCCCATTCAGGTATCAGGACAAGAATGTAATGTCTGAGATGTGGGTGGATCCGGATGCTGAGCGTGATGATCCGGATGCTGCCAAGAAGCAGAAGATATTTATCAAGTTCAGTATTCAGAATGTCGGAAATTTTGAGCTGATTTCAATGATAAACAACGGATCAGTGAATATGCATCTGTTTGTTCCGCCAACTTTGAATGAAACACCGGACAATATATCCAAAAACGTACAGGACATTCTGAAGAAAAACGGATTGAATGTAAAGAATATGGAATTGGGAGTACTTACAAGAAGTCACAGAGTTGATGAAGTATTTCCTGAGATAAAAGATAAGGAGAAGGGTATCAATGTCGCCGTCTGAGTCAGTAAGAAAGAAAAGAGCAGCTGCTCTTAAATATGATCCCGACAAAAACGGAGCACCTGTCATAGTGGCATCCGGTATGGGATATACAGCTGAGAAGATAACGGAAACCGCCATGAAAGCAGGAGTTCCGGTCTATGAGGATGATTCGCTGGCATCTCTTCTTACTCAGCTTAAACTGGGAGCAGAGATACCTCCGGAGCTGTTCAGCGCAGTTGTAGAGATATATGTTTATTTCCTTAAGTTTGCAGATAAGAACAAAGAAACAGAGGTAGAGCCACCAAAGGATACATTCAATGAAGTCTGAAGTGATCAGTGCAACAGAATATAATATAGATATTAATAGACTTAGTCTAAAGGCGGTCAGTCGGATTTTGCTTGAAATTATACTTATCTTTAGTTTTGTGATGATCTTTCATATGAATACATTGGCAGCAACACAGCCTATCAATAATGTAAGTATCAAGATAAGATCGAAACTTGAGGTAGGAAGGAAACTTCCGAGTGAAATTGAGATAAATAAAACATCAATAGATGATAATGAGGTTTCGGTTATTTCAGGAAGCAGTAAGTACGAGATTGAGGAAGCTGAATGGGAAAGCGGAGCAGAAAGCCGTGTGAAAAGCGGTGATAAACCATCTATGAGACTGACCCTTAAGTCAAAAGATATAAGCAAGAACTACTTCCTAAGCAGTTACAGAAGTTCAAATGTGACGGTTACAGGAGGTAAGTTTGTTAGTGCCACCAAAAAGAGCGATGATCTTGAGATAACCATCCAAATGGATCCAGTAAAAGGTAAATTTGATGAGCCTACGGATGTGTACTGGAATGATGATAAGCTTGGAGAGATAAGATGGACAAGACCCGATAACTCTTCAGGAACCTACGAACTCCAGCTTATGAGAGATAATGTCAAGGTAACTTCTGTCACTACATCAGGTCTTCTCTACAACTTTTATCCTTATATGACTCAGGCCGGGAAGTATTCTGTCAATATCAGAACCATACTGGTGTCCTCTGAGCAAAAGCAGTATGCCACAAACAGTGACTGGCAGACTTCTACAGAACTTACTATTACGGACAGAGATGTCTCTGATGGCAAAGGAAAAGAGGGGGAAGGCGGAACTGCAAAACCTCTTTATACATTTGGATGGTATAAGGAGAATGGTTTCTGGTATTACAGATATCTTGATGACAATCATCTTCAAGGCGCAGGATGGGCCAGGATAGATGGCCAGTGGTATCTGTTCAATCAGTATGGCCAGATGCAGACCGGATGGCAGATAGTCAATGACAGAACCTATTTCCTGCTTAAAACCGGTGAGATGTACACAGGATGGATGAAGAACGGAAATGACTGGTTCTATCTGATACCTAAGGAGGAACTTCGAAACGGAGAGATCTTCGGTCAGATGGCCAACAACGGTTGGAGGATGATCAACAGTCACTATTATTTTTTCAAGAGTAACGGTGCAATGTATACAGGCTGGCTATATGACAACGGGAAGTATTATTTCCTTAATGACATAGACAATTCTCTGTATGGAGTAATGTTTACAGGCTGGATACACAGGAACGGTAAGACTTATTACTGTGATGATGACGGTTCCATGGTTGAGGGGTGGAAGTCTGTGAATGGAAATATGTATTATTTCTATCCCGGAAGCGGACAGATGGCGACCAATGCCTATATCGATGGATACTATGTAAACAACGATGGTATAAGACAGTGAGTGAGGTCTTGTGATGGCTGATTACAGGAATAGAACATCATATAGAGATCGTATAAGAGAACAGAGACAGGAGCATCTTGAAAAGCTTGAAAGAGATGCAAAGCGTTCCAACAGGGCTGCTAAACTGTTTATGCTTCTTCTTTTGGTGGGTTGGTTTGTTCTTACCCATATGGATACTGCAAAGGCTGATGGAAGCATTATCGACAAGCTCTCTGTCAAGGTGGAACAGAATTACGGAGATTCCGGGGAGATGCTTGAACCTACTATAACCGTCAGTACGTCAAATGTCTCAGTAGACGAAGTCTCATATTCCAGGGATCCGGAAAAGTGGAAACCGGGAAACAGAGTGCTTGTGACCGTGAATTTCAGTGCGGAAGAAGGATATTATTTCGGAAGTACATGGAACAGATCTGCTGTTACATTGGACGGCGCTGAGTTTTCTCACTGTGGAAGAATCAAAGATGGAGAAACACTGGTGCTGAAAGTCTACTATATACCTTGCATGGTACTTGGTGACACATCTTCAGCCGGCTGGGACTATAACTTTAAGAAAGCTGTATGGAAAGAAGTTGAATATGCTCCCGGATACGAAGTAAAGCTTTATAAAAATGATGAAGAAGTTGCATCAAAGAAAGTACGTACAACTACTGTGGATTTTTCAGAGAAGATAGAGGACTACACAAAGGATAAATATTACTATGAAGTTAAAGCCATCCCCATGACATCTGACGAGCAGAAGTATCTGAAGGAAGGAAACTATGTGACTTCGGAAGAGGATGTTGTCAATTCAAAAACCGGACTGCCGGGAGTTACGCCAATAGGATATAACACTACTACAAATCAGGGAACATTACCGATTTACGGCAGCAACAAGACAAGTACTACAGGCTGGTACAATCCGGGAGGCTCATGGTTTTATTATGATCCTTATGGAAGACTTGCAACGGGATGGCAGTATATAGGTGATAACTGGTACTACTTCAACGATCAGGGACAGATGCTTACAGGATTTCTCACTGATACTGACGGAAGTACATATTATCTTGATCCTGCAGTCGGCAATATGAAAACAGGATGGGTGCAGATTAACGGATTCTGGTACTACTTTAACAGTAGTGGCCGGATGCAGACAGGTTTCCTGTATGATGGAGGAAAGCTGTATTACCTTGATGAATATGGGCGCATGATGGGATAGCAGTAGAGGGGGATAGATATGCCGCTTATAGAGTCGATAACTGAGATGACCAACACAGGAAAGGGGAGAGCTGCCAATGCAGTGGTTCTCTCACAAAATGCAAAGACTTTTAAAAATGTTCTGGAAGGAGTTAAGGCTGCGGGTACAAGTACCGTCACAAACACAACGGCCTCCGGTCTTGAAGCCATATTCCAAAAGGCAGCAAGAACTTATGGGATTTCAGAAAACATACTGAAGACAGTTGCCAAGTATGAGTCGGATTTCAAAACAACAGCTGTTTCAAAAGCAGGTGCGATGGGTATCATGCAGTTGATGCCGGCGACGGCGAAAAGTCTTGGTGTTACCGATCCCTTTGATCCTGAACAGAATATCATGGGAGGGGCAAAGCTTCTTGCGTCGAATCTGAAAGAGTTCGGCGGTGATCTGAAACTTGCCCTTGCTGCATACAATGCCGGTTCAGGAGCTGTCAGAAAATATGGCGGCGTTCCTCCGTACGAAGAGACACAGAACTATGTAAAGAATATAATGGGTGATCTGGAAAAAAACAGCAGTATAGATATAAGTTCTGTAATAGGTGACAGTGTAAGTACGGTCAAGAACCTTATTGAAGAAGGAAGCCCTGTAAGTGAGCTTAGTTCACTTCTTGGCACACTTGGGCTTGGAGGCTCATCCTATGGTAGTGGAATGCTTGGACTTGGAACCATACTTGCAGAAAAATTAAGTTCTGACAGTGATAATTCCGACAGGATAGATAAGGATATGTTTGCAAGTCTTATCGAGATACTCAGGCTTCAGATGCTTATGAATACAACGAGCAGTATCGGCGATTTTGATTAACGATTATTTATCAGGTTAATTTTATAGCCTGTTTGTATTGATATGTGAGATAATGACATAAAAGAAATAATTACAGAGGTTATAAATGATACTTAAGGATTGCAATAATGGAATAGTGAAGTTTGAAAATGATGAATATCGTGTGCGTGTGGTTACAGGGCTGGACAACAATGTGGCGCTGTACTTTAAGGAGGATAATGGCCTTAAGGATATGTGGATGAAAAACGCTGAAGTTTCTTTTAACGACAGTGTAAAGGGACTGATAAGAGCGAGATGCGATATTATGATTCATGAAAATCCCGGGTTCCCCATTATGCCTGAGTTCTGGCTGGGAGAATGTGAGATAAAGGATGTTATCGAGATCGTTCAGAGACAGCAGGATATAAGAGTCAATGTTTCACTTTCTGTTCAGTTTACATCCGAAACAGCAGACAGAAGACCATTTTTCGGAACCATAATCAATCTAAGTGCCGGCGGTATCTACATGGTGACATCCGAGTCCCTGACCATAGGTGAGGAGCTTACTTTTCATTATACTTTCAAGAATACCGAGAGACCTTTCAGATTAAAGGTTCTGTGGGGGAAGCTTGAAAACTCCGGTGCCAACGGTTACGGACTTCAGTTTATGAATCTTACAGAGGGAGCGGAGACAGCTATCAGAGGTTATGTTTTCAGAGAATTACGTGAACAGCGTTTGAGAAATAACGGGGGTAGGTAAGGGTATGATCGTCAATCTGGTAATGATAGTTAAAAATGAAGAGAGGTGTCTGGAAAGGTGCCTTACTGCAGCTCGTCCTTTTGTTGACAACATCATCATAGCAGACAGCGGATCAACAGATAAGACTCCGGAAATTGCCAAAAAATTTGATGCCAAAGTATATGACTTTCCATGGGTGAATGATTTTTCAGAAGCCAGAAATTTTGCATTAGGACATTCGGAAAGAGATTGGAACGCTGATATCAATCTGGTACTAGATGCTGATGAATACCTTATAGAGGATGAAAAATGTAATCCAAAGGCTCTCAGGGACTTTATCGACCATATGTATGACAAGTCGGGACTCAGATGGCTTGGAACCATACTTAGAGAGGATTCATATCCGAATGGTGATGAGATAGACAGAAGCATTACCGAGATTGCACGTATTCTGCCTGTTGGTATGCGCTATAGGGGAAGTATACATGAGCAGGTTAATGCAAAGGTGGTTAATAAGCGGTCGCCTCTATATGCTCTTCATGACGGATATATGCAGCATGGTAAAGGAGAACGTAATCTTCAGTATCTTGAGGAAGCGCTGAAACAGGATCCTGATTATCCGTACTATAACTACCAGATGGCATTGACGCTCAGAAATCTTGACAGAAAAGAAGAGAGTCTTCCTTACTTCAGGGTCTTTTTTCGTAATTCAGGCAAGAAGGAGATAAGACAGGAACAGTACTGGTCAGATGGCATCATGAGGTATCTGTATACTTTATATGATATTGGTACGGAAAAAAGCATGGAGGAAGCACATGATGTCATGGGGAAGGTCCAGTATGATTTCACAAGAAATCCTGATTTTTATTTCTTTTCCGGACTTTTCTACATGAAGCTGATACTTATAGATACGAAAAAAAATCAGGAGCTTCTTCCATATATAGAGAAAAGTTATCTTAAATGTTTAAGCTTAGGGGAGATAAGCCGTCCCGAAGGAGTGATAGGTACGGGATCATTTAAGGCGGCATACAATCTGGGAACATGGTATGAGGTTTCCGGTAATATCGAAAAGGCACGAGAATATTATCAAATGGCTGCAGATGAGGGGTATAGTAAAGCTGTGGAGAGACTAAAGTCTCTATGAGAAGATGAGGGGATGAATATATGGGCAAATTCAATGACATTTTAGATCAGTTTTCTGATGATCATCCATTGAGTATGTTTACCAAGATCATTAACGGAAGCAGTAAAGAAGAGGAAGTGGCAAGATTTTCCTATAATAACCAGGTATTGTCACTTTATGATATATCCGGTGAAGAGATCCTGGAGCTTCAGCCGGAGGACAGAATACACATCCGGAAAGATGATAGAAAAAAGCAATTGCTTGTTGAGGCAACAGATGCTAATGAAAAAAGAACTGTTATAGCTGTATGCGATGTTGCTGACAATCCGACGGATCAAAGAGAGATGTCTGCAATGATGAATACGCTCGTTCAGGATATTCAGAGAGCAAGACGAAACGGTGCTGAGGGAATAACCGTACCTGTTAATGAATATGAGCTTGTTGCATATATCAGAAACCGTCCATCAATCGAGATAGATCTGGATCGGCTTGAAGAAGCCATAAACCAGCATAAGAAAGATGATGTTATGGCTGACTTCATCAGTGATATGCAGCAGAACAAGAGAGTGGATATCTATACGGCGGCCAATAATATCTATAATGTTGAAGCTGCCCAAATGCTTAAGAATGACTTCGGAAAGTTCTCAAATATTCATTTCTATGATCTGAGTGAGAACTATCACCATGCGGTGTACTGGAATGATGAAATCATACTTAACAATATAAAACTTTCTCCTGAGGCGGTAATCATAGGTATAGGACTTGCAGGAGAAAAGCCCATGCACGCGGTATCCATCCGAAATGATTCTGTGTCCAGTGTCGTTCAAAAGGTAGCATTTATGATCAATCACATGATGAATGTGCGAGAAGAGATGCTTGATGCGCAGTTCCTAAGGCATGCAAAAGGCATAGAGGAGATAGCAAGAAAGAGAGATATGTCTGATGAGGTAAAGAACAAGGTTCTCCTTGATCTCGCTATCTCAGAAGCGAGATTCAGATATGATGATCAGAAGATCAATGAGTTTCTGAATGCGGTGATAAATGTCTACTATACAGAAGGCCAGATGATGCTTTTGAAGGTTCCTTTTAATGATCCGAACCTTATCATGAATCTGATACCGGATGCAATGTCAGGGCTTCTGGTGGAGATCGGAGATGATCAGATCATTTACTATGGGTTTGACTCATCCGCAAAGATTCTGATAGATCAGTACCGCTGGATAGATCTCGGGTACGGACGCGCCGGACATGATGCGTCAAAAGCCAATATGAGGCAGCTGGAAAAGCAGGCGTCTGACACAACTATCAGAACCAGATTTATATCGGAAATGAATGATGTTTTGATAGAAAATGAAAGCCGCTCTGCCAATGCTTCATACAGGTATGTCAGGGATGTGGTTCTGAAGTACAAGGATATCGGTCTTGAGGCAGAGGGACAGATCGAGATTCTGCCAGAGATTCCGGCTTTAAGCGATCAAAGCTATAGGGTATCAATAGAAAATATCATCAAGGAAACACTTACGAAAGAATCACCGTTTAGAATGTTTGGTGAGATAAGAAAGGGAGCAAAACCAAAGAAGAAAATGAAATAAGGAAATAGTTTTTATTTTGCACTACATACAGGCTTAGGTATTGGGCGTGAATTTTCAAGAATATTGATGTTTTAGATTGGAAATTATGCGTATAATGTCGAAGCAGATTTTGCGTTACAATAAAAATATATTTTATTATGAAAACTATTTATATTTTTTAGAATACGTGCGATAATATAAGTGAAACAAATCATAATAAAAGGCTTGGCGCTCAGTATCACTGAGTACCGGTTTGGACAGGGAAGTTCTTACACGGGCCGAAATAGGAGGAATTTATGGTTATACAGCACAACATAGCAGCAATCAACTCTTACAGAAACATGTCAGGCAACACTACAGCTCTCAATAAGAACTTAGAGAAGCTGTCATCAGGTTACAAGATCAACAAGGCAGGAGATGATGCAGCAGGTCTTGCAATTTCCGAGGCAATGCGTAACAAGATCAATGCCCTTGATCAGGCAGAGGCTAACGCAAACGACGCCATTGGTCTTATCCAGACAGCTGAAGGAGCTCTTACAGAGACTCATGCGATGCTTGAGAGAATGACAACACTTGCAACACAGGCTGCAAACGGCACTTATGCTACAACCGGCGATGCATTCGGAGAAGAAGGCACAACAGCTAGAAACAATATTCAGGCAGAGATTGATGAGCTTAAGAGTGAGATCGACCGTATAGCATCTTCAACAGAGTATAACGGTATCAAGATTCTTACAAATCAGAACACAAAGCAGTTCCAGATCGGTGCAACATCCGGCGAAACATTGAAGCTTCGTGGTTCAACCATGCAGACATCAACACTTGGTAATTCTACTGTTAAGATTAGTGCTATCAGTGTATCATCAGTTTCATCAGCTAATTCAGCGATCGAGTCTATCAAGAAGGCGGTTAATCAGGTATCTACTTACAGAGCACAGCTCGGAGCTAAGCAGAACAGACTTGAGCATACCATCAATAACCTTAAGGTTAACAATGAGAACACAACATCTGCTGAGTCAAGAATCCGTGACACTGATATGGCTAAGGAAATCTCAGCTTACACAAAGAACAATATACTCAATCAGGCAGCACAGTCTATGCTTGCACAGGCTAACCAGAGACCTCAGGGTGTATTGTCACTTCTTGGATAAGCATCGAGAATTGCTATCTTCAATTGTATTTGTTGGGAAAGGAAGAGCTTCGGCTCTTCCTTTTTTGATGCTTAAGTATTTATATCTACGTCATGTTTATACGGGCGGATATTTCACTTGTGCAAGAATATGGAGTACTTAGTGTGGAATGTCAGTAGTTCTGAGTTTTTGTGGTGGTATTATTTTTCCTTTTCCTGAAGGTGAAAATACTTATATTCAGATTGATTTGGTCGAAAAAATAATGGAAGGAACGAAGTTTATAATAAACGGTAAAATTTTTAAAGGATTAAATATTGGGACAGGGATGTTCTGCTAAACCGAAACAAAGGAGGTTATTTTATGGTTATACAGCATAACATCGCTGCAATCGATTCTTACAGAAATCTGTCACAAAACACCGGTAATCTAAACAAGAATCTGGAGAAGCTTTCATCAGGATTTAAGATCAACAGAGCAGGAGACGACGCAGCCGGTCTTGCTATTTCTGAATCCATGAGAAACAAGATCAACGCTCTCAATCAGGCAGAAGACAATGCCAATGATGCTATAGGTCTTATCCAGACAGCTGAAGGAGCACTTACAGAAACACATCAGATGCTTGAGAGAATGACAACACTTGCTACACAGGCTGCAAACGGTACATATGCTACAGCGGCTGATAATGATGGTAATGGAGATACCACAGCAAGATTGAATATTCAGGCGGAAATCGATGAGCTTAAGAGTGAGATTGATCGTATCGCATCTTCAACAGAATATAATGGTATAAAGATTCTGACTCATCGAAACACCAAGCAGTTCCAAATTGGTACCACATCCGGAGAGATACTTAAACTCAGAGGATCTACCATGCAGGTATCTGCACTTGGTAATTCCAACCTTAGAATTTCCGCAATAAGCGTCATGACGGTATCGGCAGCCAACTCTGCTATAGATGCAATTAAGAAAGCGGTAAATCAGGTTTCTTCGTACAGAGCACAGCTTGGTGCCAAGCAGAACAGACTCGAGCATACCATCAATAACCTTAAGGTTAACAATGAAAATACAACATCTGCTGAGTCACGTATCCGTGATACTGATATGGCTAAGGAGATTTCAGCTTATACCAAGAACAATATACTTAATCAGGCAGCACAGTCTATGCTTGCACAGGCCAATCAGCAGCCTCAGGCAGTATTGTCACTGTTACAGGGATAAATTTTTTAAAAAATATGCTTATATAGTTCGGATTATTGCCGAGTAAATATATAGAAACAAAAAATACCATAAAAAAAGCTCAATTGCAGGTATGTGCATAGGTTTGGACAAGGATGTTCTTACGGGGCGAAGCATAGGAGGAAAATATGGTTATACAGCACAACATAGCAGCAATCAACTCTTACAGAAACATGTCAGGTAACACTTCAGCTCTCAATAAGAACTTAGAGAAGCTGTCATCAGGTTACAAGATCAACAAGGCTGGTGACGATGCGGCAGGTCTTGCAATTTCCGAGGCAATGCGTAACAAGATCAATGCCCTTGATCAGGCAGAGGCTAATGCAAACGACGCTATCGGTCTCATTCAGACAGCTGAAGGAGCTCTTACAGAGACTCACGCAATGCTTGAAAGAATGACAACACTTGCAACACAGGCAGCAAACGGCACTTACGCTACGTCTGGCGATGCGTTCGGAGAAGAAGGTACAACAGCTAGAAACAATATCCAGGCAGAGATTGATGAACTTAAGAGTGAGATCGACCGTATAGCATCTTCAACAGAGTATAACGGTATCAAGCTTCTTACAAATACGAACACCAAGCAGTTCCAGATCGGTGCAACATCCGGCGAAACATTGAGACTTCGTGGTTCAACCATGCAGACATCAACACTTGGTAATTCGCTAAAGATCAGTTCAATCAGTGTATCATCAGTATCATCAGCTAACTCAGCGATTGAGTCTATCAAGAAGGCAGTTAATCAGGTATCTACTTACAGAGCACAGCTCGGAGCTAAGCAGAACAGACTTGAGCATACCATCAATAACCTTAAGGTTAACAATGAGAACACAACATCTGCTGAGTCAAGAATCCGTGATACTGATATGGCTAAGGAAATCTCAGCTTACACAAAGAACAATATACTCAATCAGGCAGCACAGTCTATGCTTGCACAGGCTAACCAGAGGCCTCAGGGTGTACTGTCACTTCTTGGATAAGTTATCTGAGTATTGCTTGAATTTGAAGGTAGAGAAGCGTTTGCTTCTCTACCTTTTTCAATTTGGTGAAAAAACGGATATAAATATGATTTCAAATAAAAAACAGTTTTGTTTTATTATATGTACTAACAATAAACAATATCTGGATGAATGTGCTTTTTATATATCACTGCTTGATATTCCGGATGGATATACGACTGATCTCATAACCATCGAGGGGGCGACTTCGATAACTTCAGCATATAATGCGGCAATGAATGCATCTGAAGCAAAATATAAGATATATCTTCATCATGATACTATGATCCTTAACAGATATTTCTTACATAATATCCTTAAGATTTTTCAGAGTGACGATGAGATAGGCATGATAGGTATGGGCGGAAATGTACATCTTGATGATGATGCGCTTTTGTCCTTCGATCTTTCCAGATATGTGGGTTACAATTATAACAGGAGTCTTGAAAGGTATATCTCTAATTTAATTACAGATGAGGACTATATCTATGACGTAGAGGCAATAGATGGATTTATCATGGCTACACAATATGATCTTGAGTGGAGAGAAGATATATTTGACGGCTGGGATTTTTACGATCTGTCTCAATCCATGGAGTTTGATCGGAAAAACTTAAGAGTCATAGTGCCTGATCAGAAGGATATAGAATGGTGCTTTCATGCAGATGATATGACATCAACTCTTTATGAATTTGAAAAGTACAGAAAAGTATTTAGGGATGAGTACAGATTTGATCTTGAAAACTATGACATAGAGAGAAAAGTTAAAGTAATAGACGAAAAGAAAAAAAGAGCAGTACAGGACAGAATAGAACAGTATGTGATGCTTTCGGATCTATCACAGGATTTTAAAGACGAAATAAAAAAGATAAAAGAAGAAACAGAGATTCTTTTGAATGATCAGGATTTTGAGAAGCTTTGTGATATGAGAAAGCATTTTGATGCTATGGTTGCTCCATATGCGATATATAGAGTAAGTGTTGACATAAGGCGGATACACCATACCCTTATTGCTTTGGAACAAGAGATGAACCACGGACTTGTTCCATCGATTAAAGGGATAACCGATATCGAGCAATTGAGATATAAGTATGTTAAAGCTCAAATGATGTTAAGACGTATAGAGATGGATGTACCTGAAGAATTTCAGGAAGAAGCTTTTCAGTATCTGACAGAAACGGATATCTCGCCATATTATATTTCTATTCTGCTTAGTAATGAATACTCCTCATTCAGTCAGACCAAAAGGATACTCAGTGGAATCTGTCAAAAGTATATTGAAGCCGGTGATGTTAAAAGAGCAAAGCTATGTATAGGACTTTTTAAACAAGATGAATCAAGAAGCTGAAATCAGATTATCCCAGACATTAATAGTGAAAAATGAAGAAAAGAATATAGCATCAGCGTTATCCTGGGGAAAGAATATCGTATGTGAACAGATTGTGGTAGACACAGGTTCGACAGACAATACAGTAAGGATTGCGGAGGAGATGGGCGCAAGAGTCATCTATTTTGAGTGGATAGATGACTTTTCGGCTGCAAAAAATAAGGCTCTTGACAGTTGTATAGGTGATTGGATAGCGATACTTGATGCGGATGAATATTTTGTTCCCGGGGACACTGAAAGAATCATTGAGATATTAAAAAAGGCTGAAAAAGAGGGATGTGCTGCAGTTAATACCTCTCTTACAAGTATTGACGGAAATGGTGGAATAATCAGCAGTACTACTCAGATAAGGATTTTGAAAAATATAAGTGGACTTAGATACAAGAGAAGAATTCATGAGATATTAACATATGATGGTCCCTTGAAAATATATGATGCTACAAAGGAACTTAACATCATACATACAGGATATGCAGAAGAAATAATAAAGGAAAAAAGGGCAAGCGGCAGGAATAGAAGACTGCTTGAGAAAGAACTGGAAGATAATCCCAATGATCCTGAAATACTCGGTTATCTTGGAGATGAATATACGATAACTAATAACGATAAAGCGGAAGAGTTTTATAGACGTGCTATAGATAATCTTCCGGTGAAAGTAGAAGATTGGGATACTAGATCATCGGATACATTCACCAAACTTATAGTTATATTGGGATTAAAGAATGAAGAAAAGGAGATAGACAGTATATGCGAAAAGGCAGAGGCTGTCCTCCCTAAAAATGCAGATTTTTCATATTATACCGGAGTTCACTATTACAATAAAAAGGATTATGTAAAGGCGCTTGAATATTTTCGTAAAGCCTTTCATAAGCTTGGAATATATGGAGAAGAAGGATATTCAGAAAATCTGATAAGTAACCTTTCATTGGCTTATGCCCAGTATGCATTTATTCTTATGAAAAACGGAGATATGAAGGGGGCAGTAACTATTTCAAGTAATGTGCTTAAGAATAATAAAAAAGAGTATGTAGCGCTTTTGGCATTGCTTGGCGCTTTTATATCCGAAAAAACTCCTTTAGAGCCGCTGGTTGGCTTTCTTGGTAAATTATATGATTTTGACAGTTCGATAGATAAATTACTGTTATATCGAGGTGCTACAGAAACAGATTATTTAGAATTGAAAGATTTTGTATTTGGAAAGATGAACGATATTGAACGGACAATCGCCGTAGACCGGATGAAAGGGTAAAAGTTCTTTTATGACTAAGGAAACATTAATTTCTCAGGCCATGATAGTCAAAAATGAAGAAAAAAACATAGAACGTGCGCTTTCCTGGGGAAAAGATATCATGATGGAACGCATAGTTGTAGATACAGGATCAACCGACAGGACAGTGGATGTTGCCGTGACTATGGGGGCGAAGGTATATCATTTTGACTGGATAGATGATTTTTCTGCCGCTAAGAACTTTGCAGTAGAAAAGTGCAGTGGTGACTGGATAGCTTTTTTGGATGCGGATGAATATATTACCGATGATGTGAAAAAAATATCCCGAATTATAGAAGAGGCTGAAAAGGACGGATGTTCAGTGATAGCCGCTCAACTTCTGAATATAAATGATGAAGGTAAAATCATAGGGAGTATGACGCAGGCAAGATTTTTTAAAAATCATGTCGGTATCTGTTACCAGGGAAGAATACATGAACATCTTTCAAGCAAAGAGCCTGTGAAAATATACGATGGTACAACAGAACTACATATTTTCCATACAGGATATAGTGAATCAGCACATAAGGAAAAGAACAAGGATGAAAAGTATAAGGTTCTTTTGGAAAAGGAAATAGAGGATAAACCTTATAATGCGGATAATTATGGGTATCTTGGTGATATTTATGCAGGAGAGTCAGAATTTGAAAAGGCAGAAGAACTGTATTTTAAAGCCATGAAGTTAATGAGCACTGAAGTATCCGGTGAGTCCGGAAGACGTGGAAACACATTACGGAATTTACTTCTGATATTAGGGGGATATAACTATCGTACTGAAGAACTTCTTCAGGTATACAGATTAGCCTGCAGTATACTTCCACAGGATGCGGATTTTCCATGCATGGCAGGGGAACATTTTTATCGATACCGGAATTATCAGGAAGCAAAAAAATACTATAAATGTGCGTTGGAGACTTATGAGCGATTTGGAGCATATCTCAAGTCGGATTATGTAGACTCACACCTTATAGAAATTCATTCAAAGCTTGCGAATTCATATTATCAGTGTGAAGAATATCTTGCTGCAATTAAGGTATCTTTAATTGTTCTTAAAGCTGATAAATATAATGCAGAGTTAATGCGGATTTTACTTCTTTGTATAGATAGACTTGATAAGTCCGGAACAGCCGGATATGGACTAAAAGAAGAAACAGAATTATTATGTCGCCTTTATGATTTCGGCAGTCTAAGAGACAAGGCGTTCATATATGTGATAGCAAAGAAGCTGGAACTTCAAGGTCTTACAGGATATATCAGATCCATCAGTTCGGATACTGAGATGAAGGTAATGGAATGAAAGGTAAGATTAAACTATCTCAGGCAATGATAGTTAAGAATGAAGAAAAGAATATCGAAAGGGCTTTAAGCTGGGGAAAAGGTATAGTTTACGAACAGATAGTAGTGGATACAGGGTCAACTGACAGGACTGTTGAGCTGGCAGAATCCATGGGGGCAAAAGTTTATCATTTTGACTGGATAGATGATTTCTCTGCGGCTAAAAACTTTGCTATAGAAAAGTGCAGTGGAAACTGGATAGCATTTCTTGATGCAGATGAGTATTTTTCACGTGAGGATGCCAAAAAAATCCCTGATTATATACGGTCAACCGATGAAAGCGGTGGAGAAGGTATATTCACCATGCTTATTAATCTGGATGATCAGGGTAATGTCGGAACAAGTGCATCACATATAAGGATATTTAAAAAGGTTGATGGGCTTAGATACCAAAGGAGAATACACGAGCAATTGCGTCACAGTGACGGGCATAATATAAAAGTACTGGACGCAACACAGGAACTTACTATTTGGCATACCGGGTATGCCGGAGAATCCGGGAGAGAAAAGCAAAACAACAACAGGAATCTCAACCTTATATTAAAGGATATAGAAGACAATCCGGATAATTTTGAGATGTATATACACCTTGGTAATGAATATTACGAGAGAGAAAGATTTAAAGAGGCGGAGGATGCATATAAAAAATATATCGATCATCTTCCTGAAGAGATTAAAGGAACAGATGCTGATGCTGCCAATGCTTTTCTATATCATTTTTATTGTCTTCTTCAACAGGAAAGAGAGGTACAGACTCTCGTAGATGCATACAATTACGCTGTGATCCGTATAAAGGAAAATGCAGATATTCCTTATATTATGGGAAGATGCCTCTTTGATGCCGGTCTTTATGATGAGTCATGTCAGTGTCTTCAGGAATCAGTGAGAAGACTTGAAAAGTTTGGAACATTGAATAAATCCCAGTTGGCTATGCAGAATATTAACTATATTTATGAGATGTTATCAGAAGGCAGCCTGAGATGCGCAGATTTAAAATCTGCGGTCAGATATGCATCTTCGATAATTTCTGTTAATAAGTTTTCTGTGAAAGGTTTGTATTTATTGCTTAGTGCATTTAAGGGTGACGGAAAAAGTCCGGTGCCTGTAAAGGATGTGATTTCCTATCTTTCTAAAATTTATAACTTCAGTTATGAAAAGGACAGGGAATTTGTCAAAGCAACAGCTGATGCAGCAGGATATAAAGATATTTTTGGCGAACTATGAAAAGTATTTTAATATGTAATATATATAAGCACTATACAATAAAATATATATCTGAATCATTTAAAGAACACGGATTCAAAGTGACCGAAAAAAGCTATTTCACGCCCAAAGATCAATATCACGATGATAAACTGGAAAAACTTTTGGAGAAAGATATAGAGGATTCATCATGGGATTTTATATTTACAGTGAATTTTTGTCCGTTGGTTTCTGTAGTCTGTCATAAACTCGGAGTTAGATATGTATCATGGACTTATGATACACCAATGAATATTGAACGGACAGATGAACTTTGTTATCCGACCAGTTATATATTTATATTCGATCATGCAGAGTACGTTAAATACAGAAATCAGGGTATGGATAATGTATATTATCTGCCGCTTGCGTCAGGTTTTTCCAGTACCTTCAGTGACGCGAATGATTGTTATTATAAATATGACGTTTCGCTGATAGGAAATCTATATAAGTCTACATATCCTGTGATAAAGGAAAAACTTGATAAGTATTATACAGGTTATCTTGACGGAATTATGACGGCTCAGAGGGGAATATATGGAAGCTATTTTGTACTTGATTTATTGAAAGAGCAAAATACAGATGTTGAAAACATAAATAAATTAACAGGCTTTAATCTTTCACCTGAGCAGCTTTCATATTCTTTAGCTGCATATATGACATATTTGGATAGATTATCCATACTGGCTGTAATGAGTAACCGTTATAAAACGGCATTGGTAACCGGTTCTCTTGAGAAAAGTGAAAAGGAACTGCTGAAACAGGTAAGTATTCTTCCAAAGATGGATTATGACAGTGAGATGCCGAAGCTTTTCGGTATGTCTAAAATCAATCTCAATCCTCCGTTTCGTGCAATGTATTCCGGAATTCCTCAAAGAGCTCTTGATATAATGAGTTGCGGCGGATTTCTTTTGTCGGGATATACACAGGAGCTCGCATATTATTTTGAAGACGGAAATGAACTGGTATTGTATGATTCAATTGAGGATGCTGTTGAGAAGGCCGGTTTTTATCTTAAGCATGACGAATTAAGAGATAAGATACGTAGAGCCGGACAGGAAAAGGTAAAGACGGATTTTGGTTTTTCGGACAGAATCTCTGTTATAGCAGAAACGATGGATGAATGAACTGTATGAGTAGTACATTACATAAGAACACGTTATATCATCATCTATATAGTGAGGATGTGAAATGAAAGTTTTCTTTATCAACATCAATAGTTTTGGCAATGCTGATTTTACAGATGCCTTGTCAAGATATAAGCATAGTGGAAAGCAAACAGAGATATATTACTATCCTTTTGAAAATCACGGAGAGAGAAATGATCCTGAAAGAGAAGAGGATATGTATAATGAAATAAAGAAAGAATCACCGGATTTTGCATTCTCCTTTAATTATTACCCTATTGTGTCCAAGGTTTGTCAAAAGATAGGTCTTAAGTATATATCATGGGTCTACGATAATCCTCATATAGCATTATATTCATATACTTTGATTAACAGCTGTAATGAGGTATTTCTTTTCGATTCTAAAATGTATGAGGACTTTGCTTCTCAAGGAATAAAAACAGTTCATTACATGCCGCTTGCGGCTTCTGTAAGACGGCTGGATAGTATTAAGCTTTCACAGGAAATAAAGAATAAATATCATTCAGAGGTGTGCTTTATTGGCTCATTATATACGGAAGATCACAATTTTTATGAACGTATGGTACCTGAATTGGACAGTTATACAAAAGGCTATCTGGAAGGTCTTATGCGTTCCCAAATGCAGATTCAGGGATATAATTTCATACAGAAAAGTATTGATAAGAAGTTGCTGGCATCCATGTATAAAGCATTACCTATAGAACCGAATGCTGATGGTGCGGAAACTCAGGAGTATATCTATGCGGATTATGTGATAAACAGAAGAATAACCGGAATAGAGAGACTTGAATTATTAAAAAAGATTGGTGAAAGATGGACAGTTGATCTTTATACTAAGGATGAGACAGTTGAAGCTCCTGGAGTGAGAAATCATGGTATAGCCCAATATTATGAGACAATGCCCTATATATTTAAGTGTGCAGATATAAATCTGAATATAACACTTAGAAGTATCCAAAAGGGAATTCCGTTAAGGTGCTTTGATATAATGGGCGTGAAAGGGTTTTTAATCAGTAATTATCAGGAAGATCTTTTAAGATATTTTGAACCGGATAAGGATTTTGTATTTTATGAATCCCCAAATGATTTAATGGAAAAAATAGAGTTTTATCTTGCTAATCCTGAAAAGAGACAGGAAATAGCTGATAGAGCTTATGAAAAGATAAAAAAGGATCATACTTTTGACATACGTGTCAGGCAGATTCTGGAGCTGTCCGGAATAACATAGAAAAAACCTGGACTCCAGGAGTTGAATCGGTTTCCAAAGTTTAAAGGGGGATATAATATGATATGAAGTCATTTAGAATTAGTCTATTCTGATCCTTTATACAGGTTAGGAGCCCCTTTGAATCTCCAAAGTTGAGATTGGGCCGATGATATTGAAACTCCCTGAATCAATCAGGGAGTTCCTTTTTGTATTCTTCGATAAATATTTTTCGGTAGTGGTTGTAGTTCAAAAGTGATAGAGCGACTCCATCATCGTGCAGTACCCAAGGGGACTTCTGTTCGGGCACTACAATCTTATAGCCCTTTCTTGCAAATTCCATACTTTGCGAACAATCATAAAAATCCCACCCATCAAAGATATCCTCTCGCCATGGAATATCAACGCAGGTTGCCATCAGTAGTCCGTCAATGACTTTAACAACAAATGAAGAACCGGGATTGTCACATAATTCTGATTCATAGGGTAAATTAAAATCAGCTTTAGTCATAATACAACCAAAACGTAGCACGCTCCACATTATAGCTTCTTTATTCAGTTCAGGTGCACCAATCATACCAATCATACCGATTGATGGGTTGCAATTAAATATATTAAGTAAATTAATAAGAAAATACTTATTTAGTATAAATACATCCTGATGCATATATATTTTATATTTTGCTTTTGAGGATCGCATACCTTCATTGTATCCTGAAGTCATGGAGACAGCGCCCTTTATAGTGATGATATCTATGGAAAATCCTTCAGGAATATATAGATCACTTATAAAAATAAGGCATTCATTCAAAAACAATTCATCATTGGTACATATGATGAAACAGAATTCTTTATCATTCATAGAGTTGTCTGACCTCCGTTACATAAATAATTTGGCAGAGTTTCCGGAAGTTTTAAAACATCAACGAAAACATGCTGGTTTAAGCATGATTTTGATGAGAAAAAAAGAGTTATTTGACAGTCTTGGGAAAAAATTAAATTTCAGGGTGAACAGGCTTGTTTGATTCTGAATTAAGAGTTTTGGCAAGGGTTGACATCAAAGACTTGACTTCATCGGTTTTATTTTTCAAGAAACTAAGGTAAATAAAAGCGTTACGGTAGTTATTTGATTCAATACAATCAGTAGCCAGGGCAAAATAAATATAGTTTTCGTTTCCTGCTTTGACAGTCAGATCATTAATAATGGAATTTACAATATAAGGTGAAATCGAGCGAAGATAAGTATGAGCCTCTTTTTTATATAAATCCGGCAGGTTACAGCTCAGTCGTCGAATCATAAATATAGTTATATTATATTTTTTCAGTAGTTCTTTCACGCCATTAACATCATTCCAGAACAGGTTTATTTTTTCAGTATTTTCGTTATTCAAAGCATTCTTTATGGATTCCAGTCTGAAAAAAGATGAGTAGGAGTTGAATATTCTTTTGGTTTCTTTAGTTGTACTGGTGTTAGCTATTTCAATAAAAATGTTATTAAAAGATTTTAAATCATGAGAAGCTATACTCTGGTCGAATTTATTCATATATTTTTCTATTGTATCAAGATATCGTTGCTTGTTCTTTTCCATATGCTCGTATAATTCTAGAATTTTCTGTAATTCGACCATTGATGTCTCCTTTATATAGATAGTTGAATATGAATAGAAAAGCTGAGTTATGGATAACTAAGGTGATATTGATCCCTTTCACCATGTCACTGCCCAGAGCGGTCCTCCCGCATCGTAAGCTGCCTTAAGTTCTTTTAAGATCTGTGCAAGCGGCCATGACTTCTGACAGTTTGCGAACTTCGCCGGATCAGCCAGCATTACCTCACCGTTCGGTGCGTTCTCTGTAAGAATTACGAAATGACCTACATCTGTAAGAGAACCCTTGCCCATAAGTGCAACGAGCACATGGCCTGTATCAAGAAGTTTGCTGACATTTTCAGGGGTTCTGTCTTCCACGGATGCGCAACTGAGTCCATAGTGGGAGAGGGCATTGGGAATAAGGCTGTGATAACTTCCGCCATGCACAGCGTATTCATGGTTTTCCACAGCCCAGTCGGCCACTTCAATGGGAGTGACAGGACTGTCAATATCTGCAAAGCTGTTTACAAGCATGGCTATAGTAACGGGACCGCAGCCATAACCGCCCATGCGATCTACACCTGCTATCCGGTATTCTTTCCAATGTGAATCGCCCTGACTGAAATAGAGCATTGAACCCATAGCGGTATCGAGAACAGAGTTGTAGTCATTATAAACATAGTGGAGAGTTTCCGGGATTTTCAGACCTAAATCATCTACAGGAGCCTCTTCATACAGCCTGGGATTCCCTTTTATATCAGTGTAGGAAAGATGAGTGTCCAACAGATCCTGAGCCTTCTTATCAAGGCCGATTTGAGATAGAAAGGCATCTCTTGCTGCTTCTGCAATTGATTTTCTTTCCTGATATTCATAGTAGACATCAACAGGAATATGAGCGGTTGTATAGGCATTTGAGGCAGCTGTTATTCCGGTATCATATACATCCTGTGCGGTATAGGGCCGGATGAGATAAACGATGCTCAGAACAAGAGTTATGGCAGAAATCAATATACCTGTTCGTATAGCAAGTCCAATGAGAATCTCCTGCTTCGTGAGGTTGGCTCGCAGATTATCATTTTCTGCTTTCTGTTCGGCAAGAAAATCTTTGATGGCAGCTTTCTGATCGGAAATGTCGTCTGAAAACTCCATAAAGGCCCTATGGAAGCCTAACCAGCGCTGTCTGAATGTTTTTTTCGCAACAAAACCTCCGGCGGTCACTCCGCCGGTCACGTGAGCATCCCGACGGTCATAATTGATACCGTCCCAGGTATGTATTCGGTTGTCCGCTGCACGTACTGCCATTTAAATCAACATCCCTATAGATAACCTTTTTATAATGCTACAAAAATTTTGATATCTGACGGACTTATGTCTCATACGGAGATTGTTATTGAGACTGATACTGGCGTCATTTAAAGACGGTTATATCAAGAATCACCAGTAATCCATGTTTGAATACATGATGTGTATACGCATGCCGCCGACATCATTATTAGTTTATATCGGAAAAAATCAGCGAATATATAATGATGCAAAGGCTAAAACTTCCAAATCAACTGTTTGGTATTTTGCGTTGCAGAAATGCGGGAGAGGAGGAAGCTTGAAAAATATACAATGATAATCAGATAAAAAAGAGGACCCGGTTTAAACCGGATCCTCATAAAGTCATATTGAATCACTTGATGATACCAAGCTTTTTGTAGATGATAGGCGGAATATTGAGGAGTGATGCCTGCTGGCAAACAGCTCCGATCTTGTATGCCTCCATAGGCATACCGTAAACAACACAGGACTCCTTATCCTGACCGATGGTGAAGGCACCGTTTTTACGCATACGTAATAGTCCGGCAGCACCATCAGCGCCCATGCCTGTAAGGATGACACCCAGTGCATTGTCACGTACATTTTGTGCTACAGAATTGAAAAGAACATCTACAGAAGGTGCATGACCGTTAACCCGATCCTCCTGGGTTACGCTTACAGTGTAGCCATTGCCCATCTTCTGTACACGCATCTGATATCCTCCAGGTGCAAGAAGCATGAGACCCTGTTTTACGTGGTCACCGTTTTTTGCTTCACGTACTTCCATCTTGCAGATGCGATTGAGGCGTTCTGCGTACATGGTTGTAAATCCTGCAGGCATATGCTGTGTTATAACAACTCCCGGCATATCGGCAGGGAAATTGCGTACAACACTGAGGATGGCTTCCGTACCGCCGGTTGAAGCACCTATGGCAATAATTTTTTGTGCAGATGCAACGGGAACTTTCAGATTGCTGGCGGCAGTTTCTTTGATTATGTTCTCCTGAGATACTGTAAGTGGCTTTCTGGTATCTATGGTGTCCTGCTGAGGTGTGCGAACCTTTGAGAAGGATGCAACGTAAATCTTGCTTCGAAGTCTTTCTACGAAGGATACAGCTGCATCTTTATCACTAAAATCAGGCTTTCTTACGTAATCTACGGCACCTGCTGCAAGGGCATCAAATACACGTATATTGAGTGTTGAAACAAGAATAACCGGGACAGGATGCTTGGGAAGAAGTTCCTTAAGGAAATCAATACCGGACATACCGGGCATCTCTATATCCAATGTTACAACATCAGGTTTTACCTGAGGAATCTGTTTCATGGCGTCAAATGCATCAACAGCATGACCTACAACATCAAAACGATCATCCGCAGAAATATTGTTCATCAGGAAATTACGGTAAAGAACCGAATCATCTACTACGAATACCCTAATCTTTTTGCTAATGCCCATAGGTTATAACCCCTTTACGTTAAAATCAAGAAATGCATGGGTCGAAAAATCAGCTCATGTTTACGGATACAAGAAAAAGAATCATTGCTCATGCAAAGCAATACACAAATTTAATATCTTTTATAATTATATCATAGCAGTAAAATAACTGCTAAACCTTTTGATAAATTGCAGGTAACAAATATTTATATGGACAGGTAGCTTTGTTCAGACCTTCAGAATGTCCTATGAAAAGATATCCGTTTGGATCAGTGACGTTGTAGAATCTCTGAACCAAAGCATCCTTCGTCGGCTGATCAAAGTAAATCATTACATTTCGGCAGAAGATGAGATCAAAGGTATGTTTCCATTTTATCGGGGTCATAAGGTTGAATGTCCGGAATACAACATTATTCTTTATGACAGGAGAGATGGTATAGTTTCCATCCTGAGTTTTCACAAAATATTTCTTCTGCCATGCAGGAGGAAGCTTGGCAAGGCTTTCTTCACCGTAAGTCGGGTTCATGGCTGAATTCAGTATATTCTGAGATATATCACTGGCCAGTATACGGAGATCCCATTTGCTTGCTTCAGCACCAAAAAACTCGAGAAGATACATCATGATAGTGTAAGGCTCCTCGCCTGAAGAACAGCCTGCACTCCATATGTATACAGCTTTATCCATGGCATGCTTTTTCTTGATTTCAGGAAGTATGGTATTCCACAGGAAATCAAAATGCTCTTTTTCACGTAAGAAATAGGTATAATTTGTAGTGAGTTTATTGAGCATGGAAACCGTAGATTCCTGATCCTTGCCACTTAAGATAAGTTCAACAAAATCATGGAAGCTTTCATATCCATCCGCCGTAAGGGAGTTGGAAAGACGGCTTACTATAAGCTGCTTTTTCTTGCTGAGATCAATACCGTAATTTGATTGAATGTATTTGTATAAACGGTTGAAATCTTCATCTGTTAAAGTAACCACAATTTTTCCCCTTTATCATGTTTGAATCCCGACTGATTACCTGGAATCACGTATAGACGGGTATGGCCTTCGATGCATGGTTGAAGGCAGATACATAAACAGCTATCCGGTGTTGACCGGATAGCTGTCCTTTGATTTGTTAAATATTCGCGTTGATAAGTGCATCACAATCAAATGACATTGCAACGGTGCCATCGTCCATATTCAGCATTCCATTGAGAAGCTTCTTTTGACGTTTCATAGGAATAGGCTTCACACTATCCAGATCGATATCTACGACCTGACGAACATTATCAACAACAATTCCGATAGGTACATTATCAATATTTAAAATGATTATACAGGTCTTACTTGTATACTCGGTTGCATCAAGTCCCATAAGGAGTCGAATGTCTACGACCGCAAGTACTGAACCTCTCAGATTGATGATTCCCTTTACATAGTCCGGAACCAGCGGAAGAGTAGTGATATACTGATCGGTGATGATCTCGGTAACATAATCTGTACTCATGTACATGATGAGATCGCCGGACTCGAAAGTAAGACATCTCTGAAGATTCTTCGGTTCGTCAATGATGGCTTCTTCGCTTGGGGTTACCTGTGTATTAATTTCGTCTGCCATGTATACTCCTCCTCTCAGGCATTTTCAATAGCTGCATTGTAAACGCCAAGTACATCAAGAATAATACTGATGGTGCCATCGCCGAGGATTGTACATCCACTTATACCTCTTGACTTCAGATCAAAAATCGATACGAACTGAGGCAGAGGCTTAACAACTACCTGCTGTTCACCGATAAGTTCATCCGCATACAGGCAGCAACTCTTGTCTGACGCTTCTACCCATACCATGATACCGTCACGCATGTCATCATCATGCTTGCCTCTGATACAGTAGAATTCATTGAGCTTAACTATAGGATAGAACTCACCGTCCCTATCGATCATTTCATTTCCATTTTCATCACGTATGATCTCAGCATTATCTATCTTAAATGATGAACGGATATTGGCGATCGGTATGGTGAATGTTGTATCGCCTACAGCAACCTTCATACCATCAACGATTGAGAGTGTGAGAGGGATCTTCATGGTCATGGTCGTTCCCTTGCCGAGATCCGAGTCGATACTGAGTGTACCACCTACAGACTCAAGATTCTTTTTAACAACGTCCATACCAACGCCTCTTCCGGAGTACTCTGTAACCTGTTTGTTGGTTGAGAAACCCGGAAGCATGATGAGTCCGAGGGCTTCTTTCTTGGAGTACTGATCCTTGGGCTTTGTGAGAATGCCTCGCTCTTCACCCTTATCAAGGAGTTTGTCAGGATCCATTCCGTAGCCGTCATCCTTGACTTCGATGACAACTTCACTGGATGTATGTGTAGCCGAAAGCACGAGCTCACCCTGAGGATCCTTTCCTGCTGCGATACGTTCCTGAGCAGTTTCCTCAATACCATGATCCATCGAGTTACGCACTATGTGCATGATAGGATCCTGGATGGCATCAACGATGGTTTTATCAACTTCAGTATCCTCACCGATGACGGTAAGTCTGACATCCTTATTGAGCTTGGTCTTCATATCTCTGACGATACGGCTCATCTTCTGGAAAACACCGGAGATAGATACCATTCGAAGAGACATGGATATATCCTGAAGGTCATCTGTAAGCTTGCGAAGCTGTCTCGCAGACTTCATGAAGCTGTCCATCTCTTCCTGTGGAAGCTGATTGAGAACCGGTGAAGATGTAACCATTGATTCCGTGATTACGATCTCACCTACTAGGTCATTTAGAGCATCAAGCTTCTGCAGGTTGACACTTATGAGACTGGACTTTACAGGACCGCTGCTCTTTGCGGCAGGTTTCTTATCGGCTGCCGGGGCAGGAGCAGCAGGAGCAGCAGGAGCCGGAGCTGCCTTCGGAGCGGGAGCCGGAGCAGCAGGAGCAGGAGCCGGTTCAGGTTCCGGAGCGGGGGCCTGAGCTTCGGGCTCGGCTTCTGACTTTTCTTCTGCCTTAGGTGCATCCAGAACATCATAGTTCTTGATATATTGCTGCTGCTTCAGACCTTCTTCAGCCATATTGGCTGTATCAAGGGAATCAAAAGCAAGGTAGAATCCATCATCTATTATGACTTTGGCACTGTCGGGATTCTGATCCATGTCGGAAGGGTAGAAGCGGAAATCAATTCCGTTTTCTCTAAGTGCATTGACGATCATAAACGCACGGAGATTTTCCATTCCAATACCATCTTCAAGATAAGCATGGATGAATACCTGTGCTGAAGGGTCATCCGGAAGTTTGGCTGATGTCTGAGGAGCAGCTGCCGCACCGGAATCACCACCTGCTGCTTCAGGGGCAGCTTCGCCGGAGTCTTCCTGCTTCAGCTTCTTAAGGTAAGCCTCAATCGCAGACTGGAATTCTGTTATGTCCGGATCGACTTCTTCGCCGGCTTCTACTTTTCCGACCTCACCACGGAGATAATCCTCTGATTTAAACATAAGATCAAAGAGACCCTTTTTCTGATCCTGATTAAGGAACTCAATGCCCTTATCTCTGATGAAGAAGAAAAGATCCTCGATACGATGTGCGATTACGGAAATAGGTGTCAATTCCATCATCGCACTGGAACCTTTAATCGTATGCATGATACGGAAAATTTCATTAACGTTGTCTGTTGAGAACTCGCCTACTTTCTCGGCCTCCATGAGGATCTCATCCAGACGGTCCAAAAGACCATTTGTCTCGAATAGATAGGTATCAAGCATTCCTTCCATTTCAGCATTCATATGTTCTGTACCACCTTTAAAAAACTATTATGTTCTCGATGTTAAATGAGACATTATCCCGCATAAGCAGGGGGAGTCATTTCGCCTTAAAGGCTAGCGTTTTCACGAAAAATAAAAGTAATATTTCAACACTATATGCTTCTTCGTCAAAACACTTTTGAAAAATAAGAGCATTCTTACGAAAAAAAGATATTGCTCCGAAAAAAATTTCTATAATAAGCTGCAACAGGTAGATCGCAAAGCTTAAAGTAACATGATTAAATTTTAGAAACTTCCCACAGATTCCTTCAGACGGCTGAAGTCATTGTTAATGGACTGAACCATAAGCTGGTATTCATAGGTAGTCTTAACAAGTTCGATCTGTTCCTGGTCCATATCAACATTATTGCCGTCAAGTCTTGTGGATTCATTGGTTGTGGTGTGCAAAGTCGCAAAGGAGCTTCTTATTGCACGTTCAATATTCTTGCCTGTCGCATTACGTATCTGTGCGCTTCTGATGTTTCTGGCAAGAGCATTTTCAAATGTAACATACTGGGATTTAAACCCCGGAGTATCAACATTTGCGATATTGTTCATCGTGACATTCTGTCTTCCCCAAAGGTAGTCCAGAGTACGTTCACTCAGATTGATACCATTTCCATAAAGATTAAGCATAACGACTCCTTATCGACGATCCGTCGCTCGACTTATCCAGTTCCGTCTGAATATAAAACAATGAAGTTTAAGTTCGTTAAGTTTCAGCTGACGATGGTATTCATCAACTTGTCACAGTAATATTCGGCATAGGGAAAACTATTTATAAGTAAATGGTACGAAAATTTTAATAGCAGCGGTTAAATTTAAGTGCTTCTATCATGAAGTGATATTTGCAAATTTAAGAAAAAGTTTTTTTGTGCTTATACTGTCATGTTTAACAGCCGATAAGAAGGTTATGTAACAGGTGCGCGAATAATACTTTTTGTGAGGCGTAGTAGAAAATGAAACAGAGAAAAAAACAGGGTAATGCAGTAAAGAAGGATTTGCAGCTCAGCCAGAGATTGTCTCTGATAGTCGGTGCTGCTATTTTGGTATGTCTTATAATACTGACGGTGTTTATAACATTTGTTGCAGGTAAAAAACTGAATCAGATCTCTGAAGAGGAATTATTTGTATATGCCGATTCAAATGCAAGCAAGGTTGATTCAGTTTTGGCCAAGGCGAATATGATCAATACCAGTTTACAGAGTGCTGTGGATATACTTAATACCAAGAGTGATGATATGACCGGCACATTTACCTCGTCCTGGGAATCAAATGCAGCTTCTGTTCTGGGAGATGCAAGCGGCGCAGGAATGGAACTGAAAAGCCGTGTGACCGGTAATCCTATTTCACCAAGCCGATTTGAGGCGGAGTCTATCATCATCAATACGATGTTCAAGGCTGTCAAGGTCAATGCCAATGTTTACGGCGTGGGATTCTTCATGGATCCGGGAGCATTTTCTACCTATGATAAAGTATATGCACCTTATATCAGCAAGGTGGATTGTGAAAAGAATATTGTGGAAAACTATCCATATGAGAGATATTCAGAGAAAGACTACTATGTAAGAGCTAAAAATGAAGGAATGAGTGGTGTTACGGATGCTTATGAAGCTGAAGGTGTCAATATGTTCACCATTTTCTATCCTATAAGAGATGCAAGCGATACGATAGTCGGAACAGTAATCATTGATTTGTATGCAGACGTTTTCTCTATCATAGATGTTGAAAATGATGCATTCCCTTCAATGTACAGTAATGTCATAAATGGAAAGGAAACTATCCTTTACTCATCACATACCAATGTTATCGGCAAGAACTTCAAGGATACGGTTGATGAGAAAACCTATTCTGCAATCAAAGCAAAGATGCAGGATGGTAAGACATTTAGTATTGTTACCAACTCAAGTTCAGGCAAGGTGCAGAGATTCTATCAGCCGCTTACAATGGGTGAAAGATTATGGTGGATTCAGTCGGCAGTTCCGGTAAGTGAGTTTAATGCTGCATCCAACATGATCAGGAATTATATCCTGCTTGCAGCAGCACTTATAGTAATCATACTTTGCTTACTTACTTATAACCTTATCAAGAAGAACCTTGATCCTCTCAAGAAAATATCTTCAGCTGCAGATAATGTTGCAAGAGGAAACTTCGATATCGATCTCAGATATGATAAGAAGGATGAAATCGGAGCAGCCATCAGTGGAATCGGTATGGTTGTGGAGAGGGTTAAAGGAATCATTTCAGACCTTCAGGACAAGCTTGGTGAGATAAGCCGTGGAAACTTTACAGTTGATCTCAGTGACAGCAGTAAGTATGTGGGAGCGTATGCACCACTCTTAAGTTCCATGCAGTCCATCACAAAGGAACTCAATCAGACAATGCTTGATATCCGTCAGTCATCTGAGCAGGTTTCAAGCGGAGCAGAGCAGGTATCGGACGGCGCTCAGGCGCTTGCACAGGGATCTACAGAGCAGGCTTCATCGGTAGAGGAACTTTCAGCTACCATGAATGAAATCTCAGACAAGATCAAGGTTACTGCTTCCAAGGCCAAGGAAGCTTCCGATCTCGGCGGTGGTGCCGGTCAGGCTGTGCAGATATCCAATACTAAGATGACAGAGATGTCTGCGGCAATGGATGAAATCATTGAAAGATCCAATGAGATCTCCAAGATCATCAAGACCATCGATGACATTGCATTCCAGACCAATATTCTTTCACTTAATGCAGCCATCGAGGCGGCACGTGCGGGATCAGCAGGTAAGGGATTTGCCGTTGTTGCTGATGAAGTAGGCAACCTGGCAAAGAAATCTCAGGAAGCTGCCCAGAATACAGCACATCTTATTGAGGAGACGATTGAAGCCGTACAGAGAGGAGGACGTATCTCTGAAGAGACAGCAGAAGCGCTTAATGATGTTACCGAGAAGTCTGTGAAGATCACCAATCTCGTTGATGAGATTTCGGCTGCTTCAAACGAGCAGGCAAAGGGTGTTGCGCAGGTAACAGAGGGCATAGATCAGATTTCATCGGTTGTACAGACAAACTCCGCAACAGCACAGCAGTCTGCGGCTGCAGCAGAGGAGCTCTCAGGACAGGCTAACATCCTTAATGATCTTGTTAATAAATTCCAGTTAAAAGGAGCTGCATCTTCATATAAGAAGAAAAAGGCAGATTATATCCCGCCTGTAATGACTGATGAGAATTCAAACAGTGATTATATCCCGGAATCCGCATATAAGAATGCCGGAGAGGCTCCCAAAAAGAAGGAATCCAGGCCTCAGGCTAAATCAGCTCCTGCGCCTTCGAAACCGGTAGTGAGCAGTAAGCCTTCAAAGCCTGTTTCATCAGGTGCATCCGCAGTAGGATCTGATGCATTTATTCCATCGGATCTTGACGGAACAGATCTTACAAATGTGGATCCAAGTTCACTTAAGACCTATGCGTCACCTAACGGTGCAGATAAGTATTGATAAAACTTAATATATGAAGATGTTTCGTTGATATGAGGTAGTGACCCTACTTTATATAAACATCCCCAATGTGAGACGACCGCCTATACGTTCCCCTAAAACGTGGCGGTCGCCTTTTTGCATAAAATGATGTGAGTATTAAAAGTATTTGCCATTCGCTGATTAGCGCAACGCACACATTCGTGTTCGGGCGGCTCATAAAGTCTCAAATCAACGTGCAAGCACGTAATTTGGTACTTTTGACCCATGCATCATAAAAATGATTTACATATAAAAAGGTTGTTCCGCTGCATTCAGTGCAGCAGAACAACCTTGTATTATCAGGAGTCTTCTTCCTTTTCTTCTTTTTTCTTTTTCTTTCCGCCTATTTTTATCTTTGAAAACTTAACCTTTGGAAGTGAAATCTTAGGTATCGGAAGTTTTGGAACAGGTAGTTTAAGTCCTTTTTTCTTTTTCTTTCCACCTTCATCGGCTCCGTCTGGAGGAGTTTCCTCTTCACTGCCTTTTCCTTTGCCTTTACGTTTTAGTCTTCTGAGAAGAATCATTACTCCGGCAACTATGACTTCCAGTAGAATTACCGTTATGAATCCGATGAGGAAAGATACTATAGAGAATCCACTGGATTTCTTTTCTTCAACTTCCGGTTCTGTTTCAGATTCGATGATGTTTCCATCCTCGTCAGTTTCCACCGGTTCTCCGTTTTCGTTGGTTTCCATCCAGACTTCGACAACAGGAGAGCCGTCTTCGTTGGTTTCAACTATAGATTCATCTTCATTGCTCTCAACCACTACAGAATTGGACTTGTTTTTTTCTGCAGCTGCATTACTTTCTTTTGCGGCCTCAAGTTCTTCCTTAGACAATGAATTGAAGGATACCGGGGTACCTGAACCGTTAACGGTTATGAAATCCTGTCCCCAGTTTCCATTGAACTTTTCTTCCACCACCTGTTTGGCGGTCTTGGCCTGAATGGTGGACAGCTCCGTCAGCTTCACATAGCCTTCTTTGAGATCAGCATAGTTTACAAAGCCCCATGTGCTTCCGTCTGCACCGGTTTCTTCAGAAAGAACATGCAGGATGGTGTTTTTGGGTATGGGAATATTAATGCTGAGAGAACTGTCAGTAGATGCCTGCTGATAGAGCTTTGCGCCATCATCTTTAGATACGATAACGTAATAATCATTCTCTGGAACAGCTTCAGTGGTTTCTTCTATGCTTTCCGTGCTCTCAGAGTTCTCCCCGTCTTCAGAGCTTTCACCTGCGGCATCTGTTTCATCCGATTCGTTAGATGCCTCTGCCTCGGCAACAGTCGTTTCCTCCGCTGCAAAGCTATATATAGGATGTGAAATCATAGTAGCCGCGGTTCCGGCGAGGAGCAGCGGCATAAGAAGCTTTTTCTTCATAGTGTTCAGACATTTTCACTTGAATCAAGTGAGAGAGTAGATACAATGTTTCTGATCTGGTTTACGACACGCTCGATCTTTCCGTTTGCTTCAGAACTTGCATCAGAAAGTTTTTTAACTTCTTCTGCGACTACGGTAAAGCTTCGTCCGGCCTGTCCTGCACGTGCGGCTTCAATGCTGGCATTGATAGCAACAATCTTCTGGCGTTTCTGAATTTCCTTCAGATTGTTGGTACTTGAAGTAACTTCCTTTACAAGGTCAATGGTCTGGGCAATTCCGTCAGAAAGATGTGAAAGCACCTTTTCATTTGCATATTTAAAGTACTGTGAAAGTACAAAGTTGTTAACCAGTTCATCAAGTAAAGGCATGGCTGCATTCATATTTGCAGCATTACCACCGGATTCCGTAACCACAGTAGTTCCGATGACTTCATCGTTCAGCTTTATATCAATATTGATGGTCCTTGCAAAAGAATCATCAGAAGCAGCTTCTCCGTCATCAGATCCCACCGGGTTGTCTGGATTGTCTTCTGCGGAAACTGTGGAAGCGATGATCTCACCATCAGAATTCTTGACATCGACTTTCAATCCGGTAAGAGCAGACCAGTTTTTTATGGTTGAAGTCAGCTCTGACAAGTTACAGAATTCGTTGATTTTCATAATTCATGTCTCCTTGTATTCGTAAAGAATGGAAATATAAAGACTAAGTAAAAAAGGTCCTCTGCAGAGTCCCCTTTTACAATCATGACTCTTTATCAGAGAGTTATCCCCTTGTTTAGTAATGCTATATAGTTATTCGGCTTAATGGATTTAATAAATAAGTTATTAGGTGAGGTTTGATGGAATAATTATTGATAAACGTAGATTCATACAGTTTAGACAGATGAGAAGAGGGGATTATGAAGAAATAATGATGAAAAGCATAAAAGAATTAGCAATAATAATATGAAGAAAGAATTTTTGAAAAAAAGAAAGATTGTAAATAATAATTCATCATGATAAAATGAACACGTATTATAAGTACTTGTCTCTATTTATGAGGCAAAACATTTCCGGAATTGTCCGGAACGTCATATTTCAAAATGAAGTGAGCTGCTTCGCTTCAATTTTTAAGGGGGATTTAAATATGGCAGACAACAATAAGCACGCAAGAACCGGGCTTTGGCTCGGTGGTCAGCCTGCATGGCTGGCAATCATTTGTATCATCTTGGTACTTGCACCACTTTATGTTACAAAGGGAAGCGGTGACGATGTAAAGATGATCGCAGCTACAACCATGACATCAGTTCTTGGTATCTGTTTCGGTCTCGCTGTTATTTTCAACGAGCTTGGTGAGAGAATTCCTATCTGGAATACATATATCGGTGGTGGTCTTCTCCTCACATTCTTTGGTGTAGCTATTCTTAAGCAGTTCAACCTCATTCCTGAGGCAGGACTTGATGCTATCAACTCATTTATTTCTGACGATGCTAACTTCCTTGAGATGTTCATCGTTATGCTGATCTGCGGATCAGTTCTTTCTCTTGAGAGAGATATTCTTTTGAAGTCCTTTGCAGGTTATATTCCTGCTATCCTTGGCGGACTTCTTGCTGCTTCTATCCTTGGCGGTATCACAGGCGCAATCTTCGGTATTCCGTTCAGTGATACACTTATCAAGTACACACTTCCTATCATGGGTGGTGGTAACGGTGCCGGTGCCGTACCTCTTTCACAGATCTACGAGCAGGTAACCGGTGATGCAGCAGCAAACTACTATTCATTTGCTATCATCGTTCTTACGATCGCTAACATTTTCTGTATCATCGCATCAGCAGGTCTCAATGCTCTCGGTGAGAAGGTTCCTGTACTTACAGGTGATAAGAAGACTCTTATCCGTGGTGCTGAGAATCTTGTAAAGGATGATGAGAAGGTTTCAACAGACAATACTGACCTTGCAGGTGCTCTTCTTCTTGCATTTGCATGTTTCTCAGTCGGTGAGCTTATGGCAGGTAAGATCCTTCCTAAGATTGCCGGTGCTGCTATTCATAAGTATGCATACATGATCATCTTTGTAGTTATCCTTGCTGCAACAGGTAAGATTCCTGCAAGAGTTCGTGCAGGTGCAAAGAGACTTCAGAGCTTCTTCTCAGGTCAGCTTGGTATCATCATCATGGTTGGTATGGGTGCAGACTTTAACCTTGCAGAGCTTTTCAATGCAGTATCACCTTCAAACATCCTTATGGCTGCTATGATCGTTATCGGTGCTGTTCTTGGATCAGGTGCAGTTGGCTGGCTTGTAGGTTTCTATCCTATCGATACAGCTATCACAGCAGGTCTTTGCATGGCTAACAGAGGTGGAAACGGAGACCTTGCTTGTCTCGGTGCTGCTGACCGTATGGATCTTATCGCATACTCACAGCTTTCATCACGTCTTGGTGGTGGTATCGTTCTTATCATCGCTTCATTCGTATTTTCATTCATGCTTTGATCGTAGATCTTTGATTTACTGGTTTAACTGAATTGGAAAACTAATATAATATAGTCAAAACTATATAAGCAGCTGGTTTTGGTTTTAAGAGACGCTCAATAAAAGAGTGTCTCTTTTTTAGAAAGGGGATCTTAAAGTGATCGTTTACTATAAAAGGCTGGCCAATGCCTTAATGGCCATTGGTGCGGTTCTTGGAGCTGTTTTGGGACTTATCCACTATAAAGGAAGAATACTGGGAAATGAAAGTAAGATAGCAGTATTTGTATTCGCTCTGTTCATCTTCTTTGGTATTATTTTATTCCGTTTTATTGGTGCAATACTGGCCACTAAGAAGCTTAAAGAGGTGCAGGCTAAACTGTATAGAGATGCTGATCCTAAAGGCTTTTTGGAGGCTTTTGAACCGGTAAATGACAGGGTTCCCCATAACCTTGCAGAGTATGCAAACGGACAAAACTGGATATCTTATGCCAGGGAAGCCTTAGGTGATCTGGATGGTGCCTGGGATGCGGTTAAAGATCTTAAGCCTAATGAGTTAAAGATTCATGCTCTTACAACTTCTGCACTTATCGTAAATCAAAAGGCAAATATACAGATACTTAAGAGAGACTATGAAGCTGCAAGATTCCAAATTGAGGATCTAAAGCATCTTAAGGAGCTTGCAGAAAAGAGAGCAAAGCTTCTTGCCGCTAACCTTGAACAGCAGATAAGAGTGCATGAGGCACGTATAGCAGCTGCAATGGGTGATGATTCTGCGGATATAAAGTACCTTGAGGAAGAGATACAGTACGCAACAAACATTATCTATAAAAAGGAGATGCAGCTGGAAGTTGCTGAATATTTTCTGAGAAAAGGTAATGAAGATAAAGAAAAGTATGATAAGGCTATGGAGATGCTTCAGGATATAGTAAAGGAAAGAAAAGGCCTGTATACAGAGGACAGAGCAATGAAACTTATAGAGCATCCCGAAAAGTTATATCAGTACACGGAAGATAATGATGGCTTTGTGGTCATAAAAGAATAAAATTCAATTTATATTTTTAAAGTCGCATTTACATTTTCTTACAAACTCCTGCAATCAAACTTGCGGGAGTTTTTTTATGATAATATTGTAATCGTCAGCATATCATAGAGTTAAATACATATAGTGCTTATGTGAATGGATGTATGATATTCACTTCATCATTATGAATGCATACATATTTTTAGATATATTTCGGAGGAAAAATGAAAAAAAGCATTGGTAAAACTATAGCAGGGGCTTTGTTTATTTCATCATTGGCAGTGTTTACAGGTATCAGTTCTACGGCCTATGCGGAGGTTGGTCCGGTTAAGGGTACAGAAACAGATGCAGCAGTTCCGGCAAGCAATGGGCCTACCGTTCCGTCTGCTCAAACAGAAACAACATCGGTATCGACAGAGACTCCAAGTCCATTTGATACCAATATATACGGAACTCCGGTTAATGGTTACTACTGTGATGCTGTAACAACATATACTTACGAGGATTTGCAATCTGATATAACGATGCTGACGACACAGTTCAGTGGGATGGTTTCCGGCAGTTCTCTCGGTGTTACAGCGGATGGCAGAAACATTTTTGAACTCATAGTTGGTAATGCTTATGCGGAAAATCAGATACTTCTCGTAGGAACCATGCACGGAAGAGAATATATCACAACCCAGCTAATCATGAGACAGATACATTCTCTGCTTTCCATGGCTAAGTCCGGAGAGAGCATCAGTGGAACTCCGGTTTCGGAACTTCTCAATACTACATGTATCAGAGTTATCCCGATGAACAATCCTGACGGAGCTGCACTCAGCCAGTTTGGTGAAAAGGCTGTGAATAATTCAGAGAACATCGCCAACCTGAGAGCAATGATCAATCATGATAAGGAACGTGAGGGTTATACGGGAGACACCGACTGGTACTATAGAAGATGGAAGAATAATATAAACGGTGTAGATATCAACAGAAATTTCACTCCGGGATGGACAGAACTTGATGATTCAAGACATTATCCTTCGTATGAGTATTATAAGGGGGCATCGGCAGAATCAGAGGCTGAAACCAGGGCACTGATCAATGTGTTGAATGAGGCACAAATCGATGAAGTTATCAATTACCATGCTCAGGGAGGAGTGATTTACTGGTCATTCGGAGGTGCAACGGAGCCTGTTGAATCAAGATGTAAAGAACTTGCGGAGCTTATAAAGCAGGATACAGGCTATATTCTTGGATCTGCTTCAACCAATAAAGCAAGTAAGGGTGCCGGTGCATATAAGGAATATCTTGCAGGCAAAGGAATACCTGCAGTTACAATAGAAGTCGGTCTGGGATCATGCCCTCTGCCGGATACAGATATAACAGGTATTTGGGAGAAGAATCAGAATGTACTGAATGATCTGATATTTGAGATAAACAAACGCTGATCCGGACATGATGGTACTTTATATAAAGTATAAATTATAAATATTTGTAAAAAAACCATTAAATATATGGTTTGACATGTATTACCATATAATTTATGATTTTATAAATGTATCTTGGGATGGATTTTAAGTTTGGGTGAATTTAATGATAAATGAATTAGTGGGCGATTATGCGTTTTATTACATTGAAGCAAATGCCTTTTGTGTTTTGATTTTGCTGATATTGTATATTAAAACGACGCATAGTGTTGATCATCAGAGAAGACAGATTATTTTCGGTGATACTCTTGCTACTGCTATGATATATCTGGTTACAGATATGTTTTGGGTTCTTGTGGACAGTGGCAATATAGCGGCTACACCTTTTCTGCTGTATTTTACCAACATTATGTACTATTGTGCCGGAACTGTCATGTCATACATGGTTTCCTACTTTATGCTGATGTATGAGGGAAATCGCAGGATAGAAGAGCCGGCAGTACGTATAGCAACAGTTTTGCCATGTATACTTAATATAGTCGCAGCGGTAACGACACCGCTTCATAAGCAGTACTTATATGTGGATGGAAATGGTGCTTTGATGAACGGACCGTTATATCCGTTGCTGGTATCAGTGATTATTGTATATCCTATTGCAGTAGGTTTAAGAGCGGCTATCCTTTCATTTCTCAAGAAGGACTATACAAAAAAGAATATGTACAAAGCCATCGGACTGTTTCCGATATTACCTGTGGGACTTGGACTTGTTCAGGTTTATCATCAGAGGATACCATTTCTCTGCTTCGGACTTACGATAGCTCTGCTTCTTACGTACATAGAGTTTACAGAAGATCTTGTTTCACTTGATCCTCTTACGAAACTTAACAATAGAAATGAGCTTTACCGTTATATGACAGGAAAGATTAATTCCGTAAAATCTTCCGGGGCATATGGATTGTATCTTATGATTATGGATATAGACAGCTTCAAGAAGATAAATGATACCTACGGACATAATGAAGGAGATCATGCACTTAAGGTGCTTGCAAAAGTTCTGAAGAAAGTCTGTGGAGCAGGAGCCAATCGTTTTGTATCCCGCTTTGGCGGAGATGAGTTTATAATCATTGTTGAGACCTACGACAAATATGAAGTCGAAAGAATCTGTGATGATATACATATGCTTATGCAGCGTGCCGTGGCTCAGGAACAGCTTCCGTTTGATATGGATGTTTCCATAGGATGGGCCAGATACAATAAGAATTCTGATGCTTCAAGCATCACAGGGCTTATTGAACTTGCTGACAATATGCTATATGAAGAAAAGAAGATAAAGCATAAAGTCAATACTGACCAAAGAATAAATGATGATCTTGAAATGGTGGGATAAAGAGAGCGCATTCCTTTAGTTGATTAAAGGAATGCGCTCATTCTGTTTATCCTGTTATTTCTCCATAACACTCAGGTCTTCTGTCACGGAACAGTCCCCATGACAGGCGATCCTTTTGAATCTTCTCAAAATCAAATTCAGCTGTAAGAACAGTATCTTCAGTCCGCCCGGCTTCTGTCAGAATCTCTCCTGTTGCGTCAGTAATGAAACTTCTTCCATAGAATGTAAGGCTTGAAGACTGTCCGCCGTTTTCATCACATGGTAAAACGGTTTCTGTACCGTAGCGATTGGCAGCGACAACCGGAACGATATTTGAGGCTGAGTGCCCTTGCATGACACGCTGCCAGTGTCCGGAACTGTCAACATCAAGTATAGGTTCACTACCTATTGCGGTGGGATATAGCAGGATATCAGCCCCCTGAAGAGCCATACAACGGGCGGTTTCCGGGAACCACTGATCCCAGCATATCCCTACGCCTATGTTGCCGAATCTGGTATTCCATACTTTGAAGCCGGTGTTTCCGGGAGTGAAATAAAACTTCTCCTGATAGTAATGATCATCAGGGATATGTGTCTTTCTGTATATCCCCATGACAGAACCGTCAGCATCAATCATAGCTATACTGTTGAAAAGTCTGGTGCCATCCTTTTCATAGAAACTTATTGGTAAAACTATACCAAGTTCAGCTGCAAGCTTCTTGAAATGTATAACAGCCGGATTGTCATCAACGGTCATTGCATAGTCATAGTAGCGGTATCTTCTTTCCTGACAGAAGTAAGGTCGTTCAAAAAGTTCAGGCAGAAGTATGATTTTTGCTCTTAAATCGGATGCCTTACGAACAAGTTCATCGGCGTGTTTTATATTTTCTTCCGGATGTTCTGTGCAGCTCATCTGAATGGCCGCAACTTTTACAAAACTCATTTCTTATTTCCTTTCGACATATTACCTTGGTATTAATTCAGGGTTTTGGTATCTGCTGAGTTATACAATGTATATTTCCGCCACCCTTCAGAACAGGGAGAGAATCGATACCGATAACCTTTCTGTCCGGACAAAGCTCACGTAGAATTTCAAGGGCGCGTCTGTCACTTGATTCATTATCACCACCAAATTGAGGTACAAGAACGGTACCGTTACCGAAATAGAAATTCACATAGCTTGCGGCAAGCCGTTCACCGGATTCGCGATAATCTTCACCTTCTTCAAATTCATAGTTCAAAAGATCCTCATCTGTGACAAGGACAGGGTGATCAGGAATCGGAAGTTTATGTATCCTGATTTTTCGTCCTTTGGCATCTGTGACACGAGACAGATATTTAAGATCCTTTTCCGACATTTCGTATTGAGGATCGTTTATATCATCAGTCCAGGCAAGTACAACTTCGGCAGGTCTTATGAAAGCACAGACATTGTCTACATGTTCATTTGTTTCATCATTATAAATACCATGTGGCAGCCAAAGTATCTTTTTTACAGATAAAGCTTCCATTAGACGTTTTTCTATCTCATGTTTTGTGAGAGAAGGGTTGCGCCCACGGCTTAAGAGGCATGATTCGGTAACCAGCAGTGTACCTTCACCATCTGTATGAATGGAACCTCCTTCAAGGACGAAATCACCGAAATCATAAATATCTCTTCCTATGGCATCGCAAAATGCTTCAGCTGCAGCATCATCATGATCCCACTCGGCATACAGACCGTCAACATTACCTCCCCAGGCATTGAAGCGCCAGTTAATTCCGCGTATTTCGTTACCGTTTGTTACAAAGGTAGGACCGATATCTCTGGCCCATGCATCGTCTGTGGGAATTTCCAGAACTTCTGCTATACCTTTAAGTTTATTCCTTGCATCGGACAGATGGGCTTTGTCGCAAAGGAAAAACACTTTTTCATGCGGTGAAAGGGCTTTGGCAATAGAAATAAAGGAGTCCTGTGCTTTATCTGTATTTATCCCCCAACTTCCCGGGCGTGTAGGCCAGACAAGAAGAGTTCCCTCGTGTGGAACGTACTCTGCAGGCATATAAAATCCGTCCTCAGACGGAATGTGATCTTTTATTAGCATTAAATCACCATCCTAAGATAAACGTGTTTTGAAATCATGATACCCGAAGCTTTTGACAATTTCACATTCTCCGGTGGGGTGTAGCAGTGCAATGTCAGGAAGAGGCATGCCATTGAAAGTGTTGTTCTTGACCATGGAATAGATGGCCATATCCTCAAATATCAATGTATCGCCGATTTCAGGCATGATGTCAAAGCTGTAATCGCCTATAACATCCCCGGCAAGACAGGTTCTTGATGCAAGTCGGCATGTCACTGACTTTTCGCCCGGAAGCCCGGCCCCTCGAAGAGGAGGTCTGTAAGGCATCTCCAGAACGTCAGGCATATGGCATGCAGCTGAGGCATCCAGTATCAGAACGGGAAGAGTGTTATCAACTATATCAAGCACTTTTGTGTACATATATCCTGCATCGAGGGCTATAGCTTCGCCCGGCTCAAGATAAACCTTAAGATCATAGGTTTCCTTTAAATGGCGTATAATATCCTTGAGTAGAGATATATTGTATCCCGGTTTTGTGATGTGATGACCGCCTCCCAGATTTATCCACCCGGCTTCATGAAGATATGTGCCGAAATTCCTTTCGACAGATGCAACTGTTTCAGAAAGCGGCTCGGCACCCTGTTCGCAAAGTGTGTGGAAATGAATACCTTCCACACCTGAAGGAAGATGTTCGGGCATGTCTGCTTTTCGGACACCAAGTCTTGATCCGGGTGCGCAAGGATCATATATTTCGTGTCCGTCCTGGGTGGAAAATTCAGGATTGATTCGTATGCCGACACTTACGCCTGAACTTTCCCAGATGTTTCTGTGAAGCTCCAGCTGTCTCAAGGAGTTGAAGCTTATATGATCACAGATATTCACCAGTTCTTTCATTTCGTCTTCAGTAAAGGCAGGGGAAAATACGTGATTTTCTCCCTGCATCTCTTCATGTGCAAGACGGGCCTCAAAAAGACCGCTGGCTGTAGCTCCTGAGATATATGAAGATATGAGAGGATAGAGCCTGTACATGGAAAATGCCTTTTGGGCAAGAAGTATGTGACAGCCTGTAGTATCCTCAATATCATGAAGTGTTTTCAGGTTTTCCTCTATCTTTTTTTCGTCCACCAGATAAACCGGTGTTTTGAGTTCAATTGCTTTCAATATTTTTTCCTTATTCAACAGTTGCAGGGTTTTCGTCGACTACCCATGGAAGACCGAACTTTGTGAGCATTTCCATATATGGATCCGGATCAAATTCATCAGTTGTCAGAGCTCCACGCTTATTCCAGACACCGCTTGCAACAAGAGCTGAACCGATCATGGCAGGAACACCTGTGGTGTAGCTGATAGCCTGACTTCCAAGTTCCTTATAACACTCCTGGTGGTCGCAGACATTGTAGATATAGATGGTCTTTTCCCTTCCGTCCTTGATTCCTGTAAAGATGCATCCGATATTGGTTTTTCCGACAGTTCTTGGACCAAGTGATGCAGGATCAGGAAGAAGCGCCTTCAGGAACTGTATAGGAACGATGCGCTGACCATTAAAATCGATAGGCGTAGTTGACAGCATTCCTACATTTTCAAGACACTTCATATGAGTGAGATAGCTCTGGCCAAAGGTCATGAAGAAACGGATTCTCTTTACTCCAGGGATATTTTTGGCAAGTGCTTCAATCTCTTCATGGTGGAGAAGATACATATCTTTTTCGCCAACCATAGGGAAATCATACTCTCGCTTTATGGACATGGCAGGTACTTCAACCCAATGACCGTTCTCCCAGTAACTTCCCGGAGCACTTACTTCACGAAGGTTTACTTCAGGATTAAAGTTGGTGGCGAAAGGATAGCCATGATCTCCGCCATTACAGTCAAGGATGTCGATAGTGTGTATCTCATCAAAATAATGCTTGAGTGCATATGCTGTAAATACGCTTGTTACACCGGGATCAAATCCTGTTCCGAGGAGTGCTGTGAGACCTGCATCTTTGAACTTCTGATCGTATGCCCATTGCCATGAGTAGTCAAAATATGCTGAGAAACCAAGATCCTTACATCTTTTTTCATAAATGTTTCGCCATTCAGGATCATCAGTATCCTCAGGCTCATAGTTTGCGGTATCTATGTAGTGAACACCTGTAGCAAGACATGCATCCATGATGGTCAGATCCTGATAAGGAAGAGCGACATTCAGTACAAGGTCAGGTTTATAGGACTCAATAAGCTTAATGACCTCATCGGTTTTGTCCGCATCAACCTGTGCGGTTGTAACGATGGTTTTGGTTTTTCCGGAAAGCTTCTCCTTAAGTTCATCACACTTTGACTTTGTTCTGCTTGCTATGCAAAGCTCTGTGAATACCTCGCTGTTCTGGCAGCATTTCTGGATGGCAACCTGTGCAACTCCTCCGCAGCCGATAACTAGAATTCTACTCATAATTTATTTTCCTCCTCTATTAAAAGATCTTCTACATATCGCGGCAGTACAAATGAACCGCCATGTAAATTTGTGGTGTAATACCAGGTTTTTATATTTCGTTCATTCCATCTCCGGTGATCGAAATTTCTAAGTGGATGGTATTTTTTGCTGGCAAAACCAAAAAGCCAGTATCCTGCAGGGCAGGTAGGTATATGTGCCTGATAAACCTTGTTTATAGGAAAGCTACGATAAGCTTTGCGGTGCATAGCTCTGCAGGATTCTTCATCACCGTCGTAGAATGGGCTTCCATGCTGGTAAACCATGATGCCGTCGTCGTGAAGTGCACGGAAACAGTTTCCGTAAAATTCTTTTGTGAACATACCGGCTGTGTGCCCCAAAGGATCAGTACAGTCATTGATGATCAGGTCATATTGATCCTGCCTTGATCTAAGGAACCTGAGACCGTTTTCGTTATATATTTTTACTCTAGGATCATCAAGGCCGCAGGCATTATCGGGAAACCACTCCTTACATACATCGATAAAGAGCTGATCCTCTTCGACTACATCTATTTCTTCAATCTCCGTGTAGTAGCAGAGCTCTCTTGCAACACCGCCATCTCCGCCACCGATGACAAGAACCTTTCGTACATTCGGGTGAACCGCCATGGGAACGTGAACTATCATTTCATCATAAACAAATTCGTCCGCTTCCGAAAAAATCACACTGCCGTTGGAGCAGAGAAAACGTCCGAATTCCGGAGAATGAAAAACATCTATACGCTGATATTCACTCTCTCCGGAAAATAACTGTTTGTCCACACGAATGGACATTTTTACATTATCAGTGTGTAAATCTTCAAACCAGAATTCCATTTCAGTAGGTTCCTTCCTTAAGTACATTTAAACGGGAGATATCATCGCTTTCCGGCCCCTGCATGGAGCATCCCTTTTCCTGGGCAAATTTTATGTAATCAATGATGTCCCGTGTAATCACTTCTCCCGGTGCAAGAATCGGTATTCCCGGTGGATAACACATCACAGATTCGGCGCAGACTCTGCCATCACATTCCATGATAGGGAGAGATTCCTTTTCTGCATAAAAAGCTTTTTGCGGAGTTGTGACAACCTTCGGTGATATGTACTCGGCTGAGAAAAGCTTTTTCTCGGATTTGGCATAGAGACGGTATATATCCGAAAGTGCACCGACAAGTCTTTCAATATCCTGTATGGAATCTCCTATGGAAATGTAGGCAAGTATGTTGCTGATATCTCCGAATTCCATCTGGATGTCATATTCATCACGAAGAAGATCGTAAACCTCGATACCTGCAAGACCGATTTTGTGAGTAAGGACTGCAAGTTTCGTTACATCAAAATCAAATACACTGCCGCCGTTTATGAGTTCTTTACCATAGGCGTAGTAGCCGCCTATGGCATTAATCTCCTCACGGGCGTATTGCGCCATGTGTGCAACTTTCTCGAAAGAGTCTTTGCCTCGCAGTGCCAGGTTTCTTCTCGACAGATCAAGGCTTGACATGAGGAGATAGGATCCGCTGGTAGTCTGGGTCAGATTGATGATCTGTCCTACATAGCCCGGGTTCATATCAGGCCCAAGCAAAAGAAGAGAACTTTGGGTCAGACTTCCTCCGGACTTGTGCATGGATACTGCTGACATGTCGGCACCTGCTTCCATGGCAGAGCAGGGAAGCTTATCACTGAAGTAGAAATGAGTACCGTGTGCCTCATCCACAAGAGCAAGCATTCCGTGATTATGAGCCATTTTCACTATGGTGCGGAGATCTGAACATATTCCGTAATATGTGGGGTTATTGATAAGTACAGCTTTTGCATCGGGATTTTCATCCATGGCTTTCTTAACATCTGAAACCTCCATTCCAAGAGGAATACCCAGTTCTGTATCTACTTTAGGATCGATATATACAGGAGTGGCGCCACACAAAACTAAAGCATTGATGGCACTTTTATGTACATTTCTCGGAAGGATGATTTTATCTCCGGCTTTGCAGGCACTGAGTACCATGGCCTGAACGGCAGAGGTAGTTCCTCCAACCATCAGAAAGGAATGTGCTGCTCCGAAGGCATCAGCTGCAAGTTCTTCGGCTTCCTTTATGATGGAAACAGGATGACACAGATTATCAAGAGGTTTCATGGAGTTAACGTCTATGCCTACACATTGCTGTCCCAAAAACCTGACAAGCTCAGGGTTACCTCTTCCGCGTTTATGACCCGGAACGTCAAAGGGTACGACGTGGAGCTTTCGAAAACGCTCCAGCGCATCATATATAGGTGCTTTTTTTTGATGTTCAAGATTCATAACTGTCCTCCCTGAATATATGGCATCGATGAATGGCGGCATTGTTTCCGGATATAATGTCGTATCATAGGGATACGTACCGGAACTTGAAAGTCAGGCTGAATATTCACCTGATGCCGGATCATGTACAAAAAAAGGCAGTACCGCGTATCGCAGCACTGCCTTGTATAAATCCCATTTGATCCATCGAAAATCTGTCTCTGTCAGATTGCCTATTGAACGTTTCACAAGTAGTGTGCTTTTAACACCGGTTATGAAGTAACCAACTTATAAAATTGAGCTTTTAACTCGATCAATATGTGGTGTAATACCACTTCGGCAATGGCCGGCCCTGTCCGATGAGCTTTTTACAGTGTATAGTCACTGCAACAGGCCTATAAGAAACAGAATTTTTCTTTGATTTTTTCTGTCGTAGATAGAATAACAAAAAAATACCATATGTCAACAAAAATAAAATTTTTATAAGCTGGACTTTGATTAGAATGGAGAGTATTGTATTCGGGGATAAGTAATGGATATATTAGAAATAACCAAAATATATACTTGTTTGATTTGGTAATTAACTATAATTACAGTTATGTTATGGGATAAAAAAATGAAATTTGATTTGAAAAATGATATTAAAAGACTGGTAGTTGTTGTGCTGGCCTCACTTTTGATGGCAGTCAACATCAAGATATTTGTTCGTACCGGAGGATTATATCCGGGAGGTGCAACGGGACTTACGGTACTCATTCAGAGGATAAGCCAGATGTATCTTCCTGCTGAATTGCCATATTCGGTTATCAACTTTGCGCTCAATGCCATACCGGTTTATATCGGGTTCAGATTCATAGGAAAGAAGTTCACATTATTTTCGCTTATCATGATCCTGTGTACAGGTTTTTTCACGGATCTGATTCCTTCACATGTGATAACCTATGATACGCTTTTGATAGCGATTTTTGGCGGAATCGTAAACGGAGTTGTCGTAAGTCTCTGTTTAAGCGTGGATGCCACTTCCGGAGGAACGGATTTTATTGCTATATATCTGAGCCAAAAGAGAGGCATTGAAACCTGGAATCTTGTCCTTGGTTTTAATGTTATAATCCTTGTGGCTGCAGGCATACTTTTCGGTTGGGACAAGGCTCTTTATTCTATAGTTTTTCAGTATGTATCCACACAGACGTTGCATACACTTTACAGAGCATATCAGAGACAGACACTGTTTATCATCACTGTGAAACCGCAGGAGATATCAGAGATGATATATGATGTGAGTCACCACGGTGCTTCCATCATGATGGCGCAGGGGTCTCATGAACATAAAGAGTATCATATGGTATATTCTGTTATCGGTGCAGATGATGCCAAGAAGATCATGCTGAAAGTAAAAGAGATAGATCCATGTGCCTTTGTCAATTCTATTAGAACAACAGAACTTTCCGGAAGATTCTATATGAAACCGAAGGATTAAAGATTTTACAATATTGACTAAACAGATAAAAGGAGCATCGCATTGATTATTTCAATTGCGATGCTCCTTTTAATGCTCAGGTAATAATATGAGTCGCCCGACAAATGGGGCGCTAGAACCTTAAAAACCTAATACATTACCTTTTCTAAATAGTATAATAGAGATAGGATCTGTTGGAGGTATAGTTTATGTCATTTGCAACAAATTCATCTCAGCAAATCAGCTTGTTTGATTCTACTTCTAATTTAACCCAAAGAGAAGTAAAAATGCTTGAAAAATCATGGGCTAAATTTTTTTCTGAAAATATTTTTCCAGCTATAGATGAAGAGCCTTTCCGAGTATTGTACAGTGATCAGCCTTCACGCCGTAACACTCCGATTAACGTAATTATAGGTGCTCTTATTATAAAGGAGATGTTTCAGCT
>NZ_FOPH01000009.1 GCF_900113415.1 Oribacterium sp. WCC10 | reverse complement strand
AGCACCGAAAGACTATAAATCCAAAGGACGACGTAGTTGACAGTACGGAAGTCGATATATCTGCCTTCGTTATGGCGAGATGGCAGATGCTTTGGCGGTGTCGGAAGGAGCTATTCATGTAATACAAAGATGGAGTGTCAACAGGGGAGAACCCATAGACTCCGTTCCTAGTGTGAAGGGATGGAATATCGAACGACCAAAAAGGGAGAACGGTAAATGGTCTATAGGTAGTCGGAGGTCCGAATAGTACTGATGAAGGTATGAACACATAAATACCGGAGGGAAGTCGAGAGTGGGCTGTTCCTCACAGCCCTGACCTGCGAGACAATATCAAAGAGGAAACATTTGCTACACGCAGAGGTAGGCTTCTCCGTACACAGAGACGGAAGAAAGAAGGGTAAACAAATGGCAACGAAATTGGCGAGAATAGCGGAACTATGGAAGGTTCAGAGTTAAGAGGAAAACCAACAAGAAGAAATTTAGCAAGAAGCTAAAGGAGATTCACAGGAAAATCGGTGAGACGCGGACAATGAGAACTAAGGACATTGTTAAGAAGCTAAACGAGATACTGGTTGGTTATTTCCATTACTACGGGATTTCAGATAACTCAAGGAGTATTAAAGCTTTTAGGTATGAGGTGATGAAGAGCTTGTTCTATTGGCTCAACAGACGTAGTCAGAAGAAAAGCTACAATTGGGTGGATTTTCTTAAGATGTTAGATTACACTCACCCCTTAGCCGAAGCAAAAATATACGTGAGTATGATTATTCTGATGAAGAAAAGAAACTAGCGTTGTTGTATCTTCTTATTTCAGTACACTTCAGGAGAAATTGGTCAGAGCCGGAGTTCTTCCTACTGACTATGACTTTGAGGGGCATAGGGAACTGGTAGGTATGCAGGCCGTGGATGTACCTGTAACGTACGCTGATAGTTCGGTTTTGGGACGTGACTACGGTTTCAAACCTGAGATTGGGATAAGGGAAGGTTTGAGGGCATTCGCGGAATGGTATAAGGAGTATTACGGGAGAGTGGTAAGATAGAGGTATTTGAGATTATAGGTGGTGATTTCAGTTTAAAAAGATGGATAGTGATGATTGCCCCACAGCGAGATTAATACTCGATGTGGGGCATATAAACATTATGATTTCTTGGACTCACAAAAATACTTCATAACATCTTTTTTTGTGACCTTTTCATAAGTTTCATTTTTTATTACGGCCTTATAAAGTGCATCAAAGTCGGTGATATAGACACTTAAACTCTTAACCAGTGCTTCGAGCCCACGTTCTTTTTCTTCGGATACGCCCATATTAACGCCTTTATTCTCCATAGCGGTTGCATAAGTACACAAATCAGTCACCTCCATTTCAACTTCTCTTGTCATTTTAAGTCCATAAATTGATTTTAGTTTTTTGACTTTTTCTGCTCCGTCTATTCGTTCATCAAAAAGATCTGTGAGCAGTCGGATCATTTCATTTTCGGTATTCTCCGGGTCATGCTTTTCACTTATGTAAACGATGATCGCATTTAGAATATCATACCTTGGATTATCTCCATTACAGCCATAAAGAAATCTTCTGTCTATATCGTAAATCTCGATTGAGTTAGCTCTGGTCTGGGCTGCCTCAGTGCAAAGCCAAATAGAATACACCTTCTTTATGTTCCCGTATTTCACCGGGTCATCACTGTTGGTTGTAAATTCAACTCCCTGTTGTGCCGATATCATGCGGCAGCAATAGAATAAAGCCCTCAGAGGTAAATCATACCCAGGTTTGTCTTCATTCTGGGCTTCAAGATTGATGATAAGTTTAATGTACTCTGAACCGCCTTTGCCGGGCAATCTGAGATACGTACGTATATCGTATCTGTCCAGGCCTTCTTCGTTCAAATATGCTTCTGTATTCAACCCGTCAATACGTTCACCTGCATTTGAAAGTCCACTGTCAATATAAATTTTACTGATGAGAACTTCACCTTCAATACAGGCCTCAATCTCGTCAAAATTCATATCCCGGCACTCGGATACAACTTCTTTGAAAATCCTTGTAAGCAAAGGTTTATATGCAAGGATATTTTTTACTGTCATATCCAGCCGGATCTTATCTGGGTCTGCAGCCACTATGGCTTTCCCCAATGCTGTTAATTGTTCCATATCTGCTCCTTGGAAAAGCGAGAAAGATATGAACCTCTCGCTTAGATTATATATCAGTTCTGCGAAAAACTGATAATGAATTTTATATAATGGGGAATGATCATTCTGAAAGAATTTTTAAGATTATAATCATTGCATGTCTATTAGATGTTAGCATCATAACACAGAGTGATTTATTTTCATATAGTCTATTTTTAGACTATGTGGTGCGGTGAAGTGAGGAACCAGGATTTGGGGGAGTATGTAAAAACAGAAATCAAGATTGACAAGATAAATTAGTACAGAGATAATTTCAGAAAGAGCATGATATGATGACATTGGTGCCGCGGACCAACGTGGTACACTTTACGTCAACTTAACAGCGACCAGACTTGTAGTTGGTTCCGGTAATCCGCATGTGGGATAAGACCGTGGCATTTATCATGTTCTATAAAGAGATTCCAGTTACTCCTGGCAATAAAGAGAAGCTATTAAGGCACGACAAAAAGACTTACCCTTCAGGCAAGTTTTCAGAAAAGATACGGCTATATAAAATCAAATGGACTCAGATAGGCATAGCCTTGCGGTTCCTCATATGGGTACGTAGCTTTCCTTTCTTTTTGTCTCTTTTATCTTTTCTGTTCACCTGATATTGGTATTTGTTGGTGCTCCTGCTTCTGGTCTTTATTTCTTCATCGGCATTTGCTTTTACAAGAGAGGAAAGGTTTGTAATAAGCAGTGAGATGTAAAATTCCTGCATTATGGAATTTGGAGTTGCTGAAGAAAACTCTTCAAGCAGGCTTATGACCTTTAATTCATAGTATTTGGTCTCACACGGCCAACGGAGGAAATATAGTTCCCTGAACATTGAGGAAGTTATATTTTCATCAAATATGTTCGTGGCAAGGTATTCTGTAGCACCTGTGTCAGGCTTTACTGCTATCACACGTACGGTCACGTCAGTAGTACCCTCTTTGGGATTGCCCACGATGACATCCATGCCTTCATAAGAATCAGCGTCTGATTTTTCAAGACGTTTGGCAAGACCGATGGAATCTTTCAGCCGCATAACACATAGATGATCGTGATCGACACAGTAGCGGAACATCTTCTCTGAGTAATAGCCTCGGTCAAAGACAATGATGGCATCCTTGTAGATATTGAGATCCTCAAGCTCTTTCATATGGTTCAGGGCCTGGCTGCGTTCAGAAGCCAGATAATGAGAAAATGTGGCATGGACTATGAAATCATCGAGGACATCATATACAATGGAAGTGAGCGCCTGTGGACGAAATTGGGGTCAGGTAGTGCGCCCAGCTAAGGGCGCTTCACATAGTGGATTGAGAACGTCCACCTGATAAGTTGCGAGCCACAACATCAGAAGCGAGTTTTGTGTGGTATGCGGCAACGTATACTGCAAAGCTTAAACAGCATGGCTGTAGGGGCAGTACTCAGTATCGTAAGACCATTATACCCAGAGGACGACGCGGTTGCCTGGGCGGAAGTCTATACAGAAATTGGGGTCAGGTACCATAAAATTTTTATAAACGAAGTAATTCGCATTGACGAAACAGCCAAAAGCTGGTATTGTACTTGTGAGTTTAAACGATTGTGGGATGGAAGAGATAAGGCGATGACTATATCAGAAAAAATATTCAGTCTTCTGGAAGCACGTGGAATGAGCCAGAAGGTCTTTTCAGAACGTACCGGGATTGCACAGAGTACAATTAGTGACTGGAAGCGAAAAAAGACAGATCCGGTATCTGAAAAGATACTGATTATATGTGAAGTCCTCAACGTGACACCATATGAACTATTGAGCGAAACAGAAGGAAAAGGAAAAAGAGGCAAGCGCCCGGAGGTTATCATGCTTGATAAGTCCAGTGAGGCAGGTCAGGTAATGGAGACATATCTTGATATGGATGAAAAAATGCAGCAAAGACTTCTGGGATATATGAAGGCGTTGACGGAATTATCCGAAAGGGAGTAAAAAATTTGCCCGGTGATACGCTTAAACGTGCATATACGCATATACAGAAGCGACTATAAATAATGACAATAAAACAATGTACCGGTTCGAAAGTCAAGGCTATTCCGATATCGGGATAGCCTTGACTTTTGAACCGGTTTAAACCTAAGAAAAAAAGTATGCTCGAAGATACGTATAAACGTACGCGTACATAGAGACGGATGGGATGCCGGCAATAAAACAAATGGTTGAATGCCAATAAAAAGAATTTAGGAAACAGAAGAAAGAATAAACATGAAAAAAATTGGAATGCCAACACCGGATGCAGCATTGAAGGAATTTTTCAAGGATAATGCAATATTTGCATCTGTATTTAACGGATATTTTTTTAACAACGATGAGGTCATCAATCCGGACGAACTGGAGCAGGCGGATACAGCGTATACAGAGTCTGTAAGAACGGAGATCAAGATTGACAAGGTAAATAAGTACAGGGATAATGTTAGAAAGACATCAGGAGGACTTTTTGTAATATTGGGAATTGAAGACCAAAACAAGATACATTATTCTATGCCGGTCAGAAAGATGTTGTATGATGCATTGGGGTACAGTGCGGAGATAGCATCGAAGGGAAACGCTCAAGACAAGAGATCATGGACAGTAGATGAACGTCTCTCGGGTGTTTCAAAGGGCACAAAGGTAACGCCTATAATTACAGTTGTATTTTATACAGGTGAGGAAGTTTGGGATGGACCAAGGTCGGTGCATGATATGATGGATATAGATACGAGAGTAAGGCAGTTTGTGCCGGATTATCCGTTGTATGTGATAGATATGGGACATGACCGGAATCTGTCGTTTTCCAATGGTCCTTTAGAAGAACTGAGGGCAGCGTTGTCAGCAATTTATGCCGACACAGCGGATAGAGATGAGAGGGAAATAGAATGTAACATTATGGCCCTGGCCGGAATATTATCCGGAGATAATAAGCTTTATGAAGCGGCACAGGGAGAAGGGAGACAGAAGATGTGTAAGGTTCTTGAAAAACGTGATGAGAAGATTTATATGCAGTTCAAGTCTCAGTTTGAAGAGATGGATGCAGAGCTGGCAGAAAACAGAGCTGAGCTGGCAGAGAAGAATGCCGCATTAGAAGAGAAGAATGCTGCATTAGAAAAGAAGGATGCCGAGATAGCGGCTTTAAAGGCAAAGCTTGCCGAGCTTGGACATTGAGTGATGACACATATGCGCTTTTTTTAAAAACCTTGAACCGTGTATCGGGAATCGGTTGGTTCTTTCGCATATCTTAATTAACATGTGTTATTTGATAATTTATCGATTCTGTGGTACTAAACCGTCATTATCCATGGGAGGTGACCCATATCGAAAACAATCGCACCAGGCATATGATGAGTCTGATCTTTCTACTCGTTTACATTTTCACTGTCCTGTGGTTCACTGTGCTGAAACGGCCGACGGGATATTATGTCGCCCAGTTTGAACTGTTCTGGTCCTATAAGCGGTGGTTTGCAGGGGATACAGATCTGGGAAACGAAATCATGGCCAATATAGCTATGTTTATTCCGTTTGGCTTTCTGGTGAGCTCTGTCCTGCCGACCTCCAACCACAAGTCCAGAGTAGCCGTGATAACGGGGACTGCAATCCTGTTCTCACTCACAATCGAGACGCTCCAGCTGTTTCTGATGAGAGGACTGTTTGAGTGGGATGATGTGTTTTCCAATACACTCGGCGCAGTGATTGGTATCGAGCTTCTCACCCTTGTCAGAATGCTGGCCTCCGAGAAACTCAGGATGACGCTAATCACATCCATTAGCCTTGTTTTCATGATAGTCTGTCTCGGAGTCTATATCCACGGACGCGGAGCAATCGGTGTGGAAGCGGATACTACATCAAGAGCTTACTGTTTTCAGATTGATAAGGCTTTTTTGCATGATGGTAAAAAAGAATATTCCGATAAGTTAAAGCATAATATGCTACAATGACAGCACATCGCAAACAATTGCGTGCGATGTGCTGTGTATCATCAGTGGATAGTGAGTGCTAGGACACTTGGATTATTTGGATTCTAGCAGGCTGTTTTGGACATCGAGGATTAAATCCATTGGGTATCCGCAGAAGTCGGCTATTTCTTCAGGTGACTTACCTTTACGGAGCATTTTGGCGATGATATCGTGTTGTTCTATAGCCTGCCCCTCTGTAAGACCTTGTGAGCGTCCCTCCGCAAGACCTTGTGAGCGTCCCTCCGCAAGACCTTGTAAGCGCCCCTCTTCTCTGATCCCTTTTACGAATGATTTTTCGTCAAATTCAGTTATAACCATGTTTAGTACCTCCGCTCTGTGTGCAAGAAGAAATTCTCTTAGAATTCCGTCTTCGATACACGATGTTACTGCTGAATCAACTGCGTTTTCAAGATTCTTCGCTCCCTGAAGGTTTAGTCTGATACGGTTTATCAGGATCATGTATTCTCTGAGAGGTTTGCATTTTTCAAGCAGAACATCGTTTTTGCCTTTGTTGAGATTGTAAACAGTGGCAGTCCATTCGAAATCTCCGGTTTTGTCCGGGACTGTGAATGCATCAGACAGTCTTAGTTTTTCCACAGGGGCTCTGTCTTCTGTGCCATTGTAAAATACTATATATCTTGGTGTAGGAAGTTTGATAAGCTGTGTGCCATATATATTGAGCTCGTTTGATTTTATGTACTTGTTGTACATGTTTCCGAAGTACATAAGTCCTCGTACAGGCATGTTCGGGTTGTGGGAGCTTTGCTGTTCCCATAGTGACAGATAACTGTCAAAGATAAAGGCTACATCATTTTTCATCTTGATGTAGATAACATCGCTGATGGTGTAAAGTTCGATATCTGCAACATCCTTGTAAGCAGTATCGTTTAAAGCATTGTAAAGCTCCAGTATATTTTCCCTGTACTGTTCAGATCCAAAAAGCAGGCAGAACAGTCTGTCCTTGTGCCGGAGATTTACGCAGTAAAATAGAGTATCATTCAGAGGGGGGAGAATTATAAATGATGTATATATAGAATGAGCTGTGCTGTGTTCCATCGGTAAGTGGTGAAAGCTTTCTGGTTCCAGCCATAAAAATATCCTCCTGGATTAATATTTATTCTAACATCAATCCAAGAGGATGCTTATCCTGAATAGCTATTTACACAAAATAATTTACAGATACGCTTTTAGCTCTACCTGCGTTTTATCAGAAGTTCCTTTCCTTCAAAAGCAAAGGCAAGCTTTATTATCTTTTCTTTGTTATATCCCGCTGCAAGTAGCTCGGTTTCATACTTCTTATCTTCAATCTGTTTCAGTGCTATATCGCAAAGTTCATCAAGTGTCCTGCCATTATCGCTCCGACGCTTTGACTTAAACTCGATGATTACAGCATTATCCTTTTTATCCTTCGGACGGAGCATGACATCATAACGTCCCAGGCCGCTTTCACGGTTCGACTTTATCTCATATCTGTCACGGAGTTCCACAAGAAGACCAATTACTAGACCGTGATAGAAGTTTTCCGGAGCTGCTTTACCACTTCCGTCAAAAGTGCTGATCATACTTTCACAGATTTCCGACAATGTATCCGTCATATCATCTATGTTGCCTTCCAGAAGTGCTTTAACAAAATAACTGTAATTTTCTCCTGCATTCTCAAACCATCTCTCCACAAGCAGACTAAAGCTGTCCTTGACTTCGTGATTTGTGAGTTTGAGGCTGTATACTGCCATGCTTCCTTCACCTTCTATAGAAACAGGCTTCAGATATCCCGCAGAGAACAAAAGACTCCATATAGCGTTTTTGTTGCCGCTCATCTCGCCAAAGACAAGCTGTTCGTCAATTTTGGTTTTTATAACTCCATCATTTAGCAGCTCTTCAAAGGACTTCTTTATCTCTACATCACCTTCTCTTACAAGCTTTGACACCAGTGAATTAGAGCTTGTATTAGCCCAATACGGCTCATATTTACCCTTTTTTAGAAATGATATAATAGACCATGGATTATAGATGTCTTCAATATTTCCAAATTTAAATCCATCGTACCATTCTTTTACTTTTTCTTTTTCTGACCCATATCCATAATCGTCAAGGGCGCTAAATACTTCATTTTCAGTAAATCCAAATGAGTCTGCATATTGGTCTGATGAAATGGTCACTATATTGATATTGTTAAGATCGGAAAACAATGACTCTCGGCTGACTCTGGTGATACCGGTTAACAGTGCTTTCTGAATGTTAGGATTTGTTTTTAAAGTAGCATTAAACATATTCCTCATGAAACCGGAGATTTCATCCCAATAGCCATCAACAAATGCTTCCTGCATAGGAGTGTCATATTCATCTATCAGTATTATTACTTTTTTTCCATAATATCGACTGAGCCAGGCAGAAAAACTGTTGAGGCATTTTGAACAAACAGCTGCATCCATTTTATAATTAATTTCAGTCCATAATTCACGTTCATCAGCCGTGAGACTTTTCTCCAGAAAAGATAAGCTCACTTTCAAATCCGTAAAAACCTGATTAAACTGAATTAACGCATCTTTATAATTACCCATCTTGATGGCAGCAAAGGAAACAAAGAGTACCGGCCATTTACCGCACTCTTTCATCATTTCAGTATCCTGTGAAATATTTAATCCATCAAAGAGTTCCTCGTTGTTTCCCTGTCTTTCAGAAAAGAATTTCTCAACAGTGCTCAGCATCAGAGTTTTTCCGAAACGACGCGGACGGGTGATCAATGTGATATCATCCTTACTTTGCCACCATTCATTTATAAAATGAGTTTTATCTACGTAAAAAGCATTTTCTGTTATGACCTTTTCGTAATCCTGTAAACCCAGTCCAACTGTCTTCAGCATGTGAATACACCTCTTTCCACTACGTCCATATCTATGCCTAATAGTAGCATAATTCGGGCTGTCTCTCAATTAAGCAGGAATGATATCAGAGATTTCACGACTTCCAATAGTCTTTGGATACTTGCAGAAGCCGGTTATCTCTGCAGGTGATTTGCGGGAACGGATCTGGTTTTGGTGGAACTTATGGATTGACTGATATATGATTTTGGTAGGCAGCGTTGATGATGGTTTTCTATATTTTAATGTAGATAATTCAAGGATTTGTATGAAGGGAACTATATTGGAAAAAAAGCATAGCAGGAGCTTGTTTATTTTAATCATATACATATTCACGGTCCTTTGGTTTACGGTGTTCAGTAGACGTAACCATTTTCAGGCACCACGTTTTGACCTGTTTTGGTCATATAAGAAGTGGCTTTCAGGGGATTCGGATATTGGAAGAGAGATACTTGGCAATATTGCTATGTTTATTCCATTTGGATTTCTGATTTCATCAGCTTTGAAGGACAGGTGTTGCAGCAGGTGGAAAACATTTACGGTGGTCGTAGCTTCAGCAGTGCTTCAATCATTAACTGTTGAAGTTCTTCAACTGGTTCTTATGCGGGGACTGTTTGAGTGGGATGATGTGTTTTCCAATACATCAGGTGCTTTAATCGGGATGTTGATATTCTTTATTCTGGAAAAAGCATCGGGAAAGCATTTTCGTGCGTTGGAAACATCAGTAGGGATACTTATAGCTGTATTCTGTATTGTTATAGTTTGCGGGAATGGAAATACTGAAGCGCAGGCAGATGATACATCACGGATGTACTGCTTTCAGGTAGAAAGCGCTGGCATCCATGATGGAGTTATAAACATGACAGGTTTTGCATTCCGATATGAGCAGCCGATGACGGATTTTGATCTTTTTCTCCGATCGGAAAAAGGTGATGTGAAACTGGAAGTACAGATGGTTGAAAGGCCGGATGTAAATGATTATTTTGGTTGTGACCATGATTATTCCCGATCAGGTTTTATGGCAACAGGAGAAGTCGACGAAGATAAGGAATATGAAATCATTATCAAGTGGCCATGGCTCATAGGGCTGTCGACAGGCGTATTTGTGTCGGATGCAGGAGTGAATTATGCAGGCGGTAATGAGACAACACGTATAGATCTGGATGCGGATTTTATCGAAAAGGGTGTATTACGTGTATGGCGGCCGGATTATCACTGCTTTGTATATCAGTATCAGGGATTTTTGTATTGGGTTGTAGATTCGGATTTTGATTTTGAGGATGATGGATCCACATATATTCAGTATCAGCTTTGGACAACGCAAACGGACAGATTGCCGGAAAACAGACTTGAAAAAGGATACTTGTGGGATAATATTGGCGGATATTTTGAGAAATATGAGGTTCAGGGGGATTTCGGACGCTATCGTGTGATGAAGCGAAAACTTCCTATGGAATATGCGATAACTTCGATTGTGACAGGGTACTATAAGAATGGCAGATGGATATGGAAAGAGTATTTTCGACCGTATTACGAATTATAGGTAAATGAGTGTCCGATACCCTGAATGGATATATAAATCATTTAAAAATAATAAATAAATCATGAAAAGATGTCGATAAAAACAGGAGTATGATTTACTTTCAAGAAACGAACACTAAGTGGGTCTTAATACCCGGGGAGAGAATTATATGAAGAATGTGGTTTTAGGAAGGACAGGAATTGAGGTGCCCCAGAATGGTTTTGGAGCATTACCCCTACAGAGGGTATCTTTAGAAGATGCCGTTAAGATTCTCAGAAAGGCTTATGACGGAGGCATTCGCTTCTTTGATACGGCAAGAGCGTACAGTGACAGTGAAGTGAAACTGGGAGAGGCTTTCGGGACAGGATATGTGGACCGTAAAGACATATTCATTGCCTCAAAAACCAAGGCGACGACACCGGATGAGTTTTGGAAGGATCTGGAAACAACACTTTCAAACCTTAAAACGGAGTATCTTGACATCTATCAGTTCCATATGATGAATACCTGTTACAGGCCGGGAGACGGAAGCGGCATGTATGAATGTATGGAAGAGGCAAGACGCAGGGGAAAGATCCGTTACATTTCCGGTACGGCTCATAAGTATGGAGTTGCCAGGGAACTTATCGAATCTGAACTTTATGATACTGTCCAGTATCCCATGAGCTACCTTGCTTCGGAAAAAGAGATTGAACTAATCGAACTTGCCAATGAGCATAATGTCGGATTTATATGTATGAAAGGGCTGGCCGGTGGACTTATCACCAATTCAAAGGCTGCCATGGCATTTATATCACAATTTGACGGAGCAGTGCCGATTTGGGGAATACAGAGAGAATCAGAGCTTGATGAGTGGCTTTCATATATGAATGAAACTCCGGTAATGAATGATGAAATCTTTGATTTCATAAAGTCTGAACGTGATGAACTGATGGGAGAGTTCTGCCGGGGATGCGGCTACTGTATGCCTTGCACTGTTGGAATAGAAATCAACAACTGTAACAGGATGTCTTTGATGCTGAGGAGGGCCCCGAGTAAGAACTGGTTAAGTGAGCATTGGCAGAAAGAAATGGAGAAGATCGAGGACTGTGTGAACTGCGGAGTATGCATGACAAAGTGTCCTTATGAGCTTCAGATACCTGCCCTGCTCAAGAAGAATCTGGAGGATTATCGGGAGGTTCTCAAAGGAAACAGAACCGTTTAAAAGGTACATTGTCATAAAAACTGGGACGCGATAGGCAGTTCATACCTGATTTGGAATATAATTTGAAAAAAGATGGTCACAAGCCCGCAAAATTTCAGAGGTTTTAATGGAAATAAAGAGAGATAAATATCTTGATGATTTAAAAAACAGAATGCATAACGGAATGATAAAGGTAATTACGGGAATCAGACGTTGTGGAAAGTCGTATCTGGTTTTTACGCTTTTTAAGAATTATTTACTTGAGAATGGTGTTCCCAAGAAGCATATTATCGAAATTGCCTTGGATGAACGAAAAAACAAGGAATATAGACATTTCTGAAGGAGAAATCGTTTGGAAAAATACAGATTTGTGATTGTCGGAACCGGATGGAGAGCCATGTACTATGTGAGGATTGCAAAAGCGCTTCCTGATGTTTTTGAATTATGTACCATGCTCTCAAGGAGTGAAGAAAAAGCCAAAAGGATACGTGATGAATACGGCATATCCTGCACGACTTCAGAAGAGGAATGTCTTTCCCGTAAGCCGGATTTTGTGGTGGTTTCTGTAGCAAAGACGGCAGGTGCCGAAACAGCTATGCATTGGCTTGATAAAGGCTGTACGGTACTTTTGGAAACACCGGCGGGAATTGACAAAGAAACACTTTTGGAACTAAGCAAAAGAGAAGAGCAGGGACAAAAACTTGTAGTAGCGGAACAGTATACCCGATATCCGCAGTACAGTGCTCTTCTTAAGCTTGTGAAAAAAGGAATCATAGGAGAAGTCAATTATCTCAATATTTCACTGGCCCATGAATATCATGGAGCGAGTATCATGAGGGCGTTGCTTGGAATTAATGCTGACACCGGATTTTCGGTTTATTCCAGGACATATACTTTTCCAACCGCAGAAACATTAACAAGATACGAAGAGATAGTGGATGGAAGAGTATCCGGGAAAAACCGCACTGTGGCTTTATTTGAGTTTGAAAATGGGAAAACCGCAGTATATGAGTTTGATTCTGAACAGTATCGTTCCCCCATCCGGAGAAAAACCTACAAACTTCAGGGAATCAGAGGGGAGATAATAGATGATCATGTCTGTTATCTTGATGCGGCCAATCATGCTGCAGAAGCTGAGCTGGAAATTGAGTCCCGGGTCATTGAAACAAATGATTCCAATCCAAATCTTCGTTATATCAAAGAAATCAGCAGTATTTCTTTCCGGGGAGAGGTTTTGTATGAGCCTCCTTTTGGACTGTGTGGCCTTTCTGATGATGAAACTGCCATTGCGATGCTTATGAAAGAAACTGCTGAATACTCAAAAGGCAGCTGCAATTCCCCATATCCTTTACGGGAGGCTCTTCTTGATTCATATATGTCTATAATGATGAAAGAATCTCAGGAGCAGGGCAGGATTATTTTCAATAAATAACAGGAATACTTTTGTTTCCTAATGACGTTGATTGTACATGTACATCACTATGGCTGCACCTATGATCAAGCAGTAACCGATTACACTAAATACATCTGGAATGTCTCCAAACAGAAGGAAGCCAAATGCTGCGGCCCAAAGCACCTGAGTATAATCATAAACGGATATTTCCTTTGATGGTGCATGGCTGTAGGCGGCGGTGACTGAGAACTGTGCGGCTGTAGCTGAGGCTCCTGCAAGGAGAAGCATGGAGAGCTGGTGCAATGTCATAGGATGGAAGTTAAGTGCTATGTAAGGAAGCACTGAAAGGCAGGAGAATGCCGAGAAGAACAGCACGATGGTGGCGCCTTTTTCACCCCGAAGACCGGCAAGTCTCACAAGAGTGTAGGCAAGACCTGCCGTGATTCCGCCCATGAGTCCTGAAACAGAACCTAAGAGATTCATATTGTCGGGAGATGGTTTTACTACGAAAAAGCATCCTGCGAATGCCAGCAAAATAATAAAGAAGTGTATGGATTTCAGCTTTTCTTTCAATATAAAATATGAAAAAATGAGAACCATAAAGGGAGCCATTTTATTCAGGATGGAAGCATTGGCCAAAGGCAGATGGTCAACGGCATAAAAGTTGCAAAGGATTCCGATGGTACCAAAAAAGGATCTTCCCAAAAGTACTGGAAGGTTCTTTTTTTGAGGATGAAATCCCTCACCGCTTTTCAAAAGCATGAATAAGGCTACAAATACAGCCACCAGATTTCTGAAGAAGCTTTTCTGTATGCTTGGAACGTCCCCTGAAAGACGTACAAATATATTCATGAGATTGAAGAAAAATGCTGATGAACAGATATAAAGAATTGCTTTTGATTTCTTCTTTTCCATAAGACCTCCGGAATGATATACAGTGGGCTGTAAGTCGTTCTTGAATATATAATATGTACCCACTTCATTATTGATGCATCATGATGTTTATTAGAAATGCATCATCTCATTATATCAAAAAAACTGAAAAAGTATTAAAAGCAGATAATGTCTAAGGATAGGATTTGAATTAGTCGAACGACTAAACAACTATAATGATGGTAGAACCCGGAGAAAAATCAAATGAAGATAACAGACTCAAAATCCTTTGGAACAGCTTTGCGTGAAAGAAGAAAACAGTTGGGGTACACTCAAGCGTATATTTCGGATTTTACAGGATTCAGCATCAGTTTTTTATCAGAACTCGAAAATGGAAAGAAAACTATCCAGCTAGATAAAGCTATTCAGGTAGCCATGCTTCTTGGATTGAATATAACAATAGAAGCAAGGTGCCGTTAGTATATAGACCGTGGTAACAATAGAATAGTTTTCAAAAAATGGAGGGAAGCAAGAATATGTGTACAAGCATAGTAGTAAATAAGAAAAAGACGATAGTGGGCTGGAATCTGGATATTCTGGTTCCCGCTAATACAGAAGCCACAGTAGTGCTTCCCGGATGTGAGAACCCGGTTATAACCGGTTCCGGAGAATGGCACTATGAAACGGTTTATAAAGAAAGTGGTATTTAATGATACAGAATTGTGTTAATTGTTTGTCAATAAGTACAATTCAAAACGTTGAAACACGATTTTGAGAGGTTTAAAATTATATATGCATTGTTAATTAATTAACGTTTTCTGATAAGGAGGCACATTTATTATGATGGGCAGGTTAAGAGCAATGCGTGAACCACTCAAGTACGTTCAGGGGCGAGACGCATTAAACAAGTTTTACGATGAGATGGGTTACATGGGCAAGCGCTGGCTGTTTGTATGTTCCAACAGCGGATACAAGGCTTGTCACGACAAGATTGAAAAGAGCTTTGAAGGACATGACGATTACAGACGTTATGAAATCTTCGGCGGAATCTCCAGCAACGGTGAAATAAAGAAGATGCAGGAGATAGTAAAGAACGACAGCATCGACGTTGTTGTTGCCATCGGTGGCGGAAGTGCAGTTGATACAGCAAAGGCTACCGCATATTACGAGGGAAAGCATATAGTCATAGTTCCTACGGTTGCAGCAACAGATGCACCATGTACAGGACTTTCCGTTATCTATAACGATGACCACAGCTTCGACAAGTATCTGTTCTATCCTACAAACCCTGATGCCGTTATGGTTGACTGTAACGTTATCGCCAACGCACCGGTTCATTTCCTTATCTCCGGAATGGGTGACGCTCTGGGAACATATTTTGAGGGAAGAGCTTCCATACGTACAGAGTCTTCAAGTCTTGAGGGAACCGGAATCACCAGAGCCGGTCAGGCACTTGCAAAGCTCTGTTATGAGACACTCCGTCAGTATGGAAAGCAGGCTATCGAGGCATGTAAGCTCCATGTAGTTACTCCTGCTCTTGAGAATATAATTGAGGCCAATGTTTACCTCTCAGGTGTCGGTGCCGACAATGTAAACTGTGCAGCTGCCCACTCCTTCTATAACGGTGTCACTGCTGTAGGCTGTAAACATGCGGATCACGGTGATTGTGTTGCTCTCGGAACATTGGTACAGCTTGTACTTGAAGGGGCTACAAAGGAAGAATTTGATGATGTACAGAGCTTCTGCCTGGAAGTCGGTCTTCCTGTAACCCTTGAGCAGATCGGAATCACAACAGAAGAGCAGGTTAGAATCATTGCAGAGAACGCCTGTGTACCCGGTGAGACCATTCATAACCTTGCAGGTGATGTCCAGCCATGTGAGCTTTATGATGCCATCATGCAGGCAGATGCCATGGGAAGAATAGCTCTTGGAAAGTAAGTGATTTATTTTGGATTTCACTAAATCTAAGTTATAGAAATATTAAAAGACAAGGGAATCGCAGAGTAAGAACGATTCTCTTGTCTTTTTACATGCTATAGATTTGGACTATAGATAGACATAAAAATTTTGAGTTATGTATATCTGCTTGATTTGGGGTATCATCATTTCATAAGAAAACCTAGCAAAGACCTAGGAAATAAAAAACGATGTTTCTTTTATAAAACTCTGACGTTCAAAAGTGAAGTGTCATATGCTCACAAAAGTGTGTGGTATCGATAATCAGTGAGTGACAAATTCTTTTGACACAAATCGGATATATAAAATATGCGTTGTGATTTATGACCGGGTAAACAGGAAGACATTATCAAAAGGATGGATAAAGGGAGGAAATGAGATATGAGCAAGTACAGATTTGAGACACTTCAGTTACATGTAGGTCAGGAGCAGCCGGATCCGGCAACAGATTCGAGAGCAGTTCCTATTTACCAGACAACATCCTATGTATTCAGAAACAGTCAGCATGCAGCTGACAGATTTGGACTTGCAGATGCCGGTAATATCTATGGCAGACTCACAAACTCTACCCAGGACGTTTTCGAGAAGAGAATCGCGGCACTTGAAGGCGGAAGTGCAGCTCTTGCAGTGGCATCCGGTGCAGCAGCCATAAGCTACACTGTTCAGGCTCTCGCAGCAAATGGCGGTCATATCGTAGCCCAGAAAACAATCTACGGCGGAAGCTACAATCTTCTCGAGCATACATTGCCACAGTACGGTATTTCCACAACCTTTGTCAATGCTCATGACCTCAGCGAAGTGGAGGGAGCAATACAGGATAACACCAGAGCCATCTATCTTGAGACTCTCGGAAATCCAAACAGTGACATCCCTGATATCGATGCCATCGCTGAGATAGCACACAGGCATGGACTTCCGCTTGTTATAGACAATACTTTCGGAACACCGTATCTCATAAGACCCATAGAGCACGGCGCCGACATTGTTGTTCATTCAGCCACAAAGTTCATCGGCGGACATGGAACAACTCTTGGCGGAGTTATAGTTGAGGCCGGAAAGTTTGACTGGAAAGCAAGCGGAAAGTATCCAAACATCGCTTCACCAAATCCAAGCTACCATGGAGTATCTTTCTATGATGTTGTAGGCCCTGCAGCATTTGTTACATATGTAAGGGCTATCCTTCTGAGAGATACCGGAGCGACTATTTCTCCGTTCAATGCATTCCTCCTGCTTCAGGGAACGGAGACCCTGTCACTTCGCCTGGACAGACATGCAGAGAATACGAAGAAGGTTGTTGAGTTCCTGAAGAACCATCCTAAGGTAGAGAAGGTAAATCATCCGTCACTTCCGGATCATCCTGATCATGCACTTTATGAGAAGTATTTTCCGAACGGCGGGGCATCTATATTCACTTTCGAGATAAAGGGTGGAAAGGAAGCTGCATGGAAGTTCATAGACAACCTTGAGATATTCTCACTTCTTGCCAATGTTGCCGACGTTAAGAGTCTGGTGATCCATCCGGCTACAACAACTCATTCACAGCTTTCCGAGGAAGAACTGTTGGATCAGGGAATCACACAGAGCACCATCAGACTTTCCATCGGAACAGAGCATATCGATGATATCATCGCAGATCTTGAAAAGGGATTTGCAGCAGTATAACTGTAATGTTAATACCTGGTGTGTTTTGGCTGAACACTTACCCCCCCGGGTCCTTTGGCCAGGCAAAACGACTACGTTATTCGTGTTCGGGCGGACCATAAAGCCTATCCTCCATTCTCAAGCAAGCTTGATCTGTGGGACAGACTTTTGTCCCTTGACTCATATAATATATCAACATCCTGTTGCCCTCAGGCTTTTGCTTGAGGGCCTGTTTTATTTATCAAAAGGCCTTGTATTTATTAATCAGATTTTGACCAGGAAGTCCTGCTTTCGGATTTGATATTGAACCTGTTGGTATTTCTGATAAGATGCAGTAAAGTATTGTTTGTTATGTACAATACAAGTTATATTATGACGTGAGTGGCAAAAGTATTTGCCACTCACTGATTAGCGCTAACGCACACATTCGTGTGCAAGAAGGAATCCTTACATCATATTATAATACTTACATCATCACATTATTTTGGGAGAATATATGCTGGAACTGTTTTTGACTTTTGCGAAGATCGGATGCTTTACCTTCGGAGGAGGGTATGCCATGATCTCGCTTATTGAAGATATTTGCGTTACGAAAAAGAAATGGATAACACATGACGAGATGATGAACATGACAGTTATCGCAGAATCAACTCCGGGACCCATAGCGATAAACTGTGCTACATTTGTCGGTTACAAGATAAATGGTCTAAAGGGGGCTTTCGCTGCAACTTTTGGTGTCATACTTCCGTCTTTTCTTATTATCTATGTGATCTCTTGTTTTTTAAGCAATTTTATGGAAATAAAAGTAGTTGCCGATGCATTTCGAGGAATCAAAGTTGCGGTAGGGCTTTTGATATTTAATGCCGGTCTCGGGATGTTTTCCGGTATGAAAAAGAAACTTTTTCCTCGTATCATTTTTTTCACGTCAATGATGCTGATGCTTGCTTCTGAATTGCTGGGATTTAAGATTTCTACTGTTGTCATGATGATGACGGCGGGAGTTATTGGCCTCATATACAATAATGTTTCAGAAATGAGGAAGCACTGATGCTATGATGGGAGTGTCAAAAGCGTATGTTACGCTATTATACGGTATATCACATGTTCATATGCAATATATCGTAGTTATGTTAAATCATCAGTCTGAAAAGTATTTTATATATAATTATGATGAAAGAACTATACATTTTTCATAATTACAGAAAAGGGAGAATCGTTTGATATATCTTGAATTATTTCTTGGATTTTTACAGATAGGAATATTTGCTTTTGGCGGAGCCTATGGTGCTATTCCGCTTATACGTGATGTGGTCATGACATACGGATGGCTCAGTGAAGATCAGCTCACTTACATGATAGCTGTCAGCGAAAGCACGCCTGGACCCATCATGGTGAATATGGCAACCTACATCGGAAGCAGTCAGGCCGGAATCCCCGGAGCAGTCATAGCCACAACGGCTGTTGCTGTTCCATCATTTGTCATTATTCTGATAGTATCAACCATACTGAAGAATCTTACGGATAACCCGGCCTTTCAGGCCGTGCTTAGAGGAATAAAGCCATGTATAATCGGTATAATCATAGCTACCGGACTTTATATGATCATAAATAACTGTCGAATGGATAGCGGCCTGAATCCGGTGAATATACTGATAACGATCATACTCATAGTGTTTATGCTTATACATAAGCGCTTTCTCAAAAGAAAAGCGTCACCGATACATCTGATTATTTTTGCGGCAGTTTTGGGAATTATATTCGGTTAAACCGGAAATGCCTGTTTTCATGGCTTGATTCACTTGCGGCAGTGTCCGGAAATGAAGTCGTGTGAAAATGTAGCAGCATTATCGGAAACAATCCTGATTCACTGGGGATAGAGGAGGAAATAACGCATGAGTACAGTAGAAAAACTTCTTGATGCAACGAAAGATATATGGGCATGTTATTACAAACATCCTTTTGTCATGGGTATACAAAACGGAACACTTGATAGAGATAAGTTCCGCTTTTATATCATTCAGGACTATCTTTATCTCGAAGAATATGCCAAGACATATGCCATAGGTGTAGCCAAATCCAAAAATATAAAGATCGCGCAGATGTTCGCCAAAAGCATTGAAATCATGAATGGTGAAATGGATGTTCACAGTGGCTATATGGGTAAATTCGGTGTATCTCAGGAGGAGGCTGATTCAACAAAACGTTCTCTTGATAATCTATCCTATACATCCTATATGCTGCGGGTTGCCTACGAAGAAGGTGAAGCAGAGATAATCGCTGCAATTCTTTCCTGCGGATACAGCTACGAATTAATAGCAAAAAATATGATAAAAAACCGTCCGGAATGCATCAATGACGAGTTTTACGGAGACTGGATAAAGGGATATGCCTCCGAAGAATATGCTGAAAGCAACAGGATACTTTTCAGGGAGCTTGAGGAACTGACCGCGAATTATTCAGAGAAACAGATAAATCATTTGATAGATATATTTACTGTATGTTCAAGATATGAGCTTCTGTTCTGGGAAATGGCCTGGAATAAAAGCATCTGACATATTGAGAATCTGACAAGTCATAAAGCCTCCGGCGCCGGGGCACGAAATTTTAAAGAAAATATATGCGCGCGTTGAAAAAACAGTCAGGGAAACGCTTTAATCAGAGCTTTTTCTGTATAATACAGAATTTTAATTTATCCTCAATGAAAACCGTTCTCACAATTTACCTTCACTGATATAATCTTTCATAGGAGCAAAAGTGCGTGAAAGTTTACGAAAGGGGTATGAGAATGGAATGGCAGAAAGAACTGAAAAACTGTATCACAAATGCTGAAGAACTATGCGATAAGCTTGAACTTCCTGCTGAAGAGCGTGAGAAATATGAGAAGATCATATCGAAATTTCCCATGATGATCACGCCGTACTATTTCTCTCTCATTGATGTGAATGATCCTGACGACCCGATTGCAAAAATGTGTATACCGTCCGAAGCAGAGCTTTTGCAGGAGGGAAGTTTCGATACCAGTGGCGAAGGTGAAAACACAAAGTGGGAGGGTGTGCAGCATAAGTACACTCAGACGGCACTTATCCTTTCGACTAATGTGTGTGCCATGTACTGTCGTCACTGTTTCAGAAAGCGTCTTGTGGGGCTGTCAGATGCTGAACTTAATAAGAAAGTAGATGAAGCGGCGGCTTATGTAAAGGAGCATCCTGAGGTCACCAATGTTCTGATCACAGGCGGAGATGCCCTTATGAATCCTAATGCCATCATTTCCCGCTATCTTTCTGAGTTTACAGAGATAGAGAATCTCGATTTTATACGTTTCGGTTCCCGTGTTCCGGTGACGTTCCCTCAGAGAATATATGAGGATAATGAACTGCTTGATTTATTTGAAAAGTATGCGTCGGTAAAACCGATTTATGTTGTAACGCAGTTCAATCATCCAAGGGAAATTACACCGGAATCTATTCGTGCAGTAAAAGAACTTCAATCAAGAGGCATACAGGTAAGAAATCAGTCAGTGCTTCTCAAGGGAGTAAATGACGATCCGAATGTATTGGGAGAGTTATTACGTGGCCTCACAAGGCTGGAAGTGGTGCCTTATTACATTTTCCAATGTCGTCCGGTGACTGGGGTCAAGGGACACTTCCAGGTACCGCTCCGTAAGGGAGTAAAGATCGTGGACGAGGCAAAAGCATTGCAAAACGGGCTAGGTAAGAGCGTGCGATATGTCATGAGTCATCCACGGGGAAAGATTGAGATCCTTGGAGAATCAGAGGCAGACAAAATGCTTTTCAAGTTTCATCAGAATAAATATCCGGCGGATCGATCAAAGATTTTCATCACGGATATCAAAGATGATGCGACCTGGCTTGATTATGAACTTAATCCGGTATAAAAAAATTCCGGGGAAATACTTATCTAATGAGATGATTCGTGGACTCATCTCAAGCGTTCAACCAGCTCCTTCAAAACATCAACCACATGGTCGGCATCATCGAGACTTGTATCCTTACTGATGGTGAGCCTCAGACTTGATTTGGCTGCCTTGTTGTCAAGGCCTATAGCGCTCAGCACATGGCTTGGCTCAAGTGAACCGCTGGCACAGGCGGAGCCTGCACTGGCGTAAATGTTTCTTTCATTCAGGAGAAGCAGCAGGGTTTCGCTGTCGATGTCACGGAAGGAAACATTTATATTGTTAGGAAGTCTCCGGCTAATGTCACCGTTCAACGTAGTATCTGCGATTTCAGTTGTCAGTCTCTCTATCATATGATTTCTGATGGACAGCTCTTTTTCTGCAGTTTCGTTCATGTTGGCACAGGCAAGTTCTGCCGCTTTTGCAAATCCCACAACAGCTGAAACATTCTCGGTTCCTGCACGTTTTCCGCGCTCCTGAGCACCTCCGTGAATAAATGAAGGAAGCAATACACCCCGACGGACGAAGAGAAAACCGATGCCCTTCGGCCCGTTAAGTTTGTGTGCGCTTACAGACATGAGATCGAGATTAAGCTCCTCTACGCTTATCGGGATATGTCCGTAGGCCTGAACAGCATCTGAGTGGAACAGTATCTGTTGGCCGCTTTCTTTTCTGAAATCTCTGAGTCTTTCTCCGATTTCTTTTATGGGCTGCAAAGTGCCCACTTCATTGTTGGCAGTCATGATGCTGACAAGGAATGTATCGGGGCGGATCGCGGCAAAAACATCATCCGGATTCACAAGACCATTTTTATCCACATCAAGATATGTGATATCGACACCTTTTGCCTCCAGATATTCACAGGTATTCAATATGGCATGGTGCTCGATTCCGGTGGTGATGATGTGCCCCGGATTACTTTTTTCCGAAGTCGTATCGCTATACAGTTTTGGCTGTGAATCTGTATAGGCAGTTTTTTTAGAGCTCTGATGAAGAGAATCATATATTTCTTTACTGCCGACAAGTGCCCAGTTGTCGGATTCCGAACCTCCGCTTGTGAAATATATCTCCGAAGGTTTTGCGCCTATGGTGGCGGCTATGGTTCTTCTGCTTTTTTCGATTGCGCTTTTTGCATGCTGACCGATGGTGTATATGGCGGAGGCATTACCGAAATCATCTGTGAGAAAAGGCATCATGGCCTCAAATGCTTCCTTTGAAAGCGGTGTGGTGGCCGCATTATCCATGTAATAATAATCTTTCATTTCGTACTCTTTCTGAATAGTCATATGATGTAAGGATTCCTGCTCTATGCACACGAATGTGTGCGTTAGCGCTAATCAGTGAGTGGCAAATACTTATGGCACTTGTATCATTATATCAAAAACCTAGCAAAAGACTAGGAAATAAAACATTGTTTTTTAGATAAACCTATGAAGCCGGAACTATGAAGAGGCAAATCAAAAAATCTATGGAATCGGACCTTATTCTTATAGACGAACTTCAATCTGCCGATGAAATAAGTAGTGTGGATGATATAAGGTTATCTGCGCGTCGACGCTCCGCGCTTTCGGCAGATAATAAGGCATTCACCGTATGTAAGTTAAGGATTGAAGTATTTACATATAGTCAGGGATAGGATGGAGTGTTATGAAAAGGATTTCAGGTAAAGAACAGGTTTCCGGAGTGATACGTGGTGTTCTGCCACTTTTGATATTTACATTTCTCGTTTTCAATCTCTCAGGATGCGATCATAATGAAAATATTTCAGGCAAGGATGAGGGCCATGGAAGGATAGAGGCCAAAGGTGACGGGAAGGGAGTAAAGCTTTCGGCCTCGGAGGAGACTTTGGCAGAAGAGTTTTCGTCTAAATTAAAAACCATCCCCGGCATGGGAGAGTTCGAGCTCAGTGCTGAAAAAATCAGGGGCAGTTCAAATGATTTTGTACTCAGGGTTAAGAATAGAAACAGCTTTCCTGCGGGAGCATTTATTCTCTGTGTATTTAGAGATTCAGAAGGGAATGCTCTTGCTGCGGTATCCCGTGAAACGGAGATACTTATGGAAGGCGCAGAGGATATCCTTGGATTCAGCTTCGAAGATGATGCGCTTAAAGACAGCTATGAAAACCTTGAGATAACAGCCTATGCAAGAGAAAAATCTCATAATACAGTCATGATGATCGATAACTTCCCATCGTCAAAGATAAAACTCTATTCCGGAGAACCGGAAAAGGGAGGAATGTATGATGGCTGGCAGAAGGTGGACGTTAAGGTTGGTGCAACGGATACAGACATAGGGGATGTACACTCATTTTTCTATGACGTTGATGATCATCTGATCTACTATAGTCCGGTCTGGACCAGAGAAAATGAGTTTTCGGCATACTGCCCTGAGAATTTCGATCACTGTGAGATCCTGATTGAGAAGCTTGTGGATGGTGCGGTGAACCTTCCTGACAGTGTATATGATTCTTACAAATCAGAAGGATGTATCACAAACTGTGATGGAAGTGAAGTCTATGAAAGTCCGGAAGGAAAAGTGCAGTACGACTTTTTCAAAGCTGCAGATGGAACTATTCTTCTCCATGCTGTAAACATTTCAAATGAGAATGTGGACTGGAATATTAACAGTGCCATCATTTTCAGCGGCAGCAGGAATAATTCGGTTTATGATCTTTTCCTTGAACCGGGGGAAGAGATCATCTGGGATCCGGAATTTGAAAATGATACAGAATTCTGGCTTATGCCACCTGCGGCATGGACGACGGAAGGACGACTTCTCACAGCACCTGAAATTGTCATGAAGGACACAGAAACAGGCAGAGTACTGGAAGCGGATGCATCGGGAACCATGAACGGTCCCGGATTTGATGAATATAACACTGTAAGCTGCAGTGCTACGGTTGTTTATCGTAAAGGCGAAAAGACAGTCGGAGCTGAAGAGGTTTCTTTCAGTGAGGGAATGTTTAAGGATACACAGAAGGACTCAGCGAAACTGAAATTCGATGGTAAGTTTGATTCCTGTGATATCTATATTCAGTATGATCAGGTCAGATTCATGCAGGAAGGGTATTGATTTCCTTATAGTGACTGTACAAAACGTCGAGATAAGATAGTAGGGCTTCCACGTTAAATGACATGGGATCCCGGGCAAAGACACCCGCTTATATATGAAAAGGAGGTATCGTATCATGAAGAAGCTTTTGGCAGTAATGCTTACTTTCTGCATGCTGATGTGTAACATTGTTGCATTTGCGGATGAGGTTGTGGAGCTGAACTGGTCTGATGTTGTGGCACTGGATGAAGAGTCCGGTGATGATATCATTTCCAAGGGAAGATTCGTGAATTTTGATGAAGTTGACTGTAAGATGTGGATTCCCAACAGCATTAAAGAAGTAGAGTTGACAGCCGATGATAAGGAGGATGGATACATAGGGTACTATGAGTCTAAGAATCAGGATTGTGCTGTTGCAGTGGTATATGTGAATACCGGTCTTGATCTTGAAGAATACCTGGAGGCGCTGAAAAAGACTGATGGTGTTGAGTATGCAAACTATATTAAAGTGAATGGCAATACCGCAATCTCATATGATATGCCCGATGATGATACATCCTGTCTGGCGTTTGAAACAGAAAACGGATATATTCTGGAATTTTCTTTTGCACCTACAACAGGAGATAAGGTTCTTGAGACTATTGGATATATGGGATGCTCTATCATGCCGGGTGATGGAGATACTACAGGAAAGTCAAAATAGGCAGCATAGTCGTTTGCAGTGTATATTGATAGGAGGGCTGTGGCCGGTGCCACAGCCTTAAGTCTTTGGGCGAAGCGTAGAGATATGGAAGAGATTACAGTTAAAATCAGAAGATATAAAAAGAATATCGAGGTTAGCGGCAGAGCGATGCTTGCATTTGCAATCTGGTCAGTGCTGAAAGGAGTCATAACCATAGCACTGGGTGGAAAGACAGTCTGGGAACTGATGGAGGTCAGTGAAGCGGATAAAGAAGAGCTTGGGATGCTGCTTTTGATTGTGTATTTTATATTGATTTTGATCGCCTTCCTTTTGTTTGTGTATATTGGACGAAGAGCCATATCTTATGCAAGAGATAAACACAGAAAGAAAGGATTTCTCATTGCAGCGGCAATCCTTTTGATTCTGGATTTCATTGGCATTCCGGGATATTTCACAACGACAAAAGGCCTGGAAAATATTGATACGGCTATTGCTTCAGCGCTGGTAGACATCACCACCTGTTTTGCACTTTTCGATATGATCTATTCTGCGATACGGATCGAAAAACTGAGGGCAGATAATAAAGTGACAGATACGGTTTAATTGAAGTGAGTAATGTGAGACTGGTGACAGTGACAAAGGAACTTCCACGAAGTTTAAATACGGAGCATTCGGATATGGATTTGGACATGCGTATAAAGGAAATGCAGGTCTGTTTTACGGAGAAGAAAGAATAGAGTTACTGATATGCAGGAAGATTTTCATTATTATGCCACATATTGCGCGGCTTTTCTCGCCGGTTTTTCCCATGAAGAGAGTCTGGATATTTGCTATAGCGCCCAGTTTGTTGATCTTTGCTCACGGACACTTCTTTCGAAGATAGGTGGGCCTCTCAATGCTGCGACGACACAGCTTCAGCTTGAAATGATGGATGCCAGGACAGATATCATTGGTCTTCAGGATATAACGAGGATCTGGGCATCTTTTCATTTTCTGCCTGCGGATCTGTATGCGAAGAAGGAAAAACGCACGAAGAGATACATGGATAGATACAGGCTGATATGCGGCCCGAACGGAGACCTTCTGGTAAAAACGGTTGAGATTGCAAAGGGAAATGGCCTTCAGCATATAGGCATTGCCATGCATGTTCTTGCGGATACCTGGGCTCACAGATATTTCGCAGGGACCCCGTCCCTTGTGATAAACAATACAGATGATCATTTTTATGAGTTACGTGATGAATGGAGAAAGGTGAAGTTCAGACATAATCCTTCCGCACCGGATGATATTGAGAATGGACTTTACAGTAACAGTCTGTTTCAGAGCAGGGAAAACTCCATCATGAATCTGGGACACGGTCGGGCGGGACATTTCCCGGATTATTCATTTGCAACATACAAGTATCTTCCGGCATGGGGCGAGTATCAGGAAATCATAAAGGACAATCCTTCTGATTATAAAAAGGCTTTTTCGCAGATGATTTATGCCATGAAATATCTGAAGGGAAGCATCGATACATTTGAAAAGGGCAGATATGAAGATTCGGTGTTTGAAAAGTACGGAGACCGGATAGACAGTATATTGAGAAAGAGGCAGCTTAATGCGTGCAGTGACTGGAAGGCATTTGGAGAAGAACTGTCCGGTCATGAAATAGAGGATTTTGATATCGAAAAGTATCAGGAAGAGTATCAAAAGGCCGGGAAGAAAGAAAAAGACGGAACATATATCGGCGGATTCATAGTAGCTGCAAAGGCTCAGAAGGCAATGGTTACGGGAGAAATATTTAAATCCGGAAACAGACTTGCAGGTTTATCAAAAATTATTTCAAAGGGAAAGGGAATCCTGAAGCTTCTGAAGATTAAGTGATAGTGTATAGCGGAAAGAGGTTCTTATGACACAGTTTCAAAGAGTGAAAAGCATATTGTACGGGATCCTGCTGATCAGTATCGCCATTCTGATAATGAGTTTTCCTGCTGAATCATATACTTTTATACTTGCCTTGATCGGAACGGGATTTTTTCTGTCGGGTGTGAGTACACTGGTATACTATTTCACCATGTCCAGGTTCATGGTCGGGGGAAAAAGATCCCTTTACACCGGTGCTATCATGATTGATTTCGCACTTCTTACTTTGTCATTTAATGATGTTCCCAGGGTATATGTCCTTTTATATTTTGCAGTATTGCACGCCTTTACGGGACTCATAGAGATACTTAGGGCGAACGAGACCAGAAGAAACGGTTCAAAACATTTTAAACTGAAACTGAGCCATGGAATCATGGATGTCATGCTTGCACTAATCTGCATCATTTTTATAAAGGATACCATCATTGCGGTATTTATATATGGTTTCGGACTTGTGTATTCGGGGATAATGCATTTCATATCGGCATTCAGAAGAACAACCATGCTGCAGTATATACCGTGAGATTTTATGATGTAAGGGTCAAAAGTACCAAATCACGTGCTTGCACGTTGATTTGAGACTTTATGACCCGGCCACCGTTTCTTAAGAATCTCAAGGAGGAGATGATGAGATATAGAAGGATGACAATGAGAATCAGGTCTGAAGAAGCAATAAATGAATCATCTTTTCCCGGGAGTATTCTGCCGGTGAATCGTCTGGATAAGAACTTATCTGTTATAGTGAGATTTTTTGTGTTGGCGGTAATGTCAGCCATGCTTTTAACTGCCTGTGGATCAAACGGTGTTAGCGGACAGAATGTTTCAGGCAATGTTTCTGATTCGGTAGGCGATGCCTCTTTACACATGGGTTCTGACGAACCGCTTTTGAAGCAGGATTCATTATGGTCTGACGGGAACAGTCTTAAGGCTATGATCATATCGGATCTTCACTATACCGAATATAAAGAGGTGGATCATAAGAGTGTGCCCGGCATGGCGGTGGCAGAGGAGATTGCGGATACAATAGTTCAGGAAGTCATATCGAAACATCCTGATGTGTTCATAATGACAGGGGACAATACAAACAGCGGTTATTCCGGAGATGTTTCAGGGCTGATCGCTAAACTCAGGAAAATAAAGGACAGCGGGATTCCTGTTATTGTGACCACCGGCAATCATGACTTTGATCTGATGAATGAAGCAGAATATGAGGAGGCATATTCTGAACTGCCGGATCCTGTTGACAGAGATCCTTCATCACTTAGCTATACAGCGATAGTAAAGGATGTGGTATTTCTTGCCATGGACGATAAGGCTCTTCACATTGGAGCACAGGGAGAATTTTCAGATGAGACAATGAAGTGGCTAAGAGCAATGCTTGAAAAATATAAAGGCCGTAAGGTGGTATTCCTCTCACATCACAATGTCCTCTATGGAACAGGTGAAAAGGGTGAAGAGTCTCATGTGATACACAATAAAGAGCTTCCTCAGGTTCTCAGGGATGGAGGAGTTAAGCTGGTAATCACAGGTCATATGCATTCACAGTACATAACGGAAGCGGACGGACTGTGGGAGATCCTGAGCGGAATGCCGTATTCAGGAAAGCATCTCATGGGAAATCTGGCAGTTGGAGATGACCGGATGGTTTATTATGCAGAGCCTATAGATTTTGATACTTACGGGAGTTCGGTTGAGCCTGAACTTCAAAAGCTTGAAGCGGAAAGCTCGGATTTTCTGAAAGAGACATTGTCCGGTCTTTTAGAGGGTGAAGGTCTTCAGGGAGTGAAGAAGGAAAATGTTCTTAAGCTTATTGAGCGTTTCTTCCTTTACTACGAAGAAGGGTCTATAGCTGAACATAAAGAGGATCTAAAGAAAGATCCCAATTACAAAGATATGCTGAAAGCTCTCTGGAATCATAATTACGGGCCATGGATGGAATCCATGATTGAAAATACAAAGCACAGTGGACGGGAACTGGAAATAGTAATGTGAAAAGGTAGTTCCCGAACTATCTGTAAATATTAAAGGGCGGTTTCTGCAAAAGAACCGCCCATTAACATTTGATAAATCTTTTTTACATTTTAGAATGGCAAGAAGTTATTTAGAACAACCCGTTGATATACTTTGTAAGAGCCTTTCTGTCATAGAAATTCTTTTCGTCATCTATATAGAAATCAGGCTCTGCGCCCTGGTCGATGTCATAGAAGCTTCCGTTCTTCGTAAACGCCATACGAAGCGGGCCTGAAACCTGGAAAACAGTTCCCGTAGCTGACATACAGGGCAATACCATGCAGGAACCACCACCTGATGTCTGTCCCAAAAGAGTAACCTTATGAGAATTCTTGAAGACACTTGGAACCAGATTTCCGCATGAGAAACTATTGAAGGATTCCAGACAGTAAAGCTTATATCCCTGGAGAGAATCCTTTTCGTCAAACTTGTGATCAAGATTCAGATCCACATGAACATAGTCTGTCATCATAGCCCCTGTCATAGTGTTATGAATTGAGTACATTCCTGTGCCTAAAAATGTTCCGAGTACAAAACTTGCAGCATTGGAATCACCGCCGCCGTTGTTTGAAAGATCAAGAACAACATTCTCTATAGGACTACCGTCTCTTGTTATCTGTGCATAGGAATACAACATGAGACCGACAGTATCATCAGGATCTGCTTCTTTAGGAGGATTCTTGTAGTAGTCGGCATCTTCAGGAATAGGCTTGAATCCGTCAAAAGTGATATAGGCTGTGTTTCCAACTTCTTCATATCCGGGACAGCCATCAGGATAAGCTTCAGCCCTTGCAAGACCGAAGCGTTTCACTTCATCAATCATTATCGCTATTGAGCTTCCGTAACTATTCTCGATTTCAGCGTCTACACCGCTTTCGTAAGATGGCAGAATGAATCCGCTGTGTCCGTCATCCAGATTCTTATTGATAAATTCAGCAAGTGCACTGTCGCTAACCTTAGGGTCAGTGCTTAACAAACTGTACTTGGTTCCGGTCTGAAGGAACATACGGTCAAAAGAACTGATTCCATGAGTTTCCTTTAATCCATAATTATAATCCAGCATCATACACAGTTCATTATAATTAAAAACTGCCATGGAAGGGCTTATCTCTCCTGTATCGCCGGCATAATACAGTTCACCTATATCAGTGAGACTTCCATCCTCATTCTGAGATCCGCCATTTGTGAAAAGAATCTTGTTCTGAAGTCCGCCATATGTAAAAAGAATCACACTCTTGCCATTATAAACGAGCGGAATATAGAACCTGGTAAGGATAAAATCATTGATTATGGCAAGGGGCATATAATATTTATCCTTGTCTCTTATGAGATCAATTCCATAATCATCAAGATTCAGTATGAGAACATCTCCGTAACGTTCATAGGAATCACCGGTATGCTCAAACAGATCTCTTGATGATTCACTTGCCAATGCACGTTCGGATACAACATCCATCAGTGAATCCATATTAGAAGCTTTCAGGAAATCGTCATGATCCAGGAATGTGATGGTATTCTCATCGAAATCCAGCTTCATCCAGGTTCCGCTTTCTCTTGTCAATGTTGCAGTACGGCCGTCACTGGTGAGTTTAAGCTTATAATCTTTATCCTTTGCCTGAATAAGGTAAGCATTTTCAAGTACCATAGGAACATCTTCAAGAGAGATGTATGGCACGGACTCATCCGGATCAAAGAATGCCAGGGTTATCTTTTCCTTGGATTCAGCGGAATTGAAATAGATCGGTACTTCCTTAGTCTTCAGGTCACCTGCTTCGAATGCCTTTTGGAGAGGTCCGCCCTCTCTCAATCTTGTCAACTCACTTTCAAGCCATTCATTTAACTGTTCACTGTCAGCTTCAGATAAACCGGCTGTATCTTTATTATCGTTTTCGGCATTTTTGGAATCCGAATCGGATTTGTTGGATTCCTTTGAGTCAGCTTCTTTTGAGTCACCTGATTCTTCAGTTTCGGCAGAACTGGTTTCCTCCGCTTTTTCAGTTTCAACCGCACTGGTTTCTTCATTGGCGGATTCTGTGGCAGTTGCTTCGTCGGTTGCTTGGGTTTCAGTTGCTCCTCCTGAACCTATCTCAGGTGTTGAAGTAGCATTACATCCAGCCAGTATCATACTTGCTGTGATAACTGAAGCTAAAATACCATTGAACTTTGTTCTCTTCATTCATGACCTCCTTGAAGTTTTCACCATCAATTTGTAATGCGGAAAAAAGCAAAATATGATATAGCACATTGCACACGAATGTGTGCGTTGGCGCCAATCGGTGAGTGGCAAAGACTTTGACCCTCACGTCAAAATATCACTTAAGATTTTTTCACGTATATTTACATATTTCGACCACTTCAAACTGCTACATAACAGAAAAATGTCTTATTCATTACATTTTGATTACGAAAAGTATTGGCCTGTATTTTTGAGATTATGTTGTTTGGAAAAAGTAAAACCTTGATAATATAGTAATGACACCCAAAATTGATCCGTTTACCAGAACTCCGTGGTGATGACTAAAGTTCCGGGTGGTTCTCATTCACCCGGAAATCCTGAACTCTCTCGGGGACATTCCGTAAGTTTCCTTAAACAGACGGTGGAAATACGATGTGTTTTCATAACCCACATTATATGAGATGTCAACGGTTGAAAGTGCCGTATTCCTCAAAAGATAAGCAGCGGTTTTCATACGCTTATCCATAAGAAGGTCTTTAAATGTTTTACCCGTGTTTTTTTTGATGATGCGGCCCATAGTATAGATGTCGATGCTGTTCTTTTCGATAAATTCGGAGAGGGCAGCATTTTTATATTCTGTTTCAATGTAGTTAAAGAGCTTTATCATGAGTTCCTGTTCAAAGGAATTTTCCGGAAGGCAAATGTTTACATCCTGTGAAACCAGATGCTCGAAAAGCAGCGCCATAGACTGTTGGGCCAGGTTTCGTTTCTGTTCGGGATTTTTCAACATCAGCCAGATAAGGTTCTCCATGAGATTCTGAACCGGCAGCAGGTCATGCACCTGAAAATAAAGATAGTTTCCGCCCATGTCCTTGTCAGTGAGACAGCTTATAAGAAAATCTCTCAGAGGGTTGTGATCCCCCGACAATTTCGGAAGCACCGAATCAAAAAACTCAGGACGTATCATGAAGTTCACCGCTATATCATCTCTGGATGCAGGAAATATCTCCTGTGTGGCATGCTGGTTCATGAAAAGAAGATCTCCTTCCCGGAGAGTGATATCCTGTCCGTCAATGACATGCCTGGTAGAGCCCTCACACATATATACGAATTCGATATAGTTGTGACTGTGCTTCGGAAAATGTACAAATCTTGTGTGTGGGCGAATGTCAATGAGTTTTCCGTTATCCAGCACCTTTCGGTGGTCGATGACGGAATTTTTTTCGCCCTTTTCCGGAGCATAGTAAAGGGAACGGTCTATAGTCTGATGGCCGTTCAGCAGTTCCATTTCTTCCGATGTCAGATAAGAAAGCTGTTCAAGTATTTCAGGGTTCATAAATCTCCTTTTGACTGACTATATATATAACGGTTCAGCCGGTACACGTTTGAAGAGTCGGAGGGTAGCCATTCACGAACGGCTGCCCTCCGATTCTTCTCTGCATATGCTGCTGAACTATTACCTTAATATCTCTCAACAGTATACGATGACATGACTCACTTTGCAAATCAGGACGTAAAACACTTCAATTCATGACCTTAAACTGCAAATATGAACTATATATACTATACACATAAATGATGACGTTGGTTCTGAAAGCAATATTCGGATTAACTGATGGTTATAAGGTATTTATCAGAAAACAGATTACGGAATATTACATTACCGTTGATGCGATTCGAACTAAAAACTTGTTGAAATGAAGAAAACATAATTCAAAAAACGTCAATTGAGGGGAGATATAAGACAATGGATCAGAGATTTGAAACAGCAAAAGCAAAATATGAAGCGGTGGGAGTTGATGTGGAGAAGGCCATGAAGGAAGCCGAAAGGATAACATTATCCATGCACTGCTGGCAGGGGGATGATGTACGTGGATTCGATCAGAAGGGACCTCTTTCCGGAGGAATCCAGACAACAGGAAACTATCCTTACAGCGCACGTACACCGGAGGAGCTTTTTCAGGATATAGAGAAGGTTTTAAGCTACGTTCCGGGTAAGCAGCATAAGCTGAATCTTCACGCATGCTATGCGATCTTCGAGGATGGCGAGTGGGCAGACAGAAACAGACTTGAGCCGAAGCATTTCAAGAAGTGGGTTGAGCTTGCAAAGAAAAACGGACTTGGTCTTGATTTCAATCCTACATTCTTCAGTCATCCGCTTGCAGAAAGCGCAACTCTTTCTTCTGAAAATGAAGAAGTACGAAAGTTCTGGATTCAGCACGGCATACAGTCTCTTAAGATTTCTGAGTATCTGGCAACCGAGACAGGTATGCCTTGTCTCATGAACATCTGGATTCCTGATGGATTCAAGGACATCCCGGCTGACAGAAAGGGTCCTCGCGCAAGACTTAAGGACTCTCTCGATCAGATCCTCAGCACTCCTTATGACAAGGATAAGGTTAAGGTTTCCGTTGAGTCAAAGGTTTTCGGCATCGGAATGGAGTCAATGACAGTAGGTTCTCATGAGTTCTATATGAACTATGCATCACGTAATGACATCTACTGCCTCATCGATACCGGACACTTCCATCCTACAGAAAATGTTGCAGACAAGCTTTCATCAATGCTTCTTTTCGATGACAAGGTAGCACTTCACGTTTCCCGTCCTGTTCGCTGGGATTCAGATCATGTTGTTCTGTTCAATGATGACCTTCGTGAACTTGCACTTGAGATCGTACGTAACGGTGCTGAGAAGTTCTTCATCGGAATGGACTACTTTGATGCATCTATCAACAGAGTTTCAGCCTGGACAAACGGTATGAGAAATATGGAGAAGGCGCTTCTCTATGCTTGCCTTACCCCGAATGAGAAGCTTAAGGAGCTTCAGGATAAGCGTAACTTTACAGAACTTATGAGCCTTAGAGAAAGAGTGAAGACTCTTCCTTTTGGAGATATCTGGGACTGCTACTGCGAGAAGCAGGGGGTACTTAAAGAGGATGAGTGGTTCGAGGACTGCAGGAAATACGAATCTGAGGTTCTTTCAAAGAGAGGATGATTCGATTGGAAATAATGCCTGGCACCTTTGGCTTTTAATTTAAGGTACCGGGTGACTATGTGCTGATTTAAGAATAATGGCTTTTGTGGAGATATAAGTTTGAAAGTGAACGAACTTTCAAAGTTTGTAGGTGGGTCAGATACGGGCTCAGATGAATCCGGCTCGTGCCTGACCCAAGGAGGTAAAAATGAAAGTAACAGATTCAAAATTATTAAAAGGTTTCACAAGAATGTGTCAGGATGGATTCGATCAGGGCTGGCATGAGAGAAACGGCGGAAACTTAAGCTACAGAATGAAAGAGGAAGAAGTGAAGGCTCTTGAGGGTGAATTCAGTTTTGATGCAGAGTGGAAGGAACTTGGTACAGAGGTACCGGCTCTTAAGAATGAATACTTCATGGTTACAGGATCAGGAAAGTATATGAGAAACATGGAGACTTTTCCGGAGGAGAACCTTTGCATTATCCGTCTCGATGAAACCGGAACAAAGTATCAGATAGTCTGGGGTCTTGTGGATGGAGGAAAGCCGACTTCCGAGCTGCCGACACATCTCATGAATCTTGAAGTTTGCAAGAAGAGAGATGAGAACATCAGAGTAGTTTATCATTGCCATCCGACCAATGTCATCGCTCTTACCTATGTGCTTCCTCTCAACGACAGAGTGTTCACCAGAGAGATATTTGAGATGGCTACCGAGTGCCCTGTTGTGTTCCCTAAGGGAATCGGCGTCATCCCATGGCTTCTCTGCGGCGGAAAGCTCATTGGTGAGGCTACCGCGAAGGTTATGGAGACAAAGGACTTTGCGGTTTGGGCACATCACGGAGCATTTGCATGCGGAACGGACTTTGACATTACTTTCGGTCTCATGCATACGGTTGAGAAGGCTGCGGAGGTACTTGTAAAGGTAATGTCTATGACGGACAGAAAATTAAACACCATTACACCTCAACAGTTCAGAGAGCTCAATGAGCCCTTCGGAATTGAGATTGACGAGCAGTTCCTGTATGAGAGAAAGACCGGATTTATCGGAGAAATGCCGCAGGATTAAATCAGGTTAATGCAAACTTGGCGTTGGCTCCCTATTGATCCCGGAGCCGACGTTTTTTGATATATCGGGAGATACACAAAGACTTACGAAAAACCTGAAAGTAAGCATCAGAACGAATAATGTGTCAGATACGAGTCCGGATGAATATGACTTGTGCCTGGCTCATGGAGGTGAAAATGAACGAAGAAAGAATTTACTATCTGGCGGTGGACATCGGTGCTTCCAGCGGAAGACATATCCTTGCCCATCTTGAAGACGGAAAGATAGTGCTGGAAGAGATATACAGATTCCTGAACGGCATGGATGAAGAGAATGGACATAAGGTATGGGATACGGAAAGACTTTTCCGTGAGATAAAGACCGGTATGAAGAAGTGCTGTGAGGCAGGAAAGATTCCTTATTCCATGGCCATCGATACATGGGCGGTGGACTATGTGCTTCTCGATGAAAACAACGAAAAACTTGGTCCCTGTTTTGCCTATAGAGACAGTCGTACCGAGGGACAGGATTCGGAAGTGTATAAAGTGATTTCCGAAAAAGAGCTTTATGATCGCACAGGCATACAGAAGGCCACATTCAATACCATCTATCAGCTTAATGCGGTTAAAGAACAGCGTCCTGAATGGCTCCGGAAGGCCGGTAGTTTTCTCATGGTGCCGGATTATCTAAACTTCCTTCTTACGGGCGTAAAGAAGCAGGAGTATACCAATGCTTCAACCACTCAGCTTTTGGATGCCGTTAGCTGTGACTGGGACAGGGAGCTGATAAAGAAGCTGGGATTTCCTGATAAGCTGTTCGGTGAACTGTCCATGCCGGGAACTGTTGTAAAGGAGAAGTCTCGTGATCAGTCCGGGGAGACAACATGTGTAGGCACCGGAAATCTGAAAGAAACACCTGATTCCGAAAGCCGGGGAAAGTGTGGATGTCTTCTTCCGGAAGTCATCGAAGAGGTTGGCTTTGACTGTAAGGTCATCCTTCCTGCCACTCACGACACCGGTTCAGCTGTTATGAGCGTGCCTTCAACTTCTGAAGATGTGCTTTATATCTCATCAGGAACCTGGTCACTTCTCGGAACAGAACTTCTCAGTCCTGAACGTTCTCACGAGGCTCATGATGCCAACTTCACCAACGAAGGCGGCTTCGATCACAGATTCCGTTTCCTTAAAAACATCATGGGACTTTGGATGATACAGTCAGTTCAGAAAGAGCTGATTGCTGATTACGATTTATATATTGAAAAAGCTTATGAGGTATCAGACCCTAAGATGCAGGATAAGCGGGAGACCGCAGGAGAATCCCATAAGTCGGACGATATATGCGGAGAAACAGAAGAAATAAACATAGAAGATGCAAAGAAATATTTCAGCTTTGCAAATCTATGCTCAAAAGCCAAAGAGGCTTCCATCAACTCTGTAGTCGATGCCAATGACTCAAGATTCCTTGCCCCCAAATCTATGATAGAAGAGGTGAAAGCGGCCTGCCGTGAGTCAGGGCAGCAGGTGCCGGAAACCCCATGGGAGATTGCCAGAGTCATATATCATTCACTCGCTGTCTGCTACAGAAAGGCAGTACAGGAAATTGAAGGTATAACAAAAAAACGGTATGAGACTATTCATATCGTAGGTGGCGGTTCCAATGCAGAGTGGCTGAATGAGCTTACTGCAAAAGAGACCAGACTTAAGGTAATTGCAGGTCCCGGAGAGGCCACAGCCATCGGAAATATCGGAGCCCAAATGATAGCGGCAGGGGTATATGAAGACCTCTGGATGTTTAGAAAAGCTGTGTCAGAATCATTTGATGTAAAGTGTTACAAACCGGAAGAATGAAATACTGACGGGGAATTTCAGCACCTTAAAAGTATAGAATTTAAAAATTGAAATAAAAGTATAAATCAACGTTAATACCGGACGCAGAACACATGTTGTTGTATCTATGTCCGGATATAAGCATTTGCATAAAACAGAAAGGTGAAAAAATGGAAAGAATGGCATGGCGAGGCCGCATCAAACCGGGATGCAAGGCAGAATATATAAAGAGACACAACGAAATCTGGCCGGAGATGGTGGAGGTTCTGAAGAAAGCAGGAATCGTAAACTACACCATATTTGCAGACGGAGACGAACTTTTCGGATACTATGAGTGCGAAAAAGGGGTAACCTACGCCGAGAAGACCCAGGCGGAAAGTGCTGTGGTTGACAGATGGAACGAGTATATGAAGGATATCCTCGAATTGGTCATGGATCCTGTTACCGGTGCACAACCAAAGCTTGAACCGGTATTCAGGCTGGATTGAGTTCTGATCAGAACCAGAGGGCATCAATAAAAACGTTAAGCTAGGGCTTAAAAAATCAAAAAAGCTCCCCTTAGAACAACTTGGAGATTTTATCCTTGATCCCATCGGCAATTCTGAGTTTTCATCAGGAAAACTCAGAAACTGCCGATGGCGTAGTGGTTCTTAGGGGGCTTTTTCGGATTTTTTTGCCGAAGCGCCCCGTTTTTTGATTGATGCCCTCTGGTGGAAACTAACACAATCCCTGCCTGAACTGCTACCGCAATTTTGTTTGAAAAATCATCAAAATTTGCAATTAAAAAAGATTAATCAAAATGCAAAAATGCTACTATATCTACAGTTAAAAGAAGCAACGAAACAACAGAATTTAATATGAGGATGTGCTGCATTGAACATATAAGTGCATACGGCGCATCATTAGTAAGCGGCAAATACATGTGCTCCTTACATCATAGAATTGGCCAATCAAAATCTGTAATATTTCGTATCAATTGTTTTCTGCCAGGAGGTAGTTTATGAAAAAGATTGTCGGTCGCATAGGAGCTGCATTTACAGCCTGTGCGCTTGTGGTGGCAGGCGGAACCTTCATAAGTGTGAAGGCTTCGGACTTTAGCGGAAATACTCAGCTTAAACTTGCTCATAATCAGCAGGACGGTTCCGAGATTGCGGATACCATTGCAAAATTCAGTGATTTTACAGAAAAAGATTCAGGCGGAGACCTCAGCATCAAGATATATCCAAGCGGACAGCTGGGATCCGAGACGGAAGAGGTTGAGATGGTTCAGGCAGGAATTCTTGATATGGCGAAAGTCAGCTCCAACACTCTCGGTCAGTTCGATAACAGATATGCGATATTTGCATTACCTTATCTATTTACAAGTCAGGAACATTACTATGAGGCCATGGAAAAAAGCGAGGCTGTAAAAAAGCTTTTTGAATCCACTGCAGATCAGGGATTTATCGCTATAGGTTATTACGCAAACGGTTCAAGAAACTACTATCTCAAGAAGGATGTCTGTGTAGATGACCCTTCAGATCTTCAGGGCATGAAGATCCGTTCCATGGTCAGCACAACCTCCATGGGCATGATAGAGGCCATGGGCGCAACTCCGGTGCCCATGTCTTCCAGCGAAACCTATTCGGCTCTTCAGCAGGGAATCGTTGACGGAGCTGAAAACACAGAGCTTGCGCTCACAGTAAACGGACATGAAGATCTCGTGAGTTCATACACCTACACTGAGCACCAGTATTCTCCGGACATATACATTATCAGCACAAAGACCTGGAATTCTCTTTCAGAAGATGAACAGAAAGCTCTTCAAAAGGCACTTTCCGAGACCAATGACAACTTCAAGGCAGTTTACAATGACATGATGGATTCCGCCATTGAAGAAGCAAAGGAACATGGAGTCAATATCTACAAGGATATCGATAAGACTGCATTCATCGAAGCTGTTCAGCCTATACATGAAGAGTACAAGTCACAGGGCAGCGAATATAAAGAGCTCTACGATGATATCGAGCTTTACAGAAGCTGATATTTCTTGTGCATCCTAAGTCTGTATAGGTTCTGATTGGTCTCTATGTTCTATGGAGGCTGAAACCCGAAGAACAGAAAAAACAGCTTTTACAGAGTAAACAGAATTCCGGAAACAATTAGGCGGAATATTGAAAACGGGCTTTAGATATCGATGTAAAACAGGTCGTGATATCACGGCGGAATGGAGAAAAAATGACTAAGACAGTAAATCGGATTATCGAAACAATCATGGCTGTCCTTATAGTATGCATGGTCGGAGCCAATTTCTGGCAGATATTCACCAGATTTGTTCTTAACCACGCAGCTGACTGGACAGAGGAATTTATGAGATACGCACTTATCTGGCTCACGATGCTTGGTGTGCCTTACGCATACGGAAAGAATCAGCACATCGCAATTGAGTTCATCGTTGATACATTCTCGAAAAAAGGAAAGAAACTCAATGCTATCTTCGTGGAGACTCTGATTCTGATACTGAGCGTGTCAGTGTTTATCGTTGGTGGCATCATGGTAACACTTAATGCAAGAGGACAGTTATCAGCAGCACTTCAGATGCCTATGGAGTTCTATTATATGGGTGTTCCAGTGGCGGGCTTCCTTATGGTGTTCTATACGGTGCCGAGGATTCTCGAACTGGTCAGGCACATAAAAGATGAGTCCAATGAGACAGAAAGGAAGGCAGCGTGATGATGCAGGCACAGGCAGCGATAGTTCTATTGGTAGTGTTTTTCTTCCTTCTATTTATGAAGGTTCCGATCTCCTTCAGTATCATTTCTTCCGCACTGGTGACCATAATAATGTTTATGGACCCACGCTTTGGAATGTTTATTTCAGCTCAGAAAATGGCAAGCGGAATAGATTCCTTCTCACTTCTGGCGGTTCCTTTCTTTATCCTTGCGGGAACTCTCATGAGTAACGGCGGAATCGCACAGAGAATCATCGATCTCGCCATGCTGGTGCTTGGAAGAGTTCCGGGCTCACTGGCTCTTACAAACATCGCGGGAAACACGGTTTTCGGATCACTTTCAGGTTCAGGAATCGCGGCAGCCACTGCCATAGGAGGAGTGATGAATCCTCTTGAGAAGGAGCAGGGCTATGACGAGGCATTTGCGGCAGCAACCAATATCGCAACGGCGCCTGTCGGTCAGCTGATACCTCCGACCAATGCTTTCATCGTGTACTCGGCGGCAGCCGGCGGAACTTCTGTGGCAGCGCTTCTCATGGCAGGCTGGATACCCGGACTTCTCTGGGCAGTACTTTGCGGAGTGGTAGCATTTGCCTATGCGGCAAAGAACGGATATGTAGTCAAGAGAACAGAAAAGATCACACTTAAGGAAGCATGGAGCACATTCTGGCGCGCGGTTCCTTCACTTCTCATGATAGTTATCATCATCGGCGGTATTCTCTCCGGACTTTTCTCGCCGACTGAGGCAGCAGGTGTTGCGGTTATTTATGCATTTATACTGGCATTCTTCATTTACAGAAGCATCGGACTTAATGACATCTACAAGGTTCTCGTTGATGCCGGAACCATGACTACCATCGTTATGCTCATCATCGGAGCATCTCAGGTTCTCAGCTTCGTACTTTCTTTCACAGGACTTCCGCAGGCCATCAGTGCACTGCTTCTCTCGGTGTCAGACAACAGGATAGTGATTCTCCTCATCATAAACATTATCCTGCTCATCGTTGGAACCTTCATGGATATGGCTCCGGCCCTCATGATCTTCACACCGATATTCCTCCCGGTGGCGAAGAGTGTGGGCATGGATGAGATCCAGTTCGGCGTTATGATGGTAATGAATCTGGCCATCGGCACAGTCACTCCGCCTGTTGGAAGCGTACTTTTCGTTGGCTGCTCAGTGGCAAAACTGAAGGTGGAAAATGTCATAAAGAGACTTGTACCGTACTTTGCGGTTATCGTAACAGCGCTTTTGTTCGTGACATTTGTTCCTGCAATCTCTGAGTGGCTGCCGAAGACACTCGGACTTATCTAAAGTACATACAGTTGTCGGAATCATCATGTCAGATGATTCATCACAGGTATCATGCTGACGTAGACATTACGTTGCTTACGATACTTCAAAGGTGAGACATTCATATAGGACTTGAATATCTTCTCGAAGTGGGTTGCCGAATGGTAGCCCACCTTCGAAGCCACTGAATCAATGCTTTCATCAGTTTCTTCCAGAAGCTGCTTGGCCGCGCGGATGCGGTAAATATTTATGTATTCGCGAATGTTATAGCCCGTGACTTCACGGAAGGTGCGGCACAGGTAGTACTTACTGAGATAGAAGTTCTTTGCAAGAAAATCAAGATCGATGTCATCCCGGAAATGTTCTGAGAGATAATCTGCGATTTCGTAGGCATGCTGATAGTTTTTACTGTCATGACAGTGCTCGTCAAAAGTGTCGGTGCGTTTCAGATCTCTAGTCATATGAAGCAGCAGTTCCATAACTGCAAATTCCATGGAAAGCTGATAGTTCGGCATTTTCTCCTGATATTCCCTTTTGAATCTGTAGTAGAAATCCATGAAGTTGTTTTGCTGTTCTTCATTGAGATGATATACACCGTAGTTGGCTCTGAAAAACCGTGTCAGGTTAAGGGACGGAAATGCCGATTCAATAGACTTCATGCGATCCGGCGTGATATAGAGAATGATTCTGTTATGTCCGAAATCATCTTCGCCGGTGGATGTGGTCATATGAATGAGGTTTGAATCGATAAGAATCAGATCTCCCTTTGATGCATGATGTACACGGTTGTCGAAAAAGAAATCACGCTGCCCGTCAAGGATGTAGAAGATTTCATATTCCGGGTGGAAATGCTTAACTCTCATATCGTACTGACCGTAGCGTACTTTGTGTTCAACGGCGAGACCGTCAATGGAGCAGAAGAGAGTGAGTTTTTCGTTGGCTTCGATGATGGGTTCAAGCATGATGATTTAGTTCCTTGAATAGTGATAGAGAGTCAGAACCGGTAGAACTGATTGAAATTAATGTTCATTTGTTTCAGAAGTTCGAACTCCATCATTATTATAAAATCCACCGGGAAAACTGTAAACCGGTTTAATGATGAACAATCATATGTATTACACCAAATATAAGTTCTGAGTATCAAATACTTTTGACACTCACGTCATGACATGTGTTTGTCTTAAGTTTGCCATAAAACCACACTGTACAACCGGTATCTCACCTTTATCTAAAGGAATTTAAAAATGACGATATACTGATACAGAACTTATACAGTAAAACTAAAATAGCAGGAGAATAATTTTCAGATGGAAATCAACAAAACTGAAATAAAGAATAAACTGGAACTAGTGATTCAGAAACTAATGAATCTTGACGGACCGGATAATGAGTCCGAACTTAAGGATAAAGGAGAGTCCATCGGATACTTCAAAAGAGATTTCGGAATAAGCGAGTGGGATTGGCCGCAGGGGGTCGGTCTTTATGGACTTATCAATAAGATGGAAATAGACGGAAGCGACGAGTATACAGCATTTCTTAAGGCCTGGTTCGACAGGAATATAGAATCAGGACTTCCGTCAAGAAACATTAATACTACAACGCCGCTTCTGACTCTTTCAGAACTTAACCGGAATCTCAATGACAAGAATTACGAAAAGCTCTGCCTGAGTTGGGCAGACTGGCTCATGAACTGTCTGCCAAGGACAAAGGAGGGAGGATTCCAGCATGTCACTAGCGCAAATGGTGATCGTCAGGGAGTTCGTCTCAATGAAAATGAGATGTGGATCGACACCATCTTTATGACAGTGCTCTTCCTTAACAGGATGGGACAGAAGTATCAGAATGAAACCTGGATAAATGAGGGGATACATCAGGTACTTATGCATATAAAGTATCTCTATGATAAGAAAACAGGACTATTCTATCATGGCTGGACATTCAATGAAAACAACAATTTCGGTGAAGTGTTCTGGTGCCGTGGCAACAGCTGGTTCACATTGGGAATCCTCGACTATCTGGAGGAATTCAGGAACCCCCTCAATTCCGGTGTGAAGAGCTTCATACTTGATTGCTACAAGGCGCAGGTCTCAGCACTTAAGAATCTTCAGGCCAAAAGCGGACTTTGGCACACAGTCCTTGATGATGCAGACAGCTACGAAGAGGTTTCCGGATCTGCAGCCATTACAGCGGGTATACTCAAGGGGCTTAGACTGGGTATTCTGGATGACTCCTATAAAGCATGTGTAAAACAAGCAATCAGGGGAATACTCGACAATATCGCAGAAGATGGCACTGTGCTTAATGTCTCAGGCGGAACAGGTATGGGCATGAACAAAGATCATTACAAGAATATACTCATTGCCCCCATGGCCTATGGCCAGTCGCTTACCATACTGGCACTGGTTGAAGCACTGAGATGTTTTAAATAGTAAATAATTAGAAAGAATGGACAATTCAGCCGGTATGATAAGCAATCATGAACCTTATCATACCGGTTTCTTCGCAACTCATGTCAGAATGTATACACTACATTTGTCTTTGTATATTTTCCCTTAAATATGTATAATAACGTTATGCGCTCTGACGGTGTGGATGAGGGCGCATTTAAGTTACGTCACTTGAGTCAATCGATTGACATATATCGGGTGAAACGCTGCTTTAGGGGAGATTATTGGGATGGGACAAATATTTGAAGCCGATTTATCAAAAAGCTATCTTTTAGAAGGGCTTTCTGCTATTGATAGCGGCTTTTTTATATATAGAGCGGACAATACCGGGGAATTGGTATTTGCCAATGCTTCGGTTCTGAATATATATGACTGTGAGAGTGAAGAGGACTTTCGTGAGCTGACTGACGGTACTTTCAAGGGGATGATATTCCCTGCGGATCTGAGAATCACAGAGGCCAACATTTCGTCTCAGATGGCGGAAAAACAGGGCTTCAGCAAAGTCAGTTTCAGAATCAGAAGCCATTCCGGAATCATAAAGTACGTTGATATTCAGGGCAGGTTTTATAACTCAAAAAAAGAGGGACAGTTGGTAGTAGTAACTATGAACGTCAACAGGACAGATCTGAAGGCTGTTGATCTGGGCGTGGCAGGAATGAATCTTGAACTGTCCGGAAGAGAGTATGTGCTCAATACCATTGATCAGGCAGTGAGAGATAACTATATCAAGATCTACTATCAGCCTAAGTTCATCACAACTTCAGGGAAACTTTGCGGATATGAAGCTTTGTCCAGATGGGTGGATCCAAAGTACGGCATGCTTCTGCCGGGACAGTTTGTACCTATTCTTGAGGAATATAAGCTTACATACATTCTGGATAGATTCGTGATGAGACAGATTGCCAGAGACATCGTATCAGGCAAGATAGACTGTAGCAATAAGGCACCGATATCGTTCAATCTTTCTCACAATGATTTCCTGACCTTTGACCCTTGCGAGGAGCTTATCAGGATTACAGAGGAGTACAGTCTTCCAAGAGACTATTTCTTTATAGAGATAAGTGAGACAACATTGAACTCGGATCCTGAGCTGTTTAAACGTGAGATAAGACGTCTTAGAGACAATGGCTTCCATATTCTGATAGATGATTTCGGTAATGAGCATTCTTCACTCAATACTATGCGTGAATATGAATTCGATGGCTTGCTTATAGATATAGGATATATGGAGAACTTCGATATCAAGTCTCGAAGCATGTTGAAGCCTATTATCAATATGAGTAAAAGCCTTGGTATTCATACTCTTGCCAAGGGAATTGAGACCGAAGAACAGTTGGAATTTTTAAAGTCTGTAGGTTGCGAGATTATTCAGGGATACTACTATGATTATGGAAAGCCGTCGGATCATACGCCTGTGGAAGTATCTCACGATCTTGATGATACATACGCAGATAAGAGTACATTGGAGGCAGACGTTAGAAAATTTGATAAGTACGAAACCTTCACCGATGATGAGGACCTGACAGAAGAACAGAAAACATTTTATGCAATTTCTTCTATATATAATAGTATCTATCTGCTTGATCTTTCGACAGATAGTTATAAAGAACTTAAGACAACTTATGCGCTTCACAGATTTTTGGGAGAGTCAGGGCGCATAAGCGATGTGATGCCCGCTATTATGCGTACATTCACAACTTCAGAATATATGTCTGCCATCATGAATTTCACCAATCCGGCGACATTGATAGAACGCCTGGCGGATAAAGACTATATTGAGATGGATTTTGTGGGAGCCATGAACGGATGGACCACTGCGGCTTTCTTTACGCTGAGCCGTGATCATGATGGTCATGCGGATAAAGTTCTTTATACTACACGAATCATCGATAAGAGTAAAAAGACTGAGATGGAGTATAAGGACGTACTTTTTGATATGTCAAAGATATATTTCGGCCTTATACATATCATATTTAAGAATCATGAATTCATTCCGCTTATCATGACAGATTACATGAAGGATATGTTGGGGATGAATCAACAGCCCTATGAACTTGCCAAAGAGATGTTTATCAAGACCTACGTTTCCGAAGAATATCAGGAAAAGGTCAATCATTTCATGGACGTAGCTACTATGCCGGACAGAATGAAGGGCAATACCTTCATTTCCATGGAGTATCTGGGAAGTGACAAAAAGTGGTTCCGTATTCTTATTGCAGCATCAAAGACAGATGAGAACGGAAATGCTCTCAGAGCTTCTCTTGCGATTGAAGATATCAACAGAGAGAAGAATGAACAGGCGATACTGCAGTTTAAGATTGAACATGATGCGCTTACAGGCGTACTTAATCGTACTGCTTATGATAAGTACACTGAGATTCTGAAGAACACAGACATGGCCATAGCATATATTCTTCTTGATGTGGACAGGTTCAAACAGATTAACGATACTTACGGTCATGGCATGGGAGATCTGGTGCTGAAGTGGCTTGCATCGTATCTCAGAAAGGAATTCCGTTTGTCCGATCATATCATCCGTATGGGAGGCGATGAATTCTGTATCATCATGACAGGTATAGAAGATAAGGATACTCAGATGCTGGTGGACAAGATATGTGCTATCAATCAGGCATTGAAGAATCCGGATTCGGATATTCCAAAGGTTTCCATAAGCGCCGGTATAGCATTTTCACCACAGGGATTCACCAATGATTTGTATGAGAAAGCTGATATAGCGCTTTATCATACAAAGAATACGACAAGAGACGGATACACTATATATGATGACTGTCTTGAACCTGACTATGTATTCAGGAATGGACAGGCATGAGGAATCCGGTTCAGATAAAGAGTCAGTAATGATAAGTTAAATAAGGAAGAGTGTGGCTTAAAAACCACGCTCTTTTTTTGCGTTTTAAATAGAGCCATAAAAATCTCTATATGATAGTGATAATATCGCAAATGCTTAAAAAATTACATTTTGCTACGAAATTTAGTAATTTTGTTTACAAAAGTTTGAATTTTCCTAATTTAATTCATTAAAAATAATTGCTGCTATGATTATTTTGGTGCTAAAATTTTAACTAGTATAAGATAGTATATCTTATAGGGTATAGAATTTATTTATGAGTGGGGAAAGCAAATGAATAAGCTAACGAAGCAATTACTTTCACTGGTATTGTGCGTACTTATGGTTATTGAGTCCGGCTTTAATGCCGGTCTTTCCGGCTATGCGATGGAAAGCTCGGCAGTGCATACCATATCGAGTTACGCAGTAAAGGTATTGGCCGATCTGCCGGAGGATGTGGCATATCAGGCCGTGGAATTTGGTACGCCAAAGTCAAAGATTGAACTGCCAAAGACCATGTATGCCCTGGCCTGTGATGCAGAAGCGGAGATCGATGAAGACGCAGACGTCAATACAGAGAATGCGTCTGCGAGTGAGGTCGATGATGAAGAGATTTCAACCGCAAGTACTGCAACGAGATCAATCATAAGCAAGAGCATTGATTTCATTACAGATGATCAGAAGGAAGCGGTTAAGAAGCTTCTCTCGGGTGAAGAAAAACCATCGATCAGGGAAATAGAAGATGAAACAGGCCTTGATCTTACGGGATACACTGTTATCAAGCTCCCTCTTTCATGGGAGAGTGATGAAAGCTTCGGTGGAGAGTACAATCCGAAGGAAGCAGGTGTATATCGCTTTGCGGCTATAGTTAAGAATGAAACAAAGTATGTTCTGTTCGATTCTGAACTTCCGACAATAAGCGTAGAGGTGATGGACGAGGATGCTCAGGAGTTTTCGGCTACATGGTCAGATGATGATGTAGAGATCACCGTTAAGGCACCCGCAGGAGTATTTCCTAATGACAGTAGTCTCAAGGTTGAGAAGATCACAAAGGACAGTAACAACTTAAAGATCGATGAAGCAGTTGGAAAGGCTCTCGATGATAACAAGATCATCGACAATACTTTTTCATATGACATCAAGGTTGTGAATGCTGATAATGAGGAACTTGATCCTGTTACCGAAGGCGACAGAAAAGTAAATATCACTTTTAAGTCAAAAGCGATCCTCGATGTTGCTGAGTCAGAGGACAAGTATGTATCTGTATATCACTTCAAGGATATTGATAAGGAAGATGTCGAAAAGGCAGCCAAGGCTGATGACGATAAGGATACATGGATAGAGAATGTAGTTGATTCGATGGCTTCTTTCTTCGGACAGGATGAGTCAGAGGAGAAGCTTGAGGTTCCTGAGCTTATCAAGGCAGAAGAACCTGACGAGGCATCTGTCGTTGATGAGAAGCCTGAAGACGCTCCTGAGTCAGATGACAGTATCAATGTATCAGCTGACGGTGAACTCAGTGTAAACACAGAGGACTTCTCTGTATATACGATTGCTTTCTATTCAGATAAAGCTAATGTAAAGGGATACTATGTAGATCTCTCAAGTGAATCATTTAGCGTTCAGGATGGAGATTTACTTACAGTAGAGCTTTCTGATTCCAACGGTTCAATTGAGGACGTAAGAATCGCTGCAAAGAATCTTGATATTGATGAGGACCAGTTCAAGAGTTATGTAGATACTCTTTCGGGTAACAGAGCAGAGCTTGAAGCATTTTTAACTTCAAACAAGAAAGATTCTGCAAATTTTGATGTTCCGGCTGATACAGCACTTGGTCTTGTTTCGGATTCAGACGGAATATCTCTTTCAGTAAATAAGCTTAAGAGAAACGGAAAAGAGTACAGTGTATCATCAACTATTGAGGATGGTGAAAAAAGTGAAAACGCAACGCATAAGAGCGTATATTGGTCACTTAATGATACTTTCTATGTTGAGCAGACAACAACAGACCTTACCGGCGATGTTACATATGAGCTTTCAGGATTTGGAAGCAATGGTGGTAAGGCTACTATCGTCATCACTGATAAGGATGGCAATGCAAGTGAGCCGCTTATCATTACTTCAGAGAATGATGAAAAGAAGGAATTCAGCGTTGCTGCCAGCGCTAAGTCATTTACAGTAGTATCAACTGACATTCTGTCCATCAGTCCTAAGGAATACCAAAATCCGGATTATACAATCGTCTCTGATACAGGTGATGTAGCAGGACAGGTTATGTCCAATATTTCTACTGCTCCTACAAAGTTTGATATCACTAACGTAAAGACATATGCATACAGTGTTGGTCAGAACATAACAAAGGGTGGAGAAACTTTTGTACCTGCTGACAATGATGATATCGTTTATTCATTAGAAGGCCTTAATGCTAACGAACAGGTTATCGTTAGAACAGAGGACGGAGATAATCCATACCCTGCTAACGATAAAGGTGAAGTGGACATCACAGTTCCTGCTAAGATTGCAAGCTTTAGTATCATCACAAAGAGTGAGGAGGCTAAGATTGCAAGCGCAGCTGCTGATAAGGAAGTTAATAACATAGTCCTTGCAACAGACATCACAGATGAAAAAAATCTTTCAGCTGATCAGAAGCTTAATGTTGACTATATTGTTCCGGCTTTAACTGTAAAGATAATTGATGAAAAGGGTAAGGATATTGAAGAGTACACTTCTAATAACGTAAGTCTTAATGATCCTGATAATCCTGTTTCGGTATCCGGACTTTATAATGTAAACGGACACAGATATATAAAAGCAAGTTTAAAGATAGGCAACCAAACAGTTGAGGATGTAAGTCTAATCAGTGACTTTAATTATAAGACAACTGATGGTACAGGTGCAGAACTAACAGGTGATGCTGAGCTTATACTAGTTTATGCAGAGATGATCTCATATCCTATATATCTTAAGGTGGAGAATGTTGCTGCAAATCAGTATATAAAGTTCAAGGTAGATGGACTTGACACCAATAAGGTTCTTGAGGCATATCTTCTTGATTCAAAGGGAACAGAATCTAAAAGAGATGTAGGAAGCAAGAACACATTTACTGTAAAGGTTAAGGCAGATCAGACTGATTACTATCTTGTTGTCAAGTCCGATGATGAAGATCTGAGCATGTACATCGTTGCAGATGGGACAAAGTATCAGATCAGAACAGGTATCGGTGTTGATAATGCTGTTAACCTTTTAAGAAAACAGGAAAATTCTGATAAGAAAGAAAATCAGTACTATGTAGAAGGCAGATCTACAAACGAAACCGTTAAAAAGCTTTGGGAAGACGGCGGAGAGACTTATGACGAGAAAAAGAAAGTCGTAGACGGGCAAGATGTACATAGCCTTATGTATCTTGAGTACTATCTCGATGATGCTGAGATACCGGGTGGACGTACATGGAAAAAGCTTGATTCTGATGCAATGCAGACAGTACTTGGATATACTGCAGCACAGTCTGTAACAGTTCCGGCACCTTCAGCGACAAATGCTAACACTTCAAGTCCGACAGAATACATTTACACCTTTGCAAGCGATTTATTTGCAAACTATGTTGAAGTAAAAGTAAGAGACGGCGGTAAGGGTAGTGAGATAGGTAAGACAGTGCCTATCAAGTATCGTCTGGCTGAAGAGGATGAACTTAAGAAGCATTACTTCAGTAGGTATGAGGATGAGAATGGAAACGAGGATTCAAATGGAACGATTCTTCGTAACTATAAGATCCAAACCTTCACTGCAACAATACAGTGGAATGATATAGATGCACTTAAGGATGAAGGTGGTAACAACGTCGACAGACCATCTATTGATAAGTGGTACGATTACGTAGAACTTTACAAGGTAGTAAAGGGAGACGACAAACATCCTGCAACTTTGTCATTTATCTGGAAAGATAAAGAAGAAACCGATTATGTGGTTACAGACTTTGAGGAAACAGCGGCTTCAGTTGTAGATAATCACAATGGAACATGGACCATCAAGGTAAAGGGTTATGCATACTCTGATGGCAATTACAATGTTCATTACTATTTAAAGCAGAAAAATATTGAGCTTCTTGCAGAAGACGTAGGTGTAGATGGAAATACAATAACCAATCGTCGTTATGAGCCTATATATAATAATGTAGGAAATGCTTCCAACAAGATCAATGGTGTGTACGATGGTGGAACGCTCGTAAACATTCTTGCCGGTGATACACAGTATGTTATGTATAAGTTGTGGAAGGATGAAGCAACTGATGAAATCATCAATAACAGACCTACACCTAGTGTTCTCATCTACAGATATGCGAGAACCAATGAAGACAGATGGACCTACAGAGCGCCTATCCAGGATCAGGTCTATGAAGTGATTTCTGAGCAGATTGGAGAAGGTGATGACGAATATAAGCAAGCTCTTCTCGCAAGCGGAGCACTTGCTGCTTATGATAACGATGTAACAAACAGAGTTTACAAACTCGTTCTACCAAAGAGCGGAGTACTGTCAGCTTATAACGGTGACGGTGTTCAGCTTGTTTATATAGGTAAAGAACACACAGAGGGTGGTTCTAACAGATATGTAAGAAGTCTTATCAGAAGAGCTAATAGTGAGAATCCAAACGATACTAAGCTCCATGGCGGACAGTTCATACTTAATGGTGAGACTCTTATAAACCTCATCACGGATCAGGTTACTGTTAAGGCGACCAAGACATGGCAGGCGACTGCAAGACAGGATGTTGATGCGGAGGTTGAACTTAAACTTTACAGCACATTAAATTCTGAAGTTTGTCAGAGATGTGATGCAGATGATCCGTCTGTTAATCTGGTAGCGACTGAAGTTCTCAAGGGATTCTCATCGGAGCAGAAGTCAAGGAGCCATAGTTGGTCTATGGATAAGTATGATGCAGAAGGCAGAAGACTTTATTACTTCGTAAAAGAGGGTTTTGTAAGAACCAAGGTTGGTAGTGATTTCGAGAATGCCACTGAGGAAAAACCGAAGGTGGACGGCCCGACATATTATCTGACTGATGATGGATACAGATATGTGCAGGAGGTTACAACAAATCAAAATACTGATGGCAATGTAGATATCAGCATCACTAACAGACTTGTTGGTAATGCGCAGATTAAGGTAACCAAGAGATTCAAAGGCGGTATTTCACAAATAGATGCTGATAATGGTGAAGCTAAGGTTAATTTTGATGTATTCCAAAATAACAATAAAATAGGTGTTATCAGTAAAACATATAAAGAGGGAAGTGTTATATGCAGAATTGGTGATGATGGTCAGATGATCTACACGCCGATAACAGACCTCGCTCAGTTAAAAACAGATTTTACTGATGTAATCATTGTTGACAGGTATGATGATGACAATGATGCCATGACGCTTACTCAAGATTTCAGTTCATTTACAGATCTGCTTCCCAGATATGATCCTAATGGAGCAGAATATACATACTCTGTATTTGAGCATCGTGATGAAGCCGAGGCTCATGGATATTATCCGACATATCAGAATAAGATCACTGAAGCGGTTTATACAACTGAGACAAGTGACACTGATATTCGTCCGCATATAAAAGGAAGAGATAAATACCTTATAGACGAAATTAAGATAGAGAACGGTACCGGAGCAGATAATTACATCACGGTATATAAGGAATGGCTTGATGGAGAAGAGTCTGAGAAGAGACAATCTGTAAGTTTTGTTCTCCAGCATAAGAAAGAAGGAGAAAATGCTTGGGTAACAGTAAGTACACCATCAACCATTGACCCGACTGCTAAGGAATATTCCAAGTATTCGTTCATGGAGATACCTGAGTCGGTGAAGAAAGAATTCATTGATTGGAGAGGAGATAACAGAAAGGAAGGAGAAAAATACAGTCCATATAATGGATCAGGTGATTTCCGCGTTATAGAAACTCACGTGGGAAAAAATGAGGTGCATTATTATACTGGAAAAGTTAAAAATACTGTTGTCGATGACGTTATTGAAAACTGCGATAATGACCGTGAGAAATATTCGTTAGATTACGAAGACTACTACTTAGGGCATGACTGGAATCAATATAATGGCGTTAAAGCTTCATTTTCAGATCTTCAGAAAGTTGTAGATGAAGACGGCAATAAGTATGAAGACGATGACTACGGTTTCGTACAGGGTGACTACTTTGATTACGATGTACTGATCTGTAACAGTAAGTCGGCTAAAGGCAGATATGTTAACTATCAGTACACTGAAGATGGCAATGTCATCGGAAACAGAAACTTTGACTTTGCAATCTCTAATGTAAGAGTCGGTGTTATATACATCGATATCGAGAAGGAATGGGTTGACGGTCGTATGGCAGGAACTGCAAGACCTGATTCCTTAAAGCTTCAGATCAAGATCGGAGAGAAAACTAAGTACGAAGAAACAAAGACAGTAGAATTGACTTCTCCTGCTACCGGTTCCAATATTTGGACAGCCAAACTCGGACCATTACGTAAATACGATGAGAAGGGAAAACTAATAAACTATAATCCTCATCTTGTTGCGAACTCGGGTAAGTATGAGGAATTCATTTACAATGCAGGCAGAGAGGAGGAAAGAGACAAGTACACAAACGCTTATGTAATGAGCGGTGATACTACAGCTGAATTTAAACCTGGACATGATCACCATACGGGTGACAGATATTCATTCGCAATCAAGAATACTCTCGCAGGAACTATAACTCCGATAGTTAACAAGTTCTGGGAGGACTATGATTACGATGAAAATGATAATTACAAACAGAATAAAAGGCCTGATATCTATGTAAATCTCTATCGTAGATATACAGATGGTAGTAAGGATAGTAATGGTAATCCAATATGGCATTGTGAAACTCTTGATAAGGTTAGTTACATCGACTATGACTGGGAGACTATATTTGATATAAAGACTCATAACTGGTGGCAGGTAAGATATAATCCTCAGTCAAGATTTACATCTGACTTCTATGAGTATGAATACTATATCGGTGAGACCTATGCTTCAGAGAATACCAACGAATATGCAGAGATAGGTGCATTCCAGGGATCGCCAAAGTATACAGATGATACACACAATGTGGCTATTTTCCCATATGAGGATGAGGATCATCGTTTTAAGCCTGTTGAGATTGATGGCAAGACTGTAGTTGCAGCCAGGGTTGCTCTTGATGAGGATAATGCGGGAACACTTGTAAACAGACCTAGAAACAAGCGTACAGTCAAGGGCGTTAAGATCTATGAGCTTCTTCCTACGGGATACAGCAATAAGAATCTTCCTGATATAGAGCTTGAACTTTGGAGAAGACCTTATGGAGAACCTAAAGGAAGCAATAAGGAAGAGAAGGTTCCTGAGTATGACATAACAACAGATCTTATGGGTCAGGAGGATCTTGAAAAGAAGGAAGGCACAAACCTTGTAGCTGTACTTAAGGGTGCTAACGAACTTTATAAGAGAAACTTCACATTCTATAAAGGAAACAAAACGGAAGATGATTCCGATAAGGTTCAGGCTTATGTACCGAAGTATGATGATACCGGACGTCCGTATACATATTTTGTAAAGGAAGCGGATACATATTCCATACTCGGCGCGAAAGGAGATGCAGATACAGAAGAAAGAATAAAGGTATTACATGCGACATACGACTTTGAAGTAGTACCTGATGATACATTGACAAACGGTATCAAGGCTGTAAATAAGTACAAGGAGACCAGAAACTACTCAGTCAAGTTCTATAAGAAGTGGGATGGATTTGATCCTGAAAACGACTATGACAAGAAGTATTTGAATGCTGTACACGGTAATGAGAAGCCTCAAATTATAGTCCGTCTCTATAGATACCTTCAGGATTCTGATGGCAATATTATAAATGGTACAGGAGAACTTATTGATGAAGATGGAGTTCTTGTTAATAAGAATCTCAAGAGAGTGGATGAAAATGGAAAAGAGATAGGAGATTATACAGAGAAGACATTATATTATGATTCTAATAAACTGACAGAACAAGATTGGTCTAATCTGGTTTACTACGCACCAAACCTTAATCCATATAAGTATGTGGTATCTGAAAAGGCAGAGGAAGAATATATTAGTAATCCAAAGGAATTTCCGTATACGAGACCTTATGATGTATATAGAGCAACAGTGGAAACTAATGGTAGTAGTGTAGACCTTAAAGAGGCTAAGATAAATAGTCAGGACGACAAACCTAAACCTATAAAAACTGGAGAGAAACCGAAGGTAACCTTTGATGATACAACTACTAAGGATGGTAAGAGTACCATGGATCAGAGAACGGTTGTTCGGCATGATTCAAAATGGTATGGATATGATGTCGAGGTAGATGGAAGCTATAATTTAGTTACTCATCAAGGCAACGGCAATGCAGGTATCATTAATAAATACAGAAAAGATCGTTTTCCTCTTAAAATTTTAAAGGTTTGGTCACCAGAAAAGAGCGATTATGATGGAATCGAGATCATTCCGAATGAAATCGAGTTTACTCTTTATCGCTTATATGATAAGGGAAGTCTTTCAGATAAAGAGAAAATACATACATTTAAGCTTAAAGGCGACGAATGGATTGCTACTACGAGCCAGCTGCTAAAGTATGAACCAACAAGAGGCTTGTACTATAGATACTACGTTGAGGAAGAAAAACGAAGTTCATGGAATGGAATTGAGCCGTTTGTTATTGAAACAGAGGATAATCATTTCTGGAATAGTGGTAAGTCGAAGGATGGTTCAAAGAAGGGAGTCGTATATCCTGATGGTGGTGTTGATGGAACAAATCCGAAAAGTGGTGTTTTTGTTGATGAGAATAACAATGTAATCACAGTTACCGGTCGAAAGAACGTATTCAAGACCATTGATCTTCATGCGGTCAAGAAATTCAAGAACGGTAATAACGGTGAAGAGATTTCTCCGGATAATCTTAAGGATCTTTATAAGAAAAATGCGATTCCGAAATCTATCACATACCGAATTTATTATCAGATTCAGGATGGTAAACAAACCGGTTGGACATTGCTTACAAAGGGTGGAACACCGGTAAGTATGGATTCAGATTCTTTATTTAATCCGGATGATGGAACATACAGTCTTGCAACTAAGACCGGACTTTTACCGTATGCCTATGACAGTGAAAACGATACTTATCGTGAGATAAAGTATCGTGCTGTAGAGTATTCGGTTAAGTATCCGGGTGGTGAAGAGATTACAAGAACTGAACCGAGCATTGCCAATGAGTTGAGCGGTAAGATTGACAAGACAACAGGCTTTAGCGAATTCAGTAAGATTGAATCTGTTTATGATGTAAAGGGAGATATCAAGGATAAAGATGGTAAGATCGTTGAAAAGAATCCTTATTACTTCGAAACAACCGTAACCAACACACTTGATCTTGCAAGACTTGACGTTACAAAGGTTTGGGATAAGGAAGTTCGCGGATTTAATACAAAGGTTAATTCTGTCACATTCAAGCTTCAGAGAAAGACCGATGAAGTAAATGCAAAGTGGGAAGATGTTTACAGCGGAACAAGTCTTATGGAACAGACCATAGAACATGACGCTACTGAACATACTGCATCATTTACCTACTTACCTGCTAAGGATAAGAAGGGTAATGCATACACCTACAGAGCAGTGGAAACAAAGGTTACTTTGAAGAACGGAACAGTGAAGGATGTTAGCTCGGATACTACTGCTGACGGAATCAACCAGACCGGTGGAATGGTATCTTACAAGTACACCGCAGTAAACGGTACGGATAAAGCCGAAGGAGTATATTCGGAAGTCATTACAACAAAGGCTACCAATACATACAGACTCGGAAATATTTCCGTAACTAAGAACTGGGAGGATACAAATAATAAGTACAAGATGAGACCTAAAGAGATTTGGGTTAAGCTTATTGCATCGGTTCCTATGAAGGACGATGGTGGTAATCTGAACCAGAACTCAGAGGGTTATACACTTGAGTCGATGCCTCTTAACAAGACAAATAACTGGAAGGCATCCTGGAGTGAGCTTCCAATCTGTGATGCAGATGGCGGCAAGATCACTTACACCTTGAAGGAGTATGTGATTGATAAAAACAACCAGGAAGTTATTATCAATTCTTATGATGCAACCAGCCTTATCGAGGTTGAAGGCGAAACAGAGAAGCAAGGTAATGAGTCAAATCCGGTAACTGTTGTTGAGGATGGTACAACGCAGGTTAAGTTTACAAATACAATCGCCACAACATCATATCTGGTAGAGAAGTACTGGGATACAGACGTTACTGATCCGACCAGAGCATTTGATGATGGAGTGAAGAGAAAAGTAACTGTAGCACTTAATAAGTATCAGAAGGGACAAGGTACACTTGATGATCCGGATTGGGTTCAGGTATGTACTTATACAGACGATGACACAAATGGCACACCTGTAACTGCTGTCCTTGAAGAAAGCAATAAGTACAAGTATGAGTGGACTGATCTTCCTGCAAGAAATGAAGACGGATCTCTCTGCAGATACAAGGCAGTTGAGCAGATAGTTGATCTGATAGCAACATCTAGCACACTGTGTTATGTAGCAAACAGGGCTGTCAATGAAATCGATGGTATAAAATTTAAGGAAACCGGTGTAGTAGGAGGATTCAATTACGAAGCCGAGGAACTTAAAACAGAAAATAAGTCAGTTCTCAAGAACATTCTCAAGAAGGGAGACTTCTCCGTTACAAAGATGTGGGATGATGACAAGAACCGTGACGGCATCCGTCCGGATAAGGTGACATTCCACTTACAGCGTAAGCTTAAGTCAGATCCAAATGAGGAAAAGTACTGGGTAACATTACCTGAGAAGACATTCGACAGAACTATAGAAAATCAGTTACAGGCCGGTGAGGGAAACTGGACAACAGCAACCTGGTCAAACCTTCCTGTACAAAATGCTTATGGCGAGAATTTTGTTTACAGAGTGGTGGAAGACAATGCCGATGGATACGTTCTGAGACTCTACAATGGAGAGTACAGCGTGGTTCAGAGGATAATCAATGCGATTAAGGAATTCACAGAACCTGTAAGAGCATTCTTCTACAAGCTGATAACAGGAAAGGATATGGCGGATTATGTTGACAAGGGAACCGAACTTACGGAAGGTGAAGCTGTTAATGTTAAGTACGTAAACATCCATGATCTTGAAACCGTAGATGCGGAAGTATCCAAGGTTTGGACGGATCAGAATGATAAGTACGGAGAGAGACCTCTTACACTTGAGGTTACTCTTTATGCCGAGTATCTGAATCCTGATACAAAGGCAACAGAAAGCGAAATCGTTAAGAGCTTTGAACTTGCCGATGGAAAGACAGTGAAACTTGATAATCCGGTTACACTTAATGAGAAAAACGGCTGGAAGGCTTCCTGGAGCAATCTTCCAAAGTATAAGCGCGGATTTAGACAGACAGAGATTACATATGTTGTTAAGGAAAGGAAGGTGAACGGATACACCGAAGAGAAGTCTGAGACAGTTCCTGTTAATGTGAATACAGAGACTGGTAAGACAGTAAGATTCGATACTCTGATAGAGAATAAGGTATCTACAACTTCTGTCATTGCCAGAAAGTACTGGGATACAGATGAAACAGATAAGACTGACGCAAACAGTGAGTTTAAGCGTTTCGTCAATGTTGCACTTCAGTACACAAGCGATGGAAATAATTGGAAGGCTGTTAAGAACTATCTTGTTGACGGTAAGCGTGTAAGCTCCGGAACAGATATGACAGCAGTTCTTTCAAAGGACAATGACTACAGCTTCCTTTGGGATGATCTTCCTGTATACGATAAGGATGGCAAGAAACTTACTTACAGAGCAGTTGAGACATCTATCGAGACAGTTAAGATTGTAGACGGAAAGGAAGTCAGAAAAGTAAACAAGCTTGATGCAGAGACACATGTGGTCGGTGGTTATAACTACCACTTCGAACCGATAACTGCAGAGAATGGAACATTTGTTGCATCTCTCAGCAATATCCTTAAGAAGGGTGATTACACCATCACAAAGGTATGGGATGATGACGATGACCGTGACAATGATCGTCCGGATACAGTTACATTCCACCTGCAGCGTAAGATTGATTCAGATGCGGACTGGAAGACATTGGATACAAACAAGTTTGACAGAACCATCAAAAATCAGAAGGGAGTAAAGACAGGAGCATGGTCAATCGCGACCTGGTCAGATCTTCCTGTTGAGAATGCAGAGGGCGATGCATACAGCTACAGAGCAGTTGAGGATGCGGTAACATTCTATACACCTGGCGTACATGATGCAGCTACCGGAAAGGTTGTGGATGCAGCTAACGACAAGGGTACAAATCTTTCAGAGAAGAATACAGTTATCAGCACTTACTCCAACATTCACAAGCTTCGTACAGTGGATATCACTGCTGCAAAGAAGTGGGATGATTCGGATGATAAGTATGGTGACAGACCTAAGAACGTAACAGTTACTCTTTATGCAAGATATACCGGCGCAGACGGTAAGGCGGTTGAAGAGGCTGTTAAGAACATTGAGCTTGCAGACGGTAATGACGTTAAGTTCAATAACGATGTAGTTCTCAGTGCTTCGAACAACTGGACAGTGACATGGACAGGACTTCCGGAGTACAAGAGAGGCCTTAAGGGCGCTAAGATAACTTACGTTGTTAAGGAGAAGGCAGTAGACGGATACACAGTAAGTATCGCAGATAAGCATACAGATGGTGTTTACGGCAAGACTCCTTCGAAGTTCGAGTTCGTTATCACAAACAAGCTTAATCCTGTAGACATCGTCGTACGTAAGAACTGGGCGAACGAGTTTGCCGGAATCGGAAAGGGCGTAACAGGAGCCGAAGTTGTTCTCCAGAGAAAGACCGGAGCAACTGACTGGACAAATGTTTACGAGACTGTCAATGGACAGAGTTCACTGATGATCCATGTGATCAACAAGACAGATTCAAGCTGGACCGTAACGGATCTTCCTCAGTATGACAGTGACGGCAATAAGTACAGCTATCGTGCAGTTGAGAGCAGAATCATTCTCGCTGACGGAAGCAGAGTTAATGTAAATGATGATAATCTTGTTAAGGGAACCGTAGGTGGTTATGTTTATACATCAACTACTGAAGCAACCAATACAGGATTCCGTACAGATATCACAAACCGTATGGAAACTGCATCACTCAAGGTTTCAAAGATCTGGGATGATGAGAATAACAAGAGCGGCAAGCGTCCGAATGAAATCAAGGTAAATCTCAAGACATTGATTGTTGTTAACGGCAATACAAAGGAGATAAGCATTGATGGAATCGTGACAAATGTAACATTATCAGCAAACAATAACTGGACGGATACAACAACATGGGCTGATGTTCCGGTATTCACAGCAGAAGGAAAGCGTATTTACTATGTTCTTTCCGAGGAGAATATAAGCGGCTACAATGCTTCATATTCATCAAAGACCTATGGTCAGAGTGCTATCACCGGAAGTGGAATCGAAGCAACAAGCGTATATCTTGAAAGCGGACAGACATCAGAGGTTGAGTTTACGAACTACAACAGAACAGGCGGCGGAAACAGCGGTGGAGGAAGCAGCAGAAGCAGCAGTAGTGGCGGCTCTGATTCTTCAAACGACTCTACACCACCTGATGATGGAAGAGTTCTCGGTGTTGACAGAGATGCTCCTGATGGACCGGATGAACCTAGAGTTCTCGGAGCCAACAGAACACCTGCGAAGACCGGAGACATGTCCAACATGATGATTTACGGAATTGTTTCCATCTTCTCACTTGCAGTACTTGGTGTTTGGTATCATGTCTACAAGAAAAAGGAAAAGCATAATACGGTTTAAACCGTGAAAAGGAACAAGGTCATGAGCAATTGCTCATGACCTTGTTTAATGCTAATGGCATTTGCATTAGCTGCTATTTCTTTGTCGTTTTCTCTTTCTTTTCTGTTTTATGATAAAGGAAGAGGTCAAGCTTGTTGCCAAACTTTAAGGAGTTGTCTTTCATATAGCCTGCAGCGGTTTTCTTTATGGCGATGGTATTCATTGCGCTCTTGAGACTGTTTGCGTAGATCCATCCGATAAGAAGTGAGATACCGGCTGCAATCAGTTCGCCCTTTAGTGTGATACCTCCGGAGATAAACAGGAAAGACAATGCTGAGAGAATGATAAATGCTATCACAAATGCAATTGTCATGTATTTATAATATTTACCTTTATCTATCGGAAGGCTTCCGACCATTTTGCCGGTCTGGCCGTTTATGCCGAAGGTATAGGAGTTTCCCTCATATTTTGTTGTCATCATCCATACCGGCAGCATGGCGTATTCAGCTTTGGCATCAGATAGTTTGATACTCTCGCTTTTCTGGGAAACCTCTGTATAGCCGGTCACAGCATCACGCATTTTGTTTCGGAAAGTATTCTGGACTCTTTCATTGGCTCTTGGCTGAGCGTCACTTTCCTGTACATCATATCTGTCAGCAAGATATCCTGAGAAGTAAGCAGCATCATATTCGGTCGCTTTACCGAAATCAAACGGTTCCAATGAGTCCATAGTGGCATCATCCATTTGCGTTGAGGCATCTACAGGAATTCTGTTGAAGTCCATCTCGCCGGATCTTGTGATATGGTAATAGTCCTTTTTTACATAGGTGTAGTTGGCATCTTCCCAGGTTTTTGACTTTACTCCTTCAAAGGAAACAGAACCTTTTGCGTGACAACTGTAGAGCCAGAATGGTACATAGATTCCCGTGATCTTGTCTATACGATTTCCTGCTGTAAAGGAATCCGGAAGGAGTTTCTTTCCTTTAGTGAATTCCTTGAGTTTCTCGCATGCCTGATTTTTGCCTATGGCAAACGGGATCATCAGATTCGGACGATACAAGCCTTCAAAGGATTGCGGTATGATGGATGGATTACCGCAATACGGACATTCGGTTGCCGCAGTGTGTTCGTCAGCAACCATTTCGGCTCCGCAGGATTGACATCTGTAACCCTGTACTTTTCCGTTTTCGTCGCTGATAATCTGCTGATTTGGAGTATTCCATACCAGATTATTGCCCCCGGCATCTTCTTTTAGAGATTCCTCAGCGGCTTTTACCTGCTCCATGCTGAATTGTGAACCGCAATACTCACATGCCATTTCCTGTACCTGTCCGCTGTAGACCAGCTTCGCGCCACAGCATGGACACTTAAAGTTCATTACATTACCCATATACACCCCTCTTTCATAGGTTTTGTTAATGCTTATAGTTTCACAGTTTTAAATGATACCGGATCGCTTTAAAACAAAGCGTTCCGTATCAGATTTCACAGACTTGTCTATATCTAATTGTATTATTTTTTCTCTGAATGAGGAATAAATTTGAAGAAAAAACGTGAAGGAAAAATTTGAAATAATGAGTAATAAATAAAAATACGTGTAAATTCAAAAATCTGCGAATGGATTTCCTGAAGACAAGATGTTAATTATACATATCAAATATTGTTGCGTTCGCAACAGTATTTTGATGCTTTCTGCATTATTATCTTCCTCGAACAACATTAAAGTTTCGTTTAGGAGGTTTTACCATGGATAATAAAATGTTCTGCTATCAGTGTCAGGAAACAGCAGGTTGCAAGGGATGCACAATGGTTGGTGTATGCGGTAAAAAGCCTGAGGTTGCAAATCTTCAGGATCTTCTCGTATATGTAACAAAAGGAATCAGTGCTGTTACCACACAGCTTCGTAAGGAAGGCAAAAAGGTTAATGAGGATATAAATCATCTTATTACCGTAAATCTTTTCTCCACCATAACAAATGCAAATTTTGATTATGAAAAGATTGCGGGCAGAATTGAAGAGACTCTCAAAGTAAAGGCAGAGATCATTGATCAGGTTTCAGCAAAGGAAGATCTTCCGGAAGCATCTCTTTGGAACGGAGCCAGATGCGACTATGATGAAAATGCAAAGCATGTTGGCGTTCTTTCAACAGAGAATGAGGATATCAGATCTCTCAGAGAGCTGATCACATACGGACTTAAGGGTCTTGCGGCATACTCAAAGCATGCCAATGCTCTTCTTAAGAATAATGAAGCAGTAGACAGTTTTCTTCAGTACGCACTTGCAAAATCCCTTGATGATTCACTTTCTGTTGATGATTATGTAGCTCTTACTCTTGAAACCGGAAGGTACGGAGTAGACGGAATGGCTCTTCTTGATGAGGCCAATACTTCCGCGTATGGCAATCCTGAAATCTCAAAGGTTGATATCGGTGTAAGAAATAATCCGGGAATTCTCATTTCAGGTCATGACTTAAAAGACCTTGAGATGCTTCTTGAGCAGACACAGGGAACAGGAGTAGATGTTTATACTCATTCAGAAATGTTACCTGCTCACTATTATCCATTCTTTAAAAAGTATGATAACTTTGCCGGTAACTATGGTAATGCATGGTGGAAGCAGAAGGAAGAGTTTGAAAGCTTTAACGGACCTATCCTTATGACAACCAACTGTATCGTTCCTCCTGCTGAGTCATATAAGAACAGACTCTTCACAACAGGTGCGACAGGATATCCGGGATGCAGACATATCGATGGAAAGTACGGAGAGAAGAAGGATTTCTCTGAGATTATCGAACTTGCAAAGACATGTAAGGCACCTACAGAGATTGAGAAGGGTGAAATCGTAGGAGGTTTTGCTCATGCACAGGTATTTGCATTGGCAGACAAGGTTGTTGATGCTGTTAAATCCGGAGCTATAAAGAAGTTTGTTGTTATGGCCGGTTGTGACGGACGTGCAAAGTCAAGAGAGTACTATACAGAATTTGCCAAGGCACTTCCAAAGGATACTGTGATTCTGACAGCAGGCTGCGCTAAGTATAAGTACAATAAGCTGAATCTCGGAGACATCGACGGAATCCCAAGAGTTCTTGATGCCGGTCAGTGTAATGATTCATATTCGCTTGCGCTCATCGCTCTTAAACTCAAGGAGGCATTTGGCCTTGATGATATAAATGAGTTGCCGATAGTTTACAACATTTCCTGGTATGAGCAGAAAGCGGTTATCGTACTTCTTGCACTTCTTTATCTTGGAGTCAAGAACATACATCTCGGACCTACACTTCCTGCATTCCTTTCACCGAATGTAGCAAAGGTGCTTGTAGACAGTTTCGGTATAGGTTCCATCACTAATGTAGATGATGATATAAAGATGTTTTTCAATTAATCTTTTAGACGGTTAGTCAATTGGCTTCTGTTAACAGAAACAGTGTTTGTATATTCCTTGTAAGTTTTTTAGGATACAGCTGTGATAATTCCGCCTGAACCGGCTTGTCGTCAATTGGATATCGCAGAAATCAAATAACCACTGATGGGTGATCATCAATCCTGTCAGTGGTTTTTAAATTTGGTCTTTTGATAAAGATAGGATGGAGAAATCTGTTTTAGTGTTCAAATTGAAGTAACTGCTATAAATTCAATAGATGCTTAGGGAAATGCTGATATAATCAGTGTTTCCTCAGTTTTTTCTCTTTACCGGAATCCAGATTGCGCTGTGGTAATCCGGGTCAGACATTTTTCCGTTAACACAGTCATACCACTCTGCTGTAGCATTTCCGCAGAGTTCATACTCCGGATTGCCAGGGAGCCATTCCTTAAAGATGCGCGTATTCACGTTTTGCAGGGCTTCGGGGACAGGGCCTATACAGTCGAAAACCGCCCAGTCACCTCTTGGAAATTCATATACCACCATCCCTTCCGGAACTTCGCCACCTGTGTATTTACCTGCCACCATATAACGGAACTTCCCTGATCCGATATCATCGATGCAGACTCCGTACTCACCGATGCAGTTATCTACGATGGCTCTTTCATAGGCATTGACCGGCTCATTTCCGGCATAAACATTGGCAGCATACTTCTCGATGATCTCATTCCAGAACTTCGGTATCTCCTGATAAGCGGTTTCATCATCGAATATCTTCTGAAAACCTATAACCTTGAATTGAAACATAGGTGTTATCTTTACATCCATCTGATCGCCTCCCTGAATCTGAACTTTGATAGTCAAAGGAAGAAATGTCCTTACAGGAGCTCCGTCACGAGCCTCTGTCGGGGTTACTCCATGGAAACGTGAAAATGCTTTTGAGAAGCTTTCCGGTGTTTCATAGCAATATGTGCAGGCTATATCTATAACCTTTGCATCCGTATTCTTCAGGTCCATCGCTGCATTATAAAGCCTTCTGTTTCTGATATACTCCCCGATGCCATAACCGGTCATCAGAGAGAATCCCTTCTGAAGAAAAAATGATGAGAGATACACATGTTCCGCCACATCCTGCGCACTGATGTCATCGGTCAGATGCTTCTCCATATAATCAATTGCTTTTCGTACACCGGTTATCCACTCCATGTTAATGTTTCCTTCCTTTGATTCTTGCACTTACATCATAAATGTTCAGGAAAGAATCATCATGTCATTTTCTGCTCGGATTTGTCCAAATGATATATTTTCTTTTATTGTAACAGTTCTGCCGGAAATTTGAATGCTCAGAACTGAAGGGCGTTCTCCGGTTCTTAGTAAAACTTATTTCCGGCACACGGCGAAACAATTACCTCTGATTAAGATTCATTGCCTGGCTTTTTCCCGCCTTCTTTTCTATGTACATGGCTTCATCGGCTCTGGACAGCAGATCTTTAAGGCTTTCACCGGCTTCTGCTTTTGCAACTCCTATGCTTACGGTTAGCTCAAAAGGAATACTTTTTTTAGAGGATAGTTCTTTAAGCTTATCATTTATGGTATTCTTCAGCATGTTACTTTCATATTCACTGTTTCCCGGAACAAGAATCACAAATTCATCACCGCCAAATCTGGCGATCACGGTACCCTTGTCCATTCCCTTGCAGGCGGCTTTTAATGTCTCTGCAATGATCTTAAGCGCCTTATCACCCTGCAGATGTCCAAAAGTATCATTTATCTGTTTAAAGTGATTTACATCTATGAGATAAAGCCAGATACTATCGTGTTCTCCTGCGCTTTTTGACAGGCTTTCAAAGCCATGCGTAAGCTGTTTGCGATTATTGAGTCCGGTCAGTGGATCAAGTGATATTAACTGATCGATCCATGTGAGATACAGGAAAAATGTAGAAAGCGAAATCGCTACACATGCAACAGGAATTCTTGGCTGCACAAACTGCAGAATCCCGGATATTCCGGGACCGATAGGGAAAAGACATAGTTTTATGAGAAACTCTTTATTACTTTCATCGGTTTCTTTAAAAATGTTGATCATGGCTCTGATGAAAGCTATCACAACATAGCTATATGAGAGTACATATGTAAGTATAAAGAGAGGTCCTCTGTGATATTCTCCACCGGCATCAAAATAAAAGAGAGATTTTCCTATGGGATTTGTCAAAAGAAGAATCACCAGCAGCCACAGTAAAGATGTGGAATACATGACGTGATTTCGCTTCTTTACAAAAGTGGTTTCCCTGAGATATTCAAAATAGAGAAACCAGAAAAAACACATAAGCTCGGTTGACAGGAAGTAGAGCTCTTTACATGTCATCAGCACAAATCTGCCGCCCGGAAGTATCCCTTCATATATCAGCACAAACAACGTGTCGGAGGCAAAGAACACCATTTCCGCAATTATGGATATGGCAAAATGTGTTTGTGCCACCATCTTCGAAAGACCTCTGGTCTTGAAGAGGATGATTCCTATAAGTATAAGAGAAAAGAGATTTATCTCAAAATAAAGAATTGCATATTCATTCGGCATTGTATAAAACCCCGGTTCAAAAACTGTAACTATATTAAAGATGGGAGTGTAAAATGTATTGCCCCCACTGATTAACGTCAGCGCACTCACGTTATTATATGACGTGAGTGTCAAAAGTATTTGCCACTCACTGATGATGCGCAGCACGCACACATTCGTGTGCAATGTGCTGCTGAACACTCATAACTCACGTCCTTTTGCTATGCAAAACGACTACGTTATTCGTGTTCGGGCGGGTCATAAAGTCTCAAATCAACGTGCAAGCACGTGATTTGGTACTTTTGACCCTTGCATCATTATATCAAAGGTCGAAACCTTTTTGACGGCAATGTTCATGATAGTCTTTTTAGTTCTTATTAAATCTTTGTTTTTTACATCGACATATTTTATTCTTTCATGAGATATTTTCTTAGAGTGAAGATGTAACGATAAAGTTGTAAGGGTTTACAGCTCATTCGTATGACAAGGGCCACTTTGTGATATAATGATAGCAGCATATTACACACGAATGTGTGCGTTAGCGCTAATTAGTGAGTGGCAAATACTTTTGACACTCACGTCATTATATAGTGTCTTATTTTCTATGAGTTTTCGGGATTTATTCATTGTTACAGGAGGGGAAACATGGATATAAAAAAGATCGTTGAGGGTGATACCGTTACTTTAGAGTTGAAGGGATGGCTTGATACACAGTCTGCGCCTGAACTGGCAGCGGTATTGGACGAAATCGGAAGTGATATTGCTTCCATAGTTTTTGACTTTAAGGAACTGGAGTACATTTCATCCTCAGGTATAAGACAAATCGTGTCAGCTTACAAAAAGATGAGTGGAAACGTTACGCTTAAATCCGTTTCGGGAGAAGTATTTGAAGTCCTGAATATGACCGGTATAACCAAGAGAGTAAATATCGAATGATTTTTTGTATATGTCGGGATTGAATAAATGGGACAATGCTGACGATACATATGTGACAGTTTGGGAAGAACGATGGCGAAAAAAAGAAAAAAACTCAGGATATCCATACTGAAAAGAATCGCTCTTTTGTTTACGATTTCACTGATTTTATCATCATTACTCACAGTTGGAATACAGTATATCTATAGCCTCAATGAAGTTCAGAAACAGGGAACCGCTACAGCTGGAATAGTAGGTTCCACCGTTAAGACAGCCCTTGATTATGAGGGTAGCATAGATGCACTTCAGGAGGATGAACAGTACAGAGTAAGGATTCATGATACATTAAGACATTTATGTTTGGGTTTCGGTTTAAGATTTATCAGTTTATATACCATAGATAAGGAACTGAACAGGCATTACATCATAATTGCGGCCAACAATCAGGATGATGATGCACGTATGAATGAAGATTACGGCTATGAAAGCGGCAATATATACAGTGTGCCATTGCATAATGCAGAGAAAAATGTTCTGAACGGCACTTCAAAACAGGACTTTGAATTGATAAGCAATCAATACGGAGATATCTATCTGCACATTTCTCCTATAACTGATCAGGATGATGATATTGTTGCTTTGATAGGAGTTGGTGTTGACATAGATTCAATAATGAAGCTTGCCTATGAGTATCTGATACATACTTTTGCGCAGGAAATGTTCGTCATCGGACTTACATTCCTGATAGCCCTTATGCTCATAAGGAAGATGGTGATTCGACCTATAAAAACATTATCCTGGAAGATGAAGCATTTTGTTAAGGACAGAGATGCAGAGATATACTCACCGGGCAGAAAAACCTTTTTCGAAGATGAAGTGACGGATATAGAGGCGTCCTTCGATGAAATGGCTGTAGATATATCTGAATATGTCAATGATATCGAAAAGCTTACGATGGAAAAAGTCCAGGTTGGAACACAGCTTGATATTGCAAGAAAGATACAGTGCGGTATTGTTCCTTTTGAACATGGTCTTTCGGGTAATGGATATGAAGTATTCGGATATGAACATCCGGCAAGAGAGGTAGGCGGTGATTTTTACGATATCTTCAATCTGGATAAGGATAATGTCTGCATCGTCGTTGGAGACAGTTCCGGTAAAGGTATTTCGGCGGCACTTTTTATGGTTATGGTAAAGACCACCATAAGAGAAAATCTGAGAATGGGGTCTTCCCTTTCGGAAACACTTAACTTTGTTAACGGAGAAATCTGTATGGCCAATCCTGAGAATATGTTTGCTACAGTATTGGCGGCAAAGCTTAACACAAAAACAGGCATTCTAACCCTTGCAAATGCCGGACATACTCCGCCGATTCTTCTTGGCAGAGTTCCGTCATATATCGATGTAGACACCGGCATGGCGCTTGGGATTTTTGATGATGCGGATATAAAGGAAGAAGAGATAACCCTAAAGGATGGAGAAGGTGTTCTCATATATACTGACGGTGTAACAGAAACATTAAATACAGAAAAAGTCCAGTATGGTGAGAGAAAACTTGTTGAGATAATTAAAAAGAATTATCAGCAGGATGGATTTTCCGGTGCGCATATACTTGTCCATTCCATAGTGGATTCGGTAAAGCGTTTTTCCGAAGGTCTTGAACAGTTCGATGACATTACATGCACAGCTGCCATATATAAAAATAATGAGATGAACAGCAATTATCTTACTCCGGAAATGGAGTCATTTAAAACAGTTAAGCAAACTATTTTGACATCTCTTGGCGAAAACGAAATTTCTAGGAAAATTCTGCTGGCATGTGAGGAGATTTTTTCGAATATTGTGAATTATTCCGAAGCCGGTAATGTCAGTTTTTCCTGCGAAAGGATAGGTAATATCTATTCAGTGACATTTTTTGATGATGGAATTCCGTTTGATCCGGTGAAAACATCTGTCAATAAAAAAGAATTTGAAGAACTTGATAAGGGGGGAATCGGTTTAATGATGGCCCGCAAAAATTCAAAGGAAATGATTTATAACCGAATCGAAGACAGGAATATACTTACACTCAAGTTTGACGTAACACCCCTTACAGAAGATTATGAATGATGCAGCACATTGTTGGTGCTAATCAGTGAGTGTCATGCACTTTTGACACCCACGTCATATGAATAGAAAATGTTTCATTTAATGTATTCGACAACACATTCTAAGGGGTAGATATTAAACAAATCATGAGTAGAGGAATAGTTATACAAGAGAGCAGGATAATCAGAGATACATTTTATGCTCAGTTAATGGCGTTTTTTTTGTCTGAACTGACACATATGCTGGGAAATCTCATAGACGGTGTGATCATCGGACGATGTCTGGGAGTGGATTCAATGGCCGCATTTGGTATCGTTAGTCCGCTGATGACGTGTTTTGCCCTTTTCGGAACAGTGATATCCACAGGTTCCAGAAACCGGTTCACAAGACTTATAGGAGAAGGAAAACTTAAGGAGGCGCAGGGGATTTTTTCGCTGGCCATCACAGTTACGGTTGGAATTGCCACCTTGTTGATGTTGATTCTGATTCCTTTTTCAGCTCATATAGCAAGAGTACTTGGCGCCACCGGCAATGCTTCTGCGCTTTTACCCAAGGCAAGGGCATATCTCCTTGGAATTTCTTTTGGACTTCCGGCTATGAATGCCATGAGGATATTAAATGGTTATTATCCCATTGATAATGACAGAAATCTTCCGGTTATAGCATCCATAGTACTTACGGTAACAGATGTACTAATGGACTTTATCGTGGCATTTGTGATTCACGGAGACACTTTTGGTATGGGACTGGCTACCAGTATCAGCTATTATATGGCACTTGCGGTTCTCCTGTTGCATTTCAGAAAAAAGGAGGCCATACTCCGATATTCCTTCAAGTATATCAGGCTGAGTGAGCTGAAAGGCATAGTATCACAGGGGATACCTGTCGGTGTGTTCAGAATAGGATTCACACTGCGTACGGCATTTATGAACAGACTTCTTGCGTTGGTGGCATCTTCATCGGCTATAGCAGCATACTCTGTTTATCAGCAGGCGGATGATATACTTTGCAGTCTGACGATCGGTATGGCAGATACTGTTGCCATCATGGCAGGAATCCTCATGGGAGAGGAGGATCGTCCAAGGATGAAGCGATTACTTTTCACTTCATTACAGGCAACTTTGATGATTACATTGGGAGTTGCTGTCTTTACATGGATATTTGCACCGCAGTTTGCATCGCTCTATATCAAGGAACACTCTGAGGCCCTGAGTCTGGCAACAGTGGCAGTTCGTTCATATGCAATCGGGATGCCATTTTATGGACTAAGCCTGATTTACTTTAATTATTTTCAGGGTATCGGAAGAAGTCGGTTATCTTCCGTTTCCGGATTTTTGTCCGAATCGGGATTTTTGATGCTTTCAGCAGGTCTGCTTTCATTCCGGTTCAAAGCCAATGCAGTATGGTTTGCATTTCCGGCAACCCAGCTGCTCATGTATATTTATTATGTGATTTTGATTAATGTTAAGAGCCGGATGATGGGAATAGGAGATAAGGGGATTTTGGATAAGATTTTGCTGCTTCCCGATACCTTTGATGTTCCGGAGGAAGACTGCATTGACTTAAGCACCGATTCCATGAAGGATGTGACCAGGCTCACGAGGGCGGTCTGGAAGTTCTGCGAAGAACATGGCTGTGATACATATCGCAGATATCATATGGCACTTGCTGTTGAGGAAATGGCCGGAAATATCATAGAGCATGGATTCAGCAAGGATAAAAGGGCGCATAGCATAGATGTTCGCGTCCTGAAAAAAGGAGATGACTATATCCTCCGAATCAGGGATAACTGTCTCATATTTGACCCTGTAAAGCAGCTGGAAATGTATTCTGAAAATGATATCATGCATCATCCCGGAATAAGAATCATCATTGGTTTATCAAAAGAATTCCGGTATACATGTATATTAAAACTGAATAATCTTTTGGTCAGGATATGAACATACTTGTATGATAGAGAAGTGGGTGAAAGAGAAGAAGTTCTAATGAATTCTAAAGTGCGTGTCTGATATCTTATCGCACATAACCTTGAATGATACACTAAGTGTGATGCCTGCTATTTTTGTGGTAGGATTGAGTATGGAAGAAAAACTACAAATTCTGATCCTTTCCCCAGTGTACTTTGAACCTGTATGCTTCCTCCCGAAAGCTTCAGGATTGAAGCGCAGATTGCGAGCCCCAGACCGTTTCCCTCGGATTTATGAGCAGTATCGGCCTGAAAGAATTTATCAAATATGTGATGGATCTGTTCCTCGGTCATTCCTATACCCTGATCCCTGATACTTACTTTTATGACATTATCTTCCTTTTCAATGAGGGTAGTGATAGTGGAGTTGTCAGGTGAGAACTTTATGGCATTAGAATAGATATTGGTCCAGACCTGAAAAAGTAAATTTTGATAATTCATGATATTGACCTCCGGAAGTTCCATTTCAAGGTCAATATTTTTTTGTGTCCATTTCTGCTCCAGCATAAGTATGGATTCGCGAATCTGTTCATCCAAAGAATATAAAACGGGAGTCTCATTGATGGTTCCGGTGTTTAGTCTTGAAAGAGCCAGTATGTTACCTGTCAGTGAGGATAGCTGTTTGGTACTGGTCATAATCTTTTTTGCATATACCTGAAGTTCATCTTTGGATATATCCGGCGCAAGCATGAGGGAAGCATACCCCTCTATGGAAGAAAGAGGAGTTTTAAACTCGTGAGAAACATTGGATACGAAGTCATTCCTCAGGGTTTCAGTATTGGAAAGTTCCTTAGCCATTCGATTGAAATTTTTATTCATATTTCGGAATTCCTGAAGTCCGGAATTCTCATCAAGTTTAACTTCAAAATCTCCCTGGGATATCTTTTGCAGGGCATCAACAAGGTTATTCAGTGGCTTGATTATGATGAAGGAAATAAATCTCATAAAGATGAGAGTCAGTATAAGCACGCTTATCAGATAAGGTGTCAGTGGATTTTTTATGAAGCCAAAAGAATCTGAGAGATCATACTTGTACAGTAAGAACCCAACCATGACGCCGGCCAAAATAGACAGGAGTAAACCTATAAATGAAAGAGCATAGGTTAAAAGCCATAATTTATGTTTTTTAAATATTTTAGACAAATATTGTTTCATTAATTCACCTCGTGTGATCCGGAATAGTGACTTTGTAGCCCAGGCCTCGAATGGTCTTTATGCTGAAGTCGGGATTAGCTTCAAAAAGTTTTCTCAGTTTACTGATATGCACATCTACGGTTCGTGCATCGGATTCTGCTTCTACTCCCCATATCTCGTCCATAAGCTGCTGTCTGGTATGAATCTTATTTGGAGTTGATATCAATTTATATAGAAGATAGAACTCTTTTTTTGAAAGATCATAGCTTAAATCATTTCGGGTTACTGACAGAGCATCCAGATCCAGCACGGTTTCACCTATTGTCTGCTTCCGTTCATGAACTATCTTTGAACGTCTGAGAAGGGCTTCGACACGAAGACATAGTTCATTTACATCTATTGGTTTCACCATATAGTCATCTGTGCCCAGATGATACCCTTCCTGTTTGGAAGAGAAATCATCCTTAGCGGTGATAATGATTATAGGTATCTCTTTGTTGAAAGACCGTAAGTATTTGACAAACTCATATCTATTCATGTTTGGCATCATGATATCTGTTATGACCATGTCAACAAAATTCTGTTCCAAAAGCTGTGATGCCGTGACGCCATCTGATGCTGATAATGTCTCATACCCCTGCTTTCTTAAAGCAAGAGAATAGAGATTTCTAAGTTCATCATTATCTTCAATTACTAAAATCGTAAACATATATACTCCTGTGAAAAAATCTGATGCTATAAACCTAAAGGCGGGCTTGCTATTTACTCTATATCGTACAGCTTACAACCGAAATGTTAAGTAAGTATTGACTTTCAAAAGGATTTAGAAAAATTTCAGCGGATTTCTTTGCGGTATTTTTCACGATTTAACATTCAGTTAACATTGGCTTAAAACTTGTTAAAAAAAAGGCACCTAGAATATGGGCGTTATGATGACAATAAAAGCTAAGCCTAAATAGTGTTTCGGCTTATGTTTAAAAGGAGATCAGTATGAAAAAACGTTCAATGGTGGTCATGGGCCTTATAGTCCTTGTTTTAGGCGCAGCAGTTTACAGAAAGCTGAGTAATCAGGAGGTGTTTGCGCAAGGCGTTTCTGCTCCGATGGTAGAAGTTATTAATCCCGGACTTTCCGCTATAAGCAGTGAAACTTCTCTTATTGGTTCTATTGAGAACAGTGATACGGTCTATGTTTACGCCAAAGTAGGCGGAGATGTAACTTCACTTAATGTTTCTGCCGGAGATATGGTGAAGGCCGGAGATACCATCTGCACTATAGATACAAAACAGGTTGCCGGTGCAAAAGCATCTGTTGAATCAGCACAGATAAATCTTCAGAAAGCACAGCAGGATCTTTCAAGAATGCAGCCTCTTTATGCAACGGGAGATATAAGCGCGTCAGACTATGAATCCTATGTAAATGCCTTAAGATCCGCAGAGGTTCAGTATCAGTCGGCAAAGACTTCTTACGATACACAGCAGGAGTATGCCAATGTAAAAGCAAAAATCGATGGAATGATAGAGATAGTGAACATAAAAGCGAATGACACAGTAAATGCAGGAACCCAGTTGTGTGTCATTACGGGTAACGGCCATAAGGTTGTTTCTTTTTCTGTAACTGAACGTATACGTAACGGATTAAACACAGGCGACGCCATAAGGGTTGAAAAAGAGGGCAGGACTTTTACCGGCCACATCACAGAAATCAGCACCATGGCTGAGGATTCAACCGGACTTTACACTGTTAAGGCAGATCTTTTGTATGGTGATGCCGACACCGTTTCTTCAGATATTTCCGCGCTCCCCACAGGATCAAAAGTGAAACTCTACGTTGTTTCAAGTCATGCAGAAAATGTTCTGACTCTTCCGAAAGATTGTATCTACAGTGAAAGTGCCGGATCTTTCGTATATGTAAGCAGGGATCATATACTCTCAAAGGTCAAGGTAGTTACCGGAATAGAGGATGAAAATAATGTTCAGATACTTAGTGGTGTTGATGCCAAAGATCAGGTGGTTTCTACATGGAGTTCAGAACTCAGTGACGGTACAGAAGTAAGGATCAAGGGGGAAAATAATGGGAATAACTAAATTGGTTTTAAAGAGACCTGTCTCGGCTGTACTGGCAATCCTATGCCTTATAGTTTTTGGTATATCATCAGTTTTCAATACTACCCTTGAACTTACGCCTGATATGGATATGTCCATGATGGTTATAATGACATATTATTCCGGAGCCAGCCCGGAGGATGTTGCGGAACTTGTGACAAAGCCTATAGAAGACAATATCAGCGCTCTTTCCGGTCTTGATAACATAACATCAAAATCAAGTGAAGGATCTTCCATGATCATGCTTTCATATGATTACGGAACGGATATGGATAAGGCGTATGATGATCTCAAAAAGAAGGTTGATCAGGTTTCGAGAGAGCTTCCGGATGGCTGCAAGACACCATCCATATTTGAGATGAATATGAACTCAGGTTCGGATATGACTCTCATGATACAGAACAAAAAGGAGTCAGCAAATCTATACAATTATGTGGAAAATAAACTGTCTCCGGAATTCGAAAAGATACCTGAGGTAGCTGATATAAAGATAAATGGAGGAAACAAACAGTATATCTCTATAGAATTAAATGAAGAAAAAATGCTTCAGTACGGAGTAACTATGTCATCCATAGCCGGAGACATTTCAGCAGCGGATGCGACCATCCCGGCCGGGAGTACTCTGGATGGAAGTCAGGAGCTTTCGGTCTCCACCAGAATGAAATATGATTCCTTTGAAGCTCTCGGGGATATTCCGCTTACAACCAAAAACCAGAATGATGTTGTATATCTTCAGGATGTGGCAACAGTTAATTATGCTAATGAAAAGAATGACAGTATTGCAAAATATGATGGAGAGGATACCATAACCATCTCTATATCAAGGCAGCAAAGTGCGTCTTCAATGAAACTTTCAGAGAAAGTAAGGAACACCATAGACACGCTTTCAAAAAAGGATAATGCCCTTGAAATTACCGTAATCAGCGATACCTCCGAAAATATAACTGACTCAATCAATGATGTGGTAAAGACACTTATCCTTGCCATAGTCATTTCCATGATCATCATATATCTGTTTTTCGGAGATATAAAGGCATCCCTCATTGTAGGAAGTTCTATACCTGCATCCATACTGGCTGCACTGATACTTATGAGTTCGATGGGGTATTCCCTCAATATGATCACCCTCTCCGCGCTGACTCTGGGAGTCGGTATGATGGTAGATAACTCCATAGTAGTGCTGGAGAGTTGTTTCAGAGTTACTGCTAAAAATAAAGAAAAACAGGGACTTTTGGAATACGCACGTGATGCTTTGGATGGAACAGGAATAGTGGCTATGTCGGTTATAGCCTCAACCATAACCACCTGTGTAGTATTTCTGCCTCTGGGACTGCTTTCCGGTATGACAGGTCAGATGTTCGGACCTTTGGGATTCACCATTGTTTTCTGTATGTCTGCATCGCTTATCTCTGCTATCACAGTAGTTCCTCTTTGCTACATGATGTATAAGCCTGAGGAAAAAACAAAGGCAATGCTTAACGACTCTGTGAAGGAACTTCAGGACGGCTATAGAGTTTTGATGCAGAAGATCCTTCCGAAGAAAAAAACAGTTATGATTACCTCTGTGCTGCTTCTCGTTGGTTCCCTTTTACTTGCGACAACACTTACCATTGAACTCATGCCATCAGATGATCAGGGTGAGATAAGCATTACTGTGAATACAAGACCCGGTACGGAAATAAAGAAGATAGAACCTGCATTAGATGAAATAGAAGAAATCATTAAACAGGATCCGGATCTGGAACATTACAGGACAGAGTTTACCGGTGGAAGCGGAAATTCTGAGGCGACTATCGCTGCAACTCTAAAAGATGACAGAAGCATGGAAACAAAGGATGTCGTAAACAAATGGAAGAAGGAGCTTTCGGATGTTACGAATTGTGATATTTCCGTGGAAATGAAATCTTCCATGAGTATGATGAGTTCTTCCGGAGATAACTATGAAGTAATGATTCAGGGGGCGGACTATGATGAGGTGAAAGAAGTCGTAAATGAAATAGTATCAGACATTGAAACACGTGACGATATAGCAAGAGTTCATTCAAGCATAGACAATTCTTCCCCTGTAGTAGAGGTTACAGTAGATGCCATTAAAGCCAAATCCTACGGCCTTACGGCAGGAACCATAGGTAGTACACTGAGGTCAATACTTACGGGATCAACAGTGACAAGTATTCCGGTAAATGGAGAGGACACGGATGTAAAAGTTGAATACCCTGTTGATCAATACGATTCTCTTTATGAGATAAAGAACATCCTTTTAAGTGCCGGAAACGGCGGTCAGGTTGTCCTGACTGATGTAGCTGATGTTCACTATGTGGATTCACCGGCATCTATAGCCCGGGCAGACAAGCAGTATAATGTTACAATAACAGCAGAGTACTCGGATAAAGCTACCAAGGAATCGCCCAAACAGATACTTGAAGAAACAGTAAAACCTAATCTCACAGGCACAGTGACCATAGGTAAAAGTACCATGGATAAGACACGGTCCAGAGAAATGGGGAATCTGATGATGGCTCTTCTTGAAGCAGTATTTCTGGTATTTGTAGTGATGGCATCACAGTTCGAGTCTCCCAAATACTCATTGATGGTCATGACTACCATACCTTTTTCTCTGATAGGTTCTTTCTCGTTGCTCTGGCTTACAGACTGCTCTATCAGTATGGTATCCATGGTTGGATTCCTGATGCTCATAGGTACCGCTGTAAATAACGGTATTCTCTACGTTGATACGGCAAATCAGTATAGAGGTACTATGGATTTTGATGAAGCTCTCATAGAAGCAGGAGCTACACGTATCAGACCTATCCTTATGACTACTCTGACAACCGTTATATCGATGATTCCGATGGCCATGGCGTTTGGTAATGCAGGCTCCATGAATCAGGGACTCGCCATAGTAAATATCGGCGGACTTACAGCATCCACACTGCTTTGTCTTCTGATGCTGCCGGTTTATTATTCTGTAATGACGCCGAAACATGAGAGGAACGCTTTTTGTGGCAGGTCCGAAGGACCTGGCATGTAGCGTCAGCCCTTCGCGAAGCGAATTCAAATGGGCTGACGTTCCCAGTGAGCGCATAGCGCGAAGCGATCCAGTATCGAATCGTTCCGTGCGGAGTGATTTATTTGAAAAGGGCACCACATATGTGGTGCTTCTTTTGTTTTTCCGCAGTATAATGTCTTTTTGATTTTGTACAGATAGGTCAGGGATGATATATACATGAATAATAAAACAAATGAAGCTAAAAATCTGACACAGGTCCCTCTCTGGAGCGGCATTTTGATGTTCAGTCTGCCGCTGATAGCTTCCAATCTACTGCAGATTCTTTTCAATATTTCAGATATAGCTGTTGTCGGTAGATTTGCGGGACCCATAGCTTTGGGTGCTGTCGGATCCACAACCACGCTGGTGACTCTATATACAACTTTCATTATAGGTATTTCAAGCGGAGTTAATGTAACTGTGGCTTATGCCATAGGCAGAGGAAAAGAGGAAGCGGTTAAACGTGCTGTATTCACAGCATTTATCCTCTGTATGATGATCGGTATTCTGACGATGATTGTCAGCGAAGCCACAAAGTTTAGTGTTCTTTCACTGCTCAGCACTAAACAGTCTTTGCTCACGGGCGCTATGAATTATCTAAAGATTTATTTTCTCGGAATTCCTGCGCTGTCTATATTCAACTTCGGAAACGCCGCCTACAGCGCCTCGGGAAATACACGTAAGCCTTTGATGTTTTTGACCATATCAGGTTTCATCAATATCCTGCTTAATCTTTACTTTGTCATAGTTATGAATCTGGATGTGGTTGGGGTTGCGCTTGCAAGTGTTATCTCGCAGTATTTTTCAGCCTTTTGTATTTTATTCTCTATCATTCGTGAGAAGTCTATGATCGGTTTAAGATTCAGAGGTATGCATTTTGATAAGAAATTTGCAAAGCGGATGCTTCCCATCAGTCTGACTTCCGGTATCGCTAATGCCATTTTCCAGATTGCCAATCTTTTTGTCCAGTACGGAGTCAATACATTTGATGCCATCACAGTGGCAGGTGCGGCAGCTGCGCAAAATGCAGATGGACTTGATTACGATGTTATGGCTGCATTTTACACTGCGGGTTCAAGCTTCATCGGGCAGAATTACGGTGCAAAACAGATGGAAAGGGTCAAAAAGATATATCATATAACTCTGTTCTACAGCTTTGTAATCGGAAGTATCATCGGTGTGAGTCTGTACATTTTCGGAGTACCGTTTTTAAGAGTGTTTACTACCGATCCGGCAGTTGTTGAAGCAGGTATGTATCGTCTTTCCATCATGGCTTTGTCCTATGGCTTTTCTGCGTTTATGGATGGCTCTATTGCTGCATCACGAGGGCTAGGTAAGAGTCTCATCCCGACGATCATAGTGATCCTTGGCTCCTGTGTGTTCAGGATTTTGTGGATATTTACGGTATTTGCATATTTTAAAACAGTTACATCGCTATATCTTCTGTATATTTTCTCATGGACAATCACAGGTATCGCAGAGATGATATATTTTTACAGGATTTATCGTAAGGTATATAGTTAGCAGGGGATTTCAAACGGAAATGCGGTTTAAAATCATAGAATGATGTGGTGTCAAAAGTCGATATCGAATCGTTTCGCGCTTTGCGCTTCTGGGAACGTCAGTCCATTTAGTTCGCTTCGCGAAGGGCTGGTGCTATATGCCAGATTCCTACGGAATCTGCCACCAGTCATGACACTTATATCAATAAATGGATGATTAATTTTTTGTCGTAGTCTATAATTCTGAATTAAGTATGTTAATGATTACATCATGAAAGGAATTAAATACCTTGGATACATTAGATAAAGCACGTGATTATGAAGAAAGATACAGCCGAAATATAAGTGCTGACGAGCGTCCTGCTTACCACCTGACAGCTAAGGCCGGCTGGTTAAATGACCCAAACGGTTTTTCATTTTACAATGGAAAATATCATCTTTTCTATCAGTACAACCCATACAGTACAAGCTGGGACAGCATGCACTGGGGACACTGGACATCTAAGGATCTCATCCATTGGGACTATGAAAAGGCTGCACTTGCACCGGATAAAGATTACGAGACAGGCTGCTTTTCGGGAAGTGCCATCACGGATAAGGATGGCAGGCATCTTCTGATCTACACAGCACATAACCAGCATGGTAAGGGTGAGGAGCTCTTCAGGGAGGAGACACAGTGTCTCGCTTTCGGTGATGGTGAGAATTACGAAAAGTACGAGGCAAATCCTGTACTTACATCTAAGGACATGCCGGAGGGCGCGGATAAAGGGGATTTCAGGGATCCTAAAATCTGGTTTGAAGACGGAAAGTACTATTGCGTGATAGCTGCAAGGCTGAAAAACGGACTTGGCGCAGTACTCAGATATGAATCCGGGGATGTCATTAACTGGAAGTATAAGGATACTTTGAAGACTAATGACGGAAGATGGGGAATAATGTGGGAGTGTCCGGATTACTTCACACTTGATGGTGAAAAAGTGCTTTCTGTCTCAGTCATGAACATGAAAAAGACAGAAGACTGCTACAGAAACGGAAACTGTGTTATGGCTTTTGTAGGGGATTCGGAGAAGGCCCAGCCCCTGGACACAGGTTTTGATTATTATGCACCCCAGAGTATGGAGACAGCTGACGGAAGAAGAATCGTTATTGGCTGGATGCAGGATCCTGCTTCCGGAAACTGTATCCCGGAGGAACAGAAATGGTTCGGTCAGATGAGTTTCCCGAGAGAAATGACTGTAAAGAATGGCCGTATCTGTCAGCAGCCCATCAGGGAGATTGAAACATTATATAAAGGTACTGTTGAAAGAACGGTTACGGCACCTGATGATGCCGAGGTCGATGGCATTTCCGGAAGATGTCTGGATATGACGGCAGAGGTAAAGGATGCATCAAACTTTACGATGAAGTTTGCCGTAAAGGATGATATCCATGTCAGCCTTTCTTATGATAAAAAATCCGGTTATCTGATTCTTGACCGTAGTAACAGCGGACGTTCAGCTTCCATCTGCGAGTACCGTAAAGTAAGGATAGGAAATTACGATGACTTCAAACTCCGCCTTCTTCTTGACCGCTATTCTTTCGAAATATTCATTAACGACGGAGAGCATGTTTTGAGCGGTACACTTTATGAGACACTAATGGATGCGGAAGGAATGACATTTAGCTCGGATGGAAGGGTTGATATAAGACTTAATAGTATGATGTGAATTTCAACGGATCGGAATATTGACAGTGATGCAGTTAAGTTGAATTGTGTTTAAAAAAGAATAATACTTAATAGACATTTGACGGCTAAAAAGAAATCGAGCAGGGAGCTTTGCCTGCTCGATTTTTTCAATCTTTCTTCAAGAAAACTCCGCTATAGTGTTCTCATCAGCAAAACACAGATATTTGTTTGAAGATAATCTTAAAAGGAGAACACTATGAAATTTTATAGAATAACAGCACTTGGCATGTCCATTGCCATGATTACAGCAGGATGCAGGAGCAGATGATTATCTTACAAAACCCTTTGAAACAAGAGAACTGCTAGCCAGAGTACGTGCGATGCTGCGTCGTAACATGATTGAACAGGCTGACGCAGAAACGGGACAACTGAAAGCAGGAGATATTATACTGAATCAGCAGACTACAGTTTTGAAAAACATGGAGAACCAACAGGAAGTTCGTCTGTCGGAAAAGGAACTCCATATACTTGAGTTATTTATGATGAATCCGGACCGGATTCTGACCAGGGAACAACTTGCTGTTAAGATTTGGGGATATGAAAATGAAGCCGAGTACAACAATGTGGAAGTTTATATTTCATTTACCAGAAAAAAGCTGCAGTTTATAAGATCCCATATGGAAATCAAGGCAGTTCGCGGATTAGGATATCAGTTAAGAAACAGGTTAGAAACATAATGGTTAAGTTTTTTTCAAAGGCAATACATCATAGTATTTTTCAAAAGTCAAGAGTGAAAATCGTTGCTTCAATCATGTCGATGCTGACGCTGGTGCTGATTCTTACATTGCTGATCATTTATCTGACGACACTAAGAAGTGTTTATAAATCAAATCAGCACATACTGCTTGATTTTACAGAGCAATGTATCGGGGGACTATCCCATGATGCCCGGGATGATGCAGAGGATGGAAAGAATGCAAAGGCTGTAACTGAACGTCACCATGGGAAGATAAGTGTAGATTCAAATGCAGGATATAATACATTCTCTGTAGTGATTGCAATCACAGTATGATACGTCTTTTGATTTTTAATCCGTTCTATTGATACGGGCTGTGTATCCGAATCTTTTGAATAAAATCAAAATCAGCATTGATTATCTCTTTAAAATTATCAAAAGTATGTCTCTATATCCTTTGAAAAATGTCAAAACATTGATTATACTTTGATATAAGAGAGGTAATCATATGCTGAGAAGAGATATTTACAACCAACTGAAAGATTGGAAAAACCGCCAACATCATCCTCTTGTTATCAAAGGATTACGTCAGATTGGTAAGACATACATAGTAAAACAGTTTGGAGCGGAATTTTACGAGAATTGTATATACATAGACTTAAGAGCCAATCAAACGATACATAGTACATTTGAAGGTGATTTTAATGTGGATCGGATGGTGATGTCTATAACCGCCGTGGATACCACCGCCAGATTTGTGCCCGGAAAAACTCTTCTGATATTGGATGAGATCCAGGATTGTCCAAATGCCAGAAGTTCACTAAAGTATTGGGATATAGATGGAAGGTATGATGTTATTGCTATCGGAAGCTTTTTAGGTGTTAAAGGATTTCGAGAACCCTATGTGAGGGGAATTCCTGTGGGATACGAGGAGCAGCTGGATATGTATCCACTCACATTTAAAGAATTTCTCTGCAACACCGGCATTAGTCCGGAAATCATGGATTATGTTTCCAAATGCTTCAAGGAACATGAAAGTGTTGAAAAGACTATACATGAAAGTCTGCGATCATTGTATTTACAGTATCTCATTGTTGGTGGTATGCCTGAAGCTGTGAATTCTTTCTTTGAGACTCATGATTTAAATTTAGTGAAAAGCATTCAAAAAAGAATTCTCAGTTCAATAAGAGACGATTTTGGAAGATATAAAAGTTCAGATGGCAGCGACAGGATTAACGAAGTATTAAAGCTTAGGGCAGAAGCTTGTCTCGATTCTTTACCTTCACAGTTGTCAAAAGAATACAAGAAGTTTAAATACAGTCTTGTTAATGTTAGAGGAAATTCTCCTGAGAAAGCTGATGGACTACAATATCTGGTTGATGTAGGTTTGGTTGTTCGTTCCTTTAATACACTGGAGATTTCATATCCTCTTGAAGGGGTTAAAATAGCAAAAGAATTTAAGGCTTTCTTCATCGATACCGGATTATTGGTCTCACAGCTTGGCGATGAGTTGCCTCAGAAAATTCTGGCAGGAGACATCAGTTCCTATAAAGGTGCAATAGCTGAAAATATGGTTGCCTCAGCCTTTGCTGCAAATGGTATAGGTCTGTATTATTATCATGCTCCCAGTGGTTCTCCGGAATTGGATTTCCTGTTCGAGATGGATGGTGAAACCACTATAGTTGAATGTAAAGCAACCAATAATAGAGCGACAAGCATGAAATTTGTAATTGAACATCAAAAAAAATATGGTGTTCATCCGGCCATAAAATTTGCTGACACCAATGTTGGTGAAGGTAAGGGCTTTTATACATATCCTTTGTATGCGATAGGTTTTTTCGAATGGAATTCTGAAAGTAATATAATCGCACCGGTTGAGGTGAAAAATCTGCAAGTTCCGGATGTGGCGAAATAATTAAGGAGGAATAATTATGAATTTAGGTATAGTCGGAACAGGAAAGATCGTCGCAGATGCATTGTACGCCATGCAGCCGGTTGAAGAGATAAAGATAAGAGTAATATTTGCAAGACCTCACAGCCGTGAAAAGGGTGAAGAGCTTGCAAAGAAGTATGATATCCCAAAGGTGTTCACGGATTATGATGAGATGCTTGATGAGAGTGACGTGGACACGGTATATATCGGACTTGTAAATATGGTTCATTATGAATATGCCAGGAAAGCACTGGAACACGGGAAAAATGTCATACTTGAAAAGCCTTTTGTCGGAACATATTCCGAGGCCGAAGAACTTATAGAACTGGCAAAACGAAAGGGATGTTTTATATTTGAAGCCATCACGGTTCTTCACAATGATGTGATCGGAAAGATGAAGGAAGCATTACCTAAACTCGGCAGGATCCGCATGATGACGGCCAATTACTCTCAGTATTCAAGCCGGTATGACAGGTATCTTGCAGGGGATGTTGATCCCGCCTTTGATCCTGCATGTCTGAGCGGCGCTCTCAGGGATATCAATGTCTACAACATCCATTATGCGGCGGAACTTTTTGGAAGACCTGAAAAGGTTTCCTATCATCCGAATACAGGATTTAACGGAGTGGACACCTCCGGAATACTGGTGATGGAATATGACGGATTTTCAGCCGTCTGTACCGGCGCAAAAGATTCTGACAGCCCGTGTTTTGTGACCATTCAGGGCGAAAAGGGGTATATGAAAATCGACGGAAAGCCTAATGTTGCACCAAATCTCACCATTGTGACTGTGGATGACAGCGGTGATACGGTAAAGGATGCAGCGGGGGCAATGACACGGAAAACAATCGTAGAAACTTTTGTTCCGGCAGAGACTCATCACAGAATGACCCGCGAATTCATTGATTTTGCCCGCATCATAGACAGTAAGAATTACTGTGAAGCAGATAGATATGCAAGGGAAACCCTGGATGTTATGAGTATTATCGAGAACAGTCATATGAAATGATTTTAAAGGAGTGAAGAACTATGGAAACCAGATATTACATTGTGGTGAGTATTGACGGCGATTATGCAAACCTAAAAAGGACAGATATAGAGTCTCAGGATCTTATGCTTGTTGCAAGAGCATTGCTCCCTCAGGATATAAAAGAAGGCAGCAGGCTTAAATACGAGATGCTGGAATATACACTGGAAAGCTGATTAGCGGCTATAAAGTGAGGCAATGGTACTGTGATGCTTTTGCTGCAGTAATTCCTCGTACTCATGTAAGAGAAAAGAATAATTTAATCCGTACATCCGGATGCCAGAAGCCCCACCGGGGGCTTTAGGTATCCGGATGATTTTTTATAAAAGAAAAATGCCTTTGGAGGCTCTCTTTGCAGAATAACCATCGTGCCTGCCAATCGATGTCAACTTTTGACATTCACTTCATGATATGAGTCAAGAGACAAAAGCCTATTCCACATATCAAGATTGCTTGAATTGTGGTACGAGTGAGAGTGCGAAGCACGAAACTCGTCTATTTGACTAATTTGTCGGGCGACTCATGATATAATTGACATAATAGTTCTCATTTCAAAATTAATCGAAAGGTGGCTTATTCTTTGCTCAAATTTCTGAAAAAATACTGGTGGATCGGGCTTATAGGCTCGCTTTTCATGGTGGGTGAGGTGCTGATCGATCTGATACAGCCCAAAATGATGGCACAGATTGTAGATGAAGGCATTCTTAAAGGAAACGAAGGTCTGGTGTGGAGTGTAGGCATCCGCATGATTCTTGTGGTGTTTTTAGGCGGTTGCTGCGGGATACTTTCCGGGGTGTTCGTTAATATATGCTCACAACACTTCGGAAATGATCTGAGAAAAGCCCTGTTCCACCGCATCATGAATTTTTCCTTTGAACAGATCGATGACTTTACTGTGGGAAGCCTCATCACCCGGACGACTTCAGATGTAACCCAGGTGCAGAACATGGTTTCCCAGCTCATCCGCGGCGCAGTACGGTGCATGATGTTTTTTATCGCAGGAAGTTCCTTTCTTCTGAGTCTCAATGTGGCTTTCAGTCGTGTGCTGATGTTTACACTGCCGATCATTTTGCTTGAAATCGCCTTTGTGGTTTGGAAGAGTGGGCCTCTTTTTACTCTTTTACAGAAACGGCTTGACCGCGTGAACTCTGTTATCGGTGAGAATGTGGCAAGCGAGCGTGTGGTAAAAGCCTTCGTTCAGGAAAAGAGTGAAATAGAAAAATTCCGGCAGAGCAACAGGGATTTAGCCGACTCCAGGTTTCAGGTGCAGCTTTTGATCAGCTGGATGCGTCCCGTCATGAACATTGTGCTGAACACGGCTACGGTGACCATCATTTATATCGGAGGTATGGAGGTTGAGGCACGCCGGATGGAGATCGGAAGCCTCATGGCAGCCATCACCTATTTGAGTCAGATTCTGAGCGGAATGATGATGATGGCTATGATCTTTCAGACCATTACCCTTGGTGTTGCATCTTCAAAACGTATTAAGGAAGTGCTCGCTTCCGTACCGGTTATTCAGGACGGCAAAGAGGGAAACATCGAAAAACGCGGAGGAAGCATTGAATTTAAAAATGTTTCCTTCACTTACCCCGGTCACCATCATGAGGTACTGAAGGATATAAGTTTCACTGTGGCACCGGGTCAGACTCTGGCTATAATCGGAGCCACCGGCAGCGGAAAGAGCACACTGGTTTCACTCATCCCGAGGTTTTATGATGTCACTGAAGGAAGGGTGCTGGTGGACGGAGAAGATGTTAAGAACTTTACTCTTCATGAATTAAGAGATCGCATCTCTTTTGCCTTGCAAAAAAGTGAAATGTTTTCCGGATCTATAGAGCATAACATAATGATCGGTAACCCTGAGGCGACAGAAGATGAAATGATTTCTGCTGCCAAGGTGGCACAGGCTCATGAATTCATTTTATGTCAGCCTGATAGCTATGATACCCCGGTGGCAGAGGCCGGCATGAGCCTTTCCGGAGGACAGAAGCAGCGTATCGCAATTTCCCGTGCACTCCTGAGACCTGCCGAGATCCTTATATTGGATGACTCAACCAGCGCTTTGGATCTGGGTACTGAAGCCAGATTGTTTAAGGCTTTAAGAGGGGATTATGAGAAGATGACCAAAATCATAATCGCTCAGCGGATTGCCACCGTCATGCGGGCAGACCGTATCGCAGTCATGGATAAGGGTCGAATCGTTGGCATGGGCACCCATAAAGAGCTGATGAACAGCTGCGACGTTTATCGCGAAATCTATGATTCACAGCTCAGGAAGGGTGGAGCGAAAGTTTGAAAGCAGGCTTTCAAGCTTAATTGATGAATCAGATACATCCGGTTTGTGTATGATCCTGGAGGAAAAATAATGAGTCAACAACTGAATATAAGAGCTGAATCCGTAGGGATTCTTTCCATGAGTTCAAAGCAGAGCAGTTCCCAAAACTGGAAATCCATATCAGCTGTACCCCAGCCTTCCCTTGGGCGACGTGGCATGAGAGGCAACATGGGAGCTCCTATCGAGAAGGCCAGGGATCGAAAAGGAACCCTTAAACGCTTATGGAAATATTTCAGGAATGAGTGGAGATACGTATTGCTGCTTTGTGTTACCATCATCCTTGGCGTAACCATGGGTGTGATGGCTCCACGTTTTCAGGCAGAGGGTATTGACCGCATCAAAAACTCAGAACCCGGATCTCTCAAGAGGGTACTTATCCTCATGCTTACTGCCTATGTGATTTACGGATTGAGCACACTTCTGCAGGGCTTTATCAGTGCGAAGCTAAGTCAGCGGGTCATTTTCAGGCTCCGGGGCGATTTGTTTTGCAAGATCACAAATCTGCCGATCTCCTATATTGATAACCACTCCCATGGTGACATCATGAGCCGAATGACCAATGACGCAGAGAATATAGCTTCCATCGTTTCTTCATCTTTAAGCAGCCTGCTTTCGGGAATGCTTATGCTTGTCGGCACCATCGCCATGATGCTTTCCTACAGTCCACTTTTGACGATGCTTAGCTGCTCTACGGTTATGCTGACAGTGTTGTTTACTACGAATATCACCGGGTACATGAGGAAATATTTTGTCAGGCGGCAAAAACTCCTTGGTAAGCTCAACGGCACCGTGGAGGAGATGGTCACCAACACCCGTACTGTCACAGCCTATAACCGTCAGGAGGCAGAAGTACGGGGCTTTTCCGAAACGGCAGACGAATTGACGAAAACCGGTATCATAGCAGAGATCATCGGCGGTTCCATGGGCCCCGTCATGAATATGCTCAGCAATGTCTCCTTTGTGGTGGTAGCGGTATTTGGTGCACGATTTGCCCTGAGGGGAGACATTTCCATCGGTGTTATTTCCGCATTTATCATCTATGCAAAGCAGTTCTCCAGGCCTATCAACGAACTAGCCCAGCTTTACGGTCAGATTCAAACGGCTCTTGCCGGTGGAGAGCGCATTTTCGAGATACTGGATGAAAAAGAAGAGGATAAGAGCGGAGGATCGATAGTACAGCCTGTAAAGGGCGTCATCGAGTTTAGAAATGTAAATTTCTCCTATGTGCCGGGAAAACCTGTCATCAGGAATTTCTCTCTCAAGGTATCCTCCGGTAAGAAGATAGCTCTGGTAGGCTCCACCGGAAGTGGAAAGACCACTATCATAAACCTGCTGATGCGTTTTTACCACGTTGATTCCGGCGAGATACTTTTGGACGGAAAGAGCATTTACGATATCTCCACCGACGAACTCAGAGATGCTATAGGCATAGTTTTGCAGGATACGGTGCTTTTTACCGACACGATCCGTAATAACCTTTGTTACGCATCACGAGATATCACTCAGGAAGAACTGGATGAAGCAGCAGTTTCCAGCCATTGCGACGATTTGATTGCAAACCTCACAAATGGTTATGACACGGTACTGGAATCCTCCGGTAGTAATCTTAGTCAGGGACAAAGGCAGCTCCTTACTATATGTCGTGCCTTTCTATCAAAACCCAGTATCCTGATTCTGGACGAGGCTACCTCATCTGTGGATACAAGAACTGAAATGTGCATTCAGGATGCCATGACGGAACTTATGAAACAGCGTACCAGCCTTATTATCGCCCACCGTCTCTCTACCATACAGGATGCGGACGAGATCATTGTTATGGACCATGGTGAGATCGTTGAAAGTGGAAATCATGAGGAACTGCTGGCTAAGAAGGGCAGGTATCATGACCTGTATATGACTCAGTTTGCAGGACAGGAAACATAAATAGGCGTGAGCCATTATGATAAATACTATTATTTATATTAATAAAACGATGTATAATATATCGTAATTGAATAAAAAATCGTAAAGATCGTAAGGAGGTTCTAAATGGCAAAAACAGCAATTATTACCGGCGGTTCACGTGGTATTGGAAAGGCTATGGCTCTTAAGCTTGGAGAGCTTGGCTATGATGTAGTCATTAACTACGTAAGTGAATCTTCAAAGGCAAAATCAGAAGAGATCGCAGAGCAGTTAAAGAAGGATTACGGTGTTGACTCTCTGGTTGTAAGAGCAGATGTCAGCAAGTATGAGGACTGCGAAGCTCTCGTTAAGGCAGCGGTTGATAAGTTTGGTGAGAACATTGATGTTCTTGTAAATAACGCAGGTATAACCAACAACTGCAACTGGATAGACATTACCCACGAGCAGTATGAGAAGGTTATCGCAACAAATCTTATGAGCCTTTTACATATGACTCATCTGGTTCTTCCACACATGATCAACCACTCCGACAAGGAACATCAGGCAATGATCGTAAACATCTCATCTGTAGGTGGACTTACCGGTGTCATCAACCAGGCAGATTATTGCGCAGCCAAGTCCGGTGTTATCGGTCTCACCAGAGCCCTTGCACTTGAGTTTGCCGGAAGAGGCGTTCGTGCCAATGCCATCGCTCCGGGCATGATCATGACAGATATGCTTCGCGGCGTCAACCAGGACGAGCTCAATGCTCTTGCCGGAACAATTCCTGAGGGATATATCGGTGATGTATCAGATATCGCAGGTGCCCTTGAGTATATCCTTAAGGCTCCTTACCTCACAGGTCAGGTTATCTCGCCTAACGGTGGATTTGTTCTTCAGTAAATATCAGATGTTCCGGGTTTGCGGAATTATAACAGGGAGGTTTCTCGGAAGAAATCTCCCTGTTTTTGGTTAAGTTTCCGACATTTTATGATCTGCCGAAATACGTTTTTCGAACAAGCAGACTTTATAGGAGAAGACAATGGATATTCAGTATTTGTTATGGCTGCAGGAACTCAGAAATGCGACCGGAGGTGTATTTGATGAGTTTTTTAACGGTATTTCAAAGGTTGCGGTTGATCTTATGCCGTTTTTGCCTTTTTTTATTTTTTGGTGCGTGGACAAGAAATGGGGACATCGTTTTTTGGTGACATTTGGAATAAGCGGTCTTCTGAATGGAATCATCAAGCTGACAGTATGTGCATACCGACCCTGGATTCGATCTGATCTTATCGAGCCGGCGGGTGACTCAAAGGTCGCAGCCACAGGGTATTCTTTTCCCAGCGGACATACCACAGAAGCAACAGCTGTTTATGGAACAGTTTTTTCCTGGCAGAAAAAAACCAGAAGGTGGCTTGCTGTATTAAGCGGGGTTCTTATCGCTCTTACCGGTTTTTCAAGGAACTTTCTCGGTGTACACACCCCGCAGGATGTTGTGGTTGGCTTTACAGTTACATTAATCAGTATCCTGGTTATAGGTAGAGCTCAGGAGAGAATCAACGGTGATGAGAGAAAACTTGATAATCTGTCCTTTGCAGGTCTTTTGGTGATTATAGGCACTTTGATTTATATTATGTTGAAACCTTATCCCATGGATTATGTAGACGGGGTTCTTCTTGTGGATCCGAACAAAATGATGAATGACACTTTTAAAGCTTGTGGGGCATTCACAGGTTTTTTGGCAGGAAGTTACGTTGAAAGACATTTCATACACTACGAAATACCTTTTGGATCAAAGAACCTGCCGATTTTAGGCTTTGCAGGTTTTTTGATTACCTATTCATGGAAGGAATACTTTGCGCCGGCAACTATTGTCGCAGCCCTGGGGGGACATTGGGGACATTTTATATCACGCTTTATAATGTGGTTTTTTGTTATGGCTGTTTGGCCGATAGTGATTACAAAATTTTCAAAGTGTGAAAAACAGTCCTGACCCATAGAGATAAAATGTTGAGATCCCCGGTATTCTGTGCTGTCCGGGAGAACAAAAAGGCTTCAACTGCCGATAATCTGACGGGCAGCGGTGTAAATGTCGCCAAGACCATCGTTAGATCTTGATCCCCCAAAAACATAGACACGGACGATTCCTATAGATTTGATGTACCTCAGGGTGTAATGCTCTGGGGTATTTTATCGTGCGCAATTCTGGATAACGAAACTTGAAATAAGGTTATGCTCCGATAAAAACGTGTCGATGTCTAGTTGAAATGATGGACACAAAGAGTTCCAAAGCAGCGACTATGGTCTCCCCATCAGGTTTCCGCATTGCCCTTGTTAAACATATCAAGAAGGATGAAGGATAAATTATATAATCAAAAAGGACCGGAGGCGCAAATACTTCCGGTCTTGTATTATTCTGGCATAGCAAGATAGCATCCTTGGAAATAGTCAGCTCCGGGCTGCTTCAGGAAATCATATTCCTCTTTGGTCTCAATGCTGCAGGCTATATCATTATAAGGAAGTTATGTCAGCGCTATATGGTAGATCATTTAGCGTGTGAATTCCGAAATAATATTGACAATAAGTAACCGAACGTTTACAATTCCAAATGTAAACGTTCGGTTACATTTGCATTAAGGCGAGATGTCAGGTCTCAGAAAGGAAGTAAAAATGGGTATAACAATCAGACTTGAAGAAGAAAAAGATTATAGAAACGTTGAAAATTTGATACGAGATGCATTTTGGAATGTTTACAGACCCGGATGCATGGAACATTACGTCATGCATTGCTTTCGTGAGGACCCGGCGTTTATCAAGGAACTTGATTATGTTATGGAACTGGACGGAGAGTTGACAGGTCATGCTATGTACTGTCGCTCGGAGATACTGCTTAGAGACGGAAACATTAAGCCGGTTATCACCCTGGGACCGATTTGTATAGCCAATGAGTATAAACGCAAGGGATATGGAAAGAAGCTTTTAGACGCCACTCTTGAGAAGGCTAAGGAGGCTGGTTATGGAGCCGTAATCATGGAGGGAAATATCGACTTTTATGGGAAGTCCGGATTCATTCCATCCAAGTCAAAAGGCATACGCTATGCCGATGATCCTGAAGCTGATTATCTGCTTTGTCTTGAGCTGAAGAAGGGATATCTGGATGGAATAGATGGGACATGGACTGATCCCAGCGGGTATTTTGTATGTGAAAAGGACCCTGAAGGGTTTGAAAAGTTTGAAGCAGGTTTCCCATATAAAGAAAAGAAAAAGCTTCAAGGCCAGTTATTCGGGTGAAAAGCTGTCTGTCGCCGGTTATTAGGCTGATTGACAAAAGACAACCGGGAGTTTACGATTCAAGTAAACTTCCGGTTACTTTTTATAACACATGCGTTATAAAAGAGTATCCCTGTTTTATTCTCTTATGATTTTTAGGAAGAAATATGAAAACTACTAAAGAAGAAATATTATTGGTATCCCTAAGACTTTTTGCTGAACGCGGTTATGATGCGGTTTCCATCAGTATGATAGCGGAAGAAATCGGTATCACAAAAGGAGCGCTTTACAGACATTTCGTCAGTAAGCAGGAGATATACGATAAAATACTGGAAAAAATGACAGAGCTTGATGCCGAAAGGGCTCGTGAGGACAATGTTCCTGTCGAAACCAAAGAGGCTCAGGAAGATTCATATGAAAACCGCAGCTTTCATGAGTTCTGCAGTTTTGCTGTTAATCAGTTTGATTTCTGGACGGAGAATGAATTCGCTGTGGCTTTCCGAAAGATGCTTATGCTGGAGCAGTATAAAAGCCCTGAAAAGATGAAGCAGTATCAGGAGATGATCTGCGAAGGACCTGTAAAATACTCTGAAGATTTATTGAGCACCATGATAAAAGAGAATAAGCTTAACGATGAAGCAAAGGCACTAGGTGCAAGAAATCTTGCCATGGAACTATATGCGCCTTTGTTTCTGATGATACAGCTTTATGATGGCGGTGCAGACAGAGATGAACTGCACGATAGGCTTAATAAAATCATAGGAGCATATGAAAAAAGATATAAGGTTTAGGATAGGCAGATTCATTTGCCGGAATCTTCTTCCGTAATGTAATTAGCGCTTTTAAGACTGATCTTCAATTCCGGATACTCCTGATTAAAGCCAAACAGGATATCGGGAAGTATATATGAATTGATATAATTTGTTCCCCCAAGAGATATGGTTCCCGTTTTAAGGGACCTGATATCTTCGAGCTGTTGTGACAGATCCTGTTCCAGATCAAGGGTTTTCTTAATTGCATCTATATATATCTCCCCGGCAGGCGTAAGACGCATAGGACGGGTACTGCGGTCAAACAGAGGCATTCCTATAGAGGCCTCTGTTTTTTGTATGGCCATACTTAAGGTCGGCTGTGATATAAAAAGCTTTGCTGCAGCTTTTGAAAAGCAGCTTTCGAGATACTTACGGTATTTATGCTTGCCTTCATGATGCCCCTTGGAAATGTCAGATTCAAAGATTTTATAAAACCCGGAATTGCTGTAAGTGCTGTATGCTTTGTGGTAAGCATGATACTTCTTCCGATTTTTTACCCGTTCTATTGATACCGGGATAAACAACTCATTATCAATCTCTGTTGTAACCAAACAAAAGCATAAGATGCGTGTTCATGGTAATTATGCTAGTATTAGCATATATATGTTTTGATATGAGGTGTATTCATATGTTGAAAACAGTTGGACTGGGTTTGCAGGATTTTGAACAGGTTATAAAAGAAAAGAATATATATATAGATAAGACGAAGTTTATTTCCGAATGGTGGAGAAGTAATGATGGTGTCACTTTGATTACCCGGCCCCGTCGTTTTGGAAAAACTCTGATGCTTAGTACGGTTGATAAGTTCTTTTCTGTAAGGCAGGGAAATAATGAAGAACTCTTTAAGGGATTAAATATTTCACAAGATGCTGAAATCATGAAAGAGTGCGGCAAGTGGCCGGTACTTTTTATTTCATTTGCCTCTGTTAAATCTGATACTTACGAAGGTGCATTGCAGCAGTTTAAATGGCTTTTTACGGAATGGACTGCACAAATGGCATATCTTACAGAGAAAATGAGTTCTAAAGATCTGGAATTTCGCAACAAAGTAAGTTATGACATGGATGATATGACCGCTTGCCAATGCTTAAATACTTTTTGCAGGTGGCTTTGTGATTACTACGGAAAAAAAGTCATTATTCTTATAGATGAATATGATACTCCCATGCAGGAGGCATATGTAAACGGATACTGGGGTGAACTGACCGGATTTATGAGGAATTTGTTCAACTCTACCCTCAAAACAAATCCATACCTCGGAAGAGCACTTTTAACAGGAATCACAAGAGTCAGCCGTGAGTCATTGTTTTCAGATTTGAACAACCTTAAAATGGTAACTATTACTTCTGAAAAGTATGCTGATTGTTTTGGCTTTACGGAAGAAGAGGTATTTGGAGCATTAGAAGCTTACGGTTACGATACAGAAAAAGAGAAGGTTAAAGCGTGGTACGATGGATTTAAGTTCGGAAATACTGAAGGTATTTATAATCCATGGTCTATAATTTCATTTCTTCAGGAAGGTAAGTATGAGTCTTATTGGGCTAATACCAGTTCAAACTCTCTCGTATCTAAGCTTGTGAGGGAGGGAAATGTTGATATAAAGAAATCTTTTGAGAACCTGTTGCAAGGGGAAACTATCGAAACAGAGATAGATGAGCAGCTCGTTTTCGGAGAAATGGATGGAAATGAGAAAGCTGTCTGGAGCCTTCTGTTTGCCAGCGGTTATCTGAAAGCCGTATCCGTGAGAGACATAGATGGAATAATAAAGTATGAACTTAAGCTCACAAATTATGAAGTAGTTGTCAGCTTCAGCATACTTGTAAAGAGATGGTTCGAAAATGCAGGGTCAAATTACAGTTATTTCGTAAAGGCTCTCCTTGAAGGAAATATCGACGACATGATGGACACTCTTTCAGAAATCTGTGAAGATATGATAAGCTCCTTTGACGGCAGCGGCAAGGCAGCGCCTGAAAACTTCTATCATGGACTTGTGATAGGACTTTTGGTTGAATTAAGAGACAGATACGAAATAAAGTCAAATCGCGAAAGTGGTCTGGGGCGATATGATGTGATGCTCCGTCCAAGGGATAAAAAGGATAATGCTGTAATCATAGAGTTTAAGTCAAAGCGCAGAAGTGAAAAAGGTAAATCTCTTGATGAACTTGCGGACATGGCATTAAAACAGATTGAAGACAGGAAATATGAAACGGAGCTTGTTTCAGCAGGTTATGATAAGGATAAGATTAAGAAGCTTGCTTTTGCTTTCGAAGGAAAGGAACTTCTGATAAAAGAGGGATGAGTACATCCCTCTTTTATAATTGGGTGGTATTTCTATGCAAATGGTCGCAGCAGGTGAGTCCTGCTTTGGTCGATGAGGTCTGAAAATGCAGAAGAGCTGTATCCGGCAAAGAGCCGTGGAAGCAACGATGCTTTCAGATATTTTGATGGCTTCGTAAAAGACTGGTAAATCAAAAAACACTGATGGGTTTAATGCCTGTCAGTGTTTTTTCGATTTCTAAAATAATTATAAAATGCTATTTCGATACATATATTTTCGTAGTTCCTCGAGTAAAATTAAGATAATAATTGACAAGTAAATAACAAGAATGGTTGCCCGGATGTATTAATAGTTGAAAAGTTTTACGGAGGATTTGTGATGAAAAGAGGCGAAAGAGTAACAAGTATGCTTACAGCCCTTATGCTGGCTGTGATTCTTTGTTTTGGACTGTGTCTTACAGGCTGCGGCGGAGGAACTTCGGCAAAAACAAAGGAGGATGATCCGCTGGCAGGTAACTATATCCCTGTGGTGGGAGAGATGATGGGTATGGCCCTGACCGGTGATGACCTTAACGGTTTTGGATTCGAACTGCAGAGCGGGGGTAAGGCCGTCATGACGGTAAACGGGGAAACACACGATGTCAAATGGACCAGTGATGACACTACCATTACCATTACGGTAGATGGAGAAGAGATCACGGGTGAACGCGGAGAGGATTGTTTTGCTGTAAAAGATATGCTTGGTATGGGGATGGATTTTACCTTTGCAAAAGAAGGTACCCCTGCCGCAGATCCGGCACAGTATCTTCCGGAATCCGAGAAGTTTATGCTGCAGGACTGGCAGTCAGTTTCGGTGATGGATATACTGGGAGATCCTACTGATGAGATTGCACCGGATGCACTTAAGATGAGTTTTCGTGCTGATCACACCATGGATGCTGCGATCGAAGGTAAAGAATTTAAAAACCTGAAGTGGTCCAATCTCAAGGATTACGGTTCCGTTGATTCTGAAGATATAAAACTTACCTGGAACGTAGAGGATGAAGGACTTAAGGCGGATTATGTGAAGGATGGTGAGTATTACACTTTCTTTTGCCCGAAGGATCCGTCAGCAAATAAGGTAAATGCCGAAAACAAAACAGAATCGGAATCTGAAACCGCATCTGTAACAGAAGAAGCATCAGAACCGAAAACCGGAGAAACTAAAGAAAGCGGGAATGATGCCAAATCTGAAACAACAGTCAAAAAAGTCATTTCTGAAGCGCAGGCGGTATTGGGAGAACATGGCAAAGCCGCAGCTTCTATTTATACTGACTACTGGGATCGGGACTGGTTCGGCTGGTACGTAATAGAATCCTGTCACGGTGATTACGAGGACCTAGAGGACAGCATACATGATGTTTGCGGGTCGATATTTGTCGAAAGTGATAATGCCGGTCGAATCGTCCTTTGGGATGACCAGGGTTCTGCGAAATCACTTATCTGTGAAGCGGAGGTCAGCTTCGGTCCCGGCACAACAAGTGCAGGCTGCATGAAGAGCGAGAAAGGATATTTCCTGCTGGATGGGGAAAATGTTCAGCATGCGGACTGGATTGTGGATCCCGGTGCTTCCGACGTAAGTGAATATGATCATCTGATAGAAGTAAATTGCAGATACGAGGATGAACATGGAAGCTTCAGGTACTATATTTATCTCCGGCCATGGGGCATGGACTGGGAGGATGTCCGTACTTCAAATGTGGATTTTCTGCCGGTGTCCTATGATTACTGGTACACAGATGTAAAGGATGGGCCTATGCCGGAAAGTATCGGAAAAGAAACAGATGTAGGATAATTTGAAAGACGGAAAGCGGAGGGGATATCACGGAGGAGTGCTCCAGGATGTGCGACATCATGATGACCCGTGATGAGAAAATGAGGCTAATGGTTAAGAAACATTTCACGCCCGATGACTATTTTGCGGTCAGAGACCATATGATCGGTACCGGAATGATAGGGGGAACATTTGCTCATAACATGTTGTTGATTCAGGATTTATCAGTCCCTCGTTGCCTCCAGGATTATATCTATAAGGTCCTTCATGGATTTGGACATTGCCATGTCTGAACGGTAAACCAGCTGGATGTCTTCCTCTAGGGGCTTTGCTTCCCTGATTGAAAGATATTTGAGATCCTTTCCTACGAAGTCGTAGGATAATGTTATGGCAATGCCAAATCCGGCTCTTACTGCATTGAAAAGACTTCTTATGTCGCTTACCTCCATTGAGACATAGGCATCGGGAAGAAACTGCTTCAAAAGTTTATCAGAAAAAGAACCGGAATGAGTTGTAGGATCCGTGGATACAAATGTTTCTGCAGCGCAATCCGAAAGAGAGACCACAGGATAAGGATATCCCTCTATAGTTGATGCTGATTCTGTGAGATGTGAATCTGCGGGTACCAAAAGTGAGAGATAGCACTGTTTTACAGGTATGTATTTATATCCCGGTGCAGGATCGAGGTTAGTGACGAGGGCAAGATCCAGAAGACCGTTATCAAGATACATTTTCAGGTGCCTGCTGGCATCAGCATGATTTTTCAATGTTATTCCCGGATGTTCTTTAAGGAACTTCGGGAATACTTTTGTATACAGAAAATGTTCACGTCCCATTCCAAATCCAAAACGCACTTCTTTCTGTCTTAAGTCAGAACTCTGATTTAATTTCTGCATCAGGTCCTGATCAAGTTTAAGAATCACACGACCTGTTTCCACATATTCTCTGCCGGCATCTGTAAGCAAAAATTTATGACCGGAACGCAAAAAAAGAGGCAGTCCGATTTCCTCCTCAATTCTTTGAAGATATTTGGTTAAGGCTGACTGCGTGATATAGAGAGCTGCAGCAGCCTTGGTGATACTTTGATTCTCTGCAATCTTGATGATGTATTCATAGTCTCTGACATTCATGATGATCTCCGCTTTGTCATTATTTCGCTGATGACACAAATCTAATCGGCTCCATAAACGGTTTATTCGTAAATTAATTTAAACATTATTTCGCTTATTTAAAAATTACATTATGGAATGTATACATGAAATATATGCGTTTGTGTAATAGTTAAATCTACCTTATAGTAAGCAAAAGATGATAAAAAAACAATGTTTATGACAAGTTTTACAAAAATTTTGTCATAGGGCGTCGGCTCATAGGGGTACCTGATTTTGATGGCTGACGTATCAAACGAAGGAGGGACTATATGAGTCTGTTAACGATCTGTTTCATTATCTTTGTGCTTACCATCATCGGCTACTGCAGTGGTAAGTACAGCCTCGCAGTCATAGCATTGACATCCATGATGCTTATGACACTGACAGGATGTCTGGAGGCAAAAAAAGCACTTTCATACTTCGCCAATTCCAATGTAATCATGGTTGGCGGTATGTGCGTTGTAGCTGCGGGTTTCAACAAAACACAGTTTTGTATCAATCTGGCAAAGAGCATTTCAAATCTTTCAAAGGGAAGCGTTACCAAAATGGTGCTTGGATATGTCATCATCGGTGTTATCCTTTCCCAGTTCATCCAGAGTCCGGTGGTTGTATTTTCCATCGTAGCGCCTATGCTTATGGCAACAGCAACCGAGATGGGGATTCCCACAACAAAGGTACTTTTCCCGGTAGGTATAGCCATCATTTCTACCTGCTGTATCCTTCCTGTAGGTGCCGGAGCAACAGTTGCAGCAGAATTAAATGGTTATCTTGAGTCTTACGGATATACAGATTTTGCTGTTGGTCTTGCGGATCCAATGAAGGCAAGACTTCCGATGCTTATTCTTTCCATCGTATATTTTGGAATATTCTGCATCAAGGGACTTCCTTCAGAGTCTCCTGTGAAGGTTCAGGACATGGCATTAAAGAAGATGAGTGAGTCCACACTTACAAAGTTCCAGGAGTATGCATCCATCATCATTTTCTTTGGAGATGCCCTTGCACTTATGTTCAGCGATCAGCTTGGTCTCGACAGCTGGGCCATCACGGTAATCGGTGCGCTCCTTATGATTCTCACAAATGTTCTTAATCCTAAGGAGGCAGGAAAGTCACTTCCTCTTGGTATTCTTTTCCTTATAGTCGGTTCAAATGCCATCGCCGGAGCTCTTTCAGCAACAGGTGCAGGTGAGTTCATCGGAAGCGTCATTTCAGGATTTGTCGGAAGCCTCGGAAACAGCAATTACCTTTTAGGATTTATCTTTTTTGTCCTTCCCTTTGTGCTTACACAGTTCATGTCAAACAGAGGTACAATGCTTATATTCCACCCGATTGCCATCGCAACCTGCGCAGCCATGGGCGGAAATCCGGTAGGACTTATGATACTTATTCAGGCAGCATGCCTGACAGCATTTATGACTCCGATGTCTACATCAGCAACCCCATATATCATGGGACTCGGTGGATATGACATTCCGTATATGATGAAGCATGGCGCACTGTTCGCAGTTCTTGGATGCATCATTTCCGTATTCTGGACCATGACAGTATTTCCCGTTATCTGAGAAAAATTAGTGTTGCCCCGGTGAGGATGCGCCGGTATATCGGAATAATGGGCGAAAACAGTTTTGTATGAGTATAGATTGAATTTAAATATAAAGAATTACAGGTATTATGTATGCTTCCATAAAGGGGGGAAGCATCAGTACCGGAAGAACTACAGGACGGAGAAGACAATGAATGAAAATAATGAAGCATTGAGCAATGTAAGAGATGGTGCTCATGGTATAGAACCGGATCAGGAGCTTCTGAAGGAGTTTCCTTTAAAGAGGAGCTATGAAAAGATGATACTACGTGAAGGTGAGGAGGCTGTGAAGGTTTACATATATGAGCCGGAAGGCATGGAAACAAGGGGGCCTGTTATCATAAGGCTTCACGGAGGCGGATTTGTAAAGCCATATCGTGGACAGGATGTAAATTATTCTCATGTGGTGGCTTACAACACAAAGTGTCTTCTCATAGACATTGACTATAAACCGGCTCCGGAGAAGGCATATCCTTATGCGATCAATGAAGGCTATGCAGTGGTAAAGTATGTTTATGAGCATGCTGAGGAGTTTGACATTGACCCTGAACGTATCATCCTAAGTGGTGCCAGTGCAGGCGCAAACATGGCAACCGTTATAACTCTCATGAATCATGAAAAGGAGAGAAGGGGTGAGAAGCCCGATTTCAAGATCTGCCGCACCTGTCTTGCTTATCCCCCCCTTGACCTGGCAGCAGATCCTGTATCGAAGCTTGGACCGGATGCAACACCGGAGTCTGTCGAGCTTCAAAAGAGAGGACTTCTCTATAATGAATGGTATGCAGGCGGTGAGAATAAAACTGACTGGAGAGTGTCACCTGTATATGCAGAAAGAGAACAGCTTGAGGGACTGAATCCGTTCCTTATCTGTACCGGCGGAACCGATAGTTTGGGACCTGAAGGAGAAAAGTTTGCGGGAATGCTTATTCAGGCAGGAGTATCCGTTACCTGCAAACGACTTCTGGGAACAAGGCACGGTTTTTTGACCCGTCGCGTGGGAATCTTCGGAGAAGCCGAAAAACTTTACTTCGATATGGTTGAGGAAGTGAAAAACCCTAAGAAGTGGAAGTACTGAAAAAGTTGAGACACCTGCTCACGTAAATAAGGTATAATCATCCTGATACATAGTTTTATGTTTCAGGATGATTATTTTTTTAGGAGGAGAAATGGCCGGATCAAAGGTATATTTTACAGATTTCAGAACAACTGTGGGAACGTCACTGACTGTCAAGATGCAGAAGCTGATACGTAAGGCAGGTATAGGCAGCATCGATATGGACGGTAAGTTTGTTGCAATCAAAATGCACTTTGGAGAACTTGGCAATCTGTCATATCTTAGACCGAATTATGCCAAGGCTGTTGCTGACGTGGTCAAAGAACAGGGAGGCATACCCTTTTTAACTGACTGCAACACCCTTTATCCGGGATCACGCAAGAATGCCCTTGAACACATGGATTGTGCCAATATCAACGGCTTCAATACCATTACTACCGGATGTCAGATAATCATCGGAGATGGTTTAAGAGGCACAGATGATATAGAGATTCCTGTACCTAAGGGCGAGTATTGTAAGACTGCTTATATAGGAAGAGCTGTGATGGATGCAGATATCTTTATTTCTCTTACCCACTTTAAAGGACATGAGTCTACCGGCTTTGGAGGTGCTTTAAAAAATATAGGTATGGGATGCGGAAGCCGCGCAGGCAAAATGCAGCAGCACAATAGCGGACATCCTTCAGTTCACGAGGACATGTGCCGTGGATGCGGCCGCTGTGCGAAGGAATGCGGCTCGAATGCCATATACTATGAAAATAAAAAGGCTCATATTGACCAGAACCTCTGCAAAGGCTGTGGCCGATGTATAGGTGCCTGCGCATTTGATGCAATAGAAAACATGAACTGGGATGCAAATGAGATACTGGGACGCAAGATAGCAGAGTACAGTGCTGCTGTGTGCGCTGACAGACCATGCTTCCATATAAGTCTGGTACGGGATATTTCACCGAACTGTGACTGTCACGGAGAGAATGATGCTCCTATTCTGCCGGATGTGGGATTTTTTGCATCATTTGACCCGGTTGCTCTTGATCAGGCATGTGTGGATGCATGTCTCAGGTCGGCTCCTATGCCTAACAGCCAGCTTTCGGATAATTTAAATAAACCGGGCTGGCATCATCATCACGACCATTTCTTTGATTCCAATCCCAATATCAGATGGAAAGAGACCCTGGAACATGCAGAAAAGATCGGTCTTGGGACACGTGAATATGAGTTGATAACCATGTGACCTTGTGATATTTGACTAAAAAATATATAGAAAATTGTAAAACAGTACAAATTTACAAATCGAATTCTATTTGTTATAGCAATTTTTGTGATTTGTGACTGGTAATGCAGGCAAGGCTCACGCAGATTATACTGACTGTAGATGATTCAGTGTTTTTTATGCGTATAGCCCTGCCTTTTTTTGTCCCTATGATTCTTGGTTTATGCCGAGGTCTTTTGTGAAAGTTGTAAAAGCACTTAACAATAATATGGTGCTGGTCCGTGACAAGGATGGGAATGAGTCGATCTGTCAGGGAAAGGGCATCGGATTTCAGAAAAAAACCGGTGACAGTCTTGAAGAAGACAGGATTGAGCGACGTTTTATCCCGGAGAATGCTTCGGAAAGCCGCCATTTTCAGGAACTCTTCACAGAGATTCAGGAGAGTATCCTTCCTAGTTGAGAAATACGATGACAGAACAGGCTCTCTTGCGAGAAGAAAGAAAAAGTCCTTCGACTGGTACAAGAACGTGATAAAAACTAACGGTGAAGAACTGTAATGCGGTAGAATGATTGGTAAAGCCCGAAAGAAGATCTTCATAAGCGGCTTAAGGAGATAGAAGAAGCTTATGAAAAGATATATAGCTGTTGGATCAGATGGGGTTTATCGCCACATAACCGCATTCTTCTATCAGTTTCTGACCTTCTTTTGACAGTAGCCAGTCAACGAGTTTTGGAACATTGGGATTTGTATTATCTTTTCGGCAGGCAGCATAGAAGGCGGCGGTTAAAGTATACCGGCTGTTTCTGATGTTTTCCGCATCGGGATAAATACCGTTTACGGAAAGCATACGGACATTATCATTTGCCACCATTCCTGAAAGATAGTACCTGAAAGAATAACCGATGGAGGCACCGAATATCGCAAACATACTGCGACTTTCAATCATGTCATTTCCCATGAATTTCTCCATCATAGTCTGGCTTCCGGAATTTTTGATCCTAAGAAGCGGGTTAATGCTTCTGTCGGCACCGCCCACTTCCTTCCAGTTTGTAATATTTCCCCTGTAGATTCCCCTTATCTCATCAACGGTAAGGCTGTCTACAGGGTTGTTTTTATTTACGAAGAATACAAATGCTTCAAGTCCTATGGGAACCAGTTCGATATCTATGCCTTTTTCTTTTGCTGTTTCCATCTGCTTTTCCGAAGGATGTGCAGTAAAGAACAGATCTACAGAACCATCGAGAAGAGCATCGAACCCGCGGATAGTGTTCTGATACTGCATAACACTGTCTTCTGCGAAATTTTCTCCGTACTGATTATCATCTGAAAACGAGCCACCCTCATAGGTGACAGACCCCTCCGGGTAAACTGAATCTATGACTGAGGCATATACAGGAACCAGTGCCGCAGCACCATCAAGTACAGGAAGGTCATCATCCTTTGAAAAATGCATGGAGGAACCGGTCCTTGCAAGATTCGAAGTATCTTCAAAAGGAAGATATCTTGCCACATCCACCATTTTTGTCTGTGATATACCGCTGTAATTATTACCGAGACGGCGGGTGACGGAAGTGTATAAAAAGACATTGACAAATACAAAGAAAAGGACAGAAGCCGCTATGACAGCTGTTTTTTTCATGGCCACAGCTCCTTTGAAATAAAGTATATGATTGAAGAATGCTCATAGGCATAATAAATATAGGCAGCATGTAAAGCCGTGATGATGACTCCTGCTGCGACTATGGAAACAAGGATTCGAATAAACACTTTGTCGCTCATATCTGTATCTTCTTTCCTGATTACATGTTTTGAACTATCGCTATGGTAAGAAGCAGCAAAAGAACGGATAAAATGATCACTGTTGCCATCAATCCGAAACTTATGATGGCTAAAACCATAATCCAGGTCTTTCTTTTCCTTCCCGCTTCTTTGGCTTTTACGCCATCCCATATAAATAAACCGAGTGAAAAGATGAAAAAAAGAAAAAATGGCGCAAACCACATATAAAAAGAGTTCATTTTTACCTCCATGGGCACTGATCCTATGACGTGAGTGTCAAAAGCCGACATCGAATCGTTCCGGGTGTGACAATATGTAATTAGTTTCTTGTATCAATACGATACAAGTAGCAGAAACAGGGGATTTTAAGAGGTTTCCCCGATACGAGGAACTAATTATGTATTGTCATTTTTTTATGACAGAAAGGAGCTTTATGGAAAACCAAAAGCATCAGTACACGGCATTGTATGAGAGAACTAACCACATGAGCGGTCCCTATGAACTTAATGGTATTTTAACACAGAAGGAACTGCTGACGGAATATGCAAAATCTCATAATTTTTCAGAGATAAAGCATTATTCGGATGAGGGTGTCTCTGGCACCAAGTTTGACAGACCAACTCTAAATGAACTTCTTAGGGAAGCTGAGGCTGGCAATATCAGTACTGTTATCGTCAAGGATGTAAGCAGAATCGGCAGAGAAATGGTAGCGGTTCTTCATATTGTTGCAGAACTTAAGAAAAATAATGTCAGAGTAATTACGGTTGCTGAAGGCCTTGATACCTGCAGCGAGGCGTGGAAAGGAGTTTTATGAAAAAGCAGAAACAGCAGTACACAGCTTTGTATGAGCGACTCAGCCATGATGATGAACTTCAGGGCGAGTCCAACAGTATTTCAAATCAGAAGCAGCTTCTCATGGAGTATGCCGTATCTAATGAACTTCCAAGTCCAAGGCATTTTGCTGATGATGGAATATCGGGTACACGCTTTGACAGACCTGCATTTTTGGCAATGATGGAAGAGATTGAAAGCGGAAATATTGGCACCGTTGTCATAAAAGACATGAGCCGACTGGGCAGGGATTATCTCAAAGTTGGGCAGATTGTGGAAATGTTCAGACAAAAGGATGTCCGCCTCATAGCTGTAAATGATGGTACTGACACCATGTTTGGAGATGATGATTTTCTCCCATTCCGCAATATCATGAATGAATGGTATGCTAAGGACACCAGTAAAAAGATAAGATCAACTTTTAAGGCGAAAGGGGACTCTGGAAAACATGTTGCCAGCTCTCCGCCATACGGATATATAAAGGATCCAGAGGACAAGAACCATTGGATTGTTGACGAAGAAGCAGCTGAGGTTGTGAGAAGAATCTTTCAGCTTACCATTGAGTCTAAAGGCCCATATCAGATAGCAAAGATACTGGAGGCTGATAAGATAGAAATACCTGCCGTGCATCAGCAGAAGCAGGGCATGGGATTATGGCAGGGGCGCGTTTTAGAACATCCATACAGATGGAACAGTTCTACAGTGGCAAGTATTCTGACAAAGAAAGAGTATCTTGGACATACAGTAAACTTCAAGACCCGTAAGCATTTCAAGGACAAGAAAAGCCATTATGTTGCTCAGAAATACTGGCAGGTGTTTGAGAATACACAAGAGCCTATCGTGGATGAAGAGACCTTCAATAATGCTCAGAAGTGCAGGACTGGTATCAAGAGATATCCTAATGGCTGGGGCGAACCCCATCCCCTTGACGGAAAGATGTATTGCTTCGACTGCGGTTCCCTCATGTACTGTCATAGGACAAGTAATGGCAAGCGTGTGGCGCAGTACATCTGTGCAAAGTATGGTAAACAGCCTGTTGGTACGCTTTGTAGCTCTGGTCACAGAATAGATGCCAGTGCTGTTATGGAAATCCTTAAGGAAACACTGAGATTCCTTAAGTCACAGATAGACGAGGATCCTGAGGCTTTTATAGAGCAGATAACACAGCTTGAATCTGACAGCAGAAGTACTGAAATCAAGGCAAAAACAGAGAAGCAGAAGGCTTGTCAGAAGCGTATTGGAGAGCAGGAAAAGCTCATATGCAAGATTTATGAGGACAATGCCCTTGGCAGAATGCCTGAGAACAGATACGAAACGCTGATAACCCAGTATTCCAAAGAGCAACTTGCCATGAAGGAGGAGTATAGCCAGCTTGAGGACGAGCTTGAATCCATTGAGGAAAACAAGCGTAGTGGCAAGCGTTTTGTAAATCTGATGTCGAGATACAATAATTTTGATGAACTCACGGCATATATGGTAAACGAATTTGTCGATAAGATACTGGTTCATGAGCGTGATAGGAAAGGCTCTATACAGACTACTCAGAAGATTGATATCTATTTCAATTTCATCGGTAATTACAGTATGCCCGAGAAGGAATTGACGGAAGAAGAGCTTGCTGAGAAGGAACGCATAGAAGCCATCAAGGACAAGCGCCATAGACAGTACCTTGACAGAAAAGCCAGAGGTGCTCAGAAAGCATGGGAAAAGAGATATGACCCTAGAAGAAGGGCAAGACTGAAAGAACTTAAGGCTATGAATCCCAATATTTACGGGATCCCTGCCGAAGAATATGATCAGGAGCATTATTCCAGAGTAAGCGTTGTGGTAGCAAACTCTGAAACACCCAATTTTTAGTCAATTGATACGGTAATTACTGAACTGAATAAACTTAGAAAAGTGTTAATGGAGAAGATTTCATTAGCACTTTTTTATTTCCCATGACTCCGATAATTACCGAGGGCTGTGTTTTCCTTCTCTTCTTTCCCTTTTCCTCCCTTCTCTTTTCTTCCTTCTTCCCCTAGAAAGAAGAGAAAAAGAAAGAACCAAAGAAAAAGAGAATAAAGATATACCCTATTAACTAACTTATCTTATCCCATCTTATCCTATCCATCTTTTCCTTTCGTTTCCGTCCGTGCCACAAACTACAGAACAGACCAAGAGGGCAGTCAGAAAGGAGCTTAAGAAATGAGCAGATTAACCAAGATTGAGCAGGAGACAGTTATCAATTTCAATGCAGGGGAGGAAGAAGCGGTTGTCTATACCAGAGATAAAGCCGTTATAAGAAAACTTGACTCGTTAGTTACCGAGTTCCCTGAGGCTTACAGATGCATCAAGGCAACTGATATCGACAAGACCTATTCAATGCCAAAACAGTACGTTAGTTACCGTAAGCCCAGAAGGATAACACAGGAAAGAAGGGATCAGATCAGAACACAAATGGAAAACATTAACAATAGCCGTAAATAAGCGGTGACAGGAGGTTTCACATGAGCGAAAACGAAAAGGTTTATGGATACGCAAGGGTTTCAACTATAGGGCAGAACGAGGATAGACAGATTCTTGCATTGATGGAGATGGGAGTTCCACAGAACAGGATTTACCTGGATAAGCTGTCAGGGAAGAACTTTGAAAGACCGCAGTACAAGAGGCTTCTCAAGAAACTGGATGACAATTCCGTGCTGTATATCAAATCCATTGACAGGTTAGGACGTAACTATCGTGATCTCAGCGAACAGTGGCGCATCATAACTAAGGAAAAAGGCGCAGATGTTGTTGTCATTGACATGCCACTTCTTGATACAAGGCGTGAAAAGAGCCTGCTGGGAACATTTATCAGTGATCTGATACTTGCGCTACTCTCATATGTGGCAGAGACCGAGTATCAGACAATCCACCAGAGACAGGCTGAGGGAATTGCTGCTGCAAAGGCTAGGGGCGTGAAGCTGGGCAGACCGCCAAGACCTTTACCGGAGAACTTTCATGAGGTTTATCAGAGATGGAAGGCTGAAAAGGTATCTACTGAAGAGGCGGCAAGGCTAGTAAATATGCCTGCTTCAACGTTCAGATATAGGGCTTCTATATACAAGAAAACCACTTAATTGAAAGTGCATTTCCGAGCAAGAAGGTGTACTTTCTTGTTTTTTGTTAGTCCTAAAACCAACGTATTTCATTATAATGATTTTTCCCTCAAAAATCCACTGATAGAGCGAGTATTAGTACTTAAGGACTATAGGTAAAAAACACCTCACAAAAAAGTACACATTTTTGTGGTACATAGGTGGGAAGATGGTTTTTGTTTCATTATACTTTTATTTGTTTGTAGTAGTCGTGCTACTGCTTTATTATGTTATTCCGTTGAAATTCAGGTGGATGGCGATACTGGCAGGTAGTATGGCTTTTTATTGGTATCTCTCGCAAGGATCTAAGCGTAAATTTTTCATGCTTATTGTATTATCATTTGTGAGTTGGATATTTAGTTTATTGATGGAACGGCATGAAAAGCATAAGAAAATATATTTGACACTGTCAGTATGCATGGTTGCATTTCCGTTATTGGCAATAAAGGAATGTCCATTTATTATGGATTCCTTTATACATAAGGATATGCCTAACTGGTGGCTAGTTCCTATCGGAATGGCTTTTTTCTCACTACAACTGATATCGTATAACGTAGATGTTTATAAAGGTGCTATCAAGGCTGAACGAAACTATTTTAAGTATCTGTTATTTGCAAGCTTTTTTCCACAAATCATTCAAGGACCTATTCCGCGATATTCTCAGTTATCTGACCAATTATATGCAGGAAATAGATTTGATGAAAGAAAATTTGTTAAAGGATTCATGTTGATTCTCTGGGGCTTTTTCCTGAAATTATGTATAGCAGATAAAGCTGGAATAATAGTCAATAAGGTTTTCGATAATTATCCTACATATAGAGGCATGTACGTTTTGGTGGCAGGAATTCTTTATAGTATTCAGCTATACGCAGATTTTATGTCATGTACTTCATTGGCTCAAGGAATAGCTAATCTTTTTGGAATAGATCTTATTGATAACTTTATGCATCCTTATTTTTCAACATCTATTAAAGACTTCTGGAGAAGGTGGCACATATCACTCAGTTCATGGTTGAGAGATTATATATATATTCCGTTGGGAGGAAATCGAAAAGGGAAGTGTAGAAAGTATTTAAATATATTGATTACGTTTGCTGTAAGTGGAGTATGGCATGGAGCAGGCTATAAATATCTATTTTGGGGATTGTTACACGGAGTATATCAGCTGTTTGGTGAGTGGTTGAATCCAGTAAAAGCAAAATTTTGTGAAGTATTTAAGCTGAGAAAAGACGGTTTGGGTTATTTACTATATAAGAGAGTTGCCACATTTGTTCTGGTTATGCTGGCTTGGATTATTTTTAGAGCAGATCACCTAAAAACAGGTCTTTCAATGATAAAATCCATGTTTGCTGTGCATAATCCATGGATATTTACAAATGATGCTTTGTATTCACTAGGGCTAGGGTGGAAGGAATTCCATATTTTGATATTCTGCATGTTATTCCTGCTGTTTGTAAGTTCGGTTCAGGAACGAGGTATTGTAATAAGAGATTATATTTTGAAGAAGAATATAGCGATAAGATGGTTTATATATATTGGAGCAATTCTGTTCATAATGGTGTTTGGAACATATGGTTACGGATTTGATGCACAAGCATTTATTTATGGAGGATTTTGATTGTATGAAAAAGAGAATATTGCTTGGCATTAAATGTATACTATTTGTTACACTGGCTCTGTTCTGTGTGTTAGTGGTAAACAGATGGTTGATGCCAAAGTATTATTACAATGAAAGCTGGCCCACAACAAACACTTATCAAGACTTTTACAAATTAGATAAAAATACTGTTGAGGTGCTATTTTTTGGAAGTTCACATGCTGTATCTTCGTTTAACCCTCAGGTGGTTTACGATAATTATGGAATCCGTAGCTATAATCTGGGATGCGAACAACAAAGCCTTGTAATAACATATTATTGGTTAAAAGAAGCTCTTAAATATCAGTCACCAGAAGCTGTAGTTATAGATACATATACGTTTCATAAATACACAGATGCGTATGTTTATAATGACATGAATTGTAGTGAAGGTGTAGTTCGTAAACCTATGGATAGCATGAAGTTATCACCACTTAAGTTTGAGGCTGGCATGGCAATAGAAAAAGTTGATCCTACACAAAGCGGATTGAGCTTCCCGTTCACTAATATTCGATATCACACTAGATGGACAAGCCTTGGTGAAAACGATTATACAGAGGCAGAAATGGTGGATCATGGTGGGATTAAAGGCTTCTCTGCTTTGGGCGGAACTTCTCCTGGGGCTGCGGATGCAACATTCAGCGAAGGAGATGTAGATTCTGTTGAAGCAGAACCTATGGTGGTAATTGCAGATGAGTACCTTGGGAAGATAGTAAATCTGTGCGAAGAAGAGGGCATAAAACTCATTTTTGTTAATATTCCTTATGGCGAATCTATTGCAAGATATAAATCCACGAAGGAATATGCCGATGCACATAATATTCCTTTTTACGACTTTAATGAAGAGAACCTTTACCATGAAATAGGTTATAGTGCGGAAGCTGATAGATATGGGCATCCAAATTACATTGGTGCAGAAAAGATTTCTAACTATTTAGGCGAATTACTGCTTAATGAATACGGGATTAGTACGAAGTCGGATTCCTCTTTTGATAAGAGCAGGGAAATTTATATTCATAAAGTCAACAATATAAAATTGTCAGAAACAACAAATATATATGAGTATTTGGAACGATTGAATGACAGTGATTATGACATTTTTGTCTTTTCGGGTAGAAATATTGGGAGCTTTGTTGATGAGGACATGGCTAATAGGTGGTTTGCTCTAGGATTTGCGACAGATTTGAGAAGTATACCAGAAGGAAATCATTATTGTGCAGTCAAATCAGATAGTATTATTGAAAAAATGACCAGTGAGGATATAGCTTTTTCTGGAACTATTCGTAACGGAAAAATGATATATAATTTTTTAATTGATACTACTAATATGCTTCCGAATTATCAGATGTTTTCAATGGTGATAAACGGAACGGAGTGTGGAAATCAAAATACAGGAATAGATATAGTTGTATATGATAGTGACTTCAAGCAGATAATTGATAAGGTGAATATCAATACAACAGTTGAAGAAAAAACAATGACAAGATATTAAGCTCGGCAGAGTAAAGCAAAGAGGATTATTCCAAAGTGGAATAGTCCTTTTTTCTTTGCCCTGCGCAGGACAATAAATATTTTATCACAGGAGGTTTACACATGATTGATACAAACAACACGGCAAACAAGGGTGTGGAGGCTGCGGAGAAGCAGCTCCAGCAGGCAAAGAATCGTCTTACTCAGGAGAAGAAGAAAGCAAACGAGGCTCGAAGAAGAATCGAGAACCGCCACAAGTACATGATGGGGGGTGTTGTGCACAAGTATTTCCCTGAGTGCTACAGCTTCGAAGAGGACGAGATGAACGAGATCCTTAAGGCTGCTCTGGCTACAACGGAGTGTAAAAAAGTGATCAGTGACATCAAGTTCAGAGCTACACATCCACAGAGCAAAACCATCGAAAGCGAGGTGACTGGCGATGAGGCGAACCGTACTGACAACCGCTAATGTTTTTCCACCCAATTTATTGGGTGCGCACAGATATACCATCTCCGATGGTATGTGCGCCCTTCCGGGGGACTCCTGCGGAGGGCATTGTCCATGCTGTGCATGTCCAAAAGGGGAAGCTACACTTCCCCTTCGGCGCAGAAGAAAGCGCCTACCCTATTGTCCTCTCACAGACCATGATAACGTCGAGCTTCGCCGTTATCGTGCCCTGAGAGCTTTGCGTGCTGCCGAGAGGAGGTGGAAACATGCCGAAGTTCTTGAGCACGCGAATATCCGTAGTAAGCCGTGGAGGTGGAAGTAAAGGCGGAGGGGGCGGATCTGCTGTAGATGCCTCGGGCTATATGGATCGAGAAAAGCGTTATAGCGAATATGATGGTCACACTTATTACCCAGACGCAAAAGAGGATCTGGTGCACAAAGAGGTCAATCTCCCAGACAACGCCCCGAGAGAATATCAGGATCCCAACGTACTCTGGAATGCTGTTGAGATGGTAGAGAAAAATAAGAATGCCCAGCTTTGCAGGATGATGAAAGCATCCCTTCCAAATAGCTGGTCATATGAAGTTGCGGAGAGGGCTGTCAGGCAGTATGTTAATGACAATTTTGTTTCCAAGGGAATGTGCTGTGAGTGGGCGATTCATGATTCGGTCAACAAGCATGGACAGCGCAATCTGCATTTTCATTGTCTCATGACTCTTAGAGCTATGGATGAAAATGGTAAATGGCTACCAAAGCAGCGTAAGGTTTATATCCTTGATGAAAACGGAAATAAAATCCGCAGGGGTAAGAATTACGCTTGCAGGACGGAGCAGGTCACTGACTGGAATGACAAGGGCAAAGCCAAAGAGTGGAGAAAGAATCTGAGAGATCTGATTAATGAAATCAATGCCGCTCTTAAGATTGACGAGACTTGGGAGCACAGGTCTTTCAAGGAACTCGGAATTGATGCTTTGCCGACTATCCATCTTGGCAGTGAAGCCAATGCTCTGGAGAACAAAGGCATCCATACTGAGCGCGGTGACTATAATCGCAAGGTTATGGAGCTTAGAGGTCTTTCCAAGTTTATCAACATCACTACTGCTGCGGTTGAGAATTATAAGAAGGCTGCTGTCCAAAAGGTTGCAGAAGTTAAGAATGAAATTGTGGAGCTTATAGATGCAGTTGTTAAGCGCCATAAATTCCTACAGCTACCTCTGGTAAGTGGGTTCTATCTTAGAAAAGTTTCCAACAGACAGCTCCTTCAGGATCCGAAGAACATGCTCAGCTTTTTGGAAAAGAACGACATTAGGGATTTTGAAGAGCTCCATACTTTTTCCAAGGGACATACTGACGAGTATAACAAGCTGGCTGAAACCTATAACGGTTATGGCAAGGAGTTAAAAGCTGTTATGGCAAAGATTGAAGCATACGACAGATTTAAGCCATACCTTGATGCTTTCAGAAAGAGTGAGAGTCTTAAAGGTGTTGCCAAGTGGAAGTTTGACAGGGAAAACAAGGCTATGCTTGAACAGTATCCTGCCCAACTTAAGGAGTTCAGAAAGGTGATCCCAAAGATCGAGAAGATTGACAGGGATAAGTGGTCAAAGGATGTGGATGTTCTTTTTGATAAGCGCATGGATATTGAGGAACTGCTGAACAAAGAAATCGGAGAACTGGCTTGCGTAGAAGTCATTGACTATAACAGGGCTAATGAACAGCGTGAGCGCACCAATGACGAGCACCAGAAAACAAGACAGCAGGAACGTGAACGAGTACCTTCCAGAAAGCACAGCTCTTTGGAAAGGTAAGAACGGAGGTTATGAATGGAAAACAACAGAATAATGAATGAGCAGGAAGGCGCAGTTGTCAGCTATGATACCTGCGCTTTTTCTATGCCCACATGCACAATATCACGTACTATAGGCAAGACTACCTATGTTGCTAATCTTCATTTCAAGGAGCAGGGACAGACCTTTTCACAGAAGCTGAAAAGGGTGCTTAGAGCAGATTGTAGCTGCTAAAACTAAGGAGCCGATTTTGCTCGGCTCCTGTGGATACTCTATTCGTTTGATATCGCAAATTGCGACATCAAAAATTATTTTATTGTTTTAAGTCTCTTGATTAGGTCGCTGGCCATCTGTTTATCCTGAATCAGAGTTATTCCGAAGCATTTTGTGCCGGCGTCCTTGATGGAGGCTCCAATATGATATACATCAGTATCATCAATTACCAGAAAACGGTCATGGAATATAGTTGTTCCTTTGACAGTCAGGCTAGGATACTGGCGGTTGAAATTGCTGATATCGGTCTGGCTCAAAGTTGTTTTGGGGTGAGTGTATATTGTTACATCAACGCCCTTCTTTTTCTTGGCTAGAAGATTAAGAGTTTTAATATCAACGTATCCATCAATCAACGACAGGTTCTTCTTGGCTTTTTGAATCAGAGATGCTATTAGGCTGAAAGCGTCGTAAATCTGACCATCATAGAATATTTTTTGCTCAGACTCAGCATGATCTGAGATGTAGTCGAATACCTTATCAAATTTTGCATCTGTCTCCTTTTGGAATTCTAGCTGCTTCAATTCAACATTGCTGATTTTTTCAAATAGCAGGGCGTTATTTGATATGAACCTACGCATTTCAACGAAGGTATTCATTATACGGACGCTAACGTTGACCGCCGTATCGCTGTGAAGAACAGCGGATAGCATGGCTATTCCAGGCTCTGTAAAGCAGAATGGGAGCTTCCTTCGACCACCACGTCCCTCATTGTTTGATGTCGCAATTTGCGACTTCAAAGAGTTGTATTCTTCTTTGGTCATTTGAAAACAGAAAGATTCAGGGAAACGACCAATATTACGCTTTACACTTTCATTCAGCCTTCTGGTTTCGACTTGATAAAGCATAGCCAAGTCACTGTCCAACATTACTTGCTGGCCACGGACGGTATGGATTAAGCTCCTTATTACGGTTTCAGATACGGAAGCCATTTCATTCTTTTCTGTATCTTTTTCTTTTGCCACTGTTGTTATCCTCTAAAAAATGTTATATGGCTGCGACATCAAACAGCCTGTGGATAGAATAACATATATCGGGGAAATTCTCTACAGTTTTTTATGAAAAAGTCATGTTATGTCAGTCTAGATTTAGAGCGGATTTTAGGCACTTCCACAAGAAAAAGTACAATAAACTATTGACAAGTAGCAACAGGAGCAGCGCTCTTAAACGTATGTAATAGAATCATTATATCCCGAAGGATTTCTGAAATTTATATATACTTTCTGATAATTCCTTTACTTTTTGAGATTCCGGGTTGGGAATGGCAGACATATCCTTTCTTTTTTAGCACAATCACAATTGAAAAAACACGGTTTAAACATGGATAGCTTAAGTACCGCAAAAGTATCATTTGGATATTATATGGATATTCGGATATCAATATAATATCCAAATATGGTTGATTGATAAAAATAAACAGGTTATAATCGAAAGTACATATCAGCCAATCCGGATTACATCTTCATGTCAGATTTAAAAGCAGAATTTGTGAATTCGCTTAGGAGGTACGATTATGACTATTGAGGAGATGAAAAAGAAAAAAACCGAAAAGGGTTATACCAATGAGATGCTGTCAAAGCTTTCAGGTGTCCCCCTGGGAACTGTTCAGAAGATAATGAGCGGAGAAACCACCGCACCCAGAAAACTTACCATAGATGCGCTTTCAAAAGTTCTTGGTGATGGACTTGTTGACTATACAAAAGTGACATATCCCGAAAGTGGTATGGTATCTGAAACAGCAGTGGCATATTCGGCAGAGGGGGGAAAAAAGAGATATACCATAGATGATTACTATGCCATACCAGATGACCGGAGGGTTGAGCTTATAGATGGGGTTATTTATGATATGGGAGCTCCGTCTCTGACTCATCAGAGGATACTTGGTGATCTTTTTGTTTTATTTAGGGAATGTGCTTCAAAGCATAACATGCCATGTGAGGTCTATCTCTCCCCCTGCGATGTAAGACTGGATAAAGATAATTACACAATGGTGCAGCCGGATCTTCTGGTGATCTGCGGAGAATATGACGAAAACGGTATACGATATGAAGGTGCACCGGAAATGGTGGTTGAGATATTGTCACCTTCCTCCAGAAGCAAGGATATGGTACTTAAACTATATAAATACCAGAATGCCGGAGTGAAGGAGTACTGGATCATAGATTCCAAGCATAGAACAGTTTATGTTCATGAGTTTATGGATGAAGACTATGCCCCGAAGCAGTATGACTTTGATGCAGAGATACCTGTGGGCATATCCGGTGGAAAATGCAGCATCGACTTTTCGAAGGTGAGAGCTTGAGCGCATAATGGTACTATATGGTCTTTTGACACTCAGTCATAAAATTAAAGAATAGTGGTGATGATATGAAGACAGCTGTGATAGGAGTGGGTAATATGGGGAGCAAATATGCTTCCCTGATATTTGATGGAAAGATAAAGGGGATGGAACTTGCAGCACTTACCAGAATGCGTCCGCCATATAGCGGGATGCTTAAAGCTGCTGTGGATTCGGGTGTGCCGGTTTTTGATTCGGCAGATGATATTTTTAAAGAAGCGGAAAAGGGTGTTTTAAGGCTTGATGCAGTGGTTATTGCCACACCTCACATTTCACATGAAGATATCGCGGTTAAGGCATTCGAACATGGTTTAAATGTTCTGACAGATAAGCCTTCAGGGGTATACAGCCGGCAGGCAAGGAATATGGAGGAGGCGGCTGATAAATCCGGAAAGGTGTTTTCCATTGTTTTTAATCAGAGAACCTCACCGGTTTATATAAAGCTTAAAGAAATTCTGAAAAGCGGAAAATACGGTGAACTAAAGCGTGTGAACTGGATCGTGACGGATTGGTATCGGCCGGAAAAGTATTACACATCAAGTTCCTGGCACTCTACATGGAAAAGAGGCTTAAAGAACGTGGATGATACATTTTGTGTAACAGGTGTTAAATAGTGTATATAGACTGCAGGTAGTCCATAGGATTATCTGCAGTTTTTATTCGCGTGGTATGCCATACAGGCTATAGCATTATGAATAAAGTAGAGGTTAAATTATCCCTATCATGGTAATATATACTCGTTAATGAAAATTCTTTCCGAAACATAGATTTTTCACAGCACACAATTAAATTAAAATGAGGAGAAAACATGGAATTTAGGATTGAGCATGACACAATGGGAGAGGTTAGGGTTCCTGCAGACCATTTCTGGGGAGCCCAGACTGAGCGTTCTCTTGAGAACTTTCGTATAGGAACTGAAATCATACCCAGAGAAGTGATATTTGCATTTGCAGTACTGAAGTCTGCAGCAGCAAGTGCGAATCTGAAGCTTGGCAAGCTTACAAAGGACAAGGCTGAGGCTATCATCGGCGCTTGTGAGGATATCATGGATAACAAATATCCGGAAGAGTTTCCTCTTAAAGTATGGCAGACAGGCTCCGGAACACAGTCAAACATGAACCTCAACGAAGTCATAGCCCACATTGCGGTGCATGACCATCCTGAGGTGAACATTCATCCAAATGACCATGTAAATATGTCCCAGTCGTCAAACGACACTTTCCCCACAGCCATGAATATGGCCGCTGTTATCGCCATTCATGAGAATCTGATTCCGGCGGTTGACAGGCTTATAGAGACCATGAAGCGCCTTGAGAAAGAAAATGAAGACATTATAAAGATAGGGCGTACACATCTTCAGGATGCGGTTCCACTAAGATTCAGTCAGGAAATATCAGGATGGAGAGGTATGCTTGAGGAATCGAAGGAACAGATTACGGAAGCTTCCGCACATCTTAGAAAGCTTGCCATAGGAGGAACTGCCGTAGGTACCGGGCTTAACTGTCCTGAGGGATTCGACAGAATTTGCTGCGAAGAGATTTCTTCCATTACAGGACAGGAATTTAAGGCAAGCGGGAACAAGTTCCACGCACTTACTTCAAAAGATGGATATGTATATGTCAGCGGTGCATTAAAGGGACTTGCTGCGAACCTCATGAAGATCGCCAATGATGTAAGATGGCTTGCCAATGGTCCCCGCTGCGGTCTCGGTGAGATAAGTATACCTGAGAATGAGCCGGGAAGTTCCATCATGCCTGGTAAGGTGAATCCTACCCAGTGCGAGGCTATGACCATGGTGGCCATACAGGTTATGGGCAATGATGCAACCATAGGTATAGGAGCATCTCAGGGCAATTTCGAGCTTAATGTCTTTATGCCGGTGCTTGCTTATAATATGATGCAGTCTATACGACTTCTTGCAGACAGTATTATTTCTTTCGATAAAAACTGTGTATCCGGCATTAAGGCAAAGAAAGATAAGATGGAGGAAAACCTCAGAAATTCACTTATGCTGGTTACTTGCTTAAGCCCTGTAATCGGCTATGAGAATGCAGCTATGTGTGCCCATAAGGCATTTGAAGAGAATACAACATTACGTGAAGCTGTTCTTGCTCTCGGTTTCCTTTCAGGAGAAGAGTACGACGAAACAGTGAGACCTGAAAAGATGGTTTGATATCTTATAGATCCATGTCGTCTAGTGTGTGGCAAATACTTTTGACACTCACGTCATATGATGTATTGGTATGTTTTCAATTTGTTCATATCTGGGAGGTGGGTTTCCGCCTCCCCGTTTTTGTGTAATCAGGGATACTTCATGAACTATTATAGAATCACTTAATTTTGACGATGAAAGATAGTGTGATGAATTTAAGTGGGCAGGATGATCTCCTATTCAGGCGGTTTTTCTTTCTGGGAGTTTTTTGTTATGGGAAAGGATTTCCTGATGGATACAATTATTATTGAAAAAATAGAAAAAGCAATCGAAAACAAGGAATTGAAAGCCTTTTATCAGCCACAATATGATGCAATTACAGGAAGAATCGTCGGTGCAGAAGCACTTGTACGTTGGATAAAAGATGATGGTGAGGTTATTATGCCGGATTCTTTTATACCGGAACTCGAAAAAACCGAAGCTGTCAACGTTCTTGATTGGTATATGGCTGAGGAAACCTGTAAAACTGTTTCGGAACTCAGAAGTCAGGGGGTCAAGATATCAATTTCTTCAAACTTTTCCAGATGGCATATTAATGAGAAGTGCTTTGTGGAGAAGCTTACAGCTATTGCTGACCGCTATCAGGTTCCATACAAGTATCTTGAAGTTGAGATTACAGAATCTGCACTCATTTCAGAGTCTGCCAAAATCATTGAATGGGTAAAAGAAATAAGAAAAGCCGGATTTTCTGTAGCAATTGACGACTTTGGAAGCGGACTGTCCTCACTTCAGTTTGTAAAGGACATTCCGGCTGATGTTTTAAAGATTGACAGATCACTTCTCAGCAGTAACTGTTCCAGCGAAAAAGAGAGGATTGTTCTTGAAAGTATTTTTTACTTCGCAAAACGACTCAATATGCAGACTATAGCGGAGGGAGTGGAGACCCAGGAACAGCTGGGATTTCTGAGAACCTGTAGCTGTAACAGGATACAGGGTTTTTTATATGCGAGACCTATGCCCAAAGATAAGTTTTTCCTCTGTTGTCTTGAGAAAAGCAACAGATTGGATGCAGAAGATATTTTGTCTGTTCAGGCACCAACCAGTGCTGCCAAACTGTTAATGGATGCCATTTTCATGAGGTATCCGCTGGTTATTTTCGCAAATCTGACAAGAAACAGTTACTATATGATGGCGTATGAGAATTTCTCAACCAAATCATGTCCGGCCGCCGGTGTATTTGACGAACTGATCGTACATGGTGCCGCAACCATGCATCCCGAAGACAAGGCGAAATTTGAAGCAACATTTAATCGTGAAGCTCTTCTAAAAGCGTATGAAGAGGGCAGGAAAAGTGTCTCTGTCGTTACAAGACAGCTTGGAGATGACGGCATTTATCATGAAGTGGAGTCAACGGACTATTTCGTAAAACATGCTTCTGTAGATGATGTACTGGTCATCAGTCTTTGTGATATCAAAGGATAATGTTTATCTTTTGACTATGATTTTCAGATTCCCGGGAAGGAAACACATATGGGCGATTATGAGATGTCGGCACTTGATGCGTACCTGAACAGGGCGTTTAATATAATTATAGGTTTGCCTCTTACCGGAGCCACCACATCAGCCTTTGTATTTACCATATTCAAGCTGATTGGCTGGTGGCCGGATATTTCCATGTCAACTCTTGTGATATACGATATCATCAATGCATTTTACTTTTGCTATGCCCTATATCTTCTGAAAACCTGCAAGGATAAAAACGGAACCATTAAGCCGGAAAAGATGCGACAGGGAAAATATTTTGTGGGGTTTATCGTTGTCGCACAATGGAACTGTATCTCTTATATGATTCCTGATCGCGAATGGTGGGCTTATCTTTTCTTTTTTATCGCGCTGACCATCGTATTTTTCGACATCAGATTCACATCCATTCTGACGGCATTGCTTTTAGGTTCGACATTCATATCCTGGATAGTGAATGGGGAATATCAGTTTTTGGCATTTGATGATGCATTATTCTGGCCGACCTTCGTACTGCGTCTTTTTTGTATCGGACTAACGGTACTTACGTTGCTATCCATAACTTATTTCGGTGGAAGATACCTCGTTGAAGAGCTTGAAAAGAATGTAAACTATGACACACTTACCCATCTGCTAAACCGTCGTTCCATGGATAAGCATCTCAATAATGCCTACAATCGGGCACAGAAGGGAGAAGATACTTTTTGCCTTCTGCTTCTTGATATTGATGATTTCAAACGCGTCAATGATACCTATGGACACGACTGTGGCGATAAGGTTCTAAGGTATGTGGCGCATGCCGTTTCCACCTGTGTCAAGAAGGATGACTATGTGTTCCGTTGGGGCGGAGAGGAAATACTCGTATTATTAAAGACCGATCTCGAGCGTTCTATTCCAGTGGCCGAGCGAATCAGAAGAGAAATATCAAAGGACCCTATAGTATATAAGAAAGAAATAAAGGTATCGGTAACTGTGACTATAGGTGTCTCGTCCTATGATGGTGAAAGAACCGTGGCCGGAATGATTGAAGATGCAGATGCGAAGCTGTATTACGGAAAACGTCATGGAAAAAATCAGGTGGTGAGTGAGTAGCGGGAGATAAGCTATGGCAGAATGTAACGTATGTTTCAGACATTGTCACATAGAAGAGGGAATGTATGGTTTTTGCGGAGTGAGAACCTGCAGGGATGGCATTATTGTTCCGGGAAATTACGGGAAGATAACGTCTATAGCTCTTGATCCCATAGAGAAGAAGCCGCTCAGACGTTTTTACCCGGGAAGCATGATAGTATCTGTCGGGAGCTATGGCTGTAACCTGAGATGCCCTTTCTGTCAGAATTATCGAATCTCATGGTCTGAAGAAGCAGAACAGTGTTCTTCACAGGCTCAATATATTTCACCTGAGGAACTTTGTCGTATAGCTGTAGCAGAAAAAACCTATGGCAACATCGGTGTAGCATTTACCTATAACGAGCCCCTTATTTTCTACGAGTATGTTTTGGATACAGCAGTACTTCTAAAAAAAGAAAATCTCAAAACAGTTCTTGTTACAAATGGAATGGCAGATGTTTCTGCAGTAAATGAACTTTTTCTGTATGTAGATGCTATGAACATCGACCTAAAAGGCTTTACGGATCATTATTATGAGAATTTATTAAAAGGAAACCGACAGATGGTTATGGATTTCATCAGAGAAGCGGTGAAGCATTGCCATGTGGAGATAACGACACTTATCATACCCGGTGAGAATGATACCGACGAAGAGATATTTGAACTCAGCCGATGGATAAGTGGGCTTACCGATGGGGAAGGAAATCCGGTCGGTCGAAGTGTTCCTCTTCATTTATCCAGGTTTTTTCCCAAGTTCCATATGACCGACAGAGATGCCACGGCGGTGGACAATGTTTATCGCTTGAAAACTGTCGCTGAGCAGAATCTGAAGTATGTATATACGGGAAACTGCTAAATATAAATATTTATAAACGGTATTCTAAATATTATTTCTTCTCCGGTATTTATACGAGATTGTATTGGATGCTTTGTTTTTGTTATAATTCCTGTAATTTATGCATATAACATAATGGAAACGGGATATCTTCACTATGCTCTGATACATACTCATGAGTACAGATTCCCGGGTAAGGAGTAAGACTATTTATGAAATCAAAGCTTACATTTGGCGAGCTTATCACTATTACAAGCATGCTGTTTGGACTTTTTTTCGGAGCAGGCAACCTGATTTTTCCGGCCTATATGGGGCAGATGTCAGGTGCCAATGTCTATTCTTCGCTTCTTGGCTTTCTCGTCACAGCAGTGGGAATGCCGCTTCTTGCAGTCATTTCACTTGCACTTACCGGAAGTAACGGACTGCTGGATCTGAGCCAAAAGGTTGGTAAACGTTTCGGATACATTTTCACGGTGGCATTATATCTTGCCATAGGTCCGTTTTTTGCAGCACCGAGATGTCTTACAGTACCTTTTGAGATAGGCATCAAGCCCATGATACCTGATGGGATGAATCCGAAGCTTATTCTCTTTATTTTCACTACACTTGTTTACGGGCTGATGCTTTGGTTTTCACTTCGTCCCGGAAATATACTTACATGGATAGGTAAGATATTGAATCCTGTGTTCATAACTGTATTGGGACTTCTTCTCGCTATAGCACTGTTTCAGCCGGAAGCATCCATTCATGTGTTTGAAGCTGAAGGAGTGTATGCCGGATCACCATTTGTTCAGGGCATACTTGATGGCTACAATACCATGGACATCCTCGCAGGTCTTGCTTTTGGAATCATCGTGGTTGATGTTGTGAAAAAACAGGGTATCAGTGATCCGAATCACATTGCCGGGAATACTATCAAAGCAGGTTTCTTCAGCTGCGGATTTATGGGAGTGATATATTTTCTTGTCTCTCTCGCAGGAGCGGAGAGCAGAGCTTATGCATCTCTCAGTGATAATGGCGGTGCAGTGCTTTCGGACATTTCAGCACATTATTTCCCGGGATTCGGTTCAGTGATGCTTACTGTCATTGTTTTCTTCGCCTGCCTGAAAACAGCAGTCGGCCTTATGACGAGTTGTGCCGAAACATTTTCGGGTATATTCCCCGGCGTTTTATCCTATAACAAGTGGGCCATCTTATTCAGTACAGTTACATATATCGTTTCAAATGCAGGACTTTCATCCATCATAAAGATTTCTGTTCCGGTACTGATGATGCTGTACCCTATTGCCATCACACTGACATTGCTTTCGGTATTTGGCGGATTTTTTAAGCATGACCATACGGTAGTGGTTTCTGTTATGACCATGGCAGTGATAAGCTCGGTTTTTGATTTTATCAAAGCACTTCCTGCGGATTGGATCAATGCCATCGGCGCAAACGCTATCATTGGATTCTTAGATGCACATCTTCCACTGTTTTCGCTTGGATTCGGATGGGTTGTGCCTACAGCTGTAGGTCTTTTGATAGCTTTGGTATACAATACATCCAAGAAAACAAAAGCTTCATAACATCTTATAGAATTATATCGATAATATCCGGACAACGTATATTAAGTGTTTGGAATATAATAATAGGATAGTGATATGATTTCTTTGCTTGACCAATTTCATCCTATGCCAAAAACACATTCGATGTACCTGGACTCCCGTGGAAGAGTACTGCTCATACATTTCTGATGTTTGTATATGGAAAACCCCTGTATTTCAAAGACGCTCAGTCAACGTCTATGAAACACAGGGGTTTTATTTATATTTTAGGATAAAATGGATAACTTATTTAAGCGCCGAATACCATCTCGCGGTATCTCTTGCCTGTAGGAGTAGCTGCAAGACCGCCTGTGGCTGTTTCCTTCAGATCTCTTGACATTGCATCTCCAACCTCGCGCATAGCATCGATACACTCATCTGCGGGAATCTTTGCTTCGATACCGGCGAGAGCCATGTCAGCAGAAGAGAAGGCGATAACTACGCCTGACCCGTTACGCTTTATACAAGGGATCTCGACAAGACCTGCAACAGGATCGCAAACAAGACCTTCCTGATTGGCGATGGCGATGGCAAGAGCATCTGCGCACATCTCGGGTGTACCGCCCATGAGCTCGACAAGAGCTGCCGCCGCCATTCCGGAAGCACTGCCGCACTCTGCCTGACAGCCGCCCTGTGCACCGGCGATAGAAGCCTTTTCTGCGACTACCATACCGAAGGCAGCTGCTGTAAAGATGGACATTACAACGTCTTTCTTGTCAAGGTGTCTGTCTTCGTAAGCTGTGATGAGACATCCGGGAAGGATTCCGCAGCTTCCGGCTGTAGGTGTTGCTACGATCTTACCCATGGCTGCATTGCAGTTTGAAACCGCAAGGGCACGTGATACGGCACGGGCCATCGGCTGACCCATGAGACCGCCGCCGTTCTTTGCATACTGGCTCATGAGATAACCCTCATCACCTGTGAGACCGGAAGTAGACTTGCGTCCTTTCTGCTCGCCCCATTCTGCTGACTCACACATGATGTCAAAACACTGTTCCATGCTTTTGAAAACCTGTTCCTCGGTGGAGCCCATTTTCTTTGCCTGATCCTTCAGGCATATTTCACTGATGCGACAGCCCTCAGCCTTAGCTGCATCAACAAGTTCTTTAATTGAATTATATGAAAGCATTTATTTTCTCCTTAGATAGCATGGATAAGTAATGCATTATCGATATTATCCATTTTTTTAAGATCTGTGATCAGCTCCTCAGGTGGAAGATCATCAAGCTCCAGTGTCATAAGAGCATCTCCGCCACGTTCTTTTCTTGAAAGATGGAAACCGCTGATATTGAGGTTTCCGTATCTCCAGTACATGAGATTGGTTACATTTGCAATAACACCCGGCTTATCCTTGTGAAGGACGAAGAGAGTATTGCTTTCACCGCTGAAATTCACTGCCATTCCGTCAATGTTGTCTACTCTGATATTTCCGCCTCCGATGCTGGCACCTTCAACGAAACCTGTTTTGCCGCTTTCGCAGGTATAATAGATGCGTGCGGTATTCGGATGTGCACCCGGTATATCTTCTGCGATGAATTCATATTTAAGACCGCGCTCGGTCGCTATCTCCATTGCATTTCTTATTTCTTCCGACCAGCTCTTGTAGCCCATGATGCCGGCTAAAAGTGCTCTATCGGTACCATGTCCTCTGTAGGTGCGGGCAAATGAACCTGAAAGCTGTATTTTGACTTCTGTAAGCTTGTCATTGTCAGCGATTTTGTTCACTATAGCACCGATACGGCAGGCGCCTGCGGTGTGAGAACTGGATGGTCCGATCATAACCGGTCCTATTATATTGAATACATTCATTTGAAAAAACCTTTCTTAGGAATAGTCTTTAATGAAGGCTACCCCGTAAAGATTGTGTGAGCAGTATTAAACAGTGCTCACACTACCTGATACTGAATATTCTTATGATCAGTCGTCAGCAACAACCTGACCCTTCATGATGACTTTTCTGTAGATCTGGTCTACAACTACGCCGATGGCGTTATCGCCTGATACATTACAAGCAGTTCCGAAAGAATCCTGTGTGATGTAGAGGGCAACCATGAGTGCGCAGATAGGACCGTTAGGATCACCTGCTGTTGTACCGAATACCATGTAAAGGAATGGAAGGGCAGTCATGATAGATCCGCCCGGAGCTCCTGGAGAAGCAACCATTGCAACACCGAGAGTCATGATGAAAGGAATGACTGTCATGATGCTGATTGGAAGATCATTCATGAGACAAACTGCTGTTGCACAGGCTGTTATAGTGATCATAGAACCGCACATGTGAATGTTTGCACAAAGAGGTACTACGAAGTTTCTGATCTGTGAGCAGATACCGTCTGCCTTTGCACACTCAAGATTTACAGGGATTGTAGCTGCTGATGACTGTGTTCCGATAGCAGTTGTGTAACCTGAGATCTGGTTCTGCATAAGCTTCATAGGATTCTTGTGGGCAATGCTTCCTGCGATGGCAAACTCGATAACGAGGTAAACGAGGTGCATTGCGATAACGATGATGAATACCTTCCAAAGGATTCCGAGGATTGTAAATGTCTTACCTGAGTATGTAAGGTCAACAAATGTACCGCAGATATAAAGTGGAAGAAGAGGAATGATGGCTGTGTGAAGTACTGCATCGATGATTGCTGAAAAGTCCTTCATTCCATTGTAAAGTGAAGTGCCTACTGTCTTGCCGCGAAGGTTTGAAAGGCAAAGGCCAAGGATGAATGCAAGCACTACTGCTGAAAGTGTGTCGATTACAGCAGGAAGTGAGATGCTGAAATATGTTCCTACACTTACATCAGCTGTTGACTGAATCTTTTCAAGTGCGTCCGGAGACATGAAGTGTGGGAAGAGTGTGCTTGAAACGAAGAAAGACATACTTCCTGCAAAAAGTGTACTTGTGTAAGCAAGTAAAACAGTGATGATAAGCAGCTTTCCTGCGCCCTGTGAGAGATCTGCGATACCCATTGTAACGTATGCAAGGATCATGAGAGGGATAACGAACTTAAGGAATGAGCTGAAAATTGTTGACAAAGTAACAACTGTTTTACAGAACCATAATGGCATGAACTGGCCGATCAAAATACCAACGATGATGGCAATGATAAGCTTTGGTACTAGACCTAATTTGAATTGTTTCATAAATTCCCCTTAAAACATCACGGGTTTACCCGTTTAAAATGACTCAACAACAAGAAGATGTGCACAGTTCTTCTTATCAGTTACGCGTATGATAACTAAAAAAAATACATTTGTAAAATTCATGATTTTAAACTATCCTATTAAAAACAATAATATCAAAAATCCTCTTTGATATTGTCGGGAGTGCCATGGATTTAAGAATGGCAGTTCTGTTATATATCGGACTTCGATATAAAAGCATAGGGAAACGCTGAATAATGCGTTTCCCTGGCCGGATTTTCGATGCGAAGCATCAATTTCCATTGAAAATCCGTGCCCTGACGCCGGAGGCTCTATGGAAACACTGATATAACCAGTTTTTCCATAGTAAACGCCGATACCCTTATGGGCATCACTGCCGGGTTTCCGGTATAGAAAAAACACTGATTCAATATGTATTGAACTGAGGAGAAATCATGGAGATACGACAACTTATCACTTTTCAGAAGGTTGCGGAACTTGAGAGCTTTTCGAAAGCCGGCCACGAACTGGGGTATTCCCAGTCAACAGTTACAGTTCAGATAAAAGCTCTGGAGACAGAACTCGGAACTATTCTTTTCGACAGATTCAGTAAAAACGTAAAGATAACTCCTGATGGACTGTTGCTTCTCAAGTACGTTGAAAATATCACAAATCAGATAAATTCCCTCAAAAGCGCTTTGGGTAACGAAGAAGCCAGAACACATACACTTCACATCGGAACATTGGATTCGTTGTGTATGTTTACGCTTACGGAGATACTTAAGCTTTTGCGTGAGCATCACCCTGAATATCACATTAAGATAACCAGAGGTTCACCTTCGGAACTTACTGAAATGATGGAGAAGAACGAAGTAGACATTATATATATCCTGGATGCTCTTTACTATAACGTTCACTGGAAACGTGTTATTCAGAAAAAGGAACCATGTGTTTTTGTTTGTGGTCCGCAGAATCCCATCCTGAAAAAGCAAGAGATAAATTTGCATGAACTTGTAAAGGAACCGTTTTATCTTACTGAGGCAGCAGATAACTATCAGTTTGCTTTGGCTCAGTTCCTGGCATTTCATGAGCTTTCCATTGAACCTGTACTGGAAGTGGGAAGTACTGAAGTCATCTCGAATATGATACATGAAACAGGTGGCTGCTCATTCCTTCCATATTTCGCTATTAAAGAACACCTTGAAAAGGGATATCTGAAAGAGATTCCTGTGAAAAACTTTCACATAGACATGTTCCATCAGGTTATTTATCAGGAAAGTAAATGGGTTACCAGTGAAATGCTGGAGTTTATCCGAATTGCCAAAGCTACCCTGATATAACATGTCACGCCACACATATGACTTGCGTAGAGTCCTTCCTTGTTTGGTGTACCGGTTATTGATTTGTGTCAATGCAAATATTCATTATATGACGTGAGTGTCAAAAGTATTTGACACTCACTGATTAGCGCCAACGCACACATTCGTGTGCAATGAGCAGGAATCCTTACAGATTCCTTTGAAACGCTCAAAGCCGCGTGGCTCCTTCGCTTAAAAATCGAAGGCAGATGTGCTGCTGAACACTCAAACTTGGGCCCTTATGCTATGCAAAACGACTTCGTTATTCATATTCAGGCGGTTCATAAAATCTCAAATCAACGTGCAAGCACGTGATTTGGTACTTTTGCCCACTGCATCATTATATGATTACGGTGGCGAATGGATAAAACATGTGCTATAGTTATCCTTTAATGCTTTAAAGTGCTGTGACGCGCTGGGATAATTCAAAAAAGTTTTTGGTTTTCGCTTCGGATTGAACTTTTGCATAGCGATAGCTATGCTGATTTGAATGGTTATCAGGAAACCTTTTGAGATTTTCGGTTTCAGTGTCATACGTAAAGCGAAATAATGGGATTACGTTCCCGAATTATAGGAGTGTAAAAGTGGAACTGTTTTATCAAATATCTGGCACTGTTAATTCTTTTGTCTGGGGAGTACCTACGCTTGTACTTCTGATAGGAACCGGTATTTTCATTACCTTGAGACTCGGATTCATTCAATTTGTGAAGTTTCCGTATATTATGAAGAATACCCTTGGCAGACTGTTTGAAAAAAGAACCAGCCAGGATGGTGCCCTTACGCCCATTCAGGCCCTTACGACAGCTCTGGCGGGAACTGTTGGCACAGGCAATATTGCCGGAGTTGCGGGAGCGATATCGCTTGGCGGTCCGGGCGCTATTTTCTGGATGTGGATTGCGGCTCTTTTTGGTATGTGTACAAAGTATGCCGAGATCATTCTTGCGGTACATTATCGTGAAGTAAATGATAAAGGTGATTTTGTGGGCGGTCCCATGTATTACATTGTTAATGGCCTTGGAAGTCAGTGGAGATGGCTGGGTGTGATTTTCTCGATCTTTGGATGCGTAGCAGCCCTTGGAACAGGAAACATGACACAGATTAACACTATCGCCACATCTATAGGATCGGTTTTCAGTTCTTTCAATCCTGAAATCTCGGGTTCTGACATGCAGAGGATTTATCTGATCATAGGAATCATAGGAGCTATGCTCACTATTCTTGTGCTTTTCGGCGGTATGCAGCGTATCGGAAATGTAACTGAAAAGCTTGTTCCTATCATGGCGCTGGTTTATATCATTACTTCCATTGTGGTTATCATTACTCATGTCAATGCATTGGGCGGGGTATTCTCACAGATTTTTAAGGGGGCATTTTCTCCTTCGGCTATAAGTGGTGGTCTTATGGGTGTCACCATCAAACAGGCGGCAAGAGCAGGTTTTGGAAGAGGTATATTCTCAAATGAAGCCGGACTCGGCACAGCACCTATAGCCCATGCGGCAGCAGATGTAGACCATCCTGTACATCAGGCTATGTACGGTATTTTTGAGGTATTCATGGATACCATAGTTATCTGTACTCTTACGGCTGTGGCTATTCTTATTTCAGGATGTGCAGATGGGTTCTATGGTCATTCTGCAGGTACAGACCTTACTATCATGGCTTTTTCAACAACGTTTGGCAGTAGAGTTGCATCTATCATTATAGCTTCATGTATTACGCTCTTTGCTTTTTCTACACTTCTTTCATGGAGCCTCTACGGTGTTCGATGTATGGAGTTTATCTTCGGTACCAAAGCAATCATCGTATATCAGGCTATATATGTTATGTTTGTGGTAGTCGGTGCAACAGTACAGCTTAGCCTTGTCTGGGAGATTGCGGATACAGCCAATGGTCTTATGGCAGTACCTAACCTTATTGCGGTACTCGTTTTATCCCCTAAGGTGGTAAAACTCACAAAGGAGCATTTTAAAGGGGTGAAATCTGCTTAGGCAGGATTCAACCTTGAAATCAATGATATATTGATGGCGTGAGTGCCTCAAGTCATGTTGGGCGGTCCATAAAGCCTGGTCTCCACTCTCAAGCAAGTTTGATCTGTGAGATAGGTTTTTGTCCCTTGGCTCATATTTATACATTGTGTCTTTATTTGGCGCTTTACCTGGTGGTCCGGAAACGGATCATCAGGTTTTTTATTATGTACAGGTCCGATAAAATGCAGTAAACAGGCCTTTACGGCCATTGCAGCAGAGATAAGTGCGTGACAAAATTCGGCTGCTTTCGTAATTGGTGTTAATATTTTGGTAAAATTGTTCGACATAATAGTCATAAGTGATTTCATTGGATGCAGTTTTGGCTCAGGTCTGGATATTTTATATATTTATCCCGTAAACTGCGGTTCTGCTGCTGAAAACAGTTGAAAACACTATAGATGCAAGGCTTAGACCCTAAGCCAGGACTATTATTTTTGAGGGGATGTACATGAAAAAAATAGCAATTACGGTAAATAATGAAAATGACAATATTTATTGGCAGTTCGGACAGTGCCCGCGTTTTAAGGTTTTTGAGGTTAATGATGAGAATCATATAGTCAGTTACGGATACCTCCCTGTGATGGGACAAAAGGCAGATAAAGACCTGGAGGCCATGGTTCAAAATGATGTCAATGTCATTATCTCGGAAGGCATGAGTCCCGGAGTGGTTAATAAAATTGAGGAGGAAGGACTTTCTATTGAAGTTTATGCGGGAGTCAAAGGCAAGGCAGATGACGCTATAATCAAATATCTTGCAGGCATGCTTGAACAGGAATCGGTTACAGTTCATTGAATAATGCATGTGGTAAAAGTACTTGATCGGTGATATATAATCTCATGTCGGTGGAGAACCTGGCATGAGATTATTTAGTTATACAGTGTTCCGTTACATTGAATGATAAGTGATCTTATCATTATGCGTACAGTATTGAGCGGCTTTTGTGAATGGAGATTTTGTATGAATAAAAAATACATATTGCCCATAGTCCTTATTTTTATAATGTCTGTACTTTGTTCGTGTAACTCCAAAACTTCCGGAACTAAAAAGGCAGCTAAGCAATATTCTGAGACTGTGCGTGAAAAAAAGGCGAGTGCAGTGTCTGAAGCTGAAACAGAAATTCCAAAGCTGATAGGAGAGGCTTCTCTTAAAGAAGCACTGATGGAAAGATTTGATAGATGCATGGGAATACAGGGAACCGCCGGAGCCTCACTTAAGACTCTGCATCAGGCTGTACACTTTCTTGAACTGGCCAATGCCGGCGAATTCACACTTAATATTGTCAGCCCTGCTACATTGGAATTCTATAATTCTCTGGAGGAAAGAGATCAAAAAGATTTTTTGGAGACCTGGGCGGGGATCGATTACTACACGGATACAATACTCTATGACTTGTACTCTATTGCCAATATGCTTGAAGATTCCGGAGATCTTGATACGGCGAAGAGACTGGTTGGTAACAAACAGCTTAAAGACAGATGGGAGATTATGCGTAAAGGCATAGAGAGTGTTCTTCCTGCCATTTCTGAGGATGTTACGGAAAGCGAAACCAAAGGTGAAACTGAACAGGAATCTATGGATTTAACGGAGGAATCAGAACTTTCGGAAGAACAGGAATATGAATTGTCAGGAGAAGGAGTCATAGACATTGATGGAAATGACCCTGACATCGATGAAGAGATGGAAAGCAGATTGGAATACAATCCGGAAACTTCTGTGTCATATACCGGACGGGCAGAGGAAACCACAACCGGAGCTCCGGTGGAGAACACTACACAGGTTCCTGTCATGACACTTCCGGCTGAAAAATATCCAACAGGAGGTCCGGCAACAGATTCATTTTCCAATGTCATCATTATATCGGTGGATGAGAAGATGGATCCGGGGGAACTTAGTGCATTCATGAGTAAATATAATCTGAATATGGTATATGATTATCAGAATTTCAATATGTACGCTGTTTCCTGTATCGGCGTAACAACCAAAGAACAGGTCGAAAACATTATGTCTATGATCAAAACAGAAAATCACGTAATAGGGGTTGCGCCTGACACCGTTATGCATTTATATTAATGGGCATGTTTGGTGAAAGGTGATGTAAATGAATCTGATAATTGGTAATATCCTTGGCTTTATTGGCTCCATACTTATGGTATGTCTCGGTTTTGTACATAAGAGAAGATACATACTCATAGGTCAGAATATCCAGTTCCTTATCATGGGAGTGGGCAATGCGGTATTAGGCGGAATGTCTGGCCTTGTCGCGAATATAGTAAGTGTGGCAAGAAATGTTTTCTTCCTGAAGCGTGAGATGACTGCATTCTGGAAATACTTTTTTGTTGTAGTTCAGATCCTTGTGTCGGGAGTTTTTCTGTATGTTGGCGGGTTCAGATGGATGGAACTGTTACCTATAGTGTCAGCAGTGCTCTATACAGTTATGCTTGATACTCCCAAAGAAAGCCATCTTAAGATTGTCCTTACCGTATGCCAGTTAATGTGGCTTACATATGATATTATGCTCATGAATTATGCTGCGGCAGTATTTGATGTTCTTACTATTTGTGCAAATTTTGTCGGTATGATGAGAGCCATAAAAGAAGAAGCCATGGAAAACAAATGTTAAATAGAACTTTATGCAGTTATGAGCGATACTTCAAAGAGTCAGGTACATTGGTTTATTGAGTGAACCGGTATCTGATATTGGCTTAAATTTATTTCATACCCATTTTCATTTAATTCTACAAAACCGTCCTTTACTTTTGGATAGAAGTGAAGGACGGTTTTTTGCTGTGCCGATGACTGCTGCTAACTTCTTGAAGTAAAAATGATTTTATCAGTGTCATTTACAAAAACAGAGCAATATTTCATTAACAAAAAATGAAAATTTCGTTATATGAATGATTTATGAAGAATATTTCCGCCCAAGATACTATACTATACCTAATGGTAACAGGGATTTGGCATAAAGCAGAAGAATATTTTGCACTAATGTTAAGATGATCAAGGAGGAGCATTTATGAAGTTACGAAAGCATTTGCTATCTGTTGCTCTTACAGCAGGATTGATCATGATTATGACATCCTGTGGAGGCTCTAATGAAGATAAGACAGCTTCCGCAACAGTGACTGAAACTACAGTTCAGGAAACGACACGAAAAGCAGAAGAAATGACAGGCAAAGCGGATGAAGGGAACAAAGAAACTGAAACATCTGTTGAAAGCGGGGATGTGGGACGGTATGTGATTTATGAATATGAAGCCGGAGGACATTCCGTCACGCATGATATGCTTGTAGAGTCCGGAATGGGTAATACATACATTGAACTATATTCGGATGGAACAGGCAAGTTCAATCTGTTTGACAGTCTGCTTGACATAACATGGAAACCCGGTGAAATAACGGTGTATGGCACATCTGTGTACACATATGAAATTAAAGATGACAAACTGTATCTCGATATGCAGGGTACTGCGCACTATACCATGGTCAAAGAAGATGGAGATTTTGATTCCGGATCAGGAGCAAACAAGTCAGAAGAAAAGAAAGAAGCAGGTAATGCGGATGATAAAGAAACCGATGAAGATAGTACAGATAAGGCTGACTCTGACAGCGGCACAAAAACAGATGCACCTTCAGGTGATGGAATCATTACGGAAGAGCAGCTGCAGAAGGGCTATGTATGGATGAACAGGGTTGCGAAGGATATTTTTAATACTACATATGAAGAGCTGGCAGAATACTTTGGGGTAGATGGAGAATTTGATAAAGAAGAGTACTCTGATCATATGAAGCGTAACAAGAGGTATTACAAGTGGATATCTTCTGATGATTCAACACATTTTGTCTATGTCAACTTTGATGAGAAGGATGCGGAAAAGGAACCCGGTGTTTATAAGATAAGTAGTTTTAATTCAAGTGGTTTCTCGTCATCAGAAGCAGAATCGAAGTATCTGGAAGAAGTTAAGGCTGAAGCATCCGATAATGACAAAGCGGCGGCAGCAAATGCTAAGATGAAAGACTTTGCTGTGGACATACATCCTTTTGGAAACGATAATGACGGTGTAAATATCAGTATGCAGATTCCTGAATCCGGATGGTCGTATGATGAAAGCCGTGATAAAGTGGTTGAGAATGAAGATGCAGATGCTTTCGGCGCAGGATTTATACAGTTTAAACTTAAGGATAACGTAGAAGGCTTCGACTTCTATAAAAAGGACTTTGAAAATTATAAGGATATTGATGATCGTGAGTTCGACGGCGTTGTATTTCATGGAAGAACTTATAAGAGTATAGGATATGAATGGACTGAATATATAGCACAGCTTGATGATACTCATGCACTTTCTATCGGTATCGTACGGATAGATCTTAGTGATGGTACTATGGGAGACAAAATTCTTAAGAGCCTGAAGTTTAAGATTTGAAAAAACAGGCGGTGGATTTTAACGTTAGAAGTTACACAGGTCGTATAGTGACAAAAAATATCTGTAGGCTTTTCGGGCAGATGCAGACATTAAGCATTTGCCCTGAAGAGCTTTACTTTAGTATACGATATAGACAGGTATTAGTAAGGATAGGTGTTATACTGTTATTTATATGTTTATCTATCATGAGAATTTGCATTGAAAATTCAGTTATGAAAAAAGATATCAAAAAAATTGAAAAAATGTTTGACAACGTCGGATATAACTGTTATATTAACTGAGCGCTCGAGAGAGCGGTAAACAAATAGCTTTAAACGAAGCGATTAGAACCTTGAAAATCAAAGATCGATTAATACACAGACCCTGAAGATTCTTTGAAAAAGAAAATTCAGAGCGGAAGAGTTCAAAAGAACTCGGAAGCAAACGACCAAATATGGTCAAGCGAATTTATTCGCAGTAAAGAAACGGACAGAACGAAAAGCCAAGCTTTAGTTTTGAGTTGAAGGAGTTTTCATCAGAAAACTCCGGAACGATATGCACCGATCTATGATCGGCGTCCTGC
>NZ_FOPH01000053.1 GCF_900113415.1 Oribacterium sp. WCC10 | reverse complement strand
GAGGTGACAAACTATTAGTAGTCAATAGGTTTTAAACAAAATTTTGAAATTATTGGTTTGAGGGTAACTTTAATAAACCATCTGAATACACCGTATTTCAGATGGTGACTGGATTTCCGGTCTTTTGATGTTAGCGAAGTTTCTGAGAATTGAAGTCTATGTTTTGCTTTTCTAAAGCAAAGATAACTCGTAAAAGCTTCTTTGCAACATGGGTTATAGCTACCCGATGAGGTTTTCCTTCTTGACGTTTCTTGGCATAGTAAGTTGCAAAAGTCATATCGAAGCGAATTAAAGGAAGACAGCAGTTTAGCAAGACATATCGCAACGGAGATGATCCGTGTCTTACCATCTTTCCGCCATGAGATTCAGTACCTGAATCATTTACGCTTGGTTCAATTCCTGCAAAAGCAAGCATCTGTGCCGGAGATGAAAAGTTGGAAATATCTCCGTATTCTGCGTAGATTACTGCGGCGGAAATAGGACCAATTCCAGGAATGGTCATGAAGTGAGGATGGACTTCGTTGATGAGCTTAATAATCTCATTTTCAAGCGTGTTTATTTCTTTGGCCAAGGATTTGTAAAGGGACAGTAAGCTTTCAAGTTCGACATCAAATATGGAATTATTGATGCCAACAGTATCATAAGCTAAACGTTTCAATTCAAGGAACTGTTGAGGAGAAAACTTACCATGAGATATGCGACGGATTTCATTATAGTCTGTTTCATTCATGGCAGACATGTTCTCAGCAGAACCGTAGTTTTCTAATAGATATAGAGCTGTTTTAGAAAAACGTTCATTAAAGAATGGCTTAAACTCAGGAAACGTGTGATCAAGAACGTTTGTGAGCTTAACAAGGTATAAAGACCTTTGGCGAACAAGCCTATCACGAAGACGTGTTAATGACTTTAAAGAATAAGAGTGATAAAATCCTTTTGAATGGGGTTTGTACTCAACAGTCATTAACCATCGAGCAATGGATTCACAGTCAACAGAATCGGTTTTTGTACGCCTTAGAGTGGTCGATTTTTTATATTCCGATATCAAGACTGGATTTACTTCCATGAACGTTAGCGAGGCGTTTTCAAGGAAAAGCTCAAGATTTAGGGCATAATGAGATGTTGATTCAAACCCTATTCTTATGTCTTCTGGAGAGGATAAAGAGTTAATAGTTGTAAGTAGTTGGTCAAACCCTTCCTTATTGCTTTTAAAAGTGAATTTGGCCACTACAGATTGATCGGCTGCAGCTATAATGCAGCAATCATGTTTGTACTTGGAAATATCAATTCCAGCAAAGAACATAGACATTAGATAAAACCTCCTGACTATTATAGTTGGCACTGTTGTCTACCACAGAGAGATCGACTGTGTAATCACGTAAATCTAAACGTCAAGCGTTAACAAACTAATTACCAGTATTAGACGACAAGCTGTGGTCTGAGTCACCTCCTACCAGTCAAAGCTGTAATTAATGAAAAACAAATCCACAGTGCCTAGATAAATATATCAGAAAAGGATTAGAAATAGCCCAGAGAACCTGGGAGAAAGGAAGAATCCAATCACTTTTCTAACATGATTGGATTATACGT
>NZ_FOPH01000027.1 GCF_900113415.1 Oribacterium sp. WCC10 | reverse complement strand
CGTATTTTTTATAAAAAAGATAGTGTATTAAGTTTTCAAGGAACAATATATCGAAAATGGATGTGATATAAACGTCCATTTGTCGGGCGACTCATGATATAATACATAGGATTTTTTATAAACCGGTCAGAGGAAATATTATGAATATTGTTGAAATAATCACTAAGGAACTTGGTATAAAAAAGACTCAGACTGAAGCAGTCATTAAGCTTATTGATGAGGGAAATACCATTCCTTTTATTGCACGTTATCGTAAGGAACAGACAGGTGCAATGCATGATGATGTACTTCGTGCTTTTGATGAGAGACTCAAGTATCTTCGTAATCTGGAGGATAGAAAGAATACTATCATTGCTTCCATAGAAGAGCAGGGCAAGCTTACAGATGAGTTGAGAAAGCAGATTGATGAAGCAGAGACTGCAGTAAAGCTTGAGGATATTTATCGTCCCTACAAGCCAAAGCGCCGTACCAGAGCCATGATAGCAAAGGAGAAGGGTCTGGAACCGTTGGCGGTATTTATCGTTTCAGGAAAGTCTCAAACCCCAGTGACAGTTGAGGCTGAGAGATATATAAATGAAGAAAAAGAGGTACCTGATGTAAAGGCAGCTATAGCAGGTGCAGAGGATATTATAGCGGAAACACTATCAGACAGTGCAAGTCTTCGTGAGTGGATACGTAAAAAGACATACGAGGAAGGACATATCGTATCTACAGCAAGGACAAAGAAGCAGGCTGAAGAAAAAACTGTGTATGAGAACTACTATGAGTATACAGAACCGCTTAAAAAGATTCCGGGACATCGTATTCTGGCGCTTAACAGAGGAGAGAGTGAAAAGATTCTCACTGTAAAGATTGAGGCACCGGAGGATCAGATCATAAAGTTCATGAACCGTCACATCGGTGCAGGAAGAAATAAAGAAACAACATCATATCTTGAGGAAGCAGCTGCGGATGCATATAAGAGACTTATAGCACCATCCATAGAGACCGAGATACGAAACGATCTCACGGAAAAAGCAGAGGATGGAGCTATAAAGGTATTCGGAGAGAATCTTGGACAGCTTCTGATGCAGCCACCCATCATTGGCAAGACTGTTCTCGGATGGGATCCGGCATTCCGTACAGGCTGTAAGATATCTGTTGTTGACCCGACAGGAAAGGTTCTTGATACAACAGTTATTTTCCCGACAGCACCTCAGAACAAGATTGCGGAGTCAATGAGAGTTATCGAGGGACTTGTCAAAAAGTATCATGTTGACATCATTTCCCTTGGAAACGGAACTGCATCCCGTGAATCTGAACAGATCATTGCTGACTTTATAAATAAGAGTAAGCTTCCGGTCCAGTACGTTATCGTCAATGAGGCAGGTGCGTCGGTTTATTCAGCATCAAAGCTTGCGACAGAGGAATTTCCTAACTTTGATGTCGGACAGAGATCTGCGACATCTATGGCCAGACGTTTGCAGGATCCGTTGGCTGAACTTGTTAAGATAGATCCGAAGTCAATAGGTGTAGGTCAGTATCAGCACGATATGAATCAGACAAAGCTCAGCGAACAGCTTGGTAATGTGGTAGAGGATTGCGTAAACAAGGTAGGAGTTGATGTCAATACGGCCTCATTCTCACTGCTTGAGTATGTTTCAGGTGTCAATAAAACCATTGCCAGGAATATTGTGACCTACCGTGAGGAGAATGGTGCATTTACTTCAAGAAAGGAACTCTTGAAGGTTCCTAAGCTTGGACCAAAGGCTTATGAACAGTGTGCCGGCTTCCTTCGTATCCGTGATGGTAAGGATGTTCTTGATATGACGTCTGTTCATCCTGAGAGTTACGAAGCTGCAAAGGAACTCTTGAAGCTCCTTGGATTCGACGCGACTGATGTAAAAGACGGAAATACACTGGACATTGAGAAAAAGCTAAAAGAAGCAAAAGTGTCTATACCTGAACTTGCAAAGAAGATGGGAGTCGGTGAATATACACTTCAGGATATTGTGAAGGAACTCGCCAAACCGGGACGTGATCCACGTGAAGATGTTCCGGCACCGGTGCTTCGTTCGGATGTACTTGACTTTGATGATCTGAAACCCGAGATGGTTCTGAGCGGGACTGTAAGAAATGTTATTGATTTCGGTGCATTTGTCGATATCGGAGTTCATCAGGATGGCCTTGTTCATATCTCACAGATTGCGGATAAGTTCGTAAAGCATCCTTTGGATGTTGTTAAGGTCGGAGATATCGTTAATGTAAAGGTATTGTCGGTAGATAAGGAAAGAAAGAAAATCTCTCTTTCCATGAAGGGTGTACCTCAGAAGTGATATGATCAGTGATTCCTCAATATTTTGAGTACAAACAGGATGAACATATAGTTTGTTTGCGTTCTATGTTTTTGTTGGTTCAGAACCGGGTGGATATCTGCCCGGTCTTTTATCTTAAAACAGGACAAAACTTGCACCGGATAGAGGTTTCATATATACTAGCGAAGTTATGATATTAAATATTGCAAATTTAAATAAAACTTATGTTGGAAAACAGATATTGAAGGGAGTAACCTTCCATATCGAAGATAAAGAAAAAGCGGCAATAGTAGGAATCAATGGTTCAGGGAAAACCACGCTGATACGCTGTATTCTTGGACAGGAGGAGCCTGATGACAGTGAGTCTGTCATCGCTTTCTCAAAGGACAGGAAGATAGGATACCTTGCTCAGCAACATGCTGATATTGAAACAGGAGTTGAAGATTTTGATACGCTGTCCGGAGGACAGAAAACCAGAAAAAGACTGGAAGAGATTCTTCAGGATAAGCCTGACCTGCTGATACTCGACGAGCCCACAAACCATCTGGATATTGATTCAATACAGTGGCTTGAGAAGGTCTTAAAGAGATATGACGGAGCAGTACTTCTTGTATCCCATGACCGTTATTTCCTTGACCATGTTGTTACCAAGATCATTGATCTTGATAATGGTAAGGCCCGTATGTACAAGGGTAATTACTCTGAATATGCCGTTAAGAAAAAGCAGATACGTGATTCTGAACTGAAGGCTTATCTTAACCAGCAGCAGGAGCTGCAGCATCAGCAGGCTGTTATCACAAAGCTTAAGCAGTTTAACAGAGAAAAGTCCATTAAGAGGGCAGAGTCCCGTGAAAAGGCATTGGCCAAGGTTGAACTTCTTGAAAAGCCGGAGGAGCTTGACAATGAGATGAGACTCGCACTTACACCAAGTGTTCAGTCGGGAAATGACGTTCTTTCGGTAAAGGATCTCAGCAAGAAATTTGATGATAAGACTTTGTTCTCCAATATCTCCTTTGAGATAAAGAGAGGAGAGCATGTGGCTGTCATAGGTGCCAACGGTACAGGAAAGACAACGCTCCTTAAGATACTGAATCAGTATGTGGATGCTGATACAGGAAGCTTTAAGCTTGGAACAAATGTGGAAATAGGTTACTACGATCAGGAGCATGCCGTACTCCACATGGACAAAACCATCTTTGATGAGATACAGGATGATTATCCTTACCTTAACAACACAAAGGTTCGAAATGTTCTTGCGGCTTTTCTGTTTAGAGGGGAAGATGTCTATAAACGAATCGGTGATCTGAGCGGTGGCGAGCAGGGAAGAGTATCACTTGCGAAGCTCATGCTTAGTAATGCCAATTTCCTTATTCTCGACGAGCCTACGAACCACCTGGATATACAGGGCAGAGAGGTTCTTGAGGATGCAATCAACAATTACGAAGGAACAGTACTGTACGTTTCTCATGACCGATATTTCATAAACAAGACTTCAAACCGCATATTGGAGCTTTTTGAAAACCGATTTGATAATTACATCGGAAATTACGATTATTACCTTGAAAAAAAAGAGGATGTACGCAGATACGGTAGTTCCACTACGACTTCTGCCCAGGGTAATGCTGTCAAAGCAATGGCGCAGGAGATTATTCCTGAAGTAAAATCCGAGCAGAAGCTTGACTGGGAGATGCAGAAGGAACTTAAGAAGAATCTCCAGAGACTTGAGCGAACATTAAAAGCTACAGAGGATGAGATTCAGAAGCTTGAAGCAAGAAATCAGGTTTTGGATGATGACTATCAGAATCCTGAAATTGCGGCTGATGTCGGACGACTTATGGAACTTCATAAGGAACATGAGAAGAATGATACGAGACTTGAAGAACTTTATGAGATCTGGGAAACCACATCAGAAGAACTATCAGAGATAAAAGAATAAAGATTCATATAAAATCGGTGTTAAATAAAGAAAATATTTCTATAGATAGAGGTTATAGCTGTCAATTAGAAATATGTATTATTTAAAGAACGAAGATTTTGATAAAATCTGCACTAATGTAAGACGGACAAATGATTGTTGTCTTATAGTGGTGCAGATTTTTTATGGGTTTATGATCTTTTAAGTCCCCATAGAGGAGGAGAATTATGAAGAAGAGTTACAAGAGATTATTTGCAGGTCTATTGATTTCAGCATCAGTTGCAGGTCTTACTGCATGTGGCGGAGTATCATCAACACCGACTGCTTCTACATCGGCCACTACAGCAGCAGTAACGGAGGCAGCTTCTGAAGCATCAACTACCGAAGCTGCAGAGGAGACAACAAAAGCGCAGGAAGTGGCAGAGCCTCAGGCGGCACCAATAGATAAAGCGGCATTTGATGAACTTCTTACAAAGGGGCCTGTAGCATCAGATGATGAGATCGCTGCTTCTGAATGGGCAAAGGCAGTAAAGGAGGCAGGAGTACTGAGAGTCGGCGGAACACGTACATCTCAGCTATTCAGTCAGCTTGATGAAACAGATAACGGAGTCAGAGGCTTTGATGCCGGTCTTTATCAGCTTTTAGCAAGATATATTCTCGGAGATGAGTCAAAGTATGAGATTACTCAGGTTGATTCCAGCACTCGTGAATCTGTACTGACAACAGGTCAGGTTGATGCTGTATTCGCAACATATTCAATAACAGATAAGCGTAAGGAGCTTATCTCTTTTGCAGGTCCATACTACACTTCAAGACAGGCTGTACTTGTCAAGGCAGGTAACAGCGATATAACAGGTGTTGATGATCTGGCTGGCAAGGTTGTAGCAACACAGGCCGGCTCAACAGGCCCGGCTATTCTTGAGGAGTATGCACCTGAAGCAACAGTTCAGGAATTCTCTTCAGATATAGAGGCACGTACAGCGCTTGAGCAGGGCAGAGTAGATGCTTATGTTACAGACTATACACTCATGCTCAATGCACTTGTAAAGGAAACCGGTAAGTATGAGATTGCCGGTGATGTATTCGGACCTGAAGATAACTACGGCATAGGTCTTCCAAAGGATTCTGATGGTGTGGAGTTTGTAAACAGCTTCCTTAAGAAGATTGAAGAAGAGGGGCTTTGGAAAGATCTCTGGAAGGTTAGCCTTGGTGACAGAACCGGAATAAGTGATGCACCTGAAGCTCCGGCTGTAGGATGATAAATCTGACAGGAAAGCAAATGCTTTTATCTGCACATCATGGCATATCCCAAAGAAACTTTATAGAAGGATAGATTGTTTTATAAAGTCAGCATAAAGTAAATTTGATTTGTATCAATGATGATTACGGCATGGCGGAACAGGATATTTATGTTCTGTCATGCCGTATAAGCATTTCTGCACTTTTTTATTAGTTACTTCTATTTTTTATGTGTTTTATGTTTTTAAAAGGAATGTTTTATGACTATAAGTGAATTACTGTCTCAGTATGGCGACAAATATGTTGAAGCACTTTTAACGACATGGCAGCTTACCTTTATTTCTTTTGCCGGAGCGATGATCATCGGCATAATCATTACTGTCATGAGGGTATGTCCTGTAAAGCCACTTAGAATATCAGGAGATATTTATGTTCAGATATTCAGGAATATCCCTGGTGCATCACTTCTGATTTTTCTTGTATATGCATTACCGAATCTTCAGGTGATACTATCATATTATCAATGCGTTCTTATAGCTACAGTGCTGATTCCTGCAGCTTTTGCATCGGAATATCTCATGAGTGGAATAAATGCGATAGGCATAGGCCAGATCGAGGCGGCAAGATCACTCGGCATGGATTTTGGTATCATGATGAGAAAAGTAGTGATACCGCAGGCAGTCAGATTTTCGATATTGCCAATGACCAATCTGCTTATAGCAACCATGCTCACAACCTCTCTTGCATCTCAGGTTCCGCTTAATCCAAAGGACCTTACGGGACTTGTATCATATATCAATACACGTGATACCGGAGGCGTTACTTCATTCCTGATTTCTGCTGTCATGTATTGTGGAACAGCGGTTATCATCGGACAGATCGGAAGTTACATTGACAGGAAAGTGAGGATAGTTCGATGAGAGAATTAACAGTCAGAGACATGTTGTATGAGACTCCGGGGAAAGAAACAAGAAAGAAAACAGCTGTTGCTACGGTTGTTTCATTATTGGTGATAATGGTATTTCTGTGTTATATAGTGAAGCTTTTTTCGGAAAGCGGACAGCTGGATAGCAGATACTGGTTTTTCTTTACTAAGCTTACGACATGGAAATTTCTATTTGAAGGTATCCTTGGTACACTGGAGGCTTCATTGCTTGCCGGTACTTCAGCGTTGGCCATAGGATTTGTTTTCATGTGTATGAGGATATGTGTATACAAACCTTTGAACTACATCGGGATTGCGCTTGTAGAATTTACGAGAGGTGTTCCGACTCTTTTGTTCATTTATTTTTTCTTTTTGGATGTTCCTAAGATGGGGATAAATCTTCCAACGGTATGGCGAATATCTTTGCCTGTAGCTATATCAGCTTCGGGAATGGTTTCGGAAGTTTTACGTTCAGGGGTTAATGCTGTTCCTAAAGGGCAGCGGGAGGCAGCTTTATCCATTGGTATGAGAGAGATTAATGTATTTTTAAAGATAATCTTCCCTCAGGCCGTAAGGTATATTATTCCTGCACTCGTATCTGATCTTGTGATAGTTGTGAAGGATACAACATTTTCATATATCCTGAGTTTTCCGGATCTTATGCAGAATGCAAAGGTTCTGATATCAAACTATGATGCACTGCTTTCGGTTTATCTGGTTGCCGGCGTGATATACATTCTTATTAATTATTTTCTTAACAGAATATCGGTTTCACTAGCCAAAAGAAGCGGGATGACACCGGTAGTCGGAAGATAAAGAGTGTCGGATGTAAATATTTGAAATGACAAATTGAATTGATGAAAGGTTAATTACAGATATGGAAAGAAATAAAGATGTACTTGATAAATCACTTGAAATACCTGTTGTAGAACTAAGGCATGTCGAAAAGTACTATGGAGAAATGCATGCTCTCAAGGATATAAATCTAAGTGTGGAAAGGGGCGAAGTTGTTGTTCTTATCGGACCGTCAGGTTCCGGAAAGTCAACATTGTGCCGTACTATCAACCGACTTGAGACTATCAAATCCGGAGAGATACGTATCGAAGGTAAAAAACTCCCTGAGGGAGGAAAAGAACTTGCGGAGCTCAGAACACAGATAGGAATGGTATTTCAGTCATTTAATCTGTTTGCCCACAGAACCATACTCGATAATGTTATGATGGGACCTATAGATGTACTTAAGAGACCAGAAGAAGAGGTAAAGAAGGAAGCTTTGGAACTTCTCAAAAGGGTTGGTGTGGACAGTCAGGCGGATAAGTTTCCGGCGAAGCTTTCGGGTGGTCAGCAACAGAGGGCGGCTATTGCACGGTCACTTGCCATGCATCCAAAGGTAATGCTTTTTGACGAGCCCACAAGTGCATTGGATCCTGAGATGATTCAGGAGGTTCTGGATGTAATGACTGAGCTTGCTCATGAAGGTATGACAATGATAGTGGTCACTCATGAGATGAATTTCGCAAGACGTGTTGCGGACAGAGTTGTGTTTATGGCTGACGGTAGTATCATTGAGGAAGCTGCACCGGATGAGTTTTTTACAAATCCAAAGTCAGAAAGAGCAAGAGAATTCCTTGATTCTATCAACAGACATTGATGAGGCAAATGCCATTAGGATATCTTTATTTCATTTGGATAATGTTAAGAAACTGAGAGCGTAAAAACAGGCATGGGCTTTCCATACAGTAAATCTGTGGGAATAAAAGCTTATGCCTGTTTTAATAGTATGAATAAGGAAAGAATCATTCCTTCTGCCAATATACGGTAACCAGGTTAATAAAGTCCTTTGCTGCCTTGCTTAAATAGGCATTTTTCGGATATGTGACACAAACTTTCCAAGTCGGTCTGAATGGCAGTCTGTAGAATCTTACACCGTCCGGCTTTTGCTTAACATAGTGATATGGTACAAGTCCGCATGCAAGTTTTGCCCGGATCATTGAAAGAATGGTCATGTTACTTGATGTTTCAAAAAGTACAGTCGGGTTAAAACCTGCATCATGGAATATCTGATCCACCATCTTACGGATGGTGGATTCTTTGTACATAAGGACAAAAGGCTCATATTGAAGAGCTGTTAATGGTACTGTCGGATACCTGTCATCAGTCTGGAGGAACTCTCTGCTGAGCGGGTACTCTTCGGGAAGTGCCAGATATATTTCCTCCTTGAATAAATCTATATATTCATCATTTGTTTTCTGACTGTCTGTCAATGTTACAAAACCGATGTCAAGTTCACCCCGGTGAACAGCTTCCTGCTGCTGCTTTACACTGAGCTCTCTGGGTTCAACGGTATATTCGGGATACCTGTCGTGGAAGATAGGATAAACATAGGAAAACATATCAAAACCACGACCTTGAGTCATACCAACAGAAAGATAGCCGTTATGCTTCTCAACCATGTCGGCTATGATGGTATAGGTCTTTTGCTTTATTCTGAGCATTTCTCTTGCATTTTCCAGGTATACCTGACCTTCAGGAGTTGGAGCCCAGGCTGCCTTGTTTCTTACAAACAGAGGTGTTCCTACTTCTTTTTCAAGCTTCTGCAGCTGCTGTGATAGTGCGGATTGTGTTATAAAAAGTTTCTCCGCAGCCTTTGTTATAGAACCCTCATCTGCAATTTTGATAATATATTCAATCAGTTTAGTATCCATAGAATCCTCTTAGAACTTAAATGATCTTTACGTGGTTTTGATAAATAATTCGTTATTTGAATAAAATGCAAAATATTGTAGAATTAGCAAAACTTATAGATGGTTAATGATTATTAATTTTACTTACTCGACCGACGCAATTATACTCATTTTACACGGAACAAAAAGTTTTGTAAATGATTGCAGACAATTTGAAGATGCGTATTGACCATAGCCTGAATAGCTTATATAAAGCATTATTCAGCTTCCGGAAAAGATAAAAAGATGGAATCAGCTAAATGGTTTTATGCGTACAGATGGGAGTTATTTATGACAGGCAGACTATGTATCAGAATAACTGATAGAGATAATGTAGCCATTGCTATACATGATGTTCCTAAGGGAACAGAAGTAATGTCGGGAGTGGTTACTCAGGTGGATATACCACAGGCCCATAAGATTGCACTTGAAGAGATGAAAAAAGGAACGGAGGTGTATCGTTACGGCGTTTGTCTCGGTACAACATCTGAAGATATTCCAAAGGGTGGATGGATAAATGAGAGAAATCTGATCATGGCACCTGCACCGGATCTTGACAGTATGAAGTTTGGTGTAAACATCAGAACAGATCTTCCCAGGCCCAAAAGAACCACCTGGATGGGTTACAGGAATCCATCCGGATTTTATGCCGGAACCAGAAACATCCTTGGTATCAACACAACAGTACAGTGTGTTGCCGGAGTCCTCAATGTTGCCATAAAAAAGATAAAGGAAGAGATACTTCCGAAGTATCCGAATGTTGATGATGTTGTTGCAGTTAATCATCCTTATGGCTGTGGTGTTGCCATTGATGCACCGGATGCATATATTCCGCAGAAGATCATCAGAAATATCGCTATGCATCCTAACTTTGGCGGAGTATTCATGCTTGTGGGACTTGGATGCGAGAAATTTACCGTGGACCGTTTCTGTGAGTGGTGGCCGGAACTCAACACTAAGGAAAATGTTATCATACTTCAGGAAAACAAGGGCTATCAGGCTATGATGGATGCCATAATTGAGATGGCGGAGAAGAAACTTCAGATACTTAATGAGAGAAGAAGAGAAGAGCTTCCGCTTTCGGAACTTCTTGTCGGCATGCAGTGCGGAGGGTCAGATGCATTTTCAGGAATTACTGCGAATCCGACAGCAGGGTATGCCGCAGACCTTCTGGTATCCGGTGGAGGAACAGCCATGTTTTCAGAAGTTACAGAGGTACGTGACGGAGTTCAGTTTATAGCTGAGAGATGTATAAATGATGAGGTGGGAAAACGTCTTGTTCAGGAGATGAAGTGGTATGACGAGTACCTGAGAAAGGGTGGCGTTGACAGAGGTGCCAATACAACGCCCGGTAACAAGAAGGGCGGACTTTCCAATATCATAGAGAAATCCATGGGTTCCATTGCAAAGTCAGGTTCATCACCTATCATGGAAGTGCTTTCTCCCGGAGACAGACCGACAAAGCACGGTGAGATATTTGCGGCAACGCCGGCATCTGATCTTGTGTGCGGACCTTCTCAGCTTGCATCAGGTATGGGCCTTGAAGTATTCATGACAGGAAGAGGAACTCCCTACGGACTTGCAGCGGCTCCTGTAATCAAGCTTTGCTCAAGAAACGAGATGAAGGAGCAGTGGTCTGATATCATTGACTTTAATGCAGGACCTGCTGCTGTTGGTGACAAAACCATAGCCGAACAGGGTGAGGAACTCTTTGACTTCATCCTTGATGTTGCATCAGGAATAAAGAGGCCGTTTACAGAGCAGTACGGATTTGCAAATGATCTCTGTGTGTTCAATCCGGCACCAATTACCTGATTGTTGTATAACGTATTTTAATGACGAAAAGCAAATTAATTATAAGTGTTTTTTAAATCACTATATTCATGAAAACACTGATGTGCCGGATACTTAATCTATGTTGTACCGGAATTAATTGACAGTAGTAAAAAGCTCATCTCTATCGAAAAGTATTTGTCGATAGTGATGGGCTTTTTAGTTAAATGCTGATATAATCTGTGTTTCCTTAGATTCCGTGCATTATATCCGTCAGTTGGTCTGAACAGGTATCAAATGTTCATTCCAATAGTTCTTTGCAAGCTTTATAAATTCTTTTTCTGCATCCGTGAGATAGGAGCCTTTACGGGTTGCTATACAAAGATCCCATGAAGGATGGCTGGGAAGAGCGAAACATTTGTAATGTTTATTATGGGGATCTATATAAAATCGTGGAATGATAGCACAGCACAGTGAAGTTTCCACAAGGGAAGGGATACTTGCTGTATGATTGGTTTCCATCAGAATGGAAGGTATAAATCCGTTACGACTGAATATGTCATCGATTATCTGACGATTACTTGATTGAGAAGACATGAGGGTAAATGGTTCATATTCAAGATTTTTCAGATTGATAACAGGAAGCTGGCCGTTGTCGAGACTGTAATTTTCACATTGAGGATGGACGGATGGAACCAGTACAACCATTTCTTCTTTTCCTAGAAGGGTATAGTCATAGTTACCCCGCTGATCCTCTCTGAGAGTGACAAAGCCAATGTCAATATCACCATTCTGCAAGGCATCCTTCTGCTTATAGACTCCCATTTCGATAGGAGAAAATTTTTGATTTGAAAACTTGGAATGAAGTTCAGGGTAAATGGACGTAAACATATGTATGCCACGTCCGGGAGTGAGACCTATCTTTAACTCTGATTCACCTGCATGAGTAATATCATGTATCTTTTTGTATGTTTCCTGTTTTATGAGAAGAGCTCTTTTGGCCCCCTCCAGGTATATCTTTCCTGCTTCGGTAGGGTGCCAGTCTGTTCTTGAACGAAAGAAGAGCTGGGTTCCCAAATCCTTTTCCAGCTTGAGAAGCTGCTGGTTAAGGGCTGACTGAGATATAAATAGGTTTTTTGCAGCCTTTGTGATGTTTTCTTCTTTCTCTATCTCAACTATATATTCACAGATTCTGAAATCCATATAATTCTCCATCGGTACGGGTTAAATGTGGGGGTGAAAATCCGGTCCGGTTTATCGATACAAAAATCAACAAAAGAGTTTTGCCGGTGTGGTGATGCCGATTCTTTTTTGAGTTTAGCATCAGAAATCTTTTTGGTCAAAATTCATACATAAGAAAAACTAATGCAAATATTAGAATAACTAAAAGCAAAACTTATCGTAATACTATTATATAATAAGTTTTGCTTATTTAACCATCAGTTTTTCCCGTTTTACTTCATTTCTACCTTAAGTTAAACTTCATCATGTAAATAAAAAGCGTGAACAGAACGCATAGTTTTAATGGATAGATAAGGAGAGATAAAATGATTCCGGTTATTGAAAAAATGGAAGTATTTCCTGTTGCAGGACACGATTGTATGGAGCTTAACCTTTCTGGAGCACATGCACCATACTTCACAAGAAATATCGTTATCCTGACAGACTCTAACGGAGCTATGGGTGTAGGTGAGGTTCCCGGTGGACAGAAGATCACAAATGCATTAGAGGCAGTTAAGGATCTGGTTTTAGGAACAAAAATCTCTGATTACAAGAATACATTAAACAAGGTAAGAGCATGGCTTTCGGAGAATATCAAGGATGACGTAAGAGGCCTTCAGACTTTTGATCTGCGTACAGGAGTACATGTAGTTACTGCTATTGAGGCACCTCTCCTTGACCTTATGGGTAAGTTCCTTGAGGTTCCTGCAGCGTCTCTCATGGGTGACGGACTTCAGAGAACATCTGTCAGATTTCTCTCATACCTTTTCTATGTAGGAGACAGAAAAAAGACAGACCTTCCATATGAGGAAGAGCCTGATTCGGATTGTGACTGGTACAGACTTCGTCATGAAGAGGCTATGGATCCTGAGCACATCGTTGCTCTTGCCAGGGCAACTCATGAGAAGTACGGTTTTGAGGATTTCAAACTTAAGGGAGGTGTTCTTCAGCCGGATGAGGAAGTTAAGGCTGTAACAGCAATCAAGGAAGCATTTCCAAATGCAAGAGTAGACCTTGATCCTAACGGTTGTTGGAGCCTTGAGGAAGCAGTTCGGGTTGCACCTGCTCTCAAGAAGGTGCTTGCTTATGTAGAGGATCCATGTGGCGCAGAGAACGGTTTCTCTGGCCGTGAGATTATGGCTGAGTTCAAGCAGGAGACAGGAATGCCGACAGCCACAAACATGATCGATACAGACTGGAGACAGATGAGACATTGCATCCAGCTTAAGAGTGTAGACATTCCTCTTGCGGATCCACATTTCTGGACCATGGAAGGTTCAGTAAGAGTAGGACAGCTTTGCAATGATTTCGGTCTTATGTGGGGATGCCACTCAAACAATCATTTCGATATCTCACTTGCTATGGTAGCTCAGTGCGCAGCAGCTGTTCCTGGCAAACTTAACGGTATCGATACACACTGGATCTGGCAGGAAGGCAGAGAGCGTCTTACAAAGAAACCTATGCAGATCGTAGGCGGATGCATTAATGATATCGACAAGACAGTAGGACTTGGCGTTGAAGTGGATCGTGAGCAGATCATGAAGGCTAACAAACTTTATGTAGATAATTGCCTCGGTGCCCGTGATGATGCTATCGGAATGCAGTACCTGATTCCCGGATGGAAGTTCGATAACAAGCGTCCTTGCATGGTTAGATAAGTTTAAGAGTTGACTTTCAAATATAACTGGTGGTCAGATACGAGATTGGATAAATACGACTCTTATCTGCCACGTGGATGAAAACATGTATCTTTTAGACCTGAGTGTAAGGTCTTATTTATAGGAGGATCAAAATGAAAAGATTATTTTCAGTAGTATTAGCCGGTGCCATGGCTATGAGCATTCTTGCCGGCTGCTCATCAGCAGGTATCCAGGTTGGAGGCGGTTCAGCATCCACAACAACAGCGGCTGCATCAGAAGCTGCAGGTTCAGGCTCAGGTGACAAAGCTGCACCGGTTGAGAATGCAGATGGTACTTCATCATTAAAGGGACAGAATGTAAGAGTAGTTATAGGCTCAACATCCACATCAGGCGATTCCTACATGATGGCAGATATCGTAACAAGATATCTTTCAAAGTACATGGGATTCAACGGAAAGGTTGATGCTATCGGTAATGCAGCAGCTCTTGAGGAGATGCAGACAGCCAAGGGTGACGGAAAAACTGTTATGATGTTCCATGATATGACTTATATGTCAGTACTTTTCGGAGCAGTTGATGAGAAATATTCACTTGAGAATATGACTATCGGACCACGTTTTGGTCGTAACCCCGGAGCTTGTTTCGGTGCAGCGAAGGAAAGCGGCTGGACATCACTTAAGGATGTAACCGAGTATCTTAAGGCAAATCCGGATAAGACAGTCTCATTTAACATTGAGGCAGGCGGAACATCACACATTGCATTTGCAGCATATTATCTTGACGTTAAGGCTAAAGAAGGTGATGAGGTTGCAGGCAGAATCAAGGCAATCGTTGGTGGTACAACAGCAGAGAAGCTTCAGAGACTCTGGGACAGAAATGCAGATGTAATCTATGGTGATACATCAGCTTTCGAGCAGTATACACTTGACGGTGTAGATGCACAGCTTGCTATGAACATGTTTGATTCAGGTTCAACAGTTGAAGGTGTTGAAATCCAGTCAATGGCTGATGATGGTGTTGAGTTCGATGGAAAGGCATTTGATTTCCCTAAGGATTTTGCAATGTACTTCCCTAAGGATATGGATGCAAGCGTACTTGCCGAGTACGAAGCAGCTATGAAGAAGGTTGTAAATGATCCTGACTTCCAGGCTGATATGAAGAAGCTTTACTACACAGTTCTTTCTGAGGATGAAGTAGGCTTAGATGTTTCACAGAAGTTTATCCTTGAAAAGCGTGATATGTGTGCACAGATCATCAAGCAGGCTCCAAATCTTGATGATATAACAGCGTAATTAAGATAACTCCTGACCATATCAGTTGTTCACTAAGTAATAAGAGAGTATAGGATGCCTTTTCACAAACATGAAATATTTGTGAAAAGGCACACCCTATATATAAGGGGATATATATGATAAATGTAGTTTATTCTACCGAGCACTGGATAGTTCCGAGAATCGTCATCTGCATTTTATGCATTCTTCTCGCAGCTATCATTATCACAGAAGGACGTGCCCGTGTAGCAAAGGGAGAGGCATTCTTCTCAATGCCGAAAAAGTTCTTTAAAGATAATCCTGATTTCATAAAGCTTTTTGGAACGCTAGTCCTGTTCGTGGGATATATTGTTACTCTTGACATCATCGGATTTACGCTTACCAGCATAATATTTGTATTTCTCTTCAATATTCTTTATGCCGGTACAAGTCCTAAATCCATAGGAATCAGCCTTTTGATTGCGGTTGTTGCCTCTTTGATAGTCAGCATAGCATTTGGCGTATTCTTTAAGATCACACTTCCAAACGGTATGTTTACGATTACATTCGTAAATCAGGGATTCACTATTTATTAAAGGAGTGGCTAACAATGATTACTAATATTTTACTTGCAGTACTTGGTGTCATTGCCGGAATTATCTTTGGTGCCATTCCGGGTATGACTGCAACCATGGCTGTGGCGGTATTCCTGCCCATGACATATGCTTATGATCTTGTACCTGCTTTATATCTTCTTTTAGGACTTTATATCGGTGGTATTTCCGGCGGACTTGTTCCGGCAATTCTAATCAATATTCCGGGAACACCATCCTCCATCACAACTACATTTGACGGATATCCAATGGCTAAGCGTGGTGAAGGTGAGAGAGCACTTAAGATAGGTATACTTTCATCCTTCATCGGAGGAATCATTTCTCTTATCGCACTGGCTCTGTTTACTCCGCTTCTTTCAGCAGCAGCACTCAAGTTTTCAGCAGTTGAAAAGTTCCTTATCATTCTTTTTGCTCTTACAGTAATTGCAGCCCTTTCCAATGGTCAGATGCTGAGAGGCGTGTTTGCAGGATTTTTCGGAGTGCTTGTTTCACTTATCGGAATGTTCAGTGTAAATAACTCCTATCGTATGGTACCTTCGGCTCTTAAAGCATATCTGTCTGACGGTTTCCAGCTTCTTCCGGTTCTTATCGGACTTTTCGCCATTTCTCAGATTTTTGAGGAAGCAGAAGAAGGCATGCGGTTTAAGATAGAAAAGGTCGACGGAAATAATGAGGGAACAAAGTTCTCATTGTCCGATCTCAAGGGACAGGGTGTTAATCTTGTGAGATCTTCTATCATAGGTACATTTATGGGAGTTCTTCCTGGAGTTGGCGGTTCGGCTGCCTCCATACTTGCTTATTCACAGGCAAAGAGCTGGTCAAAGCATCCTGAACTTCTAGGACAGGGTGTGCCGGAAGGTCTTGTTGCATCAGAGAGTTCAAATAATGGACTTACCGGCGGAGCTATGATACCGCTTCTTTCACTTGGTATCCCGGGTGACTCTACAACTGCTATATTGATCTCGGCCTTCATGCTTCAGGGTATACAGGTGGGACCACTGTTTATCACACAGAATACAGAGACATGGCATCAGATCCTCCTTGCAATGCTTCTCTGTAACATAATCATGTTCCTTTGCATGTTCTATCCTATCAAGTGGATTTCAAAGATCATCTACATTCCAAGACAGAGACTGTATCCGGTTATCATCATGATCTGTGTAGTGGGAGCATATGCTGCCAAAAATGGAAGAATGTTTGATGTGTGGTCACTGCTTATCGCCGGAATAGTCGGATATCTTTTTGGAAAGATTCGTATTCCAAAGACATGTTTCCTTATAGGATTTATCCTTGGTAAGGATCTTGAGAATTACTTCATTCAGGCAGTATCAGCATCCAAGGGATCACTCCTTGTTTTCTTCTCAAGACCTATAGGTTGGGTTATATGGGTATTGATAATAGCATCGATAGTTTATGCTGTTATGGATGATCGTAAGCAGAAGGCCAGAAAAAAGGTTGAAGCTGCGGCTTAACGATAGTATATTTTTCAGGGACGCGCATATATGCACGTCCCTGATCTTTTATAGAGTCATGAGAAAGGATTGATCCCATTTACATCCGGTAAGCACAAATCAGGTGCCTGGTACAGTTATACTGCCGATAGTGCTGCAAATATCTTCACGCTTGCATTTCATTATGTGGAAGAGACTTAGGGATACGCTGATATAATCAGTGTTTCCCTGGTATTTGAATTCAAGGATGTCAGGGATATACGGGTAAATATGAAACGGGTGAATTTTGAAACATTGGAAGAAACTGTAAGAGAGCTGAGGGAGCGACATATTAATTTTAAATTCAGAGCATTCGGACTTATAGGAATACTTGTTGTGGCCGTGATAGCCATAATAGTGAAAAAATATCCTGTCAGTTTCGGACTCTTACTTGCGGCGGTTGCGTACCATCTGTTATTCTTCAGGCCTTTTGAAAAACAGTATATATCTGATGTGAATGAGAGCAATGTCCTTTTTACGATTGCAAGACTGCTGGGAACGAATGAAGTAATGAAAAACGGATCGGAGCAGCTCACAAAAAAAGAGATTGAAGTGGCTCAGCTGGTTCCGGTACTTCCTGGACAGGATGGAGTTTCCTTTTATGAAACTGTTCAGGGAGAGTGTCGGGGCATGAAGGTCACAGTATCAGATGTTGTCATAAGTGAGGACTTCAGGTTAAAGGACAGTGGTACAAGAGGAAAGAAACGCGTCTTTCAGAACTGTGGATGCTGGACACATATAGAGCTTCCGGAGAATACCCGTTATGACTTCAGAATGTTTGAAGAGGATGCAGTTCCTACTGTTATGCAGCAGAAGTTCTATGAAGAACAGAATAACCTTAAGAAGGTCCCTGTTTCAGAGATAGGACTTAACGGGAATTACTATCTTTATGTAGGGCAGTGCAGGAAAAAAGAGCATGAAGATGCAGAGGATAATGCATTGATACCTGCAATGGCACAGAAGATCAGAATGCTGCCGCCCGAAAAATTTGTGGCGAGATTTGAAGATATCGATAAATATACTCCCGGTAAAATTGCGGTAAGTGTTCGTGGGAATATAGTGGATGTTTACATTCGCAGCAGATTCCTTGCAATGGCAGTTTCCACAAGTTCGGCTCCCACTGAGCAGAGTCTGACATTTGATCCATATCCGGAGTTAAAGATGATATTGGAACTGGCAGAGAATCTTGGAGTATAAGAATTTAATGCAAATGATAAGAATCCGGTCAGGGAAATGCTGATTAAAGCGTTTCTCTGCCCGGATTTTCGATGTGAAGCATCACTTTCCTTTGAAAATCTGTGCCCCTGTGTCGGAGGCTGTGATGAAACACTGAAATAATCAGTGTATCCTTAGTTATTTTAAGTCTATCGCCTGTTACTCATTAAGTTTGGTTAAGTGAACCTTTGGCTTATAATAGCGGTCAGGGGATAAATTTTTCTATAGCGTGAAAGATAATGTAACGTCAGCCCTTTGAGAATGAAATCCATTGGGCTGACGTTTTTTAGAAAGGAAATGAGATGACAGACACACCGGTTATTACAAAAATGAAAGTCATTCCCGTTGCGGGTTTTGACAGCATGCTGATGACATTATCTGGATGCCATGCGCCTGCATTTACAAGAAATCTTGTTGTACTGGAGGATAATGCCGGACATCAGGGTGTAGGCGAGATTCATGGAGGAGATTATACTTGTGATTGTTTAAATGCAGTACGCCCTCTTGTGGAGGGACAGCCTGTATCAAAGTATCGCCAGATACTTCAGAAGATTCACAGGATTGGAAATCCTGCAACGGAAGATGATGGAGAGGGGATACAGACTCTTGATATTTCAAAGCTTAAATTTGTTGTAAAGAGCGAGTGGGCTATCGAGTGTGCCATGATGGATCTGATGGGGCAGTTCCTTGGTGTTCCAATGTGTGATCTTTTGGGCGAGGGACAGCAGAGAAAAGAAGTAGAGATGCTAGGGTATCTTTTCTACGTTTCCGATAAGAAAAAGGTTCCTGTTGGGGATATGCAGTATCTTGATGAAAGTAACAGTCTTGATCCATGGTTCAGACTGAGACGTGAAGAGATACTTACACCTGAGAGAATAGTTGAAGAGGCTGAGGCAGTATCCGAAAAGTATGGTTTTAAGAACTTTAAGCTTAAGGGTGGAGTTCTTTCGGGATCAGACGAAATGGATGCCTGCAGAGCACTTAAGAAGAGGTTCCCGGATGCCCGTATTAATATTGATCCGAATGGCGCATGGAGTCTGAAAGAAGCTATAGAACTATGCAGGGATATGCACGATGTGATCACATACATGGAGGATCCTTGCGGACCTGAGGCAGGTTATTCAAGCCGTGAGATAATGCGTGAGTTTAAGAATGCAACCCGTTTCCAGGTTGCAACCAACATGATAGCGACAGACTGGAGACAGTTCTATCACACTGTAAGCCAGAACGCCTGTGACATCATACTTGCGGATCCTCATTTCTGGGGATTTGACGGTGCTGTCCGCATGTCCCAGCTTCTTGAGTCATGGGGACTTACATGGGGCGTTCACTCCAACAATCATTTTGATATTACTCTTGCTGCTTTTGCTCAGGTGGGTGCCGCAGCGGTAGGTACACCTGCACCTCTCGACACACACTGGATCTGGCAGGATGGTCAGAATCTTCTTTATGATACTCCTAAGATCGTGAATGGTAAGCTTCAGGTTCCTGACGCTCCGGGGCTCGGAGTTCATCTCAATATGGATAGGGTTATGGAGGCTAACAGGCTCTACAAAAGTCTTCCGAGTCATGACAGGGATGATGCGAAGTCTATGCAGTACCTGATTCCTGGGTGGAAATATGATCATAAGAAGCCTTGCCTTGTAAGGTGATGTGTATCCGGACGAAAAAATGAGTCTTCATGTCAACGCCTCACTGCGGTGAAAGAACATAATGCTCAAGAAATCCGACAAGGATTGGACACTTACGTGTTCATCTCTGCCGGATTTTTTCGCTTCATGTTCTTTCAGGTAGCAAGGCTTGTTGACATTGAAGATTCATTTTTTCTGTGGGTTTACCTTTCATTTTACACCATGATTACAGACGGACTGCTGATAGCCTGTTTCCAGAGTTCAAAAAGACGTCGTTCCGGAGCCGTAATATAAGTTCCTTTATGAAATGCCACACAACGCATCCACTGTAGATCTTTATTTATACGGAAGTATGCAATAGGGAACTTTTCATTCACGTATGATTCCGGGAAAAATGCCGGTCCCAGCTGGTTTATAGCCATCTTAAGAACTGTTACGGAACTTGAGGATTCGAAAAGAATCTTAGGCTGCATGGATATATCTCTGAAAGACTGGTCAAGCATCTTCCTCAGTATGGTTTCCTGAGACGGCATGATGAAGCTTTCGTTTTTTAACTGTGTGATATCAATATACGGCAATGTTTTCCAGCTGTCTTTACCCGCCATAGATGCAAGAGGATGAGAAGTTGGGATTCCGAGTATAACTGACTCCGGAGAAAGATCTATATGATCAAAAGCCGGATTTAAGGGATTCAGTTTTGAGTAGCTGAGGAATGCAAATCCAACTTCATGGTGAAGCAGCATTTGCTCCATCTTAGGAACTCTGGCACATTCGAGATGAATGGTGAAATCCGGATACTCCTGATGAAACTGCGGATATATATCTGCAAATGTAGCTGCTCCACGTTCCGGAGTACAGGCAACTGAAAATTCACCTACGGTATTGTTGGCACTGTCTCTGATTATCTTATAGGTATCATTTTTTATGGTTAAGATATTTCTCGCGGCTGAGATATAAAGGCGTCCTGCAAATGTAGGTATCATTTTGTGATAGCGCCTTTCAAAAAGAGGAGTTCCCAGTTCCTTTTCAAGTTTTAGGAGCTGCTGGTTAAGAGCCGATTGTGTAACGAACATCTTTTCTGCGGCCTTGGCGATGCTTTCCTCGTTATATATTGCAATGATATTTTCCAAAGGTTTCAAATCCATTCTGTTTGTTTCTCCTGATAATCCAGATTAACAAAAAATCGAAATTTGTTCACAAAGTTTATGAATAAAGCTTAGGAAGTATAAAATGATTAAACATTTGCACCAAATACAAGTGATTTTGCATAATATCAATTCGGTATTTTGTGCAATAAGACTTTTGTAAGTGCTTCCATTGGGATTGCCCGGTACACTTAATAATACTAAGTCTAATCAACTAATTCGATTAAGTTCAATTAAGATTACTGCCAATTTATAATACAGTCAACGTTAAATGAAGCGAAAAAAAGATTGAATTTAATGCCAAAGACTTTCGAGACTTACATATTTATTGTATGTGCAGATTCAACAGAGATGAATACAATCACACAACCATTAGTCCGGATGAAGGCATTTCTTTTGACTTAAGAAGAGTGGTTTCAAGCTTCATGATTTCAGGAGGACGAAATGAACAAAAAGAGACTGTTAACAGGATTGGTTATCGCGGCTATGTCTGCTGCACTTATGGGTTGCGGCGCTTCAGGTGGCGCTAAAACATCAGGTGAACTTCCGAAGAATATTGAGGTTCAGGTTCCTGCAAAGGCAGGCGGCGGAACCGATGTCATGGCAAGAACCCTTGGTCAGGAGGTAGCCACACAGACAGGATCAAATGTAACTATAGTTAACAATACTGACGGTGGTGGAGTAGTTTCCATGGAGACGGTTCGTACGGCAAAGGGCGATGGCGCAAAAATCCTTCAGTATCATGCGTCAATGCTTATCAAGTCTGCCACAAAGGTTTATGACAAGACTGCCACTGATGATTTCAAGGTCTTCGCAGTAAGCCAGGGAACAGAAAAGGGACAGTATATTCTTGTAACTTCTGCTGATTCAGATATGAAGACGATTGATGATTTCGTAAGCAAGGGTAAGTCCGGTGAGATTAAGATGGGTATCGAGACAGGCGGAACAACACATGTTATCACAGGACTAATGGCCAAGGCTTCGGGAATCAATGTCAAGTATGTTGAGTCAGGATCAGATACCGAGAAGCTTACAGCACTTGTTGGAAATACCATCGATGCCTGCATCGTTAATGTTAATCAGGCCAAGCAGTATGTTGAGTCAGGTAAGGCAAATGCTCTTGCTGTTGTCACAAACGGTGAAGAGGGTGCAAGATCTTCAGTTCTTCCTGATGTACCATCTCTTACGGAATCCGGCATTGACTGTTCTTTTGTTTCCTACAATATCTTTGCAGGACCTAAGGACATGGATGAGGCAGTTGCAAAGAAGCTTTATGATGCATATGCAGCGGCCGCACAGAGCAAGGCGGTAAATGAGGTTCTTGAGCCTGCAGGCATGGCTATGGAGTTCCTGCCATATGAAGAAGGTCCAAAGAAGCTTGCGGATATGCAGGCAAGTATCAACTCAGTAGTTGAAGAACTTGGACTTGTACAGAAGTAATGACTATTATGCTCACATTGTTTCTGAGCGGAACGATGTGGGCATTACTTATATAAGTCCTGCATAATATGGAAAAAAACCGGATGATCCCGGCTTATGCTGGGCTTAAAGAGTATAAAAGGAGATTGATAATGAAGGTTACCAGAGATCAGATAACCGGAGCTGTGATTGTGGCTCTCGGCATATTTGTATTCGTGATGATCAGCAGTTTTAAAGTTCCGTTTAAAGCAAGCTACCCCGGTCCCAAAGCATTACCCGGACTTGCAGCCATTGGCTTTGTCATCTGCGGTGCAGGGATTTTTTTGGAAGGCTGCAGGAATAAGGTCGAAAAGACTTTCCTTGTAAAGGAAGGCTGGATAAAACTCATCGTAAATATCGTTGCCATCGCTGCATATATCCTTGTAATGAAGTACCTTGGTTTCTTCATAGCCACACCTGTATATCTTTATGCATTATCAACCTGGTATGCAAAAGGATATGAAACAAAGCCGGTGACAAGGATCATATTTTCACTAGGTATGACGGCAGTGATCTTTCTGGCATATCAGATAGCTTTCGGATATCAGCTTCCGATGGGAATATTCGGATAAGAGGGGAGGAATAGAAATGTTGGAAAATGCAGCGTTTATCATTGCACAGATCACGAATCCTCTTAACCTGTTACTTCTACTTGTTGGTAATGTTATCGGAATCGTGTTTGGTGCAATCCCGGGACTTAACGGAACCATGGCGGTTATGCTATTCATGCCACTTACTTACGGAATGTCCACAGGCCCGGCGATAGTATTTCTTTTATCACTTTGGATCGGGGGATGCTCAGGCGGATTTATCGGATCTGTTCTTCTTGGTATTCCGGGTTCGCCTTCGTCTGTTGCAACCTGCTTTGACGGGCATCCTATGGCTAAAAAGGGACAGGCGGGAAGAGCCCTGGCCATAGGTATGACAGCGTCGTTTATAGGAACATTTTTCAGTGCGGTAGTAGGCGCCATCCTGGCACAGACTGTTGCAAATATTGCATTTGCTATTGGTCCATGGGAGTATTTCGGCCTCTGCTTCATGGCTATCACAATGGTGCTTGCCATTTCAAAGGGCAATATGCTTAAGGGCCTTTCAAGTGCCTGTCTCGGACTCCTTCTTGCATCAGTCGGCTATTCACCTATAGATGCGCAAGCCAGATTTACCTTTGACAATATGTACCTTATGGGCGGCCTCGGTATGACTGTGGTTCTCATCGGTATCTTCGGTGTGAGCATGATGATCATCGCTCATGCAAAGGGTTTTGATCCGCTGCCAACAGTTGACACCAACATGATAAAGGGAATAGGTATCAAATTCTCTGATATAAGAGAAAATATCGTAAACATTATCCGCTCTTTTCTTATCGGACTTGGAATCGGATTCCTTCCGGGCATGGGCTCAGGACTTTCCAATCTTGTTGCCTACTCTATGGCAAAGAACAATTCAAAACATCCTGAGGCTTTCGGAACAGGTAATCCGGAGGGCGTCTGGGCTTCCGAGTGTTCCAACAATGCTTCCATCGGTGGCGCCATGATTCCTATGGCGGCTCTCGGCATCCCGGGAGACTCATGTACAGCCCTCCTTATAGGTGCTCTTACCATTCACGGGCTTGAAATGGGACCTATGGTTTTCAGAAACAGTGGTGACATCGTTTACCTTATGTTTGTGGTTGTTGCCATCTGTGCGGCAGTTTGCTTTGTGCTTCAGGCTATCGGAATGAGGGTGTTCCCACAGATTCTGAAGGTGCCATATCATTATATGTATCCGGCGCTTATCGTGGTTTCTCTTATCAGTGCCTATGTTGATTCATCATCACTTTATAAGTGCGGAATGATGCTGTTCTTCGCTGTTATCGGTTGTATCATGGCTTACGGCGGACTGCCCCAGTCACCGCTGATCCTTGCATTTATCCTCGGACCGACCATGGAAAGCAATATGCTTAAGGCATTCCAAAACACTGAAACAGTTGCAACATTCTTCACCCGCCCTATTTCATGTGTGTTTAATGTTATCGCAATATGCTGTGTGTTCTCGCCTGTCATAAAGATGGTTTTCGCCAGGGTCGTAAAGAAAGAAGATAAGAAAGTGGATACTGCCGCGTGACAAGAGAAAAAATGATTATGGTATTTGCATAAATGATGTAAATACTATGTGTGATACATCGAAAGAATAGAAACATACAGAATATAGTGATTTTGGAAATAAAACGAAAGAAGGAATTTTTATGCCATTCAGATGTTCAAAGGCTCTGCCGGATCCTGTACGGACCCTCTGTGAAGAGCCGTGGAAATATGCGGTGGAACCTTTTCAGGTTTCACCCAGAACCTACTATGTGGGAGGTCAGACATGGGTGGGTGCATATATCATTGATACCGGTGCCGGACTTATACTGTTGGATACCGGTATTGCGGAAAGTGCTTATATGATGGTGGACTCCATTTATAAGTTGGGATACAGAATGTCAGATATAAGGATGATACTCATAAGTCATGCTCATCTTGATCACTTCGGAGGAGCTGCCATTATGCATCACCTTACCGGTGCTCCTGTATATATGTCAAAGGAAGATGATGAATTCATGCAGAAGGTGCCTGAGGAAACAGAACTGCCTCACGATATGTGGCATGTTCAGCATATCAGAGTGGATAAGCATTACAGTGATGATAATGCCATAACTCTCGGAGACATTTCCATACGTACACTTCTTACCCCGGGTCATACGATCGGATGTACCAGTTTCTTTTGGGATGAAAAGAATCCTGTGACAGGTGAAACCTACACTGTTGCAATGCATGGTGGTGTGGGTGCCAATACCATGAACGATGATTATTACAGCACCAGCAAATACCTGACTCCTGATCTTAGAGAACGCTTCTTTAATGATGCAGAGAAGTTAAAGAAGATTCATGTGGATATAGCACTTCCGTCACATCCGAATCAGATAGAAATAATGGACAGGGCGGGATCATATACTCATGAGAGTCAGCCTTATCTCGACGATACGGTCTGGGCGGATTTTATCGATGAGAGAGTGCGTCAGGTGAAGGCACTGATGAAATGAGAAAGTAAATAAATGAAACGAAATGAAATATTTTAATCATGGAATGATTCATTTGACGAAATGCACATTATATATATTATTTTTGGATATTTTACGTGTTGTGACAAAATCGTGAATTATATATCATGACCATACAAGATTTATAGAAAAGTCTGGAGACAGAAAAGTCTCCGATAAAACGGTATTAATGAAGGATATGTGCATTAATCCGAAATGAAAGATCAATCAGTATTAAAAACGAAAGTGAGGATTTTCAGATGAAAGTTGGTTTTCTTGGACTTGGTATCATGGGTCGTCCGATGGCAAAGAATCTTTTAAAGGCCGGTCATGAGCTTATGGTTTATGATTTCAATCAGGAGGCGGTAAATGATGTTGCTTCCTGTGGAGCAAAGGCAGGTACCTGCGGCAAGGATCTTGCGGAGTTTGCTGATGTTGTTATCACAATGGTCCCAAACTCACCACATGTACGCGCTGCTGTATTTAATGAGAAGGGTCTTGCGGAGGGCTTCCGTAAAGGTGAGTCAGTTCTCATCGATATGTCATCCATCGACCCGGTTGAGTCAAAGAAGATTTCTGCAGATCTTGAGAAGCTTGGCGTAGATATGCTTGATGCTCCTGTATCAGGCGGTGAACCAAAGGCTATCGACGGAACACTTTCTGTAATGGTTGGAGGAAAGAAGGAGACATTTGACAAGTACTATGACATGCTCATGGTTATGGCAGGTTCAGTAGTATACGTTGGACCTATCGGTTCAGGAAATGTTGCAAAGCTCGCAAACCAGATGGTTGTTGCTGCAAACATCGGTATCGTTGCAGAGGCACTTACATTTGCCAAGAAGGCAGGAACAGATCCTGAGCTTGTATATCAGGCTATCCGCGGCGGTCTTGCAGGTTCAACAGTTATGGATGCAAAGGCTCCTATGATGCTTTCAGGCAACTACAAGCCGGGATTCAGAATCGACCTTCACATCAAGGATCTCACCAATGCCCTTAATGCTGCTCATGCCATCAATATGCCTGTTCCTATGACAGCTCAGATGATGGAAGTAATGCAGGAGCTTAAGAATCACGATGAGGGATCATGCGATCATGATGACATCGTAAGATACTATGAGAGAATGACAGGCGTTTCAATCGTAAAGAAGTAACGCCTGATCCGCAATCCGGATAAGCCATAGTTATATATCACTTGCATGCACCCGGTACTGTAAATGTTTTGATACATCCGGTACCGGGATTTTTCAAAGCATAAAAAGGAAATTCAGCTCGGGTGAAGAGCGTTTTTATATTTTGAAAAATGTTTAATACGAAAGGATATCTTATGAATACAGATTTTATCAAAGGTGTTGTGGTACCTATCATCACAGTTATCGATAAGGATGAGAAAATCGACGAAGCAGGAATGAGAAAGCAGGTTGATTATGTTATCAACGGCGGACTTCAGGGAATTCTTGCTTTCGGTTCAAACGGTGAGTTCTACCAGCTTGAAGAATCGGAGATGGAGAGAGGACTCAAGATTATGGTTGATCAGGCTGCCGGCAGAGTTCCTGTATATTTCGGAATCGGTGCCATCAATACAAAGAAGTGCATCCGTCTGGCAAAGATGGCAGTAGCAAACGGAGCTGCCTGCGTTTCCATTCTCCAGCCAATGTTTTTGAAGCCTACACATGATGAACTTTTCAATCATTTTAAGGCTATAGCCGAAGCTGTTCCGGAGACACCTGTTCTTCTTTACAACAATCCGGGGCGTGTGGGATATGGAATGACCGCAGACTTTGTAACAGAGATTGCCCATGCGGTTCCAAACATCGTGGGAATGAAGGATACCTCAGGAGATATCACACTTACAGAGGAGTTTATCAGAAGAAACAGAGACATTAACTTCAAGGTATTCGGAGGAAAGGACACACTTCTTTTTGCATCTCTTTGTCTTGGAGCTGTAGGCGGCGTATGTACTGCAGGAAACTTCATGCCTGAGCTTATAGGCGATGTTTACAATAAGTACGTAGCCGGTGATTTTGAGGGTTCACGTGAGGCTCAGTTCAAGCTTAATCCTGTTCGTCTTGCTATGGACAAGGCTTCATTCCCTGTGGCCGCAAAGGATATGGCTAACATCCGCGGTGAAAATGTAGGAGATCCTTATCTGCCATCACTTCCAACAACAAATGCTGCAACACTTGATTATTTCAGGAAGGTTATGAAGGAAGCCGGTCTCATCTGATAGCATTGGAAAAAGCTTAAAAAAGCTTATATATTCAATGAAATCATCATCGTTCATGTGGTATTATTAATTTAATACACAGGATGATGGGAGGCAGTTATGAAACATGAAGTTACACTTGGAAATGGCATAAAAGTACCGGCTCTCGGACAGGGCACCTGGTATCTCGGTGAGAGCAGTCTTCAGAGAAAAAGAGAGATAGATGGTATTCGTAAGGGTATAGAAGCGGGAATGACGCTCATTGATACAGCTGAGATGTATGGAAACGGTGCAGCAGAGGATATGCTTGGCGAAGCAATCAGTACCGTTGACAGGAAAAGTCTATATCTGGTTTCAAAGGTTCTTCCCACAAATGCAGGCGGAAAACGAATGCGTCAGGCTCTTCAAAGAAGTCTTTCCCGCATGGGAGTGGATTATCTTGACCTGTATCTTTATCACTGGAGAGGTTCCTTTAAGCTTTCAGAGACAGTTTCAAGACTTGAGGAGCTTAGAGCAGAGGGTCTTATCAAAGCATGGGGCGTTTCTAACTTTGATATAGATGACATGGAGGAACTTTGGAGTGTACCGGATGGAAAGAACTGCCTTGTGAATCAGGTTCTTTATCATACAGGTTCAAGAGGTATAGAGTACTCTTTGCTTCCTTGGATGTTGGAGCATAATGTGGCACTTATGTCCTACTGTCCGCTTGCCCAGGCAGGTTCACTGAAGAGAGGTCTCATGCAGAATCATACTTTAGAGGAAATTGCCAAGAAATACGGGGTAGCTGTACCGGAAATCCTTCTTGCGTGGAACATAAGGAACGGACATACCATCGCTATACCAAGGAGTTCGCGACCCGAGCATACTCTGTCCAATGCTCATGCAGACAGTATTGAACTGACAGAAGAGGAACTTGCTCTCATAGACAAGGCATATCCTGCGCCGACCCGCAAGGAATATCTTGATATGCAGTAATGGGAGGTGTATTACCGCTATTAAAGGTACACCGTATGATTTATAGATGCGGGAGCTTTTGATCTGCTGACATTTAAAACTCAGAGTTTAAGGGAAACGCTGATTAAAGCGTTTCTCTGGCCGGATTTTTGATGCGAAGCATCAAATTCATATGAAAATCCGTGCCCGACGCAGGAGGCTATGAGGAACCACTGATATAATCAGTGGTTCCTCAGTAATAATGCTTATACAGACATCAGTATTTCTAATCTTACTAAGAGCGTGGTTTTCTGTACCATGCTCTTTTTTGATGCTAAAATACAAAAATGAAACAGGTTGAAATGATTTGAAATTATCGATATGAGGCATTGATTTATACCACAGTAATGTAAGTGATCAGGTCGGAATCCGAATGAATGTGCTTACCCGTTCGGATTTATAAATATACTTTTTGGAGGAGATATGGCGAATATAGCGCTACTGGTACCCAATGATGAACTGTTCAGACTTTCCCATGATGTTCTGCAGGAAATGAAGAAGCGTCTTTTTCTGATGAAAGTAATTGAAACGGAAAGTGCAGTGACAGAAGCCCGTCAGGCCATAAACCAGGGGGCAGACATCATTATAGCGAGAGGTCTTCAGGCCACAGTCATAAAACAGTATACGGATGTTTCTGTTGTGGAGATAATCATGACGCGACAGGGACTCATAAATATGCTTGAAAGGGCGAAGCGGATTTTAGGGAAGAAGAATCCTAATATCGCTATAGTCATGTCCAAAAATATGGCCTGTGATATGACCGGTATAGGAGAAAAGTGTGGAGTCAACTTAAGAGAGTATCTTATACAGAATCCTGAGCTTTTGAAATCTGCTGCCATGCAGGCGATAGAGGACAAAGCAGACCTTATCATAGGGGGATCCACGGTTCTCAGCATGGCAGATAATGCAGGAATACCGGCGCTGTATCTCGCAAATACTGAGGATGCGGTGAAAAATGCCATCAAAGAGGCATTTCTCCTTGCGGATACATTTGAGAACGGCGAGATACCGGTTAATGGTATACGCATTAAGGAAAAGGGAGCAGGTAAAGAAGATAATTCATTTGTGAATTTTCCATATAAGAGTCAGAAGATGCAGAAAGCTGTGGATCTTGCGGAAAAGCTTTCAAAGACGGATTGTCCAAAGATTATCGTTGAACCTGTGGGAAATCTTCATAGAGCCTTTATCAATGCCATACATAACAGCTCGAAACACTCAAAGGAAAAACTTGTTATTTATGACTGTGAGAAGGGTAAGTCTGCCTATGATGATCTATACGGTCGTAATGGAAAGGTCAATGATTCTCTTAAGGGTTCCCTCGTTATAAACAATATAGAGTATCTGGATGAAAGATCGCAAAAGAAACTGCTTGAGATCCTGATGTTCAGGCATGTCATCATGGTGGCAAAGAATGAAAACTACATGGTTCATTTCATACCCGATCTTTACGCAAGGATGTCTGCATTTGTCATCAAAATCCCGTCTCTTTCGGAGACACCTGAGGACATCGCATATCTTGCCAATGTCTATATGCAGAGCGTGACGGAACGCTATGGAAAGTATCATATTCTTACAAAGGACGGAGAGAAGGAACTGGAGCTTCATGGATGGAATGGAGGTAGGATTCAGCTTGAAAGTTTTATAGAGAGACTTGTTATAAGCGCAGAGCACAGAAACCTGAAGGCGGCAGATATAAAAGAACTATATGATGAGCTTTATGGAAAAGAAACCGTAGACAGACTTTCTGAGGTTGCTGAGAACTGTAGTGAAAGCGGTGACATGGTGGATGAGACTATTTATGACAAAAAAGAGGATTTCGGAATGGCGGAGTTTTCCGGGAACGGGAAAAGGGTTATCCGTAACCTGACTGTTCAGGATCTTGAAAGGGATCGCATACTAAAGATCATCAGCAAAAACATGGGAAATCGAGAGAAAACCGCTGCAGAGCTTGGAATAAGCAAAACAACACTTTGGAGAAAACTGAAGAGATATGACATACTTTGAACCGGGTGTGTGATGATGAGGGATGGATGGCCGCATCTCACCTTACAAACCGGCACCTCGACTTGGATCTCATCTGCAATTCAGCATGTATGGTCGGATTCTGATGTATTTTGACAGAATATGAGCTGTATTGAAACTATTTGAAATGTCTCGAATTGTTTTGACGTATGAAGCAAAATTACTGACGTCCTTTGTGATGATTTGAGATTGTTTATAAATGAGATATTTAATAAGATATGATCGTAAAGATTACCAAAGAAGAAATGATGATTTCAGAGAGTAATAGTGATCTTTAAGGTAAAGATAAACTTAATGCGATGATTTTCTACGCGGACAAAAGAAAAACAGCGATTAACAGGATCTTTAATATTGTGAAGGAACCATCCGTCAGGAACTATACAGGATGTTTCCTGAGAAGAGGAGAAAAGATATGAAGATAGGATTTGTCGGACTTGGAATCATGGGTAAGCCGATGGCTAAGAACCTTATCAAGGCAGGACATGATGTAGTTGTTACAACACATAAGCGGGAAGTTATAGATGAGTTTGTTGCTCTTGGAGCGAAAGGTGCCAGGAATGCAGCAGATGAAGTAAAGCAGGGATGTGAAGTAATCATCACCATGCTTCCAAACAGCCCACAGGTTCGTGAGGTTACACTTGGAGCAGGCGGTGTCATCGAAGGCGGCAGATCAGATGTGACAGTTCTTGATATGTCATCTATCGATCCGGTTGAATCACAGAAGATATCTGCAGAGCTTGCAAAACAGGGTATCGATATGCTTGACTGTCCTGTATCAGGTGGTGAGCCAAAGGCTATTGACGGAACACTTTCTGTTATGGTCGGCGGAAAGAAGGAAACATTTGACAAGTACGTATCAGTACTTAAGGCGATGGCTTCATCAGTTGTTTATGTAGGACCAAGCGGTTCCGGAAATGTTGCGAAGCTCGCGAACCAGATGATTGTTGCTGCAAACATCGGTGTTGTTGCAGAGGCATTAACCTTTGCAAAGAAGGCCGGAACTGATCCGAGACTTGTTTACGAAGCTATCAGAGGCGGATTGGCAGGCTCAACAGTTCTTGATGCCAAGGCTCCTATGATGCTTTCCGGAAATTACAATCCGGGATTCCGCATCAAACTTCATATCAAGGATCTCACCAATGCATTAAATGCCGCTCATGCAATCAACATGCCTGTTCCTATGACAGCACATATGATGGAAGTTATGCAGGAGCTTATGAATCATGATGAGGCTGACTGCGATCATGATGATATTGTAAGATACTATGAGAGAATGACCGGTGTTTCCGTCAGGGAAGACTGATCATAAGCGGTTGCTGCTCAAAGTATGTTATCGTTTAAAAGTGACAGACATTAGATGTCTGTCACTTTCATGATGGATGTATAATGGATTGTTTGAAATCATTCATTGGGAGGAACATAGAGTGGATTACAGAGTATTTGGAGATCAGATAGTTTTAAGGGTAGACCGCGGTGAGGAAATCATGGCGTCTGTTACAAAGGTGTGCGAGGAAGAGAATATAAGGCTTGGATCGATTGTTGGTCTCGGTGCGGCTGACCATCTTGTTATGGGATTGTACGATGTCGATGCGCAGCAGTTCAATGAGACAAGACTTGATATTCCTCTTGAGATAACATCAATTGTTGGAAATATTACCGAAATAAATGGGAAACCGTATCTTCACATCCACATCAACGCTTCCGATTCGGAAGGTCATACCTATGGTGGACATCTGAAGGAAGTCAGGATAAGCGGGACATCAGAACTGTTTATTACAGTGATTGATGGACACGTTGGAAGAGAAAAGGATAACATCACAAATACAGGACTTAATCTGTTCAAGTTTGACTGACGAGGAATCATAATGAAATTTTTATTTGCATCAGACTCATTTAAGGGAACTTTATCAAGTGACCAGACCATCGAATTGCTCAATAAGGCGGTTCGCGAGGTATTTGGAGAGTGTGAGACGGATGGTGTTCCCGTTGCTGATGGCGGTGAGGGAACAACAGAAGCTGTAGTTAAAGCAAGACATGGTGAGATTGTTAATGTTGATGTCCATGGACCGCTCATGGAAACGGAACATGCCTTCTACGGAAAGCTTTCGGATAAAGAGGCCATACTTGAGATGGCAGCAGCCTCAGGACTTCCTATGGTTCCTGAAGATAAAAGAAATCCGTTAAATACAACTACTTATGGAACAGGAGAGCTTCTTAAAGCGGCTCTTGACGAGGGTTATACAGATATAGCCATTGCCATCGGTGGTTCGGCCACAAACGATGGCGGCATGGGATTTGCAAGAGCTCTCGGAATAAGATTTATAGATGAAGATGGTAAGGAACTTGAAGGAAAGGGCAGTGACCTTGTAAAAGTACGACATATAGATGTCACCGGTCTTGATCCTGCTGTGAAGAATGCTCATTTCACTGTTATGTGTGATGTAACCAATCCTCTTTGCGGTCCTGACGGAGCGACTTATACTTTTGGAAAACAGAAGGGCGGTACTCCTGAGATACTGGATGAGCTTGAGAGCGGAATGAAGAACTATAGGGATGTGATCATTAAAGAATTCGGTATCAATCCCGATGAGATTCAGGGAACCGGTGCTGCCGGAGGTCTGGGAGCCGCTCTTAAGGTATTCCTGAAAGCAGAGATGAAATCCGGTATCGATACGGTACTTGATCTCATTGACTTTGATGGACGTTTAAAGGGAGTTGATCTTGTTGTAACCGGTGAAGGCAGAACCGACTGGCAGTCCTGCTTCGGAAAGGTTATGCAGGGTATAGGGGATCGTTCGAAGAATCATCAGGTGCCGGTGGCTGCGCTTTGCGGAAGTCTTGGCCCTGACTATGAGAAGATCTATGAGCATGGTATCAGCTCCATCATGACAACTGTTGACGGACCAATGCCGTTGAAGGATGCTCTTGATAATGCAGAAGATCTCTATTATAAGGGTGCTGTCCGTATGTTCAGGTTCATCAAAGCCGGTATGACACTCAGTGCCGGATGAATATCGACAGCATTTGACAACCACTGATAAGATAAAATCCTGTCATGGTTTTGATACAATGTTCAGCATACCATCTTAAAATGATAAAAAAAGACTTTAGATATCACTATTGGGACATCTAAAGTCTTTTTTAGTAGCTTAAAATGAAGTTGACATGAAGTGATCAGCTTTACATTTTATGTGATTTATGAATGCTGAATCATTCCAATATCTTAACGAATGAGTTCCATAAGATAAATGCGTTACATCAATGATATGTAATGATGTAAGGGTCAAAAGTACCAAATCACGTGCTTGCACGATGATTTGAGACTTTATGACCCGCCCGAACACGAATAAC
>NZ_FOPH01000008.1 GCF_900113415.1 Oribacterium sp. WCC10 | reverse complement strand
CGCACCTTGTAGGGTGCAGCGCTGAGGGACATGTTAGCCATGTATTATCAGACCGAATGAGTTCAAGGCCTCTAGGATGGAGCCGTGAGGGAGCTGACAAAATGGCGCATTTGAGGGCATATTACTTCAACCATGGAGATATGCTGGAACTGGTTCAGGCTCAGAAACTGCCAATGGCGGCGGGTGCAGAAAATGAGATAATCGCAGATACAAAAAAGCTTGGAGAAGGCATGTACTCAGAATGGGGAAAATATGTCGATCATGCGAATCATACGGTAAGCATACTTGGTCAGAAGTATGCCTGGCTTAGCGCACAAATTTCACATATTTGACATGAAGAGAATTTAGGGATTATAGTAACCACGGAAGTACAATAACTTTTCAATAATCAGGTGGTTCTCACATTTTTAATTCCTACAATAAACTTACGCTGTCATAAAACAAAATCGGGATTTATGGAGAAGGCTATGTTAAGGGTAAGATACGGAACAGATCATGATTATGATCGAATCATGGAGATTTACAGATATGCACAGGACTATATGATTCAATCTGGGAACCCGAATCAATGGGGGCATTTTTACCCAGAATCAAGTCTAATAAAATCAGATATACAAAACGGTCTGTGCAGAGTAATCTTTGACGAAGATGGAATACATGGAGTGTTCGCTTTGCTTGAAGGAACAGAGCCAACCTATCAACATATTGAAAATGGTGAATGGTTGAATGACGAACCATATGTGACGATCCACAGGATAGCTGGGGATGGTCTGGCACACGGACTGCTTCGGTGTGCTGTGGATTATTGCAAAGTCACATCTCCAAATATCAGGATAGATACGCACAATAACAATCATGTGATGCAGAGGCAGATAGAGAAAAATGGATTCAAGAAATGCGGCACCATATATGTTGCTGATGGATCACCAAGGATAGCTTATCATTGGTCACGATTATAAATTCGGATTAGAAGGGTTAATAAGTAATGAATCCATGGAAAAACTAGTGATGCTTGATTATGAGTGTTTTTTGGAGGAAAAATAGTTATGAATTGTCCTAAGTGCGGAAAAGAAATGAGAACAGGATTTGTCGAGGCAAAGAGTGCAGGAAGTCTTACGCAAGCTTTTACACAGGTTACATGGTATCCTGAGGAATATAAAGGCAAATTTATTAAGAGGGAACCAGTAACACTTTCATTGCAAGCGGAAGGTCAATATTGTGATGAGTGCATGACTGTGTTTGCAAGTTTTAATCAGAGATAAAGAATCGGATTTTATAGAGAAATATGAGTTACAGTGAGGCTTTTGTTGTTTTGTGATGATTGACAACATTATATGAATTGGGTGGCATGATTCGGTGTAATATAAGCATTACTGAGGAGAGAATGGATGAGAATAGAAATTATCGCCTTTACAGAAGAGGATACCACTTGTCGGAGAAACTTAAGGAAAAGTGGATGGAGAGCGGTGAGCTGCCGGTTTTTTCCAGGGATATGGAAGAAAGGGGGCATCATGAACGCCTTGAGATAGAACTTCATGCCAAAACAAAGGCTCTTCCTGAGATTTCTGAAACCAGGGAGTTGTCGGAACTGGTTGGAGACTGGTTCGGCTGCACTGCTGAAAACTCCAAATCCGGAGATTATGACGGTGACAGTAACAGTGTAAGCGTCGGTAATGATGCTGAGCCTTATAAGTATACAAATGTAAGCTGCAGATACGATGTCATCATCTTTGTCGGCTCCACAGGAATTGCGGTGAGAGCCATAGCGCCTTTTATAAAACATAAGTCGGAGGATCCGGCGGTGCTGGTGATCGATGAAGCCGGACATTTTGTCATTTCCCTCCTTTCCGGGCACTTGGGAGGCGGTAACGAATGGGCTGGAATTGCGGCTCGCCTTATAGGAGCGGAGCCTGTCATAACTACTGCAACAGACAATGAAGGTGCGTTTGCAGTGGATATTTTTGCCAAAGAAAATGGGTTTACTATCACTGATTTTGGTCTGGCAAAAGAAGTTTCCGCCAAGGTTCTGAGAGGGGAGAAGCTCCGCATATACAGTGACATCCCGATGGATGATCTCGTTAAAAAGCCTGGGATCACTGAGGCTGAAACTGTCGGAATAAAGGACCTCGACAAGGCTGATATCATCATAAGTTTTAAGTCCAAAATTCTGGAGAGTCCACCGCCTGTGATACGTCCGTTCAATGCCATAGGATTGAAGCTTACGACTAAACGTATTTATGTCGGCATCGGTGCCAGAAAAGGTGTTGACTTTGAAGATGTGCAGAAGGCTTTTGACAGCTGCATGAAATCTGCCGGAATCTCTAAAGATGCGGTGGCAGCGCTCGCCAGCATTGATCTTAAAAAGAACGAGCAGGGCATACTTACTTTCAGTTACAAAAATGAGATACCGTTTGTGACATTTACAGCTTCAGAGCTTGAGTCTCAGGAAGGAGCATTTGCATCAAGCACTTTCGTGAAGAGTGTTACCGGTGTGTCCAATGTCTGCGAAAGGGCAGCAGTCTACGCTGCGTCACGAAACGGCCGGGACAGAGTACTGGTGCACAAGCAGATCTATGGAAGTGTGACACTGGCGGTGGCGGTTCAGGAGTGAGAAATTTTCTGCTTCTGACTTGCAGACAATACGGTTTTAATGATAGGAAATTAATAATTTTGTATAATAATCCATGTTATCAAAAAAATAGGTTTAGTTTCAGGAGAGTCAGATGTACAAAGTAATGCTGGTAGATGATGAGAGCGCAGTACTCGATATATTGAAAAACAGGATAAATTGGCAGGAACTCGGAGTCGACAGTCTTTTGTATGCGCCCGATGGTCAGACAGCACTGAAGAAAATGGCGGAGCAGAAGATAGATATCGTGATATCCGATATTCAGATGCCTGGTATGAACGGGCTTGATCTTTCCGGGCAGATAAAAAAATTATATCCGGATACAAGAATTCTGCTTCTTACAGCTTATGGAGAATTTGAATATGCGAGAAAGGCTATTCAGCTTGGGGTTGAGAATTATCTTTTAAAACCGGTGGTAAAAGAAGAAATAGAGCAGAATATAAGAAACACTCTGGACAATCTCTATCGCAAAAGACTGAAGGATCCGGAACTGCTTAAGGAGAATGTCCTGAGGAGATGGATATTGGGAACCATATCCGGGGAGGAGCTTGCTGACCGGGCAGGGGTTCTTGGTATAAATATGTATATGCCTTCTTATGCTGTGCTTTGTTTCTCCGGCAGGAATAAGGAAATTCCGACAGGGATTATAAGTGAAGGATTGAAAAAAGAATTTGCAGGAGATGACATCTTCACTCTATGGGATGAAAAAGGGAAGTATACAGCTATAGTCGCAGGACAGAATATAGATAAGGAAATATTGAAGGATAAAGCAGAAAAGCTGATTAAAGATAACGGATTGGAGAACAACATCATTATAGCCATTGGAGCGGTTGTAAATGATGCTGAAAATATTCATATCAGTTATAGGATCGCCTCGGATCTCATTGAAATGAACGATTCATGCAAGGCAGGTGCGATTCTCACGCAAATCACGGTAAACGGAGATATGGAGTCTGAACTGATAATGGAGGAAGTAAGAACTTTCTTTTTCATAGGTGATGATGAAATCATAAAAAATGGTATTGAGAGGCTTGCCATCAAATTTTATAAGAATCAGGAGAGGGGCAAGGCATTATACAATTTCATGAAATGCTGTTCCAGAGTCATAATTCAGGAATTTGAAGAAAGTGAGAAACCTCAAGTTGAGGCTTATTTTACAGAAGGCATCCCTGATGAAAGTATTTCTGACAGCATGTCTCTTGAGAACTATATCTCGAAGATTAAAGAGGTTTTTGATTTTGAAAATAGTATTTTCAAAAAATGTTTTGATTCACTGAGTCCTATCGTAAGGCTTACAATGCAGACAATCCATTCAAGCGTTCTTGAGGGAAAAGGTATATCAATAAAAGAATTCTGTTCAAGAAATGGTATGAATCCGGCTTATCTAGGACATATTTTTAAAAAAGAGACAGGATATTTTTTTAATGATTATCTCATGAACAGCAGGATCAGGAGGTCTGTGATACTTCTCCGCAATCCGTCCAGAAAGATAAAAGATATTGCAGAACAGGTGGGATTTTCGTCAACAAGCTATTTTGTTAAATGCTTCAGGGCAGTAAAAGGAGTTTCACCAGTGCAGTACAGAATTGATAATTCGGAGAATGGCAGATGAGGAAATATCGCAATTCCATAATAAAAAAAAGCATATTAGTATATTCTGTCATAGTCATGTTTATAAGCTTGCTGGCAATGTTTTTTTCCTACAGCAGTGAAAAAAATGTACTTCTTTCGGATCTGAATCTGAGACTTGTCCAGATTGAGACGGAGTATGAGGACATCATAGGTAATTTTTGGAACATTTATATGCCGGTATATGAAAATACTGAAAATGAAATGACGTTAAGAAATTACTTCAATTCAAAGGAAGAATTATCTCCTGTGGAAAAAATAAACCTGAAAAGGCTTCTTCATTATATGGCAGCCAGGGACAGACGAGTTCAGTGGGTGGCTGCCATAAGAAACGATGTTGTAAGTTATATATATTACAGTGATAAAGACTCTTTTTCCGAGATACTTGATGGCTTTCCATTTATAGGAGATGTAAAAAACAAACAGAATCAAATGGAAATATACGGGCTTCATAAAGAAAATGATGGAGATGAAGACGTGAAGTGCCTTGCGATAGCGGGAGGAGTGCCCGATTTAAGTAATGGTGGGGCTATTATAGCGGGTTATAATACCGGCAGGCTCAACAGCTTCAGCAAGGGAAATAAAGAATTTGAATCTGTGATTTTTGAGGGTTCTAGATCTGGAAGGGTGATATACCATAGTTCATCAGAGCCTGTGGATATAAATTCGGCATTTTTTTTGCCTTTTGGAAGAGAAGGTTCCAGACTGCTTCTTATAAACCATCATCTTTATATGATGAGGTTTTCTGAAAATAATAACGATACCACAAAATTCTTTTATCTGATAAAACTGAGCGAATATATCGTAAAGACTATAAAGCTTCCTATACTTATCCTTATAGCAATCATAATCATCGGAATAGCCGCATGGAATCTGTACCTGAGGAATATGGATCTTGTTATGGATGAAGTTGGTGTAATTCAGGATTCACTTAAGAAAATTGGACACAATAATTTGGAACACAGGATAAATTATGACTTCAATCATTCTGAATTCAGCATTATAGCGGCTTCTATAAACAAGATGGCGGAAAAACTGGATGAGAATATAAACAGAGCACGTATATACGAGCAAAAACAGAAGGAAGCTGAGATGAAGGAGCTTTCTGCAAAATTCAATCCGCATTTTCTCTATAATACTCTTGAGATATTCAGAGCAAGGTGTTATGAAAACGATGATCCGGAAACAGCGGAACTTATCGGTACAACAGCTTCTATATTCAGGGGATTTATCGGAGCGAAGACATTCATTCCCATTAATGAAGAGCTTGCATCTACCAGAAGATATCTGTCATTGTTTAAGGCAAGATACGAAGGAAGGGTCAGTGTGTACTATGATATTAAAAGCGAGATCCTTTCATATGGAATCATAAGAAATGCATTTCAACCTCTTATTGAAAACTATTTTGAACATGGTATAGATCCTGAAAAGGATGATAATTATATCAGGATAAAAGGCAGCGTAAAGGATGAGGAAAACATAGAATTCCTCATTGAGGATAACGGGATAGGAATGGGCATAAAGGAAATTGCTGAATTAAACAGCAGGATCACTGAGCCGATAAATAATGAAAAGGAAAGCTATGGGCTGAAAAACCTGAACCAGAGGCTTAATCTGTTTTATGGTGATGGATATGGCATCAGGATTTTTCCGGGAGAGAAAAAAGGCGTGATCATCAGTATGCTTATAAAGAAACAATCATGCGAGACAACGGATGAATGACATGGAAAAACGGCAGCCAAAGTACATAAAATATGTAAGAAAGACACTATTGGTGATATCATGAATTTTTTCAACTATCTATAATTTTTTTCGTATAAAAGATCAAAGCCTCCTAATAGAATATGTTGTAGAGCGAAGGAGATAAGCCATACAGCATATTCTTTAAGGAGGTTTTTTCTATGAAAAAAATCAGGCTTAGTGAGCCAGTCAAATTATTTCTATATGTTTTGCCGGCGCTGATTTATATCTTTATTTTCAAATATCTTCCCCTTTGGGGCTGGGCGATTTCATTTTTCCAATATAAGCCTGGATTGCCACTTTTTAAATGTAATTTTGTGGGTTTGCAGAATTACATTCAGCTTTTCGGAAATGCTGTAATGAGAACAAATCTCATAAGAGTTCTGAAAAATACATTTGGCATACAGATTCTGAACTTTCTCTTTATGCCGGTTCCCATGCTTTTTGCCATATTTTTAAGCGAGGTAGCGAGCAAGAGATTTCAGAAGCTGGTTCAGACAGTTACTACACTGCCGCATTTCATAAGTTGGGTCATAATGTTTTCTCTAGCCACCTGTATGTTTGGAAGCACAGGGCTGGTAAATACGACTCTTCAGAACGTGGGAATTTGTAAAAGCATAAATGTTCTTAACACCAATAACAATGTGTGGCTTATCCAGGCACTTCTTGCTCTATGGAAGTCTATGGGGTGGAATGCAATCATATATTTTGCAGCGATCACCGGACTCGATCAGAGTGTATATGAAGCGGCCATGGTGGACGGCGCAAGTCGGATGCAGAAGATAAGATATATAACCATACCACTTCTGCTTCCTACATTTTTTGTTCTTCTTATAATGAGTATCGGAAATTTTCTTAATTCAGGTATTGACCAGTTTCTGGCATTTGGCAACGCGCTCAATAAGGACACCATAGAGGTTCTGGATCTGTATGTATATAATTTGGGAATAAAGAACGGGCAGATATCTTTCAGCGTTGCTGTAGGTGTTATGAAATCACTTGTTGCGATGGTTTTATTTGCGGCAGCCAATTTCTTTTCAAAAAAGGTCAGAGGAACAAGCGTATTTTAAATGTATACGATGCTCTGATGTTTGTGACTATAGATAGAAACAGGAGTAAATATGGTTATCAGTTTAAAACAGACAGACACGCTGAAAAAAGATTCAGTTAGAGTTGAAAAATCCACAAAGGTAAGGATGAGTACACAGGATAAAATTTATAACGTGATTGCAATAATCGTGTTCTCTGTGATTACACTTATATGTTTTTATCCGTTTTATTATCTGATGATATGCACTATCTCAGATCAGCAGCTGGTTGAGCTAAATAAGATTTATATGATACCGAAAGGGATAAATTTCAGAAATTATATAGAGATTTTAAATGTACAGAATCTTGCGAATTCAGCATTTATTTCGGTGGCAAGGACGCTGGTAACAACAACCGTAAGTTTTTTCTGTACCTCATATATGGCTTATTTTTTTACCAAACAGCAGATGTGGGGACATAAATTCTGGTACAGATTTACCGTTATCACAATGTATTTTTCGGCAGGCCTGATTCCTATATATCTCAATAACAGGATGTTGCATCTCAATAACAGTTTTCTTGTATATGTGGTGCCGTCAGCTATTTCTGTATACAACATGGTGCTTGTAAAAACTTCCATAGAATCCATGGGAACAGAGTTGGAAGAATCGGCGAGGCTGGATGGAGCAGGATATCTGACTATATTTTTCAGGATCATACTTCCGCTGCAGGGACCTATACTTGCGACAGTATCTTTATTTACGGCGGTAAATCAATGGAATGATTTTTTTACAACAAAATTATATATAACAAATACAAAGCTGTATACGCTTCAGTATCTGCTATATGAACTGCTTAGTCAGGTCACTGCAGCAGCTAATCAGATAAACAATGCCGACCCATACGCAAGCATTACCCCTACAGGTATCAGACTCACTCTCACGGCTATCGTTGTGATACCTATCATCATGGTTTATCCGTTTATTCAGAGGTTCTATGTAAAGGGAATAATGCTTGGCGCTGTAAAAGGCTGAGTTAATAAAGATTTTAATTTGAAGGAGAATTAAAGCATATGAAAAAGAAGGTTTTTAAAAGGCTGTTGTCTATGCTTGTCACATCCGGCGTTGTCCTGTCGCTTGCGGCATGCGGAGGTGGGGATAATGTACCTGCAATCGGGGCATCTGGAGCAGAATCTGCATCTGCTGCGTCAGAGAATGGCGTTCCCACCATTTCCTTATATCCGTCGGCTGCCAATCTTCAGAGCGGGGTCGTAGGCGGTTTTAAGGGAGAATATTTTGCAGAAAGAGGTTTTAATGTAGATGTATGGGCCTATTCTGATGAAAAGACAAATGCAATCCTTGCCAGTGGGGATCTTCCTGATGTCATGTACATCCCGGCAAACAGGCTTGATACTATGATTGAGTCAGGAATGCTTTTGAATTTGGATGATTATCTTGATAAGATGCCGCATCTCAAGGAATTCAAAGAGGCAGAGCCCGCTCTTAATTACATCAGAAAGTTTAAGAGTGCAGGAACAGGCAGTATATATGGACTTACAACAGATATCGGAACTAACTATGCCAAGTATAAAATGAGTGATTCCACTGAAAGAAATGCCCTAAAACTCAGATGGGATGTTTATGATGAAATAGGTGCTCCTGAGATAAACTCTATGGATGATGTGCTTGATGTTATGGAAAAAATGCTGAAGGCGCATCCGACTGAAGAAGATGGAACGACCTGCTACGGAACAGTCCTTAATAATGGATCTGATTCAGAATATTTTGCAAACATGACAATGTGGTACAGGATGCAGGGATATAAGGAGGATCAGCTTCCATATCTTCTTGAGGCCGATATGGTAAATGGCAAATTTACGTCAATACTTGATAAAGACAGCATGTATTACAAGGGTCTCAAATGGTATAACGAAGCATACAGAAGAGGACTTATGGATCCAGACAGTATCAATAATGACAGGCCTACTCAGAAAGTTAAGGTTGATAATGGATATGCTATGGTGCCGAGCGGTTATCTTCCGGGATGGGCTGATAAATATCTTGAATACTATGTCCCTGGAACACATCTGTATTACAACTATGACCAGAAATATGGTAATTCCAATGTAATGATCGGAATAAATGCAAATACTGAAAATCTTGACGCCTGCCTTAAATTCCTGGATATGCTCTGTGATCCGGACGCATTTTTGTGGGTTCGTTCAGGCCCAGAGGGAGAAATCTGGCAGGTCGATGAAAATGGTGTTGCTTCTCTCACAGATAAAGCCATCGAAAGCATAAAGATAAATGGTTCTGAGCGTTCAGGTTTTACGCTTGAATCAGGAGAGGTTGTTGAGCTTTGGAATACTCCGTGGATCATAGCCAATGGTGTTGAAACAAAGTACAAAGATAAAGATGGAAATTTCAGATGCTGTACCACTGCCGGCTGGCCGGAAATGCGTGAATTTGACGCAGAGAAGGAGTCATTTAAAGCATGGCAGAAGACAACAGGATATAACAGCTGGCAGGAGCTTCTTCAGGATAAAGGTGCGCTTACAACCTCAAGTGACCTTGATAATCTGAGAAACTTTACATCTATACCTGACGATACGATGAAACTTACGATTGATGCAATTAAGGATAAGGTTGTTAATGCAAGCTGGCAGATGGTATACGCTAAAGATGATGCATCCTTCGACGAATTATGGCAGCAGATGGTTTCTGATTGTGAGGGACTTGGTGCCAAAGACATTATCGAGTGGCGTCTCAATGACATCGAAAATGCTAAGAAGATCAGAGATTCTCTTGGATAAATAATTTTCTTTTAAAGTGGCGGATACATCTTTTGTCCGTCACTTTTTTCATGAAGGATACCTGTTTATGAAAAAAATCAGCTGAATCAAATTTTGAAAAGGTGTACAAAATGAAATATAAAATTTTAGATGGAAGAAAAAGTTCAGGAATATGTAAGTTTGGAAGCTTCTGGGATAAGGGGCGGAAAAAAACTGCGCATGTAGACATCATATCCGGCGGCCGGAAAATATCCCATGATGATAAAATTGCAGCTTATTGGATGGACGGAAGCGTAAAGGCGATTTTTCATACAGTAAGGTGTGAAGATGCAGGAGATGAATTTGATCTTACTGATACTAATATTGATACTCAATGTGAAGATTTGGAGGCGGATAAACTTAAGGTTACAGAAAATGATGAATGCATTAAGGTGGAGACCGGCAGGGTTTCTTTCGAGATAAACAAATCAGGCCAGGAACTGTTATCACATTTTTATGCTGAAAAGGATGAGATAATGGCTATAAAGCCTGTAATGATTCTTGAAAGGGTATCATGGGATGGAAACGTGAGAATTATAAAAGATGAAGAATTTACGGGAGTTATCGACGGAGCCGTTCCTATAAATGAGGGAAAGTTATCGGCAACCTTCAAGGTTGAGGGAAGACATATAGACAGGGAATATGGCAAGGCATCATTTCCCTTTGTTATATATATAACAGCTTATGCAGGCATGGGCGAGATCAGCCTATCCCATACTTTTATATATGATGGAGATACTGCTGTTGACAGACTTAAGGGCATAGGTATTAAATGTGCTACATGTTCAAAGGGAGAAGCATTTAACCGGCATATTGGCTTTACGACAGATACAGATATGGCGTTTCATGAAACAGCGATTAGGCTTGAGAGCAGGATTCCAAAGACAGGAGATGGATATCTGCTTGAGCAGGCAGCAGGTGAAAGAATAGATATTTCAGGGGATGATAATGCAAAAAAGGCTGTAGAAAATCTTCCGGTATGGAATGAATACAGTCTGATGCAGGACAGTGACAGACATTATGTTATATCGAAGAGAACGGGAGACGGATGCGCAGCTATAAAATGCGCTCATGGCTGCAGAAATGAAGGAGCGTGTGAGATAGCCTATGAAAACGTCAGGATACTGGCGGGCATCAGAGATTTCTGGCAAAGATATCCTTCGGAAATAGAAATCAGAGATTTATCTAAGGAGGAAAGCCTTCTGTATCTGTGGTTTTACTCGCCAAAGTCCTGCGGTTATGATTTTTCTCATTATGATAAAAGAATGTATTCTCAGACTTCATATGAGGGATTTGAATATATGGGGGAAGGAGCCTATGGCATTGCAGCCACAAGTAAAGCAAGGATAGGCATTGAACGGCTGCATGAGAAAAATGCTGCTGGTACTGAACATAAGGAAGAAGTTCTTTTATTCGATGAGAAAGAACTAAAGGAGTTTGCAGAGAGAACTGCAAAGCCTCCGGTGTATGTGACCTCGCCGCAGGAATATAGAAAATCGAGAGTTTTTGGTGAGTACAGTCTTCCGGAGCATGGCAGTGAAGTAAGAGAATGGATTGAAAATCAGCTCAACGAAATAGCAGAGTTTTATCTCAACGAGATAGAAGCAAGATCCTGGTATGGATTTTTTGATTATGGAGATGTGATGCATTCCTATGATGCTATCAGACATAAATGGAAATACGATGTGGGTGGCTTTGCATGGCAGAATACAGAGCTGATTCCTACATACTGGCTTTGGTTTTATTTTCTGAGGAGTGGGGACAGCAGAGTGTTTGATATGATGGAAGCCATGAGCCGACATACCTCTGAAATTGATATATACCATATCGGCGATATAAAGGGGATGGGCAGCAGACATAACGTACTCCATTGGGGATGTTCCTGCAAGGAGCCCAGGATATCCATGGCCGGTCATCATAGATTCTGCTATTATCTGACCGGGGATGACAGGCTTGCCCAGGTTATGGCAGAGGAAAAGGATGCAGATAAATCCTTGGCGAAAGTAAGATATTTTATGCAAAACGGAAAACTTATGATAAGAACAGGTCCTGACTGGACCAGCTTTCTTTCGAACTGGGAGACTTATGTTGAACAGACTCTGGATAAAAAGTATATTGATAAGATAAAAAACGGAATTGATTCTATAAAGAAGGCACCGCTTAAATTTGAGTCTGGTCCAGCATTTTTATATGATCCAGAAACAGGAAAGCTTGAATATGCAGGTGAGTCGGATGATACTGGCGATATGCATCTGCAGGTGTGCATGGGTGGAGTACAGGTATGGCTGGAGCTTTGCTATGATCTAGAGGATGAGGAATTTAAGGAAATGCTTGCTGATCACGGCGCTTTTTATTTTCTTACTCCTGATGAAAAGAGAAGGGCAACAGGTGGAAAGATAAATAAGAGGGAATATCATTTCCCATATTTTGCAGCAGCTTTAGGTGCATATTCCGCAAGAGAGAGAAATGACAGAGATCTTGCTGAAAAAGTCTGGAGAGAGCTTTTGTCAACTCTTATAAAGGAGGGATGTACACAGGGCTTCAGAGCGAACATCTATAGTCATGGGAAAGATGGAACACTGCTTCGCGAGATTCCGTGGCTCAAGACAAATTTTGCTTCTCAGTGGAGTATAAATATGATAATGGCTCTGGAATTTATAGCTTATTCACTACCGGATACAATGGAAAAAGTATTCAAACTTGTTGATAAGGAAATACTTGATAATTATCACAAGGCCTGAGGATGGAAATGTCAGACACCGCTTTTTAGACTCACCTCATATGAGGGAGACTAAAGAGCGGTGTCTGCTGTTTATTGGACTATACTGACATGGGTGAACAGATCTTGTGAGATTCCATGCGATTATTCAGTAGTCGCATTGTTTATTAAATGAAATTTCAATAAAAGCTACTACTTTTAATGCTATACTAAGACTGATTGAAGAAGTACAGAAAAGTATGATGTCAGTAAAATAAAACTGCATTTATGGAGGCAGAAATGGGAACGGTATATGCTGTTGGCTTCGGGCCGGGGGGATGTCAGGTACGAGACATTGGAGGCAAGAGAAGTGCTGTCCGGTGCCGATGTGGTAGTTGGATATAAAACCTATGCAGATATAATCAGGAAACAGTTTCCGGAGAAGGAGTTTGTGATTTCCGGGATGCGTGAGGAAGAGGAACGTTGTAAAAAGGCAATGGAGCTTGCGATAGCAGGTAAGAATGTTGCCGTTATTTCATCCGGTGACGCAGCGGTTTACGGTATTTGTCGTTTGTATATATGATAATGAGCGATAAAAAACGATATGATCATAAAGTTCCTATAAGGGTTACACGAAGCGCGGGAACTGCAAAGTATGACAATGTCACGGAATCACATGATATGGAGAGAGTATTAAAAGACTGCTACGATAGGTATAGAGTCCTTGGTATTCCGGATGAGGTGGTTAGAAGATGCTTAAGAGATCCAAGTGCGACAGTTATGGATTACCTAAATGCGTCCCGTTATAGCTATGAAGAAATGTATGAGAGATGCAAGCCGACAATCGGATAGAGAATGATTAGATAAATTTGTAGCCTGACTAATGAAAATTAGCCAGGCTATTTTGAATTAGAACCCAAAAGAACGTAAGCGTGAAAGTGATAGGATTACCATTTAAGGCTTACGTTCTTTTGCATTTGTCTAAATAATGAATCTGTTATATCAGAAATCGAATTTATCGACTTCAGCCTTATATGGAATAGACGGAGCTGCACCGCGTTTAGTAACAGATATAGCAGAAGCTCTAGATGCAAAATCAAGAGCATCTTGGACTGGCGTTCCTTGTGCTATGGAAGAGATGAAATACCCAGTAAAAGTATCACCAGCTGCGGTAGTATCTATAGCCTTAACAGAGTAAGCTGATTGGACATACTTATTCTTTCCGTCGTAATAAATGCTTCCTTTGGTGCCAAGCGTCAATACTATTTTACTGTTTGAAAAATGCTGATAGAGTAGCTCTGTATAATCCTGATTTAGAACTTCAGAATTTTTGCAGAGGTTCGATGCTTCAACTTCGTTTAAAACTAGCCAATTGACTTTTTTTAAATCTACTTTATGAAGCTGTGAAGAGATAGGAGATGGATTTAACCATATTTCCATATGCTTTTCGTATGCCTTATCAACGATATAATCAAGTTCACTAATCTCATTTTGCAATACAAGATAATCGCCTTCCTGAAAATGGCTCAAAGTTTCATCTATTTGAGCTTTGGTGATCATCATATTAGCACCCCCGTAAAGGAGAATACAGTTCTGGCCATTTGTATCAACTTGAATAATTGCATGACCTGTTGGTACATCAATACTGCGAATCATTGATACGTCTACATTGCTGCTTGAAAGGGCATGTAACAGCATGGAGGCATCATCACCTACTGCACCAGCATGAAAAACGGAACTGCCGGCTCTTGCGATGGCAATAGATTGATTTAATCCTTTTCCACCAGTAAAGGTGTTCATTTCGAGGGAGGAAATAGTTTCTCCCGGCTGAACAAAATGCTCAACTTTATATACTTTATCAACATTGAGTGATCCAAAATTTAAAATTTTCATGATGAGTGATGGTTACTCCCGTTTCTTATAATTCTTTGAATCTAAAATCATTGAAGGATGTGCGCCCTAATTCGAGTGACCCGCATCCAAACATACCATGATCATAAAGATCATTTTCTGCTTCTAGCACCTTTTCATCGTTAATGAACATGGAGATTTTCTTCCCCTGGAAGATGAGTTTGATTAGATATTTTTTCTCAAATTCCCAAGGAAAACAGGTTTCCGCAATGGTCTTTATTCCATAATTATTCAGCTGAATAACAGCTTTGTTGAATGAACCTAAACCTGCGTAATAAGCCATTTGAGCACCGAGTGAATGACCAACTAATAAATGACTAGTTCCATGATGTGGAGTGACTATAGCGGATAATTCATAATCTTTCGCATAATAGTTACCTGTATATGCAAATGCCGGTTCATTTCTCATGAGATTAAGCGTGCCACCATAAAGATCCCAAGCGCCATGATCTGTTGAAAAAGGCGTTACAGATGCAAAGTTCTTTTTCTGCTTTGATGTGTCAATTGTATAATTAGCTTTTCCGCTAATTTTAAATTCGTCAATATAAACCGCGGCAAGTGTCTTTGACTTTGCTGGAGAATATCCTTCTAAAACAAAACCAACTTCATCAATAACATCACCATCTGTATCTGGAAGTGTCCATGATAAATTTATCCATTTTCCTTGCACTAGTTTAACATAACCAGCAATATGGTCGGTTCTATCATTACAAGTACGGATATAAGGAGCCACGCCTGGAGTTTCATTGCCATTCCATTGGTCTAGATAGATCATCACGGACAGAGTCTGGCCTGAGTGTACAGTAGGACTGAATACGGGACTATATCGTTCATCGGAGAAGTCGTCACGGGTATAGAAAGGTTTGTAGAATACTTTGCATTGCTGCCCTCTGACGAAACGATCCATTAAAATTTTAAGCGAACCTTTTCCCTTATACGCAACATCTGTGGATTGCGACTCTCTGCATAAAAAATGATCAGAAAGACGAATATTGCTGGTGCTACCTGGAAGCTCAAAGTCAAAATAAATGTCATGAGGATTATAGGAATCCACTAGACTTTGAGGGGCTTCTTCACCTGCCAAACGATATCCAAGCAGAGCAATTTCACGAACATAGGAAGGGATATTTAAATTATTCAGATACCCGGAAATGCCAGAGAGAATAATGCCATCGTTAATCGGTTCTCGGTATTTGTCAGGAATCTCATCAAGGCTACAAGCAACTCCCATAATTGAACCGACGTTTCCTGCGTTGCAATCCGTGTCCCAACCATTCATTGTAGCAATTTCGATACTTCGGTCAAATTTTCCATTTCCGTAAAGGAGCGACATGATAATGGCGCCAGCATTAGGAATAATATGGCAGACTCCAGGATAACGGTCGTATCCCCAATTTGAAAGTAGGTAATCTTGACATAAATGCCAATCTTCTGGATGCTTTTCGTGGAATGCAATGACGGCCTCTACAACATTACGGTATAGACATTCTGAAGGGAGCTCATCCAGCGCTGCAGAAATTATTTCATTTACATCGCTTGTTTCAAATGCTTTTGAAATTGCTGCGGCAACAAACCTGGCTCCATATTTTCCGTTTCCATCATGTGAAACGCTGGCGGCTTTCTCACCATAATCCGCTGCACGCGTAGGATTACACGGATTTACAAACCCCCATGTGTCAATAAATATTTGGCCGCCTATTTGTTCTGCAAGAACTATTCCGTTCTGCTCGATCGATCCAGATTGTGGCGCTGGGATACCAGATTTTAAATTAAGATAAGCGGTATGTTCCGTGCTTACGCCATAACCGCCCCACCAGAACATCCCGACGCCTTCTCGTGTATAGTTTAGCCATGCATTTGCCACATCTTGAGGCTCTAGAGGACGATTATGGGCACTGTCAATGAGTGCGCGTAGAAAATAAACCGGCCCATTTACATCATCATCTGCAGCGAAATTTTTATATTCTTTTACATAACTAGTAATTTCTCCATAGGTTTTTCGAATACGATCATAGGTCCATATCGTTGGTTCTACAGGTGCGCCTAAACGAATACCGATATTCATTCCAAGAAAGCCTGCGTAAATCTTTTCAACATAATTGTTAACCATTTAATACCTCACAATAATGAAACATGTTGTTGATTTTTTTTTGACTACGTTGCACAATAAAACAGAGAAACCGGTTACTCGAATTGTAATCTGATTACTTGGAAAATTCAAGGAGTTATATGATGTACGACAATAAAAAAAGCTACACAATCGAAGAAATAGCAGAAATATGTGGCGTTTCAAAAGCTACAGTCTCGAGGGTTATCAACAATAATCCAAAAGGTGTGGGTGAGAAAACTAGAGCTATGGTCATGGAAACGATTGAAAAATTAAATTACAGACCTAATACGCTGGCAAGAAGCATTGCAACCTCACGTTCCGGTATGATCGGACTTGTTGTGCCGGATGTAGCGAACTTTTTTTATCCCAAAGTTATTCGTGGCGTAACAGATTATTATATGACTCAAAATGGATATACAGTTTTGCTTGGGAACTCAGACTATCATCCAGAAACGGAAGCTGCACAGTTGATGAGGATGGTGGACAAGCGAGTAGACGGAATTATTCTATGCTCTGGTGTTTCAAATATTAAATTTTTGAGAGATTTTAGAAAGTATAATATTCCGCTTGCGCTAATGGGAAGATCCTTTGACAGTTCTCTTAGCGATGTAAGCATTACTGGAGACAATGAAATTGGTGGATACAAATCAGCTAAATTTCTGTTAGATGGTGGTAATCAAAGAATTGCTTATGTGGAAGGTCATACAGATATCTCTGGTTCCATTCAAAGGCTAAAAGGCTATAAGCGAGCTTTGAAAGAAGCCGAAATACCTTTTGATGATGCGTTGACACTCCATGGAGATTATACGATTGACTATGGAAAATCAGCAGCCGATGAATTGCTTGATTCAAAAGTCAATTTTGATGCTGTGATGACAGGAAGCGATTTGATAGCAATAGGTATGGTCGCGGAGTTTGAAAGGCGGGGAGTTCGGATACCAGAAGATATAGAAGTGATAGGATATGACAATATTGAGCTTTCAAAGGTGTTTAATCCTGCATTAACAACGATGTCTAAACCTCACTATGACATGGCTCAGCATATCTCAGCACAGATTTTAAACGTAATTGAAGGTAGACGAGTTATGTTGCCACATATGGTTGTAGAACCTACTCTTGTCATTAGAGAAACGACAAAAAGTCATAGGAAATAAATAGTTACGAGTATAAATTATCTCTCGGAAAGAAAACGGTTCACTTCAACTTGGCTGTTTGAATTGCGCGACATGACTTGAGACGAGTGAAAATGCACAATAAAAATAGTTATTATATTTTAAAATTATTTAATATGCACTTCTTATTGCATGTTTTTACATGTGGTACTATAATCACAGCTATAAAAGAGAGAAAACGGTTACTCTTATTGCTGCGAATTCCCGGGAGGGTAAATGAATACTAAAATGGAAAGAGCAAATATCAAAAGACATAGAGCATTTCATAAGATTTGGCAGGATCGCATTTTATATGTAATGTTATTTCCTACAATAGTTTACTTTTGCGTGTTCAGAGTATGGCCTATCATCAACATGCGCCTTGCTTTTTACGATTTTAAGGCAAGAGGATCATGGACTTTTGTTGGTCTTAAGTATTTCAGGATGATTTTCAAGACTTCTGCGTTTATGGATATTTTGCGGAATACATTGATTATTAGTTTTATGAAATATGTACTTCTATTTCCGTTTTTTGTTATTTTCGCAATTTGCCTAACAGAGCTTAGATGGAACAATTACCGGAAATATGTTCAAGTCATTTCTTATCTCCCACATTTTCTTTCTTGGGTTGTTATTGCAGGAATTTGGATTTCTTTCCTTGCACCGTCTGACACTGGTGGACTAAATCAGTTACTTAGTTATTTTAATTTAGGCCCAGTTGACTTAATGACAAGTAAAAAAGCAATACGATGGATATTAATGATTTGTGAAGGTTGGAGATCACTTGGATGGGATTCAATCATTTATTTTACTACCATCATTGGAATAGATGCATCGCTTTATGAGGCTGCAATGATTGATGGGGCTAGCCATAAACAACTAATTCGCTACGTGGTTCTGCCGGCCCTTATTCCGCCGATGACAACAATGTTTATTTTAAATCTCGGTTTCTTTATGTCGGCTGGCTTTGATCAAGTCTATAACTTTACTAACCCTGCAGTTAATAGCGTTATCGATATCCTTGATACTTACATCAACCGAGTTGGCATAGAGAATGCTCAATATAGTATTAGTACTGCAGTTTCCTTAATTAAAGGCCTTGTAGGAGTGGTTTTGGTCTATGCAACGCATATTACCTCTAAGAAAATCACTGGGGAAGGAGTATGGTAAATATGGGAAGAAAGCGAACAATCACTGTTGGGCAGATACTTCTCTGCATTACGATGTTTCTGTTTACATTAACAATACTCATACCACTACTTCATATTCTGGCACGTTCTATTTCTGATCCGACATGTTCATCAGAAATGGGTGGATTGGAAATAATACCAAAGGGCTTTAGCCTGATTAATTATCAAGTTATTCTTAGCAATAAAAATCTTGTTCCATCTATATTTAATTCAATATTTATTACTTTGGTTGGAACCGCATTGAACATCGGCTTGACAATTATGGCGGCGTACGCGTTAACGAGACCGGGATTGATAGGCAAAAAACTCTTAATGGCATTTTTTATTGTAATGATGCTGTTTGATCCGGGAATTGTACCGGAGTACTTGGTAATTAAATCGCTTCGATTGATGGGAAGTCAATGGTCCGTGATTCTATGCCAGTCTGTGAATGTCTATTATCTTGTTATTATGATGCGATATTTCGAAAAAGTGCCGCAGGATATCTGTGAAGCGGCGCAAATAGATGGAGCAGGTCATCTGACAATACTCTTCGATATTATTATGCCACTAGCAGAAGCAGGAATTGCAACGATTACCATGTTTTATGCAGTTTTAAGATGGAATGAATATTATCGTGCGGGAATCTATATTTCTAATATTTCAAAGGTTCCGCTGCAAGTCATTTTGCGCAAGTTTGTAGTAGCGGGAGATACAACAACACTAATTGGAACACAAAATTTGATGAATTATGATGCACTCGCAAAGTTGGACTATACAGCGTTACAGTATGCAACAATTGTTGTTGCTATTATACCAATTCTGTTAATTTATCCTGCTGTTTTAAAGTTCTATAACAAGGATGTTATGGCAGGTGGAGTAAAAGGATAATTTTTTAAGGAGGTTTTATTATGAAAACAAAAAAACTGCTCGCAGCGACTATGTTCGCAATGATGACTGCAAGTTTTCTTGCGGGATGTGGAAACTCGGAAGCAACAGATACTCCGACCACTCCTGCAGGGACAGAAGCAGCGAACGTGGATGCTGAAACAGTAGGAGCGCCAAGTGACACAACGGAAACTTCATTAGACCAAGGTATTGGAGTGTCAGTTGATCCATCAACTGTAACCTGGGAGCCAATTGGCTCAGAAGATGCGCCAGTAGATGTCAAAATCGTAATTAAGGACGTTTTTCCGAATGAAGAAGATGTCATTGCGCTTGCTAAAAACATCAATGAAAAGATGGCAGCTCATGGTCAGTATGTAAATGTTATTTTTGAGGAACCACCTGCATCCAGCTATAAAACTGCGATGCCGCTAGCTGTAATGAACGGTGAGATTGATGCGGATCTCATTTATTTCCAGGGAGGAGATCAAGCTGTAGCAGATCAAGGCTTATTGGAAGACTGGACTCCATATATCAATAAGTCAAATTTTATGAAATCTATCATGGATGAATCAAATGCGGAGAAAATGAAAAATTATCCTTATCTGCTCTGGCTTGCACCACCTAGAACACCTGTGCCAGTGATGAGAGGAGATTGGTCTAAGCAGTTAGAGAGTTCGCAGGCGCTCTTTGAAGATCCTACCGTAGACAATTACTATACATTTTTCAAGGAAATTGTAGATAAGGGACTCGCTAAACATGTCATTGATGCCGATGGTTCAACCACAAGACTGGATAGTATTTTTAATCATGCCTTTGGTGTTACTGGAACTGTAATTCAGGAAGATGGAAAATGGATATTCAGCAAGGCGAGCCAGGCTGAAAAGTCTAAGCTGGAATTTTATGCAAAGTTATATAAAGACGGATTACTTGATCCTGATTTCTTGACAGATACATGGGATGTCATGGAGCAAAAATTCTATGAGGGATCTAATGCAGTTATTTCTGGCACAGCTGGCGCAGTTATCCAAGTTTACAATAACAAGATGACTGGAACGAATGGCGACGAATCAGAGCTTGTTGTTTTACCACCTGCTAAAGGCGTTTCGCAGTCTTATACATCTGTTGATGTAACAAAAGAATCAAGAGGATTTGGATTAAATGTTGATTCGGAGCATAAGGAGGCGGCAGCTGCAGTACTGGATTTTATGGCTAGTCCAGAAGGAAGAATTCTTGATAAAGTTGGAAATGAAGGCATTGAATATAATGTCGAAAATGGAAAAATTGTTTTCACGGATAAATTCTCTGGTTGGTGGGCAAGATTCTGGGATTCAATGGTCAATTTTGATCCAAAAAATCCATCTTTAGCAGAGCCGGTATTTTCAACTCCAGCACAGGAGTCGTTAGATGAAGTAAATAAATATATGGTACTGGATAAGAATTTGATTATTCCTTCAGAGATGCAGCCGCAGTGGGATGCGATGATAAATCTTTATAATGAATATTCGGCAGATATTATTAGAGGAATCCGCCCAATTGACGATTTTGAAGAGTTTGTAGAAAAGTGGAATGTTGCTGGCGGAAATGACTTTGAATCGATTTTACAGGAAAAGTTTGGTTAAGTATACATACGAGCTGCTGTCACTGACAGACAGCAGCTCTTTTTAACACTAATTCAACCTACACTGTGGATGGAAGGTAACAAATGAGAAAGAGAGAAGAATTAATCAATAACCGTGACTTGCTTTTTGATAAAGTATATGGTGCATTATCAGGAATTGCTATTGGAGATTCGTTCGGTGATGCAAGCCGTATGGCTGAGAATAGGGCAAATTATCAAGTTACAACTGATTTTAATAAAGGTGCATCATGGAGTACCGATGATACAGAGTTTGCATTACTTACTGCAAAAACTCTTATTCGTTGCAGAGGAAAATTGACAAAGGAAGAAGTTGAAAAGTCCTGGATGGAGGATGTTGTTACACAGGATGATTATGAACGTGGAGGAAAGAGTGAAATCGAAGCCTCGGATAATTTAAGAAAAGGCATTCGTGCACCTCAATCAGGAAAATTTAATACATATAATATGAGCGATGGGTCGTCTATGAGAATCGGGCCTATTGGAATTCTCTGTGCGGGTGATGTAGAAAGGGCAAAAGAGTACGCACGTATTGAGTCTGAAATTAGTCATTATGGAGACGGTATTTGGGGAGCACAGGCAGTTGCAGCAGCAGTTGCGGTAGCTATGGTCGACGGAACAATTAAAGAAATTCTGGATGCTGCGATGGAATGTCTTCCTAAAGATTCTTGGGTCTATTTCAACATGCAAAAAGCTTTTGAAATTCTTGATAATAATGATGGCGATTTGCTTGCTAGTTGGATGGAATTACATGATTTCTTGCGTTGCACCACATGGGCAACAACTGCAGAGGCGCTTCCATCGGCATTTGCGTGCTTACGATGTGTGAATGATGATTTCCGAAAAGGAGTTATTGTTGCAGGAAATTGGGGACGCGATGCAGATACTATAGGGGCAATCGCGGGAGTGATTTTGGGTGCCAAGTATGGAGCTTCAAATATGCCGGAACGGTGGATAGAAAAAACAAGATATCCTAGTGGAACTTGTTTAAAGTTCACCAAGGGAATTGATATTAAGGATTACGCGGAAAAAATAGCTGATATTATGACGGAAGAATAAATTTAAGCTCCTTTAAGGATGGATGCAGAATATTCGCATCTATCTTTAAGGAGCTTTGTAGATTTGAAATATCGGAGGTGATAATGATGCTTAATTTAAAAAAAACAGCGGTTGCAGGTACGCTCGAATCGAGTGATGCTATGGTGACAGTGGAACCTTCGGATGATATATCCATAAATATCGAAAGTGAAGTACTGGAACTGTATGGTGAGTCAATTGAAAAAACCGTCTATGAAATACTGGAGAAGTTTGAAGTTTGTGGTGCATTGGTAAATGTAATTGACAAAGGCGCTTTGGACTGTACAATCCGGGCTAGATTGGCATGCGCTATTTGTAGAGCAGCTGAAATTTCTTATGATTGGCATAAGGAGGATATATTCGAAAAGGGAGAAAAGTAGACATGAATGCTGATACATTCAATGATGTACAATTGATGCGGACTTCGATATATACGGGTGGAAGCAGTCCTGCGAAAATGATTCAAGCAGGTTTCTATAATGAAGACTGCATAGTATATGACTTGGAGGATTCCGTATCGAAGCTTGACAAGGATGCAGCAAGGTTCCTTGTGTATTGTGCAATTAAATATCAACGTCCGGCTAATAAGTATGTTATTGTTCGGGTTAATGGACTCTATTCTGATGAATTTGAAGAAGACCTGCAGGCAATTGTGAGAGCGAAACCAGATGCTATTAGAATACCTAAGGTTGAATATGCTTCAGAAGTGCGGAGTGTTGATCAGCGCATCACACAAATTGAGATGGAGGCTGGGGCGCCAATTGGAAAAATACAACTTTGGTGCAACATTGAGTCTTATATGGGAGTTATTAATGCAAGAGAAATTGCAAAGGCAAGTCCACGTATTTCTGCTATGGCTTTAGGCGCAGAAGATTTTACTGCAAGCATGATGGCTAAACGAACGAAGCCTGGGTGGGAAATTTTTTATGCAAGAAATGTGGTGCTGATGGCTTGCCGTGAAGCTGGTATTTCAGCACAAGATGCAGTGTATTCGGATATTAATGATCTAGAAGGATTAAAAGCAGATCTTGAAATGACAAAGGCACTTGGCTTTGATGGAAAGACATGTGTTCACCCTAATCAGATTGATATTGTTAATGCTTGCTTTACTCCTTCTAAAAAAGAGATTATTAAGGCAGAACGCGTGTGTAACGCTCTAGCTAAGGCCGCAGAAGAACATACTGGCGTTTGTGTTCTTGATGGTGACATGGTTGATAAACCTATGGAATTAAGAGCAAAAATAATTCTTGCAAAAGCACGAGCAGCAGGTGTAGTGGAGAAATCTATTCAAGTTACCGGGCCCCAAAAGAAGGATAAGGATGAGTTATGAAAAATGCAATAGGCAGAGAGTTGCCTGATAAAATAGGAGACTACATTGTAATGCCATATAAAGGACCATATGAAGCACAAATGTATCAGAGGTCCGTGGCTTCAAATCGAAGAATGGGGCATCTTCTCGCAAATGAACAGAAATTATTGCCGGATATTAAAACTGCTATTTTGGAATCGGGGCTGGAAGATGGAATGACTATCTCTTTTCACCATTGCTTCCGAGAAGGAGATCGTTTGATTGGTCAAGTTTTAAATGCAATTCGTGAACTTGGCATTCGACATCTAAAATTTGCTCCAAGTGCGGTGGTTAATATTAAAAATCCGTCAATAGTTCAGTTTATTCATGATGGAACGATTGATCGTATTGAGGCAAGTGGTATACGTGGTGAACTTGGTGATGCGATTCTTAAAGGCGCATTGGATAAACCTGTTATTTTGCGACCACATGGCGCGAGACCACGAGTAATTGAATCAGGAGAGTTAAATATTGATGTTGCATTTATTGGTGCATCGCAGGCGGATGATTATGGGAACTGCACAGGACTGGTCGGGCCAAATGCGTGTGGCGCGTTGGGATACTCATTTATTGATGCCTTTAATGCAAAGAGAGTTGTCGTGATAACTGATAATCTTGTGCCTTATCCGTGTGTGCCAGTTAGTATTTCTCAGCAGTATGTGGATTTTGTAGTAAAGGTGGATACCATTGGTGATACAGAAAAAATAAGCGCGGGTGCAGCACGGTTGACAAATAATCCACGAGATCTTTATATCGCTGAAAGATGCGCTGAGGTTATTGCATCCTCGCGTAGATTTAAAGAAGGATATTCTTTTCAGACAGGAGCTGGTGCGATTTCGATTGCAGTGACAAAGTATCTGCATCAAAAGACTCAAGAACGCAATATTTATGCAAGTTTTGCATTGGGCGGAATTACTGGAACTATAATAGATATGTATGATGCAGGGCTTTTGAAAGCGGTTGAATGTAGTCAGTCTTTTGATTCTATAGCTGCAAAAGCAATTATGGAAAGACCTGGTGTATTGGAAATTGATAATTCGAATTACTCAAATCCATATACCAAGGGTGGATTTTTGAATCGAGAGGATTTTGGAGTCTTGGGCGCACTAGAAGTAGATACAGACTTTAATGTAAATGTTTTGACTGGTTCTACAGGGCATATGATGGGAGGCCTTGGTGGCGGACCTGATGTGGCAGCCGGAGCTCAGCTATCTATTGTGACGATTCCAATTATTCGTGGAAGAACGCCAAGTATTGTAAAGAAAGTTAGAACGGTTTGCGAACCGGGTGAAACTATAGCAGCTGTTGTAACTGAAGCTGGCATTGCCTTAAACCCACGGCATAGAAATTATGCTGAAATTAGCGAGGATGCTGAACGGGCTGGATTAAATCTTGTTTCTATTGAACACCTGCAAAAGATTGCAGAGCGATTAACGGGTATTCCTAAGCATATACCGACTGCAGAAAGAATTGCATGCATTGTTGAATATCGTGATGGTTCCGTTCTGGATTTAATATATTGCCTGAAGCCATAGGGCGAAGTGATTATTATAGAAGTGAAAACTTTATAATCGAACTTCCAGAAATGAACTGCCATCAACACAATTATCTGTGTCCTGGTTTGAATCAAATCATATAAGTGACGTATTATGTACCGGTACGATGTATAATTGTGACATTTAACTAAAAAGATCTCGAAAACATTGTGTAACAGTACAAATTTACAAATAGGGTTGTATTTGTTATATTACTCATTGTGAATTGTGACTGGTAAAGCAGGCAAGGCTCACGCAGATGATACTGACTGTATATGATTCAGTTTTTGTTATGCGTATAGCCCTGTCTTTTTTTGTCCCTAAAATTCTTGATTTAGACGGAGGTCTTTTGTGAAAGTAGTAAAAGCACTTAACAATAATATGGTGCTGGTCCGTGACAAGGATGGGAATGAGTCGATTTGTCAGGGAAAAGGCATCGGATTTCAGAAAAAAACCGGTGATAGCCTGGAAGAAGACAAAATCGAACGTCGCTTTATACCGGAGAATGCTTCGGAAAGTCGTCACTTTCAGGAACTCTTTACTGAAATTCCCGATGAGTACTGGGAGATTGCAGAGGATGTACTTGAGTATGCAAGGAAAGAGTGTAATGTCCATGTTTCCGACAGAATCATTCTGCCTCTTTGTGATCATATGGCAGGAAGTATTGAAAGAAGCCGTGAGAATGTTTCACTGGACAATCCCATGCTTTGGGATATCAAGCGTATTTATCCGGCGGAGTTCAGGATTGGTAAATATGCTCTTAAAGTATTGAAGGACCGGTTTGGAGCGGACATGGCTCAGGATGAGGCGGCGTTTATCGCGTATCATTTCGTAAATGCAGAACTTGCCACCAGATCCACGGTATCGCCGGACGAAGTTTCCAGACTTATTGGCAGTGTTGTGGACATTGTTCAACAGTCTTTTCAGACACAACTTGATGAAGAAGAGTGGAATTACCAGAGATTCCTCACTCATCTGAAGTTTTTTGCAAAGAGGATTCTTTCAAGAGAGTGTTATGAGAATTCCGAGGATGATGACATTTTTACTGAGTTATCCGGACGTTTTATCCATGTAAAGAACTGTGTTGACAGGATAGCTGATTATATTTTGATCGAGTATCACTATGATATCAGTTCTGATGAACGTCTTTATCTTTTGATCCATATAGAACGTGTAACACGCCGGATCAGATCAAAATAAAAAATTACAGGTTATCGTATGCAACCGGTGAGGGAACATTCGGTGATCACACTTTCATTAACAGGATTGTGACCTTAAGCGGGCAAGACCTGGATACATTAAAATCGAAAAATCATTTACTTAGTAGCCTGGATGCCGGGATGATGCAATTCCGTTCAATGATAAGCTACTATTGAAGTCCGTATGGACTTTGGAGCTGAATACTCAGTTTCTGTTTTGAATTGATTTTTTCGTAGAGTAGATGTTTCCGGTCTTGTCCCTTTTTTATATATAGACCTGTTCAATGCATTAAGCATTGGACTTCATCTCAAATCTTAGACAGATGCGCACTGTCTGGAAATAAATATTATTCACCAAAAAGGAGAAAAACAATGGCACTCGATTATCAGGAGACCTCGAAAAAGATTCTCGCAGCCGTAGGCGGTGCTGAGAATATAACAAGTGCAACCAACTGTATGACACGCCTTCGCCTTACACTTAAGGATGAAACAAAGGCCAGTGATACTCAGGTTAAGAGCATAAAAGGAGTAAAATCCATCGTAAAGCAGGGCGGTCAGTATCAGATCGTTATCGGTAACGAAGTATCTAACCTTTATAAAGAATTTGCAAAGCTTGGAAATTTCACTGAAGGCAGCGCTTCTGCAGTAAAACCAACCGGCAATTTTGCACACAGATTATTCGGATTTGTTGCAGGATGTATGACTCCCCTCCTTCCGGCCATGCTTGGAACAGGTATGGTAAAGGTACTTCTGACCCTTCTTGTGACATTCGGAATGATGGACAAGGCAAGCTCAGGCTATGTGATCCTTTATGGAATGGCAGATTCTTTCTTCTATTTCCTACCTGTTTTCCTGGCTTACCAGATTGCAAAGAAGCTTAACGGTTCACCGGCACTTTACATGGTGATTGCCACAATGATGGTATACCCTGATATCGTTAACCTGATGGCAGGTTCAAATGCAGACCTTCCTCTCGGAACATTCCTTGGTATGCCTGCAACATCACTCTTCGGAGTACCGGTGATCACAGCAACATATACATCTTCTGTACTGCCGATTCTTCTCATGGCTCCCGTCATGAAGGCGGTTGAAGACTTTGCAGACCGTGTATCACCTAACGTTGTAAAGGCTTTCCTTAAGCCAATGCTTTTCCTGCTTATCTGTACTCCTGTAGCCCTCTGTGTATTGGGACCTGTCGGAAATGTTATCGGAAATGCACTTGCCGGAGTATTCTCAGCAATGTATAACGCAGTACCATGGCTTACAGTAGGTATTCTCTCAGCAGCGATGCCATTCATTGTAATGACAGGTATGCACTATGCACTTATTCCGCTCTGCATGAATAACCTTGCAACTCTCGGTTTTGATGTTATCGTAATGGTTACAATGTATTGCTCAAACCTTGCACAGGGAGGCGCAGCTCTCGGAGTAGCAGCCAAGTCAAAGAACACAGATACAAAGTCTGAAGGTATCGCCAGCGGTATCTCAGCAGTAGTTGCAGGTATCACAGAGCCTGCCATGTACGGTATCAACCTTGCAAAAGGTAAACCGATGATTGCTGCAGTTATCGGTGCAGGTCTTGCAGGACTTTTCACAGGAATCACAGGTGTTAAGGGCTATACAATGGGCGGGTCACCGTCACTTTTCTCCATCATAACTTTCATTGGTGGTGAAAATCCTATGAATGGTGTTTACTTCGGTATCATTGGTGCTGTTATCGCAATAGCAGTTCCATTTGTTCTTACAATGATTCTTTACAAAGAGGAAGCCGCAGAAGAGGCAACTGTACCAGAGACAGTAACAGCTGCTGCAAATGATGAAGTCAACAAGCCGATCGTAAAAAAGATTGAGATTGCTGCACCTTTAACAGGTAAAGTGGTTCCTATGTCAGAGATTCCTGACGAAGGTTTCTCTTCGGGTGCACTTGGAGAAGGTGTAGCTATCATTCCTATGGATGGTAATGTTTACGCTCCTGCAGATGGTGTTGTTACCTCAATGATGGATACAAAGCATGCCATCGGCTTGGCTACAGATGAAGGCCTTGAGCTTCTTATACACATTGGAATCGATACAGTTGAGCTTCAGGGTACACCATTTGAGTATAAGACAAAAGAAGGTGCGCACGTTAAGAAAGGTGACCTTCTCATGACTGCAGATCTTAAGGCTATTGAAAATGCCGGAAAGAAGATCATCACACCTGTCATTGTAACCAATTCAGAAGATTATGTTTCTGTAAAAGCATCAAATTGTGCTACAGTAAAGAATGGCGAATGCCTTCTGTCAGTAGTCTGATATCAGGTAAAAACCTGTAAGCGGAATTTTTCTGCGAATATGTGCTTTGTCATTGATGAGTATAGAGGATTTAGGAACAATTTATTCGGAAACTTCATGATGCCGTAAATTTCGGGTTGAATCTGAGGAAACACTGATTATATAAGTGTTATCTCAGAACTTCCGGAGTCGGGGTACGGAATTTCAATGGAGATTAATGCATCGAGTCAAAATCCCGGCAAGGGAAACGCTTTAATCAGCGTTTCCCTATGGCATAATGAAGAATCAAAGTATACCGGCAGCAGGTGATTAAGGTTTGCTGCATCATGAAAGGAGTATTTATGTCAGTATTGAGAGATGATTTTTTGTGGGGAGGCGCAGTGGCAGCCAATCAGTGTGAGGGTGCCTGGAACATTGACGGAAAAGGAGCCTCCGTATCAGATATGTGTACAAACGGAAGTCATAAGACTCCTAAGAGATTAACAACCTCTATTGAACCGGATACTCTTTATCCATCACATGAAGCCATAGATTTCTACCATCATTATGAGGAAGATATTGCTCTTTTTGCAGAGATGGGGTTCAAATGTTTCCGTACTTCCATAAACTGGACCCGTATCTTCCCTACAGGCGAGGAGACAGAGCCAAATGAAAAAGGGCTCGAGTTCTATGACAGACTTTTTGATTGTTGTAAAAAGCATGGAATTGAGCCTTTGGTAACCATATCTCATTATGAGCTTCCGTACAATCTTGTGGAGAAGTACAACGGATGGGAAGGAAGAGAACTGATTGCCTGCTTCGAAAACTACTGTCATGTGATATTTGAGCGCTTCAAGGATAAGGTCAAGTACTGGCTTACTTTCAATGAAATAAATGCAGGAACCATGCCTCTCGGTGCTGTCCTTTCCACAGGTACCGTTAAGGGATATAATGGACCTGTTACTCAGGTGCCGGATAAGCCTCAGGAGCGTTATCAGGCACTTCATCATCAGTTCGTTGCAAGCGCACGTGTGATAAAGTACGCACATGATCATTATCCTGAGTTCAAGATGGGTAATATGATATGTTTTGTACTTTCATATCCTCTGACATGCAATCCGAAAGATGTTCTGCTCAATCAGGAGCATATGAGAGAGGTTAACTGGTACTGTTCGGATGTTCAGGTAAGAGGAGAGTATCCTTCCTATGCACAGAGTATCTGGGACAGATATGGTGTAAAACTAAAGATCGAAGACGGAGACCTTGAAGATCTTAAGGCCGGAACCATAGACTTCTATACTTTCAGTTATTACATGACAAATTGTATCAGCTCTAATCCTGATTCTGAATCGTCAGACGGAAACCTTATTGCAGGTCTCAAGAATCCTTATCTCAAGGCATCTGACTGGGGCTGGCAGATAGATCCTCAGGGACTTAGATTTGCTCTTAATGAAATCTACGACAGATACCGAATTCCTCTTATGGTAGTTGAGAACGGACTCGGCGCTTACGATAAGATTGAAGAGGATGGTACAATCAACGACAGCTACAGAATAGATTATCTTCGTCAGCATATCGAAGAGATGAAGAAGGCTGTAGCAGAGGGCGTTGACCTTATGGGATATACACCATGGGGATGCATCGATCTCGTTTCAGCCTCAACAGGAGAGATGGCTAAGCGCTATGGATTTATCTTTGTTGAGAAATACGATGATGGAACAGGCTCTCTTGCAAGAAGAAAGAAAAAGTCATTTGACTGGTATAAACACGTGATAAAGACAAATGGTGAAGAGCTGTAAGAATTGTTTATTACAGATTAAAAAAGCAGGGGGACGGGACGGCATAATATTTCTTCTGTTTCCCGGGTTTTAAGACAGATTTTTACAGGCAGTATCTAAGAGGCTATCGTTAAAAGCGGTGCCTCTTTTTTGATTAAAATTGTAATACATCTCAAAAAGAAAAAATATGAACTATAAAATAATGAACAAAATATAATCAATATAATGCCAATCTCTTATACATATGCTATAATGAATTTTGTTGGATTGTGAAAATAAAAACAATAAATATAAAACATGTCCGACAATCAACGACGAATTCTTAAGGAAAACGCTGATATAATCAGTATTTCCTGAGTATTCAGCTCTAACGTCAGTACTTCGTTTGATGAATTCAGATTGTCTGACGTTCAATTTTAGGAGGATAGTATGAGAAGAAACAAAGCGCTCGTTCTGAGTCTGGCTGCATCCATGGCACTTACTGCCTGCGGATCATCAGCCGGTACACCGGAAGCAACAACAGCAGCTGCCAAGGAAACAACAGCTGCAGCAGAGACAACAGAAGCAGCCAAGGCTGAAGGAAATGTGAGTGGAGAGTTCGAAGGAACAGCCCCCGGCATGCAGGGTCCTGTTACTGTAAAGCTTACAGTAGAGGATGGGAAGATCACAAAGGTTGATCTTACAGAAATCAGTGAGACAGAGTCTCTCACAACTGTAGCCAAGGAAAGAATTCCGGCACAGATCGTTGAACATCAGACAACAAAGGTTGATGCTGTTTCAGGTGCAACACTTTGTTCTAATGCAATCATGAGTGCGGCAAGAAAGGCTGCAGAGGCAGCAGGTCTTGACCTTGCAGCTCTTGATGCAAACGAATGGCATGCTACAGCAGGTGCTGATGAAACTTATGATCAGGATGTAGTAGTTGTAGGCGGCGGCGGAGCCGGACTTTCAGCAGCTATATCAGCAGCACAGCAGGGCGCAAAGGTTACTCTCATTGAGAAAGGTTCTGTTCTCGGCGGTGACACAATGATGGCCGGCGGAGCATTCAACTGTGTAGACCCTGAAGCACAGTCTGAGCGTGTTATGAGCGTTGCAGAAAAGAATACACTGGACGAGTATCTCGCTCTTAAGACAGATGACAAGGATCTTCACTTCGATCAGTTCCCTGAGTGGAAGGAAGTTCTTACAGAGCTTCAGGATGACCTTAAGAAGTTCTTTAAGGACAATGAGGGTAAGGAAGCCGGCAAGGATATGCCTGGTTACGATTCCATCCCTCTTCATATGTGGCACATCTACACAGGCGGTCTTCGTGAGATGAATGATGGCTCATGGGTAGCTTCAAACATCGATCTTGCAAGAAACCTTGCTGAGAACGCTCTTGATTCCTACGACTGGACAGGAGATCTCGGAATAGAGACTGCAAGCCATAAGGGTGCAGGTGAAACACTTTACACTGTTCTCGGCGCTATGTGGCCAAGAACCCATGCTTATCAGAATGGTGCACCTCTTATCAAGGCTCTTAAGGATGCAGCAGATAAGGCCGGTGTTACTGTTTACACAGAGACAGCAGGTAAGTCACTTATCACAGACGCAGACGGAAAGATCGTTGGTGTTATGGCTGAGAAGGCTGACGGAACAAAGGTTACTCTCAATGCCACAAAGGGTGTTGTTCTTGCCTGTGGCGGATACTGCGCTAACCCTGCAATGGTTAAGAAGTATGATGAGTACTGGGGCGATGATCTTACAGATCACACACTTACAACAAACGTTGGAACAAATACCGGTGACGGTATCGTTATGGCTCAGGAAGTAGGCGCAGGCACAGTTGATCTCGGTGTTTCACAGCTCATGCCTTCATCTTCACCTGTAAAGGGAACCATGACAGACGGTATCTGGGCAGACGCTTCAGAGCAGATCTGGATAGACGGAAAGGGCAACCGTTTCGTAAACGAGTATGCAGAGCGTGACGTTCTTGCAAAGGCATCTCTTGGACTTGATGACGGAATCTTCTACATCATCTATGCAGGTTCTTCAAAGGATACAGGAAAGTGCGAGGGTGCAGATCCTTCAGCATCACTTTTCGGAAACACTGTAGAGCACATGGTAGAGACAAACAACGTCTGGTACGGATCAACTCTTGCCGAGCTTGCTGAGGCTACAAAGACAAAGGCAGCCGGTGTTGCTCCTGCATTTACAGAGGAAGCTCTTCGTGAGACAATCGAGAAGTACAACTCATACGTTGAAAACCAGAAGGATCCTGATTTCGGAAAGGGTGTTCTTGCCGGTGAGATCGATCTTGAGGCTATCGAGAAGGATCCTGATGTTGGTATCGTTATCTCTCCAAGAAAGGCTTCTCTCCACCATACAATGGGTGGTGTAACCATCAACACAGACGGACAGGTTGTTGATGAAGAGGGCAATGCTATCGCAGGTCTCTTCGCAGCAGGTGAGGTAACCGGAGGTGTTCACGGTGGTAACCGTCTGGGTGGTAACGCTATCGCTGATATCTTCACATACGGACGTATCGCAGGTGCTAACGTTGTAAAGCTTAATTCATAAGAAAGTCATTATTCAGACAGAGCTCAGTGTGAGCCGAATATGGCGTATAAATCAGATATGACATTAAGCATAAGCGGCATAGGATGATTTATAAATACTGCATTTAAACATTATATTAATGCGGATGGTATCAGATGATATCATCCGCATTTTTGTAAGTTATGAAAAATATTCCCAAAACGAATAAAGGACATAGTTGACATGTCTTTTAATAAGGCTTTATAATTCTAGATATTAAAAGATATATAAATCAAGTCTTAAATTATATGTCCGAAAACAAATCAAGAATATTCGGAAGGGGAGTAAACATGGGTATAACTGCATTAGCATCTGAATCAAAAGAAATTGTAAGAACATTATATTTCGACGACAGCATCTTGGCCAGATTCTTTGGTAAATCTTCAAACTACACTGAGATACCCGGTGATCTTTACGGCAGGTTCAATGTCAAAAAGGGACTCAGAAATGAAGATGGTACCGGAGTATTGGTTGGTCTTACAAGAGTTTCGGACGTAGTGGGCTATGTTAAAGACAAAGACGGAAAAGTTACTCCCTGTGATGGAGATCTTCTTTACAGAGGCTACAGTATACATGACCTCATCAATAATCGTCAGGGAAACTTCGGATTTGAGGAAACCTGTTTTCTGCTTTTGTTCGGGTATCTGCCTGATGAAAAGCAACTGAACAATTTCAAAGGTTGCCTTGCAGACAGATATGCGTTACCGGATAATTTTCTTATAAATGAGATTCTCGGATCACCTTCACTTAATCTTATGAATCGTCTCCAGACATTGACTCTTCAGCTTTACAACTACGACGATACACCTGATGATACCGATGTGTATGAAACTTTGAGAAAAGGACTTAATATCATAGCGAAGTTACCATATCTTGCATGTTATGCATATCAGGCAAAGCTGCACAAGGCTTATCATGACTCGCTGATCATTCACTATCCAAAGAAGGAATATTCTATTGCTGAAAATATCCTTCAGATGCTTAGACCGGATGGCAGGTTCACAAAGAAAGAGGCCAATCTTCTTGACGCACTTCTTGTTATCCATGCTGACCACGGCGGCGGAAACAATTCAACATTTACTGATGTTGTAGTAGGTTCAACGGGAACAGACCTCTACTCGGCGATCTGTGCAAGCCTCGGAGCGTTAAAGGGACCTAAGCATGGAGGAGCCAATATCTCGGTGCATAAGATGATGGAAGATGTCATTGCTTCAACTGGATATACGCAAGACAAGAGTAAGTTAAAGAAGATTGTTAATGACATACTGGACAAAAAGTTCTATGACAGAAGCGGTCTCATCTACGGTTTCGGTCATGCTGTTTATACATTGTCTGATCCAAGAGCTGAATTGCTTCGTGACCTTTGTCAAAAACTTGCGACTGACAACGGAATGATCACAAAATTTAATTTCTACAGACTGTTTGAGGATACCGTTCGCGAGGTGCTGGTAGAAAGAAAGAAGAAAACATTACCTACCAATGTGGACTTCTATTCAGGTCTTGCCTACAGCATGCTTGGTATACCGGAAGAACTGTTTACACCGCTTTTTGCCATAGCAAGAGTATCGGGGTGGGTGGCTCACAATATCGAGAACAAGTTATACGATGGTCGTATCATGCGTCCTGCGACAAAATATGTAGGAAACGTAAATGAGTATGTGGATATGAAATTAAGACCTTAAATCCATTCAAAATATATATCAATAAATGAGTCGGTAAAAAAAACTTTTCAACCGGCTCATTATTTTTGATTAATAATACTCTTAAATTTAAGTTGAAAGATGGAAAACAGCCTAACTGTTATACAATATGACTATTATAATCCGAATTGGCGCCTGAATATTATGTAAAATGACATATTTTATAAAATTTATGTTATAATTATCTCAGCTACATTTTGCACTTTGGGGAGTGCAGGAAAGGTTTGGGTCACACATCATGAGTAACAGAGTAAAGAGAAACGTTATAGTTGGACAGTCCGGAGGCCCGACAGCGGCCATCAATTCATCTTTGGCAGGAGTATACCGTACAGCAAAGGACAGAGGATATAAGAAAGTATACGGTATGCTTCACGGTGTACAGGGTCTCCTGGAGGGAAGATACATCGATCTTTCAGAACATATCAGGACAGGACTTGATGCAGAGCTTTTGAAAAGAACACCTTCTGCATATCTCGGTTCCTGCAGATATAAACTTCCTGATATCTATGAGAATAAGGATGTTTACGAGAAGATCTTTAAGATTCTTGAAGAACTTGAGATAGATTGTTTCATCTATATCGGTGGTAATGATTCCATGGATACGATAAAGAAGCTTTCTGATTACGCCATTGTAACAGGATCTGATGTACGTTTTGTAGGATGCCCGAAGACTATTGATAATGATCTTGCACTGACAGATCATACTCCCGGATACGGTTCAGCTGCAAAGTATATCGGTACTTCCGTTAAGGAGATCATCAGAGACGGATGGAGTCTGGAGACTACAAAGGGGCAGGTTATCGTTGTAGAGATCATGGGAAGAAATGCCGGATGGCTCACTGGTGCTGCAGCACTTTCAAAGGGTGAGGACTGTGATGGCCCTGATGCTATCTACCTTCCTGAGTTACCTTTTGATGTTCCTGCATTTGTTCAGAACTGTAAGAATCTCCTGGCAAAGAAGAGATCGGTTGTTATTGCCGTTTCGGAGGGTATTCATACAGCTGACGGAACATATATAAGCGAGATGGGCAATACTACAGAGTATGTAGATGCATTCGGACACAAACAGCTTACAGGAACAGCAAGATATCTTTGCACGGTTCTGTCACAGGAGATAGGATGCAAGACACGTTCCATCGAACTTTCAACACTTCAGAGAGCAGCAAGCCACTGTGCATCAAGAGTAGATATTCTTGAAGCTTATGAGGTAGGCGGTGCAGCTATGAAGGCGGCTGACGAAGGAGACAGCGGAAAGATGGTTGTCATTCAGAGACTTTCCGATGACCCGTATCAGGCAGGAACAGAGGTTAAGGATGTTCATAAGATTGCAAATGATGAGCGTCTTGTTCCGAGAGAGTGGATCACAGCTGATGGAACGTATGTTACCAATGAGTTCATAACTTATGTAAGACCTCTTATTCAGGGTGATGTCGGAGCAGTTATGGTTGACGGTATTCCACGTCATCTCTATGTTCCGGGATATCAGGATCTTCTGTAACCGTTTTTTAAAAATGATGTGAGTGTCAAAAGTGAGATAGACGTATGACACTTATGTCATATAAATCTCCTTATATTTAAAAGGCTCTCCATTACCTTGAACGGTAAGGAGAGTCTTATTTTAATCATTAATGAGTCCGTATGAGAAAAGGTTCTGTTACTGATATTTAAGACACTTTGATTAATCCGCTTAAGTCCATAAAACCTGTGGAGAAGTCATCGAGATGTTCCTCTTTGTCTACGAAGGAAAGTGCAACTTCACATTTTTTTGTCTTCAGCAACTCGTCATCTACTTCATAAGAACGGATTCGATCGGTTTCATAAATGTAGCCGGCCGGTAACAGTCCGTTAAGGATTTTTTCGGATTTGACTACTGAACCGTCAACTCTGAACTCAAGATCATCGATATAGTAATTCTTATCAGAATTATTTCTTATGTAGAGTTTATATCCGCTCAGATAGTCTTCATCATTAAATATTCCGAATACATCCAGATTTCCGTTTGAGTATAACCGTGGCATATCACTTAAATCCTTAATATCGCTTGCTTCCGGAGCAGTAGTATGAATATATGAAGGAATATCAAGACGACCGGTGTAGGTATAATCAATGGCTCCAACCTCGATATAATCAAATATGAGTTCAGAAAGATCATTTCCGGAATCATGCCATAGTTCCTCATAGTAGGTTACATCCGCATTTTTCCTGAAATAATCGTAGGCATAAATAAAACCTCTCTGTCGGAAAACACCATTTACACCGCAGCACTTCAGTACGAGGTAAATGTTTTTGCCCAATCCGTTTTGAACTCTAAAACCAACTTTGGCAGCATGCTTTCCTTCCGTGGAAGAAGCATTATCGGCACTCTCATCTTCATAAATACCGGTGACTGTTATAATTACGCCATCCTTATTATAGATGACACTGTCGCCTTTTACGGTGTAGTCAGCTACAACGAAATTTTGATAGCTGTTAGTATTAACGTTCTCATTGCTTTTGTATTTGTGTTGATCATAGAGATAATAACCAAAAGCTGCCATGAGAAGGAAAGAAGCCATCATCACAATAAGGATGGTAATTTCTTTACGAATTCTTCCCATGATTTCACTTTTCATAACGATAGCTTTTTTCTCACGCTTTTCATTCACGGCATCAGTGCCTTCCTTTATGAATGAATCTTTTAGTTGATGCCTCTCAATCCAATCGTGATTAAGATCATAAGGTGCTCCGCAATGCGAGCAGCACTTATCTATATGAGTATCGATCTTTGCACCGCAGTATTCGCAGGTTATAAAAGGATCACTGTACTCGAGTTTTTTTACTTCTTCATAAGCCGCTTTCTTAAGTTCGTACTCACTGAAGGCATTGGCTTTGGCCTTGTTGTAACGAAACACATCAATGATCAGAAGGATGCAAAGGCCAAGGAAAATAAGAAACAGTATCATTAATTTTTACTCCAAAACACTTATTTTTAACTTATGGATTCTATCATATTTTCATAATACAAAAAACCCTTTCAGGTTAATTACATATAAACCTGAAAGGGACCCAAGTCTGAGTGTTCAGCAGTACATCTGCCTTCGACTTTTTAATCGAAGGATCTACTCGGCTTTGAGCGCTTCAAAGGAATCTGTAAGGATTCCTGCTCTATGCACACGAATGTGTGCGTTGGCGCTAATCAGTGAGTGGCAAATATTTTTGACACTCATGTCATCTTATGATTGCATAAGCCATATCAGCAGCATACATGAGTAACATGAAACCACCTTCGATTCTTGAAATCTTTCTCTGTGTTGTGGCGAAGATCAGAGCTACAACAGTTACAACCACAAGGATGATCATATCAATACAGGATGCAACATTGACCTCAACAGGATGGATCACTGCGGATACTCCGAGGATGAAGAGGATATTAAAGATATTTGAACCGACAGTATTACCGATAGCCATGGCAGCTTCCTGTTTTCTGATGGCAACAAGAGAAGTGACAAGCTCGGGAAGAGAAGTACCGAAAGCAACAACTGTAAGACCGATGAGGGTCTCTGACATTCCTGCCGCTCTTGCAATCTCTTTAGCGCAGTAAACAACGATCTGACCACCGGCAATGATGATTGCGATTCCAAGTAGGATCATTCCGATTGACTTAAGAAGGCTGTAGGTGGGAACTTCATCTGATTCTGAGTTGCTCTTTCGTGCGACTATGATGAGATTGATTATGTAACCGATCAAAAGTATAACAAGTACAATTCCGCCGGCTCTTGTAACAACACCTGCATGCTGAGCAACATCAATATTGAGAAAGCCCCCATTTAAAAGTATAGGGCCACAGCTTGTGATAAGAGCGAATATGGTAATGATTATCGAGAAAGGAATATCTCTCTTTATGGCGTCACTTTCAACCGATACCGGTTTCATAACGGCGCAGATTCCGAGTATGGCAAGGAGATTAAACAGATTGGAACCAACCACGTTACTGATGGCAATTTCATTTGAACCCTGAAGTGATGCCGATATACTTACTGCCAGTTCCGGAGCACTTGTTCCGAGAGCAACGATTGTCAGTCCGATGATAAGTGCCGGAACATTGAACCTTCTTGCGATGGAAGAGCTTCCGCTTACAAAGATATCTGCGCCTTTTATAAGTGCGAACATACCAAGTGCCAGAAATAAGATGTAGATAATGACCATTTTTCCTCCTGAATTTAAACATAAGGTCGAAGCTTCACGCATAAAAAGGCGAGACCTTACTGCCTTTAAATGCAGTTAAAGTCTCGCTAATAAAAACATATCCCGGGGCATATACCCGTACTGACGAAATATGTGCCACAACTATATGGAAACGCCCTGTAAAGGGATTTCCTGCCCGGATTATAGAAACGAAGTATCTGTTTCCTTTGAAGATCCGTGCCCCGACGTCGGAGGCTATGAGGAAACACAGATATTATCAGTGTTTCCTTAGTAGTGTGGAAGCTACTCCCGTTTAACTTGATGGACAGTATACTGTCTAAAAATGTAACATGTCAACTATTATTGCATCATTAAATATTTAACAAAATCAAGTTTAAAAATCACGACTATATAGTATACTTATAAATGCTGCAAATCGGTTGACAGAAAATGCTTCTATAAATTCATCGGAGTGAAACCGTATTTTCTGTCATGACATTATGCAAAGTGCTTATATCTTTTTAAAAAAAGGGAGTCAACTATATGGCTATTACTTATGATGAATCAAAGAAAATATTTACATTAACCACTAACAATTCGGAATATCAGATGAAGGTCGATGATATCGGACTTCTTTTGCATACATACTATGGAAAGCCGGTTTACGGTACAGACATGAGCTATCAGATAGTACCGGTGGACAGGGGATTTTCCGGTAATCTCTATGAATACCGTATGGACAGGGGACGTTCTATTGATACATTACCACAGGAATTTTCAGGCTGCGGCATGGGCGACTACAGGATAAGTTCTGTGGCAGTTAAAGCAAAAAATGGAAGCAGAACATGCGATTTTCGTTATAAATCCCACAGTATCAAAGAAGGAAAACCATCCATTCCGGGACTTCCGTCTGTTCGTCCCTGTGATGACGAAGTTTCAACACTGGTCATAACTCTGGAGGACAGATTAACCGGTCTAGAAGCTGAACTTTTCTACTCCGTATTTATGGACAAGGACATTATCACAAGACATACAAGATTCGTTAATGCTTCTGATAACGGCATGATTCTTGAAAAAGCAGCTTCCATGATGCTTGACTTACAGTATGGAGAGTGGGATGAGATACATTTTGCCGGAAGACACTGTATGGAGCGTTCTGTCCAGAGAAACAGACTTTCCCAGGACATCAGAGTGATAAGTTCAAAGCGTGGAATGAGCTCTCATCATCAGAATCCTTTTGTGATTCTCTGCGATCATACCGCAACAGAAGAGTCCGGTTCCTGCTTTGGAATGATGCTCATGTATTCAGGCAATCACAAAACAGAGATAGAGCAGGATCAGGCAGGTGCTGTCAGAATCGTTTCAGGTATCAATGACGAGAACTTTTCATGGAATCTGAAGAGCGGTGAGAGCTTCGATACACCGGAAGTCATCATGGCATACAGCGCAATAGGACTTTCGGCTTTGAGCCACCTTTACCACAGGATTATCCGTGAAAATGTCTGTGACAGAAAGTATCTTGATATGAAGAGACCTGTACTTATCAACAACTGGGAAGCAACTTACTTTGACTTCAATTCTGACAAGATCATAGACATAGCAAAAACTGCATCGGAGCTTGGCGTTGAAATGATGGTTCTTGATGATGGATGGTTCGGAAAACGCGATGACGATAATTCAGGTCTCGGTGACTGGTTAGTGAATGAAAGAAAGCTTCCGGGTGGTCTCAGGAGGATAACGGATGAGGTCACAAAGATGGGTATGAAGTTTGGACTATGGTTTGAGCCTGAGATGGTTAATGAAGACTCCGGGCTTTTCAGAACACATCCTGAATGGGCTCTTCGTGATCCGGGTAGAAATCCAAACCTTTCCAGAAATCAGATGGTTCTTGATATGAGTAACAGTGAAGTGGTTGATTATCTCTTTGACTGTATGAAGAAAGTTTTGGACAGCGCCGATATTTCTTATATTAAGTGGGATTTTAACAGAAGTGTTTGTAATGTTTATTCCAATGCATTGGAACCTTCACGTCAGGGTGAAGTGGCCCATAGATTTATGCTTGGTACATACTCATTGCTTGATCGTCTCACAAAAGCGTATCCGGATCTCATGATCGAGGGATGTGCAGGCGGTGGCGGAAGATTTGATGCAGGAATGATGTATTTCTGTCCTCAGATCTGGTGCTCAGATGATACGGATGCCATCGAACGCCTCGAGATACAGGAGGGAACCTCCTTCGGATACCCAGTCAGCACAATGGGAAGTCATGTGTCAGCTGTCCCTAACCACCAGACAGGAAGGACAACCCCTCTCAGTACAAGAGGGGTAGTGGCGATGTCCGGAACATTTGGATATGAGCTTGATATCACAAAGCTTACAGATGAAGAAAAGAGTACCATCAAGGAGCAGATAAAGACATTTAACAGACTCTATCCACTTATTCAGAAAGGCACCTACTATAGGCTGTCTCAAGGTGATCAGTCTGAAATATATAAAGCCTGGGAGTTTGTGGCACCGGACGGTTCCGAAGCACTCATTAATATTGTTCTCAAGAAATCACAGGCTAATGCCCGCATAAAAAATGTGCATCTTAAGGGGCTTTGCGCTGATGCAATGTACAGACTTGAAGGAACGGAGCAGGTTTTGAGCGGTGCTGCTCTTATGTACGGCGGCTACGCAATTAATCTTTCATCAGGAGATTACTCATCAGCACAGCTTCATTTTATTAAAACGACATAACAGGTAAAGGAATTGATCCTCCCGAAAAGACATGGGGAAAAGCTTTGATAAGCCTTTTCTATGTCATTTTCGGGAGGATTCTTTGACACTCAAGTCCTCATATATAAAGATCAGAGTAAATCTATAGTTCTAAGGAAAATCTCTAATCAGCGTTTCCCTATAGTGATGAATCTTTATTATTGTCGGTATTTTACAAAAAATGGATATTCCGTTTTGGATAATTGGTTTATAATTATCATAAACTTATATGTATTTATCATCATTTGAGTCAATGACTCATGTGGCACAACGTAAAATGAAAGAGGTGACGACATGTACAATATACGTAAGGTACAGACTGATACATGGTGGCTGGGAGCTTCAGACAGAAGACTTGCTCTTTTTGAAAATGCCTATCCGACACCCGGGGGCATGGCATACAACAATTATCTGATACTTGATGACAAGACCTGTCTGATGGACGGTATCGATGATGCTGTTTCAAGGCAGTTTATGGATAATCTGGTAAAAGCTCTTGACGGAAGATCACTTGATTACATGGTGGTTCAGCATATGGAACCTGATCACTGCGCAATTATTCCTGAGTTACTTAACCGTTACCCTGAACTTAGGATTGTGGGATCTCAAAAGGCGGTCCAGATGATAAAGCAGTTTTATCACATAGATGTTGATGCCGTCACTGTAAAAGAAAAGGATACTTTAGAGCTTGGACACCATACGCTGACTTTCTACACTGCACCTATGGTTCACTGGCCGGAGGTTATTGTAACCTATGATGATGTGACCGGCGCTCTTTTCTCGGCGGATGCTTTCGGTGCATTTGGTGCCTTGAGCGGTAATATATTTGCGGACGAAGTTGACTGGGAACATGACCATAAAGACGAAACCAGAAGATACTATGCCAATATCGTTGGAAAATACGGAATTCAGGTCAATGCACTTCTTAAGAAGTTGAGTGACATTGATATCAAATGCATCCTTCCTCTCCACGGTCATCTCTTCAGAAATGATATTTCGGAGATCATCGGTCTATATAAGAAGTGGGCCGGCTGGGTTCCCGAAAAGCAGTCGGTAGCTATATTCTACGGCTCTGTTTACGGGAATACAGCCAATGCTTCAGATATTCTTGCCATGGATCTGGCAGAGCACGGCATAAAGGATGTAAAAGTATATGACGTTTCAAAAACCGATACTTCTACACTGCTTGAAAAAGCGTTTGAGTATTCTCACCTTGTATTTGCAAGTTCTACCTACAATGCTGAGATATTTGACAACATGCATACTTTTCTTACAGATATGAAGAATCATAATCTGTCGGGCAGAACTGTAGGATTCATGGAGAACGGAAGCTGGGCTTCACAGTCCGGGAAAAAGATGACAGATCTGATAGGCAGTATGAAGAATATGACTATTCTTGAACCGATGGTTACCATAACATCTTCCGTAGATGAATCATCGAGAGAAAAGATAGATGAACTGGCAAAGGCATTGGCAGAGAGTCTGGAATAACGGATTACCGTGAAGTATGGTCATAATAATCAATGGCCGGTTAAACTATGATCAGAATATATGGTCTTTCTTTATGTATTGATAATTATGCTTAACTTTTTTTGAATTATGACGAGTAATGATTAGAAGAAGTATTTGACAACATCAACCGGGATATGATTTCTGCTTTGAAGAAACGTATCCATATCAGGATGGTGTATCGGATATGGAATAAGAGATAAAACAATAGACCGGTACGCCTAAAAAGGAGAGAGTGTATGAATTCAAAGGTTGCAGAACTTTTAGTTGCACAGGTAAACAAGGAATTTTATTCAGCATATCTGTATCTTGGAATATCAAAATATTTCCAGCAGAATGATTTAAGCGGATTTGCTTCATGGTACAGGGCTCAGGCTATGGAAGAGCAGGAGCATGCTCTTAAGTTTTATGATTATCTTTTAGACAATGATCAGGATGTTCCTCTCCCTGCCATTGAAGCTGTTACGGCAGAGTATAAGACAGTTCTTGATGCCGTAAAGACTGCTGACAAGCATGAGCACTATATCACCGATGAAATCAACAAGATTTATGATGCCGCTGTATCAGCTAAAGACTATCGTACACAGCTTTTCCTGAACTGGTTCATCACCGAGCAGGAAGAAGAGGAGAAGAACTCAAAGGATATGATCTCAAAGGTTCAGCTTCTCGGAGACAAGCCTAAGAATCTGTATCTCCTTGATAAGGAGCTTGCAGCCAGAAAGTAAGTATATGCAGTAAGGTTTATGTATTTTAAAATACGGGGCAGTTCTCTTATGAGGATTGTCCCTTTTTTGATGAATTATAAATTTCTTTCTTGCGATTTGCAGTAAGAAAAGTCATAATAGTAATGTTGTATTTTGATGGATACAATATTTAGCCAATCATTTATGGCAAATACAAAAAAGCTAGTTTTATACATGCGTTTGCATGGTTAAAGGAGGAGTCAGAGTATGATCAACTGGAACAATCTCGATACTTTAAAGTCCTTTCAGAAGCTTAAGGATGCTAAGCACATTGATCTTGTAAAGGCTATGTCCGGTGAGAACGGCGCGGAACGTGTAGGCAAGTATTCTGTACCGATGGCTGAGGGTATGGTTTATAACTACGCAGCGAAGGAAATCGATGACGATATTCTTTCAACACTTGCAGAGCTTGCCGAAGAAGCACAGCTTGCTGATAAGTTTAAAGCTCTTTACGAAGGTGAAGTAGTTAATACAGGTGAGAAGCGTATGGTTCTTCATCAGCTTACAAGAGGTCAGCTCGGAAAGGATGTTATTGCTGACGGAGTGAACAAGCGTGAGTTCTATCTTACCGAGCAGAAGAGAATCGCAGAATTTGCCGGAAAGGTTCATTCAGGTGAGATTGCCAATGCAGCAGGCGAGAAGTTCACAACAGTAGTTCAGATTGGTATCGGCGGAAGTGATCTTGGCCCTCGTGCCATGTATCTCGCTCTTGAGAACTGGGCGAAGAAGCATGATACATTCAAGATGGAAGCAAAGTTCATCAGTAACGTTGATCCTGATGATGCATCAGCAGTACTCAATTCTATTGATGTTGCTCATTCTCTTTTTATCCTTGTTTCAAAGTCCGGAACAACACTTGAGACTCTTACAAACCAGTCATTTGTTATGGATGCACTGAAGAAGGCAGGACTCAACCCTGCAAAGCACATGATCGCTGTTACATCAGAGACTTCACCGCTTGCTCACAGTGATGATTTCATTACAGCATTCTATATGGATGACTATATCGGAGGACGTTATTCAAGCACTTCCGGCGTAGGCGGAGCAGTGCTTTCACTTGCATTCGGTCCTGAAGTATTTGCAGCATTCCTTGACGGTGCAGCAGCAGAAGACAAGCTTGCAGCCAACAGGGATCTGTTCAAGAACCCTTCTATGCTTGATGCTCTTATCGGAGTTTATGAGCGTAATGTTCTTGGCTATCCAAGTACTACAGTCCTTCCTTATTCACAGGCTCTCAACCGTTTCCCTGCTCATCTTCAGCAGCTTGATATGGAGTCAAACGGAAAGAGCGTTAACCGTTTCGGTGAGCCTATAGACTATGTGACAGGACCGGTTATCTTCGGTGAGCCCGGTACAAACGGACAGCACAGTTTCTATCAGCTCCTTCATCAGGGAACAGACATCGTTCCTCTTCAGTTCATCGGCTTCAGAAACAGCCAGCTTGAGAATGATGTAGATATTCAGGGAAGCACCAGCCAGCAGAAGCTTTGTGCCAATGTTGTTGCCCAGATCGTTGCATTCGCATGCGGTAAGACTGATGAAAACCTTAACAAGAATTTCAAGGGCGGACGTCCATCAAGCATCATCATAGGCGATGAGGTTGATCCTAAGACACTTGGCGCACTCCTTGCTCATTTCGAGAATAAGGTTATGTTCCAGGGCTTTGTATGGAATATCAACAGCTTCGATCAGGAAGGCGTACAGCTTGGAAAGACTCTTGCCAAGAAGGTACTTGCACACGAGACAGAGGGCGCACTTACAGCCTACAGCAGACTTTTTAACATTTGAAATCATGTATGTTAAAGTGTTTAATCCGGCATTCGTGCAAGGATTTCCATTTTAGTATGTGAAATATATGAATGATAATGTTGTTTCATATGACAACATAACGGGATAATATAAGGATACCCTTTCAATATTCGTTTCATTGGTGGCGGATACTGAAAAGGGTATTTTTTTTGATTTTTACATATTCAGCCGCAAAATAAAAAATATATTCATGTATCTTTATTTTGCGGAATATGTTACCATAATAGTAGGAAAGTCTAAGTGTAGACTTATGTTCGGATAATCTCAAGTATATAAGGATATATACTTACACTATTGATGAAAGGAGGCAGAAGATGTCAATTAGTGCTATAGGTGGCGTTAGTTCATTCAATTTCTATAATACCAGCAGCATTTCGAACATGTACCAGTTGATGCGTTATCAATACAACATCAATTCGTTACTGTCATCAGGAAATGCATCCAAAGTCACTTCTTATCTTGGTTCATCACAGGCAGCAGCTTCCTCCTCCGGTGTCGACAAAACTAAGGCCTTTCTCGGTGCATATCAGAGCGATCTCACTGATCTTGAGAAGGCAGCGGACAAGCTGAATTATTTCAAATCCGGTAATGTTTTTACGCAGTATACATTAGGTTCATCCGACGAGGATGTAGCTGAGATATCTGTCAATTCATTAAGGAAGCAAAAGGACTTCAGTGTGACCGTACAGAATCTGGCTACCGACAGCCAGCCTGCAAGATATTCCATTACCGAGAATGGAAAGACCACGCAGTATACTTCAGCGTCCAATACAGTTCAGCTTATCAATGCTGATGCGACACTGACGCTTCGTGGTACCGGAACCACCAATATCTACACCGGTATTGATGAGGATGAAATCGTTACAGCCATGAAGGACATGGTTACAGCTCACAACAAAACTATGGAAACTCTTTCTGCCGGAAAGGGTCTGGGATCAGGTATTGAAAAACAGCTGTCACGCATGACCGGAACACTTGCCAACGGCAATATCATGAGCATGGTAGGATTATCCTATGACAAGAACGGAGATCTGAAGCTTGATGAGAAGAGGCTTCGTTCCGCTCTGGAGAACGACTTCGATACGACTAAAGAACTTATCGGAGGTCAATATGGCATAGCTTCCATTCTTGGCGATAGAGCGGCCAATACTTTAAATGAGTCTGTCAGAACCATTGTAGGAACCACAAATACATATTCCACCATGGATCTGTTCGGACAAAACGGCAGAGGTCTTTATTCCGGAAATGACATCAGTACAAATTACATGAACATGATGTTCGATTTTTCAAGGAATACACCGTATAACTATAGCAATTACTATGCTGTGGGTTCTATGCTTAATCTTCTCGGATAAAATCGTTTGAAATTTTCATTTTTATTCTAAAGAATACCCCCATCTAAAGATATCATGATATCCATAGATGGGGGTATTCAATATATATAACCAAGGAAATACCGGTATACTCAGCATTTCCCCAGAGTCTCCGAAACCGGAGTACTTTCCTCATTTGCAGGTTATATCCTTATTTATTCGTAAGGTGATTCGATGTTCGATTTGTGACAATTGCTAATGATGATTACTTCTTTTTACCGTTTAGTATATTTTCTGTACGTTTCCTGAAATTCTCACCGGCTTTACTGTCTGCTGAAATCAGCTCACCTAGTATGGCTTCTACGATATTGGCATAATCCTTTGTGCCGTCATAGTACATATAAATATCAGTAGGAACGGATTCTCTCTCAAATTCAATGAAGCTCTTATAGCTCACATCTACTCTGAAAGTTTCTACGGCTCCGCCAAAGTCTACGGAAATCTTCATAGTTTCCTTTTCTTTATCCTTCTCCTCAGAAAGTATGATTGCATCATAAAACGGATCTATGTATGTTGCCTTAATGATATCTCCATCAAGAAATGTCTTTGGTGTGAAGGAACTGTATTTGTCTTCCTTAACATTCATGATATAACCATATACATACCATATGCCGTCTATTTTATTACATTGTGTAATGACTTTGTTTTTGTGGCTTGGTTGATACATGATACAATAATCATCCTCAGCGTATATATATGATGCACCGGCAGTATCATCAATTCTCAAAACGTAAGGTTTTGTCCTGATATCACTCATTACTGCGTCTACATGTTCCTGAACTGTATCATATTTAGGACTGTTATCAATGCATCCGGCAAGTGTACAAATGATTAAAATCATGCTTAAGACAAGCATTAGCCAGGACTTGATTCTCATATATTGTTTTCCTCCAAAGCTATCTATAAGATGATGTGTGTCAAAAGTATCAGCATTAACAGATTGGCGCTAACGCACATTTCTGTGTTAAATGTGCTTCATCATAAGATAAACTTCGTCTTAAATGCTTCATTAATAAGATTAATAGTAGAAAAATGTTGTTCTTGAGCAGTAAAGCCGCTGTGTGATATATTGAGTGCTATGAATTTTTACAATCATCTTTTAGAACACAATATCAGACCAACAAAGCAGCAAAGAGCAGCAATAGACTCAATAGACGGTGCCATACTTCTTCTTGCCGTTCCCGGGTCAGGAAAGACAACAGTCCTTGTGGCAAGACTTGGCTTTATGATATATGAAAAGCACATTGAACCTGAAAGGATTTTGACATTAACCTACACGGTTTCGGCAACAAAAGATATGTCGGAGCGATTCAAAAGTCTGTTCGGTGACGAATATGCCGAAAGGCTTGAGTTCAGAACCATAAACGGAATATGTGCCCGAATCATCAATTACTATGGAAGAATGATAGGTAAGAGTGCATTTTCTCTGGTGACAGATGACAGGATGAACTCAGAACTACTGGGGCATATCTATCAGCAGGTCGAAAAGGAATATGCTACTGAAAGTGATCTCAAAACAGTAAGATCTCTTATAACCTATATTAAAAACATGATGCTTGGACCAGATGAGATAAAGCATCTTGATGAAGCGGAAGAGATAAAGATATCAGAGATATACAGGCTTTATCAGGAAGAAATGAGAAATCGTGGACTCATGGATTATGATGATCAGATGGTTTATGCCCTGATGATACTTCAGAGGAGTCCTGAGACGCTGTATTATTTCCAAACAAAATATCCCTATATCTCCGTTGATGAGGCACAGGACACTTCAAAGATACAGCATGAGATAATCAAACTACTTGCTTCCGGGAGTGGCAATCTTTTTATGGTAGGAGATGAAGATCAGAGTATATATGGTTTCAGAGCGGCTTATCCTGAAGCATTACTCGACTTTGAAAAAGAACATAAGGGTGCCCGGGTTCTTCTCATGGAAGAAAACTTTCGATCCGGTAGACATATAGTGGATAAGGCTCAGCATTTCATAGGTATGAATGTTCTGAGACACGAAAAAACCATGTTCACCAAAAATCCGGCTACTGGAGTGATCAGAAACATAGAACTAAAGAGCAGGAATGCAGCCTACAGCTATCTTCTCAAAGTTGCAACCGATTGTACCTGTGAAACTGCTGTTCTTTACAGAGATAATGAAAGTATTCTTCCCCTTATCGACCTGCTGGAAAGAAATGGAGTGCCGTATCGTGTGAAAAATATGGACCTGACGTTCTTTACACATCGTACCATAACAGATATTTCACATATCATACATTTTGCGAAAAATCCTTCTGATGAAGAACTGTTTATGCAGATCTACTATAAGATGAAAACATATCTTTCGAAAGCATTGGCACAACAGGCTTGTATGGAAAGCCGTAAACATCAGATTCCGATCATTGATGCGGCACTTAGATACTGCAAGCTTCCGAGAGGAACCGAAAACAGTCTTCAGGATATCAGACTCAATCTAAAAAATCTACTTTCAGATAAGGCTGATCAGGCTATAGGACGTATTACAAGACAGATGGGTTACAATGATTATCTGGACAGGAGTAAGATAAGTGACAGTAAGATAATGATTTTAAAAAGCCTGTCATATAGAGAGGAAAGTCCGTTATCACTTCTTGACAGGCTTAATGAACTTCGGCAAATATTAAGAGAAAGGGATAATGATCCCGATTGCCCGTTTATCCTGTCAACCATACACAGCAGTAAGGGACTTGAATACGAGACGGTATATCTTCTTGATTCAATAGATGGAATATTCCCTCAGGAGGTCCCGGATATCGCATGGAAGAGTAGTTCTATACGTAAATCCGCAAGTGGAGATGACCTTTTGGAGTTAAAAATCTTTGAGGAAGAAAGAAGACTTTTCTATGTCGGGTTAACCAGAGCAAAGAAGGATCTTTTTATATTTGAATATAAAAATGAGGATACAACTTTTCTGAATGAGCTATTCGACAGAGGTCACACGAGAAGGCCGGATACTTCGGGTCATAGTGCGGGAGCTATAGATCACCCGGGATTCTTTATGCGTAGCGGAGCAGTGACATATACTTCGACACTAAGATATAATGCATCAACCCCTGTGGCATATATGGAAAGATCATCAGCGAAACCGGTAAAAGATTTTTCGGAAGATGAATATCGTGCATTTATAGACTCACTTGCTGAAGGAGTAAGAGTCGTCCATAAAAAGATGGGAAACGGAACCATCATATCACTTGACAACAGAACAATATTGATACGGTTTGATACAGGAAAGGAATCTTCATTACAGCTTCATTTCCTGTATTCACATGATCTATTAAAGCTGCTTTGACTAAATGTCATGGCAGCTTTTTCAGTCCTGTTTTCAGAAGAATGGAATTAATCAATTAATTATATTTATGATGTGCATTAAATCTAATACATGAATCACATACACACTTTACACTGTTACACTTTGCTTTTTTAAAGTACTAGTGTATAATTCAATGAGTTGATTACTATAAGGAATGGTTTTTATAATATGCAGTTATTTCAACTTATTTACAATTTTCTTTGGGGAGATTTAGTCAATATCCCTCTTCCGGGAGGTTCTTCTCTCGGCCTTTCACTTCTTATCATGCTTCTCATACCGGCAGGGCTTTTCTGCATGATCATAACCGGATTTCTGCCTATACGTTTACTTCCGGAGATGATAAGAGTGGCAGCTGAAAAGGATGTGGATCCTGAAAAGAAGAGCAGTGTTTCAGGACTTGAGACATTGATTGTTTCAACGGCAACCCGTGTCGGAATGGGCAATCTTGTGGGTGTAGTGGCTGCAGTTTCAGCAGGCGGAGCAGGTGCCATATTCTGGATGTGGGTTACTGCAATCATAGGATCTGCCACAGCCTTTGTTGAAGCAACTCTCGCCCAAATGTATAAAGAAGAAGATCCTCTATACGGCGGATACAGAGGAGGTCCTGCATATTATATTCATCACCTTTTTGCAGGCAAAAAGAAGAAAAGTATCATGGCTGTGCTGTTTGCACTTTCCGGACTTCTTTGCTGGTGTGGTATAAGTCAGGTTATCGGTAATTCTGTTTCCTCAGCACTCAACAATGCATTCAATGTACCGCCGCTTTATACGGCTATCTTACTTTGCATCCCGGGAGCATATATAGTTCTCAAGAAGAATGTTACAGTTAAGGTTCTGGATGTTATAGTTCCTGTTATGGCAGGATTCTATATTTTCCTTACTCTGTTTGTGATTATCAATAATTTTTCATCTTTGCCGCAGGTTTTCTCACGTATATTCTCTGAAGCCTTCGGAGTACGTCAGGCTTTGGCCGGAGGATTCGGTTCTGTTCTCATGAACGGAGTCAAGAGAGGACTTTTCTCCAATGAAGCAGGTTCAGGTTCTGCACCTTGCGCTTCAGCCAGTGCGGATGTTGATCATCCTGTAAAGTCGGGTCTCCTGCAGGCGTTGGGAGTTTTTATTGATACCATTATCATCTGCAGCTGTACAGCATTTGTGATGCTTCTTGCACCTGAAGATTTTACAGCCGGATTAAGCGGCATGGATCTTCTTCAGGCAGCAATGAGATATCACTTCGGAGAAGCAGGAGTGATATTTATTGCAGTAACACTTTGGCTTTTCTGCTTTTCAACTTTCCTCGGCATACTTTTCTATGCAAGGTCAAATGTTGCTTATGTTTTCGGAGATAACTGGACTTCACAAACCGTATACAAAGCGCTTTCACTGGTTAACCTTTTTATAGGCTGTCTTGCGGCATACACCTTCGTATGGGATCTCGGAGATGTAGGTATAGGTCTTATGACTATATTCAATCTCATTGCGCTTATACCTCTTTCAAAAGAAGCCGTTCGTTCACTCAACGACTACGAGAAAAGGCATCTCAAGAAGAAACAGGAAATAAAACTTCGAAATGTAGTATAAGTGGTATATTCCTGAAAAGTATATTTTTGCCAATGAGCGAGTGGTAAATGTTGTGTGGCTGATCTATTGGTGAAATTGTTTTTGACACTAACTTTTTAGTAGGACATTTAAGCACTGTTGAACCGTTATATTCGGTAACAACAGTGCTTTTTTGACTGTTATGGATGTGTTTTTAATCTTTATTTTTTTGTAAAGTCGACTACAATATGTCTATGAATATTTTTGATAGTATAAAACAGGAATTCAGCATACCGGATGCATACGAAAACTGGAGAACATATCGTGAAGAGCTTACAGCTTGTGTTCTTGCGACGAAAAATGCCAGGAAGATGCCGAATCAGTCAGTTGACCGGGTTGATAGTAAAAGACCTGAAGAAGGATCTAAGGGAACGCTTGCTGTTCTTGGTGCCGGTCCTTGCAATGATCTTGATATAAACAGGCTTTCAGAAGCATTTGATCATATTGATCTTATAGACATAGATACGAAGAGTATAACTGCCGGGCTGAATCGTCAGAACAAGGCGCATGATTCCCGGATAGATATTAAGCTAATGTCTGTCTCCGGTATAACTGAAGAGATGGTCACTCATTTTTTTAACCGGCTTTATATGTACATTATCGAAAAAGGTCATTCACTTACGGAAGGGGAGTTTATAGCAAGATCTCTTTCGGAGTTTCAGTTGATTGAAAACTTTATGTACAGGGATCTCACTGATTTCGAGACAGTGCTTCCGGAAAAACATTACGATACAATTATTGCAGCCGGCCTTCACAGTCAGCTTTTCAGTATGATTTCCTACTGTTGGCATATACTTGCAGGTAATATTTCAGAACAGCTTTTTAGCGGCAGAATAGTAAATCCTGATCCGTTTCATGACCATATTCGAGAAGTGGATGACAGATTGATTCCCCTTCTCAACACTGCCATTTCAAATTCTGCAAGGAAGCGTATACTTCTTGCATCAGAATATGATCCCATGAATCCTGTGGAGGGAGCCTGGCAATGTATAAGGGACATTCGTACAAGATATACCGGAGGAAGTATCTCACTGACAGAGTCTACTCTTGAATGGCCTTTTTTTCCGGAACAGGGTAGAAAATATATTATGCTTATTCAGGATATTGTGTTAATATGACACTAAAATTTTATTACGGAGTTAAAAATGCAGGAAAATATAAGTAAGAAGAGAAACATTATCGTAATAGCAGTTATACTGCTTATCATCGTTGCGGCTTTTGGCCTTTCGGCCTACAGTCGCTATAATACACAGAAACAGAAGGAATCAGAAGCAGAGGCAGAGCCACAGCTTCAGGTGGTTGTACAGTACGTTGACAGAGAGATATTCAGAGCACCTCTTGATAAGGATGCCATGTACATGATTAAGGATGGTGTAGTTTCAGAGGTTCCTATGGATACAACCCTTGAGTCAATGGGAGATGAAGCCCTTGAAACAAAACATCACATAAATCTTATGCAGGTCAAGGACAATGCAGTATCCGTAGTTCAGTCAAACTGTAGTAATCAGGTTTGCGTTTCTATAGGAAAGATCAGCGGATCAAACTATGATTTTCCGATAACATGCCTTCCGCATGGACTCATCATTGTGGTTGAATGAGTTTCTGTCACCTGTTCATGACGGTAACATATAAGTGGCCAATATACTATGACCCTCATACTGATATTAAAAAGCTTTCAATGAAAGGATTTATCCTTTCGTTTGAAAGCTTTTTTGTTTGTTGAAGAAAGTGGGTAATACATTATCATCTACTTTTCATTGAATTATTGAGGACGGATTAATCTCCAATATTGATGGAATTTGTGATATATGCACCAAAAATATGCTAATGTGTCTAATTACGGCTGCGATTTATGCATAAAAATGATACATTGTTAACATTTTACATTTTTAAGCTCATTTGTAACCGCTTTCGGTTTGTCTTTTGTTGTTAACTATGCTTATAATATATTAGTATTTTACAGGTGCTTTAATTAGGAGGCAAAATGAAAAAATTTCTTAAGGGGGCAATGGCTGTAGGTCTTGTGGCATCAATGACCGCCTGCGCATCACAGCAGGCTGCTGAGACTACAGCTGCATCAACTGCTGCAGCTACTGAAGCTCCTGCAGCATCAGGAAACTTTGTTCCGGGTACATATTCCGGTTCAGATCAGGGCTTCGGAGGAAAGGTAACCGTTACTGTAACAGTGACAGATACCGACATCACAGGAGTTGAAATCGAGGGCAATGATGAGACACCTACAGTAGGTGGAGCTGCTCTTGAGGAACTTGCAAATCAGATCAAGAATGCACAGTCAGCAGAAATCGATGGTGTTTCCGGCGCTACATTGACATCAAACGGTGTTAAGGCAGCTGCAGCAAAGGCTATCGAGGCTGCAAAGACAGGTCAGGCTGCTTCTAACGATGCAGAGCTTGCATTCACAGCAGGTACTTACACAGGTAAGGGAACAGGTTACAACGGAGAAGTAACTGTTGACGTTACATTCGATGACAAGAATATCACAGCCATCGAGGTTAAGGAATCAAAGGAAACAGAGCATGTTGGTGATGTTGCATTCGGTATCCTTGTAGATGATATCATCGCAGCAAACGGAACAGGTGTTGACGGTGTTTCCGGCGCTACATTCTCATCAAGAGCCATCAAGGAAGCTGTTAATGATGCAGCTGACCAGGCAGGTGTAACAAACAAGGATGCATTTACATCCAACACTGTTGAGGTTAAGGCTCAGGATGCTGTCGAAGAGACCTATGATGTAGTTGTTGTAGGTGCAGGTGGAGCAGGTATCTCTGCAGCAGCTCAGGCAGCTCAGGATGGCAATACAGTTCTCGTTATTGAGAAGAATGCCGAAGTCGGTGGTAATACACTTGTATCCGGTGGTCAGTATCAGTCAGTTATGCCTTATCTCGTATGGGATGAGAAGAATCCTGATGCAACTACAGGCAAGGGCTTCGACGGCAATGAGTACAATAAGGTTAAGTCAGTTCAGGGATGTATCGATGAATTAAAGACTATCCTTAACTGGTCAGAGGACGAGTTTGATGCTGATTACTACAAGGATCACGAGTATGTAGCCGGCGATATCGAAGAGCTTTCAAAGCATGGTGTTGTTAAGGATTATCTTCCAACACTCCAGGCTCTCAAGAAGGAGATCAAGGCATATCTTGATTGGGCACAGCCTAAGCTTGATGCAGGAACACCTGAGTCTGATCTTACACTTTTCTCAACTCTGAACCTTCATATCTTCCAGACATACTATGGCGGACTTCGTCAGAGTGCTGACAAGTCAGAGTGGATCTATGGTAATGTAGATCTCGTTTCACAGTTCATCACAGATGGTCAGGATATCAAGCCATGGCTTGAGTCTATGGGTTCAACATTTGTTGAGGATACACAGCCTACACTTATCGGTGCACTCTGGTACAGAGAGAATCAGTTCATCGGCGCCAACGTAGATGCTGATGGCGATGGAACTCCTGAAGAGTACGGCGGAAGATGGGGAACATATTTCATGGCTCCTATGACATCATTTAAGAATGCCAACGAAGCTAACAAGATCATGACACGTACAACAGCTGATGAGCTTATCGTTGAAGACGGTCGTGTAACAGGCGTTAAGGCTACAATGTACGATGGTACACCTGTAACCGCTCACGCAACTAAGGGTGTTATCCTTGCAACAGGTGGTTTCGCAGCTAACATTTCAAAGGTTGTTGAGACAAACAAGTACTGGTCAAGTGAGTTCCTCAATGACAACATTGAGACAACAAACCGTTCATCACTTCAGGGTGATGGTATCAAGATGGCAGAGGCAGCAGGTGCTGCAACAACCGGTGAGGGCTTTACACAGCTTATGCCTATTTCATGGGTAGATGATGGTGATCTTGCATTCGGTGGCGGAGATTATGCTATCTACATCAATCCTACAACAGGCAACCGTTTCGTAGATGAGACTTCAGAGCGTGACGTTCTTTCTCTTGGTGAGTTCAAGAATGGTATCGAGTGGAAAGGCCATAAGGGCGTATTCATCGAGATTGCAAACGCAGCAGTTCCTATCCCGGGACCATATCCATATAAGGATGAGGACGTTGAGGGCAGACAGTATGTAAGAACAATCGGTGAGCTTGCTGATCTCTTCAAGGAGATTGGTTTTGATACTGATGCTGATGCTGTTATCGAGACAATCAAGGATTACGATCAGGCTATTATGAACGGTAAGCAGCCTAAGGATGTTACAAAGAAGCAGTTCTCAGCACTTATCGGTGATGCGGAGAAGAACGATGACGGTTCATACAAGGCTGATACATACAACCTTGATGACGCTAAGCTTCGTGTACGTCTCATGGCTCCATCAACTCACCATACAATGGGTGGTGTATCTGTTGACGTTGATCGTCATGTTCTTGATAAGGACGGCAATGTTATCAAGGGTCTCTACGCAGCAGGTGAGGTAACCGGAGGAATCCACGGTGGTAACCGTCTAGGCGGTAACGCTATCACTGAAATCTTCGTTTCCGGACGTACAGCTGCAAAGGCTGCTACAGCAGATAACAAATAATCAAGTATTCTATATTCAATTGAATTAGATTCATTAAAGCACTGATTAAAATATTAGGAGCGTTCCGAAAGGATCGCTCCTTTTTCTGTACTCAGGATTATAAAGTGAAATAGAGTTAAATGATGGTGATTTATTGAAGCTCTAAGAAAAATCTGAGTATATCAGTGTTTCCTTAGACTTTCTTACGTCGGGGCACGGATTTCCAAAGGAAATTGATGCTTCGCATAGATAATCCGGCCATGGTAAGGCTATAATCAGCGTTTCTCTAAAATAAATTCTATGTCCTTTCGGTGTCTCTGTGTATAATGATATGATGTGAGAAGCATAGATGCTCGCATCATTATAAACATATATCTATTTGAAATTTTGAGGTGAAATATGAAATGTCCAAGATGTGGTGCAGACATATCGGATAATACACAGAATTGTCCTTGCTGTCATACACCAATAGTGAAGATAAAGCCGTTAAGAGTATGTACCAATTGCGGCAGTGAAGTGCCTGATGATGCAGACAAGTGTCCGGGATGTGGTCGTACTGTAAGGAGAAGAACACATCAGACTTCCGGAAAATCCACAGGTTCCGATACAGTTCCAGGTAAATCCGCAGCAGGGAACAGTACGCTGATAAATGATATAAAAAAAGAAAAGTTTGCATGGCTTCAGGCTACGGTTCCTGCTATTCTGGCCATTGCATATCATCTTCTGGTGCTTAGAAATAATCTGATATTTAATCTCATGAATACTTTCATAATTTATGAGGCACTGGTGTTCATATTCGGATATCTTGATATAAAAAATCTGAACACAAGACCCGAAATGATGGAAGGGCTTGTGTTCAGTGAGAAGTTTATATATATGTCTTATTTTCTGCCTATACTTAGCCTGTGGGAGAGAAAACATCTTCCCGGAATGAACAGGAGAGCACTGTATCCTTTGATTCATGCTGTTCTGTTTACAATACTTATAGTGACAGTTATGATCACCATGGATTCGGATGCTATAAACAATGTACATTCAAATGGAATCTACATGGGATAATGCATATTTTATTGACCGAAGCCATAGTACTGCATATCAATAACCGTATGAGTAGGTTGTAACGACAGATACCATGGTTCCATATTCTGTAGTTTTGACTGTAGTTGTAGTCACAGAACCATCAGTATTGACAACTGTAGTTGTACCGTCGCCGTTTGCAGCGGCTGCAGTTGCGGCTTCTACAGTTTGTCCGGTCTTTTCAACACCATCTTCGGAATCTACATTGGCATTGGTGTATCCGGTATATTGGACGCCTCCGGATGTGACACCTGAGATCTGTGAGACATTGCCGGTAAGCTGTGTTCCTGAGGTGCCTGATGTAGGACTTGTTGCGGCGGCATTCTGATAAATATTGCTGATAAGAATACCTGAAACAGTGGTGCCGCCTGTTATTTGATCGATAGTGGCAGGTACAGTCACTGTAAGAGCTATATTTTCAGCTGATGCAGGAAAGTTTTGAGTAAACTGCTGAACCAGAGTATCGATATACGCATAAGTATATGGAGCGTATTTCATTAGTGAGCTCGGGCTTGTACAGTAAAGACCAAATGAACCTGCAAAGTATTCATTGGCATCTGTCTTTTCATAACTCGATACAGGAGAATTCTTCTTTTCAGCCAGGAAAATACGTTTAAACTCATCCGTGTCTGAAATGTATTTTTTTCCGTTCTGAGTGATTATGAATTTGATACCACGGTATACAACCGATTTTGCAGTAGTTCCTTCATCAGGGAAGCAGATATCATCAAAGTAATGCCCCATCTCATGAGTTATGGCTTCAGCTCCGCCATAATCGCGATTGGTAAGGATGATTTTGGCTTCCTGACCCTCCTGACCTGAATATGCACCCAATAGATCTTCGATAAGAGGATTATTATCGAAGAAATATATGATATTACCGCTTTTCTCATAAACATCACGAATGGATGCCGGAATCATATTATACTGATATGTTACTGCCTGAATCTGCTGTGATGTTACTGCTGTACCTGAATCCTCAAGTGGAATGGCAGCATATGATGTCAGTCCGCCGGCCAATGTTGTAAAAAGCGTGGCTGTGACTGTCAGGACGATTTTTTTGATGTCATTAGAATCTAAAATATGCAAGTTGTATGCCTCCTGCCTGAATATATGTATATTATATACCTTTGTGTGTGCTTTGGCACTCACGTCATGATTCTTTGAACCGGGATTTATCTTCGAATACCGGGGAAACACTGATTTAATCTGCATTTCCTGATAAAGTATATACTTCAAAAATGTGATAAATTTATGATGAATTCATACTGTTTGGATTCATAAATGGAAGGAAGAAAATATGTCCTTAAACGTAATAAAACCTGATTATTATGATGATTTCCACTGTATAGGCGGTTCCTGTTCATTTACATGTTGTCAGGAATGGAAGATCGCGGTTGATCCGGAAACAAAAAAGAGGTGGCGTTCCATAAATGCTCCGGAGGGACTTAAAGAAGCCGGAAGACTGCCTGAATGGCTCAATGAGCACAGTTGTCTTTCAAAGTTCATAGTCAAAAAGGATGGAACAGATGTTATCGGACTCCTCAGGGATATGACGTGTCCTTTCCTTGATTCTGATCATCTTTGCAGACTTGTTATTGATCATGGTGAAGAGATACTTTCCAAAACCTGTCATGAGTTTCCGAGAGAAAATCATGAATATACTGATCGTACCGAGAAATCACTTGTAGCCTGTTGCCCTGAAGTTGTAGATAAGTGGAATGAGCGTAACATACTTACTTTTGAAGGGCTGAACTATAGAGATACAGAAGGTCTTAAGCACACTAAAGATACGCTTATGGCTGCAAGAAATCTCATTATGTATCTGCTTTCGGATGAACAATGTGATAATCGTATCAATCTTCTAAAGTCCTTCTATATTCTTCTTGATATCTACAGTAAAGAATCTTTGAAGGACATGTCTGACTATATCGATCCTAAAGTTCTTCGTGAGCTTGAGTCAACCATCGCTTCACTTGAGCGTGATGTTTCTGAATCCATGGTGGAACGAAATGAGCTTTTTCTTGATATGACTGAAAACTATGCTGCAGAAAACAGGTATACAGCTTTCATCAGTCCACTGAGAAATCTTGCAAAAGAACTGGACGTAAACGAAACCGATATGTCAATGTATGCTGATAAAGAAAATGCTTCGGGAAAGAAGGATGACAAGTCTGATTTTCTTTCTTCAATATCAAAGTACGAATCTTTGTTCAGAAACTATCTTGTTTCCGAAGCTTTTTCAGGTCTTCTCATACCGGGAATGGATCTTAGGGACATGGTGATGCAGTTTGAATGGATGATTATGGAATATGCTATCATTCAGCAGGCATTGTATCTTAAGTGGAAAGAGAATCCGGAACATGATTTGAGCTATGAAACAGTCAGAGAGATGATTGTTTTGATTTCGCGGCTTACGGGCTATGATGCAGATGATATAGAAGATTATCTTGAAAGCAGTTTTGAATCTCCGATATGGGACTTTGGATATGCTGATTTTCTATTAGGTTAAAAGTCTTGGATTATCTGAATGCCATCTGTTGCGCTTCATTGGTGAGTGGCAAATACTTTTGATACTCACATCATATCCTCGTTTCCTCAGAGCCGCCGGTGTCAAGGCACGGGTTTTCAAAGGAAGTTGATGTTTCGAATCAAAATCGGGACAGTACAACGCTTTAATCAGCTTTTACTAATAAAACAGCCGGGACAAGTGATTTTGTCCCGGCTGTATTGCCGATAGTTTTAGCTTGCACTATAGCTGTATGGGTTGTAATCAGAAACCCAGACTCCGGAAGAATTAACATAGTAGCCGTCAGGAGTTACAGTGTTTGTGAGCATTGCTCCATCGGAACCGCAGTAGTAATACTGATTATTCCATAAAATCCATCCGGTTTTCATGTAGCCGTGATCATTGAAGAAGTAGAACTTACCATTTATTTGCTGCCAGCCGTTTGAAGTCCATGAGCCGTCTGCGTTCTTGTACCACCATCCGAACTCATCCTGAACCCACTGACCACCCTCTGATGAGGTTAAAGCATTGGCATAAGATGTAGAGCCATATACAGTTGAACCAGTGAGGTTTGCGAGATATGAGCTTGATGAAGAACTTGTTGTACTGTTGGTACTTGAGTTGTATGAATTATATATCTTCTCGGCCTGGGACTCAGTTACATACAGATCATCTGATTCTTCCCATGAGCCCTTGTTAGAACTAGAGTAAATTGCGCGCACCTTATATGTATAGGTTCCTGCCTGAGTGAAATAGTTGGCAAAACTGTAGTAATCGTTAGTTGTTGTTACAGTTGTAAGAAGAGAACTTCCACGATAGAGCTTTACCTCATATTTCTTGGCACTTTCTGCTTCACTCCAGTCGGCTATGCCATAACTTGTCTGCCAGTTGGCATTGGATATGTCAAGATCAAGTGAACTTGACCAGTCATCGTAAACTTCATCGAGATCGTCCAATGTATACACAATAGTGAGATATCCGTGTCCACTTCCTCCGGAAACAGATGTGACGGAACCGGAATCACCGGTTACAGTGACAGTTGACTTGGTGATGTTCCATTTGTAGTCATCGTCATCCTCAAGCTGAAGTTTTATCTGTACCTTGGGATTGTCATTTTCATCCCATCCATCGCTGGGTGTATTTGTAATGTAGGCACTATATACATCATACAGAGAAGAGCTTGTTGTAACCTCTACATCGCTTGAAGTTGATCCGATGGAAAGGTCGGTAGCTACATTGATGGTGACTGATGAGATAGCAGTTCTTGAGTCTGCATAAGCGGGAACAGACAGAGCAGCGATCATTGAGGCCGATGCCAAAGCTGTTGCTAATTTTTTTAAGTTGATCATTTAAAGCCTCCTTTAGACTTGTCGTTTATGCTTTGATAATGCTTTTACGGAACTTTTGTGTGTCGGGAACCGTAAAGATAGTAGCAGAAACCTGTTTCACATAATGTGAAAGATGTAGGTTCATCTGAACTATGGCATTATGTTATCAACTATGGCTGAACTGAAACTGAAAAAAGATGAATCAACTTTTACGCTTCTGTTAAGTATCTTTCGACTTTTATCTACAGGATTCAAAAATATTCTTTCTTATACAATAATCTTACAACTTAAGTATAATCATTTTCAGAATATTGTCGGTAATTAATCTATGACCCGGGTGCCAATAGCATTTGCCACCCACATTTGATTCAATTAAACACATGTGGCAAGGAAGCCATCGAACACCGGAGGAACATATGAAATATATTCTTGATCTGTCTGATGTAACTGATCGCGACGAGCTCTATGATGCGATAGAAGATCAGCTGCCTGTACCGAGCCATTTCGGAAGAAATCTCGACGCTCTGTATGATGACCTAAGCGATGCCATCAATGATTGTGATCTGATAGTGAAAAATTTTGATGAGTTTGCGGAATCCGATCCTGCATATTTTAAAAAATTCAAACATACACTTAAAGACCTTATGGTAGATATTCCTGATTTCACAGTGCATTTTTCATCTGATGATGAACCTGATGATGATTATGACAATGGCGAAGAATCAGAGTATGATGACAGCGGAGATGACTATTCTGATCCTGATGACAATTACAGTGACAGCGATGAATATGACAAAATGGAGACAGATTAACTATTGTTAAGTATCGGATAGTACCGAAAAAAGGATGCGAACAAAAACATGTCCGCATCCTTTTAGACTTTTTAAACAGCTTCCAAAACCAGATTCCTCATGGATTTCGGATGTTTGGCGCCCTTGTTGGTTCTTTCGAGATTGTAGGCTTTTAAAACAGTATCGAACTTATCGATAGGTACAGGCCTTGAGAAGTAAAATCCCTGAAAGAAATCACACCCGTTTATCCTGAGAAAAGCAGCCTGTTCCTGTGTTTCAACACCTTCGGAAATGACCTGCATATCAAGTCGTTTTGCCATCTCTATAACTGAATCAATGATGATCTCTGACCGGATAAGATTGTCATTATTCTGCAAAAATCCCATATCAAGCTTTAGAATATCCGCATGAAAGTTTTTGAGCAGTGTGAGAGAAGAGTAACCTGTACCGAAGTCATCTATCTCTATGGCAAAGCCGGCATTGTGAAGCTTCTCTATAAGCTCAACATAAAACGCAGGATTACTTACAAAACTTGTTTCCGTAATCTCAACATTCATCTTTTCGGGTGAAATGTTATATTTATTGACAAGACCTATAAGTGTCTTTTCTATATCAATGTAATGAATATCTTTAGGCGAAATATTAACAGATATACTCAGATTCTTCTTGTCATCTTCCTGCTTCCAGCAGGCAAGAAGCTGAGCGGCTTTCTCCCACATATATAGATCGAGCTTCCAGATAAGCTCAGACTCTTCAAGTATACTGATGAAATGTGAAGGTGACAGTATGGTGCCATCCTTCATAAGCCATCTTGCCAAAGCTTCAGCACTTATTATCTCACCTTTTGTATTGGCCTGAGGCTGAAGATACATGAGAAATCTGCCTTCCTCAAGAGCATCATTGAATTCGCTGATGACTTTCTTGAAGTACAGACGTTTCTCCATGATGGACTCGTTGTACCAGGCAACAGAAAACGGTTCATCGATCTTTATGGACTTGATGGCAAGTTTAGCCCTGTCACACATGGAAAGAATCTCCATGTCAGGGTTCGTGATCTCATATATCCCAAGCTGGAAATGAACACGAAATGATGAACCCATGATAAGATTGGAACAGTTATCGGCAATAGTTCTGAATATCGCCTCGGAATAACTGTTCTTCTCCATCAGAAAAACAAACTGATCAATGTGAAGCTGACAATAGACATCAAAACAAAGTCTTTTTTTATCAAAATATTCCTCAAGACATTGAAGAATCTCATTCCCCTTTTGAAATCCAAAGACCTGATTGACAAGCTTGAAATCCCTTATATTTGAGCGCACTAAAATAAAGCGCTTTCCGGGACTTGTACTAAGAATACGCTGTGCCCTCTCAACAAACGTATTCATACTATTCAATTTACTCTCAGTCATAAACTAACCCTTTCCCCTAATGCACCAGGTCATCCCCTCAAATTTGACATGGTGTAAATATCTTAAAAAACGGGTCTGCAAGCAGTTTCCTCCCTGAAACTACTGTGTCTAATACCGGATTTCCTAAAACGTCTCCTCCATAAGACTAAAATTAAAATCAATAATAAAACATCAGACATATAACTTAAGATACTATTTTATTGTATAGGAAAATGATTATCTTTAGCAATACGCTTATATAATTTAACTGTCATATATATATCATTCGCTTGCGCTATAGATATTAGCTATAATGTATATTAGTAAAATTTGTAACACAATGCAAAGGATTGTGTGACAGGATGCCACGTTTTATGATGGCTATGCTTCCCTGATTGCCTTGTTCAATGCATTAAGAACAAGCTTTTTGTCTCCGGACCACAAAGGTGCGATGAGTATTCTTTTGGGACCGTCTCCTGTAATACGATGTACGACTGTTTCTCTGGGAAGGAGCTTTAGACATTTGACGATGATGGAGCAGTATTCTTCAAGAGTGAGAACATGAAAGGGACTTGCCAGATAATCGTTTCCCATTGCGGTGCCTCTAAGCACATGAAGAAGCTGAAGCTTGATTCCGTCAAGGGTTGGAGTAAGTTGAGACAGATAGCTAACCGTTTCAAGAATGTCCTCTTCGCTTTCCCATGGAAAACCTATGATGACGTGGACTATGACAGAAAGTCCTTTAGATTTAAGGCGCTTGTAGCAGTCCTCAAAAACACTTAGAGGATATCCTCTGTTGATTTTCTGTGCAGTATGATCATGTACTGACTGAAGACCCAGTTCAATCCATATCTTCTTGTTATATCGCTCCTGAAGTTCATTAAGTGCTTCTATCATGTCATCCTTAATGGAGTCAGGTCTCGTGCCAATGGAAAGAATCTCTACTCTATCATCTTTCAAAGCCTCTTCGAATATTTCTCTAAGTACCGGAGTTTCGCCATAAGTATTGGTATAGGATTGAAAGTAGGCAATAAATCCATGCCCTCCTGTTTTGGGCAGTTTGGCTTCGACTTTCTTTATGCCGATGTCTATCTGTTCACATATGGGCAGAAGAGGAGCTGCAAAATCACCGGATCCTCCCTCCGAACAGAAAGTACATCCTCCTTTTGAAACTGTACCGTCTCTGTTTGGACATGAGCATCCGGTTTGAAGTGAAATCTTATATAGTTTTTTCCCATAGGTTCTTTTTAAGTATTCTGAAAGTGATAAATAATACATAACCTGAATTATAGCATTTATTGTTTTTGAAAAAATGTTAAAATAGAAATATCTTTTCAATCATAGGAGTAAACGACACATGAAAAATAAATCCAGACACAAACTTATATGCATATTACTTCTTTGTTTCGTGATGTTTTCATTTACTATAAGAGGATTTGCCGATTTTGGAAGCTATTCCGGAGATTCTGACTACAGCTCCAGCGACTGGAGTTCGGATTCGGGCAGCAGTTATGATTCCGGATGGAGTTCATCAGGATCCGATTACGGATATTACGGTGGCAGCGGTTCATCAGGCAGTGACTCAGACTTTGACATATTTACAGTCATCATCTTTGTTATTATCCTTATATATGTATTCACACAATTCAGGGGCATGAACAAGATACATGCAAACAAACCGGTCAATACAGCTGTGAACAGAGTTACCAGAGGTCAGCCTGTAGAACAGTACAAGTCTATCGATCCGGGATTTGACAGTGCTGAATTTGCAGCAAAACTTTCCAATGTTTATGTGAAGCTTCAAAATGCATGGCAGGCCAAGGATCTCACAGAAGTACGTCCTTATCTTACAGATGACTTCTATGCCCAGATGGAACGTCAGCTTAATATCATTAAGAGCAAACATCAGACAAACTACATTGAACGTATAGCAGTTCTCAGTGTAGAACCAAAGACATTCTATCAGGATAATGAATTAGACCATATTGTGGCCTATGTAAAGACTCGTATTGTGGACTACACTCTTGACGACAATACAGGTGCTCTGATCTCGGGTGATAAGACACGTGAAAAGTTCATGACATATGAATATGACCTTTGCCGAAAGAAGGGAGTAATCACAAAGATTTCAACGGGCATGAAGTCTGTGGTATGTCCACACTGCGGAGCACCGCTTAATATTAACCAGACAGCGAAGTGTCCATACTGTGATTCAATAGTCACAATTGAGAATGAAGACTGGGCAATCAAGAGTATCAAGGGAATATCTCAGCAGACAGTATGATAAGATGCTGTGGTATAAGACACATAGATGTGACTTCTATTAATATCGGTGAGTGTCACATACTTTTGTGGCACTTACTGATGAATTACTCTGAGGAACCACTGATTATATCAGTGGTTCCTCAGAGTCTCCGGCGTCGGAGCACGGATTCTCAATGGAATTTGATGCTTAGCATCAAAATTCCGCCCATGGAAACACTTTAATCAGAGTTTCCCTAAATACAATAATTAATCGAGGTAACTGACGATATGTCAAAGAAAGAAGACGATCTGTTTTATAATCTTTTGAGTAAACTTCTAATCAATCTTAAATGGATGTTCTTTGGTATCCTTACAGGAGTGCTGGTAGGAACTGTCTCAGCATACTTTGGAAAGGCTATTTCCATTGTCACCAGGTTTCGCATGGCCAATCCATACATTATTTTTGCATTGCCTTTTGCCGGTGTATGCATAGTTTACTACTATCATCTTTTGGGGGCACGCTCACCCAGGGGTACCAACCTTGTATTAGATGCTATTCATAAGGAGCAGAAAGTCCCGCTTCGTATGGCACCTCTTATCATCGTGTCCACTGTCATAACACATCTTTTCGGTGGTTCTGTCGGACGTGAGGGTGCAGCACTTCAGGTCGGAGGTTCCCTGGGAAATGCCATCGGCCAACTTGTTCGATTTAATGAAAAGGATCGTCGTAATACTATATTGTGTGGAATGAGTGCATCTTTTTCTGCTTTATTCGGTACTCCGCTTGCAGCTTCCATCATGGTAATTGAAATGAGCACCGTTGGGATAATGTATTATTCGGCGCTGGTACCTTGTGTGATTTCCGCACTTACTGCTCATTTTGTGGCAGAGATGATAAACCCTGGTGCAGAAGCAGTGATGACTGTTTCTGAGATAACTCCGTTTTCTGTTAAAACCGGTGGCTTCACTATAATATTTGCTATACTTTGCGCCCTGGTTGCCGTGCTGTTTTGTGTAGTACTTCATGAAACAAAGTCTATCGCCAAAAACTATATAAAGAATCCTTATCTCCGCGCTTTGGCAGCAGGTGTTCTCGTTGTGATTATGACGCTGCTTGTGGATTCACAGACTTACAACGGTGCAGGATCGGACATCATTGCAAAGTGTATCAATGACCCTTCATACAGGATTGTGCCGTATGCATTTCTTTTAAAGATCATTTTTACCGCAGTTACACTGTCAGGAGGGTTCCAGGGTGGAGAAATCGTTCCTTCACTTTTCATCGGAACAACCTTCGGACACGCACTTGCAGGTGTATGCGGCATGTCACCAGCCCTTGGTTCAGCACTTGGAGCGATTCTGGTATTCTGCGGTGTAACCAACTGTCCGATTGCCTCTATACTGATAGGCTTTGAACTTTTTGGATTCGATATGTCTTCATACCTCCTTTTAGGTGTGGCAATCACATATCTGTTCTCCGGAAACTACAGTCTTTATGCTTCACAGAAGATCAAGTTCAATAAGTATGATCAGAGTATAACCGATACAAAAACACATTAACTGATAATAAATAACACAAATAAAAAACTCTGCAAAAGGGATTGATGATTTACCTTTTGCAGAGTTTTTCTTATATTGCGAAGTATCAAATTCCTTTGAAAATCCGTGCTTCGACGCCGGAGGCTCTGAGGAACCACTGATATAATCAGTACATTCTTAGGAATCAGCCTTCGAGTGTCTTCTCATCTATGGCAAGCTTGATGCATCCCATGATACCCTGATTGTCATTTAATGATGCGGGTACGATATAATGATCAAGATTCTCCATTTGCTTTGTTTTGATATATCCGTTAAGCATCTCGGCGGTCTTTTTTCTGATGAGCGGGAAGAGCTGTGTCTGATGCATAACACCGCCGCCAAGGATGATGATCTGCGGGCTCATCATAAGGATAATATTGGAGAGGGCCTGTGCTATATAGTAAGCCTCGATATCCCAAACCTTTTCGTCATCCTTTAGTTCTATGGCTTTCTTTCCGTAACGTTCTTCAATGGCAGGACCTGCAGCCATACCTTCAAGACAGTTTCCGTGATAAGGACAGTGTCCCTTGTAACTGTCATCAGGATGAGGTACAAGCTTTATGTGACCAAGTTCAGGATGAAGCATACCGTGAACCAGTTTTCCGTTTGACATAACTCCTGCGCCGACACCGGTTCCGATAGTGATATAAACAGCATCTGTTAAACCCTTTGCCTGTCCATATGTGACTTCTCCGAGAAGAGAACCGTTAACATCGGTATCAAATCCCACAGGCACACCCAGTGCATCTCTGAAAGCTTTAACAATATTATAATCAGCCCACTTGAGTTTAGGAGTGGTTGTAAAGCTGCCGTAAGTCTCAGAATCTCTGTTAAGGTCTATAGGACCGAATGCGGCTATACCTAAAGCTTCAATATTTTTATCCTTGAACCAGGCGATGATCTCGGGAATTGTTTCCTCGGGAGAAACAGTAGGTATGGATGTCTGTTCCAGAATCTCTCCATTTTCATCTCCGATGGCTAAAACCATTTTGGTTCCGCCGGCCTCCAATGCTCCAAACAACATGTTCGTACCTCCTACAGAATACATTCAATTTAACCGGCAGATTTACCCATTCATCCACCGTAATAATTCGATTTTAGAAGATTGACAATAAAAAATCAATCGTTGAAAAAATGTATAGTATCTTTTTTTTCCGGTTAACCGCTTTAATGACATTTTCCCCAAAATGAATCGTGGATTTTTGGTGATTAATCACAGTTTCAACGGATTGATGCGATAAAAATTTTTTCTTATAATTAAAGGATAACTAGCAATTACTTTTATATTTTAGGTAGCATGTCAATTTTAAGTGTGAATGTACTTCACATTTTAATGCCAAATTTTGAGTGTTTAGCAGAGGATTACAGTAAATATGTTTAGTAAACTTAAATTGGAGAAAGAATTCAAAAAACGTCTGGACAGGTATTATGACGAGCTAAAATGGCTGTATAGCGAGCTTTATCATAATGATACACAGGCATTTGATTATTTTTTATGTATGCTCCACCAATATTACAAGGAACGTACACCGGATCTCAGGGAATGGGATGAAGCAAGGGAACTGGTTCCTGACTGGTATCGTGGAAATGAAATGCTTGGAATGCAGATGTATGTCAACTGCTTCAATAAAGATCTGAAGGGGGTTAAAGAAAAGATATCATATCTTAGGGAAACAGGTTCCAACTACATTCACCTTATGCCTCTGCTCGAAAGTCCCAAAGGGCGTTCTGACGGTGGATATGCGGTTTCTGATTTCAGAAAGGTTGACCCGTCGCTTGGAACTATGGAAGACCTGAAGGATCTTGCTGAAGAGTGCCATAGAAACGGAATGAGTGTATGCATGGATTTTGTCATGAATCATACATCGGAGGATCACGAGTGGGCAAGACGCGCCAGATCAGGTGATCCGGAGTATCAGAGTCGTTACTTCTTCTTTGACAACTGGTATATACCTAATGAATTTGAAAAGACTGTGCCTCAGGTGTTCCCAACTACAGCTCCCGGTAATTTCAGCTGGTGCCCGGAAGCCAACAAGGTGGTCATGACCACGTTCTATCCGTATCAGTGGGATCTTAATTACGGTAATCCGACTGTGTTCAATGATATGACAGCCAACATGCTTAACCTGTGCAATCACGGCATAGACATTATCAGACTTGACGCAACACCTTATATCTGGAAGACACTCGGCACCACATGCCGTAATCTGCCCCAGGTTCATACTCTGGTCAGGATAATGCGTATGGCGACAGAGATAGTCTGTCCGGGTACTCTGCTTCTTGGTGAAGTTGTCATGGAACCGAGCAAGGTTGTTCCATACTTTGGATCAATAGATAAGCCGGAATGCCACATGCTTTACAATGTCACAACCATGGCCAGCACATGGCATACAGTTGCCACTCAGGATGTCAGACTCATGAAGCATCAGCTGGGACAGGTATTTGCTCTTCCAAAGCAGTATGTCTTCCTGAACTATCTGAGATGCCACGATGATATCGGTTGGGGGCTTGATTACGATTATCTCAAGCAGTTCGGGGTAAAGGAGGTAGAACATAAAAAGTTCCTTAATGACTATTTTTGCGGACACAGACCGTTTTCCGATGCAAGAGGTGAACTTTACAATAACGACCCCCGGCTGGGAGATGCAAGATTGTGCGGAACCACTGCGTCTCTTTGCGGTATAGAGGCAGCAGAATATGAAAATAATCCATGGAAGCTGGATATGGGCATAAAGCTGGATATCATGCTTCATGCTTTTCTCTTTACACAAAGCGGTATTCCTATCATCTATTCAGGTGATGAGATAGGACAGCTCAATGACTACAGCTATCATAATGATCCTGAAAAGTGGGATGACTCAAGATATCTTCACAGAGGAAACTTCAAATGGGATGAAGTTAGCAGCAGACGTTCAAACACAAAACGTCAGGGCAGACTCTATAAGGCCATAAGGAAACTGGAAAAGATCAGAGAAAAACACGATGTATTCGACACATCTGCAGATTGCTGGATAGTTGAAACCTACAATGATCATGTACTTGGTATAGGAAGATATCACCACGGGGAGAAACTTATAGCCCTTTTCAACTTCTCGGATCATGACGAGACTGCATGGATCAATGAGAGAGAAGACTACAAGGATCTCATGACCAACAGAAAGAGGGAGGCAAAGGCTGTAGGAGTACCGGCTAAGGACTTTGTATGGCTTATAACCAAATATAAATAACATGTGCTTTGTGGCAAAAACATTATCCGCATCAAAATTCTGTAAATAATTTTATATAAATTTACTTCATTGTATACTGTATAGAACATACCACAGAGAACCTTCGCTAAAAAAATCAAAAAAGTAGTGGAATATTTTTAAACATTTGTTACAATATCAATGTGTCAACCGCATGACATACCAATAATAGCGTTTTCTTCGAGAGTTTCCCGAAGTTCACGATAATATGGAGATTTCTTTGATATGAATACTAAACTGATTTTTGTAGATATCGATGGAACGTTGACACCTGCAGGTACCAATGTTCCACCGGAAAGTGCAGTTCTTGCCATCAAAAAGGCTCAGGCAAAAGGACATAAAGTATTCCTTTGTACAGGTAGAAACTTTGACATGCTTAAGCCTGTACTTAAATACGACTTTGATGGTGTAGTGGGAAGTTCCGGAGGCTATGTAACCTGTGGTTCCGAAGTTCTTTTCGATTGCCCCATGAGTAAAGAGCAGCTTGATATTGCTCTTGAGTCGCTTCATAAAAATGGAGTTTTCTGTACCATCGAAGGCAGGGACGGTTCCTTTGGAGATGCTAATCTAAAGGATTTTCTTGACAGTACAGAAGGCGGTAATTCCGAAATTGAGCGTTGGCGTAAAGCACTGAGCGAAAACCTGGGTATCAGACCTATGGAAGAGTATGATGGTCAACCTATATACAAGGTTGTCATCATGGCTCAAAAAGCATCTCAAATTGACGAATGTCGTTCACTTCTTGAAAAGGATTTCAGTTTCGTCATTCAGGATGTACCGGCTCACGGTTGTGTAAACGGGGAACTCATTAACAGGAAGTTCGATAAGGGAAAAGGAGTAAGACTCATAGCCGAACACCTGGATATCCCTATAGAGGACACCATAGGATTCGGTGACAGTATGAACGACCTTGAGATGATAGAAACCGTAGGGGTTTCTGTATGTATGGCGAACGGATCGGAAAAGCTTAAGTCGGTTTCCGATATAGTTTGTCCGTCAGTCGATGAAGACGGACTTGCAAAGGCATTTGAGGATTTAAATCTTGTCTGAACTTCATCAGATAGATGAAATTCTATGCACCGTTTCTATGTTTCACGAAAGAGTATAGATCAGCAAATTTCGGGAAATCATTTCACAGTACACTTCTGTCCGACATAAGGACAGATTAGATAAATAACTATAAGTGAGGTAAATACAATGGCACTTGATTACAGAAAATGTGCGCAGGAAATCGTTGACCACATCGGTGGCCGCGAAAATGTCGCACAGGCAGCGCACTGTGCAACAAGGCTCAGGCTTGTCATCAAAGACAACAGCAAAGTCGATAAGGACTACCTTGATAACGTTGAAGGCGTTAAGGGTATGTTTGAGTCAAACGGACAGCTTCAGCTTATCATCGGAACAGGAACCGTTAATAAGGTTTATGATGAGTTTCTGAGTATTACCGGAATGACTGCAGCAACCAAGGATGATGTCAAGGCAGCTGCAGCGGCAAAACAGCCTCTTTGGAAGCAGCTTCTCAAGCCTATCGGTGATGTATTTGTACCTATTCTTCCTGCCATCGTGGCTTCCGGTCTTATGATGGGTCTCGTAGAAGCCCTTGGTAAGATTCCGGGTCTTAACTTTGCAGGAACAGACTGGTACGCTTTCCTTGATATGGTAGCCAATACAGCATTTGCATATTTGCCTGTTATCGTTGCCATATCAGCCGCAAGAGTATTCGGCGGAAACATTTTCCTCGGCGCAGTAATCGGTCTTCTGATGATCCATTCAGCCCTCACAAACGGTTGGAGTGCAGCAGACGGATACGGAGTGTGGTATCTGTTCGGCAACTTAAAAATCACAGACAGCTACTCACTGCTTCAGATTAATCAGCTTGGATATCAGGGGCATGTAATTCCTGTTATCATAGCGGTTCTTCTGATGAGCAATATTGAGAAGTGGTTCCATAAGCATGTTCCGGAGATGCTTGATCTTTTTATCACACCGCTTTGTACAGTTCTTTCAACAGCTCTTATCACATTTACAATCATCGGTCCAATTTTCTCAGGACTTGAAACCATGGTTCTCAGCGGAGCACAGGTTCTTGTAAAGAATCCTCTCGGGGCTATGGTAATGGGTGCTATATATCCTATCACTGTAGTTATGGGGCTTCACCATATGTACAATGTTATCGAGGCCGGAATGCTTTCAAGTGTTGGTCTCAACACCTGGATGCCTATCGCATCAGCAGCAAACTTCGCACAGTTCGGTGCCTGCCTTGCAGTAGGTCTTAAGGCTAAGAGCAACAAGACAAAGGTTATAGCTGTTCCTTCGGCTCTTTCTGCTTCTCTCGGTATCACAGAGCCTGCAATCTTCGGTGTAAACCTTCGTTACTATAAGCCATTCCTCGCAGGTATGGCCGGTGGTGCAGTCGGTTCCATCTTCGGTGCCATCACAGGAATCGGTGCAACCGCTTATGGTGTAACAGGAATTCCGGGATATCTTACAATCAATAACCTTCCTGTTTATACACTCCTTCTTGCAGTATCCGGCGGTGTGGCATTTGCCGGTACATGGTTTTTCTGGAATGAAGAAACAAAAGAGCAGAATAAGCCGGTATCAGAAGAAACACCAAATGCAGAATTGGATCAGAAGCCAGTCATTACATGTGAAGCAGGTACAGTTCTTGCTCCGGTTAAGGGTAATGTAATTCCTCAGAATAAGATACCTGATGAAACATTTGCAACAGGTGTACTTGGAACTGGTGTCGGTATCGAACCGGAAGATGAAACCATTTACGCTCCATATGACGGAGTGATCTCATCAGTTGCAGAATCGAAGCACGCTGTGGGAATCACAGGACCTAATGATATGGAGGTTCTTATCCATGTCGGTGTAGATACAGTTGCCATGAATGGAGAGGGGTTTGAACCTCTTGTTAAAGAGGGAGACAAGGTAAATGCCGGTCAGCCTTTACTTAAATTCTCCAGAGAAGCAATAAAGAAAGCCGGTCATCCGGATATTGTTGTAGTTCTTTTAACAAATAGTGATGATTATAACGAAGTTTCTGTATAAATTTTAACGAAGTTTGTGTATAAATTTTAACGAACATAGTATATAATATAGTAACAGTTTTACAAAAAGGAGATTGCTATGAAAGAAATCGAGTACACAATCAACGATCCTAACGGTATCCATGCACGTCCGGCTGGAGTTCTGGTTAAGACATTGAAGACATTCAATTCAAAGGTAACTATCTTTAAGGGCGACAAGAATGTTGATATGAAGAAACTTCTTGCTCTTATGGGTATGGGCATCAAGCAGGGAGACACCATCAAAGTTCAGATTGAGGGTGATGATGAAGAAGCTTGTGCTGCAGAGCTTGAGAAGTCACTTAAGGAGAATTTCTGATTCTAAGGCTTTTCATTACAATTTACTGACATTGGGCTGATGTGAAGATCAAGGGCTGATCCATTTCAGTTTCACGTCATATGTCAAACCAGATCAAAAGCTTCTCGAAAACCGGAATGGTAATTTCGGGAAGCTTTTTTACTAAGGAGAAATTATGCAGGTTGCAACAGGAAAAAGCGTTCTTAACGGAATTGCTATCGGTAAGATAAAAGTATATACACCACCTAAGGTTGTCATAAGTGAGAAGCTTGTAGACGACGTAGAGTCTGAGCTTGCACGTTTTGAAGAGGCCCGTGAGAAGGCCATTGACCAGCAGAATGCACTTTACGAGAAAGCATGTATAGATGCAGGCGAGGATAGTGCAGAGGTATTCTCTGTTCACGCAATGATGCTTGAGGATGATGATCTCATTGATGCTACAAAGGAAATCATCCAGTCACAGAAGCACAATGCAGAGTATGCTGTAAAGACTGCATTTAACAATCAGGCAAGAGTTTTTGCCGAGATGGATGATCCTTATATGAAGGAGCGTTCAGCAGATATTTATGATATCGAGCAGGCAGTTTTGAACATTCTCTTCGGAATCGATCCTGAGTCAATGCAGGGAACAGAGCCGGCTATCCTTGTAGCCAATGATCTCACACCGTCAGAGACCGTAAGACTTGATAAGTCAAAGCTTCTCGGTATCATCACAAGACAGGGTTCCCTTAACAGCCATACAGCTATCCTTGCAAGATCCATGGGTATCCCTGCACTTGTTCAGTGCGGTGAAGTTGCCTCCAAGTGGGACGGCAAGATGGCTATCATTGATGGCTACAATGCATGTGCATATATCGAGCCTACAGAAGACCTTATGACCATACTTCGTAATAAGAAGGATGCTGACACAAAGCAGAAGGCTCTTCTTCAGGAACTTAAGGGACAGACAAATACAACTATTGACGGAAAGACCATCAAGGTATATGCAAACATCGGTGGCCCATCAGATATCGGACTTGTTCAGCAGAATGACGCAGGCGGAGTAGGTCTTTTCCGTTCCGAATTCGTTTACCTCAATGCAAAGGACTATCCTACAGAGGAAGAACAGTTCAATGCCTACAGACTTGCAGTTGAGTCTCTTGCACCAAAGCAGGTTATCATTCGTACCTGTGACATAGGTGCCGACAAGCAGGTTGACTATATGAATCTCACAAAGGAAGAGAATCCTGCAATGGGTTGCCGTGCCATCAGACTTTGTCTTACAAGAAGAGATTTCTTTAAGACTCAGTTAAAGGCCCTCCTCAGAGCTTCAGCATATGGAAACCTTGGTATTATGTTCCCTATGATCATTTCTACAAGAGAGCTTCATGAGGTTAAGGAGCTTATTGCAGAGTGTACAAAGGAGCTTGAAGAGAATGGATACACGATAGGAAAGTACTCTATCGGTGTCATGATTGAGACTCCTGCGGCTGTCATGATAGCAGACGAGCTTGCTGAAGAGTGTGATTTCCTTTCTATCGGAACAAACGATCTCACACAGTATACTCTTGCTATAGACCGTCAGAATGCAGCTTTGGATCCTTTCCTTGATCCTCATCACCCTGCTGTACTGAAGGAGATCAAGATGACCATAGAGGCAGGTCACCGTCACGGCGCCTGGGTAGGAATCTGTGGAGAGCTTGGTGCAGATCTTACACTTACAGAGACATTCCTCCGTTACGGTGTAGATGAGCTTTCTGTAAATCCTGTTTCCATACTGCCACTTAGAAAAGTGATCAGAGGAATTGATCTCAGAAAGTGATAAAAGCTTATGTTACAGGATTTTAAGTCCTGAAACATAAATAATCTCAAAACAAAAAGATGACCTGTAATCCGAAAGGATAACGGTCATCTTTTTTCGATTCGTCAGACACTATAACTTTCTTTTTTATCCGAAAAGTTGCAACGCCTTGGAAAAGATAGCAGGAGTCCTTGCGGACTCCTGCTTTAATAATATTTAATGAATCTTATGCTTCAGCAACAGTAACCTTAGTCATGGTAACTGCAATCTTAGGTGCATCCTGCCAGCCTGTAGGGGTTGACGCAATTCTGTCTACCTCATCCATACCGTCGATAACCTTACCGAAAGCGGCATACTCACCATCGAGATAAGCAGCATCAGCATGCATGATAAAAAACTGTGAGCCTGCTGAGTCTGGATCCATAGCACGTGCCATAGAGATGACTCCACGAGAGTGATGAAGATCGTTCTTTACACCGTTTGAAGAAAACTCACCCTTGATGTTCCAACCCGGTCCGCCTGTTCCGTTTCCTTCAGGATCTCCACCCTGAATCATAAAGCCGGGGATGATACGATGGAAAGTAAGACCATCATAGAAACCGTCCTTAACAAGCTTGACAAAATTCTCAACTGTGATAGGAGCGATGTCAGGATAAAGCTCAATCTTGATATCCTTGCCGTCGTCCATAGTGATAGTAACTATAGGATTTGCCATAATTTTTTCCTTTCAATCTCAAAGTTCGAGACTTACCGACCTGGGTATGATTCTTATACATCCAAACAGGTACATATCTCTTTATGAATTAGCAAAGGTTTATACCTTTCACTGCATTTTACCAATTAATTATCTGTTAAACAACAAATAGTTACATCATAACTTCATATTGATAATGATCAATCAAAGAATCATGGAGGATATGTGGCTGTTTATTTCAAAAGAAATCTATGGAAACACTGAATATATCAGTGTTTTCATAGAACCTCCGGCGTCGGGGCGCGGATTTTCAAGGAAGTTGATGCTTCGCATCGAAAATCCGACCAGGGAAACTCTTTAATCAACGTTTCCCTATATAAATGCATTAAATACAAAATGCAGATAAATTAAACAAAAAATGGTTAGTTAAGACTATCTAAATATTGACAGTTAGATAACACTAACCTATAATATTCTTGCGGTTAGGAGGTACTAACCTGCTTGTTTATCTAGTATATAAGCCACAAAGGTTTATAAATCTAATATGTTCTGTACAGTAAGGATTTCGTTTTGGTTTAGGTTCATACCAGCAGTCCTTATCTGTCAGACAAAACAAAGAATGGAGAAAGTATTATGGATAAGGTTTATGTAGTTTACTGGACACAGTCAGGCAATACACAGGAGATGGCAGAGGCTGTAGGAAAAGGAATCGAAGCAGCAGGAAAGACAGCAGAAGTTGTCTCTGTATCAGATATTTCCGCTGACGTACTTAAGGATGCAGCCGGCTTTGCTCTTGGATGCCCTGCAATGGGTGCAGAGGAACTTGAGGAAAGTGAGATGGAGCCATTCGTAGCTCAGGTTGAAGCATTTGCAAACGGCAAGACAATCGGACTTTTCGGTTCATATGGATGGGGTGACGGTGAGTGGATGCGTAACTGGGTAGAGCGTATGCAGAAGGCCGGAGCTACAGTTGTTGATGGAGAAGGTGTTATCGCAAATGAAGCACCGGATGATGCTGCAAAGGCTTCATGTGAAGAGCTTGGCAAGAAGGTTGCAGCTGCATAAACAGTAATTCTGATTAGTTTCCTTACAATCATTGTCAGCCTCTCAGACATAACATCCCGGGGCTGACATTTTTGTGGAATAAGTTGACCGAGGTATCTATGGCAAACGAACTCAGCGAGAAGCTTTTACGAAACTGCTCTCAGACTCTTGCGGGAATCAAGACAGGTTCCATCTTTAATATTTCAGATATGGAGGTAAGTCTCCTTGAATCACAGATAAAGGAGATCAGCGAAAAACTAAATCCTCTCGGTGTTTACATTGAACGTATAAAAAGTAAAAAGAATAATTCGTTAGTCTATGTGTACCGTAAGTCTCAGCTTATTCAAGATATGAAGCAACCCGGCGCTATGGATATACTGAAATCTTTCGGATATCCTTCCGGAAGGACAGTGATGGAAACATTAGCCGAGGAATGTGTAGAGTTTCTTATGAAAAGACTTTCTGACTATGAGTGCTTTCCGCATGAGATCGGGCTTTTTCTCGGATTTCCTGTAGAAGACGTTAAAGAATTCATAAAACAGGACGGAAGAAACTGTATAGCCTGCGGATTCTGGAAAGTTTACTGTAATAAGGCAGAAGCTCTGAAGACATTCAAACGTTTCAGAATCTGTGCGAAGATCTACGAAGATGCAGCAGAAAAAAAGCGACCTGTTGAAGTTATGACAGTAGCTGCGTAAAGTTCCTGCTTCATATAATAACCGGTTTATATAAGCTTAACCCGTTATAAAGTCTGTCATTCGTGGCAGGCTTTTTTTCTTAAATATTGTTGTAAAAGAAGTTTTTATGGTAAAATATACAGAAAGAGGGCGTGTCCCGGGATTATTATGAAAACGAGGTACTGTTTATTATGGCAGAAGAAATCAAGAACGAAAGTGTTAAGTCAGAGGTCCAGAAGGCCGCTGAAAACGTAGCTACAGACATTGCCGTTACAGCATCGGACGTCAAGGATCTTGCTGTTGCGGCTGCAGAAAAGATTAAGAAGGAAGTTCAGGATAAGATTCCTTCCATGGACGACTTCAAGGAAGAACTTGAAGAATCCTTCAAGAAACATGCCAATGCCAAGCGCGTAGACATGAGCAAGTGGGAGAAGGTTCTTGATGACTTCGAGAATAAAAATATTCGTGAGGTCGAGATTGCTGAAGCTGTTAAGAGTGGTGTTACAGCAACCCTTGACGGTCTCAGAGCATTCCTTCCTGCTTCTAAGCTTTCTCTCGGATTCGTAAGAGAGGACGAACTCAGCGACTGGGTAGGAAAGAAGCTCAATGTTCGTATCATCACAGCAGAGCCTGAGAATAACAAGCTTGTCATCTCTGCAAAAGATGTTCTTCGTGAGGAACAGGAGAAGGCCAGAGAAGAGAAGGCAGCAAAGGTTTCAGTTGGTCTCGTGACAGAGGGTAAGGTTGATTCCATCAAGGATTACGGCGCATTCGTTGATATCGGAGATGGTGTTACAGGTCTTCTTCATGTTTCACAGATTTCCAACAAGCGCATCAAAACACCTTCAGAAGTTCTCAAGGAAGGTGATACCGTTCAGGTACAGGTTATCGGTATCAAGGACGGCAAGATTTCTCTTTCAATGAAGTCTCTGGAGGCCGAAAAGAAGGAACGTAAGGAAAAACAGGAGCGTGACGACTTCCGTGCAAACTACAAGGAGTCCGGTGCTGCTACAGCTTCTTTCGGTGATCTCATGAAAAAGAGCGGTATTAAGTTCTGATATAATGATTGTATTATCAAAGGATTACCGCGATATTATATCAGTAAACTACATATATTCGTGTGTGGTGTGCTGATGTAATCATCTATAAATATTTTGTGTATTAGAGACCGTGAATATCTTCACGGTCTTTTTTCTATGTTTTCTTATATTTTTCTTTTAGGAGTCGATTGTTATATAGCAGAAATGTGGCAATCCATCAGACTTATGGTTTGCCACATATATTTTTTAAAGGTGATGACAGGATGAAAAATATTTCAAACATAAACAACTTCGGAAAATATATTAATCCACATGACAGTGCATATTCAAAACGTACTAATTTCTTTGTGAGTCTGTTTTTTCTTTTTTTATCACTGATAGTATTTCTTCCGATACTGCTTGTAATCATTATCTCATTCTCTACAGAGGAAAGCGTAAACGAACTGGGATACAGCTTTTTTCCACGGGGACTTTCATTTGATGCATATCAATATCTATTCTATTCCGGAAATTATCTCGGAAGAGCATTTCTCAATTCCATCATTATAACTGTCATTGGAACTGTATTCGGGCTGATACTTATGTGTCCTATAGCATTTGCACTTTCCCGAAAGGAATTCAGATACAGAAAAATCATGCTGGTATTTCTGATGATACCGATGCTTTTTTCCGGTGGCCTTGTTTCTTCATATATGGTAAATACCCAGATATTTCATCTAAGAAACACATATCTGGCTCTGATACTTCCGGGACTGTGTTCCACCTGGTACATCATGATACTGAGAAATTATTTTCATATATCGATTCCCTCTGCACTTATAGAAGCAGCAGAGCTTGACGGCGCTAATCAGTTTCAGATTTTAAGAATGATAATCCTTCCCATCGCAAAACCGGTTATTACCACAGTTTCTGTGTTCCAAAGCTTTGCATACTGGAGCAGCTGGTATCCGTCACTTCTTTATCTTGACAGCAATCATACAGAGCTTTATCCCCTTCAGCATGTACTGGTAAATATGGATCGAAGCATACAGACGCTCACAATGGATGCACAATACATATTTATACTCAGGATAGGAAGTATACTTAATTCGGATTTTGGTCTGTTTTATCAGGTTCCCATGGATTCCGGTTCACTTCAATCTGTCACTCAGACTCTGGATGTCTATGTATATAAAGCTTTGATGCAGCAGGCGAATTTCAGCTTTTCTGCAGCGGCCGCATTCCTGCAGAGTATAGTAGGTTTTGTACTGCTTATGATAACCAACTATATCATAAGCAGAATAGACAGGGAGAGCAGTCTCATGTAGAAGCTGTGTTTTTATTATGTACTTTAGAAGATTTATGCTTCAACTTTTACGCATGTATTACTTCGTGATATTGTTAACATTATTCTACTTGCCGAAATCAGACACTTAACATATAATCGTCGTTGCTGTTTAGAAGAGCTGATTATAAGTTATTCTATCAGCCGTAATTTAATCAACAATCAATATTAATTCATTAAAATATATTCAGAACCGCTCTAACCTGCTTATGAAGAGGTTCAAATCAAGAGGATTATATGGAAGCGAGAAACATAGAGATAACCGTAGATGAATTTGAAACATGGCCTAAGGAAAGTTACACCCTTATCGATGTTCGCGATGAGGAGGACTTTCTGACAGGAAAGATGCCGGATGCCATGAGGGTGGATACCGGAGATATTGCCGACAAAAATCATGCAATACCAAAGGATAAGAAAGTGGTTCTTTACTGCAAGTACGGGGAACTGTCTCTTGTTGCCGCGGAAACACTTTGTGAGCAGGGGTATGAAGCATACAGTTTACAGGGCGGTTACGGTAAGTGGGTTCTTCGTCAGATACAGAGAGATCTTGACTCGGAACAGAGAAGAGAAGATATTGAAAAGTCTCTGCGAAAGAAGTTCAAGAGAAACATTTACAGTATGTTTGTAAAAGCAATCTGTGATTACAACCTTGTTGAAGAGGGTGATAAGATTGCAGTCTGCATATCAGGCGGTAAGGATTCAATGCTTATGGCGAAGCTTTTTCAGGAGCTTAAACGTCACAATAAGCTTCCTTTTGAGGTTGTCTACCTATGCATGGATCCGGGTTACAATGAGGCTAACAGAAAGATCATCGAGAGAAATGCTGAGCTTATGGGCATTCCTCTCACTATCTTTGAAACCAATATCTTTGACTCGGTTTACAATATTCCCAAGTCTCCATGCTATGTCTGTGCCCGCATGAGAAGAGGATATCTCTACAAAGAAGCTCAGAAGCTCGGCTGCAACAAGATTGCCCTGGGACATCACTTTGATGACGTCATCGAGACCATTCTGATGGGAATGCTTTACGCCGGACAGTATGAGGCCATGATGCCGAAGCTTCATTCCACCAATTTCCCGGGAATGGAACTCATCAGACCTTTGTATCTCGTGCATGAAGCGGAGATAAAGCACTGGAGAGACTACAATCACCTTAACTTCATCCAATGTGCCTGCCACTTTACAGCTACCTGCTCTACCTGTCACACAGACGGACAGACCAGTTCAAAGCGTCTTGAAACAAAGCATCTCATTGAGAAGCTTAAGGAGACAAATCCATACGTTGAACGCAATATATTCAGTGCCATGGAAAACATCAGTCTTAACAAGATCCTCGGCTTTAAGCGTCAGCATGTGAAGCACAGTTTTCTTGAGTGGTATGATAATGAAAACGACCTGAAGATAGGCATTCTCTCTGAATCAGAGATTCAGCAGGAAAATGAGAAGAGAAAAGCTCAGGAGCTTCAGAAAGAGAAGGCAAGAATCGAATCCATGCCAAAGTCCGAGCAGGCCAGAAAAAATGCGGAAGAGAACAGGAAAAATGCTAATTTCAGAAAATGATCATTCCACAAATCCTCTGATGGAACACTGTGAACTTTGTCCGAGAAAATGCGGTGCAGAAAGAAATGCAGGCAAAAAAGGTGTTTGCGGTGTCTCTTCAGACATCTATGTTGCAAGAGCCGCACTGCATTTTTGGGAAGAACCATGTATCTCCGGAACCAATGGATCCGGAGCTGTTTTCTTTTCCGGATGCACTTTGAAATGTGTGTTCTGTCAGAATTATGAGCTTAGCCATGGAGAAAACGGCAAAAAAGTAAGTACCGGCCGACTTGCCGAAATATTTCTTGAACTTGAAGCAAAGGGTGCCAACAATATCAATCTCGTTACACCCGATCACTACATTCCTGAAATAAAGGAGTCCATGATATCAGCAAGAAATCAAGGGCTTAAGATTCCATATGTCATAAACTGTTCAGGTTACGAAACTTTTGAACTTATCCATGAGCTTGACGGACTCGCTGACATTTATCTTGATGACTTCAAGTATATGGATTCAGAAAAAGCAGGAAGATATTCAGGTGCCTTTGACTATCCGGAAAGAGCAAAAGAAAGTCTTGCGGAAATGATGTGCCAGTGTCCCAGACCCATGTTTGATGAAAAAGGCATCATGCAGAAAGGTGTCATCGTACGTCATCTTCTTATGCCTGGTATGGTGAGAAATGCTAAGGCGGTTGTGGACTACGTTTATGATAACTACGGAGACAATGTTTATCTTAGTCTCATGCACCAGTTCACACCATTTGAGAGACTTCAGAAATATCCTGAGATAAACAGAAAAGTCACTCACAGAGAATATGAACGTCTCATCGATTACGCAATGGAAAAGGGAATAACCAATGCTTTCATTCAGGACGGCAGTGTTGCTAAGGATAGTTTTATCCCTGACTGGAATGGAGAAGGCGTATAAGCTTATGGCGGATAATCCCTGATGATCCCATGGCTCACATCAAATAGAATATATGATTATGCGATTTTGGTTACGAATAGTGTTTAAAGCACTTTTCGTAACCTTTTTTTATAAATCTTCAAAAACGGATTCCTAGTTTTCTTATGTCTTAAAAAGCTGTAAAAAATAAAAAACAAGCAATTCCTACTAATTTACTTGTATTTTTTCAAATAATCCTACATAATGAGTAGGATTTGTATTGCATAGTATTTTACTAGGAATTATAATCACTATCGTCAGGAGCTCTTATAAACAGTTATATAGTTTGCATTTGAAAGGTGCAGTATACGATTTAGTCGGATAGGACACTTATATAGAATCAAAATCAAAACCTGAGTTTTTATTTTGGAGGAATCAAAATGGCAGATTTACTTAATATCAAAAATCTGGCTGTAAACGTTGAAGAGAAGGAAATACTTCACGGAATCAGCCTTAATGTTAATAAAGGTGAAACTCACGTACTGATGGGACCAAACGGTGCCGGTAAGTCAACACTCGGTAATGCCCTCATGGGAAATCCGGGTTATGAGATTACAGGTGGCAGTATTATCTTTAACGGGCAGGACATCACAAAGGAACCGACAGACAAGAGAGCCAAGCTCGGAATGTTCCTTTCCTTCCAGAATCCCCTTGAAGTACCGGGAATCACTCTTGGCAATTTCATTCGTTCTGCCATTCAGCAGAGGACAGGACAACACATACGTCTTTGGGATTTCAAAAAGGAACTGAAGAAAACCATGGAGCTTCTCAATATGGATCCCTCTTATGCAGACCGTGACCTGAATGTGGGTTTCTCCGGCGGTGAAAAGAAGAAAGCCGAGATACTTCAGCTTCTGATGCTTAAGCCCTCTCTTGCAATCCTTGATGAAACAGACTCCGGACTCGATGTTGACGCTGTCCGCACAGTTTCTAAGGGTGTGGAAGAATATCAGAAGCAAATGGATGGTGCGCTCATCATTATCACACACTCAACAAGAATTCTTGAATCACTGAAGGTTGACCACACTCATGTACTTGTAAACGGAAACATCAAAGCAGAAGGTGATGCTTCGCTTGTTGACAAGATAAATGACGATGGATTTGAAGCGTTTTTAGACTGAGTTGAAACGAAATTTATTTTTTGATCTTATGACATCATCAGATAATATTGAAAAGCAGGGTGACTTATATGGCAGCAAAAGAAAGAGTCGCGGTCAAAGACATTGACCGTTCTATATATGATTTCCGCTACGAAGAACGTGACCGGGATTTCTACAAAATCCAGGAAGGACTCACCAAAGAAATCGTCGAGGAAATATCGGATAAAAAGGGTGATCCTCAGTGGATGAGAGATTTCAGACTGAAGTCACTTGAGATATACAACCAAAAAGAAGTTCCTCAGTGGGGACCATCCATTGCAGGACTTGATATGAATAACATAGTAACCTATGTAAAGCCTAAAACGAAGATGACCGCAGACTGGGAGGAAGTTCCGGATGATATCAAGAATACCTTTGAAAAGCTTGGTATCCCTCAGGCAGAGAGAAAATCTCTGGCCGGAGTAGGAGCACAGTATGACTCGGAGCTTGTTTATCACAATCTTCAGAAGGAAGTTGCAGACAAAGGAGTAGTTTATACTGATATAGAATCTGCGCTTCACGGGACTTTCCAGGATATGATCAGGGATCATTTCATGCATCTGGTTCCGCCAACAGACCATAAGTTTGCGGCTCTTCATGGAGCTGTATGGTCCGGTGGTTCCTTCGTATATGTTCCGAAGGGAGTAAGCGTTGAGATACCTCTTCAGTCCTATTTCCGTTTAAATGCTCCGGGAGCAGGACAGTTTGAACACACTCTCATCATAGTTGACGAAGGTGCCGACCTTCATTTCATCGAAGGCTGTTCTGCACCGAAATACAACATTGCCAATCTCCATGCGGGCTGTGTCGAGCTTTATGTAGGTAAAAATGCAAAGCTTCGTTATTCAACCATAGAGAACTGGTCAAAGAATATGTATAACCTGAACACAAAGAGGGCAGTTGTAGAAGAGGGCGGCACCATGGAATGGGTTTCCGGTTCCTTCGGTTCTCACGTTTCATATCTTTACCCTATGACCATACTTAAAGGTGAAGGCTCACACATGGAATTCACCGGAGTGACATTTGCAGGAAAGGGACAGAATCTTGATACCGGTGCAAAGGTTGTTCATATCGGAAAAGATACAAGTTCATACATCAATACCCGTTCCATCAGTAAGGACGGTGGAGAAAGCACATATCGCTCTTCTGTAGTTATTAAAAACAGTGCTAAAAATGCAAAGAATTCTGTATCCTGTCAGTCACTTATGCTGGATGACATTTCAAGATCTGACACAATTCCGGCCATGGATGTTCGAACACAGCAGGCGGATGTGGGACATGAAGCAAAAATCGGTCGAATTTCAGATGATGCAGTGTTTTATCTTATGTCCAGAGGCATTTCCGAAGAGGAAGCACGTGCAATGATCGTTTCTGGTTTTGCCGACTCTGTTTCAAAGGAACTGCCACTTGAATACGCAGTTGAAATGAACAATCTCATCCGTCTTGAGATGGTGGGAGCGATAGGTTAAACAGCAGGTATTCTTGAAAGAACACTGCAGATCATAGTGGAAATGTATTTATGAAAAGCAAAATTCCGATTAATAGTTTTGGAGATAAAGGGAAACGGTGATAAAACGTTTCTTTTGCAGGGATTTCGATGCGAAGCACAAATTACATTTAAAAATCCGTGCCATAACAGGAGCTTCTGAGAAAGCACTGATTACATCGGAGTTTCTTCGGATATAAACATTTCATGTAATATACCTGCAAGTTTCCTTCAAGAAGAAAGGAATATATGGAACACAACAATTTATTGATAAATGCCATGCCCGCACCTACCTACAACTGGCTCAAGATGAATGATGCTTATGTGCAGGTTCCGGGTAATGTTTCAGAAGGGAATCCTTTTGTCACAAGAAGAAAAGATGTGGCCATTGATGTTACTGATTACGATTCCATAAAGGAAATCCCCGGCGGTATGGGGGCCGCATTCGACAGCTTTATACATAAAAGCAACGTTTCAGTATTGACGGTAGCATCAAAAGAAGGACAGAAAGTAACAGATCCGGTTCGAATAGACTTTGATTATAAAAATGATACTGCTACGGTAAACGCTATTTATATTGAAGCACAGGACAATAGTGAACTCACTGTAATCATGGACTTTTCCGGCGAAAAGAAAGGTCAGGGTTTCGCCGCAGTACAGACCAAAGTGAGAGTAGGAAAGAATGCAAGAGTTCTTCTTGTTCAGGCACAGCGATTGGGCTCCGGCTTTACATTTTTAAATGATATAGCTTCCCGGGTTTCTGATCAGGGTAGATTCGAAGAGATAGAACTTATCCTAAGCGGAAATAATACCTGTCAGGGCTCACGAACAGATCTTTTAGGTAAAGAAAGCACTCTTAAGACAGATCTTGCATATCTTTTGAAGAACAATGAGCATCTGGATATGAATCACATCGCAAATCATATTGGCAAGAAAACAGTTTCAGATATAGATGTAGATGGTGTTCTTCGTGATCATTCATCAAAACTTTTCAGAGGAACCATTGATCTTCGAAAGGGTGCGAAAGGTGCAGTAGGTAATGAACTTGAAGATGTACTTCTTATGGATGATGAAGTCATAAATCAGACCATTCCTGTTATCCTCTGTAATGAAGACGACGTTGAAGGAAATCATGGTGCCACTATTGGACGGCTCGATGATGAATTGCTTTTCTATATGGAATCAAGAGGAATGAACCGAGAAGAAGTTTATGAGATGATGGCAAATGCAAGAATCTCTGCTGTGATAGCAAAGATTCCGGATGAAGAAACCAGAAAAAAGCTGTCAGAATCATTGTGACATAAGGAACCTAAGCCGGGAGTAAACTTCATAGCGCGCCTGTCATGACTTGTGCGATGTTATCAACTACACTCCACGCGAAACGAATCGATGTCCAATTTTACATCATCATATTTCAGGAGAAAAATTATGTTTGAAATTAAAAAAAATAAACTTCAGGCCGAGGATGCACGTATCCTGAAAGATTTTCCGATACTTGACGGAAGCTTCGTTTATCTCGATAACGGTGCTACAACCCAGAAGCCAAAGTGTGTTATCGACGCCGTAGACAACTACTACAAAACCATGAACGCCAATCCGATGCGCGGACTCTACAAGCTTAGTATAGCCGCAACGGATGCTTATGAAGAGGCACGCGAAACAGTACGTTCTTTCATAAATGCAGGTTCTGAAAAAGAGATCATTTTCACAAGAAATGCTACCGAAAGTCTTAACCTTATCGCTTATTCTTACGGCAGAACTTTCATTAATGAAGGTGATGAAGTGGTCATTACCATCATGGAGCATCATAGCAATATGATTCCATGGCAGCAGGTATGTAAGGAAAAAGGGGCAAAACTCACATATATATTGCCGGATCAGGATGGAAAAATCACTGAAGAGAAGTTCCGTTCCTACATGAACCCTAATGTCAAGCTGGTTTCAATGACTCACATTTCAAATGTACTTGGAGTCAGGAATGATGTGAAAAAATTCGCAAAGATTGCTCACGAAACAGGAGCAGTATTTGTTTGTGACGGTGCCCAATCAATCCCTCATACCAAGGTTGATGTACAGGATCTTGATGTGGATTTCCTCGCATTTTCCGGACACAAGATCTATGCGCCCATGGGCATCGGTGTTTTATACGGGAAGAAGGCATTACTCGAAAAGATGCCGCCATTTCTTTTTGGTGGAGAAATGATTGAATATGTCACAACAGAGGGTGCCACATGGAATGAACTCCCACACAAATTTGAAGCCGGAACTGTGAATGACGGAGGAGCTATAGGTCTCAGCGCCGCCCTTAAATATGTAAACTCCATCGGATTTGAACGCATCGAAGAGCGTGAAGTGCATCTCACCAGGCTTCTCGTGGAAGAAATGAAGAAGCTCCCGTATGTTCACATTCTGGGATCATCTGATCCGGATGATCATCACGGCATAGTAACCTTTACTATTGACGGCGTTCATCCTCATGATATAGCTGCAATCTTTGACTCGCACAATGTCAATATCCGGGCAGGTCACCACTGCGCACAGCCGCTGATGAAATTCTGTCAGATTCCCAGCACTGTACGGGCCAGCATAGGACTTTACAATACGGAAGCCGATATTGAAAAGTTTATGGAAGCACTGAAACAGATCCGGGGAGAAATGGGGTATCACGACTGAAAAATCAAATTTCAAATATAAAGTATAAGAATTTTGGAGAAACACTATGGCCAATACCTTTTATAATGAAATACTTACAGACCACAATATCCATCCCACTCATAAGTATAAAATGGAAGATGCTACCTACTCGCTGGAGGGAGTGAATCCAAGCTGCGGTGATGATGTGGTTCTTTATATCAAAGTTGATGATTCCGATAACATCTCAGAAGCATCATTCTATGGTGACGGCTGTGCCATTTCCCAGGCCAGCGCAGATATGATGTGTGACCTGATCATAGGAAAGAACAGAGAAGAGGCACTGAGACTTTCTGACATTTTCCTTCGTATGATAAAAGATACCATCACACCGGAAGAGAAGGAAGAACTTGAAGAAGCCGGAATTCTGGAAGACATTCATCACATGCCCGCCCGTGTGAAGTGTGCGGTTCTCGGATGGCATACCATGAGTCAGATATTTGAGGATGCAGACAACGGAAAAATAGATAAATACGACGGAAAGTTTGAACAGTAATCCGTTTAATAGTGAAACAGTTCAGATGGTAAATGTTGAGTTTAACAGTACATCCATCTGAACTGTTTCTTTTTGTATTACAATTCATGCATTTTCGCAACAATCCACTTGTATTTGTCTGACTTATCATCTAAAATAAGCATTAGTAAATCGGTTAACCAAATACTAAAAGGAGATATATAAATCATGAGAATTGCATTAATCAATGAGAACTCTCAGGCGGCTAAAAATGCTGTCATCTACAACTCTCTCAAAAAAGTTGCAGATGAAAAGGGCTACATTGTAGACAACTATGGCATGTATAGCGCAGATGACAAGGCTCAGCTCACATACGTTCAGAATGGTATTCTTGCTGCAGTTCTTCTCAACAGCGGCGCTGCTGATTTCGTAGTAACAGGCTGCGGAACAGGAGAGGGTGCCATGCTTGCTCTCAATTCATTTCCGGGAGTTATCTGCGGTCATGTTGAAGATCCACTGGATGCTTTTACATTTGCACAGATCAACGATGGTAATGCTGTAGCACTTCCATTCGCACTTAAGTTTGGATGGGGTGGAGATCTCAACCTCGTTTACATTTTTGAGAAGCTCTTTTCGCAGCCATTCGGTGGAGGATATCCACCAGAGAGACGTGAGCCTGAACAGAGAAATAAAAAGATTCTTGATGAGGTTCGTAAGCATACACTGAGACAGGATCTTGTAGAAGTACTTAAGGAACTTGATCCCGAGCTCGTAAAGGGTGCTTTCCTTGGTGAAAAGTTTAAAGAGCTTTTCTTTGCCAACTGCAAGGATGAAAAGATCGGTGCATACATCAAGTCTCTTGTAGACTGATGAAAGTATCAGTAGTCAGTTTCGATATTGCTATAAATACGTGACAGACTCAACAAGATGTATCATATATGTTGAGTGATGATACATCACAGGCGGTTAATCAATTTCAGATTAGCGCGCTATTAATTATTCAAAACAAACCAACTTTAATATTATTATATCTATCAAACAACCAATCAACTATTAACGGCGCTCTCTTGAGCGTCGTTTCTTATTGCAGGTTTTTATTTGAAATGTAAAATACATTAACTGAATACAAGAAAAAATGCCATTGTGACGATTGATTCAAACCGGTTAAAAATGATTTAAATTATATATGCCATAAATATTTCTATAAAATATATGTATCTTTATCCAACAAACACTTTTCAAACTTCAATATTTTGTAAGTCTGACATCATTGCATAGGTTTTAGCAGGCTTGTATAATTAGATTGATTTATTATAGGTATTTATGCGCAATAGTATTCTGTGCCGTAAATCCTATTTACTTATATAAAGTAAGCTAAACTCAGGCAGGAATAATGACAAAATACACAAGATATAATATTGATAAAACACTTGATGCCCTGGATGATACAAAAGGTAAGATCGGACACCGCATCACACATTTTTTCCAGATGTCACTTATCATTGGTGCAGTGTTCGGAGGAATACTGACCGGCGCTCTGGGTTACGGTATGTTTATGGGCATACTTGACTCTGCTCCTGACATCAAGTCCATACATGTTGGACCGACAGCATATGCCTCGACAGTACTTGACACTGAGGGCAATGTTACAGCAAAACTTGTACAGGCAGGTTCAAACAGAGAACGTGTTACTTACGATCAGCTGCCTCAGGATCTGATCAATGCATTTGTATCTATTGAGGATGAACGTTTTTGGGTGCACAACGGTATCGATATCAAGTCAATACTACGTGCAGTACGAGGAGTCGTATCGGATAACAGTTCAGCAGGTGGTGGTTCCACCATTACCCAGCAGCTCATCAAGAATAATGTTTTCGGCGGTGGACTCAATGAAGGATCTTTCGAAAAGTACGTTCGTAAGTTCCAGGAACAATATCTGGCACTTGAACTTGAAAGTCAGACAGATATCTCAAAGGAGGAACTCAAGCAGCAGATCATCACAGAGTACCTGAACACTATAAACCTTGGTGCCAATACTCTCGGAGTGAAGGTCGCAGCAAGAAGATACTTTAATAAAGAAGTAAATACACTGACTTTATCCGAGTGTGCTGTTATTGCAGCCATTACCAAGAATCCTTCTGCACTGAACCCGATCACTCATCCTGAGAGAAATTCAGAACGACGTGCGCAGGTTCTTGCAAATATGCTTGAACAGGGATACATCACCAAATCTCAGTATGATGCAGCAAAGGCTGACGATGTGTATTCACGAATCAAGGATGTAGACACTCAGAAATCAGCGGAAGTGGATGAACCATACTCATACTTTGTAGATGAACTTACGGAACAGGTTGTAGAGGAACTTCAGGAACGTTTGGGCTACAGTAAGGAAGAAGCTACTGACATGCTTTATTCCGGCGGTCTGACCATTTATTCAACTCAGGATCCTTCATTACAGACCATAGTTGATGAAGAGGTTAACAATCCTGAAAATTATGATACCGAGAAATATTCCATCACATGGAGATATACAGTTCGTCATGCTGACGGTACTGTGGTGAACTACTCCGAAAAGGATCTGATCCGTTATATAAAAGAAGTAAGAGGTGTATCTTTCAATGGTCTCTTTAAGTCAGAGGATACAGCACATTCTTATATAGAGGAATATAAGTCAGAACTTCTCACAGATACAGATGTTGAGCTTGGTGAAAAGTATTATGCCACACTTGAACCTCAGGTTTCATTTGTGCTTATGGATCAACATACCGGACAGGTAAAGGCTATAAGTGGTGGACGTGGTAAAAAGCTGTTCTCACTGTCACTTAATCGTGCTACCAATACTCCGAGACAGCCGGGTTCAACCTTTAAGGTTATATCCAGTTTTGCACCTGCAATTGATCTTTACGGTGCCACTCTTGCTACAAGCTTTTACGACGGTCCGTATACCATAGGTGAGAAAACATTTAAGAACTGGTACAGCAAGGGTTATCTGGGATATCAGACCATACGTGACGGTATCATCTACTCACTAAACATCATAGCAGTCAGATGTCTGATGGAGCAGCTGGATCCTCACAAGGGTCGACTCTATGCAGAGAATCTCGGTATCACAAGCCTAGTTGATGATGATGAAAATCCTGCTCTTGCTCTTGGTGGTCTGACCAATGGTGTAACCAATCTAGAACTTACCCAGGCATTTGCCACTATCGCAAATGAAGGACGGTTCAACAAAGCCAAGTTCTTTACTAAAATCGTAGATCAGGATGGTAATGTCATCATCGATACAACACTTGATGAAGCAAGGCAGGCTATGAAACCCACTACGGCATTCCTTTTGACTGATGCTATGAGTCAATCTATGCTCCCAAACAGAGCATTTTCCGGTTCCATCAATGTAAACTCAACATCTACAAGAGCACACTTTGACGGAATGAGTCTTGCCGGAAAGTCGGGTACAACAACGAAGGATGTAGACATCTGGTTTGTTGGATTTTCACCATATTACACAGCAGGTGTATGGGGTGGTTGTGATGAAAACCAGCCGCTTATAGACAGTGCAAGCGGAGAGTATAATGGAGGATCCGGATTCCACAAGGATATATGGCGAAAGATCATGGAACGAGTTCATGAAGGACTTCCTGATATAGGATTCGAAGAACCTGCAGGAATAGTTACCGCAGAAGTCTGCCGTAAGTCCGGAATGCTTCCGTCAAGCGGATGTTATCGCGACTATCGTGGAAGTGCAGTCATTACTGAGTACTTTACAGCCGGAACAGTTCCTGTAGATACCTGTGATCATCACTATAGATGGGGCGGAATAAAAGTCCCTGATGATGAAAGCTACGGAACAGATGACGGCGGATATAGTTACAGTGATCATCAGGCTGAGACCAATATATTGCCGCCTGTTATAAATCTCCCTGAAACTCAGGCCACAACAGAAGTACAGCAGCCTGAAACAGTGGAATTCGGTCCAAGCGGAGGTCCAACTGGCGGAGCTGAAATACCTGCTGTTATAACAGGATAGAAATATATCTTTACGATGTGATTTATACTTATTATTTTCCCCATCTCTATATGAGATGGGGAATTTGATATGATAAGTTACATTATCTATAAAGCATTATAAAATCACATTATCCAAGAGGTATCAATGAAATACATCAAAGATTATGCCACTGGCGAATACGAAGAAAAAAAATCTCGTTTTATCGGTGAAATATTTCCTATTAAAAGTGAGGAAGAAGCACAGGAACATATTGCAGCCATCAGAAAGAAGTATTATGACGCACGTCACCATTGCTTCGCCTATGTTTTGGGTGATAATTATGAAATGGTCAAGCAGTCAGATGATGGTGAACCTTCACAGACTGCCGGTATGCCAATACTTAATGTTATGAAAGGGCAGGAGATACGGGATGCCCTTATCGTGGTTACCAGGTATTTCGGAGGAACTCTTCTCGGTACCGGTGGACTGGTCAGAAGTTATACCAATGCTGCTAAGGCCGCCATTGATGCTGCGACTGTTCTTACTGCAGTTGAAGGTTACAAGGCCACAGCAGAAATACCATATACATTAGTAGGAAAAATAAAATACTATACTGAAACAGAAGGAATCATTGAAGCCAATGCCGAATACGGAAACAATGTCAATATGACATGGCACGTTCCATCTGACAAACTTTCGTCATTTCAAAATCAAATACAAGAATTATCCGGCGGAAGCATTACTCTTGCAATTGAGAAATACCGGTGGTATAATGCGTAAGATTTTTTTTGAGTTGTTGCCCTTGACGGTTATATAAAGCTTTATAGCTTATAGATTATAAAGTCAGTTAGTGGGTGGCAGATTATTTGACACTCACATTATTTTGATAGAGGTAAAAGAATGAGAGAGAAGAGAGAAAACATTCGTAACGTCGCCATCATTGCCCATGTCGATCACGGTAAAACAACATTGGTAGATGAACTTTTGAAGCAGTCCGGTGTATTCCGTGACAATCAGGATATCGGTATCCGTGTCATGGATTCCAATCCTCTTGAGCGTGAAAGAGGAATCACCATACTTTCAAAGAACACAGCTGTAACATATAAGGATACGAAGATCAATATCATCGATACTCCGGGTCACGCAGACTTCGGTGGCGAGGTTGAGCGTATCTTAAAGATGGTTGACGGTGCAATCCTACTTGTTGATGCATTTGAGGGACCTATGCCTCAGACACGTTTCGTTCTTCAGAAGGCTCTCGACTTAAGACTTCCTGTACTTGTTGTCATCAACAAGATCGACAAGCCACAGGCTCGTCCTACAGAGGTTGAAGATGAGGTTCTTGAACTTATGATGGATCTCAATGCTTCAGACGAGCAGCTTGACTGCCCGTTCCTTTACGCTTCATCAAAGGAAGGTTTTGCAAAGGCAAAGCTTGACGACGAAGAGAAGGATATGGAGCCTCTTTTCCAGGCTATCATTGATTACATCCCTGCACCTGTTGGTGATGCAGAGGCTGATACACAGATGCTTGTTTCAACTATCGACTACAACGAGTTTGTTGGTCGTATCGGTATCGGTAAGATTGAGAACGGTTCTCTTAAGCTTAATCAGGAGGCATTTGTTGTTAACCACCATGATTCAGGCAAGAGAAGCAAGGTAAGAATTACAAAGCTTTACACATTTGACGGTCTCAGAAGAGTAGATGTTACCGAGGCTAAATGTGGTGAGATTGTTGCTATTTCAGGTATTGAGGATCTTCATGTTGGTGATACTGTAATAACCGGGGATGCAGAGGCTATTCCTTTCCAGAAGATCACTGAGCCTACTATCTCAATGGATTTCATCGTAAATGATTCTCCTCTTGCAGGTCAGGAAGGTAAGTTTGTCACATCAAGACATATCCGTGACCGTCTCATGAGAGAGCTTCAGACAGACGTTTCACTTCGTGTAGAGGAAACAGATTCTGCAGATACACTTAAAGTTTCAGGTCGTGGAGAGCTTCACCTTTCAGTTCTTATCGAGACTATGCGTCGTGAAGGTTTCGAGTTTGCTGTATCAAAGGCTGAGGTTATCTACAAGACAAACGAGCAGGGCAAGAAGATGGAGCCTATGGAGATTGCTTACATAGATGTTCCTGATGAGTGCACAGGTACTATCATCCAGAAGCTCACACAGAGAAAGGGTGTTCTCAATGGTATGAGCCCGCTTGCAACAGGTTATACACGTCTTGAGTTCGATATTCCTTCAAGAGGTCTAATCGGTTACAGAGGCGAGTTCATGACAGATACAAAGGGTAACGGTATTCTTAATACTGAGTTCGACGGCTACGGCGAATTCAGAGGTGAGCTTTCATATCGTCACCAGGGTTCACTTATCGCTTTTGAGAATGGTGAGGCTGTAACTTACGGTCTTTTCCAGGCTCAGGCAAGAGGAACTCTTTTCATCGGACCTGGCGAGAAGGTATATTCAGGAATGGTTATCGGTCAGTCACCTAAGTCTGAGGATATCGAGCTTAATGTCTGCAAGACCAAGCACCTTACAAACACACGTACATCTTCATCTGATGAAGCTCTTAAGCTTACTCCGAAGAAGATCATGTCTCTTGAGCAGTGTATTGACTTCATCGATACTGATGAGCTTCTCGAGGTTACACCTGAGAACCTTCGTATCCGTAAGAAGATTCTTGATCCTACACTCAGAAAAAGAGCAGGAATTGCCAGAAAGAATAATGGCTGATTTCATTGTTTGAAAAAATGTAATGTAATCAGGCATTAACAGATGGTTTCAGTATAACCGGTAATCAGATGATTGCAGTCTGATAATGAATCTGATAGCATTTCTTACAGTATTTCTGCAATAAATAAAAAATATGGCAGGCGGCAGATTTTCTGTCGCCTGTTTTTATTTCATGTTGTATAATAGGCTGAGTTTAGTTTAAAACCATAAAAACTGGAGGTTATTATGGCCATATTTAAAGGGGCAGGAGTAGCTCTTATTACTCCATTTCATGAGGATGGTTCAGTAAATTACGATAAACTGACAGAGATCATAGAAGAGCAGATCGCAGGCGGCACAGATGCTATTATTGCCTGTGGAACAACAGGTGAAGCTTCGACCATGTCTGAAAAGGAGCACATGGATGTTGTACGTTTCATCATAGATAAGGTAGCACATCGTATTCCTGTTATAGCCGGTACCGGCAGTAATTGTACACAGACTGCCATTGATCTTTCAAAACAGGCAGAAGAGGCAGGCGCTGACGGAGTCCTTCTTGTTACTCCTTACTACAATAAAGCTACACAGAACGGTCTTATCCAGCATTTTACAGCTATAGCCGAGGCCATAAGCATTCCTTGTATACTTTACAATATTCCATCAAGAACCGGTGTTACCATTCAGCCGGAGACTATGGCATATCTTTATAAGAATGTTGAGAACATCGTAGGCGTAAAGGATGCTACCGGAAACATCGAGATGAGCACAAAGCTTATGACTCTTGTTGATGATAACTTCGCTCTTTACTCAGGCGATGACGATGAGGTTGTTCCTCTTCTTGCACTTGGCGGTTCAGGAGTTATCTCAGTTCTATCCAATGTAGCACCTAAGCAGACTCATGATATTTGTCAGAAGTGGTTTGATGGTGATGTCAAGGGTTCACTTGATGCCCAGCTCGAGGCTTTTCCTCTTATCAAGGCACTTTTTGCAGAGGTTAACCCTATTCCTGTAAAGGCAGCCATGAATCTTCAGGGAAAGAATGTAGGTTCTATGAGACTTCCTCTTACAGAGGCAACTGATACTACCAAGGCACTTCTTAAGGAAGAGATGGAGAAGTACGGTATTCTTTGATTGATTATTTAAATCAGATGTAACAGTTCAGCAGTGGCACATGTAGTCTGGAGCCTGTGGATTACATTTTCCCCTGCTGAATTGTTTTAATTAGATGCATTTATTGTGATGTAAATTCAATCATTTTTAAATAGGAGAGAAAATGACTAGAGTATTGGTTTTCGGCGCCATGGGCGTTATGTGCAGAAATGTTGCAAATTGTGCTAAGGTTATGGAGGACATCGAAGTAGTCGCCGGAGTTGATCGTGAGGATCATTTTGATGATCCGGCAGTGGGTTTTCCTGTATACAGCAGCTTTGATAAGGTGACAGAGGATTTTGATGTCATCATAGATTTTTCAGTAGCTCCTGCTATAGACGGACTCCTTGACTATGTAGAGAAGACTGGCAAGGCATGTGTTCAGTGTACTACCGGACTTTCAGAAGCCCAGCTTGCAAGAGTAGAAGAGATTTCAAAGAAGTCACCTATATTGAGAAGTGCCAACATGTCCATAGGTGTAAACCTTATTCTTTCACTTGTTAAGGAAGCAGCAAAAAAACTCTATGCGAAAGGCTTCGACATTGACATCGTTGAGCAGCACCACAGAAGAAAGCAGGATGCTCCGTCAGGAACTGCCGTTGCCATAGCTGACGCTGTCAATGAGGCTCTCGACAATAAGATGAATTATGTTTACGATCGCTCCGATCGTCGTCAGGCACGCCCTCACGATGAAATCGGTATCAGTGCTGTCCGTGGTGGCACTATTGCAGGTGTTCACGATATCATTTTTGCAGGCGAAGATGAGGTTATCACATTCAACCATACAGCTTACTCCAGAAATATTTTTGCAAACGGTGCTCTTAATGCCGCAAAGTTCCTCAATGGTAAGGCAGCCGGACTTTATTCAATGCAGGATGTACTGGCGTAAATGAGTGAATTAATACATTCGCAGATATTCAATTCTGTGATGGCTTAACATATGGATATATTGTGCAGAACCGGCAGGCATCGCTATCAAAAAACGGGACGCTTCGTAGGAAAAATATAAAAACAGCCCTATATGAACCACTATGGCCCTCACCAATGTCAGATTTTTCCTGATATAAACTCTGACTTGGTGATGGATAACAAGGAAAACATATCAAAGTGGTTCTAATGGGGCTATTTTAATTTTAAAAATAATATGACGTCAATGTCAAAAGAATTTGCCACTCACTGACTAGCGCCAACGCACACATTAGTGTGCAATATGCTGCTGAACCTTCGAACCCGGGTCCTTTTGCTGTGCAAAACGACTACATTATTCGTGTTCGGGCGGGTCATAAAGTCTCAAATCAACGCGCAAGCATGTGATATGGTACTTTTGACCTTTACATCATAATATAATAAGCATTCGACAGCGGAGAAAAAATGTTATATAGTTCTAAATGTTGCGAGTAAATAAACAACTCGAATCATCACTCATTTATGTTTTAGTAAAAGGAGATCAAGATGGCAGAACATAATCGTTATACCAGCCCACTGACAGGTCGTTACGCTTCTGAGGAGATGCAGTACATTTTCTCTCAGGACAACAAGTTCCGTACATGGAGAAAGCTTTGGATAGCTCTCGCTGAGACAGAGCATGAGCTGGGTCTTAACATTACCAGAGAACAGATTGATGAACTGAAAGCACATCAGGATGATATAAACTACGAGGTTGCCGAAGCACGTGAGAAAGAGGTTCGTCATGATGTAATGAGCCACGTTTATGCATACGGCGTTCAGTGTCCTAATGCCAAGGGCATAATTCATTTGGGAGCTACATCCTGTTATGTAGGAGATAACACAGATATCATCATCATGCGTCAGGGTCTTGAACTTGTACGTAAGAAGCTCATCAACTGTATCAATGAACTCAGCAAGTTCGCCATGAAGCATAAAGATCTCCCGACTCTTGCATATACACATTTCCAGCCGGCACAGCCAACTACAGTCGGCAAACGTTCTACTCTCTGGATCAATGATCTCGTTATGGATCTTCAGGATCTGGATTATGTTCTTGATTCTCTCAAATTACTCGGTTCCAAGGGAACTACCGGAACTCAGGCATCTTTCCTTGAGCTCTTTGACGGCGATCACAATAAGTGCCGTGAGCTTGATCAGAAGATAGCTGAGAAGATGGGCTTCAAGTCCTGCTATCCGGTTTCAGGTCAGACTTACAGTCGCAAGGTCGATTTCCGCGTATTAAGCATTCTTGCAGGTATCGCACAGTCAGCACACAAGTTCACAAATGATATTCGTATGCTTCAGCACATGAAGGAGATTGAAGAGCCTTTCGAGAAGCATCAGATCGGTTCCAGTGCTATGGCTTACAAGCGTAATCCTATGCGTTCCGAGCGTATCGCTTCTCTTGCGGATTATGTAATGTCAGACGTTATGAATCCTATGCTTGTATCCAGCACACAATGGTTCGAGCGTACCCTTGATGATTCTGCAAACAAGCGTCTTTCAGTACCTGAAGGCTTCCTCGCCATTGACGGTATCCTTGATCTTTACCTTAACGTTGTTGACGGTCTTGTTGTATATCCTAAGGTAATTCGCAAGCACCTTATGGCAGAGCTTCCTTTCATGGCAACCGAAAATATCATGATGGATGCTGTCAAGGCCGGCGGAGACCGTCAGGAGCTTCATGAGAAGATCAGACAGCTTAGCATGGAAGCCGGTAAGACAGTAAAGGAAGAAGGTAAGGACAACAATCTCCTCGAGCTTATCGCCGCTGATCCAAGCTTCCACCTTACACTTGAAGATCTCGAAGCAAGCATGCAGCCTGAGCGTTATGTTGGCCGTTCTCCAAAGCAGACAGAAGACTACATAAACGAAGTTGTTAAGCCGATCCTTGAGGAAAACAAAGAGATTCTCGGACTTACAGCAGATATCAAGGTATAAATATAAAACAAGTAACCGTACAGTCGTGGATGAGATTTGGCGTTAGCCCTCTTGCCCACGGCTGTATTTTTATGCAGAAAAAATATTAAAAATAACATTTATATTTGCTCTTTTAACTGTCTATTTTTCCTGCAATGTTTATGCCAAAACTCCTGTTACATCAAATGAACAGATAGAAAATGATGGAGAAAAATCATCATCGGATTTCAATGGTAAACGTATCGGAATTCAGACCGGAACCGTTTTGGACGAAATAGTAAAGGAAAGAATTCCTGATGCAAAGCTTGTATATCTAAACACAAGGGCAGATCTGATAAATACACTGGAAACTCATAAAATAGATGCCTATGCCACGGATGAGCCTGTTCTGAAGATTCTGATGACTCAGCATGAAAAGATAACCATGTTTCCGGAATATCTGGAAACTGATGATTCATGGTATCCTAATACATTAAAACTGAAGATAAGAGGATGAGGCATCGCTTCATCCTCTTTTTTTTGTGGAGTATATTTTTGTACAAATTGTGCAAAAGTGATATTTACATATAACTTGTAATTATGTATTATATAACCTCGCGTGTATTTTTTTGAATCCATGCGAAGCACAAAAGAAAGGAGCTGTGATGCATCTGAAGGAACGAACATCACAGAAGTAAGATGAAAGAAAAGAAACTCGGTTTAATGTCACTTATACTGATGATCTTCACATCAGTATACGGATTCAATAACATCCCAAGATCCTACTATCTTATGGGATATGCGGCGATTCCATGGTTTGTCATCGCAGGAATCCTGTTTTTTATTCCATTTGCATTTATGATTGCGGAGTTTGGTTCCGCCTTCCGTAACGAGACCGGAGGAATGTACTCATGGATGGAGAAGTCCGTAGGTCCTAAATATGCATTTATCGGAACCTTTATGTGGTATACCTCATACGTTCTCTGGATGGTCAATGTTTCTTCCGGAATCTGGGTACCTATATCAAACATTATTTTCGGAAGTGATACAACTTCCACATGGTCTCTGTTTGGCTCTGAGCTTATATCCGGTTCTAAGCTTCTGGGAATCATGGCTGTAGCATTTTTTATCGTGATAACCTACTTTGATTCCAAAGGTATTGACAAGATAAGCAAAGTAACCTCTATCGGAGGCTCGGCGGTACTTACCATCAATGTACTTGTACTTGTGGGCTCTATAGTCATGATCATCGCACGCCACGGTCAGCTGGAGCAGCCATTCCTCGGCCTTGAGTCATTAAAGACTCCTCTTAATGCTGCATATCAGGGCAATTTCATCATGATACTGTCCTTCATCGTATACGCGCTTTTTGCTTACGGCGGAATAGAAGCCGTGGGCGGTCTTGTGGATAAGACTGAAAATCCCAGGAAGAATTTCCCTAAAGGTATCGTTACAGCGGCTGTGGTCATCCTTGTGGGCTATGCACTTCTTATCATGCTGGTTGGTTCATTCACAAATTATGATGAGATACTCGGGGCTGAAAACATTACCCTTGGAAATGTATCCTATGTAATAATGTCTAACTTTGCATCAACCTTCGGCAGAGCCTTTGGCGCATCTGAAGCGCTGCAGGTAACTCTCGCCCACGGTTTCGCACGAATTTACGCACTTATTATGTTCCTTGCCCTTATGGGTGCAATGTTTACACTCGTTTACTCACCTCTTAAGCAGATGATAGAGGGAACACCTGAGGATCTCTGGCCGGGAAAGATGGGTGTTATTGAGAAGGATGGCATGCCTAAGAATGCTATGTGGATTCAGTGCGCCATCGTCTGCACCATGGTACTTCTTGTTTCCTTCGGCGGAGATACCATGCAGCAGTTCTTCCTTATCCTTACAGCCATGGTAAACGTAGGTATGACCATTCCTTACATGTTCATTTCCTACGCTTTCCCTAAGTTTAAGAAGCTTCAGGGTATAGACAGAAGCTTTGAGGTATACAAATCTCAGAAGTCAGCTTCTTTCTGGGGATATATCGTTACACTTACTTTGTTCCTTGCAAACCTTTTCGCTATTATACAGCCTGCACTTGACGGAGACTTCAAGACCACATTCTGGTCAATCATAGGTCCTGTACTTTTCGGATTTGCAGCTTATGTTATCTATACAAGATATGAGAAGCGAAAAGCTGAAGGTCCTGAAGAAAAGGCAAAAAAGATTGCCTGAGGCTGATTATTTATTCCGACATATTAAGATCAATATTGTTTAACATTATGATCAGATGCGAACCGGAATATATTCCACGTCTGGTTTTGGACCAAACGGACAGTTTTTACAGTTAAAGATTGAACTTTTACTCCGATATATGGCATCTCTCATAGATACTATATGTCGGAGTTTTCTTGTATTCAAAACTGTTATCATCTTTTTAGATTCGATACTTTATGCCCCGCATATTCAGGGAGTGGCCAATACTTCTGATACTTACATCATGTGATTATGCAATAATGAACTGATCACAAGATAATTTTTAACCAGTTGATAAAACAAGCAGGTTGATAAATGTGCACTGTGCTTTGAACACTTATGATAGAACTTGAAATATTGGTTTTTTATTTATATAATTTTTCTTGTCTGTGCAACGCAAATTATCATGGAGGTGCTGTTTTGACTATAAAGCGTATACTTGCGATATTAGCATTGATATGTATAGCCATATTGCTTATATTGCTTTTGTTTTTCGCTTTTACCGGTGCAAAAACAGAGTATCTTCTGGCTGTTTTGTTTTGCCTGATAGTGGTCCCGACGGTACTATATGTATTCATCTGGTTCACGAAACTAACAAAAAAATAATTTTTTGATGCTTCGGTCACGAATCTCTCACAGCAGTAAATCTGCGTGATCCTGATCAGAAAGATTCTATTCAAGTATTGTCGTCTATCAGATCGATAAGAAAGACATTACAACATTTAGATGTTCTTATATTACCTGGATCATTACGTGTCAAAAAGGTGAGGGGCATCAGTAGTATCCGGCCGGATACTATCTCTTTAGGAGGATTTATATGGTTCGAGCTATCGTAGGAGCAAACTGGGGAGACGAAGGAAAAGGCAAGATCACAGACATGCTTGCCGAATCTTCAGATATCGTAGTTCGTTTTCAGGGTGGTGCCAATGCAGGACATACCATCATCAACAACTACGGACGTTTTTCACTTCACCTTCTTCCAAGCGGTGTATTTTACGATCACACAACTTCAGTACTTGGCAACGGCGTTGCTCTTGATATAGAAAAGTTCTGTACTGAGTTAAAGTCTATCGTTGATGCCGGAGTTCCAAAGCCTAAGATACTTGTTTCCAATCGCGCACAGGTCATGATGCCATATCATGTACTTTTCGATTCACTTGAGGAGGCCAGACTTGCAGGAAAGAGCTATGGCTCAACCAAGTCAGGTATCGCTCCTTTCTTCTCTGACAAGTTCGCAAAGATCGGTCTTCAGGTTAATGAGCTTTTTGATGAGGAAATACTCACAGACAGACTTCACAAAGTGGTTGAGATCAAGAATGCTATGCTTCGCGAACTTTATCATGCACCTGAAATCAGCTATGATGAGCTCCTTGAAGAGATGCATAAGCAGAGAGATCTGATTGCTCCTTACGTTACAGATACTTCAAAGTTCTTAAGAGAAGCACTTAAGGCTGGAAAGACTGTTCTTCTCGAGGGTCAGCTTGGCACAATGAAGGATCCGGATCACGGAATCTACCCTATGGTTACATCAAGCTCAACTCTTGCAGCTTACGGTGCAGTAGGTGCAGGAATTCCCCCTTATGAGATAAAGGATATCATCGCTGTAACAAAGGCTTATTCTTCAGCAGTAGGTGCAGGTGATTTTGTTTCAGAACTTTTCGGTGATGAAGCAGAAGAACTCAGAAGAAGAGGCGGAGACAAGGGAGAGTACGGTGCAACTACAGGCCGCCCGAGAAGAGTCGGCTGGTATGATGCAGTTGCTTCCAAGTATGGCTGTCAGCTTCAGGGAGCTACAGAAGCTGTTCTTACAGTACTCGATGTTCTCGGATATCTTAAGGAACTAAAAGTATGTACAGGTTACGAAATCGATGGCAAAGTAACCACAGATTTCCCTGTTACACCACTTCTTAACAAGGCAAAGCCTGTTTATGAGACACTTCCGGGCTGGAACTGTGATATCCGCGGCATCAATAATTATGACGAGCTTCCTAAGGAGTGCAAGGACTATATCGACTTCATTGAGAAGCAGATTGAGACTCCAATCACCATGGTTTCAAACGGTCCTGAGAGACACGAGATACTTAAGCGTACACCGAAGATTTGACATTATATAAAGTGAATGCAAAGTGTTTATCACACACTTGACAGATCCGGGTACACTTTGTACCAAAAGTTCTACATAACGTAAACCAAAAAAGAACTTTCAAACTCATGTTTGAAAGTTCTTTTTTACTTCAGGCATTTAATTTCCTATAAGCACTGGTTACTGAAAACAGTAATCATCATTTTCACAAAATCTTCTTATATATTTGTTAAATATTTTTCGAACTTTGTTAAGAATTCTACCATTTCTTTTTGACATATAATTAACAGAAATGTATACTATTAACGTGATAAATAATATGAATAAAATTTACCAAAAATCTTTAATAATAGAGGAATTGTAATCATGGCAAAAAAAGAGATTTCACAGGCTGTCATTCAGAGACTTCCAAGATACTATCGTTATCTTGAGGATCTTATGGATCAGGGAATCGAGCGTATTTCCTCAAGCGAACTCAGTAAACGTATGAAACTTACCGCATCTCAGATCAGACAGGATCTGAACAACTTCGGAGGTTTCGGTCAGCAGGGATATGGCTACAATATTAAGAATCTTCATGATGAGATAGCAAAGATTCTGAACATTGACAACGAACATGAGATGATTATCGTTGGAGCAGGACATCTGGGACAGGCTCTTGCAAATTACACCAATTTCCGTAAGAGAGGCTTCATAGTTAAAGCTATATTTGATAAAGATCCAAGCCTTGTGGGTGTAAAGGTAGGAGATATTGAGATTCAGTCCATGGATACACTCGATGAGACAATCAAGGGCTCTACCATCAAAATGGCTGCGGTTTGTATCCCAAAAGAGGCTGCCGTAAAGGTTGTCGAGCAGCTTATCGAAGACGGAATCGTAGGCATTTGGAATTTCGCTCACGTTGACCTTGAAGTTCCTGAAAATATCGTGATTGAAAATGTTCATCTTTCTGAGTCACTTATGAGACTTAGCTACAGAATGGGCGAAGCTCTCGAAGATTGATAGTGAGGCAGCTATGATAATCGGTATCGGAACTGACCTTCTTGAAATTAAGCGTATTGCTAATACCCGTAAAAATCATACTGCAGAACGTATTTTCTCTGAAAAAGAACTCCGGCAGGCATCTGACAAAGACTCGATGCTTGCCGGTGATTTTGCATGTAAAGAATGTGTGGTCAAATGCTTTGGAACAGGATTCGCAGAAGGAATCCGTCCTATTGAAATCGAGATTCTGAGAGAGGATTCTGGCAAGCCCTACGTGGTTCTTCATGGGAATGCTCTAAAAAAGTTCGAAGAGCTCGGAGGAAAAATGATTCACGTTTCCATCACCGATACCGGGGAACTGGTTTCGGCATTTGCAGTGATAGAAGGGTAAAAAACCTGTTTATTCAGTCAGTAATTGAACAACATATAAAATAAACTCACTTTTTAAACCACACTAAAAAAAACGGAGTCGTTTATATATAATGACGTGAGTGTTGATATTTTAGACCCTCATATTTTTTTATTTTACAAAATATACGGAGTTCAAAATGCAAATAGAAACAGATGCCTCAACCTATCTTGAATCAATTCCCAAACGCCTTGAAAACAGCAATAAAGGCACCTATGGAAAAATTCTTATAGTTGCAGGCTGCAAAGGAATGAGCGGTGCAGCTTATCTTTCTGCTCTGGCAGCCTATCGCAGTGGCGCAGGACTTGTCAAAATCCTGACTCACGAAGAGAACAGGATCATCCTTCAGACTCTGCTTCCGGAAGCCATCTTTCAAGGATACGACAGTACTTCGGATATAGAAAACATTATAAGAATAAACATAAGCTGGAGTGATATCGTAATTGCCGGTCCGGGACTTGGAATATCAGAACAAAGTGCAAAAATACTGGATTCAGTGCTATCTGAGATAAACCATTTGTGGTGTACTAATGTTGATTCCCGTGCAGCATCTTCACAAAACTCATTTGACACCACTGAAGCTTCTCAAACATCCATACCAAAGTCATCGGACTCAGGAATTTCAAGATCATTGAGTACTTCTTCATTAAACAGGAATCATATAAAGAAGATGCCAATGCTTCTTATAGATGCAGACGGTATTAATCTTCTCAGTAAAAGCACGTCAATGTTGACTGGACTAAAAAGCATCGCACTTCAAATTCCTGTTGTCATCACACCACATCCGATGGAAATGAGCAGATTGACCGGACTTGATATATCTGAAATTCTGAAGGAACCTGAACACATTGCATCTTCATTTGCCAAAGAACACCATATAGTAACGCTTCTCAAAGGAAGTAAATCAGTAATCTCTGATACACAGGGAGAACATCTTTTCAGGAATCCGGTTCCGAGTCCGGCACTCAGTAAAGGCGGATCAGGTGATGTGCTGAGCGGTGCTGTTGCAGGTATATATGCATTAATGAGAGCTGCTGGCAAACATGATAATGCTGTCAAAACAAGGCCCCATGACTGTGAATGTGATACCCAGACTGAAAGCAAGCCATCATACAGTTCTTCAGATTCTTTCGAACTCCTGTACAAGGCACTGGTGATTGCCGTACTTATACATGCGGAATCAGGTAGAAAAGCAGCAAATATTCATGGAATCAACGGAGTTCTTGCGAGAGAAACTGCCGATACATTAGGACTGATTCTCGATAGTATCAAGGAAAGCAATTCATAATAAAGTGATTATGAAAAAATTCTATGCAATGACCTGTTCTGAAAGACATCAGATTCCGGTGGGCGTATATCATCTGATGAAGGAATCTGAATCATTAACAGTTTTAGACTAAATATTGGGCGTCAGATCAGGAAACTCTTGATTTGACGCTTTTTTTACGTTATAGTACTAGAGTTTGATTTTTATTTATGATATGAGGAGTAAGATATGTCAGGACATTCAAAGTTTTCTAATATTCGAGCAAAGAAAGAAAAGAATGATGCTGCTAAGGGCAAAATATTCACAATGATCGGCCATGAGATTGCGCTTGCTGTTAAAGCCGGCGGTCCTGACCCTTCCAACAACTCTAAGCTTGCTGCCGTTATCGCAAAGGCTAAGGCAAACAACATGCCTAACGACACTATCAACAATGGCATCAAGAAGGCTGCCGGATCAATGGAGGCGGACAACTTCGAAGAGCTTCAGTATGAGGGCTATGGTCCTAACGGTGTTGCTCTTATCGTAAAGGTACTTACAGATAACAAGAACCGTGCTGCAGCTGATATTCGTTCAGCTTTCACAAAGGGTAAGGGCTCACTTGCAACACAGGGTGCAGTTTCTTTCATGTTTGATGAGAAGGGACAGATCATTCTTGATAAGGAAGCTATGGATGATCTCGATAAGGATTTCGATACTCTTATGGATATGGCTATCGAGGCAGGTGCCGAGGATATTCAGGACGAGGAAGATTCATATGTAATCTATACAGCTCCTTCGGATTTTGACGAGGTTCGTGCAAATATCGAGAAGCAGGGCATTCCTATGGCTGAGGCTGATGTTGTCATGGTTCCGCAGAATTATGTTTCTGTCACAGATCCTGAGGCAGTTAAGAGCCTTCGCAGAACTCTTGATCTTCTTGATGCATCAGAAGATGTTCAGAATGTTTACACAAACTGGGCAGAAGAGAACGATGATTGATTCTCTGTATGAATATTTATCAATACATGATTATATATTAGTGTATTGATTCTGTTTAAGTAGAGTTCAGATACTTACAGACAAAACGAGGTGGTTCCGTATTATGATGGAACCACCTTTTTTATAATTAATCAGTCTTATACCTCAGTCATATTCTTTGGCTCCACAGTTACAGACCAGTTCTGATGATAGATGACAAATCCGGGCGCAGCATTAGGAACCTTTTTCAGATTCTTACGTGGAGTATAATCAACATCCACCTTCTTATCATTTCTGTGAGAAGAGTAGTAGGCGGCAAGACCGGCAGCTTCTATAAACAGACTGTCAGGAATCTCATCCATAGGCTGACCACCGGTCTTCACTATAACATGCGATCCGGCAACATTCTTGGCATGGAACCACATATCTCCGCCATCACCGATCTTAAAGGTAACCTCTTCGTTCTGGTAGTTATTCTTTCCGACGAAAATCTCATAACCATCCTTTGAGACAAAATGATATGGCTTTGATTTTCTCTGAAGCTTACCCTTGTCCTTGCCCTGAATCTTATGAATAAATCCGAAATCTCCCATCTCTCTTCTGATATCCTGAAGATCTTCTTCACTCTCTGCTATATCAAGTGCAGTCTGAATCGACTCAAGGTGTTCCAGCTCCTGTCTGGTATCACGAAGTTGTATAATAACATTTTCCTTGGTTCGCTTTAATTTATCATACTTTTCAAGATAATGTTTCGCATTCTCTGATGCTGTCAGATCTTTCTTGAGAGGAATGCTGATTTCTTCATTGGTATAAAAATTCTCACATATGAGATGATCCTCGCCACCTTGAAGCGAATAACCATAGGTATGAAGAAGTTCTCCGTAAACTCTGAACTTGTCCATACCCTCTGTGTCCTTCAACTGCTTTTCCTGAATGTTCAGTTTCTTGGAAGCTCGTTCCATAAGTGTATTAAGCACTTTTCTAAGATCTGTTGATCTCTGTCTGATTCTGGAACTTTTATCCTTTTCACTGTAGAATCGCTCGATGACATCACTCATGGAATCGAAATGTCTGATTTCATACTGCGAATCATTCTCATAGATAGATAGTGAAAATGCCGAGAAATCCGTCGGGATTCCATCCTTATATATGATGACAGGATCAGGTTTCGATTCTACAGTGACCATGGAAACTATTCCTCTGAATCCCTGATAGAGCTTTGCAAATGCTTCAACCGGAAGACAATTGGCTGATATATCAGGATCCACATCACTTCTGTGACACATCTCAGATGCTGTCAAGGGACTAATCCCTGTTATGCTATGGAATAATGCCTTAAATACAGGTTCGGGTTTCACCCTGAGTAGTTCCGTAAAACCGGCTTCATCAAGTTCCAGCGGATTCTTTTTGTCACCACTGTCCGGAATGAAATAGGGTCTGTTGGGAAGAACTTCTCTGACAGAAGACTGTGAAACTGAAATTCTCTTTACGGCATCAATGATACTTAAATCTTCTCTATATAATATAATATTCGAATACTTACCCATGAGTTCTATGGAAAGATATCTCTTGCCAAGGTCACCCATCTCATCAAGATGCTCTATTTCAAATATGATTACTCTCTCAAGACCTGAAGACTTTAGAGACTGTTCCGGCTGTATCACATCAAGTATCGCACCGTTTCCGATATGTTTTCTTAACGCCATACAAAAAGTTGGCACAGCAATAGGAGAAAGTTTCTTCTCCTCAGTAAGAATACAAAGAGGAAGAGAAGGATTTACAGAAATCTTCAAACGGAAATTATCCTTCTGGTTTCTTATGACAAAATCTATCTCATCCTTTTCCGGCTGAGTTATCTTTGATATCTTTCCGCCGATAAGACGTTCACGAAATTCTTTAACTGTAGCTGATACAACAAGTCCGTCATATGCCATAAATGTGTCGCCTTTCTTCTATAATAATATAATGTACATTAATACATGCCATTTCGCTTTAACTTTACTTATTTTTTTAGGTAGACTATAATTTATAACAAATGTTCGGAAAAGACAAGCTGTAGACTAAGCAACATTTCCGACAAACACTATATAAAGAGGTATGCTATGGATTTAAAAAGCATGACCGGATTTGGCAGATGTGAGGTATCTAACGACATATATCGTCTTTCAGTTGAGGTCAAGTCTGTAAACTCCCGTTTCCTTGATCTCAATATAAAGATGCCCAAAAAGTTCAATGCTTTGGAAGCCAACATCCGAAATACCATTAAAGAGTTTATTTCACGAGGAAAAGTGGATCTCTTTATCACTTACGACGAGTTTGGTGAAGGTTCCAAATCATTACGCTTAAATATGGATCTTGCCAGGGAGTATCTCGACTCCATGAGAAAGATATGTTTAGAATTAGGCGTAGATGACAATATAAAAGTCACTAACATTGCCAGCCTTCCTGATGTCCTGGTGCTTTCGGAAGAGTCAGAAGATGAGGACGAACTTTGGAACAGACTTGAACCTGCACTTCGTGATGCCCTTACACATTTCGTGGATACAAGGATTTCCGAAGGTATCAATCTTCAGAAGGATCTCCTGGAGAAACTGTCAGAGATGGAAGAAATAGTCAAACGTATAGATGAACGTTCACCTGAGATCACAGCTGTATATGAGCAGAAACTTCGTGCGAAAGTCACAGAACTTCTCGGAACAGCAAGCATAGATGAATCGCGGATCGTTCAGGAAGTAACCATTTATTCTGATAAGATATGCACCGATGAAGAGAGAGTTCGTCTCCACAGTCATATAAAGAATATGCGCAGTAAGCTTACAAACGGCGGATCTGTAGGAAGAGAACTTGATTTCCTTGCTCAGGAGATGAATCGTGAAGCCAACACGACTCTTAGTAAGGCCAATGACCTCATTATCTCTGATGATGCTATCGGATTAAAGACATTGATAGAGAAAATCCGGGAACAGATTCAGAACCTGGAGTAAAAGCATCAATTATTTTTAAATATTAAACCATTATATGAAGTAGCACATTACACACGAATGTGTGCGTCAGAGATAATCAGTGAGTGGTAAATAATTTTGACACTCACGTCATTATATAACCGAGGTAATATGAATAAAGGATCTTTAGTGGTTGTATCGGGTTTCTCCGGTGCCGGCAAGGGCACTCTCATGAAGAGTCTGCTAAGCAAATATGACAATTACGCACTTTCTATCTCATGTACAACACGTTCTCCGAGAGTGGGAGAAGTTGATGGACGTGAGTATTTCTTCAAAACAAAGGAAGAGTTTGAAGAGATGATAGAGAAGGATGAACTTATCGAGTACGCTCAGTATGTAGAGCATTACTACGGAACACCGAAAGCATTTGTCGAATCAAAGCTTCAGGAGGGCAAGGATGTTCTTCTGGAGATAGAGATTCAGGGAGCTCTCAAAATCAAATCCAAGTTCCCTGACTCAGTACTTGTTTTCATCACACCTCCTTCAGGTGAGGAACTCAAAAAGCGTCTCATCGGAAGAGGAACAGAAGCTTTGGATGTAGTAGAAAAAAGGCTTAAAAGAGCCATTCAGGAGTCGGAAGGCGTTGAAGCCTATGATTATATTTTAATAAACGATGATATTGACACATGCACCGAAAAATTGCATAATCTCATTCGTGCTCAACACGAAAAAGCACATCAACACATTGATATTATTGAAAATGTAAGAAGAGATCTTAGGAGGATAGAAGATGTCACAGCAAACATATAATGACCTGATCGATGCAGCTAACAATACCAATGCGATTCAGGATGATACAGATAAACTCGTAGAAAGCAGATATTCAGTTGTTATCGCAAGCGCTAAGCGTGCAAGACAGCTGATCGATGGTGCAGCTCCGGTTCTTCCTGTAGACCCAAGCAGAAAGCCACTTTCAATCGCTGTAGAAGAGCTTGCAAAGAATGCCATAACAATCAAGCGTGGTTCAGAGATCGAGGATGAGTTCAGAACCAATGCCGTTGAGAAGCGTTTTGATTTTGCAACAGAAGAGTTTGATGACGAGGATGACGGAACAGCTGAGCTTATCGACAACAGCCCTTCTGCTTCTTCTGAAGATGACTACAACTCAGACAGTGAAGCATAAGCATGAAGATTCACATGATATCACTTGGCTGCGACAAGAACAGAGTAGATAGTGAGAAGATGCTCAGCAATCTTCTCGAGAAGTATCCGGGTTCAGAGCTTACAGATGATCCCGCTGATGCCGACATTGCAGTCATCAATACCTGTTCTTTCATAGGTGATGCCAAGGAAGAAAGTATCAATACCATCCTTGAGATGGGCGAATATAAAGAAAACGGTAAACTTCAGAAACTAATCGTGGCAGGATGTCTGGTTGAACGTTATAAAGACCAGATCAGAAAAGAGATGCCGGAAGTTGATGAAGTCATGGGTGTAAAGGATTACGTTGAAAAACTGGATGTTCAGCTTGCAAGAGTTGCTGATTCCGACAATTATACTTCATACCTGAAGATCGCCGAGGGATGTGACAAGTATTGTACTTATTGCATTATTCCAAGCCTCAGAGGTCATTATCGTTCTGTTCCCATGGAACATCTTCTCGACGAGGCAAAACAGCTTGCAGAAAACGGCACTAAAGAACTGATTCTTGTTGCACAGGAGACCACTCTTTATGGAGTGGATCTTTATCACAAGAAGGCTCTTCCGGAACTTCTCAATAAGCTTTCTGAAATAGACGGTATCGAATGGATACGTATTCTGTATTGTTATCCAGAAGAAATCACAGATGAGCTCATAGAGACCATCCGTGATAACAAGAAGGTAGTTAATTACCTTGATATACCTATCCAGCATGCTTCAGACAATATTCTCAAGAACATGCACAGACGTACCAGACAGGCCGAACTCAAAGAGCGTATCGCAGCACTCAGAAAGGCTATTCCTGATATTGCGTTACGTACAACTCTCATAACCGGTTTCCCGGGCGAGACAGATGAAGATTTTGAGATATTGAAGGATTTCGTCAAAGAAATGCGATTTGACCGTCTTGGAGCATTCCCTTACTCTCAGGAAGAGGGTACAGCTGCATCTGAAATGGATGGACAGGTACCTGAAAAGATCAAGCTTCAGCGTCAGGACGAGATCATGAGAATCCAGCAGACTATCGCTTTTGAAAAGGCAAAAGAGCAGATAGGCAGGGATCTGAGAGTTATCGTCATGGGCTATGATCCGGAAAATAATATGTATATCACCCGTTCATATATGGACAATCCCGACATTGACAGCGTGGTATATGTAGATGCAGGAGAATATAACAACAAATTATCCGGTGATATGATTGATTGTCATATCGTTGATACAGATGGATATGATCTGATTGGAGAACGTATCTGATGAACTTACCTAACAAACTGACACTGCTTCGTGTCGTCATGATTCCGATATTTGTAGTTTTATTACTATATAAAGGTGGTCAGGATCAGACATTGCGTATAGCTGCGCTGATAGTTTTCTGTCTCGCATCTTTTACGGATTTTTTGGATGGTCAGATTGCCCGCAAACAGCAGCTTGTAACTGATTTTGGAAAGTTTATGGATCCTTTGGCAGACAAGCTTCTTGTTTGCTCTGCACTTATATGTCTTATAGAACTGGATCAGCTCCCTGCATGGTATGTTATCATCATCATTGCAAGAGAGTTTATCATCTCAGGATTCAGACTTGTGGCAGCAGACAACGGAATAGTTATAGCGGCATCCTGGTGGGGTAAATTCAAAACAACCTTCCAGATGTTAACTGTTATACTTTTGATCATCAATATACCGGTATTAAGTACTGTCACTGCTATCATTGCACTTATAGCGCTGGTACTCACCATAGTATCGCTGGTAGATTACATGGCAAAGAACATCCGCGTCATAACTGAAGGCGGTATGTAAAGGGTTCGCACATGATTTTCTCAAAAAATCTGTATTGGGGCAGACATGCCGGAAAACGAAAGCAATATATACTTGAAAATCTTCGCAAGAGACATTTTCAGCCCGGTGCCTATGTCATCATAGAAGCAAAGAGCCCTAATCTTTACGAAATCTATAATCAGGCCATGTTTTTGAATCCACGGCTCGATACAGATGACGTAGAAGTACTAGGAATAGGATACGGTTATAAAGATGCTGTAGAGTGTGTCACAAGGATGATACTTTCAAGAAGTGATTTGCAGCCATAAGTGCTGTAAATGTGAATTGTTTCTTTTGAGTTTCATTGGTATATCCGTATAATATACCCAGATTTTCATCAGATAATTCAACTTGACTGGTTGTATAAATCTGTCAAAAGGAATTTAATAATATGATGTAAGGGCCAAAAGAACCAAATCACTTGCTTGCACGTTGATTTGAGACTTTATGACCCGCCCGAACACAAATAACGTAGTCGTTTTTCATAGCAAAAGGACTCAAGTTTGAGTATTCAGCAGACAACTGCCTTCGATTTTTAATCGAAGGAGCCACGCGGCTTTGAGTGCTTCAAAGGAATCTGAAAGGATTCCTGCTCTATGCACACGATTGTGTGCGTTGGCACTAATCAGTGAGTGGTAAACACCTTTGACACTCACGTCATTTAATTATAATAATCACTAAACGAGGAGGCATGAATGATTGTCCTGACAATACTAAAGGTCATAGGCATTGTACTCCTCGTTTTTTTATTGCTTATTTTTATTATTTTAGGCGCAATACTATTAGTCCCGATACGTTATCAGTCAAAAAGCTACAAAAAGGAAACACCTGAAGATTATCGCCTGACATTCACAGCCGGTTGGCTGTTTAAAGCACTTAGATTTAATGCACTGTATGACCCTGAAGGATTCAAAATGAGCCTTGATTTTCTATGGTTAAAGCTCATAGATTCAAATGATAACGAAAATGATGATATATCTTCCGATTCCGATGAATCTTATGACGTATCGGAAGATGATGCCAAAACAGCAGATAAAAAAGATGATTCAATTGAAAATAATAAAATTTCAACCGAATCAGACGGTATCAGTACTATAGAAGAATCAAAAAAAATAAATCGGCAGGTATCTACTATAGTTTCCAAGCAGGATGATAATTCCTCACAGAGTATTAATCAGAGTCCAGCCAATGAATACAATACCACCAAAGATATCATGGATTCCGGCCAGACAGTCAAATCAAAATCTGAGGGCGATGTTTCAAAAGATTCAGCATCAGATACCTTAACTGAATCAACTGCAGATATAAAAGCTGAATCGTCAGGAGATGCATCGATAAAATTATCTACGGACGGATTAACGGAATACTGCAAAAACGAACCGGATAATGCATCCGGAGATGCAGCAAGCGGACTATCCTGCAAAGAATCAACTGCTGATACATTAACAGAGTATTCTAAAGAATCTACAGTAAAATCATCCTCGAATCCATCAGCAGAATTTTCTAATGATACATCAGCTCAAGCATCTGAAGATACCTCGGCTGAAACATCATTTTCGGAAAAAATAAACGGGAAATTTAATTCTTTAATTGATAAAATAGATAGAGTTTCCAAGAAGATAAAAGTTTTCAAAGCCCATATAAATGATGAAGAAAATCAGAAAGCTGTAAGGCTTATACTTAAGGATACCAAATATATGCTTAAGCATTATCGCTTCAGAAAACTAAACGGTAACATCACATATGGTTCGGATGATCCGGCTTCTACAGGAAGTGCCTTGATGTATATAAGTCTTCTGTATCCTTTATATGGAGAGAATTTAACAATTGAACCTGTGTTTGACAGATCTGTACTCACCGGAGATGTATATTTCAAAGGTCATATAAGGCTTATTCATCTTTTGATAGCTCTTATAGACATGTTTTTAAATAAAAGAATACGACAAGTTGTCATAAATCATTTTAAGGAGGACACCGATGGCTGACCAAAACAATGTTAAAGATATTCTCGATTCTCTGTTTCAGGGAATGGATGGATTTGTCAATTCAAAAACAGTAGTAGGTGAACCTGTTAAAGTCGGGGATGCCACTTTGATTCCACTCATTGAAGTAAGCTGTGGAATGGGTGCGGGCGGTTTTGCCAAGCCTCAGAACGGAGGAAAGGGCGACGGTGGGGCCGGTGCTCTTAGTTCAAAAATCACCCCAACAGCAGTTCTGATTTTACAAAATGGAAACTGCAAGCTTATTAATATTAAGAATCAGGATGCATTTACCAAAATTCTTGATATGCTGCCTGATACCATTGACAAAATAACCGGTGGTAGCAGAGTTTCCAAAAAGGCAGAAATCGTTGCACAGGATATGGCAAAAAAATCTGAATTTTAATAAAATAAAAATCTCATTTTTAATCAAATAAGACTTGCATTATTTGTTGTTTTTTGCTAGGATATTTGAGTCGCGAATTCAGGAAAACTGATTCGATTATTGTGAAAGGGAGGTGCAACCATGGCAAAATGCGCAGTTTGTGAGAAGGCAGTTCACTTCGGAAATAAGGTAAGCCATTCACATAGAAGATCAAACAAGGTCTGGAAGGCTAACATCAAGTCTGTTAGAGTTATGGTAAATGGCGGTACAAAGAAGATGTATGTATGTACTTCCTGCTTAAGATCAGGCAAAGTACAGCGTGCAATCGGTACATCTAAGACTGTAGAAGCAAACGCTTGATGCAGGATCGTCTAATTGATGTATGACAGGGTATTACGATCATTTCGTAATACCCTTTTTTCATGCATACCAGCAAAGCCAAAGATAGAGTGCATCGTTACAGTTTATATGCTATAATGAGGCTTGCTTTATTATGATATATAAAATTTTTTCTGGAGGTACTATATGAAAGGAACAATTGCATCCAAACTGGGTGAAATTCAGATCGATCCTGATGTTATTGCTACCTATGCAGGAACTACCGCTATAGAGTGTTTTGGTATCGTTGGTATGGCTAAGGTTTCTTACCAGTCTGGCGGACTCGTTAAGCTTCTTAAGCGTGAGAGCCTTACCAAGGGCATCAAGGTAAATATTGAGAATAACGAAATATCTCTTGATTTCCACATTATCGTTGCATACGGGGTCAGCATCAGAGCTGTTGCTGACAATCTAATTGAAAATGTCAGATTCAAAGTTGAAGAATACACCGGCATGAAGGTTAAAGATGTTCATATCTTCGTTGAAGGTGTAAGAGTGATCGACTGACAGTAGTTTAAAGGAGGAATTACCTGTGGGTAATCAAATTGATGCAAAAGCATTGCAAAATGCTTTTCTTGCCGGCGCCAGCAATCTTAACGCCAATAAAGATTACATCAACGAACTCAATGTATTCCCTGTACCGGATGGCGATACAGGAACTAATATGACTATGACAATCATGTCAGCTGCACGTGAAGTGGCTGCTATTTCCGAGCCAACCATCGATAATGTTGCCAAGGCTATGGCCAGCGGATCATTACGTGGCGCCAGAGGAAATTCAGGCGTTATCCTGAGTCAGCTGATTCGTGGTTTCACAAAAGAAATCCGTGAAAATGCTTCTGCAGGCACAATCGACAATCTTGTACTTGCAAGAGCATTCAATCGAGCTATTGAAACTGCTTATAAGGCTGTTATGAAGCCGAAAGAGGGTACCATACTTACTGTTGCCAAGGGAATGGCAGATCGTATCACAGAGTTGTCTGTTTCTGACGATGATACCATTACAATGCTTGAGAAAGTCATCGCATATGGTGATGAAGTACTTGCAAAAACACCTGATATGCTTCCTGTACTTAAAGAAGCCGGGGTTGTGGATTCAGGCGGACAGGGTCTTATGACTGTAGTTAAAGGTGCACTTGCTTCTGTCAAGGGCGAAAAGATCGATATCGATCTTTCTGAAGTTGATCCATCTTCTGCAGCAGTTCCTGTAACTGAGCGAAAATCACGTGGAGAGATTTCCACTGCTGACATAAAGTTTGGTTATTGTACCGAATTCATGGTTAACGGAGATCATGAATTTACCGACGAAGAAGTTGACAGTCTCAGAGAGTGGCTAAACGGTGTTGGTGATTCCATTGTATGTTTCTCAGATGAAAACATCATCAAGGTTCATGTACACACAAATCATCCGGGTAACGCTTTTGAAAAAGGCCTCAGCATGGGCTTCCTTTCCAAGATGAAAGTAGACAATATGCGTCTCGAACACAATGAAGTTCTTATTAAGGACGCATCAAAGATTGCCGAGAAGGAAAAGGCCGAAGAAAAAGAAGAGGCACCTAAGGATCTTGGTCCCGCAAAGGACTTTGGATTCATCTCTGTTTCAGCAGGAGAGGGTCTCACTGAAATCTTTAAGGGTGTAGGTGTGGACTATGTCATCGAAGGCGGACAGACCATGAACCCTTCTACTGAAGATATATTAAATGCATGTAATCTGGTAAATGCCAAGACTGTATTTGTTCTTCCAAACAACAAGAACATCATTCTTGCAGCAAATCAGGCCAAGGATATCATTGAGGATAAGACCATCATCGTTGTTCCTACAAAAACTATACCTCAAGGCATATCGGCCATGATCAGTTTCAGCCCTGATATGACAGCAGAAGAGAATTACGAAGCCATGAAGGATGCATCAGAGTGCGTCAATTCAGCAGAGGTTACATATGCAGTACGTAATACCACCATCGATGGACATCCTATAGAGGAAAACGACATCATGGTTATCGGTGATGACGGACTTCTTTCTGTACAGAAGAGTATCGATCATGCTATTTCCGAAGCAGTTTCAAAGATGGTAAACAGTGAATCCGAGATAGTTACCATCTATTACGGAAAAGATGTAAAGGAAGAGGACGCTGAAAAGATTGCATCCACTATCAGAAACAAGTATCCTTCAGTAGAAACTGAGCTTCAGTACGGTGGACAGCCTATTTACTATTACTTCATATCCGTTGAATAAATCTATGGAATAAAAGCAGATAACACTGATATGATCAGTGTGTCCTTAGTTTTGAACTGTTTTTATCACTTTTATTTATTTGAAGCATTCGCTCCTGAGACTTCTCAGGAGCGTTTTTATACTCTTGACCTGAATTTCAAGCATTGGTGTTTAAAAAATATGACATTGACCGATTTAAAGGGCATAGGCCCTAAAACAGAAAAGCTTTTTAATAAGCTTGGGATATTCACAATACAGGATCTCCTGTATTTTTTTCCAAACACTTATCTGAATTACGATCAGCCCGTTCCCATCGAAGCTATCAATGAAGGTGAGATTCAGGCTGTAAAAGGTATAGTGGAAAAGGATGCCTCCGTCATCAATCTTCATGGTCTTAACATGACAACTGTATATATACATGACATCAGCGGCAAAATGAAGCTCACCTGGTTCAATGCACCTTTTCTAAGGAATACTCTGAAATCCGGATCTGTATTTGTATTTATGGGTAAAACAGGAACCTACAAAGGGCAGAAGACCATGAATCAGCCGAAGATCTTTACACCACAGGATTATTCCGGAAAAACCGGTACTCTTGAGCCTGTGTACAGTCAGGTTAAAGGACTTTCCAATACTGCAATACTAAAAGCTGTCAGACAGGTTCTTGAAATTGCCGAGTATCGCCCCGATTTCATTCCTTCTGCCATAAGGTACAATCGGGGACTACTTGATATGAAGGCGGCCATATCAGGTATACATCTGCCAAAGTCCATGGATGACTTCAGGAAGGCCCGCGAGAGGCTGGCCTACAATGAACTGTTCCTTTTTTCTCTTGCTTTGGTAAAGAAAAAAAACAGTACAGAAGAACTGAAGTCAGCATTTCTTATAAAAAAATCAAAACGTATAGACGAATTCATCAAAGCCCTGCCATTTTCATTGACAGAAGGGCAGAAACAGGCCGTGTCTGACATCCGTAGTGACATGTCATCAGGCTTTATCATGAATCGTCTGCTTCAGGGAGATGTCGGTTCCGGCAAAACCATCGTCTCCTTCATAGCTTGCCTTGAAGCAGCTTTAAATGGTCACCAGGCAGCAATCATGGCTCCTACAGAGATATTGGCTTCACAACACTATGACAAGCTCAAAAAGATCATCGATGACAATGTCTTTGGTCTTAATGTTGTCCTCATAACAGGTTCACTAAAGGCCTCAGAAAAAAAGCAGGCTTATCTAAAGATAAAGAGTCATGAAGCCGATATTATCATCGGAACACATGCTCTTTTTCAGGATGCTGTAGAATACGATGATCTTGCTCTTGTTGTTACAGACGAACAGCACAGATTCGGTGTAAACCAGCGAAAGACACTCAGCGGGAAAGGTAAAAATCCTCATACACTGGTGATGTCGGCTACTCCTATACCAAGGACACTGGCCATACTTTTGTATGCGGATATGCAAGTCAGTCAGATCAAAGAGCTTCCGTCCAACAGACTTCCGATCAAAAATGCTGTTGTAAATACCGATTATAGGAAAAATGCCTATAAATTCATTTACGATGAGATAAAAAAAGGAAGACAGGCCTATATTATCTGTCCAATGGTCGAAGAAAATGATATGTTGGATCTTGAGAATGTCACAGATTATGTTACGAAACTTAGAAAAGTATTCCCAAAGGAAGTATCTATCGAAAAGCTTCACGGAAAGATGAAGCCGAAAGAAAAAGATGCAGTCATGGACAGATTTCTGCATAAAGAGATAGACATTCTGGTTTCGACAACCGTTGTGGAAGTCGGTGTAGATGTTCCCAATTCAACTGTCATGATGGTTGAAAATGCAGAACGCTTCGGACTGGCACAGCTGCATCAGCTGAGAGGCCGTGTAGGACGATCCGGATATCAGAGCTACTGCATCTTCGTAGATTCGGCAGATTCAAAGAAATCCAAGGAACGACTTCAGATACTTGCTTCTTCGAACGATGGCTTCCATATCGCGGAAGAGGATCTGAAGTTAAGAGGTCCCGGTGATATCTTTGGTATAAGACAGTCCGGAGCACTGGACTTTAACATTGCCGATATATATCAGGACAAGGAGCTTCTTAAGAAAGCATCTGAAGATGCAGTCTATGTTTTGAGGTCAGATCCAGAACTAAATGAAGAAGAAAATCAGGTTTTGAGATCAAGACTTGAGCTTTATCTTGAAGAAAGTTATGTACTCTGATACATTATTACATCGTACCGGTGTTCATGGAGAGCGAACAAGGACGCATTTTATGACCCCGGGATGCGGAATAATTTGATATCGTCTTTTGACAATAACACCATAAAAGGAGAAATAACATGAGAGTAATCGCAGGAAGTGCAAGAAGACTTCTTTTGAAGACTATTGATTCTATAGACACACGCCCTACGACTGATCGTATAAAGGAAACACTTTTCAACATGCTTCAGTTCGAAGTTCCGGGAATAGATTTTCTGGATCTTTTTGCAGGATCAGGAGCCATAGGCATAGAAGCATTATCCAGAGGCTCAAGACGAGCTGTTTTTGTAGAAAACAATCCAAAAGCAGTCAAGTGTATTCAGGAAAATGTTGACCACTGCCATTTTAACGAACAGTCACTTATTCTTTCAACCGACTATATGTCTGCCATCAACAGAATCAACGGTAAGGGATATCATTTTGGCGTTATTTTCATGGATCCTCCATACAATAAGGGATTCGAACGTAAGGCCATGCAGCTTATGCATGATATGGACTATGTTGACGAGAACACTTTGTTTGTTATCGAGGCTGATCTGAATGATGATCTCACAGATGAGATTGAGGCAATGGGCTACGATCTCCAGCGAGAGAAAACATATAAAACCAATAAACACGTATTCTTCAAAAAAAGAATTATGGCATAAGTGTTTACACAGTCTTATTTAACATGCTATAAATATAAGCCTAAAAGGAAGATTTATTATGATAACAGGTATTTATCCGGGTTCTTTTGATCCGGTCACATATGGTCATCTGGATATTATCGAAAGAGCGTCCAAGATGGTGGACAGACTCATCGTAGGAGTACTCGTCAATAGTACAAAAACTCCATTGTTTTCGATGGAAGAACGTGTTAGAATGATTGAAGATTTGACCAGAAATCATGGAAATGTGGAGGTGAAATCTTTCGGAGGTCTGACTGTTAACTTTGCGCGTGAGTGCGATGCAACGATAATAGTCAGAGGTTTGCGTGCAGTAACGGATTTTGAATACGAACTGCAGCTTGCACAAACCAACAAAGTCATCGCTCCTGATATCGATACGATCTTTCTTACAACTAATCTCAAGTATTCATATCTCAGCTCCAGTACAGTCAAGGAAATCGCAAGCTACGGGGGAGCCATCCATGAATTCGTGCCCGAAGAGGTAGAGAAGCAAATCAAATTAAAATATAAAAATATAAAGTAGATATAAGGTGGATTAAATATATGAGCAGAATTGAACAGTTAATCGGTGAGATTGAAGAGTACATTGACAGCTGCAAATATCAGCCTCTTTCAAATTCAAAGATTCTTGTTAACAAAGAGGAGATGGAAGAGCTTTTAGTAGAACTTCGTCTCAGAGTACCTGATGAGATAAAGAAGTATCAGAAAATCATTTCACAGCAGGATGCCATCCTTGCAGATGCCAAGAATCAGGCAGAAAGCATGATTCAGGATGCCAAGCAGCAGACTGAAGAGATGGTATCAGAGAACGAGATCATGCAGCAGGCATACAGCAAGGCTAATGAACTTGTTCAGCAGGCACAGGTACAGGCAGATCAGATCCTTGCCAATGCTACTGCAGAAGCCAACAGCATCAAGACAAACGCAATCTCATATACTGATTCCATACTTGCTTCCATCGAAGCACTTATGAGCAATTCTATCGCTGAACAGCAGTCAAGATTCCACGCGCTTCAGGACAGCATGCAGAACACTTACAATGTTGTGGTAAACAACAGAAGAGAGCTCAATAATGCTATCCAGGCTCCACAGTCACAGATGGATGCCTCATATCAGGATGATTATTCTGCACAGGATGAGTATCAGCAGTAATCATCGATCAATATTTTAATTCATCTAAAACAGAGTACTTCATACATAATGAGGTGCTCTGTTAATTTATGCAGTGGAATGAATACAGATGCCATGTGTAATAATGTCATTTCATCACAATCGCCCGAATTTGACAGAGCCTTACATTGTATTATCCATACCCGGACGTACTCTTCTTAATTAAATCCGGATATTAAATTCATGATTTTTTACATTGAACTTGACATGTACTAACTGGTCTGCTAAGATTTCACTTGCAAAAAACGATGCGTGGCTCAGCTTGGTAGAGCGCTGCGTTCGGGACGCAGAGGTCGCAAGTTCGAATCTTGTCGCATCGACTAAGCAAAAGAGTTTTGGATTTTTTCCAAAGCTCTTTTTTTGTGCCCGGCTCTAACTTTTATTAAATTATTTATTTTCATTCATTTGTACTAGCCTCTCACTATTACCCGTTATAGTTATTATCTAATTAAAATTATGCTTTATATGAGTTATCATTAAATCCGTAGCGGTCTCAAAGACCATAACTCAAATTGATAGTATAAAAGATTATCATGAAGATAGTTTAATTACTTTCGATCAAATGCAGTACGTGAGAATCAATGTACCTGTATCTTCGGTAACAATGTTAAACATATTCTCAATGCTGCCAACTACTCATAAATTCAAAGGAGCTTCAAGCAAATGAAAAAGGAAACAAAATGTATCGAAGCCGGCTACACACCCAAGAACGGTGAGCCACGTATGATTCCAATCATCCAGAGCACAACCTTCAAGTACGATACCAGCGCTGACATGGGAAAGCTTTTTGACCTCGAAGCAGAAGGTTACTTCTACACAAGACTTCAGAATCCAACCAATGACATGGTTGCTTCGAAGATTGCTGCCCTTGAAGGCGGTACCGCAGCCATGCTCACATCCTCCGGTCAGGCAGCAACATTTATTTCTGTATTCAACCTTGCGAATGCAGGAGATCACGTTGTAGCCTCATCAAGCATCTACGGCGGCAGCTTCAATCTCTTTAATGTGACCATGCGTAAGATGGGTATCGATTTCACTTTTGTTGATCCTGATTGCAGCGATGAAGAACTGGAAGCGGCATTCAAGCCAAACACAAAGGCTGTCTTTGGAGAAACAATTGCCAACCCGGCACTTATAGTTCTTGACATTGAGCGCTTTGCTGTGGCGGCTCACAAGCACGGAGTTCCTCTGATCATAGACAATACATTTGCAACTCCCATAAATTGCAGACCTTTCGAGTGGGGTGCCGATATCGTAACTCACTCAACCACAAAGTACATGGATGGTCACGATGCCACAGTAGGCGGAGTTATCGTTGATTCCGGAAAGTTTGACTGGATGGCCCACGCTGATAAGTTCCCGGGACTTTGCACACCGGATGATTCATATCATGGCATCACATATGCCGAGAAGTTCGGAAAGGAAAAAGCATTTATCACAAAGGCAACAGCACAGCTTATGCGTGATTTCGGAGCTATACCATCACCTATGAACTGCTATATCCTGAATCTCGGTCTTGAGTCACTTGCAGTCAGAATGCAGAGACACTGCGAGAATGCTCAGAAGGTGGCTGAGTTCCTTCAGTCCAATCCAAATGTTTCGTATGTTACATATCCGGGTCTTCCGGGAGATAAATATTACGAGAGAGCCAGGAAGTACATGCCTGACGGCACCTGCGGAGTTATCTCTTTCGGTGTAAAGGGTGGACGTAAAACTGCGGAAGAGTTCATGAAGCATTTAAAGCTTGCCATTATCGCAACTCATGTAGCTGATGCACACACCTGCGTTCTCCATCCTGCATCATCAACACACAGACAGATGACTGATGAAGAACTTCTTGCAGGAGGCGTAAGACCTGATATGGTTCGACTTTCTGTCGGAATAGAGAATGCAGATGATATCATGGATGATCTCAGACAGGCACTTGAGGCTTCACAGAAAGCTTAACATACATCAATATTGCACTAATTTTACTTTTGTATTTTGTGACAAATAACCTTTAAGTCATCCTTGACGATAAGTCGCAAACAACGTAAAATTTCATCGTCATAATATGCCCATTATATGGTTGGGCGTTTCCACAAGCTGCCGTTAACAGCACCTTATGACTTTTTTTGTCGTAAGGTATTGTCAACGGCAGCTTGTTTTTTTGAGGGGAGAGAAAATGAACACTAAATTTGATGTCATAATTATAGGAGCAGGACCGGGAGGTATATTTGCAGCTTATGAACTCATGAAGCTTCAGCCTGAACTCGAAATAGCAGTATTTGAATCAGGTAATCCTCTGGAGAAGAGAAAATGTCCTATAGACGGAGACAAGATCAAATCCTGTATCAATTGTCCGACATGTTCTATCATGAGCGGTTTTGGCGGCGCAGGAGCATTTTCTGACGGTAAATACAACATTACCAATGCATTCGGCGGAACACTTTATGAATATCTGGGCAAAGAGAAGGCCATCGACCTTATGAAGTATGTTGATACCATTAACATGACTCATGGTGGAGAGGGCACTAAGCTATACAGCACAGCAGGTTCTGAATTCAAAAAGAAGTGTATCCAGAATAAGCTTAATCTCCTGGATGCATCCGTAAGACATCTTGGAACAGACAAGAACTATATCGTTCTTGAGAATCTGTATAAAGAGATGAAGGATAAGATTCATTTCTTCTTCAGAACTCCGATTGAAAAAGTAAGAAAACTCGATGACGGCTATGAGGTTGAGTTCAAGGACGGAAAGGCATCGTGCAAATACTGTGTCATTTCAGTAGGTCGAAGCGGAAGCAAGTGGATGCAGACTGTTTGTGATGACATGAATATCCCGACCAGATCCAACCGTGTAGATATCGGTGTACGTGTTGAGCTTCCTGCAGTTGTATTTGAAGACATCACAGACGTACTTTACGAAGGAAAGATAGTATATAAGACTCAGAAGTTTGAAGATTCGGTTCGTACTTTCTGTATGAATCCTCACGGAGCTGTTGTTAACGAGAATACCAACGGAATCATCACCGTAAACGGTCACAGCTATGAGGATCCGGCTATGCAGACAGAGAATACCAACTTCGCACTTCTCGTAAGCAAGCATTTCTCTGAGCCGTTTAAGGACAGTAACGGATATGGAGAAAGCATCGCCCGTCTCTCCAACATGCTTGGCGGAGGCGTTATCGTTCAGCGTTTCGGAGACCTTGAAAGAGGCCGCAGAAGTAATGCAAAGAGAATCGAAGAGGGAACAGTCCGCCCGACTCTGAAAGCAACACCGGGTGACCTTAGCCTTGTTCTCCCGAAGAGAATACTCGACGGTATCGTGGAAATGATCTACGCTCTTGATAAGATCGCGCCCGGTACTGCCAATGATGATACACTGCTTTATGGCGTAGAAGTTAAGTTCTACAATATGGAGGTATCTGTGGATGAGCACCTTGAAACCATCTATCCTGAACTCTTCGTTATAGGTGACGGAAGCGGTGTTACCCACTCACTGTCACATGCTTCGGCAAGCGGTGTATTTGTCGCAAGAGAGATTTCGGAAAGAATAAGCTGACCGGTTATACATAATATGAAGTTATACTATAACAGTTTTTCATAATTTATATTGCATTTTTATTTTATGAAATTTATAATTTTTTTATCTGTAACGTATTAACTTGCAGAAGCGCATCAGGATGCAACTGATACGAAATATGAGATAAGCATATATGCATTATCATCATTAAATTATATTTTATCGGAGGATTTAAAAATGGCAGAACCAAGATTATTTTATGAAAAAGACTGTGATATATCTTTCCTTAAGGGCAAGAAGATCTGCATTATCGGTTACGGTTCTCAGGGACATGCTCACGCACTTAACCTGAAGGAATCCGGATGTGATGTAGTAGTCGGCCTCTATGAAGGTTCTAAGTCAAAGGCAAAGGCTGAGTCCCAGGGACTTACAGTTCTTCCTACAGCAGAGGCGGTTAAGCAGTCGGATGTCATCATGATCCTCATCAATGATGAGCTTCAGGCAGGTATGTACAAGAAGGATGTTGAGCCTAACTTAAAGGCCGGCGATATGCTTATGTTCGCTCACGGTTTCAATATCAACTACAAGCTTATCGTTCCTCCTGCAGATGTTGATGTTGCCATGATTGCACCTAAGGCACCGGGACACACAGTTCGTTCAGAGTATCAGGCTGGTAAGGGAACTCCTTGTCTCGTGGCTATCCATCAGGATGCAACTGGACATGCTCTTGATATGGCACTTGCTTACGGTGCCGGTATCGGCGGCGCTCGTGCAGGTATCCTTGAAACAACATTCAAGACCGAGACCGAGACTGACCTCTTCGGTGAGCAGGCAGTTCTTTGCGGCGGTGTTTGCGCACTTATGCAGGCCGGCTTTGAAACACTTGTTGAGGCAGGATATGATCCACGTAATGCATACTTCGAGTGTGTACATGAGATGAAGCTTATCGTTGACCTTATTTATCAGTCAGGCTTCGCAGGCATGAGATATTCCATCTCCAATACTGCTGAGTTCGGTGACTATGTAACAGGTCCAAAGATCGTTACAGAAGACACAAAGAAGGCAATGAAGAAGATCCTTTCAGATATTCAGGACGGAACATTTGCATCTGAGTTCCTTCAGGACATGAATAACGGTAAGGTTCACTTCCAGGCTATGAGAGCAAAGGCTGCTCAGCACCCTACAGAGACAGTAGGTGAAGAGATCAGAAAGCTTTACAGCTGGAACAACGAGTCTGATAAGCTTGTTAATAACTAATACACGCTGATTTGGTCAGAGTATATATTTGATCATCCGGCGAAGTTCCGGATTTTCAGAGTCTGTAAAAATGACTCAATGAAGATCCGGTTATACAAACGCTATAATCAGTGTTTACAATTTAAGTGAAACCCAAACTTATAAGTGTTTCACGATAGCAAGAAAGACTATCTATGTTTTTCAGACCGGCTGTTATGCATAGCATAGCGCCGGTTTTTTTATTTATTAAGCCCGGCAGCAGATAAAAACTAAGGAGCCACTGATTATATCAGTGGTTCCTCAGCGCCTCCGGCGTCGGTGCAAGGATTTTCAAAGGAAGTTGATGCTTCGCATTGAAAATCCGTCCAGAAAACGCTTTAATCAGCGTTTCCCATATCTCCGGGTTTTATTTATCCGGCGGTTTTACAATGGAGAATGCCATGAAAGAATATTTATCAAATCTCATCGTTTATAACAAAGTGAAACATGATGAAACTCTTAATCTCATCGCCGATATAACTGATTCAGCTGAAGCGGGTGATGAAGTAAGGGTTAAAAGTCTGCTTTCATCCTGTTTTGACCAGGTTCACAGAATCATGGAGACCGCTACGGAATATGGTTTCACCGATAATCTGTGGGCCGGTTATATCACATTTCTTCTTATGATGGATGAAAATCCGCTTGCTATGGTGTCTGAAAAAACAGTTCTGCCAGAAGGATCGGCAGCAGATTTTGCCGAGCGTGACTTCAGTTTCATCATCAGGCTTCTGCACTATGATTTTTCGACCCTTGAAAGACTTCTTGGCATCAATTGTCTTTCAGCACTGCAGGATTACAACGCAGTCAAAAAACATGAAAGAATGTATTTCAGCTACATTTCAAAGGCCGTTAACGGTCTGAGAAGTAAACTCATGGACATAAAAGATCCCAGTACATTCTACGATGCCATGGCATCCTTCTATGAGAATTACGGTGTGGGAATGTTTGGTCTGAATAAAGCATTCCGAATCAGAAATGACGAGAATGATGCCCCGGAACTGATTCCTATAAACAATCTTGATGCTGTGAACTTCGATGATCTTGTCGGATATGAGATCCAGAAGAAGCAGGTATATGATAATACTATGGCATTTCTTGAGGGAAAAGCAGCCAACAATGTTCTACTGTATGGTGATGCCGGAACCGGCAAGTCAACCACCATCAAGGCTACTCTCAATGAATTCTATCCTAAAGGTCTTAGACTAATTGAGATTTATAAACATCAGTTTAAGGATCTTTCCTACGTCATCTCTCAGGTAAAGACACGTAACTATAAGTTCATCATTTATATGGATGATCTGTCTTTTGAGGATTTCGAGATAGAATACAAGTACCTGAAAGCAGTTATCGAGGGCGGTTTTGAAACGAAACCGGACAACATTCTCATCTATGCCACTTCCAATCGCAGGCATCTGATAAAGGAAAGTACATCTGACCGTGATGACATGGGGCATGGCGGTGATGTACACCATTCAGATACACTGGAAGAAAAGCTTTCGCTGGTTGACCGCTTTGGTCTCAATATCCTCTACACAAAGCCGACCTTCCAGGAATTCCAGCAGATAGTCATTAGCCTTGCCAAAAAGCACGGCATCGATATGCCGGAAAAGGAGCTTCTGGCTGCAGCCAATGTCTGGTCCGTGAGAAAAGGCGGACACACCGGAAGAGTTGCCCAACAGTTCATAAACTCACTTAATCCGGAGCGATAAACATATCAGTATTGTGGAAACGCTGATTTTATCAGTGTTTCCACAGAGCCTCCACGTCGGGACACGGATTTTCAAAAGAAGTTGATGCTTCGCATCGATAATCCGCTCAGAGAAACGCTTTAATCAGCTTTTTCCTATGTTTATAATCGATTGTATGAAGAGCCCTGCAGTAATTCGATACGTTGATTAATGCTGCTATGTTAAAACATTAACCGGACAAGCATATCTCTTATAACTTATTGTTTATTGACTTAGGCATGTGTCAATCGCATAATTTATATATATATTTCGATGAAAGGAAACGCAAAGAAGCATGAATAATTACAGTGTGATTCTATCTGTCATTATTATTCTCGTGAACATTATTGTGATTCGCAATAGTGCCTTTTTTGTGTAAAGCTTTTCAAGAGATATAAAGACGGATATGTTTTTAAAACCTTGCAGCTTTACCACTGCAAGGTTTTTTTTCGCGATAAAGCTGTCATGCGGACGCTGTGCTTGCACAGGCGGACATATGACAGTCAACGCGAAATCGACCATTGAATATGGGAGATTCGCGATAAAGCTGTCATGCGGACGCTGTGCTTGCACAGGCGGACATATGACAGTCAACGCGAAATCGACCATTGAATATGGGAGATTCGCGATAAAGCTGTCATGCGGACGCTGTGCTTGCACAGGCGGACATATGACAGCCAACGTGAAATCGACCATTGAATATGGGAGATTGAAGATAAGCGGGGGATTCTTTTAGAACCTCTATTGTGGTATAGTTATATTTATGATTTATACTAAATATTTTTATCATTTCACTACGTTTTAGCTGTTATTGATGATGTATGTACCGGCCGGATACCGGTTGCATTTCACATAATGAGTTCTTTTACTCGCATCATAAATCACTTATAAAGGAGTCAGGTATGAGATTAAAAGGAGCACAGATTCTGATAGAAGAACTTGTAAAGCAGGGCGTCGATACCGTATTCGGTTATCCCGGAGGCGCAGTTCTCGACATCTATGACGAGCTGTATAAAAACAGCGACAGAATCAACCATATCATAACCGCTCACGAACAGGGCGCATGCCACGCTGCTGACGGCTATGCAAGAGCTTCCGGGAAGACCGGAGTTGTTATCGCAACATCAGGTCCGGGTGCAACCAATCTTGTAACAGGTATTGCAAATGCAAACCTTGATTCAGTGCCACTGGTTGCCATTACAGGTAATGTTTCCGTTAACGCTCTCGGACGCGACAGTTTCCAGGAGGTGGATATCGTTGGTATCACCCAGCCGGTAGTCAAGCATAATTTCATGGTTCGTTCTGTTCAGGAACTTGAGCAGACCATAAAGGAAGCATTTCTCATAGCAAACTCCGGCAGAAAGGGACCTGTACTCATAGATATTCCAAAGAATGTACAGACCGACATGTGCGAGTACGGAATAGCAGTTGTTCCGAGAATGCCTGACAAGCCCAAAGTACCTTACGTTAAGTCAGAGGTTCTTGAAGCCATTAAAAACTGTCACAGACCATTTATCTACTGTGGCGGAGGTGTGATTGCATCAGGTGCGGAAAAGGAAGTTTTGGAGCTTTCACATCGTCTGGATGCCCCTGTGGGACTCAGTATGATGGGAAGAACAGCTCTTCCCGATTCCTACGAATACAATCTCGGAATGTGCGGAATGCATGGGCAGTACGCAGCCACAAAGGCACAGGCAGAATGTGATCTTATGCTTGCAATCGGTGTGCGTTTCTCAGACCGTGCAACAGGCGACATAGGTGAGTACACAAGAAAATGTACCGTCATTCACATTGATATAGACAAGGCAGAGTTTGGAAAAAATGTAAGTCCGGATTTTTGTCTGCAGGGTGACATAAAGGGCATACTTCAGGATCTTCTCAAAGACATTCAGGGTGTTCGACACAAAGAGTGGAGAGACGAAGTGGAAGAGTTCAAGAAGACCCGCATACCTGACCGTCCCGGTGAGTTCTGTCCAAAGAACATCATAGAAACAGTCAGAAAGCATACCAAAGATGATACTGTTGTTGCAACCGATGTAGGTCAGCACCAGATGTGGACAGTACAGTTTTATGATTTTGAGCAGCCTAAGACATTACTCACATCAGGCGGACTTGGCACTATGGGTTACGGTCTCGGTGCTGCCATCGGAGGATGCATTGGTTCAGGACGAAAAAGAACTGTTCTTTTCACTTCAGAGGGTTCCTTCGGAATGAATCTCAACGAGCTTTGCACAGTAGTAAGCCAGGAACTCCCTATAACGGTAGTTATCCTTGATAACACTGTTCTCGGCATGGTACGCCAGTGGCAGGGTATCTTCTACGAAGGCAGGTATTCACAGACATCACTAGGAAGAAAAACAAACTTCTCGGCACTTGCTGATGCATTCGGTTCTAAGGGATACTCAGTATCAACTCTGGAAGAACTTGAAAAGGTACTTGAAGAAACCGATGCGGATCCTGCGGGATCATTCGTCATCGACTGTCATATAAGTGAGGACGAAAAGGTTCTTCCTATGATTCCGCCAGGAAAGTCCATAAAGAGTATCATTCTGAGAGACTGATAGTCATACATTCATTTATACAAACTGAGCAAATGTCTGCGGATTGCTTATACAGCAGGTAAGAATGCATATCAGATATATGCATTCCTGCCAAGTGAACATAGAGTCTTCACTGCCGCCTGATTTTGATCTTATACAGTAGAACGGAGTTAATCATGGAAGAGAGATTTATCATTGATCTTTGGGTAAATAACCGTTTTGGTGTGCTTAACAGAATCACCGGTCTTTACTCAAAAAGAGGCTACAATATCGAAACCATACACGCCGGCCCGACAGATGTTCCCGGTGTGACGAAGATAGAAATCGTTTCCACAGGAGACGATTACATGAGAACTCAGGTTATCTCACAGCTTGAAAAGCTCTATGACATCAGAAAAGTTGATCTGAGAACAGAATTCAAAGAAGACTAAACCATATTGCAGGAGGATTTCTTCCTCATGCACACCCGCAGGGTGCAGGGAAAATATCTGTTATTCCTTACAGGTCTCTGCGATAATATCAATTATTCTACGATTTTCGAGGCTTTCTCACAGAAGATTATTCTTCAGGAAAACACCCAAAAACCGAAACAAAAGATTGGGGAGGAATTATGAACGAATTAACATTGGACAGGGTCTATCAGGCAGCACATGTACTTAAGCCTGTCATCAACAAAACCGAGCTTGTACATGCCACCAGAATCGATGCAGGCTGCGATCTCTACTTAAAGGCTGAGAATCTTCAAAACACCGGATCATTTAAGATCAGAGGCGCATACTACAAGATTTCAACCCTAACTGATGAAGAGAAGGCCAAGGGAGTTGTTGCATGCTCAGCTGGAAACCACGCACAGGGCGTTGCACTCGCAGCACAGCGTGCAGGTATCAAATCAACCATTTTCCTTCCGGCCATCGCACCTATCTCAAAGGTAGAAGCCACAAAGAGCTATGGTGCAGAGATCCGTCTTATCGATGGTGTGTATGATGATGCATACGCAGCTTCTGTTGAGTATCAAAAGGAATCAGGCGCAGTATTCATCCATCCGTTCAATGATGTTGATGTCATAGCAGGTCAGGGAACCATCGGTATGGAGATCTGCGATCAGCTTGCAGATGCCGATGCAGTAGTAGTTCCTGTAGGCGGAGGCGGACTCATCTCAGGCGTAAGCTTCGTAGTAAAGAAACTCAATCCAAACTGCAAGGTATATGGTGTTCAGGCAGCAGGTGCAGCCAGCATGGTAGGTGCGCTCAAGAGCAAGAAGGTAGAGGCTCTCAGTGAAGTTCATACATTCGCAGACGGTATCTCCGTAAAGTGCCCCGGTGATGTGACATATGACATGGTTTCAAAGTATGTTGATGAAGTTGTTACTGTCACAGATGACGAAACAGCAGCAGCCATCCTCACTCTTATGGAGAAGCAGAAGGTTGTTTCAGAGGGTGCCGGTGCAGTATCAGTTGCTGCGGTTCTCTTTAACAAGATCCCTGTAAAGGACAAAAAGGTTGTCTGCGTAGTATCAGGCGGAAACATTGACGTAAATATCCTTTCAAGAGTTATAAACAGAGGTCTCATCAAGACCGGAAGAAAGGCAACTCTTACCATCGAACTTCTGGATAAACCGGGTCAGCTTGAGGAAGTATCACATATCGTTGCATCCATGGGTGCCAATGTCACTAAGGTTGACCATAACACCATCTCGATGGATACAGATATCAACGGATGCTATCTGACACTTCAGATGGAAACCAGAAACTTCGAACACATTGAGGCTATCAGAAACAAGTTTGTCGAAGAGGGATTTAAACTGGTTTGACAGTTACCTGATTCTGAATAATACGAAAAAGGAGATTTCATTTTATGACAGGTGCAGATGCTTTAGTTAAATGTCTCCAGAATGAAAAGGTAGAATATGTCTTCGGTTATCCGGGAGTTGCTATTGCTCCTTTTTTTAACAGCATCCTGGATACAGAGATAAAAACCGTTCTGGTCCGTCAGGAACAGAATGCGGCACATTCAGCAAACGGATACGCGAGAACTACCGGAAAAGTCGGCGTAGCTGCGGTCACTTCCGGACCGGGTGCCACCAATATCATCACAGGAATAGCAACTGCATTTGCAGACAGCATTCCTATCGTAGTGATAACAGGACAGGTAGACAGCAATCTGGTAGGCTCTGATGTTTTTCAGGAGGCTGACATCTCCGGAGCCTGCGAATCCTTCGTTAAGTATTCATATATAGTTCGTGATGCAAAGGAAATTCCTCGCATCATGAAGGAAGCATTTTACATAGCCAATTCAGGCAGAAAAGGACCTGTTCTCATCGATATCCCTATCGATATCCAAAAGTCACAGATAAAGGACTTCCGTTATCCTGATGAGGTTAAACTTCGTACATATCGTCCAACAGTAAACGGAAACACAGTTCAGATCAAAAAGGTATTTGCAAGACTTAAGGATGCCAAAAGACCTATCATCTGTGTAGGCGGCGGCGTTCATCTTGCCCATGCCGAAGAGGCAGTAAGAAAGTTTGCAGAAAACAATCGCATACCGGTTGTCTGTACCATGATGGGCATCGGTGTAATGAAAACAACTGATCCCATGTTCTTCGGGATGGTAGGAAACAACGGTAACTCTTACGGAAATCGTGCCATGAATGAAGCTGATATGATTATTATGGCAGGTGCAAGAGTGGCGGACAGAAGCATTAGCCAGCCGGATCTCATCACGGAGAACAAGACACTGGTTCACATTGATGTAGACCCTGCAGAAATCGGTAAGAATGCAGGCCCTGAGATTCCCCTGGTCGGAGACATCGGCAGTGTATTTGAAGTATTTAACCAGCAGGAATGTGACTCCGAGTATTCGGACTGGGTTGACCGTCTCAGAGCCTACAAAAAGGAGACAGAAGACAAAAAACTTCAGAAGCTTTTGGAAAGAGTCAGAAAGGCTTCAACAGTAACTCCGGAAGAATTTGTCATAGAACTCAGTCAGAAGCTTAAAGATGATGCCATATACGTTGCAGACGTTGGACAGAATCAGATGTGGAGCTGCGGTAACTACATCATGAGAAACGGTAAGTTCTTCACATCAGGCGGTATGGGAACCATGGGATATTCTATTCCTGCGGCACTCGGAGCAAAGCTTGCAGCTCCTGATAAACAGGTAGTTGCTGTTATAGGAGACGGAGCATTTCAGATGTGTCTCATGGAACTTGCAACCATGCGACAGTACAGAGTGCCTGTAAAGATCGCCGTCATCAAAAACGGCTGGCTGGGACTTGTGAGACAGTATCAGCATTTTACATATAATGACCGATTCTCGGTAACGGATCTTTCCGGAAGTCCCGAGCTTGATAAGATTTCAGATGCTTACGGGATGAAGTACCTGAAGCTTTCGAACAACAGCGAGATGGATGAAAAGCTGACAGAGTTCCTTGCAAATGACGAGTCTGTACTTATGGAAGTTACTGTTGATCCATCAGAGATAGCATAAGGAGGAGCGGATGAAACGAATATATTCCTGTCTTGTAGAAAACCGTTCCGGTGTTCTGGCGAAAGTCGCCGGTCTTTTCTGGAGAAGATGCTTTAATATCGATTCCCTGACTGTTGGTGAAACAGAAGATAAGTCAGTTTCAAACATGGTTATCGTTTCAAGCGGTGACGAAAGAACCCTTGAGCAGATAGAAAAACAGCTTAACAAAAAGCTTGATATAATCAAGGTCAAGACCTTCGATGAAAGTGAAGGCATCAGTCAGGAACTGGTACTTGTAAAGATACGTTATAATCGTGATAACCGTAAGGATATCATGGAAAACTGCCAGATCATGGGAGCACGTATCGTCGATCTGTCAAAGTCTATGATGACTATAAAGATGTGCGATACCCCGGAGAGAGTTCAGATGTTTCTAGATACACTTAAATCCATAAGAATCGTGGAACTTGCCAGGACCGGAACGCTGGCTATAACAAAAATCAAAGAACAAAATGATGAAAAATAAGAATAGGAGATATCATGGAAAAAGTTGTAACAACTAATGCACCCGCAGCAATCGGCCCATACTCACAGGCTATGAAGGTTGGAAATCTTGTTTTCTGTTCAGGTCAGATACCTGTTGATCCTGCAACAGGAAATGTTGCAGAGACAGTAGCTGAGCAGGCAGAGCAGAGCTGCAAGAACGTTAAGGCTCTTGTTGAGGCTGCCGGAAGCTCAATGGATAAGGTTGTAAAGACCACTTGCTTCCTTAGCGATATCAATGATTTCGCAGCATTTAATGAGGTTTACGCAAAGTACTTCACATCAAATCCTGCAAGATCATGTGTTGCAGTAAAAGACATCCCAAAGGGTGTTAAATGTGAAATCGAGGCAATTGCAGAGCTGTAAGAAGTTCATTTTTCCGGTGAAAATGCTGGTTTAGTCAGCGTTACCCTGGTACAGTTTACCTCACACAAGTTCAGAGATACATTTCAGAGGCAATCACATACATTGTGATGCCTCTTTTTATGTTCATTAGATGTACAAACGTTCGTAAATTATTGCGGAGCAGGCCTCAAAATGCTATGCTATATTTATAAAATATTTATAATATGATGTAAGTGTCAACAGTACCAAATCACGTGCTTGCACGTTGATTTGAGACTTTATGACCCGCCTGAACACGAATAACGCAGTCGTTTTGCACAGCAAAAGAACCCAGGTTTGAGTGTTCAGCAGCACATCTGCCTTCGATTTTTAATCAAAGGAGCCACGCGGCTTTGAGCGCTTCAAAGGAATCTGTAAGGATTCCTGCTCTATGCACACGAATGTGTGCGTTAGCGCTAATCAGTGAGTGGCAAATACTTTTGACACTCACGTCATAATATGGGAGGAAATATGAGCTGTATACGAGAAGAACTTGAAGATCTGGAACGTCTGACATTGTCTCCTTATGCAGCCTTGTCGGTTCGTTCAAAAGGCCGTGACAGATATGAAGAACCAGATGACATTCGCCCATGCTATGAACGTGACAGAGACCGCATACTTCATTGCAAATCATTCCGAAGACTGAAACACAAGACACAGGTTTTTATCGCACCTGAGGGAGATCACTACAGGACGAGACTTACTCATACTCTTGAGGTAAGCCAGATTGCCCGTACCTTTGGAAAGGCACTTCGTCTCAATGAAGACCTCATTGAAGCTATAGCACTGGGACACGATCTTGGTCATACTCCATTCGGACACAGTGGTGAAAGAGTTCTCAATACACTTTGCCATAACGGCTTCTCCCACGTAGAACAGAGTGTAAGAGTGGTAGAGGTTCTCGAAAAGGGCGGAAGAGGTCTTAATCTGACCAAGGAAGTTCGTGATGGTATACTGAATCACCGCACATCAGGCCATCCTCAGACTCTTGAAGGTCAGGCTGTGCGATTTGCAGATAAGATCGCCTATATCAATCACGACACAGATGATTCTCTCCGGGCCGGACTTATATGTGAATCTGAGATACCAAAGGAAATCACCGATGTCCTTGGACATTCTGTAAAAGAGCGTCTTAACAACCTTATACATGACGTGATATACAGTTCAAACGGCAGAAATGAACTCCGTATGTCCCCAACTACAGAAAAGGCGATGCAGTCCCTCAGACAGTGGATGTTTGATCATGTGTATATCGGTGGCGAAGCGAAAAAAGAAGAAGTAAAAGTCAATCGCATGATCAGACTTCTTTTTAACTACTACATGGAGAATCCGTATTCCATGACAGGCGAATACGTAACCATGCTTGAAAACAATCTGGCAAGTATCGCCACGGATGATCCCGACAAGGAACGGAAGACCCTGCTGGCCCACGAAAGAAGTGTATGCGACTACATAGCGGGTATGACTGACGATTACTGCATTTATAAGTTTAAAGAGTATTTTGTCCCTATAGGGTGGCAGAAGTATTGACCGGATTTTTCCGTAGGTGAATACTGATTAAAGTGTTTCTCCGGCAGGATTATCAATATAAGGCAACATTTTTTTGAAATCCGTACCACGGGTACCGAAAGCTCTGAGATAGCACTTAAGTAATCAGCATTTACTTATTGAAATTTTAGTTTAATCAGATTAGACAGGAGCGTATTTATTTGTTTTATCCTGAAGAAATAGTTCAAGAAGTCAGATCCCGGGCGGATATAGTTGACGTCATAGGGCAGTATGTAAATCTAAAGAAAAAAGGCGCCAACTACTTTGGACTCTGCCCGTTTCACGGTGAAAAAACCGCATCATTTTCTGTAAATCCCAGAATGCAGATTTTTCACTGCTTCGGATGCGGAAAGGGCGGAGACGTTATCAAGTTCACCATGGAATACGAGAATCTGACGTTTCCTGAAGCAGTTCGTAAAATTGCCGAAGAGACAGGTTACAAGCTTCCTGAGATGGCACAAACTGCAGAACAGAAAAAAGAAAGTGATATAAGAACCAGACTTCTTGAGATAAACAGAACTGCCGCAGTCTATTTTTTCAATGCATTAAGAGCTCCGCAGGGGCAGACCGGTATGAACTACTTCAAAAAGCGTGAGCTTATGGATGAGACCCTCAGAATCTGGGGTCTCGGATATGCCGACCAGACTCGAGACGGGCTTTATCAGTACCTTAAGTCCTCAGGTTTTGATGACGACATACTCCACGAATCAGGACTTATCACATTCTCTGAAAAGGGAGTTTATGACAAGTTTTTTAACCGCGTTATGTTTCCTATCATGGATGCAAACAACAGAGTCATAGGTTTCGGAGGACGTGTTCTCGGTGACGGAGAACCAAAGTACTTAAACAGTCCTGAAACAAAGCTTTTTGACAAGTCAAGAAACCTTTTCGGACTATGCTATGCCAAAAAGTCACGAAAGAAATCCTTCATTCTATGCGAAGGGTATATGGATGTCATACAGCTTCACCAGGCAGGCTTCACCAATGCAGTGGCGTCACTCGGAACAGCTTTGACCGAGCAGCAGTGCCGGCTTATCAAAAGATATGTCAATGAAGTTCTTCTGACATATGATTCAGACGGTGCAGGCATCAATGCAGCGAAACGTGCCATGCCTATGCTGAAAGCAGTAGGCATCAATACGAAAGTCATCAATATGAAGCCCTACAAAGACCCTGATGAGTTCATAAAGGCCATGGGGCTTGAAGCATTTCAGGAACACATAGACAACGCCAGAAACAGCTTCCTGTGGCTCATAGATGTGATGAAGATGGACTATGATCTGTCGGATCCTGCCGGCATGACACAGTATACCAATGACGTTGCCGAAAAGCTCAGTGAGATAACAGAGCCTATAGAAAGAGAGAACTATATAAAGGCTGTTGCCAGAGAGCAGATGATAGACTACGACAGTCTTAGAAAACTTGTTAATCACATGGGAGATCTGCGTGAAAGAAAGCAGTCACCTCTCAACGAGAAAATATATAAACATACTGATTTCATTTCAAAGGCTGATAAAAAGACGAAAAAGGAAACAGCTCTTCAGAAGTCAGAGAAGCAGCTTGTGACCTGGCTTCAGGAGAAACCGGAGCTTATCCCAAGTGTAAGAAATTATATTCTCCCGGAGGATCTCAGTGATGAGACCATGCAGAAGGTCATCTCAATGGTATATCAGCAAACACCTGCCAATGAAATACTTGATACTTTCAGAGACTCTGATGACGAGTATGAAAAGGTTGCAGCTATGTTCAACGGCAATCTCCTATCCGATGATTCCGACGAATATGAGTTTAAGAGAGGGCTTGAGGATATCATCAGAAACATTAAGATGACTTCTCTTAACACCAAGATAGAAAATGAAACCGATCCGCACCGTCTCACAGATCTTTTCAAGCAGCAGTCGGATCTTATGAACCTGAAACTATAAAGATGAATTTACCATACAGACTAAAAAAAATAACAGAACTTGTTCCACCATCTGATACTGTCGCAGACATCGGTTGCGACCATGCATACGTTGCCATCGAACTGGTCAAATCCGGCAAGGCAAAACATGCACTGGCATGCGATGTAAATGAAGGACCCCTGAAGAGTGCCGGACAGAATGTCCTTTCTGAGGGGTTAACCGATAAAGTGGAACTGCGACTAAGTGACGGTCTCGCCAGGGTTAAAGCTCATGAGGCTGACACAGTCATCATAGCAGGCATGGGGGGGCTTCTGATGGAAAGGATACTCACCGGACATCTCAAGGACTTTGATACATTTGTTCTTTCACCTCAATCGGATATAGAACATTTCCGTCATTTCCTTATAGACAATGGAATGAAGATCGTTTCCGAAAATATGCTTATAGATGACAAAAAATATTACACTATCCTTACAGTATCGGCAAATATTCTGTCAGATAGTGAAAGCACTAATGATTATTATAAAAATGACGAGGATTTCATATATGGCGGTTTACTCTTGAAAGAGAAGGACGAAACTCTTTTAAGTTTTTTACAAAAAGAAAAGCTTCGCTATGAGAACATCCTTTCAAAGACTCAGAATGATGAACTGAAAAAAAGCTACGAGATATGTAAAAGGGCGATAGAAAAGCACTATCAGTAATCACTGACTTATTTAAATCAGAACCAGGATTACAGCGCATACAACCCTTTACTAAAGACCTGCAGAAGGGGATGGAGGTATACATATGTTGACAGTATCTAATATCATGGAAAAACTTGATCAGTTGGCTCCGCGTGCCGCTGCCTGTGACTGGGATAACCCAGGTCTTCTGGTCGGCAGAAGCAACAAGGAAGTTGCCAGAGTCTATGTGGCACTTGATGCCACTTACGATGTTGTGTCCAGGGCTATCGAATCGGACTGTGATCTCATAATCACACATCATCCCGTCATATTCAAAGGTATAAAGGCTATCAATGACAACTCCGCTCTTGGATCAAAACTTCTTGACCTTATACAGAATGATGTTTCGGCTTTTTCCATGCATACCAACTATGACAGCTGTCCCGGCGGAATGGGGGATATGGTATGTGATACATTGGGACTTAAGAAATTATGTTCCATGGAACCTACAGGTTATACTCCTTTGGATAAAGAAAACGGTTCTCCAAACGGAATCAAGCCACATACAGCTGAACCTGACACAGTAAACGGCATCAAAGCTGATATGACCGAATACGGTATCGGTTTCATTGCAAAGCTGCCTCATGCCATGAGCTGTAAAGAGCTTTCTGAGATGATAAAGGATAAGTTCGACCTTCCTTTTATCAGATTCTATGATGCAGGAACTCCCATAACAACTATCGCATGCTGTCCCGGTTCAGGCAGAGGTGAACTCAGGGAAGTCATGAATCATCATGTAGATGCATTTATCAGCGGCGATATGGGACATCATGAGGGATTGGATCTCAATGAAGAAGGTATCAGTCTCATAGACGCAGGACACTATGGACTTGAGCACATCTTCGTAAACCATGTCAGTGATTTTATTGAGGAACATTTCCCGGATGTTGAGATAATTAAAGATCAGATACATTACCCTGTAAGAGCGCTTTAGAAGTAAACACCACGGTATACACCTATGACATGTATGTTCGACCATAAACGTAGGCATCCTATACACAGTGCCTCAAGATGGATTTACACTAAAGCGGTTTGCCATCCCGGATGGCAGAATGGAGAACATCATGACTGTTACTATCAAGGGACAAAACTATGAATTTCCCGAGGGGACAACATTTTTAGAAATAGCAGAAAAGGTTCAACCTGAATTTGACCACGAGATTCTTCTTGCACGTTTCAATGATATGCTTTTTGAACTGTACCACACATGTACAGGAGACGGTGAGATTCATTTCATCACAGGCACTGAGAAGATAGGTCAGTCAACCTATGAACGTTCAGCCATATTCATGATGCTGAAAGCCTTCTACAATGTATGTGATGATGTAAAGGATTTCGGTGTAGTCGTAGATTACACACTGGGAGGCGGGTACTATTGCCATTTGAAGGGTGATGTAAAGGTCACACCTGAACTCCTTAAGAAAGTAAAGGACAAGATGGATGAATACCACCAAAAGGCTATTCCTATTCACAAAAAGTCTATCAGTACCAGAAATGCCATAAAGCTTTTCCGTGAAAACGGAATGCACAGCAAAGAGCGTCTTTTCCATTTCCGTATGACAGGAAGCGTCAATGTCTATTACATGGGGAATTTCGCAGATTATTTCTATGGCTATATGGTACTTAACACAAGCTATATAAAGTACTACGACCTCATCCCTTACGAAGAAGGCTTTGTATTAATGCTTCCCACTCGAAGCAATCCTGAAAAGGTGGCTTCTTTCGTACCGCTGAATAAGCTGTATGAGGTTGAGCACGCATCTTCAAAGTGGGCAGAAAAGATAGGCTGCTCAAGTATAGGATCTTTAAATGAGATGATCATGAACGGATATTCCGACGACCTGATTCTCATGCAGGAGGCTCTTTTCGAGAAGACTATCGGGAATATCGCCATGGATATCGCAAAAACAAGTAAGAAGATCGTGATGATAGCCGGACCTTCAAGTTCAGGAAAAACAACATTTTCAAGACGTTTGAGCATTCAGCTCAAGGCTCTCGGTTTTAATCCTCATCCGATTTCTGTGGACAATTACTTCAGAAATCGTGATGAAGCCCCTCTCGACGAAAACGGTAACAAAGATTTTGAATCCATCAAATGTGTGGACGTTCAGCAGTTCAACGAGGATATGCTGAAGCTTCTTAACGGTGAGACTGTACAGCTTCCGAGATATAACTTTTTCACCGGTGAAAGAGAGTATAAAGGAGATTTCTGTAAACTTGGTGCCAATGACGTTTTGGTCATCGAAGGTATACACTGTCTTAACGATGAGATGTCTTATGCACTTTCAAGTGATGAGAAGTACCGCATATATATTTCATCACTTACGCAGATCAATGTTGATGCCCACAACCGCATTGCCACCACTGATGGCAGACTTCTTCGCCGTATAGTGCGTGATAACAGAACCCGCGGCTACAGCGCAAAGGCCACTATCGCCATGTGGGATAATGTCAGAAAAGGAGAAGACAAGAATATCTTCCCGTATCAGGAAAGCGCAGATGTGATGGTTAACTCCAGCATGATCTACGAACTTCCGGTGCTTAAGATCTTTGCAGCGCCGCTCCTTTTCCAGATACAAAGAAGCGATCCTGAGCATGCAGAGGCAAAGCGCCTCCTTAAGTTCCTGGACTATATTCTTCCAATAAGCCCTGAACTTATTCCGCAGAACTCAATCGTCAGAGAATTCATCGGCGGAAGCTGTCTTGATGTAGGATAACGATTTTTATCAAAAAATCGTTATCCGTATATGCAGTATTTTGCTTTTGCAAAATGCTGTCCCACTTGGTGGGATTATCGAACGCTCTCCATGTGCGTTCGATAACCTGATGACGGGTTTTATCAAAAAATCGTTATCCGTATATGCAGTATTTTGCCTTTGCAAAATGCTGTCCCACCTGGTGGGATTATCGAACGCTCTCCTTGTGCGTTCGATAACCTGATGACGGGTTTTATCAAAAAATCGTTATCCGTATATGCAGTATTTTGCTTTTGCAAAATGCTGTCCCACTTAGTGGGATTATCGAACGCTCTCCTTGTGCGTTCGATAACCTGATGACGGGTTTTATCAAAAAATCGTTATCCGTATATGCAGTATTTTGCTTTTGCAAAATGCTGTCCCACCTGGTGGGATTATCGAACGCTCTCCTTGTGCGTTCGATAACCTGATAACGGGTTTTATCAAAAAATCGTTATAACAGTTTTATAAGAAGGCTTAATACTTAAAGCCTTCTTTTTATGTGCATAAATTTATACGTATTATTACAAAATATAATGGTATTTACCCTTTATTTTTAATCTGTAAATGATATACTTCAAGTCCTGTGTTTTTAAATTAACAAGACATAATCATTATCAACCAGAGGTAAAAACATGAAGGGTAGTTTGTCAAAACAATTATTATCGCTGCTGCTAAGCATCATTTTGGTCATCGATACCGGATTTGCTCCGGGTATGACAGGATATGCCTCAGAACATATTGAAGAATCTCAATATGGAATGTATGCAGTAAAAGCCATCGCATCTCTGCCCAAAGAAATATCAAAGCAGAGAGTAACAGTCGGAACAAAGAAATCCAAGCTTCGCTTTCCCAAATTTATATATGCTCTTGCAACAAAAGAAACAGAAACTGATTCAGATGATTCCGAGTCATCAGATTCAGAAGAAAACACTGTTTCAAACCTTAAAAGAAAAGCAACTGACAGCGAAACCTCTACAGCTGCATCCATAGCATCCAATAGCGAAACAGACTATAAACTTTCCAGTCAATCAATTCTTAACAGAAGTATCGATTATATGACTGATGAACAAAAGAGTATAATCGAAAAACTTCTTTCAAGTGATAAAGTGCCTGTTATTTCCGAAATAGAAGAAAAAACAAATCTTGATCTTTCAGGATACAGAATCATAAAGTTAAATCTTGACTGGGAGAATAACCTCACTTTAGGAGGAGAGTATGATCCTGATGTTCCTGGAGTTTATACATTTGACTCATATCTTCAGGATGAATCTCAATTTGAACTGTATTCTGTAACTCTTCCAACCATAACTGTTGAAGTCACAAAAGATATCATTTCCACTGCGTCCAATATCTATCCTGTTTATGTGAAAACAGAAAATGTAAATGCTGACGGAAATCTCAACTTTGTGATGCAGGATCTTGAAAATCCGGATGATGTAACGGTTCTGAATTTTAATTCAGATAATCCGGATGGAGAAGAAATCCCTGTTGAAAACGGAACTTTTTCTATTCCTTTAAGGGATACCGATTCTGCATACTTCTTTGATATCATTGCATCTGACAGTGAGATAAAGCTCCGCATAAATACAGAAGGAACAGAATATCAGAGTCATGCAGGAACCGGTACTGCACCCATAACTCTTACCGCAGAAAAAGCAGGTTCTGAAACATTTGATAATGAGAACTGCTTCATGGTCATAGGGAAAAGTCCTCTTATCACCGTAAAGAGCAGTTGGGAAGATGGCGGCAAAAGTGAGTCTTCAAAGAACAATCTGGTCGGACAGAATATAAACGACTTACTATATCTTGAATACTTCATAGAAAACAAAAGTGATGAATGGAAACGACTTGACAGCAAAGCTCTGACAGCTGTCCTCGGTCATCCGGATAAAGACGCTGATACAGTTCCTTCACCTTCAAAATGCAGTTCATCTTACACTGTACCTACCAGATATACTTATTCTTTTGCCGATGCATTATACGATACATACGTGGAGAGGGATGAAATAACGGGAGAACTATCCGCTCATAAAATAAAGTATCGTCTTGCCGCTGAAGATACATTAAATGAACATTATTACAGTGCCTATGAAGACGAAAACGGAAATATACTTCGAAATTATGAGATAACCAACTTCACAGCTAAAATAAAGTGGAACGACACAGGTGCAATAAGAGAAAACGGAAATAATGTTGACAGACCTTCCATAGAAGAGTGGCTTAACAATATCTCCCTGTATAAGATTCTAAAAGGTGACACATCGAATCCGAAAAAAGTTGCTCTTATCTCTGATTCCGCAAAAAATGAAGGTTCGTTTACTGTAAGTGATGATGGAAACAACGAATGGTCCATCAATATAAAAGGATATGGTTACGATAAAGATAACTATCCTGTTCACTATTACATAACCGAAGGAAATCTTGAACTTTCGGATGCCTCAGGATCAGAAGGCAATGTCATAACAGACCGTCACTACGAAGTAACCTATGAAAATGTACACAATGCTTCCGACAAAACCAATGGTCTCTATGACGGCGGAACTCTCATAAATACTCTATCCGGTAAAACAAACTATGTAGTTTACTGCAAATGGATGGATGAGGCCGATACGGAAACCGTAAAAGGACGTCCTGTAATCTCCATCATTCTGTACAGATATGCCAATGATCAAAATACTTCCAGAAATTTCAGATGGTCCGGTCTGTCACCGATACAGAATTCAAAGTATGTAGAAATCAAGAAAAACATCGGAACAGAAAAAGATGGAAACATTAACAGACTATATCGTTTGACCCTGCCTGAAAATGATTCTCTTGATGCTTATAATACAGACGGTGCTGAATTGATATATGCAGGAAAAGTAAAAAAGAAAGGCAGCTCTGCAACATACGAAACAAGCTTAAACACAAAATCCGGAGAAAACCGAAGTCTTTACGAGAACCACTTCATACTTAACGGCGAAACACTCCAAAACCTTATAAAGGACAGTGTCTCTGTAAAAGCCACAAAAACCTGGAAGGCAGCCGCGAGACAGGATGTAGACTCGGAGGTTACATTATCCCTGTATAAGACCACTCAGGATCCTGTTAAATATCCTGATACCTATGATGATGAACGATATGCTACCAGACTTTCCAATCCTGTAACGCTTAATGGTTTCACGTCGGAACGTCAAAGCAGGAGTACCGAATCTGTGCTTGAAAAGTATGACGAAAACGGAAACAGACTGTACTACTTCTCAAGAGAAGAAAAAGTAACAACCAGAAACAAAGAAAATGGTCTCATGGAAGATGCTGTTATATTCCGGGACAATGATACTGACTGTTTCCTGACAAAGGATGGTTATCGTTACATTCATAGCTATAATTCTGAGAGCGCATCAGATAATCAGAAAATAACCATCACCAATACACTGGTTGGAAATGCTCAAATTCTCATAACAAAAACCTTTCCAACGGGTCTTTCTGATTCTGATAAAGAAAGGGGTTTTGCAGAAGTCACCTTTGATATCTATCAAAACTCAAAGAAAATCGGAACTGTGACAAGAACTTACAAAAAAGGAGCAACTCTTCATACAGTTGGTCCGGAAGGAGATGAATCAGAAACAGCTATAAACCGCATCGAGGACCTTTATGATTCCTTCACTGATCAGATTCTCATAGACTCCTATGAAGATATGGATAGAGAAGGAATCACCGGAGCTGAAAAGTACCATGGACAGCTTCCGAGATACGATGAAAACGGAGCCGAATATACATATACCGCCTATGAACACGGTAATATAAAAAACAGTGGATATTTTCCTACTGTTCGTACCAAAACAAAAGAAAAGGATCGTAGGTACACCTTGAAAGATTCCGGTACCGAGGTTACAGAAAAGTATCTGCAAACCGATGTGAACATTATCAATAGTATAGGCGGAGGAAACTATATTTCGGTATATAAGGAATGGAATGACGGCTCTGATTCCGAAGCCAGAGAACCTGTACATTTTGTTCTTGAGTACAATGCAAACGGAAAGTGGGAGCAGATCGGAACTGAATATACCATCAACCCGTCTTCAGAGAACTGCATATATATACCTGTTCCGGACGAATATACTGAGGAATATCTCAAATGGAAAAAGACGAAAAGTTCCGACATCTTCAGAGTTAGAGAAACTCATATCGGTAATGTCAAAACAGTAGAAAATGAGGTTCACTATTATGAAGGTTCAGATTCTACTATTGCGAAAGACTATCCTTCATCCGGCGAAAATACTCTGTACCTCGGACATGAATGGGAGAAATACAATGGTGATCCCGAAGCATTTTCCAAACTCACCAGGGAAGATGATGAGTTTGGATTTGTAAAAGGAAGTAAGTATGTTTACGACGTGCTCATCAGAGATAACATTTCAGCTGGTCAGAAAAATGACTCTGCTGATAATGTTTCAGATCAGAATACGCTTGGCTCATCCTTTGATTTTACGATATCCAATATGCGAGTCGGAGTGGTATATATTGATATCAATGCAGAGCAATGGCTTGACGGCGTACTGAAGGCTAAAGCCCGTCCTGATGAAATTATTCTTGATATGAAAATCGGTGATAAGGTAGAACCAGTAACATTAAACGAGAAAAACGGATGGAAGAAAAGACTGGGACCTTTCAGAAAATATGATACGTCCGGAAATGTAATTAATTATAATCCGGGCTTCATACATAAAAACGGAAAACTCATAAACTACGTTTATAATAACAGAAAAAATGATGAAGAGCTTTACTCCGGCGCCTATATTTTGCAGACTCAGGAAGCAGTGACTCTTGGAGATCATCATACAGGCGATATCTATTCATTTACACTAAGACATGAGTTAAAGGATAGTATCGTTCCTACTGTCAATAAGTTCTGGGAAGACAGTGATTCAGCAGACGGAAGGTCAAATAAACGACCGGACATCGTTGTAAATCTGTACCGCACATATACCGATAAAGATAATAACTATCATATCGAGCAGCTCGATAAGGACAAATATATCAATTTCGAATGGGATACAACCAAAGATTCATTGAATAACTGGTGGCAGGTCAGTTATGATCCACAGCCGCGATTCAGTTCCGGAGACTACTATGAGTACACATACTATATAAAGGAATCCATGCCTTCCAAAAATACTAATGAGTACGTTGAAATCGGTGCATTTCCGGATTCTCCGAAGGATACCGGAAACGGTGCGGAATACAGCTATGCTGAAACGAAGCCCGGTCTTATGAAGCTTCAGGACGGAACCATGGTCTCAGCGGCGTTGGTTACTCTGAACCCGGATAAAGCATGGACTATCGTTAACAGAAAGAGGAATAAACGTACTGTCAGCGGAGTTAAGATCTATAAGAATCTCCCTGATGGATTCCGTGCCGGAGATCTGCCTAAGATCAAGATCGAACTTTGGAGAAAGACATCAGACGGTAAAACAGAAGAACCTGTATATGAATATGTACAGGGGAAGGATTCACTTTTGCATGAGACTCTGATAAAGAATGACGCAAACAGGCAGCTTACGGCATATCTTGGAAATGCTGATGAAAACGGTATAACTTCATTTACTTTCTATAACAAAAACGGAAAAACAGCCTATGTTCCAAAGTACGATGATAAAGGCCGTCTATACACTTATTTTATAAAGGAGGTTAACGATAAGGATACCGCTGAAGGATCCGAGGATTCGAAATTGTTGCATCATCTTTTTGAACTCACAACAGATGACACTCTGACTAATGGTATAGTTGCTGTAAATGGTTATAAACCGGATACCGGATATGAAATAACATTTTACAAGAATTGGACAGCTGATAAGTCAGAGAAATCCGAAGCTGAATGGAATACTGTAAAGAATAAGGATAATCCGTACATCAAGGTACGTTTATATCGTTATCTCCAGAACGATTCAGGAATCATATCCGGAAGTCAGGAACTTATTAAGACTAATGATTCCGATATTTCAGACAGCAATACAGACATTACACTGATGTATGATCCTGATCATCCTGAGTACACTTCATATACATGGAAGAAGCTTCCGTACTATGCACCGAATCTTAAGCCTTATGTATATGTTGTTTCAGAAAGAGCCGGCGATGAAAATAAGGAATTCTGCAAGGTGTTCGAAGGCTCGGTATCCGGGTCTGAAGGAAACATCAGCCTCATCGGATCAGGAAAGAACCTCTATGATCTTAAGACTGAAAGCTACACCCATTTGACATCCGAAGGTGGTAAAAAAATATCTCACGATAGCGGCTGGACCGGATACGATACTGTAGTCAAAGGAAGTTATGTCATCGATGCTTCCGATAATTACAAAGGAAGCGGAACCGGCACAGCAGGTATCATAAATGTTTACACAGGTGTTCCTGAGGATAAACATAAGCCGTCTGAGACGCCCGAAAAGGAGCCTGAAAAGAATAAGCCCACAAATGGTACAGATGTACCGAAAGAGGCCGATAAAAAGCCTGCAAATGAGGTTCCTGAGGATCCGAACGGGGATCATAAAAATGAATCTCAGGAAAATCCGGACAAAGAGCCTGAAAAGGAGCTTCCGGCTAATGGTGAAAAACCTGACTCTACAGATGAAATAGATACAAAGCCTGAAAATAATGAAGATTCCGGTACAAAAACTTCTGAAAATTCTACCGGTGAAAACACTACTTCTCAAAAGCATAATACAGTTCACAGTGAAGGTAACTCATCTTCAGATGATGCAATTAAAAAGTCAGCTTTAGATGAAGGTCATGAAATAACTTTCATACAATTGTTACCAAATGACAAGTACAATTCTTCTGAAACAGAAAAAAGCGAAGCTTATCCCGGATCAATCCTCAATGCTTCAAGACAGTCAGGTGGTAATGAAGATTCAGATACCCGTGGAATCGGAAAGAAACGTTCACCCAAAACAGGTGACAGCTCACGAATGAGCATGTACGGATTCGGAACATTTGTTGCAATTATAGTAATGATCAAGTGGTATATAATCTTTAAAAGAAGAAAGAAACAGTAATACATAGTTCTACGTGTACTTTCTTTAGAACTGTAAACCTCTCTGCGGTTATGAACCGTAGGGAGGTTTTTTGTAAAGTAACTACATAGCCGAAGATAGATTTCTGTGTAGCCGACAAGTCTCCATATAAAAACGGGGCGCTTCGACGGAAAAATCAAAAATCAGCCCCTAAGAGACACTTAGGTCCTCGGCAGTTTCTGAGTTTTCCTGATGAAAACTCAGAATTGCCGAGGAATCCAAGGAAAAATACCTAGTGTCTCTAAGTGAACAGATTTTGATTTTTCACGACTCAGCTTAACGTTTTTTATGGATACCCGTCGGCTAATACCACATATATTTTAAATAACAATAGTGCAGTTTCTACCAGGCTGGTATTATTTCACATTATCTGTTTTTATACTTGTAATATCTCTGATTTGATAGTACAATCTAGGCTCGAGTATCGGATGTGGTCGCTGCCAGTATAAGGGAAACCGGCTGGGAGAGGAAAGTCCGGGCTTCACAGAGCGGGATGCCTGCTAACGGCAGGTTGCGGTGACGCACAGGAAAGTGTAACAGAGAACAGACCGCCGGCATTTGCCGGTAAGGGTGAAACGGCAGTGTAAGAGACTACCGCGCATCTGGTAACAGATGTGGCAGTATAAACCCCATCTGAAGAAAGACCAAATAGGAAACGTATGGCTGCTCGTCAGTTTCCGGGTAGGTTGATTGAGACGTATGGCAACATACGCCCTAGATAGATGACCACTTGATACATAACCCGGCTTATTACGATGCTCGATCTTTTAATCTATGATACTGTTCCGGAATTATATACCGGGACAGTTTTTTCATATCATTCTATACTCAATGATAATTTTTCAAAACAGTATATACCATCAATCTGATTTAATCTCTATTCCAATCGACATTAGGCCGGGTGGGAATATCTGTTAGTGCGGTCACTTTTCGTATAATCTTTCCGTTCATATCAAATTATATTCCTGATCAAATCGCCGAGGTAAAAAACAGTGAGAGAGCTGTTTTGTGACCATTTTTCTGTATTCACAGAATAATGCAGCAACCGGTACGTGAAATGCTTTTATAAAGCAAATACATGAATCTTTAATTGCATAACTCTGCCTTTATAAAATGCACTTATCAGAAAGGAAAGTAATAGCATGAGAAGAAAGTTTAAACAGACAGTGACGTTACTTACTGCGGTGACTATCACGGTCGGACAGGTGCAGCTGCCGGCCATGGCGACAGAATATAAAACAATCAGCGGTGATCAGAGTACCGAAACAAACACTGAAGATGTGAATGAAGTTGTATCTGATGCAACATTAGGAGCAAATGAAGGCACAATCGAGATAAACAACGGTACTGTAATCGATAATGGTACTGACGAGGCTGAAGGAACCATTGAAATAAACAACGAGGAAGTTACAAACAATAATGAAACTGGTGCAGTAACTTTCAACAACGGCTCCATCGGTACAAATGACGGTTCCGTCGGCATAAACCTCGGAAGCATCACAGATAACAATGGAGATATAGGCTCCGAGGAAGGATTCATCAGCGAAGGGGATGAATATCCAAATGGTGAAGGAACATTTGAAAACACATCAGTAAACCACGGATATATAGAAAACAATAATTCTGACCTTGGAAAAAATGCAGGTATTGATGACTATGATGACATTTACGATTTTTTCGATAGTCATAGTGATATGGGTTATGAACAAGGTGAAGTCCGCTCAATGGTAAATGAATATACAGGCGCAACCATCGAAAACAATAACGCTACCATAGAAGTAAACAACGGCAAGGTAAACAATAATACAGAAAAAGGAACCATCAGCGAAAACGGAGGCTCTGTTATAAATAATAACGGAACCGTAGAATATAATGATGGTGACGGTGCAATATACAATAATTACGAAACTGTTGATCAGAATGATGGAAGAATCCTCAACAATACAAAAGAAAACGGCAACATAAATATAAATACAGGTGACATCAAGAATAACTACGGAAGTATAAATAAAAACTACGGCTCTGTAGATTTTAATGTTGGAACCATAAAAGAAAACTCTGTAGATGAAGATGAAGGCTATGAAGGTTCCATATTGTTAAATTCAGGTAAAGTCACTCAAAACGACAGTTATATAGAACAAAATGATACTAATGGTGACATACAATTTAATGCAGGAACTGTCGAAGTAAACACCGGAACAATCGAGAATAATAACCCTAATTTTTCTGATAACTGTGGAGTCACTATCAATCTTGGCTTCATAACGAATAACAATAAGGGTGCCACAGTTGGTTACGAAGATGATGAATGTTCCGGCAACTTCGGAACAATCGAGAATAATAATTCTGAACTATACTTTAATGCAGGTAAGAATGATCTCGGAAATCTCGAAGATAGTCTGGAAGAAGACGTTATGATTATTTCTGACAGCTTTTCCGGAGCCGTTGTATACACAAATAACAGTACCATCGTAATAAACAACGGAACCATCCATGAAAACAGCAAGGCTACTCTTAACGACAAAGGTAAGGTTGATTCTAAAGGTATCGTAGAAAACAATAACGGTACAATCAGAAAAAACGAAGGTTATATAGATGATAACAATGGTACAGTTGTTAAAAATACAGGCGAAATCAATAATAATACATCAACAGGTTTAGTTGCCAATTATGAAAATGGCGTTATACAGAAAAATACCGGTACTGTTTACAATTATGGCGGTACAGTAGTGGACAAATCTACCGGAACAGAGTATTTTTCAATCTCCATAAAAACCGGTGAAAACATTACAGCAGATAAAAGCAATAGCGGATTAACGACATACAAGGGTGCAGAGTGGTTAGGCCAAAAGGGTACGGAAATAACTTATACGGAGATCATCATTTCTCCGATCAGCAATTATGAGATCACATCGATCAATACCCCGGAAGGCGTTACCGCAACAAAAAAGCAGGATGGGACATGGTCTATAAAGATAGCTTCAGGAACCAATATCAGCATAGATATCCCTGCTGCTACACTCATACAGTCCGTCCCCGATAACAACAATAATAATATCAACAATAATAACAGCGATGATGTTAACAATAATGATGATAACACTAACAAGAACGGTAATAACATCATCAATAATAACAACCGTATTATTAACAAAGACATCACCAATTACAGCAATGATTCAGGCTCTGATAAAGATTCCTCAGGCAGCGACAGTCAGAAGATAAATAACGTAACAATAAATCTCGGGCAAAAAACGAATGGGGAAATTCTTTCTATATACAATGCTGTCAGTCAACAGTTAACAGACAGTTCAGGAAATCCTATCGAGGCAAACCTTAATGAAGTACTTAAACCTATAGATAATCTGTCAACAGCCATGAATTATTTTTCTTCCCAGGAGGGATTAGGTCTTAGTTCAGATAATGTTATCGTGTACGGTGAGATCAACCTTGATGCTTTGTTCCATAATACAACTTCATCAAATGCCAATGTTCCTGTAAAGGCAAATGTTTTAGCAGGTAAATCTTACGAGATTCTCCTGAATAACAATCAGATTGTCACTGTACAGTGTCTTGCTGATGGAGAGCTTCTTATACCGGTAGGAACCGGTACCGGAAACCTGGTATTCATTGTTCTGGGTAGTAAGTTGGCTCCAGAGGTTCAAAAAGAAGCACCTATACAAGAGCAAACACATAATACTGTAATGGGTGCCGAAGTCGGAATGGCATCATTATCTGCAGGAAATGATTTTGTGGGATCCGCCACAGATGGATTAGCAATGGCACCTAATGCAGGAGCTGACGGGATAGCTACATTTGCCCAAATGGGAGGTGGCTCAATGAGGCAGGAAACGGGCTGATTTTGGATACCCACCAGTATTACAAGGATCAATATAAATGCAGCAGAAATGCCGACATTGTACTAAAAAAGCGTAAATTAAATCATATGACAAATGGACTATTTCACCGGTAAACATTGAACATACATCAGCGATAAATCTATTCGGAATCTACGATAGCGAAAAACTCCCCTGTGATGGCCTCAAACGGAGGTTTATCACAGGGGAGTTTCTTTTATTCTGATTCTATCATATGAGTCGCCCGACAAATGGACGTTTATATCACATCCATTTTCGATATATTGTTCCTTGAAAACTTAATACACTATCTTTTTTATAAAAAATACGATTTCAGATGCACATGCGTACCTAAAATCAGAGGATTATTAGCATCCTATTTCCATTCCTTATGCTAATTGGACACACTTATCCAAGCTAACCATATATTTGATTAGCTTAATCGTATTTAGTGCTGCAACTTTAAAACCGAAGAAATGCCTATTCCTTATCAGACCTCTTACAGGCATTTTATCAGCATTATGCCTTTTCCTTAATGATGCCGGAATCGTTTCTACACCATTCCTGAATC